>CAWJTR010000006.1:0-108226 GCA_963845735.1 uncultured Alphaproteobacteria bacterium | reverse complement strand
TGATCGATTTTTACTATTGGCCGACGCCGAACGGGTGGAAGGTCGCGATCATGCTCGAGGAGTGCGGGCTCGAATACCGTGTGATCCCGATCAATATCGGCCGCGGCGACCAGTTCAAACCCGAATTCCTGGCAATCAGCCCGAACAACCGGATGCCGGCGATCGTCGACCGCGACGAGCCGGACGGGCCGCTGCCGATATTCGAATCGGGGGCGATTTTAATCCACCTCGCCGAAAGGGCCGGGCGGTTCATGCCGCAGACCCGGCGCGGGCGGAAGGAATGCCTCGAATGGCTGTTCTGGCAGGTCGGCAATCTCGGGCCGATGGCCGGCCAACTCAGCCATTTCGTCAATTACGCGCAGGGCGAGCACCCTTATTCGCATAAGCGCTACGCCGACGAATACAATCGCTGCCTCGGCGTTCTCGAACGCCGCCTCGATGGGCGCGAATTCATCCTCGACGATTATTCGATCGCCGATATGGCATCATGGCCATGGGTGCTTATCGCCAAACCGTTGGGCCAGCCGCTCGATGACTTTCCCAATGTCGCGCGCTGGCGCGCGGCGCTCAGGGATCGGCCGGCGGTGCAGCGCGGGGTGGATTTGGGCAAGGAATTGCGTCGCTCTGCGCCGCCTTCCGACGAAGAACGGCGCGTATTGTTTAATCAAACGGCACAGAGTTTGCGCGGCGGGACATGAGCCTTATTGGTTGAGCCAACGGCGCGCGAAGCCGAGCAGCCCCTGCGGCAGGAAGATGACGATGGCGATAAAGATAATGCCGAGCGGGATCAGATAGTATTCGGTCAGGAAGCGCGACAGGCCCTCGCGCAACAGCAGGAAGAAAGCGGCCCCGACGATCGGCCCGACCAAGGTGCCGATGCCGCCGATGACGTTGTAGATCACCGTCTCGCCCGAAACGAGAAAGAACACGAAGTCGGGCGCGGCGAACTGGTTCTGGATGGCGTAGAGAACGCCGGCGAGGCCGGCGAATAGGCCCGACAACATCACCGCGACGATCTTGTAGCGCTCGATGGCATAGCCGATGGCGCGGGTGCGCGCCTCATTCTCGCGGATCGACTGCAATACCATACCGAAGGGCGACTGGGTGATGCGACGCAGCAAGAGATAGGATCCAGCCACCACCGCGAGCACGAACCAATGCAGGATCGTCGGGGTGAACGGGATCGACAGCACCCGTCCGAAACCGAGCGCCGGCTGGTCAAAGGTCAGCCCGTTCTCGCCACCAGTTACCGCCGTCCAGGTGAAGATGACGACGTAGAAGATCTGCGAGAAGATCAGAGTCGTGATCGCGAAATAAATGTCGCGCAGCCGGGTCGAGAAATAGGCGACGAAGGCGGCAACCCCGGCAGCGGCGATCAGCCCGTAGCCGAGTGCCAGCCATAGGTTAGGCGGATGCGAGGTCAACAGGGCGGCGGCCGCGCCATACATGCCGAGTCCGAAAAACGCCGAATGACCGAACGATACCATGCCGGTGTAGCCGATCAGGATATCGGACGACATCGCCAACAAACCCCAGATCAGGATCTCGGTCAGAAAGCGGCGCCAGAACTCGGACAGGACAAGCGGCGCCACAACCAGCAGGGCAATGACAACGGCGAACCCGGTCCAGAAGACGACGCCGTGACCCCGCCTCATTTCGGTGTCGCGACGAATAGGCCGGTCGGTCGGAACAGCAGGGTCACGATCAGCACGACGAACGAGACGATGACCGCCTGTGACGGGCTGACCCATAAGGACGCGTAGGCCTCGAGGAGGCTGATCAAGATCGCCGCGGCGATCGAGCCGCCGAGGCTGCCCATGCCGCCGACCACGACGACGATAAACGCCCGCAAGATCCAGTTGATGCCCATCGTCGGGTCGACGCCGCCGAACGGGCCGAACAACACCCCGCTTGCCGCGGCCATGCCGGAGCCGATCGCGAACACGCCGGTCAACACCCAGGGCACCGGGATGCCCATCGCCTGCGCCATCACCCGGTCCTGGGTGGTGGCGCGGATCCAGATGCCCCAGATGCCGAATTTGAGGAACAGCCAGAAGCCGCCGATGATCGCCGCCGAGAGCAGCGCGATGGCCACGCGGTACCAGGGATAATCAAGATAGAACAAGGTGAAGTGGCCGCCGATCGGCTCGGCGATCTTGCGCGACACCGGGCCGAATTGCCACAGCGCGTAATTCTGCAACACCAGCGAGATCCCAAAGGTCGCCAGGATCGTCGTCAGCGGGTCGCGGCCGATCAGCGGCCGCAAGGTAACCAGATAGATCGCCGCTCCCAGGAGCGCGATCAGGACGCTGGCAGAGATCAGCGCGAACCAGAAATTGCCGGTGACCGCCAGGGTCAGCACGCCGACATAAGCGCCGAGCATGAACAATTCGCCATGCGCGAAATTGACCACGTCCATGATGCCGAAGATCAGGGTGAGGCCCGAGGACACCAGCGCCAGGATCATGCCGGTGACGACGCCGTTGATAGTCTGGATCAGGATCTGATCGAGCGGGACGCCCATGTCATACGCCGAGATACTGGTGGATAACTGCGTCGTCCACGTGCAATTCCGAGGCCAAGGCGTGGTGCCGCACTTCGCCCTTCTCGATGAAATACACCCGCTGGCTGGCCTCGAGGGTCAAGGGCACGTTTTGCTCGACCAGCAGTACCGCCACCGCCTCGCGGTGCAGGACAGCGATGATCTCGCGGATTTGCGAGACCATGCGCGGCATCAGCCCCTCGGTCGGCTCGTCGAGGAGGATGATCTTGGGCTCCAGCATCATCGCGCGGGCGATCGCCAGCATCTGCTGCTCGCCGCCTGACAAGGTTCCGCCGCTCTGGCTGCGCCGTTCCGCCAAGCACCGGGAAATAGGCGTAAACCTTGTCGATCAGCTCGGCCTTGCGCGATTTATCGACGCCATGTCGGTCGAGCCCGACCCGGAGGTTTTCGAGCACCGTCAATAAGGGGAAGATGCGCCGATCCTCGGGCACATAGCCGATCCCGAGCCGGGCCAGCCGATGCGATGGCAGCCGGGTGATCGAGCGCCCTTCGAACCTGACATCGCCCTGGTTCGGATGGACGATGCCGGCGATCGCCTTCAGGGTGGTGCTCTTGCCGACGCCGTTGCGCCCGAGCAGCCCGACCACTTCCCCGCGCCCGACTTCGAGCGAGACCCCGTGCAGGATGTGGCTCTTACCGTAATAGGTGTGAATGCGGTCGACAGCAAGCAGCGGCTCCGAGAGCGGCTTGGTCTTGCTCAAAGGCTGATCCAACACGGGCATCTTGCCGTCATTCCCGCGCAAACGCAGGGCTGTCCGGGGAAACTGGGTCTGCGACCTACGCCCGATGGGGCCGTACACGAAACAATATGAAGTCGTCTTGCGCGGACTTGATTCGCGCATCCACGTCTTTGTTCCGGGCGCCGGAAGACGCGGATGGCCGGATCAAGCCCGGCCAAGACGAATTTGTGGCGCTTGACCAATAGCGATTTCCGGCCGCCGGTCATGTCTTCAGGTAAACCTCGAGCACGCGCGGATTTTTCTGAATCACGGCGGGTGGCCCCTCGGCCAGTATCTCGCCGTAATGGAACACAGTAATCCGGTCCGCCAGTTCCATCACCACCTGCATGTCGTGCTCGACGATCAGGATGGTGAGGTTCTCGGCGATGCGGCGGACCAGCTGCATCGTGTCGTGGGTCTCGGCGGCACTCATCCCCGCGGTCGGCTCGTCGAGGCACAGCAATTGCGGCTCGGTCGCCAGCGCGATGGCGATTTCGAGAGTCCGCTGCTCGCCATGCGAGAGGTTGGCGGCGAGCTCCTCGGCCTTGGACAAAAGACCGACCGCGTCGAGCGCCGCCTCGGCCCTTTCGATGATGTCGCGATGCGAGTGATGGTGGGTCAACATGCTCCAGCCGTGCCGACGCGACTGGGCGGCGATGCGGACGTTTTCGAGCGCGGTCGCGTTTGGCAGGACGTTGGTGATTTGATACGAGCGGGCAACTCCCCTCTGGGAGATCTTGTTCGGGGGCAGCCCGGTGATGTCCACGCCGGCAAGGACGATCGATCCCGAAGTCGGACGCAGGACGCCGGTCAGGCAGTTGAAGAAGGTGCTCTTGCCGGCGCCGTTGGGGCCGATGATGGCGCGGATCTCGCCGCGCTCGACGGCGAAATTGACGTGGTCGAGCGCGGTCAGCCCGCCGAAGCGGATGGTCAGGTCCTCGGTGCGCAGCAGCGGCGTGACGCCGGCGCCCGGGCTGATGTCAGCCCGGGCCGGCGCGGCCAGCGACGGGCCGGCCGACACTTACGCGGCGGCGAAGTGGCAGGCCGGCGGCACGATCGTCTTGTCCTTCGGCACGACATCCTTGATGTGATAGGTGCCGCCGTCGACTTCGTAGATGATCTCCCGGCAGAAGGCCTGATGATCGGATGCGCGCAGGGTCTTGTCGCCTTGCGGGAAGTCGTAGCCTTCCTTCATCTCGAGCCCTTCGAGCGCCTCGATCAGCTTCATCGTGTCGGCGCGGCCCTGGAATTTCGACTTCTCGATGCCGAGCTTGAGGCAATTCATCGCCTCGAAATTCGATTGCACATACCGGTCGGGCAACGGGTTGGAGGGAGCGACGTCCTTGAGCCGCTTGACGGCCTCGTCGTAAAACGCCTTGGCGTAGGGCGTGTCGAACGGCGCCTCGAGCACCGGGATATAGCGGTCGATGCCGATATACCCATCGATCTTTTTGCCCAGGGCGGGCAGGCTCGAGGGCACCGCAACGGCGCCGTCGCCGGCAAACTTGTATTTCTTCGTCAGACCGAGGTCGTAGCTCTGGTTGATGAAGTTGATCGCGTCCTTGCCGAAGAAAATCACGACCAACCCGTCAAAGCTACCGCCGATCTTGGAAAGGAACGGCGTCATATCCGGAGTGTTCAGCGGGATGCCGGTGGTGCCGACGACCTCGCCGCCCTGCTCCTTGATCCCGGCGGCATAGGCGTCTCGGGTCGACTGGCCCCAGGCGTAGTCCGCATATGCGATGTGCCACTTCTTGCCCATCTTGTTGACGAGGTACGGCCCGAACGCCTTCGCCTGCGCCGGCGCGTAGTCGTACGGGCGGAAACTGTAGCGGTTGCACTTGCTGGTGGTGATCGTCGTGTCGAGGCAGACGCTGATCATGTTGACGATCTTGTGCTGCTGGTAGAGCGGCATACAGGCCAGGCAGATGTTGGACAGGACGCCGCCGACATTGGCGTCGACCTCGTCCTCTACCAGAAGCTTCTCGGTCTTGCGGCGGCCGACTTCGGGCTGCGATGCGTCGTCCTCGGCGATCAGAGTGACTTCGCGTTCGAGCATGCCGCCGTTTTTATTGATGCGGTCGACCGCCATCTGCAGTCCTACGAGCGCCGTCTTGCCGACCGCTGCGGCGCCGCCCGTCAATGGCTGGATGCTGCCGATCTTGTACGGGTGTCGACGCTGCCAGGGCGTAGCGCAGCGGCGCCGGCGCCAGCACTGCCGCCGCACTTCCCACAGCGCTCCAGCGCAGCAGCCGGCGTCGTGTAAGTGCGACTCCCGATCGGAGGATTCCGTCGTCTGCCATCGTGATTCCTTTCCCTGATCCTTGAGCAAAGTTCGCGCCGGTTATGGCGTTAGCGCGTCGCCGCGGCCCCGCGACTCACCCACGCTTCGGCCTCCAGGCGAGCACGTCCCAGATGCGGCGAAAGCACGCAAAATGTCAAGTTGAACAACCTCTAAGAGAGTGTATCAAGGGACGAGGCAATCTGACGATCGATCATCCCTACCGACAGTCCGGCGGCCTATTTTGAGGGCGGTGGTTTGGGTCGGGGATCGATCTGCACGGTAGCGGTCATTCCGGCCACGAGTACCACGCCCTTTGGGACATGATCGATGTGGATGCGGACCGGAATGCGCTGGGCAAGGCGCACCCAGGTGAAGATCGGGTTGACCGAGGCCAAGCCCTTGCTGCGCCGCGCTCGCGCATTGGCGACGGTGATTGCGCGGGCGATGCTATCGACATGGCCATGCAGCGACCTGGCGAATACCCCATTAACTTAACCGTCGCCGGATCGCCCTTGCGGATGCGAGCGAGATTGGTCTCCTCGAAATAGCCGTCGACCCAGATATGAAGTCGGCGTCGACCACGCGAGATCACATTTTGCACCGACAGTGGCGTAATCGCCGAGCTGCGCCAACAGATTGGTCACCTAGCCGTTGACCGGGGAACGGATCTCGGTGCGCTGCAGATTGACCCGCGCTTGGTTCAGATTGGCGACCGCCTGCTGATAGGTCGCCTGGGCGGCAATCGCCTCGCTCTCATAGGTCTGCTTTTCCTCCTTGGTCACCGACAATCGGGTCAGCTCCTGCCGACGCTGCGCCTCGCGCTGCGGCGTTGTGCGCCGTCACCTGCGCCTGTTGCGCCGCCGCTTCGGCGAGATCGACGGCGATCTTGTAGTTGGTCGGGTCGATCACCATCAACAGGTCGCCCCTGTGCACGAACTGATTGTCAGCAACCGGCAATTGCACGATCTGGCCGGCGACCTGCGGCGCCATCGTCACGACGTAGACCCGTACCGTGCCGTCGCGCGTCCACGGCGCCTCCATATAGACGTTCCACATCGCCTGGCCGAGTGCGACGGCAGCCGCCACCGCGATCAGCGTGATCACGAACGGCAGGAGGCGGATGCGAGACCGCCGGCGGGAAGCCGCGGCGGGCGTGCCAAGCCGGTCCGCGACGGGCGCGTTCGGCGCGACGTCGTCGCGCGATCTCAGCTCGGTATCGGCCATCTTGCGACCAACAGAACCATCGACGACAACACGATCATGTAAACCGCGAACACAAACAGAGCCGGGTGCCAGACGTAGCGCAACAAGCCAAAGCGGGCGGCGCCCCAGCGCAACCAAATGGTGGCAAACCAGGCGGCAACCATGATCACAGAGACCGGCGCGACATAGACGCCAAAGAGGTTGATCTCGGTGAACCTCACCCGGGCGCTCCTGCGTCGAAATAGGAGGAATGTTGGGTGAGCGCCTCGGAGATTGCAAGGATCAGGCCGCGCGCCCGAAGAGCGGCGGCGCCCGGACGAGAGGTGAGCGCGGTTTCGAGATCGGCAAACTTTGCGATCGCCGTTGCGCTGTTGCCTTGCGCGACGGCCTCGAGCGCCCCATCGGGGCCCGGGCTCAGATCGAACCGGCGACAGATGCGGCGAAGCTGGATGATCTGAGTCCCTGCCGAAAATGCCGCCATGAGCTGCGAGCGCTGCAATGGTTGCGCCTGATCCGGCAGCAACGCGAACCTGCCATACATGCGGGCCTCCCAATCGTCGGGCCTATCCGGGATCGGAGCCGTCGCGAGGTGGCGCAAATCGCGCAATGCTAGCGCCAGCAGCCGGCGCGTCCGAAATGCCGGCGACAGCGGCGGAAGCAAGCGAAACGACAATGCGCCGGCGCCCACCCCGGCGACGATCGCCAATGCCTCGTTATAGAATTGCTGCGTGTCGTAGCTCATCGGGTTGGTGGGCGCGAGAAGCGGGACAAAGGCCGTCACAACTCCGGTAAAAATCGCCGGTTGCCACTGCAAGGCAAGAAACGCACCCACCGGCACCAGTACGAAACCGATTATCAAGCTGAAGCCAGCAAAGGTCTGCACGTTGGGCAGCACCGCGAATTTAAGGGTTGCGGTAATAGCCACGGTCAAGACGGCGCCGATCATAAAGCCGATCGCGATAGCGTAAGCTTGGTCGCCTCGCGCCGTGAACAGGATGACGATGATGGCGGCGAAGGTAATCAGACTGGTGCCATCGGGCCATGCGGTGACGATCCAGAACAGCTCGGCGGCGCCGATCACGACGAAGGCGCGCCCGGCATTGAGCAGCGGGGGGAGCCAATCGGGGATGCGGAGGCGGCGTCTGCCGCGACCGCGATCAACCGGCTGGGCAGGATCGGCAACCAGCAAGGCCAGCCCGTTGAGAGCATGCGAGAGTCCGGCCAGCGCTTCAGCTGCCTGGTCGGCGAGCAGCCGCAGCGACGGCACCGCCGCCGGCATGGCGACGAGCCTGCGCACCGCTGCGTCACACGCCTGGAGCAGGTGCGTTGGACCGGCGATCCAGCGGGCCGCCGCATCCTCTCCGGGCCTCACGCGAAGAGGCTCCGGCACCCGGGCCAGCACCGCGCTCGCCTCTTGCCGGGCGCTCAGCTCCGGCAATCGCGCCAGCACAAGCGCCGCCGTGCGCCAGCTGGCGAGGGCAACGACCAATCCGTCCAAAGCTTCCTGCAAGACCGGGGAGTGGTAGCGCAGTTGCGAAGACTCACCGAGCGCCTCGTCGATGACCGGGTCGAGCGCGATAACCTGGCGGACGAGTTCGCGCCGGATCGTCTGGGTGTTCTCGAATTCGGCTCCGGCGGTGACCAATGTGCCGGTGAACCGGCCGGCGATCTCGACCGAAATCGCGGCGAAAAGGGTGGCAAGACGACGCCGGGCGCCGCCGAGATCGGTTAACATGAGAATGACGCCCGCGCAGACGATGCCGATGCAGATCTCGCTGGCGCGGTCCACGGCGAGCATGAAGGCCTGCCCGTTGAGGCCGCCGACGGCGCCGAGCTGGTCGCTGGCGATGATCGCGGCGGTGTACCCGGCCAATGCCGCGGAATAGGCCGCGAAATTGCGCAGAAGCGTTGCGACGAGCGCGCATGCGGCGCCCCACAACGCCAGGCTCACCAGAAAGGCGGCGCGGTCCTGCGGGAAACAGGCGGTCATGACGACGATCGCCACCGCGCCGACCACGGTGCCGATCATCCGGTACCAGCCCTTGCGCAGCGAGGCGCCGAGGCTCGGTTGGCAGACGATCGCCGCGGTGGTCCCGGCCCAGAACGGGTTGTCGAGTTCGAGCCAGAACGCGACGTAAAGAGCGAGGCAGACCGACGCCCAAAGGCGCAAGCCGAACAGGAGCGCTGGAGCCGCCGTTCTGACCAAGCCGCTCAACTGTTGTCCATTAAAGAGTAGGCTCGATTGCCGCGATCCTCCTGCTGAAAGCCAGGCGCCGTTCATCAACACAATTTAGCCTTTGCAACCACCTGGGCCAATTTGCTGTCTATTCGATCACTGCGTCGCCCCGATCGTCATCTTCGGTTAGCGCGGAGCGCATGTTTACGATTATCTCAGGCGCGGTCTGGTGCTGCCGCCGAGCTGTCCGTTCCCTTCTCAGGGACGGCCGACGAAAATCAGGTGCGATCGGTAGGACAGCCAAACCCGGTGGGAGCGCAGGAAATCGGCGCCGAGCACGAGATCGGCGTCCTGCAGCCCGAGACTGGCGACGACGATTACTGGGTCGCGCAATATCTCGCCGTCGATGACCAGTTGCGTAAAGCGGTGAGCGCGCGACTTGACGACCTCGGCCGCGGCGCCGCGCAGGGTAGCCACCGGATCGCGCGCCAAAGAGGCTCCAGTCACCCCCAGAGCCGCTGTTGAAGTCGCATCGAGCGCGGTCAATTGCGCTCCGGTGTCGATCAGCGCCGCGAGGCGATGCCCGTCAAGGTCGACCGGGAAAAATAGGCGATCATGCAGCGACCGGTTGGCCTTTATGGTCGCGTAAGGCGCGCTCCATGCCGGCGCCGCGATCCGGCATGGCGGCGCTTGGTAGAGGAGCACCCGCCGGCGGGCCAGATCGAGGTCGACCTCGAAATCGGAAAGAAAATCGGCGCCGAGCAGTCCGTCTATCGGCGTGTCGCCCACCATCGGCAGGGAGACGGAACCGACAAGCACTCTGACATCCGGCAGCGTCCTGCCGCCGAGATCGAGGGTCCGTAGCCGCGCGTCACCACCGGCAACCGCACCTCCGAGACTGCGCATCCGCCGCGCATATTCATAGTGCGGCACGACCCCGAGCCGCCTGGCCGCGGGCGCGGTCAATATCGTGCGTTCGGCGCCGGTGTCGAACAGAAAGTTCGCGGGCGAACCATTAATGACCAACGAGACGATCGGGACGTTGCCCATCGGCGTGACCGCGAGCTCGACAGGACGCTCGGGGCGGCAATCCTGGGCCGCCGTCCGTGGCGGAGCCTGCAGCGCTCGACACCAAGACCAGCACGAGAGCATAGAACATCCGCGAGATCTTGATCACGGCGCCGAGCTGCCTCCCCCGATTCGGACGTCGTCGCGCGCTAGCTGATAACCGCGACCCCTTGTACCTCGACGAGGATTTCCGGGCGGGCAAGGCCGGCGACGGTGATCAGCGCGCTCGCCGGGAAGTTGTCGCCGAAGATCTCCTTGCGCAGCTGCGTGAAGCGATCGCCAAAGCGCGCATCGGTGATGAAGACGGTCATCGTGACCATGTCGCGGAGATTGCCGCCGACCTCGGCCAAGGTCTGGCCGAGCCGCGAAAACACCTCGCGGACCTGGCCGTCGAAGTCGCCGGCGAGCGACCTGCCGGACCCATCGGTGGCTCCGACCTGCCCGGCCAGCCAAATCGTCCGACCACCCTCGGTAATGACGGCCTGGGAGTAAGCGCGCGCTTGCGACGCCTCCCGCTTCAGATATTGCCTGAATGGCTTTGCTCCGCTCGGGTCCGCCATTTCTGCCTCCCTTTAGCCGGGGACCGAAAAGGTGGCCCAGGCCGGGCGGCCTGTCCAGCCGCCTCGATCGCGCGAGCGCCAGCCTATCGGCTTGGCCGTGTAGGGCGTGCATGGCACAGTGCCGCACCGCCGCCACTTGGCCACAAAACCGGTCCAAGGAGGACCGCACATGCTGCGTGACCTTTTCAGTAAGGGTGCTGTGATTTATGCGGCTTATGATCAATTCGAACGGATTATTTCCGGGATCCTGCTGATCACTATATCCGTTATAATCGTATATTCGACAGGGCTGATGATGATCACGCTGGCCGGCGATTTTCACGGTGGCCTGCATTTCGTCGAGCAAGGCGCGCTAAAGGATACGTTTGGTCTGATCCTGAGCCTGTTGATCCTGATCGAGTTCAATCACTCGATCGTCCTGGCGATGCGACGCAGATCGGGGATTTTAGAGGTTCGTGTGGTCATCCTGATCGCCATCATTGTGATCGCGAGAAAGCTGATCCTGCTGGACTATGCCAATACGACGTTAGAGATGTTGCTGGGCTTGGGTGGTTTGGCGCTGTCCTTGGGCGCATTATATTGGCTGCTGACCGATATCGAGCGTCGTCGTCGGCCGCCCTCCGCCCCGGCGGAATAAATTGTGGAACCTCCAGCTAGCGAATGGGGAGAATCGGTTGAGGTCAGCGCTCGAGCGAGCCATTGGTCAGCAGGGGCGCGAGTGATGTCGTGAGCCAGATGCCCTGGCCCGGATCAAGGAGCCTTTGGATCGATCTTTCATCGTGTCACCTTTGTTGGTTACCCCGCGAACAGGGAGGGAAGATCGTAATCGACAAGATCGCCGATACGCTCGACCGTCAGGTCGGCTGCCGGATATGAGGCCGCATCCGGAGCGAGAGCGAACTGACCTTGACGAGGCAGTATTGTGGTCACACGGTCGCCCCAGGCGTTTTTGACTGCGGCCAGAATTCGCGGTTTGTCGTCGACCAGGACGTAATGGGCGGCCGGATAACGCTGCTCGACGTCGTCGAGCTCCTCCTCTTTGTGGATGTAGATCAATACCCGGCCCTCGACCGCCTCAAAGATGCCGGAGCGCTCGACCTTGCGCGGCTGGAAGACGACGTCGCCATCGGACAGGATGACAGTCTGACCCCAGCCGCGCATCCGTTCGAGGACGTCGAGCGCTCCGGGGTACAGTCGATTAGCGAACGGGTAGTCGACGAGGTAAGAGGACATCGACAGCAGATGAATGTCCTTCGGGTGCTCGACCCGATAGCGTTGCAGGGCTCCGAGGTAGTCGCGATAGCCGAGTTCTGTGAACAGCTGCTCGAGAATCGTCCAGTAGCGGTCACGGCAGACGGTCCCGAATTCGCGTTCGAGATGACGCCGGAGATCCGCTTGGATGCGGTCGTTGTCGAGCAGCGTGTTGTCGACATCGACTAGGAAGACGGTCGTGCTCGAGGTCATTCAGCGCCCTACTTTCCGGCAGAATATGAGATTCGAAAGACACCCGGTTTGAGGTTTCGTCAAGTTGTGCTGCCCTTGAGAAGGCCGCCGGCGTCGGCATGTGTTCCGTACACCGCCATCGCCAACGTCGATACTCAAGATCAGCCCAGCGCCTTGTTCACCATGATCTGGGCTTCGCTGATGATGGCCTCCAAGTGAGCCTCGTCCTTGAAGCTTTCGGCGTAGATCTTGTAGACAGCCTCGGTGCCCGAGGGGCGCGCCGCGAACCAGCCGCTGGCGGTGACGACTTTCAGGCCGCCGATCGGAGCATTGTTGCCTGGGGCGCGACGTCAGCTTGGCGGTGATCGGCTCGCCGGCCAAGTCCGCCTCCTTGACCGCCTCGGGCGACAGCCCGGCCAGCTTTGCCTTCTGCTCCGGTGTCGCCGGTGCGTCGATGCGCGTGTAATACGCTGTCCCGAACTCAGCCGTCAGAGCGTGGTAGTGTTCGCCGGGGTCCTTGCCGGTGCGAGCGGTGATCTCGGCGGCGAGCAGGTTCATGATCGGCCCGTCCTTGTCGGTCGTCCACACGCTGCCGTCATGCCGCAGGAAGCTCGCCCCGGCGCTCTCCTCGCCGCCAAAGCAAAACGAGCCATCGAAAAGCCCGGGCACGAACCATTTGAACCCGACCGGCACCTCCGCAAGCCGGCGGCCCAGCTTGTGCACGACCCGGTCGATCATGCTGCTGCTGACCAATGTCTTGCCGATTGCGGCGTGGGCCGGCCAACGCGGCCGATGGTTCAGCAGATAGCCAATCGCGACCGCCAGATAGTGGTTGGGGTTCATCAGGCCGGCCGACGGCGTGACAATGCCGTGGCGATCGGAATCCGGGTCGTTGGCAAAAGCCACCCGATATCGGTCCTTGAGCCCGACCAGCCGCGCCATCGCGTAAGGGCTCGAGCAATCCATGCGGATCTTGCCGTCATGATCAACGGTCATGAACGAGAAGGTCGGGTCGACCCGCGGGTTGACGATTTCGATGTCGAGTCCGTAGACGGTGTTGATCGGCTCCCAGTAATGCACGGCAGCGCCGCCCAATGGATCGACGGCGAGCTTGAGGCCGGCTTCGCGGATGGCGTCCATGTCGACGACATTGCGTAGATCGTCGACATAGGGCAGCACAAAGTCTTCCTGGTGCGTGCCGTCTGCCGTGAGCGCCGTGGCGAACGCGCACCCGCCTTCACATCGGCATTACGGCTCCTCAGCAGTTCGTTGGCGCGGTTCTCGACCCATTGGGTGACGTCGGTGTCGGCCGGGCCGCCATTGGTCGGGTTGTATTTGAACCCGCCGTCTTCCGGCGGATTGTGCGACGGGGTGACGACAATGCCGTCGGCGAGATGCCGCGCTGCGTGAGCGGTTGTAGACCAGGATCGCGCGCGAGATGACCGGCGTCGGCGTCACGCCGTCCGCTTGCTGGATGATGCGTTTCGACCCCGTTGGCCGCCAGGACTTCGAGCGCGGTGCGCTGGGCCGGCCCGGAGAGCGCATGGGTGTCCTTGCCCATATAGAGCGGGCCGTCGGTGCCCTGGGCTGCGCCGGTAGTCGCAGATCGCCTGGGTAATGGCGAGAATATGCGCTTCGGTGAACGACCCGTGAAACGGCGAACCGCGGTGTCCGCTGGTGCCAAAGGCTGACCCGCTGCTCGGGGTCGTCGAGATCCGGCCGGCGCGTCGAAATATTCCCGTTCGAGCCGGGCCAAATCGACCAGCATCTCCTTGGGCGCCGGTTTGCCGGCCAGGGGCGAAATGGTCATCGTGCGGATCCCTTTCTATGGCACCGGGCACGGCTTCGCGTTCCAGATCTCGGCCGCGTATTGGGCGATCGTGCGGTCGCTCGAAAACTTGCCGGAGCCGGCGACGTTCAGGATCGCCTTGCGCGCCCATTCGTGGCTGTCGGCGTAAAGCGCAGTCAGCCTGTGGTCGGCCTCCAGATAGGATTGGAGATCGGCCAGGTGCATGTAGTGGTCGCCCCCGCGTCAACAGCGCGTCGCGCAGCGGCGCGAAAATCCCGGGCTCGTAGCGGCTGAAATGGTCGCCGGCGATCATATCGAGGGCGGCGCGGGTTTCCGGCTCGTGGTCGTAGTGCCAGTGCGGGTTGTACCAGCCGCGGCTGCCCTCGACTTGGTCCGCGGTCAGCCCGAACAGGAAGAAATTATCCTCGCCGGCTTCCTCCGCCATCTCGATCGTCGCGCCGTCGCGGGTGCCGATCGTCAACGCCCCGTTCATCATGAACTTCATGTTGCTGGTGCCGCTCGCCTCGTAGCCGGCGGTCGAGATCTGGTTCGAGACATCGGCGGCCGGGATCAGCCGCTCGGCCAGTGACACGCAATATTCGGGCAGAAACACGACCTTCAGCCGGCCGCTGTGTCACCGGATCGCCGTCGATCGTGCCGGCCAGATTGTTGAGGAACTTGATGATCAGCTTGGCCAGCTGATACGCCGGCGCCGCCTTGCCGGCGAAGAAAAAGGTACGCGGCATCATGTCGAGGTGCGGGTTCTGCCCGCAGCCGATTGTACAGGACGATGATGCGCAGCGCGTTCAGCAGCTGCCGCTTGTATTCGTGGATACGCTTGACCTGACAGTCGAAGATCGTCTCCGGGTCGACCGTGCTGCCGCAGCTCGTCTTGACCCAGTCGACAAAGTGCAATTTGGCCGCGCGCTTGGCGTCGAGAAAGCTTTCGCGGAAGGCGGTGTCGTCCGCCAGCGGATGGAGCTTTCTCAATTCGCCGAGATCGGTCACCCAGCCGTCGCCGATCGCGTCAGTGATCGTGCGCGACGAGCCCGGGATTGGCCAACAACAGCCAGCGCCGCGGCGTGACCCCGTTAGTCTTGTTGTTGAACCGCTCGGGATACATCTCGGCCAGGTCCTTGACCGTCAGTCTTGCGCAACAGCGCCGAGTGGATCGCGGCGACGCCATTGGTGCTGTGCGAGCCGACGATCGCCAGGTTCGCCATTCGAACTTTGTCGCTCCGGACCCTCCTCGATCAGGCTCATGCGGGCGACGCGCGCCTCATCGCCCGGGCCAGCGGGTCCGCACCGTCGTCGAGAAACCGGCGATTGATCTCGTAAATGATTTCCAGCTGGCGCGGCAGCAATAGCTGGAAATAATGCGAGCGGCCATTTCTCGAGCGCTTCCGGCAACAAGGTGTGATTGGTGTAGGCCAAGGTCCGCTGCGTGATGTCCCAGGCTTCGTCCCAGCCGAGATGCGCCTCGTCGAGCAGAATGCGCATCAGTTCCGGCACCGCCAAGGTCGGATGCGTGTCGTTCAGCTGGATCGCGACCTTGTCGGGAAGCAGCTGCCAATCGCCGTTGCGGCGATGGAAGCGGCGCACCAGATCGGCCAGCGAGCAGGCGACCAGAAAATATTCCTGCACAAAGCGCAGCGCCTGTCCGACTTCGGTGCTGTCGTCGGGATACAGCACCCGCGTCAAGGTGCTCGCCGCCAGGCTGCCGACCAGGGCGCCGACAAAATCGCCGCTGCTGAATTCCTGAAAATCGAAATAATCGTGCGACGCCGCCGACCATAATCGCAGCGTGTTGATGGTCTTGCCGCCATAGCCGACCACCGGCCGATCGAACGGCATGCCGATCAAGGTCGACGGGCGGCCGGGGACAGATCTGCAGACGTTCCGCCGTGCATCTCGAACGATGCAGCCAAGCTTGATTTCGACCGCCTCCTGCGGGCGGGCGACTTCCCACGGATCGTGGCGGCGCAGCCAATTGTCCGGATGCTCGCGCTGCCAGCCATCTTCGATCGTCTGCTTGAACATGCCGTATTCGTAGCGCAACCCGTAGCCCATCGCCGGCAGTTGCATCGTCGCCATCGAGTCGAGAAAGCACGCGGCGAGCCGGCCGAGACCGCCATTGCCGAGCCCGGCGTCAGGTTCCTCCTCCATGACGCCGATCCAGTCGAGGTCGCTGTCGCCGCACCGCCTGGTGCGACGAACGGGTAGAGCAAAAGGTTGGTGACATTGTTGGTCAATGACCGACCGATCAGAAACTCCATCGACAGATAGTAGACGCGTCTTCGGGTTCAGCCGGTTATAGGTACGCTCGGTCCTGACCCAGCGCTGCGACAGCACGTCCCGGACCGAGCGGGCCGCCGCCTCAAATCGCTCGCGCGAACCGGCGGCGAGCGGGTCGACGACATCGTCGAACATCAGATGCCGCTCGTAGAGCGCATCGTCATGCCCGGAAAACCGGATCGGACCGCAACCGTACTGTTCGAGAAGCTCGGGAGCGGCTTCTGATCGCGGCGGCCGCGTGGATGTAATCTCACTCAGTTCTTTCATTTTAGGCTGCCCTTGCTCACGCAGGCCGGATCGGCTCACGTGTTTACCCCACCGACATTACCTCTACATGACGGACATTGTTCCACAGCCGACTTACCGGCACGACCAGAATTGTGCACATAGCCGGTGCGCGCAGGCTCGCGATGCTCGGAAGGAGGTATCCGCCAGCCGCCGCTTCGGGGCTGGGCTAGCGGGAAGGCGGCGGCTAAAGAGTCGCCAAGGGGAACTGTCATCACTCTGTAACGCGATCCTTTAGCCTCGGATTTTAATGTGTTCAGAGGTCCGCTCGGTATTAACACGCAGCGGCTCTGCGCACCAGGAAGCTGCAGGCCGAGGCCACTACTCAGCGGGTCGTCGCGTTAATCCACAAGGGGAGGATTGAATGCATCAAATAAAGCAATCCGTGGTGATCGGGCTTTCTGTCCTGGCGCTGTCCGCGTGTGCCTATTCCGATACATGGTTGGGGGCGACGCCTGGAGTAACCCACGTGGGAGGGGCGGCCAACAATACAACGAACGCCTTTGACGGGACATACACCGGCATTTCTATAAATAACAACAGTAAGGGAAACACTCTGGCGACGGTAGGAGCAAGCGCTAAGCTAAAATGCCAGAATTTTGACCAGCCGCCGACGTTGACTGTCACCAATGGCTTCGCGCAATTCGAAGCGCTCGGCGTCACATTCGCGGGATATGTAACGCCGGAAGGTCACTTGAGGATGCACAGCGGCTATGGTGCAACGGTGACTGGGCAGGTCAGCCCGGCGCCGATCGATGAAGATTTTGACGGGCAGTTCGATGCCCAAACCCATGTACTGAACGCCCAGTTAATCGGGGCCTGCGTCTATAAAGCAAGCTGGCAAAGGACCGCGTAGTCTTTCCCCGGAGCGGAGGTGTGGGCTCCTCGTCAAGCGATACACGCTGCCGAATGCGAAGAGATCACCGAACGTGACTGTCCCGCAATGAGGTGATCGACCCCACCAGGTTTCGGTCGGTCAGGATATTTTCGGGGTGACTGAGGCGCTGGCTTCCCGCTCGGCGGCATCAGCCTCCTGCTCCAGCCGATGTGCCAACTTCATGAGAACGCGATCAGCAGTTGTGCCGCCCTCCGTCGGAATGGCGGCGACCCGCCGACACAATTCTGCTTTCTGACGAAGTTTCTGCGCGCTCGTCATGACCGGACGTTTCGACGCCGCCGAACGGGATCGCGAACCCCTAGCGCCGATCGTTGCCATTCGTCAAGCTTGAGGTGGCCGGTCGGCCTGAGCGGGGACGGTAGATCTAAGCCAGACACGACATTCGGGAGACCGCCACAGGCGTCCGGGTTGCATCAGCCGCTGCGCACCGAAGGCCACGTCGGCGAGGCCCAGCATGTCAGTCAGAGATTTTCAGCCGGCCGTACGTGTTGTGCTTGTGCAGCGCGCTGCCACGGCCCGAGAGGCTGGGGTTGGTCATGAAATAGACATGGGCGCTTTGCGGCTCGTCCGCCGGGGTTTCGCGGGCGAAGGTGCCGTCCGATTGCAGCAGCCAGCTCTGCACATCGTCACGTAAATTCTCAACCATGATCTGGTCGAGGATCTGCTGATGCACGGTCGGGTTTTCGATCGGAACCAGGGTCTCGACCCGGCTGTCGAGATTGCGCGGCATCCAATCCGCCGACGAGATGTATACCTGCGGCCTCCGGTGACGGCAGTCCATGGCCGGCGCCAAAACAAACGATGCGGGCGTGCTCCAAAAAACGCCCGACGATGCTCTTGGCCATGATGTTTTCGGAGAGGCCGGGAACCCCGGGCCGCAAGCAGCAGATGCCGCGAATGACCAGCGAGATCGATACCCCCGCTTCTGAGGCACGGTAAAGCGCATCGATCAGTTCACGGTCGACCAGCGCGTTCAGCTTTGCCCAAATCGCCGCCGGCCGATCGGCGTCGGCATGAGCAATCTCGGCCTCGATCAGGTCGAGCAATTTCGTCCTGATGCCGGCCGGCGAAATCGCCAGCTTTTCGAGCTGCGCCGGCCGGGCATAGCCGGTGATGAAATTGAACACTCGGGCGGCGTCACGGCAAAGCGCCGGATCGCAGGTGAAAAATGACAGATCGGTATAAATTTTGGCGGTGATCGGATGGTAGTTGCCGGTGCCGAAATGCACGTAAGAGCGCAGCGCCTCGCCCTCTCGGCGAGCGACCAGCGAGATCTTGGCATGCGTCTTCAAATCGACAAAACCATAGACCACCTGCGCACCAGCGCTCTCCAGGCGCCGCGCCCAATGGATGTTGTGCTCTTCGTCGAAACGCGCTTTGAGTTCGATCAGCGCGGTCACGGATTTGCCGGACTCGGCCGCGTCGACGAGAGCGGCGACGATCGGGGAGTCCACAGAGGTCCGATAAAGAGTTTGCTTGATTGCGATGACGTTCGGATCGTCTGCCGCCTGGCGGACGAACTGAACGACAACGTCGAACGATTCATAGGGATGGTGAACGAGGATGTCCTTGGCTCGGATCGCGGCGAAACAATCCCCGCCGAAATCGCGGATGCGCTCGGGGAACCGCGGCGTAAACGGCTGGAACAGCAAATCGGGCCGCTCCGAGGTGATCAGCAGGCGGCAATCCGACAGGCCGACCATCCCGTCGAGCACCGCGAGATCGCCGGCGCTGGCGTGGGTCTCGCGGCTGACAAACTCGCGCAGCCGTTCTGGGGTGCCGGCGGAAAACATCAGGCGGATGATTCGGCCCCGGCGCCGTCGCTTCAGCGCCGAACTCGAACATCAGCACGAGGTCGTGGGCCTCCTCCTCGATCTCGATGTCGCTGTCGCGCAGCACCCGGAAGGTACCGTGACCGGCCGGGCTCATGCCGGGAAACAGCTCCGGCAGCCCGACGGCGACGATCGCCGCCTCGATCGAGGTAAAGCGGATTGCCTCGCCCGGCAGCCGGACGAACCGGTCGACCTGCTCGGGGATCATGACCAGCGCGCTAATCTCGGAGCCGTCTTCGCGCGACAGCTCCACCACCATGACCAGCGCGCGGTTTGGAACAAACGGGAAGGGATGCGCCGGGTCGATCGCGATCGGCGTCAGCACCGGCAGCAACCGGTCGATAAAACGCTGCCGCAGCCAGGCGCGATCGGCAGCGGTCAGCGCGTCGTGGCCGAGGATGGAAATAGCTTCATCCGCAAGGTGTTGTTGCAGCTCCGACCAGCAGCGCTGTTGGCGGTGCACGAGACGCCTGGTAACCTCCTCGATCGCGGCAAGTTGTTGCTCGGCCGTCAGACCGTCATCGCTCCTGACTGAAATTCTTGCTCGCCGCCAGTTCTTTCAAACCAGCAACCCGAACCATGTAAAATTCGTCGAGGTTGCTGTCGGATATCGATAGAAAGCGGACCTGTTCGAGCAGCGGATGGGCGGCATTGGCCGCTTCGTCGAGCACGCGCTCATTGAACGCGAGCCAGGACAGCTCACGGTTGATGTAACGCTGTCGCGGCGCCAATACAGTGGGCGCGGGCGTCACCGCCTGCTCGGAAGGCCGCTGCTCGATCGCCAATTCTGCCATTTGTCGCGCCGCCTCGTCTGCGAGGTGAGGAGCGTGCGTCCGCGGGCGTGGGTTCATGAGGCGGCGACTCTCCCACCAGCCTCCGGCACGCGTACTGCGGCATCGGTCATGACGATCACCCCTAATTCCAACGCTAGAGCAAAATATGCCGGGTTAGTTTGACCCTTATATGACGCTTATGTAACGGTCGCCGCGGCGGCAACCCATCCTCAGCTTCGGCGGGCGATGTTTTGCCCAAGGACGGCCAGGAGCAGCCCAAGGGTGGTGTACCCCAAGATGACCTCGCTCGCGACAATGATCTCGCCGGCAAGGCTCGCCGGCCTCACATCGCCAAAGCCCAGCGTGGTATAGGTGACGATCGAGAAATAATAGGGTGTGAACCAAGTTTTGGCGCTTTGTTGGTAATTGAGGATCCCCGGAAAAATCCGATAAACTGCGCCATAAAGGGCTGCCAACCCGAAAGATAAGACCGCGACACGAACCAAGCTGCGCCCATAATCGATAATTCCCCATGCCCGAAACAGAACCATACGTCGCGAGCCCTTCAAATGAGCCTCGAGGGTATCGAGAAAATCCTGGTCAGCTGCGGCACGCTTGAAAAGAGCATTGCCAAAGCATGAATCAAGACCCCGGACCCCGAGATAGCACCCGCGCATAGCGCCGAGTTCCCACCTGACATTCGTCAACTCGACGTTACTCAGATCTGCCAGACCGAAATTGGCTCGCCTCAGGTTAGCCCCGTTGAGGTCTGCGTTGCTGAGATCCGCGGACGCCGAGGTTCGCGCGCTGCTGAGATCCGCCAGGCTGAGATTTGCGCGGAAAAGTCCGCTCCGGAGAGGTTCGCATGACTAAGGTTGGCGCCACGGAGGTTTACGCCCTTGAGGATTGCGCCGCTAAGGTAACTGCGGCTCAGATCAGCCCCGCTGAGATCCGCTGAGCTGAAATCGGTCCCACGCAGGGTCGCCTCTCTGAGAAGCGCCCCGCTGAGGATCGCCTTGCCAAAATTTGCCTCGCTGATGTTTGCCTTGGTGAAGTTCGCCATGCTCAGTGTCGCCGCGCCAAGGTCCGCGCGGTTGAGGACAGCCTGGCTGAAGTTCGCCCGGCTCAATTCGTTCCGCTCAGGATTGCGCCGGCAAGGTTCGCTCCGCTGAAGTTGGCCCCGCTGAGATCCGCACCCTCGAGGTCGGCACCGGCGAGGAACGCTCTGCTCAAATTCGCTCTGCTGAGATTTGTCTTACTGAGGATCGCGCCGGTGAGGAGCGCCTCGCTGAGATTCATGCTGCTGAGGTTCGTCTCAGCGAGGTCCGGACGGGTCGACGGATTATCGCCTCGCCAGGCATTCCAGATGTCCACCCCCTGGCGGAGGACAGCGAGCTGCTCGATCTTTGCCATGATCCGGGGCTCCTCATACGGATTCGCCGGTCCCAATCCGGCGGCGGAGCTTCCCGCACCCGGTCGATCGCCGCCATCAGCCCCGGGTGATCGGGCGTTCAACCGACCCCGAGCGAGCGCGACAGATCCGACGGCCCGACCGCCAGCAGGTCGACCCCTTCGACCGCGGCGATCTCGTCGATGCGCTCGACCGCCGCGAGGACGTTGATGGCCGGGTCGAACCTGGTCGAACCCGGCCACGACAAAGAAGGGATAAGATCCAACCTGAGCAAACCGCGCTCTAGAAGCCGCGTCTTTCGAAGAAGCGGTTTTCGGGGCGGGGGAGGCCTAGGTTTTCGCGCAGGGTCTTGCCTTCGTATTCGCGGCGGAAAAGGCCGCGGCGCTGCAGTTCCGGCACCACGCGGTCGACGAACTCGTCGAGCCCGCCCGGCACCCACGGGAACATGATGTTGAACCCGTCGCAGGCGTCGCCGTAGAGCCATTCCTCCATCTGGTCGGCGATCATCGAGGGCGTGCCGACCATGGCCAGTCCGCCATAACTGCCGGCGATGCGCGCCAGGTCGCGCACCGTCAGATTGTCGCGCCGGGCGCGGGCGATGACCCGCTCCCGACCGCTCTTGCTGGCGTTGGTTTCCGGGATGTCGGGCAACGGCCCGTCGAGATCGAATTTCGAGGCGTCATGGCCGAGGGCAATCGACAGCGAGGCGAGACCGCTGTCGGGATGGACGAGGCTGTCGAGCAAAGCCCGCTTTTCGCGCGCCTCGGCGGCGGTGTCGCCGACGACGACGAGTGCCCCGGGCATGATCTTCATATGCTCGGGGTCACGCCCAAACCGCTGCATCCGTCCTCTGATATCGGCATAAAACGCCTGCGCGTCGGCGAGATTGCCGCCGCTGGCAAAGATCACCTCGGCAGTCTCGGCGGCGAGCTGGCGCCCGGCATCGGACGCGCCGGCCTGGACGATGACCGGCCAGCCCTGGATCGGCCGCGCGATGTTCAACGGGCCGCGCACCGACAGGAATTCGCCCTTGTGGTCGAGGATGTGCAGCCGCTCGGGATCGAAATAGACGCCGTTTTCGACATCACGGATAAAGGCGTCCTCGGCCCAGCTGTCCCACAACCCGGTCACGACATCGAAGAATTCGCGGGCGCGGCGATAGCGCTCGCCATGCTCCATATGCTCGGTCAGGCCGAAATTGAGCGCTGAATCGGGGTTCGAGGTCGTAACCAGATTCCACGCGGCGCGCCCGCCGCTGATGTGGTCGAGCGAGGCAAACCGCCGCGCGATCAGATAGGGCGGCTCGAAGGTGGTCGAGGCGGTGGCGATCAGCCCGAGATGCTCGGTCATCATCGCCAATGCCGGCAGCAGGGTCAGCGGGTCGAACGAGGTGACCGTGGCGCTGCGCTTCAACGCCGCCATCGGCATGTTCAGGACCCCGAGATGATCGGCCATGAACCAGGCGTCGAACCGGCCGCGCTCCAGGGTCTGCGCAAAACGGATCAGATGCTTGAGGTTGAAATTGGCGTCGGGATAGGCGCCGGGATAGCGCCACCATGCGGTGTGGATGCCGACCGGTCGCATAAACGCGCCCAGCCGCAATTGTCGCGCTGCTGCCATCGCTGCCCCGTGTATGGTCTTAGCCCATCATGGATCGGTTGCCGCTAAGCACCGCAATATCCGCTTCGTCAGCGCGAAAGGCTGCTATCGTGGGCCGGTCACCGAACTACGGGATAGATCGACCTGCATGCCCAGCTCTCACGACGCCCCACCTGCCACCCTGGACCGCGCTCTCGAGGTTGGCCCGGACGACTGGCAGGCGCCTGGCTTTTATCAGCTGATGACGGCTTTGGTCGTGCCGCGGCCTGTCGGCTGGATTTCGACGATCTCGGCAAGCGGCGCTGCGCAACGTGGCGCCGTATTCGTATTTCAACCTGATGGGGAGCGATCCGCCCTACGTCGCGTTCGGCTCGACAGGCGTCAAGGATAGCCTGAAGAACCTCCGCGAAGTGCCGGAGTTCGTCGCGAACATCGTCACGATGCACCTCTTGGAGAGAATGAACTTTACCTCGGGGGATTTTCCGCGCGACGAGGACGAATTCGACTGGGCCGCTCTGACGCCGGCGCCGTCGGCGAAGGTGCGCCCGTTCCGGGTTGCCGAAGCCAAGGCGCACCTCGAATGCGAGGTCGCGCAGATCGTGACCGACCGCAACACCAACATCGTGCTCGGCCGCGTCGTGCATGCGCATGTCGATCCGTCGGTGTGGAAGAACGGGCGGGTCGATCCCAAATTGCTCGATCCGGTCTGCCGCCTCTCCGGCTCGGGTTATGCGGCGCTTGGCGATCTGGTCAACGTCCGGCGCCCACAGTGGAAAGACATTCAAGGCACGACCGGGCTCGACGCAATGCCACAGGCGGAGCTGCGGTAGCGCCAGTGGAGGGTTCTGCCATCGAGATTGCTTCGCTACGCTCGCAATGCCACCTGCAATAGCCGTCATTGCGAGGAGCGGAGCGACGACGCAATCTCGTTCAGCTCGAATAGATGTTCGCCACGGCCGGTCGAGCGCGGGAGGATAAGCGAATGTGTGCCGCCACCCGTCAGATGCACCTCGGCGTGTTCGTGCTCGGCACCGGCAACCATTCCGCCGGGTGGCGGTATGAGGGGGCGGCGGTCAGCAACCTCGATCTGTCGGTCACTACCGAAATCGCCCGCATTGCCGAGCGCGGCAAATTCGACCTGTTGTTCATCTCCGACGGGTTGGTCATGGACGCAGGAGACCACCCTTCGTTTCTGTGCCGCTTCGAGCCGACCACCCTGATCTCGGTGCTCAGCGCCGCGACCCGGCATATCGGGCTCGGCGCCACGGTCTCGACCAGCTATGGCGAGCCCTATCACGTCGCCCGCACCTTTGCCTCGATCGACCATATCAGCAATGGCCGCGCCGCATGGAACGTGGTCACCAGCGCACAGCCCAAAGCCGCGCTCAATTTCAGCCGCGAGCGGCAGATGGACCACAATCTGCGCTACGAGGTCGCCAACGAATTCGTCGATGTCGTCAAGGGGCTATGGGATTGCTGGGACGACGACGCGATCGTCGCCGACAAGAAGTTCGGGTGTCTATATCGACGCCGAGCGGGTCCGGCCGTTGAACCACAGGGGGCAGTTCTTTCAGGTCCGAGGGCCGATGAACATCGCCCGCTGCCCGCAGGGCCATCCGGTCATCATCCAGGCCGGCGGGTCGCCCTCGGGGCTCGAACTCGCGGCGCGGACCGCCGATGTCGTCTTTTCGGTGGTGCAGGAACTCGACAGCGCGAAGGCGGCCTATGCCGATCTGAAGGGCCGGCTCGGAAAATACGGGCGCACGCCCGAAGCGCTAGCGGTTCTGCCGGGAGTGATGCCGATCATCGGCGATACCGATGCCGCGGCGAAGGACAAGCTGTCGCTGTTGCAGAGCTGGCTGACCCCCGCGAACGCAGCGGTCCTGGTCAGCGGCCGGATCGGCTACGACGTCTCGGGCTATCCGCTCGACGGGCCGGTGCCCGCGCCGCCGCCGAGCGAGGGCGGCCGCACCTTTTCGCGGGTGCTGTTCGAGACCGCGCGGCGCGAGAACATGACCTTGCGCGACCTCTACAATTTGACCGCCGCGGCGCGCGGCCACTGGGTCGTGTGCGGCACCCCGCAGCGGATTGCGGATACGCTCGAAGAATGGTTCGTCGAGGGGGCGGCCGACGGGTTTAACATTCTGCCGCCCTATTTCCCCGGCGCGTTTGCCGATTTCGTCGATCTCGTCGTGCCCGAATTGCAGCGCCGCGGCTTGTTCCGCTGCGAGTACCAGGGGACGACGTTGCGCGACCATCTCGGCCTCGCCCGCATCCCGGCCCCCGCCGCCCGCAGCCGCGCCGTCGGCGAAGGCTGACGCGGCTCGGGGCTCACCGGCGACGCAGAAATCGCCGGCGAGTCGGTAGCTGCAGCGCGGCTGCCTACGAGACCCGCTCGTAGGGGAAGCGCTGCACCTTCTCCATGTTCTTGCCCTCGATGCGGATCAGCCGGGTCGGCCCGGCGCGCCGCGGCGAATGCAGATCGCCCTCGTTGTAGAGATAGGCCATGCCGGGCTTCAGCGTATAATCCTTGATGGGCCGCGCCTTGCCGGGATTGCCCTCGCCGGGGCGGGCGACCGGGAAATAGTCGGTCATGATCGTCTCGCCGCGCGCCTGGCCGTAGATCGCCCAGGACGGACCGTGGTCATGCGGGTGACTGTCCTTGGCGCCATGGTTGACGTGACCAAGAATGCAGAAGCCGAGTTCCGGATCTTCGTACAGCACCTTGCGGTCGGGCACGTCGTCGCCGAGGTGGGTTTTTATGAAATCCTCGTCCTTCAGCACCTCCTGAACGAGCGCGCAGACCTTTTTCCGCCCTTCGACACCCGGATCCGCCCCAAGGATGCGATGGCATTCGGCGGAGAACTGCTCGAGACTATAGCCCATCAACGATCCTCCTTAATGTGCCCCACGCCGGCGCGGGCAGGCCCAACGAGCATACCGCAAGTTGACGCGCCGTGGCAAAATTCCCTAGCGGCACTCTGCCGAATTCGCCACGGCCAGCCGGAGCGGCGCGCCGCGCAGGGGTTCGGTCCCAGCTGGCGCCGCACATTTCGAGCGCCGAGGTGAGGTTTCGCTGATTGCGGCCGCGGTGCGCGAGAAAAAGGGCTTGGCGAAGCTGCCTCCGCCGCTTTCGCCGGGACCACGGCGATGTGATATATCTCTCAACATTAGCCCCCTTGACGGAGGTAGGACAGCACCATGATCAAGCGGTTTCATGCCCTCTATGTCGGGCAGATCGCGCTCGACAATATCGGGCTCAACGGGACGCCGGCGAACGATCGCCGGTACTCGAACGAGCGCCTGTCCGAGGTCTTTGCGACGGTGCGCGACGTGGCGCGGGTCATGGACGAGGAGGGCTATTACGCGCTGTGGACCGCCGAGCACCATTTCCAGCGCGAAGGCTACGAGTGCCTGCCGAATCTGATCCAGCTCGGCCTTTGGCTGGCGACCCAGACCAAGCGGCTCAAATTGGGCTGCGCGTTCAATATCCTGCCGATGTGGCACCCGATCCGGCTGGCGGAAGACTACGCGATGGCCGACATCGTCACCGATGGCCGGGTGATCATGGGGGTCGGCCGCGGCTATCATACCCGCGAGGTCGAGACGTTTGGCGCGCCATTGCTCGATGCCGACGCCAACCGCGAGATCTTCGAGGAAGGGCTGCAGCTGTTGCTCAAGTGCTTCAACGAGGAGTTGTTCCGGCATAACGGCAAGTATTTCGAATGCCCGCCAAAGGTGCCCTATCGCGGCTACCAGCTCGAAGAGATCACGATGGTGCCGCGGCCGAAATATCTGCCCGTCGAGATCTGGATGCCGATCGCCAGCGGCAGAACCATCGACATGATGGCGCAATACGGCATCAAGGCGATGGTGACGTTAAACGGCGAGAAGATCCTCGACGACGTGGTGCGCGCTTATCACGCCGCCTGCCATCGCCACGGCCGCAACGTGGCGCTCGGGCAAGACATGATCTGGGGCGCCGGCCTCTATCTCGCCGACAGCCGCGAGGAGGCGATGCGCCGGGTCGAGCCGTCGCATGACGAGCGCTACAAATGGTTCGCGCCGTTCGGGTTCGTCCGCTACGCCGATGAAGAGGGCCGCACCTGGGGCACCCCGGGAGCGCCGGTGCGGGTGCCGTCGCTCGCCGACGGGGTGGCGCAGAAGGCATGGTTCTGCGGTACGCCGGCGCAGGTTATCGACGGCATCAAATCGATCGAGGCCAAATATCCCGGGCTCGAGGATTTCATGATCCACTGGGCCGAAGGCCTGCCGCCCGACGAGTTCAAGGACCAGCTGCGCTGGTTCGCGCGCGATGTGATGCCCGCCTTCAACCGCGGGTAACGCGCGATCGAGCTTCGAAGAGGGGGAAGATTTGCCGGACGCTAACAGCGCAACCACGATCGCAATCATCGGTGCGGGGATCGGCGGGGTCTATCTCGCCGCCCATCTGGGCGTCGCCGGCTTTAAGTTGCGGTTGCACGATCTCGACGACTTCGCGTCTGGCCGACATCCGTGCGATGGGCGGGATCACGGTCGAGGGCGATGCCGGTGGCTTTGCCGCGATCGAGCAGGCGACGCCGAACCTCCACGCCGCCGTCGACGGCGCCGACATCATCATCATCGTGACCGGCGGCAACGCCCAGGAGGGCGCGGCGCGCCTGCTCGCCCCGCTGTTGCGCGACGGTCAGCTGATCCTGCTGATCCAGGGCAATACCGGCGGCGCCTTGGTCGTCCGGCGCGCGCTCGACAGAAGCCGGCTGCCATGCCGCCGTCGATATCGCCGAGATGGATAACTACCCCTATTCGTGCCGCCGGTTGGCGCCGACGCGAATCCGCCCGATCGTCGCCAAGCGCTGGCTGCAGATCGCGTCCTTCCCGGGCAACCGCATTGGGGCCGTGTTCACGCGGCTGTCGCCATTGTTTCCGCAGGCGGTCGCGGCGCGCGACATCGTCTCCACCGGCTTCACCAACGCGAATGCAATGCTGCACGTCGCCAACTGCGTCGCCAATGCCGCACGGATCGAGAGTGGCGGCGGATATAAATTCTATGCCGAGGGGGTGACCCCGGCTGTCGCCCGCCTTTACGAGGGATCAACGCCGAACGCGTCGCCGTCGCCGCCGCGCTGGGCGCCGTTGTCCCTGATCTCGCCGACTGGTTCGAGCGCGCCTACGGTGTGCGCGAGGCCAGCCTGGTCGACACCTGCCGGCGGCTGACCTACGACGCCGACGGCCCCTATCAAGCAACCGGCACACCCGCCTCGCTCGACCACAAATACATCACCGAGGACGTGCCGGTGGGCTTGATTCCGATGAGCGCGCTGGGGGCGGCGGCAAGTGTGCCGACCCCGGCGATCGACGCGCTGCTCGAGACCGTCCGCAACATGACCGGCAAGGACTTTGCGGCCGAGGCCCGCACCCTCGATCGCCTCGGCCTGGCCGGCATGGACCTGCCGCAGATCCGGCGCATCGTCGACGAGGGCTTCCGCTGATGAAAGGCGCGGTCCGCCGCTAAATCATCGATCGCCGCCTCGTCAGCGGGAGGGACGACGGTCGATCACAGCTGGAGGGCGACCTCCCGCACCACGTCGCGCAGCCAGAGGATAGCGGGCTCGCTGCCGTGCTCTCGATGCCACAGAGCCGTGATCTCGAAGGACGGTGAGGGGTAGGGCGGCTCGAATATCTTCAGGCGATAGGCCTCGGCAAACGCAGTGGCGAGCCGCCGCGGCAGCGGCGCCGCCATATCCGAGCGGCTGACGACGGCCAGCGCCGCGAGGAAGTGCGGTGTGGTCAGGCCGACGATCCGGTTCAACCCGCGGGCCGCCAATGCGCCTTGCAGCAAACCAACTTCGCTGCGCATGACCAGGCGCTCGAGCCCGTGATCGACGACGTAGCCGGCAACCGCATGTTCATCTTCACCGGTCGCTGAAATGAGCAAATGGGGAACCGCGGCGAGCCGTTCGAGCGTCATCTCCTGCCACGCGGCGGCATGGTCGGCGCCGACGACCCAGACTCGCGTCTCGGTGAACAGCGGCTCGCTGTCGAACCATTCGGGGACCCGCCGGAAGCTGCCGATCGCCAGATCGGCGCGCCCCGCCAGAAGCGCTTCGGCCACGCCCATATTGCTCGGCCGGATCCGGAACTCGGCATTTGGCGCCGCCGCCCGCAGCCGGGCGATCAGGCTAGGCACCAGAACGGTGCCGACATATTCGCCGCAGATCATGGTGAACCGGCGATCGGTTTGTGCGGGGACGAAATCGGCCGGGGTCAGTGCGAGCTGGAGGTGGAGCAGACCTTGGCGCAGCCGCGGCGCCATCTCGGTCGCGCGCGGGGTCGGCTGCATTCCATCGGGACCACGCACGAACAGCTCGTCTTCGAGCACATAGCGCAGCCGGTTCAGCGCATGGCTGATCGCCGACTGAGTGAGGCCCAGCCGATCGCCGGCGCGGGTAACGCTGCGCTCCTCGACCAGGGCGTCGAACACCCGCAGCAGATTGAGATCGAGCGCGTTAAAATGAACCAGATTCATGGGTGCGATGCAATATTATCATTTGTACGTATCATAAGGCATGCCTACGTTTATCGATACCGAATTCATCGGGTGAGCTGGAGTTCCTTGATATGCCGAATATGCTGAAATCGACGGTTTTGGGTGTCGCGTTGCTGGCTGGAACCGCCTTTGCTGCGCAGGCGCAGTCGGTGTCGTCACTGCCGCCCAATGGCTCCGCTCCGACGGCGAGTGCCCCAGCCCAGCCCCCTGCCTCGCCGCCGAGCATTGGGCTGAGCCCTGGCGCCAGCTCGACGCCGACGGCGCCCCACTATCAGTCGCCAGCGCCTTATGCGTCGAACCCGGCGGAACACCCGTATTCGGCATCGGTCGATAAGGCCATGGCGGGTCCGAAGCCCAACTAAACGGATTTGGCGCGGCGGCCGAAGAACGCTGCGTAACATTCTCCCTCTTAAACGACCCGCCGGCCTAGGCCGGCGGGTTTCTTTTTGCGGCAGATAGGTCAGTCGTCAGCGCCTAGGCTGGGCGCCGCTACGGTGGTCACTTTCCGGCAAAAATGCCCGAGGCGAGATATTTCAAACCCGAAGTCGACTGGATGCCGAAGCTGCCGCCGGTTTCCTGCGCCGAGGGACCGTAAAAGCTGCCGAGGACGAAGCCATTGCGGTTTGTGGGGCCGGCCAGGCCGGTCGGGCTGCCCGCGAAAGCGGGGCTGGAGCGGGAGCCGGAAACCGCGGCCGAGTAACTCGCTCCGTCGAAGTTCGTGATGTTGACCGTTACCGGTCTGCGAGGCGAAATTATACATTTGATTGAAGCTGCCCGCGGCTAGGTAGGTCGCACCATTGTTGAAGACTGTGCCGACCGCCGCGCCGTTGTACGTGCCTTCCCTGCGTCGTCGGCATGTTGACGGTCGGCTGCCCGGCGACCCAGGTGTTGATGGCGCCGAATTCGTTGACGAAGCCTTGCGCCGTCGGGGTCAGCGTCTGCACCCGACCGGTCCAATATCCCCATTGCAGGTACTGGCACGAGCACGGCGTCACGCCGGCTGGCATCCAGCTGTTATTTGGCACCGTCGCCGATGTCACCATGGCGAGCTGCGGCGAAGAACTGGAATTGGTCGCGCTGTTGAACAGCGGCAGAACCATTGTCGTGGTCTGACCCGGGCTGGTGGTCACGGTGATCTGCGACGGGGTGTTCGGGCTCTCGAGCGCCCCATAGAGGTTGTTGTCGATGAAGGTGCTTCGGCTGCAGTTGCTACCCGATGCCGGGAGAGAACCGAATTGGAGCACCATCGAGTTCACGTCGCTTTGCGCCGAGGTGAACGGGTCGGTTCCGGTAAAGGTCGCGGCGACGCGGCTGGAGACGGGATCGGTCTGGACCGACGTGATGCCAGTCAGCACGTAGGAGACGGGCGTCGCACCGCCGATGAAGCCGCCCAGTCTCCATGATGCCGCCGAAATACCCGTGCTCGTTCAATGCCGAACGGGTCACGCCGACATTGGACGGCAGCGGCGCGGCGGTGACCGGCTGATTAAAGGCATATAGGGGGGCGGGCTGGCCACCCGACGAGTTGTAGGCCGGACTGAAGGGCAGCGCGGTCGCCAACTTCGGTACGAAATTGTCATTCATGTTATTTTCATTCTGATCGAGCACGAAGCCGCTGATCGTGTTGCCGCCGAACAGCGAGTTGCCGTTGCCGTCCGGCACCGAATGAGCGTGCGAATAAATTTGCACCAGCGGCCCGTTGGCACTTTGAAGCACCGTGCCGCGAATTTGACCGCTGGCTATAACCTGCCCGTTGTCGCTGGAGGTGACGAATGCTCCCGTTCCCGACGACAAAAGCTGAGGTCTGGTTCGCGCCCTGGCCGTTGACCGCCAGGCTCGCTTGCAGCCACTTCGGCGCGGTGGCGTTGGGGTTCGTGTTGGCGTTGTTAATGCCGAATTGAACATTCGCCGGTGTGACCACGTAAAGCGGCGACACATTCCCAGGCAGAACCGCCATGCTGCCGCCGTAATTGCCCGGCAGGAACGGGATCGTCTGCGGCCCGTCGCCGATCCCAGCGCCCGTCAGGTTGGACGGTGAACGCATAGAACTGATTGGTCGGGGTCGGCGCATAAAAGCTTTGATTGACCGGGACTCCGCCGAAGACAAACAGGCGGGTGCCTTCGCTGCCGGGCGTTGTTGAGGTCAGGTTGGCGTAGAAGAATTTGCCGTCCGGGGTCATCGTCGCCGTGCCGGCAGCAGTCGCCCCGGTCGATGATGTCGCGGTCACCGCGTTGGTGCTGCCGGGGGTCAGCGGCGACAACGTGACCTGGCCGGCGCCGCCGATCGAGGCGGTGAAAGTGCCATTTTGCGGCACGCTCCCTGGCGGATAGGTGATCGTCGCGTTCGAATACGGGATGCGGTACGCCGGGGTCTGCACGTTAAAGCCGGCCGTGGTGGGCGGGTCGGTCGAGACCTTGGCCAAGCCGGCGACGGAAATCACGACGCGGCGTGCGGCTGTCACGGGCGTTACCGGGGTGGCGGGATCACGGCCGGGAGGTGTCGTTACCGGGGTGTCGGCGACAGTTACCGGAGGGTGTCCGGCGGCGTTACGACGGGTGTCGGCGGGGTCACCGTGGTGTTGTCGACCGGGTTACCTGGGTGTGTTCGGGGTGGTATGAGACGGGGATCGGGTTTCCCGGTTGGACCGTCGGTAAATCGCCGATCGCTACTGCTGTGCCCGCCGCCAACCGGGGTGACCGTGGGCCCGGCACCGAGACATTCTGGTTGTTCAACTGCGTCAGCTGAACTACCGGGCTAACGTTCTGGGACTGTTGCGCCGGCGGCTGAGTGTGTGCGGCGGCCTGGGTATGCTGGCGCGTGACATTCGCTGAAATCGCGTTGGCGATACCGCTGTTGGCGACGGTGACCTCGGTTGGGACGGTCGTGCGCGCCGCCATTACCGCCGGCCCGCCCGTCAAGTTGCGCAAGCAGCGCTGCGGTGGACCCGCGCGGGGATTGGGCGGGGTTGGACGGCGAGGCGCCCGGCCCCGACACGGTGACCTCGAACCCAGGCCGGGTGATCGTCTGCGAGACGCCGTTGAGCCCGGTCACTGTCACGCCCTTGCCGTAAACGAAGATGACCTCGAGGGCGTCGCAGCCTGTGGCTCCCAAGCGCGAACCTGAAGCGGTGCAGTCAGACCGCAGCTTCACCAGGAACACCCCGCCGCGAATCCCGATCGTCGCCGTCGGCGTGCGCATCGTGACCGCGTTGTCCTGTTTGCTGAGCTTGCCGCCGACGAAACGGAAGACGCCGCGGGTCAGGCTGGCCACGAACTTGCCGGTGCCGGTGTTCGGATCGTAGACGAATTGATCGATCACCATGTTTGCGTTCGGCCCGACCGACAGCGTCGATTCATCGACGAACAGGATCTGCGTCTGACCCTCCGCTTCGGTGGTGATCCGCTCGTTAAAGACGACATCCTGTCCCAGCACCAACCGGCGCGGCAGCGCGCCCGGCGGGATGCCCATCGCGTTGGGGTTGACCGCGCTGTCGACGCCGACGCGCTGATCGGCGCGCGCGGACGGGCTCGCCAGGCCGATGCCGAGCAATAGGGAGACGAGCGCGATCGTGCGCAACGGACACCGGACGATCTCTGTCATTGAACCCTCTATCAAACAGCATCTGTCTAGAAGCGAATCTGCGGTCCAAGCAAGATCGAATTGTTGGTATAAGCGTAAATCGGCAGATTTGACGATATTATATCTCGCTCAAGTTGTAAAACGACCGCGATCCTTGGCGTTACCGGTACGGTCTGGGTAAAGCCGAAGCGCCAGCGTTGCGTCAACTGGCTGCTCGGCGAAAACACCAGCGGATCGCCGCTGGTGTTGCAGCACGGGTCCGGCGCGGCATAGATGCTCCAGGCGCGGCCAAGAAAAACCGAACTTTCCCATGGATAGGGTAAAATCCGAAATGGGACATCGTAGTGAATGCGATAGGACCCGATCACGGCGTAGCTGTCGTTTGTGTAATAGGCCAGCCGCGTTGTCTGGTCGAGATAGTCGAATTCCAGGTTCAACTCGGAATTTGACGAGATCGGCTTGGTAGCCGACAGAGAGACCAGCTTGTCGCTGCCGTTGAGGCCGCGCGACAGCGGGCGGTCAGCGGTGTCGGTGAAGTTCTTTTGTCGGAATTCGAAGACCGATTTGAGTAACAAATCATGCCATACCGTTTGATCGAATTCCAGGCCGGTGCCATAGGCGTCGAAGTATTGCGCCTCTCCCAACCCCACTTCGTCAAAGATGGCATAGGGCTTGACCGACGCTGGCGTATTCACGAACGCCAGCCCATTGGGAAAGTTGAAACGCGGGCCGGCGGTTACTTCCACCAGGGCGAGATCGAGGCGATTGACGTCAGTGTTGTAATAATGATTGACGTAACCGACGCTGGTGACGTCAAGCGTATCGCGGTTCTGTGTTTCCAAATCGTAGCTGTACAGCAGCGACCCGCTGGCGAAGATGCTGCCCGACGCTTGTTTCAGGAATTGGTTGTTGAGCAGCACCGGGCCGATCGGCGACAAAATAAATGGCGAGCCCGGTGCGACATTGGCGTCGGTTTGGTACTGGCCGCCCAGAAAGACATAGCCGGACAGGTAGTGGCGCGACTGGGCCTTTTCGATCTGCGCCATATACTCGTCGATGCGGGCGCGGACCTCTGGCGGCGGCTTGTTGGCGGCAGCCCTTTCAAAATAGTCGCGCGCGAGGTCGAACGATCCCATGCGAAAGTACAGCGCGCCGAGCTCGAGCTGCACCCGCGGCAGATTTGGGTTGAACAACAGCATTCTTTCGAGCGCCGATACCGCCGCCTCGTAATCCCCCAGCCGAGCCGAAACATCGGCATAGGAAAAGGTGACGTCGAGATTGGCCGGGTTGCGCAGCATCTGCTGGAACAGAGCTTCCTTTTGCGCCTCGAGCCGCGCCCGGTCGGCGTCGGAGATCGGCTGTGCGCAGGCCGCCGGAGCGGCGAGAATAACGGCGAGAGCGATAATTCCGTAGACAAGTCTTACCAATGTGCCGAACCGAACGGCCACGCCGTTATTCTTTTCCAAGGCGCTCACCCCCGCTTTTCCCCGATTGCTCTACACCGCGCTTTGATTTCCCAACCAGAACGACTTTAGGAGAATGCCCGGTTCGACCGCAAGTCTGCATACGCATCCGGGAGGACGGCTGTTTGCGATTGGCCGGTCCGCGACCCGAAGTTGTTTGGGCGATGCTGCCGCGCCGCGGCGCGCGCTTGCTGACGCGGTTCGATCGGGCGCACACTGCAAAAAGAACTCGGCCGGGCCTGTTGCGGACGACGGGTGGGACCGACGGAAGGAGTGAGTCGCGTGGAGACCCCGCTCTATGACGCGCTCGAGGCGCGCGATCCTGCGCTGCGGGAGGCGGCGTTGATGGCCGCGCTCCCGGCCATCATCGCCGCGGCGAAAGAGCGCTGTCCCGCCTACCGCGACCTGCTCGCCGGGGTGCGGCCCGAGAAGGTGACCGATCGGCAAGCTTTGGCAGAATTGCCGTTGACGCGCAAATCCGAGCTGATTGAGCTGCAGCGGCGCAATCCGCCGTTCGGCGGGTTTGCCGCGGTGCCGGTTTCGTCGCTTCGCCGGGTCTTCGTCTCGCCTGGTCCGATCTACGAGCCCGAAGCAAGGCGTCAGGATTATGGCCGGTTCGCCCGGGCGCTGTTTGCTGCCGGGTTTCGCGCCGGCGACCTCGTCCACAACACGTTCTCCTACCACCTCACCCCGGCCGGGGCGATGGTGGAGAGTGCGGCCGAAGCGCTCGGCTGCCCGGTTATTCCCGCCGGCACCGGTCAGACCGAACAGCAACTGCGCGCGATCGCCGATCTGCGGCCGACAGGCTATGTCGGCACGCCGTCGTTTCTAAAAATCCTGCTCGACCGTGCGGGGAGCCAGGGTATCGACGTCTCGTCGCTGAAAAAGGCGCTGGTCTCGGCCGAATCCTTGCCGGCGGCGCTGCGTCAAGACATTTGCAGCCGCGGGATGAGGGTTCTGCAGTGCTACGGCACCGCCGATATCGGCGTCATCGCCTATGAGAGCACCGGCCCCGATGACGAGATCGAGGAAGGAATGGTGCTCGATGAGGGGATCATCGTCGAGCTTGTCCGGCCTGGGACCGGCGAGCCGGTTGGTCCGGGCGAGATCGGCGAGGTCGCGGTGACGACCTTGACGCCCGAATACCCGCTGATTCGCTTCGCCACAGGCGATCTTTCAGCGATGCTGCCCGGGCCCGGCCGCAGCGCCCGGACAAATCATCGGATCAAGGGCTGGCTCGGCCGCGCCGATCAGACCACCAAGGTGCGTGGCATGTTCGTCCATCCCGAGCAGATCGCCGATGTCCTGCGGCGTCACAAATCGATCACCCGCGCGCGTCTGGTGGTCGAGCGACCGAACGGCGCGGACGAGATGACCTTGTTCGTCGAAATCGGCGAGCCGGCGGACGATCTGGCGCGGATTGCCGAGACCGTGCAGGCGCTGACGCGGTTGCGCGGGACGATCAGCCCGGTGGCCGAAGGCAGCCTGCCGCGGGATGGCAAGCTGATCGAGGACCGTCGCGACCTCGGTTGAAATTCACTAAAACGTCACACTTTTTTCAAACAGAAGTCCCAATCCGCTCCCCATATGTTAGGCGTAAGGTCTACCCTTACAGGTTTGTCCCCCAAACCTCGTAATCGGTCGATTTTGTCGGCCGATGGCCAAAGCGGCTCCGGATTCCCCCTCCGGAGCCGCCTTTTTTGCCGCTGTCTTCTGCGCATGCGATCTGCATGCCCGTGCCTGCCTCCGAGCTGATCGCCGAGAATCTCGGCATGCCGGCGCGGCGCAAGGCTGGTGTTCGCCGGCGTTTCGTTTTGCCTGCCCGCGGGTGGTGCGCTGGTCGCTGACGGGCGCCAATGGCAGCGGCAAATCGAGCTTGTTGCGGCTTGTCGGCGGCTTGCTCGCTCCGGCGGCAGGCCGTCTGCTGTGGGGCGGGGCGCCGGTAGCGGCCGACATCGCCGGGCACCATTCCCGCCTTCACTATGTCGGCCATCAGGACGCGGTGAAGCCGATCATGACGCCGCGCGAAACCCTGCGCTTCTGGGCGGCGTTGCGTGATCTCGACCTGCCAGCCACGGCGCCGGCCTTCCAGGACGCTCTCGCCGCCTTCGGGCTCGAGGGGGTCGCCGACTGGCCGTGCCGGTGGCTGTCCGCCGGGCAGCGGCGGCGCCTGGCGCTCGCGCGCCTGTGGGTGGCCCCCGCCGCGCTTTGGCTCCTCGACGAGCCGACGAGCGCTCTCGACGACGACGGCCAGGCCCGGCTCGAACGGGCGATTGTGGCGCATCGAGCGGCGGGCGGGCGCGTGCTGCTGGCAACGCATGCGGCGATCGGGCTCGACGACGCGGAAATTCTTGCGCTCGATCGCTTCGCGCCGCCCTTCGATCCCGACCTTGGCGCCTGACATGACGGCGCTTCTCGGCCTCTTCCGCCGTGACTTTCGCCTCGCCCTGCGGCAAGGCGGCGATACCGCTCTGGTGCTTGGCTTCTTCATCCTCGCCGTTGTCCTGTTCCCGTTTGGCGTCGGACCCGAGCCGGAAGTGCTGACGCGCATCGCGGCGGGGATCCTGTGGGTGGCGGCGCTGCTCGCGGCCTTGCTGTCGCTCGATCGGCTGTTCCAGACGGACTACGAGGATGGCGGGCTCGATCTGATCGTCCTCTCGCCGGTTCCGCTCGAACTGGCGGTGCTGGCGAAATGCGCCGCGCACTGGGTCGCGACCGGGCTTCCGCTGGCACTGTTGAGCCCGCTGCTCGCCCTCGTCGTCGATCTCGACCCAGCAGCGTTCCCGACCCTCGTGCTGAGCCTGCTGGCGGGGACCCCGGCCTTGAGCCTGATCGGCAGTGTCGCCGCCGCCCTGAGCCTCGGCGCGCGGCGTCAAGGCGTTCTGCTGTGCGTGCTGGTCTTGCCGCTTTATGTGCCGCCGCTGGTATTCGGCGCGGGCGCGGTCGAGGCGAGCGCTGCCGGAACCGGGCCGCGCGCCGATCTGTTGATCCTCGGCGCTTTGACCTTGACGGCACTGGCCTTGTGCCCGTGGGCGAGCGCCGCTGCCTTGCGCCTGGCGCTCGAATGATCAGGGGTGCGAACCGGCTCGACCGCCAGGCCGAGAAATGCAGGCTAGACGGGCCCGCGCTGCGGCTCCGGTTCGCCGGAATCATCTGCTCCGGCCGCGGGCGGCTTCTCGCCCGGGTGAAACGCGAGGCACACCCCGTTCATGCAGTAACGCTGGCCGGTGGGCTGCGGGCCGTCATCGAAGACATGGCCCAAATGACCGCCGCAGCGGCTGCAATGGACCTCGTTGCGAACCATGAAAAAACTACGGTCGGTTTCGGTCTCGACCGCATCGGCGAGCGGCTCGAAAAAGCTCGGCCAACCGGTGCCGCTGTTGAATTTGGCATTCGCGCCAAACAGCGGCTGTCCGCAGCCCGCGCAGTGATAGATGCCGTCGCCGTATTCCTTGTCGAGCGGGCTTGAGCCGGCGCGCTCGGTGCCGTGTTCGCGCAGTACCCGGTATTGCGGAGCAGAGAGCTTGTTGCGCCACTCCGCCTCGCTCAGCTCGACGGCAAATTTCTTGTCTGCCGAATGCCGCTTTGCACCGAGCCGACCCAACAGACCCCCAGCCATAATGTTTCCTCTCGGATAAGCGATCCACCGAGCCGGATATCGGAACGCAGAGAGCCTCGATTAAGAGGGGACGGGGCCAAAACGTTCAATGAATGCGTTCACCTCTGTCCGGAACCGGGCGCAACAATTCCGCGGTCGAACGGGCGATCCAACACCACACGACGCAAGTCAACTCGTCGTCGCTCTTACGCAGGCGCTGCGCTTCGCGCTGGGCGACGGCGGCGGCGGCGGCGCCATGCCGGCGGACCAGAAGCAACGCGGCTTCCCAGATCTTGCGCTCGTTGGTCATCATCGTCATCACCATAACGCCGGTGCTGCCCCACAGAGTTCCAGAAAATGCGCCGCTCGACCAGCCGGCCAATGCAAACCTCCGGCGCCGCTCCAACATATAGTTGCCTGAGCCTTAATAGATACCGAATGCTGCTTGCGCCTGCGCTGTCCCACGTTATATTCGGCGCCATGCCGGATCTCTTTGACGCCCCGATTGCAAAATCCGCCGACAGCTATTCGGCCAAGGATATCGAGGTTCTCGAGGGGCTGGAACCGGTCCGCCGCCGCCCCGGCATGTTTATCGGCGGCACCGACGAGCGCGGCCTGCATCACCTCGCCGCCGAGGTGCTCGACAACGCCATGGACGAGGCCGTGGCCGGCCATGCCACGCGCATCGAGATCGAGCTCGCGGCGGGCGATTGGGTCACGGTCCGCGACAACGGTCGCGGGATTCCGGTCGATCCGCATCCGCGCTTCCCAGACAAGTCCGCGCTCGAGATCATCCTGACGACCTTGCATGCCGGCGGCAAGTTCGGCGGTGACGCCTACCGCACCGCGGGCGGCTTGCACGGCGTCGGCGTGTCGGTGGTCAACGCGCTCAGTGACGCGCTCGAAGTCGAGGTCGCTCGCGATCGGCGGCTGTGGCGCCAATCCTATAGCCGGGGCATGCCCGGCGCCGGGCTGCAGGACGGCGGGCCGGTTCACAATCGGCGGGGCACGACCCTGCGATTTCATCCTGACCCCGAAATCTTTGGCGGCCTGGGATTTCGTCCCGCCGTGCTCTATCGCATGGCGCGGTCGAAGGCCTATCTGTTCCGCGGTCTCGAAATCCGCTGGAGCTGTGACCCCTCGCTGCCGCGTCCGGCCGACGTTCCGGTAGAGGCGCGGCTGCATTTCCCGGGTGGGCTCGGCGATTTCCTCGCCACGAGCCTCGACGGGCAGGCGATGTTGGCCCCGCGCCCATTTCTCGGGCAAGCCGATCTCGCCGAGGGTGGCAAGGTCGAATGGGCGGTTGCGTGGCCCGAGAACGAAGAGGCTGGTTTCAGTCACTCTTACTGCAACACTGTTCCGACTCCCGAAGGCGGGACCCACGAAGCCGGTCTGCGCAGCGCACTGTTGCGCGGGATCAAAAGCTATGGCGAACTCGTCGGCCATCGTCGCGGCGCCCAGGCGACCGGGGAAGACGTGACCGGCGGGGCGGCGATGCTTTTGTCGCTGTTCATCCGCGATCCGCAGTTTCAGGGGCAGACCAAGGAGCGGCTCGCCTCGGCCGAGGCGGCGCGGCTGGTCGAGAACGCGGTCAAGGATCATTTCGATCACTGGCTCGGCGCCGACCCGGCGACGGCGCGGCTGTTGCTCGATCATATTGCCGAGCGCGCCGAGGAGCGCCAGCGGCGGCGCCAGCAGCGCGAGCTCGCGCGCAAAACCGCAACGCGCAAGCTGCGGCTGCCGGGCAAACTCGCCGACTGCACGCGCGACAGCGCCGCCGGTACGGAAATTTTCCTGGTCGAGGGCGACAGTGCCGGCGGCTCGGCCAAGCAGGCGCGCGACCGCGAAACCCAGGCGATACTGCCGCTGCGCGGCAAGATCCTCAATGTCGCCAGCGCCTCGGCCGACAAGATGCGGTCCAATCAGGAGATCGCCGACATAATCCAGGCGCTCGGCTGCGGCTCGAGCGCGCATTATCGCGAGGAGGGTTTGCGCTACGAGCGGGTGATCATCATGACCGATGCCGATGTCGACGGCGCCCACATCGCCTCGCTGTTGATGACCTATTTCTTTCGCGAGATGCCGAAGTTGATCGAAAACGGTCATCTGTTTCTGGCGCTCCCGCCGCTTTATCGCCTGACCCAGGGCGAGGTCACCCTCTATGCTCGCGACGACCCGCATCGTGAGGAATTGCTGCGCAGCGGCTTCAGCGGCCGCGGCAAGATCGAAGTCAGCCGTTTCAAGGGATTGGGCGAAATGCCGGCGCGCTATCTCAAGGCGACGACGATGGATCCGGCGCAGCGCACCTTGCTGCGGGTCAGTGTGATCTCGGAGGATGGCTCGGCAGAAATCGAGCCGGCGGCCGGGCCGGACCCGCGAACCGAGGTGCTGGTGGAGACCTTGATGGGCCGCCGCCCCGAGCTGCGCTTCGACTACATCCAGAAAAATGCCCGTTTCGTCCGCGACCTCGACGTATAAAGATTCCTTGCGCTGGGCCGGGAACCCGCTTACCTAAAATATGTCGACCCGTTTGGGTTCGGCTTCCCGGCCTTGCGTTCGTGTACGATCGTCCGACCGTGTCTCCCGAGCCAATCGATGTCCGATACGCTGTGCATCCGCGCAGCGGCCTATCTTGCTACTTGGAGTTACTGCTAATGGCGACCGGTACGGTCAAATGGTTCAATGCGCAAAAGGGCTACGGCTTCATCCAGCCCGAAAACGGCGGCGCTGATGTGTTCGTCCACATCTCGGCTGTCGAGCGCGCGGGTATCGACAATCTGCGTGAAGGCCAAAAGCTCAGCTTTGAGCTTGAGCAAGGCCAGCGCGGCCGGGTCTCAGCGGTCAATCTGCGCCCGGTCTGAGGGAGGTCCAATAGCCACGGGGGTGCTTGGAGCGCCCCCGTTTCTTTGTCTAGGAGACCTGGTTGGCTAAGGAAGATCTGATCGAATTCGACGGCACGGTGCTTGAGCTATTACCGGATGCGCGGTTTCGCGTGCGGCTCGACAATGGGCACGAGACCCTGGCCTACTCCTCGGGCAGAATGAAGAAAAATCGCATCCGGATCTTGGCCGGCGATCGGGTTACGGTCGAAATGACCCCTTACGACTTGACTAAGGGTCGAATCAACTTCCGCCACAAGGACGAGCGAGCGGCGCCGCCGATGACGCCGCGCCCACAATTCCGCCGGCGCTGACCGAGGTTCTGCCCTGTTCTATGGGCATGTCTCAGAGTCAGAAAAGGTTTGACAAGTTAACGGTCAGACCCGACTTAAGCTAAAGGTTCCAACCTAACCGATTGTTACGAAAAGGCTACAACTGCTCAATGGGTTTTTCAGAACTCGACCTATCGCCTGAGGTTCTTCAGGCAGTTTCCGACGCCGGCTATACGACCCCCACCCCGATCCAGGAACAAGCGATCCCGCATGTCAAAAGCGCGCGGGATGTTCTGGGCTGCGCGCAGACCGGAACCGGCAAAACCGCAAGCTTTGTGTTGCCGATGATCGACATGCTAGCGGCGGGCCGGTCGCGAGCGCGGATGCCGCGCTCGCTGATCCTCGAACCGACGCGCGAGCTGGCAACTCAGGTCGCTGCGTCTTTCGAACTCTACGGCAAATACCACCGCCTGACGATGGCGTTGCTGATCGGCGGCGAGAGCTTTGTCGATCAGGAGCGCAAGCTCGATCGCGGCGTCGACGTGCTGATCGCGACACCGGGGCGCCTGCTCGACCTGCATGGGCGCGGCAAGATCCTGTTGTCTGATGCGCACATCCTGGTCATCGACGAGGCCGACCGGATGCTCGACATGGGCTTCATCCCCGATGTGGAGCGGATCGTCGGCTTGCTGCCGAAGAACCGGCAGACCTTGTTCTTCTCGGCGACGATGCCGGCCGAAATCCGCACGCTCGCCGACGCCTTTCTCAGCAACCCGGTGGAAATCGCCGTCGCGCCACCGGCCTCGCCGGCCGCACTGGTGATCCAGTCGCTCGCCGTCGTCGACCCGCGAGACAAGCGTGAAGCGCTGCGCCGGCTGATCGCTTCCGAAGACGTTAAGAACGCGCTGATCTTCTGTAACCGCAAACGCGACGTCGATATTCTGTTCAAATCGCTCGCCCGCCACGGTTTCGACGCTGCGGCGCTGCACGGCGACATGCCCCAGCCAAAGCGAACCGAGACCTTGGAGCGCTTTAGGCGGGGCGAGATTCGGCTGCTGGTCGCCAGCGACGTCGCCGCCCGGGGTCTCGACATCAAAGGCATGAGCCACGTCTTCTGCTTCGACGTGCCGATCCACGCCGAAGATTACGTGCACCGCATCGGCCGCACCGGCCGCGCCGGCCTTTCCGGCCGATCGTTCATGCTGGCGGCGCCCGAGGACGGAAAAGCAGTCGCCGAGATCGTCAAGCTGATCGGCAAGGACATACCGATGCACGAAATCGAGGGCGTCGCTCCCGCCGAACTCGACTACACCGCACGCCGTGGACGCGGGTCGCGGCCGAGTTCGCGGCTCGCTCGGCCCGAGCGTCCGGCGCGTGCTGGCGGCGACGGCCGCCCCACCCCACCGGCGCCGGCAAAGGAGCGACCGGCGCGTGCCAAGCAGCGGCCGGCGGTCGCCGCGTCCGCACGATCCGACCCCGCTGCGCACAGCGCCAACGGCGCGACGGTAACCCCGTTCCCGCGCGCCGCCGCGCCGCGCCGCCCGCGCCAGCCCGAGCGGAATATCGACGAGGATCGCAAGATCATCGGTTTCGGCGATGATCTGCCGGCCTTTCTCGCCCGTCCGCCGCGCATCGTCGCCCGGCCCTGAGCCGATCCGCGGGCCGCGATGAAGACGATCTTCGTCATGGTCAAATGCGAGCTCGGGCAGGCCTACACCGTGGCCGACGAGGCGGTCCAGGGCGTCGAGCAGGTTTCAGAGGTCTATTCGACCTCGGGCCAATACGATCTCTTGATGAAATGCTACTTGCCGGACGAGACCGACATCGGCCGGTTCGTCACCGAGCGCGTACAGATGCTGCCCGGGGTCAAGGACACGTTTACGATCATTGCTTTCAAGGCATTCTCGGAAGATTCATCCGCCTAGCCGAGCCGCCTCGACCGTCTCCCCTTGCATTCGCGCCCGAGCAATGCCATCCCCGGTTTCGATGATTGGGAAAGGTGGACGATGAGCGCGGAAGAAACGGGCTGGGTGAGAGTGGCCGGACGAGCCGATCTGGCCTCGGGCGAGGTCATCGGCGTCGAGGCCGCGGGCCATTCGATAGCGATCTACGACTGCGACGAAGGCCTTTTCGCCACCGACAATATATGCACCCATGCCTATGCGTGCCTGTCCGACGGCTGGCTCGACGGCGAGACCATCGAGTGCCCGCTGCATGCCGCGCGCTTCGACATCCGCACCGGCAAGGTGCTCGATCCTCCGGCCACCGAAGATCTGAAGACCTACCCCGTCCGCCTCGTCGGCGACGACATCGAAGTCAAAGTCGACTAAGCCGCCTTCCCAACTTTCATCCATAAACCCGCCGGTAGAGCGCGATGATCTCGTCGCTGGTCGGCACCAGCGGGTTGTTGGCGGGCGAGCCCGAGGCCAGCGCCTGGCTCGCCATGACCGGCAGCAATTCCTCGTAGCGCCCGGCATCGATCCCCCATTCGCGTGGGGTCGGCACCTTTAAATCCTGGTTGAGCTGGCGCAATTCGTCGAGCAGCCGCGCGACCGCGCCCTGGCTGCCTTCGCCTTCCTCGGCGATCCCCATCGAGCGCGCGCAATCGGCGTAGCGGTCGAGTGCGGCCGGCACCGAGAAGGCGGTGATCTCGGGCAACAGCATCGCGTTCGACAGCCCGTGCGGCACGTGAAAGAACGCGCCGATCGGCCGGCTCATGCCATGGACGAGGGCGACGCTGGCATTCGAGAACGCCATCCCCGCGGTGGTGGCGCCGAGCATCATCGCCTCCCGCGCCGCCCGGTTGTCGGGCTCGGCGCAGGCGGTGCGGATGTGCCGCGCGATCAACCCCATCGCATTTTTGGCGAGCCCGTCGGTATAAGGGCTGGCGCGGCGGCTGACATAAGCCTCGATCGCATGGGTCAGGCTGTCGAGGCCGGTATCGGCAGTGAGCCGCAGCGGCATCGTCAAGGTCAGCTCGTAATCGACGATCGCCGCCAGCGGGCAGCAGGCCAGACCCGCGATCAGCATTTTCTCGTCGGTCGCGGTATCGGTGATGACCGTGAACCGGGTGACCTCCGAGCCGGTGCCGGCGGTCGTCGGGATCGCCACGACAGCGGCGGCCCGGCCTTGGGGATGTCGGCCGGGACCTTGTAGTCGCGCATCTGCCCGCCATTGGCGGCGAGCACGCTCATTCCCTTCGCGGTATCGATCGAGCTGCCGCCGCCGATCGCGACGAGGCTGTCGAACCCACCCTCGGCGAGCATTCGCGCCCCGGCCTCGACCACCGCCGTGGTCGGATCCGGAACCGTGTCGGCAAAGACCTCCCAGCGGATTTGTGCTGGTCGAGCAGCGCCGTCGCGCGCTCCAGAATGCCGCAGCCGCGGATATAGGGATCGGTGACGACCAGCGGCCGGGCGAGCCCGAAACGTTTCAACATGCCCGGCAACTCGGCGAGCGCCCCGCCGCCGACCGCCATCAGCCGCGGTGTGGTAATCGTCGCAACCATGTCCGGCCTCCCTTCGGCTCAGCCCGGCTTTTTTAGCCGAAAGCGCAACACGCCGCCCGGTTCTTCGCTGGACTCCAACAGCTGGCAGCCGGTGGTCTGGCAGAAATGTTCGAAATCCTTGACCGCCCCGGGATCGGTCGCCAGCACTTCGAGGACCGCGCCGGGCGGCAGCGGTTTCAATGCCCGCCGCGCCTTCAATACCGGCAGCGGGCACAACAGTCCGGTCGCGTCGAGGGTGGCGGCGGTGTCGGCTGTTGCTTCCGTCATGGCGCAGACAATCTCGGTCAGCTATGGCGAGACGAATTTTAGCGGATCGACCGAACGGCCGGCAACCAGGCCGCCTGTTCCACCTGTCTCAGCGCGGGTGGCAGCCTTTTGCCGGTTGCCGTCGGACACTCAACCCTGCCGGGAACGGCGGGGGAAACCAGCCATTCGCGGAGGATCGTTCGGAGTACACGAAATCCATCTGGGATCGCACGCAAATTACTGTTGCCGCTGATCCGGGGCAACTCGAAGCTGGCAACCTCGACGATTTTCAATTTATTTTTCAATGCTCGCACATTGATCAGGGTGTCGATCTCAAACCCGTCGCAATCACAACCGAGGCAATCTATGTGCCTTGCCCAGAAAGCCATGTAGCCGTAACATAAATCGGTAAATTTACACCCATAGAGTAAGCGAACAATTTTGGTCAATCCGCGATTACCAAGATGGCGAAAAAATGAAATATCGTCACTCCCCGCACCTTGCATATTGCGCGAACCTTTCACGAGGTCTGCCCCGGCCAAGAGGGCGCCAAGAAACACGACGGCTTCCTCGGGTGCCATCGACCCATCCGCATCGAGTATCACAATGATTTCACCACGAGCGGCGCGGAACCCAGCCCTTAAGGCAGCACCCTTACCTCGTCGTCTTTCAAGCACGACTTGCACATCGTGGCGCAATTGGCGTGCAACCTCAACGGTGCTGTCGGTGGAGCGACCATCGACAATGATGACCTCGTACGCCCAATCGGGGATCCGTGGAAGTAAATGTGGGAGATTGTTCGCTTCGTTGAGCGTAGGAATAATGAAGCTAACCAAGGGCAGTTCAAATGGGATGTGACCCTCGCTGGGGACACCATTTGATGAAACATCCGAGCTCATCTCTTGTCATTCCCTTGAAACGTCTAATTTTTCTTCCCTAATGGAGGACGGAATACCCTACCTGTGATCATCTCCCTTTGACATGACCATATGATTTCTGAGCCGCGCGACGCACACACATGAACTTGACAGCCGTGCCGATCATGCCGAGGCTCAAAAGTAGCAGAAATGCTCCGTCAATCCGTGCGTAAGTCGGATTGAATTGGATCAGGATTTCATCAGAATAAAAAAAAAGAATTAACGTACCGAATAATATCAGTGATACACCAAATAAAAGCGACATTTTGTCGCGAGACTTGCGATAGTGGCCCCGGCTCGAACAACATGGCGTGGGCATCATTCATGCTCAGCATGCGCCAATTATGCCTTGACGTCAAAAAGAAAACCGAGAGGTCGGGTGCGCGCGGGGGCGGCATTGACTCCCGGCGTCGTGCCACACGGCAGTCATTTGGCGGTGCGAGTGCGTCTGCGAGCGCGTCACCACCTCGCTGTCCCAACCGCTTCATCCGGCCGCTCGCTGCATCGTGGCGTCGGGCGCCGACTTACTTGTTGCGCTCGGAGAAGCGGCTGCCAATCAGCGGCATGTCGAACGCGAACGGCTCCCTGGTCGCGGCGATCGGGCCATCGTAGCGATATATGCGCAGCTCGTGGTCGTGGTGTGGGGTGTTCGCCGCGACGGACACGACCTTTATGAGGTGGAAGGGGGCCGCGGACAACATTTTTTCGAGCGTGGCTATCGTCTCGATATCGGTCCAGAAACCGCTCTCGAATACGACGTAGCGGATGCGGAAACGCTTAAAGTAGCTTTCGATATCCGCACGCGAGACGGCTAAGTGGATATGTGTCGGCGCCACGGCTCATACGGTAATGCACCAGAAGCTTCTCCGCGCGCAGGACGTGCAGGTCAGACCGTGGGCTGTTGGCTCGGAGGTTGAAAATAAACGAACCGGAGCGCTGGCCGTGGAACAGGATCGTGGTGTGCTCCGGCGCCAAAGCCGCGACAAGCTCCGCCGCCGCCTTGTGACCATCGACCCGCGGAACCGCGACAGCAGTTGTCCCATAGGCGAACACACCAAGCCCGAAGAGGAAGCAGGCAGGGCCGGCCAGGCGAGGAGGGATAAGCCGGTACAGCGCCGCTACCGCAAACAGCGCGAGCGGGGCCATTATGTGGATTGTGTACCGCTCGTCTTTCAGGTGGATCGCGGTAAAGAAGACATAGCCGACCGCGAAGGTTACTAGTGACGTCACCAGCAGCGGGTCGCGCCAGCCGCGCTGAGGTGCGACAACCTCGAGAACCACGAAGAGCACGGCAAGGCAGAGAACGGCGATGCCGGCCTGATCCGGCAGCAGGCCGGCATAGTATCCCAGGCTGGACAGGATCGGTCCGTGCGAGGCCGCAGCGCCGGTCACGAAATCCATATCCATCGAGCCGAACCGCAGTGTTATCGCGGCCAATGGCGCGAGCAGCACCGCTGCCATTGCCGCGACGATCCATAGACGCCGCTGGGCGAACACCGACAGCCCGTATCGCCACGCCAGCATGATCGGCGAATACCAAGGCGACGAAGGCAATGGTCTGCTTCACGTACAGTCCTGCCACCAGCAGGACAACTGCGAGGACAATCTGCCAAGTCTGCTCGTCGCGCAGATAACGCAGGAGATAATACACGGACCAAATCAGGAATGCGTAGGCCGGCATCTCGAGCATCACCTGTCGGCCCCAAAACGTCACGAGCGGCAGCCCGAGCGCGGTAAGCCCGACGCCGACGGCAGCGGCATCGGTCATCCAAAGCCGCGCCAGTTGTCGTGTTCCCAGCGCGAAAGCGAGCAAAAATGCGGTAACCGTCAGCTGTGCGACGAAATGCGACACACCGAAGAGCGCGAAGAAGAACGCCTCGACGATCGGGAACAAAGGCGGATAGAACAATATGGTCACGGCCGGATAGCGCATGTAGTAATCGATTGCGAACCGACCGGATCGCGCCATGGCATCGCCGCAACAAAGTCGTGGATAAAGACACCGTTCATCGCATGGCTCGGCGCGTCGAACCACCAGAAGTCGCCGTTGGTGGGCGCCGTCAACAACAGGATGGCGCAAGCGCAGGCCAAGATTATAGTGCCGGGCAAAGCAGAGCGTAGTCGCAAATGCCAGGGCAACGAATTCTTAATAAATAGTCCCGTCATTATTGGGACATTATCACAGATGGTGGGCAACGGCGAAGCCAATTCCGATAGGGCCCCGCACGACCCCTATGTGCGGCCATTCCGATCGCTCGTCGCCACTGGCAACTCCGCTGCCCGGCCGATGAGCGAACATTGCGACGATGTCGTATCCCGCAGGATTAGGGCGGCGCGAGTTTGCCAAGTAATGCCCGTATTTCCAGCAGCTCGCGCCGCACCTCCTTCGAGCGCCTCGCGCAGCATTTGCCGAGAGGGCAGGGGGCTGCTCGCGGGCTCGGGCGGATCGGCGACCGGCTCGAGTGCGAACAGAGTGGACGGGGCCTCCTCGTCAGCTGGCGGCGCCGCTGGCTCGTCGCCGCGCAACGCGCCGTCGCGCAGCAGCTTCTGCACCCCGCGGATCGTGTAGCCTTGCTGATACAGGCACTGCCGGATCCGCCGCAGCAGATCGACGTCCTCCGGCCGGTAATAACGCCGCCCGCCGCCCCGCTTCAGCGGTTTGACCTGCGGAAATTTGGACTCCCAGAACCGCAGAACGTGCGCCGGCAGGTCGAGCTCCTCGGCAACTTCGCCGGTCGTCCAAAAAGCGGCGGCGGATTTGCCGTTCCGGCGGGGCGGCTCGCTCTCGTCCGCCCGATATGCCTCAGCACGCGCCACGTCAGCCTGACGTCGCCTCAGCCGCGCTCTTGCCGGCTTCGGCCAGCCCGCTGTTGATCTGATCCTTCAGCGTGTGGCTGGCGCGAAACACCAGGACCCGGCGCGGGCTGATCGGCACCTCCTGACCGGTCTTGGGATTGCGGCCGACGCGCTGCCCTTTCTGTCGTACGGCAAAACTGCCGAAGGACGAGATCTTGACCATCTCGCCGCGCTCCAGCGCGCCCGAAATTTCGGCGATCACCGATTCGACCAGCTCGGCCGATTTGTTACGCGACAATCCGACTTCTTGATAAACCGCTTCGCTGAGCTGAGCGCGTGTTACCGTATGCCCGGCCATCAACCCCTCCCCGCTTTTGGGGAAGGTTACCCTGGCCGCAAAATCCCGTCAAATTCCAAAGCGTTGTCCAGCTCGCGCGGTCCCGCGACCGAGCCCGCACCGGGCTACCAGCGCACCACGCTCGCACCCCAGCTCAAGCCGCCGCCGAGCGCCTCCATCAATATCAGATCTCCCGGCTGGATCCGGCCATCGGCCACCGCCGTCGCGAGCGCCAGCGGGATCGAGGCGGCCGAGGTATTGGCGTGGCGATCGATCGTGGTGACGACCTTGTCGGGGGGGAGCCCGAGCTTTCGTCCCACCCCCTCGATAATCCGGCTGTTCGCCTGATGCGGCACCAGCCAGTCGATGTCCGCTGCGGTCAGTTGGTTGGCCGCGAGCGCCTCGTCGACCACTTCGCTTAGATGCTGGACCGCCCGACGGAAAACCTCGCGCCCCTCCATCCGCAGGAACCCGGTACAGCGCGTCGAAGACGGCCCGCCGTCGACATAGAGGATGTCATATTGGCGCCCGTCCGAATGCAGATGGTTGGACAGAATGCAACGGCCGCGCGGCCCCGGGTCGGAAACCGCCCTCAGTACGAGAGCGCCGGCGCCGTCGCCGAACAGGACGCAGGTGCCGCGATCGTCCCAGTCGAGAATCCGCGAAAACGTCTCGGCGCCGATGACGAGAGCGGTGCGCGCCTGCCCGAGCCGCAGCGCATTGTCGGCCGTAGCCAGGGCAAAGATGAAACCCGCGCACACGGCTTGCAGATCGAACGCTGCTCCCCGGTGCATCCCCAACCGGGCCTGCACCCTTGTCGCGGTCGCCGGAAACGTGTTGTCCGGGGTTGCGGAGGCGAGGACGATCAGATCGAGATCGCTGCCATTCATGCCGGCGGCGGCCAGCGCCTGCTCGGCTGCGCGCACGGCAAGATCCGAAGTCAGCTCTCCGACAGCCGCCACGCGGCGCTCGCCGATGCCGGTGCGCTGGCGAATCCATTCGTCCGAAGTGTCGAGCCGGGCGGCGAGATCGTCATTGGTGACGATCCGCTCGGGCAGATAGGCGCCGCATCCGATGATTTGAGATCGCAACGCCATCGATTCTGGCTTACAGCGCCGCCGACTGCGCCATCGATGTCGCCTGGTAGAGGCGCGCCAGATCATCCCGCGTCTTATCTAGGAATCCGTTGAGCTTCATATCGGCGGCGAGGCCGATCGCGTTGGCAAAGCCCAGGGCATCGGTCGAGCCGTGACTTTTGACTGCAATCCCACCCAGACCCAAGAACACGGCCCCGTTGTAGCGGCGCGGATCGATTCGTATCCGCAGTTTGCGAAGCGCCCCGCGCGCGAACAGATAGCCCACCCGCGCCATCGGCGAATGGTGGAAGGCAGCGAATAGAAACTCGCTGAACAGCTTGGCGGTCCCTTCCGCGGTCTTGACCGCGATGTTGCCGGTGAAGCCGTCGGTGACGACGACATCGACCGTCCCCGCCGCGATGTCGTCACCTTCGATAAATCCGTAAAAACGGATCGGCGTCAGCGCGCCGCGAAGCCGCAGGCTGGCGGCGCGTACGGCGTCGTTGCCCTTCAGATCCTCGGAACCAACATTGAGCAGGCCAACCGTAGGCTCGACCAGACCGAGCACGGTCCGGGCGAAGGCATCCCCCAGCAGCGCGAACTGAACCAGGTTCTCGGCATCGCATTCGACATTGGCGCCGAGATCGAGCATCACGCTCTCGCCGCGCCGGGTCGGAAAGAACGAGGCGATCGCCGGCCGGTCGATCCCCGGCAACGTCTTCAGCACGAATTTCGCCATCGCCATCAGCGCGCCGGTGTTACCGGCCGATACGACGCCGTCGGCCCTTCCGTCGGCGACCGCATCAATCGCCAAACGCATGCTCGATTGCCGCCCGCCGCGAAATGCCAGGGACGGCTTGGCGTCGTCCAGCACCACCTCGCTCGTGTGATGCAACGTCACCGCCGCAGCAAGGCGGGGCAGCTTCGCCAGCATCGGGCGCAGCGCGTCTTCTTGGCCGAACAGCATGAAGCGCAAGTCGGGATAACGCTGCAGCGCCATATCGGCGCCCTTCAACACCATACCCGGGGCCTGCTCGCCGCCCATTGCGTCGAGGGCGATTGTGATGCCACCGCTCACCTTGCGCGGCCCTCCCCGACGGCGCTGATCCCTCAGGCCGTCTCGGAACGCGGCGCCGTCACCTCGCGGCCGTCATAATAGCCGCATGACGCGCACAGGTGATGCGCGCGTTTGAGCTCGCCGCAGTTCGGGCATTCGGCGTATGTAGCCGGCTTCAAGGCATGATGCGAGCGCCGCATGTTGCGGCGCGACGGAGAGGTTTTCTTTTTTGGAACGGCCATGGGCAACTCGTTTTGGGGATCGCGGAGAGGCCCCGGTAATTAGCCAAAATCGGCGGTCACGGCAACAGACATGGCGTCGTCCGCGCGTAGAGGCGAGGCAGTCCGTTCCGCACTGCGCGCCGGCAGCCCTTAATCCTGCTCCGGTTTGCGCAACCTCGCCAGGGCGGCAAAGGCAGAGTCGACCGGCTCCGCCGCCGCGGCGGCATCGACCACGGCGTCGGGGTGGCGCGGGAATTCGGGAAGCGCCAGCGACAGCTCCTGGGCCACCGCCTCGCCGATGTCGATCGCGTCCCCCGTCAACGCTTCGAACACCGGATCGTCGGGACCCGGCTCGAGTTCCGCGCCGGGCTCTTCGGCCGGACCATAAAGCAATGAAAAAGATCCGAGAACCGTGTCATAGACGGGTTCGAGGGTAATCACGCAGTTCTGCGCGAACGCGGCCTCGAACTCGGCTTCGAGGAGGACGATCTCGCCTTGGCTGGCGGCGCAAGGTCACCATCGCTGTCAGGCGATCGAGTGCGACGAGGTCGAATCGGGCGGCGAGACGCTCGCGCTCGTCTGCGGTGGCTTGTATCTGCCGACGAAAAGGCTCCGGACCGAGCCGCGCGAGCGGGATCAAACGGGAAAATTCGGGTGTGACTTCACTCATCGAGCGGCGTCCGATGCCGCCAATGCGCTGCTCGGCCCGCCGCCGTCGGGAGCGGGGAATCGAACGCGGCCGGATAGCAGCTCCGCGGCCGATTGTCGGGCCAACTCTCCGACCGCTGCCTGCACATATTCCGCCATTTCGGCGATCTGCGGCGACGATCCGGGGACGGTGCCGAAAAGGTTGCGCTCCAATGCGGCGGCCAGAGCCGAATTCGGCGCTTTCGATCCCGTCCTGATAAGCGCGAATGCGGCCGTAAAAGCCCCTGGCCATCCGCTTCACGTGCTTGCCGACGCTCAAATCGCCGGTGCCCATTTCGCGCAACGCCCGGTCGAGATCGGCGAACATCGCGTCGAAAAACGCCTGAGACAGTTCCGCCGACTGCGGCCGGTCGGCTTTGAGCCGGTAAAGATAGAGAAATGCATGCAGGCAAATCAGCTCGTACCGGCCGTCGAGTGTGTCAGGCACCCCATATCCGGCGAAAAACACGGGTTGGCGCGCTTGTTCGACAACCCGTCCATAGGCGAGCGCCGCCGCATCTCGGATCGACCTGCGCCGGGTAGAACTGATCACCATGAGCCTCGCGGGCAATCGCAGTCGTTGACAACGACCGGATCTCGACCGAATCTGCGGTCCGTTAGGTAGGTGTCGTCCCAATCTATTTCAACCGAGACCTGCCTTAGCCGCGCGATATCTTATCTGGTAGCCAAGCCATGCTGCTGCTACGCTTATCCGCCGCTTTCACTGCTCTGTCGGCTGCTGTCGCGCTGGCGGGCTGCGCTACCACCGTCGAGCAGCGCGGCAATCTTCCGCCGCCGGACGAAATCGGTGAAATTCACCCGGGCAAAACCACCAAGGACGAGGTTGCGAAGATCCTCGGTACGCCCTCCAGTGTCGGCGTCTTCAACGATAATTCGTGGTATTACATCAGCCGGCGCACCAGCCAATTCGCGTTTTTCGATCCTAAGGTGGTCGACCAGCAGGTCTATATTGTCGACTTCAACGACCACAACGTCGTCAAGGCCGTGGACCATAAGACTTTGAAGGACGGGCAGGAGATCGCCCCGGTCGCGCGTGCGACCCCGGCCCCCGGACGCGAGTTGACCTTTCTCGAACAGATTATCGGCAATCTCGGCAGGTTCAACGGCAGCACGGCGGGCACCGAAAGCGGCGGCGGAGGCCGTGCTCCTGGTCCGAGCCCGCAAAGCCAGGAGTAACCGGCGCTGCTGCCGATCAGCCGCGGGCTCAACTCGCCCATTTTGCCAGAATGGCCAGCAGCAACAGCGCGACGATGTTGGTGATCTTGATCATCGGGTTGATCGCGGGCCCAGCCGTGTCCTTATAGGGATCGCCGACCGTATCGCCGGTCACCGCAGCTTTGTGGGCATCCGAGCCCTTGCCGCCGTGATGACCTTCCTCGATGTATTTCTTGGCGTTGTCCCAGGCGCCACCGCCTGAGGTCATCGAGATCGCAACGAAAAGACCGGTCACGATGGTGCCGAGCAGCATCGCGCCGAGCGCGCTGAACGCGGCGGAGCGCCCGGCGATCAGCGCGATCACGATGTAGAGCGCGATCGGAGCCACCACCGGCAGCAGGGAAGGCACGATCATCTCGCGGATCGCCGCGCGCGTCAGCAAATCGACGGCAAGGCCGTAATCGGGTTTCGCCCGGCCTTCCATGATGCCGGGGATCTCGCGGAACTGCCGACGCACTTCGACCACGATCGACCCCGCCGCGCGGCCGACCGCGGTCATGCCGAGGGCCGCGAAGAGGTACGGCAAAAGCCCGCCGAGAAAGAGCCCGATCACGACATAGGGGTCTTGCAATGCAAAATGAACATCAAGAGTGGGAAAGTAGTGCCTGAGGTCCTGGGTGTACGCGGTGAACAGCACAACGGAAGCGAGCCCGGCGGAGCCGATCGCATAACCCTTGGTCACTGCCTTGGTCGTGTTGCCGACGGCATCGAGCGCGTCGGTCGTACGGCGGACCTCGGGCGGCAGATCGGCCATCTCGGCGATGCCGCCGGCATTGTCGGTAACCGGGCCATAGGCGTCGATGGCAATGATGATTCCGGCCAAGGCCAGCATCGTCGTCGCCGCCACGGCGATGCCGAACAGCCCGGCCAGCAGAAAGGAGACCACGATCCCGACGCAGATGACGACGACCGGCAATGCCGTCGCCTCCATCGACACCGCAAGCCCCTGGATCACATTGGTGCCGTCGCCGGTCGTCGAGCTCTGCGCGATGCTGCGCACCGGCCGATAATCGCTCGCCGTATAATACTCGGTGATCCATACGATGAAGCCGGTTACCGCCAGGCCCACAATGCTGCACAGCCACAGCTGAACGCCGGTGACGGAACTCCCGGTGCTCATCGCCAGCGGTTGCCGGGCGCCAAACAGCAAATAGATCACGACCGCGATCGCGATGACCGACAAGATCCCGGTGGCGATCAGCCCCTTGTAGAGCGCTTTCATGATCCCGTTATCGTTGCCGAGTCGCACGAAATAGGTGCCGATTACCGAAGTCACGATGCACACCGCGCCGATGACGAGCGGCAACAGCAGCATTTTGTCGAGCAAGGGCGGTGCAAAAAAAATGTTGGCCAGCAGCATCGTCGCGACGATGGTCACGACGTAGGTTTCGAACAAATCCGCGGCCATGCCGGCGCAATCGCCGACATTGTCGCCGACATTGTCGGCGATGACCGCGGGGTTGCGCGGGTCGTCCTCGGGGATGCCGGCCTCGATCTTACCGACGATGTCGGCGCCGACATCGGCGCCCTTGGTGAAGATACCGCCACCGAGCCGCGCGAAGATCGAGATCAGCGACGCGCCAAAGCTCAGCCCGAGCATGGCTTCGAGGACCGGGCGCAGATCTTCGCCCCCGGTCGTCGCGCGCAGAACGAAGTAATAGATTCCGACCGCCAGCAATCCCAGTCCGACCACCAGCAATCCGGTCACGGCGCCCGCTCTGAACGCGACCGCAAGCCCGGCCGCGAGCCCGCCGCGCGAGGCCTGTGCGGTGCGCACATTGGCCCGCACCGAAACATTCATGCCGATATAGCCGGCCGATGCCGACAACACCGAGCCGATCAGGTAGCCGATCGCGACGCGCAGCCCGAGCGCTATGCCGAGCACGATCAGGATGACCACGCCGACGATCGCGACGGTGCGGTATTGACGGTTGAGGTAGGCGCGGGCGCCGACCTGCACCGCGCCCGAGATTTCCTGCATCCGGGCGGTCCCGGCATTGGCGCTCAGCACCTGGCGGCTCGTGACCCAGCCGTAGAGCAACGCCAGGACGCCGCAAGCGATGACGAGATAATATGCGTTAGGCATAGGGGAGCTTGCCTCGCGACCAGCGGGAAAGGGGGGCCCTCCGCTGCCCGGCGAGGACAGGTCGGAGCGCGCGGAACATGGCAGAAGCGCAATCTTTGGGCAACCGGCCTCGCGAATAGCGCGCAACTCGCACCGCGCGCGAGGCGCCCCGCGTGGTCAGGCTATGGTCTCAAGCCGTCAAAAATGGCGGTAGCCGGCAACCTCGACCGGGATCGCCCGCCCCGCAGCGTCGACGAGCCGCACGCCCGCGCCGGGCTCGATCCGACCGATCGCGGTGAGCGGCAAGTCGAGCCGCGACCCAAGTCCGCGAATGCTCTCGGTCGCTTCCGGCGATGCCGTGAACAGCAGCTCGTAATCGTCGCCGCCGGTTGCGAGCCGTGGCGCGATGTCCGGATCGAGCGCAACGAATGCTCTTGCGGCGGGCGACAACGGCAGCGATTCGAGTTCGACGACCGCGGCGACGCCGGAGGTCTCGCAGATGTGGCCGAGATCGGCGAGGAGGCCGTCGGAAACGTCGATCATCGCATGCGCGAGACCGCACAGCGCGGGACCGAGGGCGACGCGCGGTTCAGGGACCTGGAACCGGGCGATCAGGGCAACGCGATGCTCCGCCGCCAAGTCCGGACGGGCTCCGCGCAGCACGTGGAGTCCGAGAAACGCGTCGCCGATCGTGCCCGAGACCCAGACCACATCCCCGGCATGGGCGCCGCTGCGCCGGATCTCGGTTCCCGCCGCGACTTCGCCGATCGCGGTCAGCGACAGCACCGCCGGCCCCGAGGTCGCGACCGAATCGCCGCCCAGCAGGGCAATGCCGAACCGCCGCTGATCCTCTTCGAGCCCGCGCGCAAAGCCGGCGATCCATTCCGTCCCGAGTTGGGCGGGCAGCGCCGTCGTCAGCAAATAATGCAATGGGCGGGCGCCCATCGCCGCGAGGTCCGACAGATTGACCCGCACCAGCTTTTTGGCGACCAGGTCCGGCGGATCCTCCGGCAGGTAATGCACGCCCGCGACGATCGCATCCGCGGTCATGACCAGCCGGTGCCCGGCGCGGCAATCGACCAGTGCCGCGTCGTCGAGCAGTCCGAGCCCGCCCGGCCCCGCCAGCGGCGCGAAATAGCGCCGGATGCGTTCGAACTCGCCCGCTGCCTCGCCGGCGACGCCCGGGGCCATCGCCGCTACATATCCGCCGGGCGCAAGCTGCGACCCAACCGATCGAGCACGCCGTTGGCGAGCCCCGGTTCCTTGCCGACAAAAAACGCATGGGCGATAGCGATGTACTCGCTGATCGTAACCCGCGCCGGGACATCCGGCCGCCGCACGAATTCCCAGGCGCCGGCGCGCAGGATCGCACGCAATACCGCATCGAGCCGCGCCAGCGGCCATTCCTCGACCAGCACTGCAGAGATGTCCGCGTCGAGCCGCTCCTGATCGGCGGCGACGCCCCCGACGATGTCGGCGAAGAACACCGGATCAGCCTCGGCCAACTGGTCGCCGTCGATCTCCTGGTCGAACCGGTAGCGGGCGAATTCGCGGACCACCGCTTCGGGATCGAGCTCCGGGTTCAGCTCGAGCTGGTAGAGCGCCTGCACCGCCGCGAAGCGCGCGACCGTGCGCCGCCGCCCGCCGCTCCGCGGGCGTCCGTCGCTCGTGGTGTGGTCGTCCGCCGCATTCATCCGCCGGCCTGCGCCAGCCGCCGTTTCAGCTCGACGATCGCCAGGCAGGCGCGCACCGCCGCGCCGCCATGGTCGCGGCCCTCGGGTGGGGCGCGTTCGAGCGCCTGCGCCTCGTTCTCGCAGGTCAGAATGCCATAGCCGATGGCGAGCCCGTCACGCACCGCCAAATCCTGCAATCCGCGCGCGCTCTCGGCGCAGATGTGATCGTAATGCGTCGTCTCACCACGGATCACGCAGCCAAGCGCGACAAACCCGTCGAACCGCTCGCTCGCCCGCGCGGCGAGACCGATCGCGGCCGGGATCTCGAACGATCCAGGGACCTGGACGGTCTCATGGGTGGCGCCCGCCGCGGCGAGCGCGCGCTCGGCCCCGCGCCGCAATGCCTCGGCGATATGGGCGTAATAGGGCGCCTCGACGACCAGGATATGCGGCGGCCGGCTCATGATGCGCTGTCCTGAGCAGCGTCGGCCGCTGCCGAACCGAGCAGCCGCGCGACGTAGCGAGCGATCATGTCGATTTCCAGATTCATCTGCTGCCCCGGCTGCGCCTCGTTGAAACTGGTGCGGGTAAGGGTGTGCGGGATGATGTTGACACCAAACCGGGTCCCCGACACTTCGTTGACCGTCAGGCTGACCCCGTCGAGCGCCACCGACCCCTTGGGGGCGATAAACGGCATCAGCGCCCCGGGGGCCTCGAACACGAACCTGACCGATTCAGCCTCGGGCCGCCGCTCGACGATCCGCGCCAGCCCATCGACATGGCCCGAAACCAGATGCCCGCCCAACTCGTCGCCGAGCCGCAAGGATTGTTCGAGATTGACCGGGTCGCCTTGCCGCCAGGCGCCGATCTTCGTCCGCGACACGGTCTCGGCCGAGGCCTGCACCGTGAACGCCCCGTCCTCGACCGCGACCACGGTCAGGCACGGCCCCGAGCAGGCGATCGACGCCCCGATCGCGATCGCCGCGGTATCGAACCCGGTGGCGATGGTCAGCTCGACCATCTCGCCGCGCCGCACCCGCCGCACCTGTCCGAGATCGGTAACGATGCCGGTAAACATGCCGACAGGCTACGAGTCCCGCCGGAAATTTACCAGTCGCCTCTCACCCCGGCGGGATTGGGGCGCCAACTCGCGTCGTCCCGGCGAGAGCCGAGCCCATGGGGGAAATGGGCGCCGTCCGAGGTTTGTCCGCCACGACCGATGCCGGCGCCAATTCCCGTGAACCGGGAAAATAACCGGGAATCTCGTCGATTCAGCCTCCCGGCGGCCGTTCGGCCTGGAAAACTTGGCTGATTTGTCAATGGCTTGCGGGCAAATTCCCGTAGCGACATAACCGGGAATTTTTTACCCCCGAACCGGGAAAATATTCGGCGTAACCGGGAAATAGACGGGAACAGAAAATCGCGGTCGCATTCTCGAACAAGCCGCGCTGTTTCCGATTTGTTCGAATCCAAATATAGGGCGTTTCCCACGGCGTGGAAAGAGGGTCGACCCGGACGTTCGCACTTAACGACACTGCCATAAACGTGAGAGATTAACCCATCTCAACGACCGCTTCGCGCGGCTCCCGCATTGCTTGGGGGTTACGAAGCTCTAGGCGGAATACGACCATCCGGGAGCAAGGATGAAGGTCGCGGCGAACGGGGGGCGGAAGTGTGAACTTTGAGAGGGTCCTGAAAGAGGTCCTCTGGCGTCTTGTCACCGAGGGTAGCGTCTCCTATCGCCGGATAAAGCGAGGTTTCCGGCTAGACGACGATGCCCTAGAAGACGTCCGGCGCGAGCTGATCAGTACATTGCGTATCGCCGCTGACCTCGATGGCGAGTTCCTCGTCTGGGCGCCCGATGGGCGCGCGGCGCCGACCCGAGCCCATGGCGCTGCCGCAACCATTGCCGGCCTTGCGGCGCGCCGAGAAGCCGACCGCCCCTGCGGCCGCGCGCGATTTTTCGACTGCGGTGCCGATTTTGTCTGCGCCGGCCACGCCTGTTGGCGGCAGCCCCCTCCCTAACCCTCCCCCGCTCGCGGGGGAGGGGAGGGGGGGGTCGAGGCGGAGCGGCGGCAGCTGACGGTGATGTTTTGCGACCTGGTGGGATCGACGGCGCTCTCGACCGGGATGGACCCCGAAGATCTGCGCGATGTGATCGCGTCGTATCAGAGCCGGTGCAGTGCCGCGATCCGGCGTTACGACGGCTTTGTCGCGAAGTACATGGGCGACGGCATCCTGGTCTATTTCGGCTACCCGCGCGCCCATGAGGACGAGGCCGAGCGTTCGGTGCGGGCGGGTCTCGATATCGTCGAGGCGATGGCGGAGCTGAATGCCGCAATCCGCCGGCCGCCCGGGGTCGAGCTCGCGGTGCGGATCGGCATCGCCACCGGACCGGTGATCGTCGGCGATCAGATCGGCGAAGGAACCGCATCGGAAACCGCGGTCGTCGGCGAGACGCCGAACCTGGCCGCACGCCTGCAGGCATTAGCGCAGCCGAACCAGATCGTCGTCAGCGCGGCGACGCGCGCGATGCTCGGCGATCACTTCGACCTCGAGGATCTCGGGGCGTACGAGCTGAAGGGGTTCGCCGAGCCGGTGCCGGCGTGGCGCGTCTTGTCGGCGCGGGATGTCGAGAGCCGGTTTGCCGCGACGCGGACCGGGAGCTCGGCGCCCCTCGTCGGGCGCCAGGAGGAGATGGGGCTGTTGTTGCGCGCCTGGGAAGGCAGTTGCCGCGGCCGCGGCCAGGTCGTGCTGATCCAAGGCGAGGCCGGGGTCGGCAAGTCCCGCCTGGTGGAGGGGTTGCGGGAGGCGGCCGGCAAGGATCACATCTGGGTGGCGATCCGCTGCTCTCCGTTTCACACGGCAAGCGCATTTCATCCGATCGTCGAACATCTGAAGCGCGTGTTCGGCTGGGAGCCGGAGGATACCGCGCAGCAGCACCTGGCGAAGCTCGAAGCCGGGCTCGGCAACTTCAAGACCTTGCCGCTCGCCGAGAGTGTCAGGTTATTCGCTGACCTGATGTCGGTGCCGGCGCCCGAGGACCGCTATCCGCGCCTTGCGATGACGGCACAGCAGCAGCGCGATGCGACCCTCGATGCGATCATTGCCTGGCTGATCGAAACGGCGGAGCGAACCCCGGTGCTGATGGCGTGGGAGGATCTGCACTGGGCCGACCCGACGACATTGGAAACCTTGGGCATGCTGATCGAGCAGGCGCCGACGGCGGCGATGCTGGTCGTCACGACCTATCGGCCGGAATTGACGCCGCCCTGGCCGCAACGCTCGCACATGATTCCGATCACGCTCAACCGCCTAGAGCGGCCCGAGGTCGAGACGATGGTCGGCCATCTGGCCGGCGGCCGGCCGCTGCCCGGCGAGGTGGTCGATCATATCGTCGCCAAGGCCGACGGCGTGCCGCTCTATGTCGAGGAGCTGACCAAGGCGATCCTCGGTTCGGGGGTGCTCGAGGCCCGCGGCGACGCCTATGTGCTCACGGGCGCGCTGGCGCAATTGCACATCCCGGAGACCTTACAGGATTCGCTTGATGGCGCGACTCGACCGGGCGCCGCGGTTGCGCGAGGTCGCACAATTGGGCTCGGTGCTGGGACGCGAGTTTGCCTATGACATGATCAGCGCCTTGGCCGGGATCGAGGAAGACCTGTTGCAGAGCGGTCTCGGCCAGCTGGTAGTCGACGAGCTGCTCTACCAGCGCGGCCGCCCGCCGCGCTCGCGCTACCTGTTCAAGCATGCGCTGATCCAGGATGCGGCCTACCAATCGCTGCTGAAGCGCACCCGCCAGCAATATCACCAGCAGGTGGCAAAGCTGCTGGAGGATCGCTTTCCCGAGGTGGCGAGCACGCAACCGGAATTGGTGGCCCATCACTACACCGAAGCGAACTGTCCGGCGCAGGCGATTGCCTACTGGCACAAAGCCGGCGCGGCCGCGGCGAGCCAGTCGGCGAACCTCGAAGCGATCGACCAGTTTCACCGAGGCCTCGCATTGGTTGACGCGCTACCCGATCCGCGCGAGCGGGCCGAGCGCGAGCTGGATTTGCAAATGGCGCTCGGCCCCGCGCTGTTCGCGACCAAGAGCTACAGCCACCCCGACATTGGCCGAGCCTATGCCCGGGCATGGGAGCTCTGTCGGCAGCTCGGGGATCACCCCCGGGGGTTCACGGCGCTCCGCGGCCTGATGCTCCACCATCTGAACCTACTCGAGATGGAGCAGGCGCAGCATTTTGCCGAGGAGGCGTTGCGTGTCGCCGAACGGCTTGACGATGCGGCCCGTCTCGTCGGGGCGCACATGGCGCTCGGCGTGATGCTGTACTCCCAAGGGAAACTCGAGCCGGCGCTTGCGCACTTTCGGCGGGGCTTCGAGCTGTTCGATCCGAACATGCAATTCCCGGATTGGCCGAGTTCCCATCCCGGCGCGGCATGCCAGTTCTACCTGGCGCTGATCTCCTGGATGCTCGGTTACCCGGATCGGTCCCTCGATGAGCTGAGGGCAGCGGTAGGAAGCGCCGAGACGCTCGGGCACCCGCTGACCCTCGCCATTACGCTGTGTTGGGCCGCGCTCGTTCATATCTTTCGCCACGAGCCGTCGGCGGCCGCCGACTATGCCGGACGGGCATTGAGGATCTGCGAGGAGCAGCGCATCGCGCAGTGGCAGGCGTGGGGCCTTTGCGAACGGGGATGGGCGCTCAGCGTCTCCGGCGAAAGCGAGAAGGGGCTCGCCCAAATTGTAAAAGGGCTGAACAGCTACGGTCTTGGGGTGAGCCAGCATATCCTGCTGGCGTTGCAGGCCGATGCGCAATTGGCGAGCGGCAAGCCCGAAGCGGCGCTTGCGTCGGTCGCCGCCGGGCTGGAGGCGGTGGAAAAGATGGGGGGAGCGCCGCTCGAAGCCGAGCTCTATCGGCTCAAGGGCGAGGCGTTGCTCGCCGGCGCCGGGACGGTGAGCGAGGCCGAGACGGCCATCGCAGCAAGCCATCGCCGTCGCACGCCGGCAGAACGCGAAGTCCTGGGAATTGCGCGGCGCGATGAGCCTCGCCCGCCTGCGCCGCCAGCAGGGCCGGCCGCAAGAGGCGGCCGCCCTCCTCGCCCCGATCCTCGGCTGGTTCACCGAAGGCTTCGACACCGCCGACCTCAAAGCCGCCCGCACCCTCCTCGACGACCTCGAAAACCCCGCCGCCCTCGAACGCCGCCTTGGTGGAGCCATGACGCAATTGCCGCGATAGCCTGCGATGCTTAAAGCCCTCCCCCTCGATGGGGGAGGGTTGGGAGGGGGTGACAAACCGGCAAAGGCCAATGCCGAAATGAAGAAGCGTCCGATCGCCGGGGCGCGGGAGCGTGCCCGATCCTTACGACGAGATATGACCGACGCCGAGAAAAGCATCTGGCGAATCTTGCGGTTGTCTCAAATCGATGGGCACAGATTCCGCCGGCAAGTGCCGCTGGGGCGTTACATTGCCGATTTTGTCTGCCACGACGGGCGCCTGATTATCGAAATTGACGGCGGCCAACACCAAGTGTCGGCGCTGCAGGAAGCAGAGCGAACCCGGTTCCTCCAAGACCAGGGCTATCGGGTTTTACGCTTCTGGAACAACGAGGTGCTGTCGAACCTCGAAGGCGTGCGTGCGACGATCGCCGAAAACTTGCGGTGTCACCCCCTCCCAACCCTCCCCCATCGAGGGGGAGGGCTTTGACAACATCCTCTACAACAGTCTGCGCCCTGTCCGCCCCTTGGGGGCAGAGAGGGAGGGGCCCGTCGCGCAGCGATGGGAGGGTGAAGTGGGCGCTGTCGGCGCTCTGCAATCCCCACCTCGCGCGCGCGGAAGTTCAGCGGCGGGCGAGGAGGTGGTCGGTCATGATGGGGGCGGCGCCGAGGTAGTTGGCGGGGTCGGTCAGGGCGCGCAGCTTGTCGGGACCGAGGGGGGTGGCGACGGCGGGGGTTTCGAGCAATACATCGAGGAGGGGGCGGTCGGTTTCGATGGCCAGGCGGCAGGCGTCGTAGACGAGGTCGTGGGCCTCGTTGCGGCCGGTATGCGGGGCGAGGCCCATCATCACCGCTTCGGCGACGATCAGCCCGTGGGTCATGCCGAGGTTCTTGGCCATGCGGGCGGGATCGACGATCAGCCCGCCCAATAGAAACCGCGACTGATGGAGCGCGCCCGCGGCGTAGCCGAAGGCTTCGGGCACCGCCACCCATTCGACATGCCACGGGCCGGTGGCGCGCTCGAAATCGGTGACCATCGCGTCGAGCACCAGCCCGGCCTGTTGGCGCAACACCTTGGCGGCGGCGAGGATCAATTCGCACGAGATCGGGTTGCGCTTTTGCGGCATCGTCGAGCTGGAGCCGCGGCCGGCGACGAACGGCTCGGCCGCCTCGCCGAACTCGGTCGCCGACATCAGCATCACATCGAAGGCGATCTTGCCGAGGCTGCCGGCCAGCAACGCCAGAAACTGCACGGTCTCGGCGATGCCGTCGCGGGCGACGTGCCAGGTGATCGGCGGGTCGCCGAGGCCGAGCTCGCGGGCGAGTTCGGTGCGGCTCTTGACGACATCCGCGCCGCTGCCGAGCGAGGCGAGGGTGCCGGCGGCACCGCCGAACTGGGCCAACAGCACCCGCGGGCGCAGCTGGGCGAGCCGCTCGGCGTGGCGGTCGAGGGCAGAAAGCCAGATTGCGGCCTTGTAGCCAAAGGTGATCGGCAACGCGTGCTGCAGATGGGTGCGGCCGGCCATCGGCGTGTCGCGATGGCGCCGGGCGAGATCGGCGAGATGGCCGCGCACCGCCGTCAGATCCTGCTCGATCAGCTCCAGGCCGGCGCGGATCTGGAGCACCACGGCGGTGTCCATGATGTCCTGGGTCGTCGCACCCCAATGCAGCCAGCGCCCGGCCTCGCCGGTGCGGTCGGCGAGCTGGCGGACCAATGGCAGGATCGGATAGCCGACATTCTCGGTCTCCCGCTTGAGGCGCGCGAGGTCGAGCGTCTCCGGGTGTTCGACGATTGCGGCGGCAGCCCGCGAGATCGGGGCAGCGGCGTCGGCCGGGATAACCCCGAGCCGGGCCTGGGCGCGGGCGAGGGCGGCCTCGACTTCGGTGCAACGGGCGAGGAACGCCAAGTCGCCAAACACCGCGCGCATCGCCGGGGCGCCGAACATGTCGGCGAAGATCGCCGAGTCGAGGATGCCGATCGCCATCGCAGATATGGTCAGAGATTGCCCCTCACCCTAACCCTCTCCCCGCGATCCCCGGGTCGAGCCCGGGGAGGGCGAGGGGGTGATCGGCTTCGCGCGGGAGCGAGGGGGATGCGAAATCGGTCCAGCCGCCGGCGGTCAGGCGCTCGAGCGCCGGAAAGCGCGCCTTGTAGGCCATTTTCGGGCTTTCCGCGATCCAATAGCCGAGATAGACGTAGGGCCGGGCACGGCGGCGGCATTCCTCGACCAGCCACAAAATGCTCCAGGTGCCGAGGCTGCGTTTCGCCTGCCGCGGATCGTAAAAGCTGTATACCGCCGATATGCCGTCATCGAGCAGGTCGATCAGCGAGGCCGCGACGAGGCGGTTCGAGCTGATCGCGAAATTCGGCGATCTTGGTTCGCACCGGGCTTTCTTCGACCATGCCGCGGTAATCGCCATAAGTCATCGAGGCCATTTCGCTGTCGCGGTGCCGCCCCCGCTGATAGGCCGAAAAAAGCTCGAATTGTTCCGGCGTCGCTCGGGCAGGGGCGAGATCGCCGATCAGGTCGCGATTGGCGTTGCGGATGCGCCTTGTCGATCGCGTATGGCCGAAACGGTCGACGGCAATGCGCACCGGCACGCACGAGGCGCAAGCGCGGCAGACCGGGCGGTAGGCAAAGCGATGGCTGCGGCGAAACCCGGCGCGCGACAAATCATCGTAGAATTGGGGGGTGCCGCTGCCGGAGAGCTCGACGATCAGCTTGCGCTCTGCCCGAGCCGGGATATAGGGGCACGCAACCGGCGCGGTGGCGAAGAATTGCTGCAACGGAGCGATCAGGCCGTCGCCAGCCGGGGTCTCCCGCCGAAGCCATGCACGGTTCGGCTTGTCGTTGCCCCCGGGCCTGAATTTCATGCCGACTTCCCCAATCCGTATCGCGATATCCAGCCGCCGCCGGGCCGTCTTGTGAGTATGGACGAGAGCATGCCGGGGACGCCAGCGCCGGAAAGCGCTCTTGCGTCGATCTGTGTCGCCAATCTGCTCGCGCCGCACGCGCCCGGCGGCGGCCTCGGCGTGAACGCGCGGTCAGCCGGCGATAAAGCGGTCGATCTTGCGGTAACGGAACAGCCAGCGCCCGTTCTGTTCGACGATTTCGTCGGCATAGGCCCCGCCCGAGCCGATTTTCGGCCCTTGCGGGCTGTTCTGCATGACCATCCAATTGGAACGCACCTGGGCCCGGGCGCCGTCGAGCGCGATGACGATGTTGGTCACCAGATGCACGGCGCGCGGCCGCTCCGACCCGGCCCTCGCCCGAAGGCTGCGCGCCAGCTCGGCGATTGCCGCGCGGCCGGTGGCCTTGCCGAACGCGGTGTCCCAGGCGCCGTCTTCGGTGAACAAGGCCGCCATGTCGTCATAGCGGCCGTCATCGAGCCGGTAACAGTATTCGGCCATCAATTCGCGAATGGCGTCCTTGTCTTCGACCGCGGTCGGCATGGGTTCTCTCCCGAATTCCATCCGAGCGCAGTCTAGCATCGGCGCCGCCCCGGCGCTCCGCCAACGGCCGGCGGACAAGGACGATTTGAGCGGATGTCATACCGCCAGAATCTCGGCCACCATGCGCGCCAGCTCCGCCGGGGCGAAAGGCTTGCGCAACAGCGGTATGCCGACGGTGCCGCCGCCCACGGCCCCGGCGTAGCCGGTGATCAGCAGCGGCCTCAGCCCCGGCCGCCGCTGCCGGGCTTGCCGGATCGTTTCGAGCCCGTTCATCCCCGGCATCGCGTAATCGACGATCAGCAGGTCGATCTCGGCGCTTTGCTCCAGAATGCCGAGCGCTGCTTCCGGGCCGTTCGCCTCGTGGATGGTGTAGCCGACGGAACCGAGAAACTCGCCGATAAAGCCGCGCACGTCGTCATCATCGTCGCAGAGCAAGATATTGGCCGCGCCGCGCGGCATTTCCGCCGCCGACCGCTCGGAGCGGCCGAAGTCGCGCGGCGGCTCGTCGGCTTTCGGCAGCCACAGCTCGACCGTCGTTCCGGCGCCCGGCCTGCTGCTGATCCGCACCGCACCACCCGATTGCGCGGCAAAACCCTGTACCGTCGGCAGCCCCAGGCCAGAGCCGGCGCCGGCATCCTTTGTGGTGAAAAACGGATCGAACGCCTGGGCGAGCGTTGCCGCGTCCATCCCGGTCCCGGTGTCGGTGATCGATATGACGACGTATTTTCCGGGTGTCAGTTCCGGCGGAGAATCGTGGTTGGTGGCGTGGTTTTCGAGCCCGATCCTCACCGATCCGCCGGTGGGCATCGCGTCGCGCGCGTTGATCGCCAGGTTGAGGATCGCCAGCTCGAGCTGGTTGGCGTCGACATGCGCCGGAGCGAGATCGGCATCCGCGGCAATCAACAGATTGATCCCCGGCCCGAGGGTCTGCCGCAGCAGCGCATCGATGCCGGCCACCAAGCGACTTAAATCGACCGATCGCGGATCGAGGCGCTGTCTGCGGGCAAAGCCGAGCAGGCGCTGAATCTGCGCAACACCCCGCTCGGCCGCCTGCATGGCGCTGTCGAGCAACGGCGCGATGGCGACATTGCCGCCGGCTCGTCCTCGCGCCAGCATCAGATTGCCGATCACGACCGTCAGCAGATTGTTGAAGTCATGGGCGATCCCGCCGGTCAAATGGCCGATGGCCTCGAGCTTTTGCGCCTGACGCAGCGCCGCCTCGGTCGCCCGATGTTCGCTGATCTCGGCCTGCAGACGCAAATTGGCCTCGTTCAATTCGAAGCGCAGGCGCATCGCTTCGATAAAGATCCGGTTGAGATGTCATTCCAGCAAAGGTCATCGCGGCGACGAAAACCACGATCATCGCCCCGAGCGCGCTGTCGATAGGGGTGCCTTCGGCAAGAAAGCGGGCGGCCATCGGCATGCAGGCGGGGAGCACGAAAGCGAGCAAGGTGGGCAGGTGCGGACCGCTGAGCACGACGGAACCGGCGCACATGCCGCCGATCACGATCGTCAGAAAGGCCTGGGCAAGCGGCGGGATGAGCGGGAACAGCACCGCCCCTCCGAGCCCCCAGCAAAGACCGGCGAACATCGCTCCCAGCGTCGCTGGAAGCGCCCACCGCCCAGCGTCCGCCACGGCATTGCCGCGGCGATATCGCCGCCACACGACCGCACGGCCCGCGGTCACCAGGACGACGACGCCAAACCATAATAGCGGAACCGGCCGGGCAGCGATCGGCGTCAGGACGGCGGCGGTCAAGGCCGCATTGACGAAATTGGCGCCGAGCGCGATCGGCATTTGCCAATACACGGCGGCGACCTGCTCGGCATAGACGGCGACGGCGATGTTGTCGGAAGGCTTCATTGGGCGCGTCCTTCCGGCGATAAGGGGTGCCCGCACGGGCCGCTTCCGGCTGCATTCGCCAGAGCGCAACGCAACTGGTCGGCGATCTTTGTGTCAAATTAACTGATAGCACCAAATCCAAGGTGTTAGGAGAGGGAAGGGGCTTTGGCGCCGGGGCTTCGGCCTTCAATTGAAGCCGCCGGCTGAGCCGGCGGTGCATCTCCCTTGCCGGGATGCCGTTCCGCACTAGAATGAATGCTGAGCAGCCGGCTTTCGGAGGACCGTTGATGGCGATGCCGATCACCCTGGAGATCTTCACCGACTACGTTTGACCGTGGTGCTACCTCAGTACCGTGCGTATTGAAAAGCTGAAGCGGGCGTTCGAAGTCGAGACCAAACTGGTGCACTTTCCGCTGCATCCGGAGACCCCGGCCGAGGGCCGCTCGATGGCGGAGCTTTATGCCGGACGCAACGTCGATCCCGAAGCGATGTACGCCCGGATGAAAGGGCTGATGGACGCCGAGGGGCTGCCCTATGGCCGGCGGACCCATTCCTATAACAGCCGGCTGGCCCAAGAACTGGGCAAATGGGCCGACACGCAGCCCGGCGGCGAAGCGATCCACGACGCTCTGTATCGGGCTTATTTCGTCGAGTCGCGCAATATCGGCGACCCCGAGATATTGGTCGAGATCGCGCAATCGGTCGGGCTCTCCGGCGAGGAGGCGCGCGCGGTGTTGAGCGAACGCCGGTTCAAGGATGCGGTCGATGCCGACTGGGCTAAGTCGCACGCCTATGGCGTCACCGGTGTGCCGACCTTTGTCGCGGCGCGCTATGGGGTGGTCGGCGCGCAGCCCTATGAGGTGCTGGAGCAGTTGCTCGACAAGGCGGGGGCGGCGCGGCGCGATTGAGGCTCGCGCGGCGCTAAGCCGCCAGCGATGCGTGGCCGGCGCGAGGCCAAGCGCGGCGAGGATGCTGAGAGCGGACAGCACCGCAAAGCATTGCAGCGACCGCATATAGCTGCCGGTCCAGTCGCGCAAGGCGCCCGACAGCAGCGGCCCCGAGGCCTGGGCCAGCACCTGCGCCGAAATGCCAGGCCGCGGATGGCGCCGTAATTCGCCCGGCCGAAATAATCGGCCCAGGCGATCGGCAGCAGGGTCAGCATGCCGCCGATGCCAATCCCGAACAGCGCGGCGGCGACCATGCTCCGGCAGGGCCGACGCGATGCCGATCATCAACAGGCTGCCGATCGCGAGGAAAACGCCCCCGCCGCCATCGGATACTGGATCGGCAAGCGAGCGCGGCATGCAACCCGCAGGCAGCGCTCGCCACCGCCGACATCAGCGAGAACAGGCTGACGGTGGGCCGCCATGGTCGGCGTGATGCCCCGTTCGATCAAATTGGCCGCCTGATGCAGGCTGACCCCGGCCTGCACCGGATAAACCAGCACGGTGTAGAGCAAGCAGCAGCCAAAACGCCGACGTGCGGACCGCCTGACGCCGGGAAAATTCGGTCTCGATCGGGCCGGAGGAGGCGCTGCCCACGCGCCCTGCGTTGCCGGCGCAGCGGCGTCGGGCAGGAGCCCCAGATCCTCCGGCCGGCGGACCATGAACAGCCAGATCGGCACAAAGCCGACCGCCAGCACGGTCAAGCCGATGGCGATCCAGCCGGCGCGCCAGCTATGGCCGCGCATCGCCAGCTGGGCGATCAGCGGCATCGCCACCAGCCCCGCCATCTGCGCGACCGTCGCGATCGAGGTGGCAAAGGCGCGGCGGGCGACGAACCAGTTGTTCAAGGCGCTGTAGATGCCGAGCTCGAACGGGCTGGCCCAGTTCAGCCGAGCGATACAGAACAGCAGATAGAAGACGGGCAAGGACTGGGTCAGCGACAACAGCAGCGCCGCGATCCCGGTGACGAGCACGGCCAGGCACAATGCGGCGCGCGAGCCGTGGCGGTCGACCAGCGGGCCGATCAGCGGCGACAGCAAGGCCGCGAGCACCCCGCCTAAGGAGGCCGCGCCCGAGATGGCGGTGCGCGACCAGCCGAACTCGCGGGTCAACGGTTCGACAAAGACCGAGAACGTAGTGGTGGCCCCGCCCTGGCGCGAAAATCCGGCGCAGCACAGGCAGGCGAGCACGACCCAGCCGTAAAAGAACGGCAGCCGCGCGCTCAGCAGCTGCGGTAGGCTCGAACTCTTAGCCCCGTCGTCTCCCGCGAAAGCGGGAGCCCAGCGGGCCAGGTTGTGCGCCCGAGGCCCTGGATCCCCGCTTGACGCGGGGATGACGAGAGAAGCGCGACGCCCGGCCGGTCAGCTCGGCACCAGTCCGCCGTCGACGTTATAGGCTTGGCCGGTAATGTTGCGGGCGCCGGGCGAGGCGAGGAACACCGCCATCGCGGCGATGTCCTCCGGGGTGTTGGCGCGGCCGATCGGGATGCCCTTTTCCTGTTCGGCCTGCAATTCGGCCACGGTAATGCCGCGCTCGGCGGCGCGGGTGATGGCGTTGCGGGCGCCCAATTCGGTGCGGGTCACGCCCGGGCAGATCGCGTTGACGTTGATGTTGTGGCGGCCGAGCTGCTGCGCCGCGGTCTTGGTCAAGGCGATGACCGCGCCCTTGCTCGCGGCATAGGCGGCGTTCGAGGCGCCGGCATAGCCGCGCCCGGAAATCGAGGCGATGTTGACGATCCGCCCGCCGCCCATCGCTTGATGCTGCGATCATTTCCTTCGCCGCGCGTTGCAGGCAAAAGAACACGCCCTTGGCGTTGACCCGGTGGATGCGGTCCCAATCCGCCTCGGTCAGATCCATGATCGGGGCGTAGCGGGTGACCCCGGCATTGTTGACGATGACGTCGAGCCGGCCGAATTCGGCGATGGTGCGCGCGACCATCGCATCGATGCTGGCGACATCGCCGCAATCGGCCTCGATCGCGATTGCCCGCCGGGCATTGGTCGCCGCGTCGGCCGCGGTGCGCTGCGCCGCGGCGAGATCGATATCGGCCGCCGCGACGGTGGCGCCCGCCTCGGCCATCGCCAGCGCCGTCGCCCGCCCGATCCCGGCCCCGGCGCCGGTCACCAGCACGACCTTATCCTGCAAGTCAGCCATGGCGATGCTCCCTTGGAACTGTCATTGCGGGGAGCGTAGCGACGAACCAATCGCGTTGGAAAGAGACTCCTCGGCGCGAGATTGCTTCGCTACGCTCGCTATGACGAATTGAGTTCATGACCAGAGGAGCCTGGCCGTGCTCGCCAATATTCCTGCGACCCAGACCGTGATCGAGATCAAGACGCCCGGCGGGCCGGAGGTGCTGGTGCCGGCGACCCGGCCGGTGCCCGAGCCAAAAGCGGGCGAAGTCCTGATCCGGATCGCCGCGGCCGGGGTCAACCGCGCCGACTGCCTGCAGCGCATGGGGCGCTATCCGATGCCGCCCGGCGCGCCCGACATTCCGGGGCTCGAATGCTCGGGCACGGTGGTGAAGACCGGCGAGGGCGTCGCGGAATGGCAGGTCGGCGACCAGGTCTGCGCGCTGATGATCGGCGACGGCTATGGCGAGTATGCCGCGGCGCCCGCCGTGCAATGCCTGCCGGTGCCCGATGGCGTCAGCCTCGTCGACGCCGGCGGCCTGACGGAGACCTTCTGCACGGTGTGGACCAACGTCTTCGAGCGCATCCATCTCAAGGCGGGCGAAGTGCTTCTGCAGCAGGGCGGGTCGAGCGGCATCGGCATCACCGCGATCCAGCTCGCCAAGGCGTTCGGCGCCAAGGTGCTGGCGACCGCCGGCTCGGACGAGAAATGCCAGGCCTGCCGCGACTACGGCGCCGATGTCGCGATCAACTACCGCACCGAGGATTTCGTCAAAATCGGCAAGGAATTCACCAAGGGGCGCGGGGTCGACGCGATCTTCGACATGGTCGGCGGCGACTATATCCCGCGCGAGTTGGATCTGTTGGCGCAGGAGGGCCGGCTGTGCTTTGTCGCGCTGATGCGCGGAACCCGGGTCGAGGCCGATTTCGGCCTGATCCAGCGCAAGCATCTGACGGTCACCGGCTCGACCCTGCGCTCGCGCACGATCGCGCAGAAGGCGGCGATCGTCGCCGCGCTGAAGGAAAAGGTGTGGCCATTGTGGGCGCAGGGGAAATTGCGCACCTGCACCTACAAAACCTTCCCGCTGGCCGAGGCCGCCGAGGCCCACCGCCTGATGGAATCGAGCCGACACATCGGCAAGATCCTGCTGGTCCCATAACGCCGGGACCGCGTGCGCGTCGACGGGGGGTCGCCGGCGGCGCTTGAATTTTCCTCTTGTAAGCTGGCCGCGCCGATGTTACTTTCATGATGAAAGTTACTGGCGGGGATGCTACCCATGCAGCGCAAAAGCTTTGGCAACATGCATTGCCCGATCGCCCGCAGCCTCGACCGCGTCGGCGAGTGGTGGTCGATCCTGATCCTGCGCGACGCGTTTTACGGGCTCACCCGGTTCGACGAATTTCAGAAGAGCCTCGGCGTCGCGCCCAACATGCTGACGCGCCGGCTGAATGCGCTGGTCGAAGCGGGCCTGTTGGAGCGCCGGCGCTACAACGAGCATCCGCCGCGCGATGAATATGTGCTGACCGATCGCGGCCGGGATTTCCACCCGGTGCTGCTGGCGTTGCTCGCTTGGGGCAACCGTCACTTCGCCGCCGAGGGCGCCTCGGTGCAGCTGGTTAATCTGCGGACCGGCGCGAAGGTCGAGCCGGTCGTGGTCGACGGCGCCACCGGCGAGGAGATCGCCGGACCGGATTTTGCCGTCGTCGCCGGACCTGCCGCCGATGAGGGAGTGCGCACCCGCCTGGCCGAGCGCGGCCGCCGGCCTTTTGCGCAGGGGAACCAACCATGAGCACACAAGTTCTCGACCGTATCGCGACGGGCGACATCGCGGAGGATGGCCTGCGCGGCGTCTTGGCGACTCGGCGACGCATCCGCCTCAGCCGCCGTCTCATCGCTGTCCTGCTGGGCCTGATCGCCGCCGGCGGGGTCGCCTGGTACGGTTGGGATTGGTGGCGGGTCGGCCGTTTTATCCAAACCACCGACGACGCCTATGTCGGCGGCAACGTGACGACCTTGTCGCCGCATGTCGCCGGCTTCGTCGCCAAGATCCTGGTCGGCGACAATCAGTTCGTCCACGCCGGCCAGCTGCTGGTCGAGCTCGATCGAGCGCGACTATCAAGGCCAATCTCGCGCATGCCGAGGCAGTCGTTCAGCACCAGACGGCGGCACTTGCCAATTTGCATGCGAAATACGCGCTGCAGCAATCGATGATCGAGCAGGCCGAGGCCGACCTTGTGGCGAAGAAAGCGGAAGCGGGTTTCGCCCACGAGGACGCTGTCCGCTACCATGCTCTCGCGGTCTCCACCTTCGGTTCGTTGCAGACCGACCAGAAAGCCTCTGCCGCCGACCAGAAGGCAGAGGCGGCGGTTCGATCCGGCGAAGCCGGCCTCGATGCCGCCCGCCAGCAGCTCGCGGTGCTCGACACCGAGATCGCCGAAACCAAAGCGAGCCTGGCTCAGGCGCAGGCCGATCTGCGCACCGCCGAGCTCGATCTCGGCTACACCAAGATCCGCTCGCCGATCGACGGCTATATCGGTGATCGCGGCGCCCAAATAGGTGCATATGCAACTGTTGGCACGGCGTTGTTGTCGATCGTTCCCGCCCACGGGCTGTGGGTCGACGCCAATTTCAAGGAAGACCAGATCGCGCGGATGCGTGCCGGGCAAGAGGCGAGATTCGTCGCCGACGTGGTGCCCGGCCGCAAGTTCGACCGGCCGGGTGTTGAGCCTCGCCCCGGCGACGGGGGCGATCTTCAGCGTCATTCCGCCGGAAAACGCGACCGGCAATTTCACCAAGATCGTCCAGCGCGTTCCGGTGCGCATCGCTGTCGACGACGGTGAGGGACCCTGGGGCTGCTGCGCCCCGGATTGTCGACGACGGTCAGCGTCGACACCCGTTCCGCGGCGGAGGACGGCCGATGACCACGCCCGCTCAGCCAGCCGCCCCGAGCATCGTGCCGTTCGCGGTCATGTGCGTCGGGATGTTCGTGGCATTGCTCGACATCCAGATCGTCGCCTCGTCCTTGCAGGATATCGGCGGCGGACTGTCGGCGGCGCAGGACCAGATCAGCTGGGTGCAGACCGCCTATCTGATCGCCGAGATCATCGTGATTCCGCTCTCCGGCTGGCTGACGCGGGTGTTCTCGACGCGCTGGCTGTTTGCCGGATCGGCGGCCGGGTTCACCCTCGCCAGCCTGCTCTGCGGGATCGCCTGGAATATCGAGAGCATGATCGTGTTCCGCGCACTGCAAGGGCTGCTCGGCGCGTCGATGATCCCGACCGTGTTCACCTCGTCCTTTCATTATTTCCAGGGTCAGCGCCGGGTCTATTCGGCGGCGGTGGTCGGCACCATAGCCTCGGTCGCGCCGGTTTTGGGTCCGGTGATCGGCGGCTGGATCACCGACACGCTCGATTGGCGCTGGCTGTTCTACGTCAATCTGGTGCCGGGGCTGATCGTCGCCGTGACGGTGCCTGTGCTGGTCAAGATCGACCGCCCCGACCTGTCATTGCTCAAAGGCGCCGATTACCTCGGCATGATCCTGCTGGCGTTGGCGCTCGGCACCCTCGAATACGTGCTCGAAGAAGGGCGCGCGCTGGAACTGGTTCGACGATTTTACGATCACCGCCTGCGCTTGGATCGCGGGGATCTGCGGCGTGCTCTTCGTCATCCGCAGCTTTACGTTTCCGCGCCCGGTCGTCGATCTGCGCGCGTTCGGCAATCGCAATTTCTCGCTCGGCTGCTTTCTGTCCTTCGTCACCGGCATCGGCATCTTCTCGACGATCTATTTGACGCCGCTGTTCCTCGGCTATGTGCGGGGGTTCAGCGCGTGGCAGACCGGCGTCGCGATCTTTTCGACCGGCATCGCCTCGCTGATCGGGGTTCCGGTCTACGTGCTGCTTTCCCGCAAGATCGACACGCGCTGGCTGATGATGTTCGGCCTCGCCAGCTTCGCCGCGGCGATGTGGTCGTTCAGCTTTATCGACCATGAATGGGGATCGGCCGAATTGTTGATCCCGCAGGTGCTGCGCGGCTTCCCGCAAGTCTTTGCCGTGGCGCCGGCCGTCACCCTCGGTCTCGGCAGCCTGCCGCCCGACCGGCTGAAATACGCCAGCGGCCTGTTCAACATGATGCGCAATCTCGGTGGCGCCGTCGGCATCGCGGTATGCGGCGCGATCCTCAACGACCGCACCAATCTCCATTTCCTGTACATCGCGTCGCATTTGACGCCGGCAAACGGGGCGATGACGCAGTTCATGCACGGGCTGGCCGAGCGCTATAGCGCCGCCCTGGGCGGACCGGCCGCCGGGCATGCAGCCGCGCTGTCGCAGCTATGGCATTTGGCGTACCGCGAAGCCTCGACCCTCGCTTATGCCGACGCATTTCGTGCGATCATGGTCGCGTTCGTTATCGCCACCCTGCTGGTGCCGCTGTTGCGCAACGTAACGCCGGCCAAGGTCCCACCGGCGGAGGCGCACTGACTGGGCCGATAATGGCCGGACCGATGGAAGGAACTAGAGTATGCGCATCCTCGTAGTCGGCGCCGGCGCAATCGGCGGCTATTTCGGGGGCCGGCTGATCGAAGCCGGCCGCGACGTGACCTTCCTGGTCCGCCCGCGGCGCGCGGCAGAGCTGGCGGCGAGCGGCCTGGTCGTCGAGAGCGCCGCAGGCGATTTCACCCGGCCGGCACCCCCGACAGTCTTGGCCAGCGACCTCGACGCTCTCGTTCGATTTGATCCTGCTGAGCTGCAAGGCCTATTCGCTCGATGATGCGATCGTCTCCTTCGCACCGGCAGTCGGGCCGCAGTACGGCAATCCTGCCATTGCTCAACGGCACTGCGGCATCTCGAAATCCTCGACGGACGGGTCGGCGCGGCGCATGTGCTCGGCGGGCAATGCGTGATTGCCGCGACGCTGGGCCCGGCGGTCAGATCATCCATCTGAACCAAAACCACGAACTGTCGTTTGGCGAGCGCCGACGGCACGCTGTCGGATCGGGTCCGGGCGATTGCCGACGTGATGGCAGGCGCAAATTCGAGGCGCGCGCCAGCGACCAAATCCTGCAAGAGATGTGGGAGAAATGGGTGTTTCTCGCCGCCTTTGCCGGCAGCACCTGTCTGCTGCGCGCCGCAATCGGCGACATCGTCAATGCGCCCGGCGGCCGCGAAATCGTGCTCGGCCTGATCGAGGAGTGCCGGGCGATCGCGCAAGCCAGCGGTTTCCCGCCGCGCGACCCGCCATCGAGCGCTTTCGCTCGATGCTGACGGCGGCGGGCTCGCCATTGACCGCCTCGATGGCGCGCGACATCGAAAACCATAATCCGATCGAAGCCGATCACATCATCGGCGATTTGATCCGGCGCGGAGAACGGACCGGTTCACCGGCCTGCGACACATCGCTGCTGCGGCTGGCCTACACCCATTTGAAGGCCTACGAGGCGCGCGAAGAACGCAGCCGGACCGGGCATTGATCAACCCTGGGGCGTTGCGCTATCTGGCGAGGTCGGCGTCATCGGCGGACCGATCGGCGCTTCGAGGAGAAACCATGCCGCAACTATCCGTTTCCGACCCGGCCGATCGAGGGGCCGAGCGCCTGGGTGCGCCGCGATGTCCGCCCCGAGGATTGGCGGGTCGAGCTGTCCGCCGCGTGCCTCGACGAGATCCGCCGCGTGGTCGACGAACTGCGCGCTTATCCGCTGCCGACGATCGTGCTCGGCGCGGATGATTTCGCAATGCCGGCCTGCCGCGAGGCGATGGCGCGGGCGCGCGACATCCTCGCTCGCGGCGTGCGCTTTGCGATCGTCGAGCGCCTGCCGATGGCCGAGATCAACGCAGCCGAGGCCACTGCGATCTATTGGCTGCTGTCGAGCATGATCGCGCGCCCGGTCGCGCAAAAGCTCGACGGCACCTTGATCTATGACGTGCTCGATACCGGGCAGCAGGCATTGCCGGGTTCGGGCGTGCGTCCGGACAAGACCAACATCGAGATCCGCTTTCACAACGACAACGCGTATAACGAGACGCCGCCGGACTATGTCGGTCTCCTCTGCCTGCGGCAGGCGATGAGCGGCGGCCACAGCCGGGTCATCAGTTTTCACACTGCGCATAATGCGCTGCTGGCACGCTGCCCCGAGCGGCTGGCGCGGCTCTACGAGCCCTTCTGGTTCGACCGCCAGCGCGAATTCCATCCCGGCGAAAGCCCGATCTTTGCCGCCCCGGTGTTCGCCGGCGGCGCCGAGATCAAGGCGCGGTTCAGCGTCCATCAGATCAACAGCGGCTACGCGCTGAAGGGCGAGCCGCTCGACGCGGCCGGAGCGACCGCCGTCGCGACGATGCTCGAGATTTTCGAGGACGACGCGCTGTCGATCGATTTCGACCTCGAACCCGGGCAGATGCAGTTTGTCGACAACCGCGCCCTGGGCCACAGCCGCACCGCCTTCATCGATTACCCCGAGCCCGAAGCCCGACGGCATCTCGTGCGCCTGTGGCTGCGCGACGGCGGAAGGCGCGCCTATCCCGGCTGAGGGTCGTGAGCAGGAGCCAATGACGACGACCCACCCCGCAAATATCAACGTCCAGGCGGCGCTCGCCGAGGCCGAGGAGCGATACCGGGCGCGCAACCCGAAAAGCCTCGCGCAGCACCACGCGGCCTGCGCGGCGATGCCCGGCGGCAACACCCGCGCCTCGATCCATGTCGATCCGTTTCCGCTGACCATGGCGAAGCGGCGAGGGTGCGCGGCTGTGGGATCTCGACGGCCACGAATATGCCGATTTCCTCAGCGAGTTTACCGCCGGGATCTACGGCCACTCGCACCCGGCGATCCGCAAGGCGATCGAAGCGGCGCTCGCGGGCGGGCTCAATTTCGGCGCGCACACCGAAATCGAGGCGCGGTTTGCCGCGGCGGTCTGCGCGCGTTTCCCGTCGATCGAGCTGGTGCGTTTCACCAATTCCGGCACCGAAGCCAATCTGATGGCGGTCAGCGCCGCGCGCGCGATCACCGGCCGGCCGAAGATCCTGGTGTTTGGCGGCGGCTACCATGGCGGCGTCTTTTATTTCCGCGGCCATGGCAGCCCGCTCAACGCCCCGTTCGAGTTTCTGCTCGGCCGCTATAACGACCTCGAGGCGCTCGAACGCTGGTCCGCCCGCACCGCCAAGAGCTGGCCGCGATCCTGGTCGAGCCGATGCAGGGCACGACCGGCTGCATCCCGGCCGAGCGCGGTTTTCTGGCCGGACTGCGCGCGCTGGCGAACGAGACCGGGGCCTTGCTGATCTTCGACGAGGTGATGACCTCGCGGCTGGCGCCGGGCGGGTTGCAGGAGGTGCACGGCATCCTCCCCGATCTGACGACACTCGGGAAATATCTCGGCGGCGGCATGAGCTTTGGCGCCTTTGGCGGGCGCGCCGAGATCATGGAGTGCTTCGACCCGCGCCGCCCGGACGCCTTCCAGCATGCCGGCACCTTCAACAACAACGTGCTGACGATGAACGCCGGACTGGTCGGGCTGACCGAGGTCTATACGCCCGAGCGCGCCCGCGCGCTCAATCAATCGGGCGACCGGCTGCGCCAGCGGCTCAACGCGGTGGTGCGCCGGCACGGGCTCAAGATGCAGTTCACCGGCATCGGCTCGATGATGTCGGTCCACATGGCCGACGGGCCGATCCGCTCGGAGGAGGATGCGGCGCGCGGCAACGGCGCACTGCGCGATTTGTTCTGGTTCGATCTCGTCGCCCACGGCATCTGGTTCGCCAAACGCGGCATGTTCGCGCTGTCGATCGCGCTCGACGACGAGGATGGCGACAAACTCGTCGCCGCGGTCGAGGAATTCGCCCAGACCCGCGCGCCGCTTTTCGCAGCGGCAGACGGTTAGGGGCGGGCGGTCCGCGAACTGCCTTCCAGAGGCCGGCGCGATTGTGCCTGATTCAGGAACGGGTGGGGCGATAGATCGCGTCGATCGTCGGCGGTCCGTCGCTTTCGACGATGCCGCGCCCGGCGAGATCAAGCAGATGCGCATGCACCGATCGCCCTGCGGCGCGGCGCAACCCCGGCTGAAGCCCGACATAGAGCTTGTCGACGATCGCGTCGATCCGCTCGCTGCCGGCCGCCAGACATTCCAGAATCCCGGCCTCGCGCTCGCGGCGATGGGCGACGAAGGCGCGGACATGGGCCTGCGGCTCGGTGATCGCCGGGCCATGGGTCGGCCAATAGACCGCGTCCGAGCGATCGAGCAATTTGTCGAGTGAGGCCATGTAAGCGCTCATCTCGCCGTCGGGCGGAGCGATCACGCTGGTCGACCAGCCCATGACATGGTCGCCGCTGAACAGGATGCCTTGATCGGGCAGTGCGAAGCAGAGATGGTTCGAGGTGTGTCCCGGCGTATGCACCGCCTCGAAACGCCAGCCTGAGCCGGCGATCGCGTCGCCGTCATGTACGGTCACATCGGGCGTGAAGTCCCAATCGCCGCCTTCCTCGACCGCGGGATCGCCGCGCTTTCCCCCGGCATGGGGGCCGAAGCCATAGGTCGAGGCCCCGGTTGCCGCCTTCAGCGCCGCTGCCGCCGGCGAATGGTCGCTATGGGTGTGGGTGATCAGGATATGGGTCACTTGCTCGCCGGAGAGTCCGGCCAGCAATGCCGCGACGTGCTCGTCGAGATCGGGGCCGGGATCGATGACCGCGACTTCGCCGTCGCCGACGACATAGGTCCCGGTGCCGCGGAAGGTGAACGGGCTGGGATTGCGCGCGACGATGCGGCGAATGCCCGGCGCCACCCGCTCGAGCCGGCCGTATTCGAAGGAAAATTCGCGGCGGAACGGGATCTCGACAGCCATGCGCAAAGCTTACCCGAGATCCGGCGCGCGGCCCAACGGTTAAAGTGCTATCGCTTAGGTGGTGCGGGAAGGAGCGGTGGCGATGAAGATCAACTTGGAAATCGACTGCACGCCGGAGGAAATGCGAAAGTTCTTCGGGTTGCCCGAAGTGCAACCCTTGCAGGAGGCGCTTCTGAAAGAGGTGCAGGAGCGAATGATCGCCAACATCAAGGCGATGGACGCCAAGGCGATGATCGAGACCTGGCTGCCGGCAACCTTGAAGGGGTTCGAGCAGTTGCAGCAGATATTCATGGCGCGGATGACCGGCGGCCCCGGCGAGAAAAAATAGCCGTGGCGGTCTCACTGCGAACCTCGCGCTTGCTGCTGCGCCCGTGGCGCGACGCCGATGTCGCCGCCTATGCGAAATTGTCCGCCGATCCCGCCGTCATGGAGTTTCTGTGGCCGGTTGGCGGAGCCGGGGGCGGCCGAAGCGTGGGCGGCGCGAGTGCGCGGCCATTGGCGGCAGCACGGGTTTGGGCAATGGGTCGTCGAGATCCCCGGCGAGGCAAGTTTGATCGGCGTCGTCGGGCTCATCAGTGTCTCTTACGAGGCGCATTTCACGCCAGCGGTCGAAGTCGCCTGGCGGCTCGCGCGCGCTCAATGGGGCCGCGGCTATGCGACCGAAGCCGCCCGCGCCGCGCTCGATTACGGCTTTGGCAAGCTGGGTCTGACCGAGATCGTCGCGGTCACGGTACCGGCCAATCGTCGCTCGCGCCGGGTCATGGAGCGGCTCGGCATGACGCGGGCGCCGGAAGACGATTTCGACCACCCCGACGTTCCGGAAGGCCCGCTGAAGCGCTGCGTCCTCTACCGCTTGCATCGTCCCGGCGCGACGCCGTGACGATCCTGTTGGTACGCCATGGCGAGACCGCGTGGAACCTGGAGCGGCGATATCAGGGCCGGTTCGATTCGCCGCTGACCGAACGCGGAGCTGCCCAAGCCCGCGCGATCGGTCAGCTGTTGGCCGGTTTGCCGGCAGCGGTCGCGGCACCGATCGTCGCCAGCCCGCAAGGCCGGGCGCGGCGGACGGCCGAGATCATCCGCGAGGAGCTGGGCAGTGCCGGCGCGGTCCGCGTCGACGAACGACTGCGCGAGCTGACGCTCGGCTCGTGGGACGGCTTGACCTATGGCGAGATCGAAGCCGTCTCACCGGGAATTTTCGACGACGACGGACCTGAATGGTGCTTTCGCGCGCCGGACGGCGAAAGCTACGACGCCTTCGCCGCACGCGTCGGCGAGTGGCTGGGCGAGCAGAACGACGCGGCGCCGATCATTGTCGTCGCCCACGGGCTCGTCAGCCGCGTGCTGCGCGGTCTTTATGCCGGTCTGCCCCGGGCGGTCGCCCTGACCCTTCCGGTCCCGCAGGACCGGATCTATCGCCTCTCCGACGGCGCGATCGAACAACTCGCCGTCGAAGGCGATCGGATGTAGATGGTCGGCACGCGGTAGCCCTCAGCAGGCGACCACCTGGATATAGCCGGAGGAGGCGTAAGCGGTGATCTGACGATCCCTGGTCACGATCGGCACGCCAAGATGTCGCGCCGTGGCGATCAGCAGCCGATCTGCCGGGTCGCCATGCAAGGGTGGCGGTAGATGAGCACTATCGATGGCGATGTCGGGTGTGAACGGAGCCTCTCTGATCGCCGGAGCTGCCAGCACGCGCGCAAACCAGGTCTTGGGGTCCGGCAGAAAGCGGATCGTAGTGGCGCGGCCCGGACGACTTAACAGTCCGACTTCCCAGGCGGAAACCGGCGAAACAAAGATGCCGTCGGCGAGAGCAGCGCAACGGATCGCATCGGTCGCCCCATTCTCTATCGGAGCCCCGTTGGCGAGATAGATGACCGCGCAAGTGTCGAGCAGAACGGCCCGAGGCCCTGCGTCGGCTCTCACCCGTGGATCCGCCCTTGATCGGCGGTAAGCGGTTCATCGAGCGCGGGGGCGGTGAAATCGAACCCGTCGGGCGCGATGACGCTGCCGCGCATGAAACCGTGAAGGTCGCCGAGATCTTCTGTGTTGTCGGGAGGCGTCACGATGGCCACGATCCGTCCCCGCTTGGTAATGCACAGGCGGGTCAGCTTGCGGGCAGCCAGCTGATCGAAAAGGTCCAGACATTTGGCCTTGAACTCGGAGGCCGTGATGGTCGGCGTGGGCACGACTGGTTACCTTGTAACGACTGGTCTCTGACAGATGACTATATGGGCTAGCCGGACAAGAGTCTAGAGGGTCCATAAATAGGGCCCCTAGAATACCGTCCCCAGTTACGGAGTGTCAGTGGTTCGCAGGTCGCGGGTAGACTTCGTGGATCACGTCGTCGAGCTTATGCTCGCGGAGCCCCGGTACGTCCATGATCGCGGCCGAGATGGTCGGGCCGACGAGGTCGTAGACGACCGCGCCGAGCCGCTTTTCGCCCGGCATCGCCCGCTGCATCTCGCCAACCAAAAAGCTCGAAGCCGGCGCCCAGACATAACGGGTGCCCTCGCTCACTACCTGATGCGCTTTGTGCAGATGGCCGCTGGCGACCAAGCTCACCCGATAGCGCCGCAACAGTGCCATCAGCCGCGCGCGCGGCTGCGGCTTGACCGACCAGTAGCCGGTATCGTCTTCCTCGGGACTGTTGAGAAACAACGGTTTGTGGAGAAACCAGACAACCGGCCGTCCGGCCGCCTGCGCCATTACCCGTCGAGCCAACGTCTTGCGCCGCCTCTTCCGGCAGGCCGCTGTCGAGCAGCATGGCGTCGAGCCCGACGATGCGCCAGCCCCCGGCCCTTTGGTCGACATCCTCGACCCACCTGTCGTCGCCGAAATGGCGATGCCAGCGGACAAGGCGATCGCCGTTGACCGGCTGGCGCGGATGGGCGGCATCGCCGACATCGTGGTTGCCGGGGACGGCGCGCCAGCGCACCCCCAGATCGCGCATCAGTCCGGCGGAATAGGCCATGTCGTCCTCGACGTCAGCGCCGTCGACCGTGACATCGCCGGTATGAATTACGAGATCCGGGCGTTGCGCGGCAATCCATTGCGCGAGCGGCGCCCAGTTGTCGGCGAAATGCGCCTTGCTCCGGCTCAAATGCGTATCGGTGATCTGAATTATTCGCATACCCGCTCGCCTAAATGGGCCGCCAGATCGGTCATTCGAGCGAAGACCCGCGAGCATCCGGCGGCGACAAGCTGGTCGGCGTGGCCGTCGGAGCAGTGGCTGCCGCCACAAAAGCCGAGAACCGGCATGCCGGCAGCGACCGCGGCGGCGACGCCGATGACGCTGTCCTCGACGACGGTGCAGTCGGCCGGGTGAGCGCCCAGCTGCCGGGCGGCCAACAGAAAGAGATCGGGGGCCGGCTTGCCGGAGGCGACCTGTGTGGCGCTGAAAACATGCGGGTCGAAGAAGCGCAATAGACCGGTCAGCGCCAAGCGCTCGCGGACCCGGCCGAGGTGGCCGTTCGAGGCGACACAGCGGGCCGCCGTCAGCGCGTTCAGCAGCGCCTCGACCCCCGGCATCGGCTCCAGCTCGCGGGCGAGCGCGATTGCTGATTGCGCGCGCATCGCATCGAAAAACCCATCCGGCAGCCCCCGCCCGTATCGGGCCTCGACCGCCGAGGCTAAGGAGTTCGCGGTTCTTGCCGACGCCGAGGCCCAAGGCCTCCTCCGCCGTCGCCGGAAGATGCGCCGCGGTCAGGCATTCGGCCAGGATGCGGGCAAAGATGATCTCGCTGTCGACGAGGACGCCGTCGCAATCGAAGATGACGAGGTTCGGCACGGAACGCCTTTCCTTGGCCTCGCCGCCGGGTGGACAATTTCGAGGAGACCACGCCAGCACCGGATCGAGTGTGATCTAGCTCACACTGCAGGTCATATAATCCGCTGCCAACGTCCGAAGAAGTCCGCTCGCGGCGGCTGGCGACCGCTCAGCCGATGCCGAACGCCGTCGCCGCCGCTCAACTCAGAACAGGATGCCGCTTTCGACCATTATCCGGGTCTGAGAATCGCCGTTGAAGTTCGGGCCCAGCCCAAACCCGGGAGTTACGTGGCCTTTGACCACCGAAAACTCGGCGCGCGCGAAGAAGTATTGCCATTGGTAGGTCGGCGTGATCGTCGCGGAAAAAGCTGCACTCCCCGGACCATAGAGCAGATTGTTGTCGCCGGTGGTGCCAATATATTCAAGACGACCGCCCAAATTGAACCCCGAGCCTAAATCGTAGTTCGCCAGAATTGCGCCGCCAAAGGTCGACGCGCTCGATGTTATTCCAATACTATCGTTGGTAGGAACATGTGAAACTTGAATATAGGGCTGAATAATCCACGGATCAGAATTGTACGTGTAAATTAAGTTGTAGATTTGTGAGTTGCTCTGAAGCAGCGGTGTCCGCAAGGTCGCAACGTTGGTCTTTCCGGCATTGCCCCCCGCGGCAAACTCGAATGTGTTTGTGCTGTTGATGGTATAAGTGGCGGAACCGGTGAGCCAATTGTAGACCCCGGAAGCATACCCGTCGTTGAACGACAACGAAAACGCTACCGGCCCCCAGGTGTAGTTGGCTTGGCCGCCTGTGCTGAAGGTGGGCTCCTGGTTGAACAGCAACCCGCGTTCAATGTTTATGTTCTGAAAGGAGAATCCGTATTCGGCCCCGATCAGGGTCGGAAGCTTGCCGCCCTCGATCGAAAAATTGTCGGTCGGGACAATCTTGCCGTAGGCCGCGGGGACCCAGCCCCACAAACTCCCAGCCGCCGTATTGGCCCCGAAGGTTGCCTGCGACGCAGAGAGGTACGGCGTTCCCAAAGTCGCGAGCGAATAGGCGCCGGCCTCGACAAAAAACTGGAACAGGCCGTCAGTCTTTTGGACGAATACCTGACCGTTCGACAGGTCGGGCTGCCACGAGCGATTGCCGGGGGGCGGGTTGCTCTGCCACATCCCGAGACCGCTGGCGACGCCGTCCACATAGATATTGCCCAAAAGGGGCAAGGTGTATTTGGGCGGCGGCAGCTGGATTGTCAGCGGGCCGGTGATCGACGGTCCGATCAGTGGCGAAGTCGGCGCCGCTGGGGCCGGGGCCGCGGCCGCTGCCTGCCCGGGCGCCGGTGGCGCGCCTGCCGGTGGCGCGCCTGCCGGGGGGGCCGCCGCTGGTGGTGGCGCCACCGCTGGCGGCGGCGGTGACGGCGGCGCCTGGGCGAGTTCGTCGGCCCATGCGCAAACCGGCCCGGCGCCGAACAGGACGACGGCGAGCGCGGCGCCCGAGATGGTGCTTTTCTTGGTGTTGTTCATCTAGAGACGAGCCTTTCGAATTAGTGTTCACTGCGGGGCGCGCATGATTTCGGCACGCGATCACGCGTCATAACGCCCTCCTGGCTGCGGCGACGCAAACGTCGTACCAACGCGTGGATCCTAGGTTGCGAGCCGAAGTGCGAACTGACTGGTTGCGCGGAAATTCACCAGATCACCTCTTGCTCGCAGCCCGCCGCCTTTGTCAACCGGGGAGTGGCGCATAGCCACAGCTGACTATTTACTAGGCAGATTGGAGCGTGCTCAGCGCCGTTTTTGCTCAAATTGGGCAAAAGATACGGTCGTTTCCGGCCAATCCGCGCCGAGCCTCCCGACCCGATTCGCTCACCCAGGGTGCAGCGGGTTGAGCTCAGCCGCGGCCGATATAGGGCATCTTGGTCGCCATGACCGTCATGAACTGCACGTTCGCCTCGAGCGGCAGGGTAGCCATGTAGACGACGCCCCTCGCGACGTGCTCGACATCCATGCGCGGCTCGGCTTCCACCCTGCCGGTCGCCTGCAGCCGGCCCTGCGCGGTGTCCTCGTTGCGCGAAGTGGCGGCGTTGCCGATGTCGATCTGGCCGCAGGCGATATTGTATTGGCGGCCGTCGAGCGACAGCGAACGGGTGAGGCCGGTCAGTGCATGCTTGGTCGCGACATAGGGGGTGGAGTTGCGCCGCGGCACATGGGCCGATACCGAGCCGTTGTTGATGATCCGCCCGCCCTGCGGTTCCTGGCTCTTCATCATGCGAAAGGCGTGCTGTGCGCACAGGAACGAGCCGGTCAGATTGACCGCGACGACATTCGCCCACTGCTCGAAAGTCAGCTCCTCGAACGGAATTCCGCGCGTGCTGATGCCGGCGTTGTTGAACAGCAGATCGATGCGGCCGTAGGTGTTTTTGACGGCGTCGAACAGCGCCGCGATCGCCGCCGGATCGGAGACGTCGGTCGGCACTACGGTGGTTCCCGGCGATGGCACCTTGGCCATCGCGGCGGTCTCTTCGAGCATGTTGCGGCGGCGGCCCGCCAAGACCACCGCGAACCCGGCCTCGACCAACGCCAGCGCCGAGGCGCGGCCGATGCCGCTTCCCGCTCCGGTGACGACGGCGATTTTTCCTGGCGTTTCCATAATTCTCTCCGTTTCGGCTTACAGTTTCTGCGGAACAATCTTTCGGCTGGGGGCGGCCAGTTCGTCCTGCGCCGCGACCAGCGCCAGCTCGCCGCCGCCCGCGCGGAAGGTCGCCTCGACCACGCCCCAGATCGCGGCGACGGTCAGGGCAAGCGCCTCGGGCAACGGCTTGCCTTTCATCAGCCAGCCGAGAAAGAGGGCGGCGACCGCATCGCCGCAGCCGGTGGCCTCGATCGGCAGCCGCGGAGTTTCGACCGCCCAGACGCCCGCGGCTCCGGCGGCAAGGACGGCGAGCCGATCGGCCGCGGGTTCGAGACTGGTGACAAGGATAATGCGGGGTCCGCGCTGGCGCAGCACCTCGGCCGCGGCTCCAGCTTCCTCAATCGTGCCGACCCGGCGCCCGGTCAGCCATTCGAGCTCGAAGCGGTTGGGGGTGGCGATATCGGCGACGCAGAGTGCATGGTCGCGGTAGAATTCAGGGACACCGGCGCGGACATACCAGCCTGGACCAATGTCGCCCATGACCGGGTCGCAGCAATAAAGCGCCCGCGGGTTCGCCTGCTTGACCCTGGAGACGATGTCGAGCAGCACCGAGCCGGTCTCGACCGCGCCGAGATAGCCCGACAGCACCGCGTCGCAGTTCGGCAGCACGCCCAATTCGGCAATGCCCTCGAACAAGGACGCAATCTGATGCGCGGGCACCGCGTCGCCACGCCACTTGCCGTAGCCGGTATGGTTCGAAAACGCGACGGTGTTGAGCGACCAGGTCTCGAACCCCAGGCGCTGCAATGGAAACAATGCCGCGCAGTTCCCGACATTCCCGCAGGCAACCCAGGATTGGACCGAGAGGACGGTCGGCATTTTAGCGCGGGTGCGAATTCATGCGGTCGAAGACGCGCTTGATGTCGAGGAAAATGATGACGCCGCTGACCACGAACAGCCCAAGCCCGGCGTTGTGGAAGCTGCCATAGGGCCAGGCGCGGGCGATGAACAGGCCGACGAGCCCGATCACGGCGAAAAGCGGGATTGCCACGACCAGGCTCGTCATGTCGTCGACGAACAGAAAATCGCGCCAGCCCGGGCCGCCGCCGTCGAACCGGTGCTTGAGCCGCAGGAAGGCGAGCGCCAGCGCGCCGAGGATCAACAACATCGCCGGCGGTGTAATCGCCGGGTCCGTTCGCCTGGCTGGCGGCAAACGCGCCGATCACGACGAACAGCCCGAGGACGAGGAACTGCACCCAGAAGCCGAGCCACGACCAGAACGCATGCTCGGCGGGTTCCGGCTCCCGGCTCGTCTCGACCATGCCCCGCACCCTTCGCAACGCCGCGCTCGGGCTCGACAATGCACGTCGGCCGACGGACAATCGCAACCGATTATGCTCCCGCACCGCCAGTGGTGTTGCTGGTATAATCTCGGACAGGAACTCCGGAGCCGCCCTATGCTTCGCCTACGCCGCAGCCTTCTGTTTGTGCCGGGCTCGAACCCGCGGGCCTTGGAAAAGGCGCGCGCCCTCCCGGCCGACGGGCTGATATTCGATCTCGAAGACGCCGTCGCGCCGATGGCGAAGGAGGAGGCGCGCACGGCGGTGATGGCGGCGCTTGCGGCCGGAGGTTACGGCGGGCGCGAACTGGTGCTGCGCGTCAATGCGCTCGACACCCCTTGGGGACATGCCGATCTCGCCGCCGCGGCGACGATGCCGATCGACGCGGTGCTGCTGCCAAAGGTCGAGAACGCCGATCGGGTGCGGCTCGCGGCGGCACTGCTCGACGCGCTGGGGGCGCCGCCGGAGCGCGCTGTCTGGTGCATGCTGGAGACGCCGCTCGGCATTTTAGACGCGCGCCCGATCGCGGCGGCGAGCCCACGGCTCGCCGCTCTGGTGCTCGGCAGCTCGGATCTGACCAAGGATCTGCACGCCGCCCATACGCGCGATCGTCTGCCGCTGCTGACGGCGCTTCAGCTCGCTCTGCTCGCCGCTCGCGCATACGGGCTTGCAGCCCTGGACGGCGTCCATCTCGATCTGTCGGACGACGAGGGTTTTGCGCTCGCCTGTCGCCAAGGGCGTGAGCTCGGTTTCGACGGCAAGACGTTGATCCACCCGAAGCAGATCGAAGAGGCCAATACCGCCTTCGCGCCGAGTGCGGAGGAGGTCGCCTGGTCGCGCCGCATCATCGCGGCATATGCCGAGGCCGAGCGTTCCGGCCAAGGCGTCGTGCTGGTCGACGGCAAGCTCGTCGAGAACCTGCATATCGACAATGCCCGGCGCGTGGTAGCGGTCGCCGAGGCGATCGCGCAGGTTGCCGCTCCGCGGTGAATGCAGCACAGCGCCCGGCTACGTTGACACCTCCCGGAACGCGGTCTAAGTCACCCGCGCGCCGCAATCCGGTTGCCGCGCTGTCGTGACGGCCGCCGAGGTATCGATGCCAGGACTGCTTTAGATGAGATCCGCCGACCGGCCGCTCTCGCCGCACCTTCAGATCTACCGCTGGCAGCTCACTTCGGTCCTGTCGATCCTGCACCGGGCCACCGGCGTGGCCTTGGCTGTAGGCGGGATCCTATTGGTGTGGTGGCTGGTCGCCGCCGCGTCGGGGCCGGAGGCCTACGGCGCCGTCGCCGACTTCATCGGCTCCTGGCTCGGGATCGTCTTGCTGCTCGGCTGGAGCGCCGCGCTGTTCTATCATTTGTGCAACGGCATCCGGCATCTGGTCTGGGATACCGGCCATGCCCTCGACCTCAAATCCACCTATATCGGCGGCTGGATCGTCGTCGCCGCGGCGACGATCCTGACCGTGATTGCCTGGGTCGCCGGGATCTCGCGCTGGGTCGGCTGAGATGGCGGCGTCGCGGATGCGTTCGCCGCTCGGCCGTGCGATCGGCCTCGGTTCGGCGAAGGAAGGCGTCGAGCACTGGCTGCTGCAGCGGGTCACCGCGGTGGCGCTGGTGCCGCTTGTCCTATGGTTCGTGATCGCCCTGATCGGCCTCGTCGGCGCCGATTTCGACACCGTCCAGGAGTGGGTCGGCCGACCGCTGCCGGCGATTTGCCTGGTGCTGCTGTTGATCGCGACCTTTTATCACGCCTCCCTCGGGCTCCAAGTCGTGATCGAGGATTATGTCCATGGCGAGTTCTCCAGGCTGGGCCTGGTGATCGTCGTCCGCCTGGCCTGTGTCGCCCTCACCGTGGCCGGCACTGTCGCCGTGCTGACGCTGGCGCTCGGAGCCGCGAGCTAGCTGACCAGGAGTTGCGATGCCGCCCGCCTACCCAATCACCGATCACATTTACGATGCCGTCGTCGTCGGCGCCGGCGGCGCCGGGTTGCGGGCGACCCTCGGCTGCACCGTCGCGGGTCTCGAGACCGCATGTATCAGCAAGGTGTTCCCGACCCGCAGCCATACCGTTGCGGCGCAAGGCGGGATCAGCGCCGCGCTTGGCAATATGGAGCCCGACGATTGGCGCTGGCACATGTACGACACGGTCAAGGGCTCCGACTGGCTCGGCGACCAGGACGCGATCGAATACATGTGCCGCAACGCAATCCCCGCCGTCGTCGAGCTCGAGCATTTCGGCGTGCCATTCTCACGCACCGAGGACGGGCGGATCTACCAGCGGCCATTTGGCGGCCACATGATGGATTACGGCGACGGCGATCCGGCCAAGCGCGCCTGCGCCGCCGCCGACCGCACCGGCCATGCGATCATCCACACGCTCTATCAACAATGCCTCAAGCATAACGCCCAGTTCTTTGTCGAATACTTCGTGCTCGACCTGATCACCGATGAGGAAGGCGCCTGCCGCGGGGTCATGGCGTGGAACCTCGAAGACGGCACCCTGCACCGTTTTCGCGCCCATATCGTGATCCTCGCCACCGGCGGATATGGCCGTACCTATTTCTCCTGCACCTCGGCGCACACCTGCACCGGCGACGGCAACGCGATGGTGTTGCGGGCCGGGTTGCCGTTACAGGACATGGAGTTCATCCAGTTCCACCCGACCGGCATCTACGGCGCGGGCTGCCTGATCACCGAGGGGGCGCGCGGCGAGGGCGGCTATATGACCAACGGCGAAGGCGAGCGCTTTATGGAGCGCTATGCGCCGCACGCCAAGGATCTTGCCTCGCGCGATGTCGTCAGCCGGGCGATGACCATCGAGATCCGCGAGGGCCGCGGCTGCGGCCCGCTGAAGGATCACATTCTGCTGCATCTCGAGCACCTCGATCCGGCAATGCTGCACCGGCGCCTGCCGGGCATCTCCGAGACAGCGAAGATCTTCGCCGGGGTCGATGTCACGCGCGAACCGATCCCGGTCCTGCCGACCGTGCACTACAACATGGGCGGCATACCGACGAATTATCACGGCGAGGTCCTGAACCCGACCGAGGACGACCCGGAAGCCGCCGTGCCCGGGCTGATGGCGATCGGCGAGGCGGCGAGCGTTTCGGTGCACGGCGCCAATCGGCTCGGCTGCAACTCGCTGCTCGATATCGTCGTCTTCGGCCGCGCCGCCGCGCATCGCGCCGCCGAGCTGGTGCGCCCGGGGATGGCGCACAAACCGCTGTCGAATTCTGCCGGCGAGGAAGCGGTGTCCCGGCTGGATGCGGTCCGGCACGCGAAGGGGCCGCGCAAGACTGCCGAGATCCGTCTCGAGATGCAGCGCGTGATGCAGAGCAACTGCGCCGTCTTCCGTACCGCCGAAATTCTGAAGGAGGGGGTCGGCAAGATCGACGGCGTCGCCGACAGCTTCGCCGATCTCGGCATCTCCGATCGCTCGATGATCTGGAACAGCGATCTCGCCGAGGCGCTCGAACTGAAAAATCTGTTGGAGCAGGCGGTCGTCGCACTGCATTCCGCCGACAACCGCACCGAGAGCCGCGGCGCCCATGCGCGCGAGGATTATCCCGAGCGCGACGACCGGACCTGGCTGAGGCACACGATCGCCTGGCTCGACGGCGATGGCGGGGTCAAGATCGGCTATCGGCCGGTCCATCTCTACACCCTGTCGAACGAGGTACAGGCCTTCCCGCCCAAGGCGCGGGTCTATTGAGCGAGATGCCAGGTAAAATTTTGCCTGCCGGATTTTCGCTTTCCCCCAGAGTTCGTCCGGGGAAATTTTGCGGCGGCAAGGGACTCGTTTCGTTGCCTGTTCGTCTTGGTCCCGGACTTGATCCGCTATCGACACATCGAACGTCGGCCTCTGGACCGCGAAAAGCAGGACGGACGCAAAGTTTGGGGATGAGCAGGAGGACGGCAACGGTGACCGATGCGATCGAACGGGCGCTCGCCGAGATCAGGTTCGACCGCGACGGGCTGGTGCCGGCGGTCGCCCAGCAGCACGATACCGGCGAGATCCTGATGGTGGCGTGGATGAACCGCGACGCGGTGCGCGCGACCTTGACCGAGGGCCGCGCCTGCTACTGGTCGCGATCGCGGGCGACGCTATGGCGCAAGGGCGAGACTTCGGGCCAGGTTCAGCTGTTGCGCGAGCTGCGCCTGGATTGCGACGGAGACACGGTATTGCTGCTGGTCGATCAGAACGGCGTCGCCTGCCACACCGGGCGGCGCAGCTGCTTTTTCCGCGCCTGGCGCGACGGCGGCTGGGTGGTCATTGCCGAGCCGCAGATCGACCCCGATAGCCTATACCCGGAACGCGCCGGCTGACCTCACTGCAGCGGCGGGCAGGACAGATGGGCCTGAATTTGCGCCATCACATCAGCGTTGAACTGGTGGTTGGCGCATTGCGCATTGTATTGGGCGACGTGGCTGTTGTAGCGGGCGGTCGCCTGATCCGCGTCGGTTACGACCGGGCCGAGTGACTGTTGATAGGCGGCGTCGCGCTGCTGGAGTAGCGCCTTATAGCGTCGCGACCGAATCGGGGTTGTTGACATCGACGTTGGGACGGGCCTGCGCGAGCTGGGCGTCGAGACCGGCGAGATGCTGGCGCACCGCGGCGAGCGCCTGGGTCTTGGCCGACATGTCGGAGGACAGGGCCGCCACCCCTTGCTGCATACACAGGCAGGTGGTGATCTCGGCCGGGTCGCTGGACATCTGCGCGCGCGCTGTGGCGGCGCCGGTGACAACCAAGAGACCGGCGCCAAGAAGCATCGCGCCGCAGACCGCAATCGAACGTGCCATGATCCGTTTCCTTCTATCCCTATCGCGTGTGAAAAAGCCCGGAAGTCAGCCCTCGTCGTCGGCGCCGCGCGAGGTCCGGGCCATGGCGCGGATGCTGTCGGCCGCACGGTGGCCGAGTTGCTCGGTCTTTTCCCATAGATCCTCGCGCGCCTGTGCAACTACCTCCCGCTCGCGCCGGGCTGAAGGCAGCAGCACGGCGGCGGCCGCGCCGCAGATGACGCCGGCCAGCCCGAACAGCAGCGGATTGTGCGCGATGCCGTCGGTCAGCCGCCGGCCGGCACGGCACGCTCGCCCGCCCAAGGAGGTGATCTTTTCGGTGTGCTCGCCGGCGCATTCGAACGCGGCGCCGCCCTCCGGGTCCGGAGCCGCGGGGCATTCGCCTCGACCCGCTGCGGTGCCGCCGAGGAGACCGGTGTTTTCGGCGACGAGCCAAGCGACGCCAAGACCGATCAGCGCCAGCGGCGCCGGATCGGCGCGAAACGCGCCGACGAGCCCCATCCCGCCCAGTCTACTTGCGCTCCAAGATCGCTTGACCATGTTCGCTGCCTTTTCGACCAGATGTTTCGGGGCGAGTTCGACCGCCAACGTGTCCAGAGTAAGATCGAGCTCGACCCGAGTTCGGCCGATTTCGTTTTCGATCTCGATCATCGACCGGCGCGAGGCCGCCCTCATCACTGATGCTCCCTGATCCAGGCTTCGTCCTGGCGCAGCGAGCTCAAGCTGCGCCGCGGAACGAGCAATTCGGGGTCGAGCCACCTCTTGCCGAGATAGAGCAGCAATGCCCCGACCAGTAACGCCACCAGCCCGACGATCAGCGCCGCGAGCCATGGGCGCACAACGGTAGCGAGCGCCAGTGTCGCCGTGGCCAACAGCGCTATCCAGCCGGTGAATACAAAGAAGGCGCCGATCGCCAGCGCGATCAGGCCAAACCCGAGCCGGTGCAGCTTGCCGGCAAGTTCGGCCTTGAACAGCGCGACTTCGAGCCGAAGCAGCGCGCTCATCTGATTGGCAAGATCGGCGATCAGAGCCGAGATCGGGCGCTCGGGCCTTGGCCGCTCGCCGGCCTCTTCCGGCTCGGGTGCGATGGCGTCGGGGCTCATCAGCGGGCCTCTCGCGGGTTTGAGCCCTCGTCGATCCGGCCGGCGAGCGCACCGTTGCCGGCGGCGCTCGAAACGGCTGCCGCGACCGCCTCGTCTGGTGACGGCGCGCCCATGGCCGGAGCTCGGCTGGGCCTCCTCCGATGGCGCCGCGACCGACAGAAATCGCCCGGCCAGGAAACCGGCGGCCACGGCGCCGACGACAAACAGGCTCGGATGGCGGCGCGCGGTAGCTTCGACATCGCCGAGAAGATCGACCCAGCTGGACTCGCGCAACGAGCGGGAGAATTCGTCGATTTGATCCGCTGTCCGATCGGCATAGCGTGCAGCCACCGGGCTCTGCGAGCTCTCGAGCGAGCGTGCCGCGGCGCGCGCCGCTTCGGCGAGGGCGCCGACTTGCTGCGCGTGACGTTCCTTATGTTGGCTGACCGCCGACAGCGCTGCCGACATCGCCGCGTCAGCCAATTCGGCGAGGATGGCCTTGGCGCGTTGGCAACTCGGCCTTGAGGCGCCGGCGCCTATTGTCGAATCGGTCCGCTCGGCCATGCCTGTCGCTCCCGCGGTGATCGCGCCATGCCTCGATCGAGATCAAGCAACGCGTGAGGTTCCTCACCGCTGATTGTAGTCAAAACAAGGCCGTGCGCGTTAGGGTTCCCGCGCCGCATATGGACCGATCACTGCCGAACCACTGCCACAGTTTTTCCGATAATAAAAGCGACGGGGCTCGGGCGCTATGCCGGACGGCCGAAGTTGCGGGGAACAAGTGGCCGATAGGGCAATGAAATTCGGCGGCGGGCTGGGGGAGGCCGATGCCTGATCGGAAACTGCGCGCCGACCCGGCCGACCGCCTTGCGCCAACACCGCGGCGCCGGCGCAAACCCGCGCCGGGTCCGCCGGGCCGGAGCGGGCGCCCCCGGTCGCGACCGGCTGGCGCGTTCAAATTCTGCGTCCTGCTGTTGCTGTGGACCGTGATCCTTGGCGGCGGCGTCCTCGGTTATTTCGCCCTGACCTTGCCCGACACCGGCCAATTGGCCAAATCCCAGCGGCGCCCCAGCGTCACCATGCTCGCCGCGGATGACAGCTTGCTCGCGACCTATGGCGATCTGTTCGGCCAGCCATTGAATTGTCAAGGAGATGTCGCCCTATCTGCCCGAGGCGGTGATCGCGACCGAGGACCGCCGCTTCTATAGCCATTTCGGCGTCGATCCGATCGGGCTCGTCCGCGCCGCGATCGCTGATCTCGCCGCCGGCCATGTCGTCGAGGGCGGCAGCACAATCACCCAGCAGCTCGCAAAAAACCTGTTCCTGACGCCGGAGCGGAGCGTCGGGCGCAAGATCCGCGAGATCCTGCTGGCGCTGTGGCTCGAACACCGTTTCACCAAGGACCAGATCCTCGAGATTTATCTGAATCGGGTTTATCTCGGCGCCGGAACTTACGGCGTCGACGCCGCGGCGCATCGTTATTTCGGTAAATCCGCTCGGCGGCTCGATCTTTACGAAAGCGCGCTGCTTGCCGGCCTGTTAAAGGCGCCGGCGCGGTTCAATCCGATCCGCGACCGCGACAAAGCCGCGGCGCGAACCGAGCAGGTACTCACCAGCATGGTCGAGGCCGGCTTTATCACCAAGCACGAGGCGGCCGCGGCCAGCGAAGGCGCTCCGCTGGCCGCGGTTGCCACGGCCCAGCCGGGAAGCCGCTATTTCGCCGATTGGGTTGCCGAGCAAGTGGGAGATTTTGCCGGCGCCGGCAATCGTGATCTGACCGTCGTCACCACGCTCGACCCTCGGCTGCAGGCCGAAGCCGAGGCCGCGATCGACGGCACGATCGCGCGCGACGGCGCCAAGGCGGCGGTCAGCCAGGGCGCGTTGGTGGCGATGTCGCCCGACGGGGCGGTGCGCGCGATGGTCGGCGGGCGAAGCTATGACGCCAGCCAGTTCAATCGCGCCACCCAGGCGCAGCGCCAGCCCGGCTCCGCCTTCAAGCCGTTCGTCTATCTCGCCGGGCTCGAAGCCGGCCTGCAGCCGTCCGATCATTTCGTCGACGGCCCGATCCAGATCGGCAGCTGGCGGCCGCGCGATTACGGCAACCGCTATCAGGGCGACATGACGATGGCCGAAGCGCTGGCCCAGTCGATCAACACGGTCGCGGTCCAGGTGGCGCTGCGCGCCGGTATCGACAACATCGTTGCCGTCGCGCACCGGCTCGGCATCGCCTCGCCGCTAACCCGAGACGCGAGCATCGCCCTCGGCACTGACGAGGTAAACTTGCTGGAGCTGGTCTCGGCCTACGCGCCCTTCGCCAATGGCGGTGCAGGGGTGTGGCCGCACGGCATCGCCGAGATCCGCGACAGCGACGGCAATATTTTGTACCGCCCCGCCGGTTCCGGCCCTGGCCGGGTCGTCAGCGCCGAATTAACCGGGGCAATGAACGCGATGCTGAGCGGGGTCGTCGATCACGGCACCGGACGAAGCGCCGCGTTGCCGCGGCCGGTCGCCGGCAAGACCGGGACGACCCAGGATTACCGCGACGCCTGGTTTATCGGCTATACCGCCGACCTCGTCGCCGGGGTGTGGCTCGGCAATGATGACAACAAACCGATGAACAAGGTGACCGGCGGTTCATTGCCAGCGCAGACCTGGCGGCGGTTCATGCTGGCGGCGACGCAAGCGATGCCGGTCAGGCCATTGCCCGATATGAGTGCCCCGCAGACCGAAGCGGTCGCAGTGGCTGCGCCCGGACGATGGGCTGTTCGATCATTTTTTCGGGCTGTTCGGGCCGAGCCGGAGATAAATCCGCTACAGCGGCGATGCCCTGATCCGCTGCGCTCAGACCCTCTCCGGCAAGCGGGAGAGGGTCTGGTGGGTGGGTGGCGCGGCTAGCGCAGCGGCGAGAACGAGGCCGGGACCACCAGCATGTTCTCCTGCTTGATAAACATGCCGCGGGTGGCGGGCGGCCAGGTGCCGTCCTTGCGCGATTCCTCGCGGATGCGGGCGCGCTCGTTCGCGTCCTTGTAGGCCCAGATATGGATCCACTGGTTCAAGGGCCCGAGCTCGGTATGACCGGCGGCGGCCAATGGCGACAGCTTGACCCGTCCCTCGATCCGCTCGGCCCATTTCTCGACGACGGTCGGGGCTGATCCGGGCAGCATCGTGTAGGTGCGGATCTCGTAGAGGTTGCCGTACTGGCGCGGCGTGAAGGCCGGGCAGAACGGCGCCGCGATGACGATCTTGCTCTCCATCTCGACGATGAATTCCTGGATCTTCGGCGGCCAGCCCGGGATCGACTGCGACCGCACCCGGGTGCGGTGCTGCAGATCGTCATAGGGCCAGATGTGGATGATGTGGTTGAGCGGTCCGACTTCGGTGTGAAAGAACGCCCCGAGAGGGGATACCTTGACGCGTTCGGTCAGCGCCTCGCCGAACCGCTTCTCGGCCTCCGGCACCGATCCCGGCTGCAAGCGGTAGGTGCGCATCTCAAAGATCATCGACCTGCTCCCGTTGTGATGAGTTCAGCGCCGGGCATTCTAAGGTCGCAAGGGGGCGAGTCAAACGCAGCGGCGCCGCCCTCATGCCGCCTTGCGGCGACGGCCGGCGAGGCCCATGCCGAGCAGACCGCTGGCGAGCAAAAGCAGCGACGCCGGCTCGGGTACATTGGCCACTAGTCCGATCGTGTTGTCGTCCCCATTGACGTAGAAGCCGACCAGCTGCTCCTTATCGTTGATGCCGTTGATCGTCGTCGTGCCGATGCCGAACGGGTCGTCGATATTTTGGAACGTGTTGTTGTTGAGGTCGTAAAGCAGGCCGTGCATGACGCCCATTGCGTCGATGTAGTCGCCCACCGCGAACCCATTGTCATTGAGCCCCAATAGCACCGTCGACGTCGACCCGGTCGGATCAATCGTGGTGAACATGCCGCCATTATCGACGAAGCCGTGAACGACCCCGCCTGCGTCGGTGTAAAACCCGGCGATCTCGCCCGCATTGTTGATCGCCGCTGCAGTCGTAGCGCCCACTCCGTTGGGATCGTCGATGTTACCGGAAAAAGTCATGGCCCCAATATTATAGGTATAGCCGTGAGTGAGTCCCGCCCCATCGACGTAGAACCCGACGGCGATGTTGCTGTCGTTGACCCCCAGCAGCTGGTTGATCGCTGGCGGGCCCACTCCGGTGGCCGGGTTGTTGACGTTAGTGAAGGTGCCGCCCTGCTCGACGAAGCCGAAATTGCTGTCCAAGCCAATGCCGTTATTGGTGTTGGAATAGAAACCGACGGTCGTCCCGACATTGTTAAGGCCGGTGACCTGCGTTTGCGCCGAGCCGGGAAAGTTCTCGTTAACAAAGGATGTATTGTAAGGCGGTGTCGTCGTATAACCTTTGTTCGGAAAGCCGGCATTGCCGCTGCCGAAGTAGCCGGCGATTTTACCGGAATTGTTTATACCGAGCTCCTGGTTGAACGTAACGTCACCGGGGTTGATGATATCCTGAAATACATAACCGGCGTGCGCGGGCTGCGCGCCCCAGGCCAATGCCATGGCCGCGAATGCGCCCAATGCGAGCCCTGGGCGGCTTCCAGACGCACGTGAGAATACCGAGTCTTTGACCGCTGATTTCATGGCCGCCACCTTCGATATTGAATACCAAAGGTTCTTGATCCGATTAACCTTACGCAAAGGTCGTGCCAAGCCGTTTGTGCGCACGAAATCAAAACGTTAAAAAATCGAGCCTGGAGAGCGCGCGTGCCGATGTCGGAAAACTTTACAGATGCGGGTGCCCCCATTGCAGGCAGGCTGGATTAAGCTCAAGCGGATCAGCGGGTTAGCTCTTCATCCGAGCCCCGTGATGTGTTAAGAAATCCGACACTCGTGTCGTGGCTAAGGCAAGTGCAGCAGCCTGTCGGTCAGCAGATCGTAGAGGCCGCCGGCATCGACCGTTGTGAGAAACCGAGCATTCGCCTTGCGGCCGGTGACGCCCCACCAGTCGACCACCGTCATACCCACCGTGTCAGCGGGCTTGCGGTCTCGACCGCGACATTGACCTCGCGGCCGGAGAAAAGTTCCGGGCATAGCAGATAGGCGATGACGCAAGGATCGTGCAGCGCCATGCCGCGCTCGCCGAATTTGCTGATGCGGGCTTCTTCGAAGCCGGACAGCAACGACGCGACTGCCGGTCCGCAGCGGTTGCCGAGCGCGTTCAGCGCCGCGATCCGCGGCGGCGTGCTGAGCACCTGGTGGGTGACGTCGAGCGGGATCATCGTGATCGGGATGCCTGACTTCGAGCACGATCTCGGCCGCGTGCGGATCGACATGGATGTTGAATTCGGCCGCGGGCGTGACGTTGCCGATCTCGAAACCGGCGCCGCCCATGACGACGAGCTCGCCGATCCCGGCGGCGATGTCGGGGGCCTTGACCAACGCCATGGCGATGTCGGTCAGCGGCCCGAGGGCGGCCAGGGTGATGCTGCCCGGCTCAGCCGCGCGCAAGGTTTCGATGATGAAGTCGACACCGTGTTGCGCCTGCAAGGGCATCGCCGGCTCGGGCAGACCCAGCTTCTCACCCAGTGAATCACCGTGAATGGCGGACGCCGTCGCCAACGGACGCAGTAGTGGCCGGGCGCAGCCGGCATAAACGGCGATGTCCGGGCGTCCCGCCAGTTCGCACACCCGGCGCGCATTGCGCTCGGTCAGCGCCAGCGGCAGATTGCCGGCGACCGCGACAATGCCGAGGACCTCCAACTCCTCGGGCGCCGCCAATGCGAGCAGGATCGCGACGGCATCGTCGATGCCGGGGTCGGTATCGATGATGATCCGGCGCGGCATTCGCCACTCAGCGGCGCAGCACCATCAGCTTTTTGATCTCGGCGATGGCCTTGGCGGGGTTGAGGTTCTTCGGGCAGGTGCGGGTGCAGTTCATGATCGTGTGGCAGCGGTAGAGCCGGAACGGGTCTTCGAGCGCGTCGAGCCGATCGCCGGTCGCCTCGTCGCGGCTGTCGGCGATCCAGCGATAGGCCTGCAGCAATACCGCCGGCCCCAGATAGCGCTCGCCGTTCCACCAATAGCTCGGGCACGCGGTCGAGCAGCAGAAACACAGGATGCATTCCCACAACCCGTCGAGCTGTTCGCGCTCCTCCTCCGACTGCAGCTGCTCACGATCCGGCGGCGGCGGACTCTGGGTCTGCAACCACGGGCGGATCGACTGGTACTGAGCGGCGATGTGGGTCAGGTCCGGGACCAGATCCTTGATTACCGGCATATGCGGCAGCGGATAGATCCGCACCGCCCCCTTGATGTCCTCGATCGCCTTGATGCAGGCGAGCGTATTGACCCCGTCGATATTCATCGCGCACGAGCCGCACACCCCTTCACGGCAAGAGCGGCGAAAGGTCAGTGTCGTGTCGATCTCGTTCTTGATCTTGATCAGCGCGTCGAGAACCATTGGGCCGCACTGGTCGAGATCGAGCGAAAAGCTGTCGGTAACCGGATTTTTGCCGTCGTCGGGGTTCCAGCGATAGATCTTGAACTCCCGCACCCGTGCGGCTCCCGGCGGCGCCGGAACGACTTTTCCGGCACCGATCTTCGAGTTTGCCGGCAGGGTGAATTCACCCATCACGTTGTTCCTTATTCCCGTCACTCCCGCAAAAGCGCGGAACTGTACGGGCAACTTGCGTCTGCGATTTATACATGTTCGGATTTTAATGGAACATCTCAAAGTCGTCTCGATCCAATATTTGATCTTCCACTCTTCTCTTCGAGTCCGGCCTCCGGCTGCCTAACTTCGCCACTCCAGGACGCGCGGCTTGATCGGGTTCTCGAATGGGCGGTTTTCGGCGCGGGCGCGACGGTATTCGCGCTTGAGGCGGTAGTACCATTTCGCTTGGGTGTCGGCGTCGTCGATCAGCATCAAGGGCGGCCCGAACCGCAGCCCCTGCTGTTGGCGCTCCATGATCGCCCGATCCTGCTGCAGAAAGGCCCGCACATACGGGCGCAGCAACGGCTTCAGCACACCGAGCCACGGCGACGTCCAATAGATGCAGTGATTGATTTCGGTCGTCCTGTCGTCGATCGGGGTGATCGCGGTCAAGTTGCCGACCAGATGGCGGCCGGCGCGGATGTGCTCGACCCTGACGCTCGGCAGGCGGAAGACGATTTCGGTCTCGGGTGCGCCACCCAGCAGCCGGTAAGCGCGTGAATTGACCGAGGGGGCGTGGCGGCTCATCGTGAACCCCCAGGGTGAGGGGGCAAACGCCTTGGTCTTGGCCTGGATCGAATGGCGCGAGCGCCACCACCAGGCGCGATGCACGAACGGCCCGTGCGCCGGATCCATCAGCCCGACGACGGCGTGGTCGATCGCCGCGGCAAAGCTGACCGTCTCGACCAGCCGAGGCGCTGCGTCATAGAACCCGTCGATATCAGGAATTTCCGGCGCTGCGGCCGGGTCTTCGCCAAAGAATACCCAGATGTTGCCCTGCACCTCGCGCACCGGGTAGCTGCGGACATGCACCCGGCTCGGCGCAAAGGTCTGGCCCGGCACTAATGCGGGGATCGCGGTGCATTGCCCGCCGGTGTCGAAGCGCCAGCCGTGATAGCAGCACTCGACTTCGCGCCCGTCGAAATTGCCGGCGCTGAGCCGCATGCCGCGATGCGGGCACAGATCGCGCAATGCAAACGGCGCGCCGGTCGCGTCGCGGCCGATCAGCACCGGCTCGCCCAGCATCACCTTTGCCAGCGTCGCCCGCGGTTTCAGCCGCCGACCGGCGACCGCGTAGTACCACGCCTCACGCAACGGCGCGGCGCTGTCCGCCACCCCTTCGCCCGAAGATATCTGTTGCTGCCGGAACCCCACCGGCGCGAGAGTTGCGTTTTCACGCCGAGCAAGCAAGGGTGAAGGCGGCGATGGCGGCGATGGCGAAGATTAGCGAGAATGCCCCGGTTCTGCTCGAAGCGCGCGAGCACGGCGTGCTGCGTCTGACATTGAACCGGCCGCAGGCGCGCAACGCGCTGTCGGTGGCGCTGATGGATGCGCTGATCGACGCTCTCGGCCGCGCTGCGAAGGACACGGAGGCCCGGGTCGTCGTCATCGCCGGCGCCGGCCCGGCATTCTGCGCCGGGCATGATCTGCGCGAGATCCGCGAGGACCGCCGGCGCGAAACCTATGAGCGGCTCTTCGCCCAATGCAGCGAGCTGATGTTGACGATCGTCCGCTTGCCAAAGCCGGTCATCGCCGAGGTGCACGGGGTGGCGACGGCGGCCGGTTGCCAGCTGGTCGCCAGCTGCGATCTGGCGGTTGCCGCCGAGGATGCGCGTTTTGCGACCCCGGGTGTCAATATCGGGCTGTTCTGCTCGACCCCGATGGTGGCGTTGTCACGCGCGGTCGGGCGCAAGGCGGCGATGGAGATGCTGCTGACCGGCGAACTCGTCAGCGCCGCGCGGGCGCGTGAGATCGGGCTCGTCAACCGGGTGGTCCCGGGTAGCGAGTTGCGTGCGGCGGTCGATACCCTCGCGCGCGAGATTGCCGGCAAATCGGCTTTTACCGTTGCGATCGGCAAGGAGGCGTTCTACCGCCAAGCCGAGTTAGACCTCGTCGCCGCCTACCGCTACGCCGCCGAAGTCATGACCACGAACATGCTGGCAGCTGATGCCGGCGAAGGCATCGATGCCTTCCTCGCCAAGCGCCCGCCGGTCTGGCAGGACCGCTGAGGCCGCGATGGACCACGAAACCTATTCCGACGCCTATTTGCGCGAGATTCTGACGGACGCCAGGACGATCGCCATCGTCGGCGCCAGCCCGCGGCGCGAGCGGCCGAGCCACCGGGTCATGGCCTATCTGCAACGGCGCGGCTATCGCGCGATCCCGGTCAACCCCAACGCCGCGGGCGAGATGATCCTCGGCGAGACCTGTTACGCCTCGCTCGCCGATGTCCCGGAACCCATCGACATGGTCGACATATTCCGCCGCAGCCAGTTCGCCGGTCCGGCGGTCGACGACGCGATCGCCGCCGGCGCCAAGGTGGTTTGGATGCAGCTCGACGTCCGCGATGATGCCGCGGCCGCTCGCGCCGAAGCCCGCGGCGTCAAGGTCGTGATGAACCGCTGCCCGGCGATCGAGATCCCCCGCCTGCGCCTGCCGCCGCGGTGACTGTGGTCCGCGCTATCCGAGCGCGGCGATGACCGGCGCGAGGAACTCGCGCAGGACGGCGACCACTTGGCGTGCTCGGGGCCGCTCGCCGAATGGCCGAGATCGCTGTCGATCTCGAAATAGCGCGCCTCGACGCCGGCGGCGGCGAGATCGTTCATGACCCCGGGCGCTGAGCGTCGGCGGAAACAGCACGTCGCTGCGGCACAGCACATAAAGAACTTTCGCCCGGATCTTGGCGAAGTCCTTGACCGTGTCGAAGCCGATCGTCGCACGCCGCAGGATGACCAGCGAGTTCGCGTCCCACTGCTGCGCCCAATCGGCGGCGAGCTGGCGGATCGCCTGCTCGCGCTCGGCCTGTTCGGGATAACGGCCGGCGAGTTGCTGGTCATAGCCGTAGCGCATCAAGGTCTCGAAGCGCAGTTGCGTCAGCACGATCCCGGCCTTGCCGCGTCCGTAATAATTGCCGCCGTTCCATTCCGGATAGGTCGCGAGTCGCGCCTGAAGCTCGGCCAGGCTCTTTTCGGCATTCTGCGATTTGGGCGCCGTCACCACCGCCACGACCGCGTCCATCATCTCGGGATAGGCCACCGCCCATTGGAACGCCTGATAGCCGCCATAGGACGGGCCGGCCACGGCGGCGAGGTGGCGCACGCCGAGCATATCGAGCAGCGCCTTTTGCGCGGCGACGATGTCGCGCACCGTGATTGCCGGGAAATCCGGGCCATAGGGCTTGCCGGTGCGCGGATCGAGGCTGGAGCCGTTGGTCGAGCCAAACGAGGAGCCCAGCATGTTCGAGGCGACGACAAAGAGCTTGTCGGTGTCGATCGCCTTGCCCGGCCCGATCAGGCCATCCCACCATCCCGGCTGATTGGCGTTCGCCGGGTTGCGCCCGGCGGCGTGATGGCTGCTGGTGTAGCCATGGGTGATCAGCACCGCGTTTCTGCCGTCGCGCGCCAACCGGCCATAGGTTTCGTAGGCGATCTTGGCCTCGGGCATGACGGCGCCGTTTTGCAGGCGGAAGTCGCGGATCGGAAAATTGCGGTCCTCGACGGTTCCGAGATCGGTGGCACGCGCGGCAAAAGCGACGGACATGGCCCTGTCCTCCTCTGATCGGCGCGTAATTGTGCCATGGCGTTCAGGGCGATGTCATCACTGGCCGGCATCGTTCTTTCGGGGCAGCGCGGTTTGTATTAAGGCGATAGGGTTATGCGCCCGGCCACCTGTCTTGCGATAATCCTGTTGCTCGCCGACTGCAGCGGCGCCGGTTCGGGACCAGTCCCGGCCAACCCGGTGCGCGCCAGCTTTCCGACGGGTGGCATCGTCAATGTCATCGCCGTCGACGCGGTCGACCGGCTGCCGCTGCGGCAGGCCGAACTGATCGCCCCCGACGGGCATGCCACCGCAGCGTCCTCGGTCACGGCGAACCCCGCGCCGACTCAGAGCTTTTCCCAGCAATTCCCGACGGGCCCTTATTCCGGCACCCAGTTCGGGGTCAGCAGCATCGGGTCGAACGCGCTGTCCCCGGGCGTCGTCGGAGCGGCACCGCAGACGCAAACGCAATTGCTCGCGGTGGCCTCGACTGCCTCGATCCCCCTGCCGGACCCGGTCGCCTATCGCCGCGACTGGCAGAAATACCGCATCCGGCTGCGCTTCGGCGACCCGCCGCAAGTCGAGACCCGCGAAATCGCCGCCCCCGCGCCGCCCCCGTCAAGTTGAGTCTGGCAAGCTGGTCTAATCATTCTAAGCCGCGGCGAGCTGGCGGGGCCGGTAGATCGAGATGTGGGCGATGCGGGCGACCGGGGTGGTGCGGTTGGCGTAGACCAGAACGTCGAGATCGACGAAGCGGTGGCCCTTGCGCTCGTAATTCCCGGTGACGAGTGCCTTCGCCGACAGTTCGTCGCCGATCCGCGCGGCGGCGAAATGCTCGATCCGGCTGCCGACATGCATCCACGGCCCCAGCACGACGTTGTGGCGCAACGCCCAATTGCCGATGTGCAGGATCGTTCCGGGGTGGACCAGGCCCTCGTCGGTATAAAGCGGTAGGTCTTCTCGCACGTCGCTCAGATATTGTCGCGCCTCCTCGGCGCCGACCCGAAAGGGATGGATCGCGAACCAGGTTCCGACGGTGAGCGTCGTTTCATCGGCCGGAGGCCGGTTTTCAGGCGGGTTCGGCGGCGCCGGGGCCGTGGCGAAAATGGCCGGGGCGGGCGATGCCGCGGTTGGCAATGTCGCGCGGCCGGTGGCGCATATTTCGCCGTGGCTGTCGACCCGGAGGTCGAGCCCCTCCTGTGTTTCGGTCGCGGTCACGATCGCGGTATCGCCGTCATAGACGGGCTTGAGCAGCCGACACTCGGCGCTGCCGCGGTCGAGCCAGGCGCGGCCCCAGCGTGCCACCGGCAGATGGGTCATGTAGGCGTAGACCTCGACCCCCGGCACCAGCCCGCCCTTGAAACCAAACCGGCGGGCGACGGCGTCGTCATGGATCTTGTTCTCGGATTCCTTGGCCGTGTTGAAGGCTTCGACATGATAGGGGCCGAGTGAGGATTGCGGCATGGCTCGGGTTCCTGGTCTTGGCTATAAGGACCGATCACAGGCTTGCACCGCGCCGGCACTCGCGCAATCCCTTCAACGATCAGAGGCCGCCATGGACGCCCAGCTTCCCGAATACGAGCTTTACGCTATCCGCTATGCCGAGCGCGACGCGCGGCGCGCCGACCATTTCATCGGCGGCGACCCGCATGACGGGCCGATGCCGATGGATTATTTCGTCTGGGCGGCGATCGGGCATCAGCGCAGCTTTGTCATCGACACCGGGTTCACCGCCGAGGTTGCCGCAGCGCGCGGCCGGCGGCATCTGCGCTGTCCGGCCGAGTCGCTGTCGTTGGTCGGCCTCGACCGCAATAACGTCGCCGATGTTATCCTGACCCACATGCATTACGACCATGTCGGTACGTTTGACCGCTTTCCGGCGGCGCAGTTCCATTTGCAGGAGGCCGAGCTGCACTACACCACCGGGCATTACATGCGCCATGCGTTCCTCGCCCGCTCGTTCGAGGTCGAGGATGTCGTCGGCATCGTGCGGCTCAACTTTGCGCGGCGGGTCAAGCTCTACAACGGGCCGGTCGAGCTGGCGCCGGGGATCACCTTGCATCCGGTCGGCGGCCACACCCCGGGCATGCAATTCGTCCGCGTTCATACCAGCCGCGGCTGGGTCGTGCTCGCCTCCGACGTCACCCACTATTACGAGAACATGGAGGCCGGCCGCCCGTTCACCGCCGCCTTCAATATCGGCGACATGCTCGACGCCTATGACGCGCTTGCGCGCCCAGGCGCCGAGCCCGCAGCACATCGTCCCCGGCCACGACCCGCTAGTCATGCACCGCTACCCGCCGCCAAAGCCCGAGCTCGAAGGTCTGGTCGTCCGCCTCGACGTGATGCCCAAGTCCTAGCCCGCCGCGACGGCCCATAATCCTTCGCCCCAGCCCGCGACCAGCCCGCTGCTCTCGCTGTTTTATGCAGCGAATTTCAGTAAAAAATTCATCTCCCGTGCGGTTACCGGCCGATCACGGAGAGGCGCATTGCATTACCATATAATGCGATTATGGCAATCGCATGGTTATTCGGACTGTCATCCCGAGTTCAAAGATGTGAGCGGCGGAGCCATTCGTCTAAGCCGATGCGGCCGAGGCGCGCTTCGCCCAACGGCACGAGCGAGCGCTCAGCGACCCGGCCGCCCCAGTATCGGGCCTCGGGATCACGCACCACCTCGCGCGGGTCGCCGACCGCCTTCAGATAGCGGGCGACGATTTCGTTGAACGGCGCTCGTTCCGGGCCGGCGATCTCGACGATGCCGTTTCGCGGCGCGGCGAGCGCCACCTCGGCGACGACAAAAGCAACGTTGTCCGCCGCGATCGGCTGGAACAGGCCGGGCGGAAGCCTGACGATGTTTCCATCCGCACTTGAATTGGCGATGGCGCCGAGGAATTCCAGGAACTGGGTCGCGCGGATGATGGTGTAGCGGATGCCGGAGGCCACGATCAGTTTCTCTTGGGCGACCTTGGCGCGGAAATAGCCATTGTCGCTCCGGTCGGTTCCGACGATGGATAGCGCGACGTGGTGCCGCACGCCGGCTGCGGCCTCCGCCGCGAGAAGGTTGCGCCCGGAAGTCTCGAAGAATTCCAGCACCGCCTTGTCTTCAAATGACGGCGAATTGGCGAGGTCGATCACCACCTGCGCGCCGGCCATGGCCTCTTTGAGCCCCTCGCCGGTGATGGTGTTGACACCGCTTTTGGGCGAGCCGGCGACGACCTCGTGGCCGCCCTGGCGCAGAATGGCGACGGTCTTCGAGCCGATCAGGCCGGTGCCGCCAATGACGACGATCTTCATGGTTACCCCCGCTTGTCGACGAGTGGGGACCCTTGGGTGGGTTCGAATGCAAGTGCAGGAAAAACCTGGACTTCAATGCGCGTGCGTAATGCAAACCCGTGAGGCGACAAACACCGAGGCGTCCCTGCTGAACACGCCGCTCGCCGTGCCGCTCACAACGTTGAGCACGTCGAACGCCACACCAACGCGGATGCGAGGCATTTGGTTCCGTCCCGTTGCACCCAAACAAGAACCTTCATGTTCGATCTCGATCTTCATTGGTGTGAACGTCGCGGTTCACGCCGTCACGGCCTTCTGGGCCGCCGCGAAGACGTCGCGTGCGGACGTCGTACCCGCTACGTGCTCCGTACCCTCGACTCCGAGGTCCATCCATCCTGCATTCACGGCCTCAAACATTTCTTCGGCAGGTCCGGTGTGGCCCTTCGGGATGCCGAATTGCTCGAACGCTTCCGCCCACCCTGCACGCGGGACTGCAAAGGCTTTCACGTCGAGATTCAGGACTTCACCCAATTGCTCCGCGACTTCATCCGCGGTGACCATCGAACCAAGCTCGACGACGCGCTGCCCTGACCACGCTGGCCCGGTCAAAAGGGTTGCGACCTCCGCGCCGATGTCGTTCGTCGCGACCATGGTCGATTTCCGGTTTGTCGGATTGTAGTAGACCGGTAGCGTTCCGCCCTGGGCGACCTGCAAGCCGTAAAGAAAATTTTCGAAGAATCCACCTGCGCGCACAAATGCGATTGGCGATATCAGGTCGCGAAAACCTTGCTCCAGAAGCGACAAGGCCGTGATCATCCCGAGCCCGCTGGTTCTGTTCGCACCCATCGACGAAAGCGCAACCACTCGCGGCGGCGCTGCCTTGGTGAGCGCCTCGACATAGTTTGCAATCACGCCCTTTGCTTCTTTGTAATCGGGCGAGGGCGCCCAGACAGCCGGCAACATGACGAACGCGCCTTCGACGCCTTTGAGCGCTTGCTCGATGGCTGCCGAATCATTCCAATCGCCGTCTACCAGTTCCACGCCCTGGTTCGCCCAGTTAGCCGCCTTCTCGCGATTGCGGACGAGCGCGCGTACCTCCTTGCCGTGCGCCAACAGATGTTCTGCCGTTGCGCCGCCAACTTTTCCCGTGATTCCCATTACTAAAAACATGCGTTTTCTCCTGATCTTGAGGGACAGAGCACTGCCCCTGTTGGTTCAACGGATGAGCGGCAGAATGGCCCGGATACGGGGATCGCGCGCGTAGAGGCCGCCCCATGTCATCGCGCCCAGAAGCAGGGAAACGATTTCCGGCGGCGACCCCAACTCACCAATGCGGACATGGGCGCAGATGGCGCCTCCCAGAAAGCCAGTCACCAGGATCGCGCCGAGGACGGAGGTGGCCGGGATGGCGTAAAGGATGGCGCAGGCGAGTATGATCGGACCCACGACACGGGTCAGGTCCATCGCGAACCCGGTTTCGTGCAACATGCTCGCGATCTGTGCCGGCGCGAAAAGCTGAATAGTGCCGTCTGCCACCAGAGCGATAACGACAATCGCGCTCATTATCCGGCCGGCCCACAGGCTGCGATGCAAGGTCATAGCTTCAGGCACCTGATGCAGGTTC
>CAWJTR010000005.1:0-47308 GCA_963845735.1 uncultured Alphaproteobacteria bacterium | reverse complement strand
GGCCGAGCCTATAGCGCCGGCTCCTCGCGAGATAAACCCGCCGCCTCGTCCTCAAAACCGTAAACCGATTGTGGGGCGCTAAAACCGGCAAGGCTGAATTCGCCGATCCCCGCGAAGGCGTCGGGGCAATGGCGCGCGAATTCCCCCGAAGCGAGAATTGCACGCCCCAATTGGCCGGTCAGTTTTTCAATGCGCGCGGCGCAATTGACGGCTGGACCGATACAGGTGAAATCGAGCCGATTGCCGCTGCCGATATTGCCGTAGAGCACATCGCCAATATGCAGCGCCAGTCCGAAGCGCAACCCCGGGGCGGCTGAGGCCGCGAGCTCGGCTATATTCGCCCGCACCTGGCGCGCCGCTGCGAGCGCGCGCTTACACACTTCGGTTTCGTTGCCGGTGATCGTGAAAATCGCCAGCAGCCCGTCGCCCATGAATTTCAGCACCTCGGCGCCGTGGTCGAGGATCACCGGTACCTGGCAATCGAAATAGCGGTTGAGCAGATCGATCAGCACCCGCGGCGGCAGCCCATCCGCCAACGCGGTAAACCCGCGCATGTCCGACAGCCAGATGGCTGCGTGTATCTCCTCGATATCGCCACGCCTGATATGCCCGGCGAGAATCCGCTCGCCAGCGTCATGGCCCACATAGGTATCGAGCAACATGCTCGCCGTCCGCCGCAGGGCGCGGATCTCGGCGACGCGTGCCAGCGGCAAGGTGATGGCTTCGAGGCCGGCGATCTGTACGTCGGTAAAGCCGCCCGGCTGCCGCGTCGTGCAGGTCACTGCGTGAATGGCTCCATCGGTAAAGACGAGCGGCGCCGCCAGATAGTCGGTGATCTCTTCCGCGCGCAGATTGGCAAGCACCGGAAAATCGTCGGGGCAGTCCGGATCCGCGAGTTTGCGCCTGATTGCGGAGCCGGTCTGATAGACGCGGGCAATCGGACTGTCGCGGAAATTTTCGGTCTCAAGGAACTCGAACGGGGCATCGGTAATCTCGAGCTCGGCGTCGGGGCGCCACAGGAACCGCCGGCCCATGATATTCGGGTGCAAGGTTCGCACATACACGGCGACCCGCCACAGCGGGATGCCGCAAGCGAGCAGCCGTTCGGATAATTGAGACAGTACCTGCTGCGGCTGCGGCGCCGATCGCGCGCCGTCGATCAGCCAATCTACAACCACATTGATCTCGGGAGTAGGCATCGGACTGAATTCATCGTTGCCGTGTCGCGGCGCATATTACGGATAGCAACCCGGAAGGGGGAGCAATATGGTCATTAGCGAAGTTGCCAACGCGTTCGTCTTGCCGGAGCTAGCTACACCATGGCCTGGGCCCTGTCTTTCGAGCGACGATCTCATTCCATCACGGCTTTTGGCGCGGGAGCCGGTTCGTAGATTTCGGCGTCTTTGCGGAGGACGATCAACCGGGGCAGCAGGAACACCAGAGGAACCGCTATCAGGGTCGTGGCGGAATTGGCGATCACCAGCGAATCAAAAGAAAAATGATATTGGTCGAGCAATTTCGAGCCGAACCAGTCGGTTCCGAACAGGGCCAGGTTGCGGACGCTGACCATCAAGGAAAAGCCCAACCCCTCGCTCCCGGCGGGTGTGGAGCGCACGGCCAGGTCCATCAGCGCGAGCTCGGCCAAGGTGTAGCCGAAGCCGTTCAATCCTTCGATCGCCTGGGCGCGCCCCGCCGACGAGTAGAACAGGTAGCCGAGGTTGGCCGCGGTGGCGACGACCATGCATCCGACCAGCAGGGTGCGCAGGTTGAGGCGCCGGCACAAGATTCCGTAACCGACAGCGGCCAGCACGCCAAAAACGCCCGCGATCAACTGCAGAAAGCCCTGCGCCTGCGTAGTGAGGTGCAAATCGTTCTGCTGCTTGTAGAACAGCGCGGTCCCAAAGCCTGGAGCAATGTAGAACAAGGCCATCAGCGCCGCGGCTGCCCACATCGTCCGGGCGGTGGCGATGTTGACGAGCTGTTCGCGGGCGTTCGCCAGGATTTGGCGCGAATCCGACCGTTTGCGCTGTTCATGCAGAAACAGGATGGTCACCGGCACCAGCAGGAACATGACGCCGCCGCACGCCGCGGCGGTCCAGCCGAAGGCGATGCTGGCGAGATATCCGGCCACCGGACCGTTGACGATCAGACAGGCCTGCTGGACGAACTGGCGGATCGCGGTAAGCCGGCCCGAGCCCGAATTGGCCTGCGCGGTTTCGACCATGTAACCGCCGACCACCGTGCTCGCGACCACCATAAACGTATTGATCACGATCACGACGAACAGCAGCTTGCGATAGTCGTGGGGGGTAACGATCAACGCCAGCCATGACAATGCCGCCAAGGTTGCGCTGATCAGGATGTAGCTCTTGCGCCGGCTGCCGAAGAGCGGGAACGCGTCGGTCAAGATGCCGGCGAACGGCTTCAAGTACCAGGCGAGGCCTGCCCAGAAAAAGAACGCGGCGTTAGCGGTTCGGTCGACGTGCAACTCGTTCTTGAGCAGATTTTGCAATGGCAGGCGCGCCAGAACCTGGGGCTGCGCCAGGGTGGTGGCCAACACTCCTGCGACGATGACCAGCGCCGCGTATTTAAGCGCCTTGTCGGGTCCCCAAGCCCGTCCTGCCCTCACGTGCTGCGTTCAGTGGGAGGCATCGCCGGCCGGCAGCCATTTGCCTTGCGAGCGCACCAGCAAGGCGGCTTCGACCGGGTATTCGTTGTCGACCGAATATTCGTAGCAGCGGATCGACATGGCCTCGGGATAGGCGGCATCGATCGCCGCCAGCGCCGCCGCCAAGGATTCGAAATCCCCGGAATATTGCAGCCGGCTGTTCCATACCCCGCGCGAGGCCCGGCTCAACCACCCAATCGTCGCCTCGTTGGTCTCCGGCATCCGGTCGATATAGGCGGTGATCTCGATGGTCACGCTGCCGGACGGGCGCGTCTCGTCGCGGGTGATCTCGACGCGGTAGGTCTCGTAGGCCATTCGCTTGCGCTTGCGGCGCCAGGACCGCCCTGGTAGGGCGGTCCCGTTCGTGGATGGCCGGATCAGTCCGGCCATGACGATTATTGCGGCGTTGCCCCAGATCCGCTCAGCTGTGCCAGCGGAACGCTTGCGGCTTTGCTGGCCGAGCCCTGCGAGAGCACGACGTTGACGAGGGCCGGGCCGCGGAAGTTCATCGCCTCGGCGAGCGCGCCCTTGAGGTCCTTCGGGTCCTCGACAAAGAAGCCCTTGCCGCCAAAGGCTTCCATGACCTTGTCGTAGCGCGCGCCGTAGATCAGCGAGTTCGGCCGCATGTTGAACATCGGGTTTTCCGGGATCTCCGGCATGCCGGGACCGATGCCGCCATTGTTGAGCACGACGATCTTGACCGGCAGGTTGTAGCGCGCCAGCGTCTCCATCTCCATGCCGGAGAAGCCGATCGCCGAGTTGCCCGACAAGTGGATGACCGGACGGTCCGGATGCACGATGGCGGCGGCGATCGCCTGGCCGAGGCCGAGGCCCATCGTGCCGTAGGTGCCGGCGTTGAGGCAGGCCTTGGCGCTGAACACCGGCAGCATCGTCAGGCCGATATCCATCGTGCCGGCGCCCTCGGCCGACAGGATCGAGTTCCGCGGCATCCAGGCGGCGATGTCCTTGAAGGCGCGGTAGTAGGTCGCCGGGGCGCTGTCGTCGTCGATCTGCGGCTGGATCTGGGCCGCGTTTTCCGACGACTTCTTGCTGATCATCTGCCGCCATGGCGATTCCTTCGGATGGAACCACTGGCGGCCGGCGAGTGCGGCGTTCATCTGCGCCATGATCGCCTTGCCGTCGCCGACCAGGGCCACGTCGGTCGCCTTGTTGTGGCCGATCTCCTCGGGCGCGATGTCGAGCTGGATGACCTTGACGTCCGGCGCATAGCGCGGCGGTTGCCCGAAATGGAAGATCCAGTTGAAGCGGGCGCCCATCAGAAACACGACGTCGGCGTTCTGCAATGCCAATGTGCGGGCCGCCGCCACCGACAGCGGATGGTCGTCGGGCATCACGCCCTTGCCCATCGGCGAGCGCAGGAACGGCACTTGCGTCTTCTCGATAAAGGAGCGCACCTCACTTTCGGCGTTGGCCCAAGCCATCCCCTTGCCGACGAGGATCAGCGGCCGCTCGGCCCGCTCGAGCATGTTGAGCGCCGCGTCGACATTCTCCGGCGGGGCCTGGAAGCGCGGCGGGTCGGGGCATTTTTGCACCTGCACGACGTCCTTCTCGTCACACTTGCCGGTGATGATGTCGTCGGGCATGTCGAGATAGGCGGCGCCCGGCCGGCCATAGGTCGCGTTCCGGGTCGCCTCCGCGACATAAAACGGGATCCGCTTTACGCTATCGATGGCGTGGGCGAATTTGCAGAGCGGCGCGGCGAGCAGCACCTGGCGCTCTTCCTGGAAAGCGCCCATGCCGCGGCGATAGGTTTCCGACGCGCCGCCGATCAGGATCATCGGCCAGCAATTCTGCTGCGCATCAGCAAGGCCGGCGAGGCCGTGCACGACGCCGGGACCGGTCACGACGATGCAGGCGCCGGGCCGGCCGGTCAGATAGCCGTACGCCCGCGCCGCATAGGAGGCGGCCTGCTCGTTGCGCATGCCGATATAGGCAACACCTTCCTTTTGCGCCGCGGCGGCGATCGGGCCGACGGGAAACCCGACGACGCCAAAGAGGTGGTTTATGCCCTGCTGCTTGAGGCTCCTCGCAATCAACGTGGCGCCGTCGATCTCAGCTCATGTTTCTCTCCCGTGTGTTGAGGCGGACGCCGACCATGCGTGAGACGCCGCCGGGCCCGGTTGTCGAAGAAGACCGCGAGGCGCAGATTACGCATTTATTGCGGGCCGGGGAAAGGCCTATCCGGCCCGTGGGCGCGAATGCGGGCCGATTTCCTGGCGCGGAGCGCCGGCGCAGGGCTGATCAGGCGCCGGTCGCGATCGCGTCCGAGCCCTCGATGCGGGCGGCGAGCGCCGCGGCGAGAAACCGGTCGATGTCGCCGTCGAGCACGGCGCCGGTGTTGCTGGTCTCGACGCCGGTGCGCAGATCCTTGACCATCTGATAGGGCTGCAGCACGTAAGAGCGGATCTGGTGGCCCCAGCCGATGTCGGTCTTGGTCGCGTTCATCGCATCGGTGACCGCCTCGCGCCGCTGTAATTCGGCTTCGTAGAGCCGGGCGCGCAGCATCGCGAAGGCATGAGCGCGGTTCTGGTGCTGCGAGCGTTCGCTCTGGCACTGCACGACAATCCCGCTCGGCATATGGGTGATCCGCACCGCGCTGTCGGTCTTGTTGACGTGCTGGCCGCCGGCGCCCGAGGAGCGGTAGGTGTCGATGCGCAGATCCTTGTCGTTGATCTCGACCTCGATCTTGTCGTCGACCACGGGATAGACCCAGACCGAGGCAAAGCTGGTGTGGCGGCGATCGTTCGAATCAAATGGCGAAATACGCACCAGACGGTGGACGCCGCTTTCGGTTTTGAGCCAGCCATAGGCATCGGGTCCGGAGATCCGCACTGTCGCCGATTTGAGCCCGGCCTCCTCGCCGCCGCTCTCTTCGAGCCACTCGGCCTTGTAATCGTGCGCCTCGGCCCAGCGCACATACATGCGCAGCAGCATCTCGGCCCAATCCTGCGCCTCGGTGCCGCCTGCCCCGGCATGGACTTCCAGATAGCAATCGTTGCCGTCGGCCTCGCCCGAGAGCAGGCTTTCGAGCTCGCGCCTTGCCGCCTCGGCGCGCAGCTTTTCGAGCGCGGCCTCGGCCTCGGCGACGATCTGCGCCTCGCCCTCGGCTTCGCCGAGCGCGATCAGTTCGAGCGCGTCGTCGACCTCGTGCTCGATGCGCCGGTAGCCGGCGATCGCCTGGTCGAGCCGGGTGCGCTCGCGCAGCAGCTTCTGCGCCGCGGCAGGGTCGTCCCACAGGCGCGGGTTCTCCGCCTCGGCGTTCAGTTCGGCCAAGCGCCGGGTTGCCGTATCCCAGTCAAAGATGCCTCCTCAGCAGCGCCAGCGACTTTCTGATGTCGCCGGCCGCCGCCTCGATTTCGGCGCGCATGCCTCGCTCCGTCCGTCTATTTCGGTGCTTTAATATAGACCGCCGGTGCCGCTGGCGGGAGCGCCGCGCGCCGGCAGCATAGCACTGCCACTATCCGGCGTGGCGCCGGCGGCAGGGGTGGCGGCAGCCTCGTCGCCGCCATCGGCAGCCGCGGTCGCGTCAGCCGGCGCGCCATCCTCGCCATCGGCGCGCGCGCGAGCTGAGATCGGGGTTGACGCCCGGCTCTGTCCCGGGCTTGTAAGCCTCGTAGATTGCCGGCCCGTCTCCGGAGATCGGCAGGCCAGTGGCGGCGCTGACCCGGTAGAGCAGCATGCCCGGCGGGATACGGAAATCGGTCGCCGGCGTGTTCGCGAGCGCGGCGATCATGAAATCGCGAAAGATCGGCGCGGCGACATGACCACCGGTCTCGTCCTTACCGAGGCTGTCCGGCTGGTCATAACCGACATAGACACCGGCGGCGAGGTCGGGGGTGAAGCCTTCGAACCACGCGTCGCGGAAATCGTTGGTGGTCCCGGTCTTGCCGGCGATCGGGCGGCCCACTGCCTTTACCGCCGTGCCGGTGCCGCGCTGCACCACTCCCTCCATCATCGTGACCACTTGATAGGCCGAGCCGGGGTCCGCCACCTGCTCACGCGTATCCGGGATCACCGGCACCGGCTGATGGTTCCAGTCGACATCGGTACACCCGTCGCAAGGGCGATTGTCGGCACGAAAAATGGTCTTGCCGTTGCGGTCCTGGACTCGGTCGATCACGGTCGGAGTGATGCGCTTACCGCCGTTGACCAGCATCGCATAAGCGGCGGTCAACCGCATCGGGGTAGTCTCACCAGAGCCGAGAGTGATCGAATATTCGTGGGGCACGTGATCCAGGATGCCGAAACGCTCGATCGTGTCGGCAATCGGATCCATCCCGATCATCGTGGCGACCCGCACCGTCAGCGTGTCGATCGACTGCTCGAGCCCGATGCGCAACGGGGTCGGTCCGCGGAAGCGGTCGGCCTCATAATTGGTCGGTGACCACATCGGCAGCCCGGGGCCTTGCGGCAGCGAGATCGGCGCGTCGCTGACCATTGTCGACGGCGTGAAGCCGTGATCGAGGGCGGTCAGAAAGACGAACGGCTTGATCGCCGATCCGGTCTGCCGATAGGCCTGGGTCGCGCGATCGAACTGGCTGGTCGCGAAGCTGAACCCGCCGCTGATCGCCAGCACCCGGCCCGTATGCGGATCCATGACGACCAGAGCTCCGGACACTTCGGGCACCTGGCACAGGGTAAAGCCGGCTTCTCTGCCGGCTGTCACGACCGCGGTCTTGCCGGTCTTGGTGTCGGCGTCGCTGCCGACATTGCCCTTCGCGGGCACGGCAGCGACCGGCGCCACCATTACCACATCGCCGGGTCTGACCACGTCGCCGGCGCCGCGCGGGAACGGGCCGAGGGAGCCATTGGCATAGCGCCGCCGGGCCCAGCGCATCTGCGCAAATGGGATCTGCCCGGTGTCGGCATCGGCAAAGCCGATCGCCGCCGCGCCGGGTGTGGCGCGCAGCACAACCGCCAGACGCCAACCGACGTCGGTCGCGACCGCCGGAATGTGAACCTTGCTCAATCGGGCCGCCCAATCACCTTCGGGGTCGATTTGAGCGACGGCCCCGCGCCAACCTTCGTGCGCGTGAGCATAATCGATCAGTCCCGCGCGCAGGGCCTTGTCCGCCTCTGCCTGCAAACGCGGATCGAGACTGGTGCGTACCGACAGGCCGGCCTCGTACAATGCCCTCTCGCCATACCGCGCGAGCAGCTGGCGCCGCACCTCCTCGGCAAAATAGGGCGCCCTGACCTCTTCGGCCTCCTGGCGGCGGTGCAGTTCGATCGGCTCCGCCTTAGCCTGGTCCGCCGCCTCGCGGCTAACGACGCCGTCCTCGACCATACGGTCGAGCACCCAGTCGCGGCGCGCCGTCGCCGCCTCCGGCAAGCGCACCGGATTATAGCGGTTTGGCGCCTTCGGCAGCCCGCCGAGGAAGGCAGCCTCTCCCAAGGTCAACTGGTCGAGCGATTTATCGAAATAGGTCATCGCCGCCGCCGCGACGCCATAAGCGCCCGAGCCGAGATAGATCTCGTTCAGATAGAGTTCGAGGATGCGCTCCTTGGGCAGCGCCGCCTCGATCCGGGTGGCGAGCAGGATCTCCTTTATCTTGCGCGCGATCGAAACCTCATTCGTCAGCAACATGTTCTTGGCGACCTGCTGGGTGATCGTCGACGCCCCGATCGGACGACGGTTGGCTCGAAACCGGCCGATATCGGTGATCGCGGCGCGGAAGATCGACAGGGGGTCGATCCCGTGATGGCTGTAGAAGTTTTTATCCTCGGCGGAAATGAAGGCGTTGATGACCGGCTTGGGAATCGCCTGAATCGGCACAAAGACCCTTCGCTCGGTCGCATATTCAGCCAGCAGGCGCCCATCCCCAGCTTGGACCCGGGTCGTGATCGGTGGCTGAAAATTGGCTAGCTGCTGATAGTCTGGCAGGTCGCGTCCAAAATACCAGATCGTGATCCCAACAAATCCAGCCCCCGCGATCGCCAGAATGACCGCGCAGACGAAAAGAAACCTAACGAGTTTGACCATGTGTTCGAGCCGGCGAGACGCGGACGCTCCGGTTGCCATCAATCGCCGCGGTTATCCCGGTTTCGGGCGGCATCGCCTTATATGCGCCAGCGGGGTAGCTATTCCAAGTATGTTTCGGCGCGCGCTCGGTCGTCGGGGTGTGGACGAAGGCATTGTGGCGGAGCCTCCGCCAATATACATTGGCACTTGCGAAAAATCGTCGTCCGCCTGCTGGGTAAAGCGCCGGGCAGGGACATCGCGATGTGAGCCCGGATGATCGGCGGCGCGTCTGCCGCCGCGCGGGGCCAGAGCGTGGGGCGGCGTGGATCGTAGGAACCCGAAGCCGTCCCCTGACGAGATTCACCGTGGTCGATATGCAATCGTTCCAAGACGGCGTGAGCTCAGGCGTTGCCGGCTTCCTCACACACGGGATCGCGCCGCCGGCCGAATTTCGCGCGGCCGCGGCAGCGCGCCTCGGAGTTACGCCCGAATGGCAAAGCGCATGCTCATCGATGCCACACACCCGGAAGAGACCCGGGTGGTGGTCGTCAGCGGTAACCGCCTCGAGGAATTCGATTTCGAGTCGTCGACAAAGCAGCAGGTAAAGGGAAACATCTATCTTGCTAAGGTCACGCGTGTAGAACCCTCTTTGCAAGCCGCTTTTATCGAATACGGCGGTAATCGTCACGGTTTTCTCGCGTTCAGCGAGATTCACCCCGATTATTTCAGGATCCCGATCGGCGACCGCTCGGCCGGTGACAGCGAATCGGGGCAGCCCGACGCCGAAGGTCCCGAGGCCACGGGCGAAGCTTTCGATGAAGCCGGGGTGCCGCTCGAGGCGGCGCTCCCGGAGCCGGTCGCCGTCACGGAGCCGACGCCGGACGGAGAGGACGAACCGCCCGGCGTCGAACCGTTTTCGGATACTTCCTGGGTAACCGGGGGCCATACGGAGATCAGCCCGATCACGAACGTCGACGAGCAGGTCGACGCTACCCCTCCCGAGCTTCCGTGGGCGGAGGCGACGGCAGCGCCGCTCGACGCGGATGCGGTCGCCGACCATGACCAGGGAAATAAGGCTGCCCGGTTGGCAGCCGCGGCCCTCGATGAGGCGACGCACGCCACCGCGCTGACTTTCCCAGCGGCGGAGGAGACCCCACTCGCAGCCGAGGAGAGGTTTCCCGCAATCGAGGAGAAACCACCTTCAGCCGAGGACACCTTAGAGACCGCACCTGCGCCTGAGGCGCGCGATTCCGGCGATCGTGACGCTGGCGAAGCGGAGGTGATCGAAACCCTCGGCGGGGACGAGTTCGAGGAGGCCGAGCGCCAGCGCTCCCGCGCCCCCCGGCATTACAAGATCCAAGAGGTGATCAAGCGCCGGCAGATCATGCTGGTGCAGGTCACCAAGGAGGAGCGCGGCAACAAGGGGGCGGCCTTAACGACTTATCTGTCGCTCGCCGGGCGCTATTGCGTGTTGATGCCGAACACGGCGCGCGGCGGCGGGGTATCGCGAAAAATAACCAGCATCAGTGACCGCCGCCGGCTGAAGGACATCCTCGAGGAGCTAGACATCCCCGAAGGAATGGGGGTGATCGTGCGCACCGCCGGCGGGGAGCGATCGAAGGCAGAGATCAAGCGCGACTACGAATACTTGTTACGTCTATGGAACGAAATCCGCGAGCTGACATTGAAGTCGACCGCGCCGGCTTTGATCTACGAAGAAGGCAATCTGATCAAGCGGTCGATCCGCGACCTCTACACGCGCGACATCGACGAAGTGCTGGTCGAAGGCGAGGAGGGCTACCGCACGGCAAAGGCATTCATGAAGATGCTGATGCCGAGCCATGCCAAGCGGGTTCAGCCCTATCGCGATCCGCAGATCGGGCTGTTGCACCGCTTCCAGATCGAGGGCCAGATCGACGCGATTCATTCGCCGATCGTCCAGCTGCGTTCTGGCGGATACGTGGTGATCAATCAGACTGAAGCGCTGGTTGCAATCGACGTGAATTCGGGCCGCTCAACGCGCGAGCGCAACATCGAAGAAACGGCGACGCGCACGAATCTCGAGGCGGCCGAAGAGATTGCCCGGCAGCTTCGCTTGCGCGATCTGGCAGGGCTGATCGTGATCGACTTTATCGACATGGAGGAGCATCGCAACCAGGGGGCGGTGGAGCGGCGGCTGAAGGACGCCCTGAAGAACGACCGCGCCCGCATCCAGGTCGGCCGCATCAGCCCGTTCGGTCTGTTGGAAATGTCGCGCCAGCGGTTGCGCCCGTCCTTGGTCGAAGCCTCGACCCAGCCCTGTCCTCATTGCGGCGGCACCGGCTTTATCCGCTCGACCGAATCGACTGCCCTCTATGTGCTGCGTTCGATCGAAGAGGAGGGAATGCGCCGGCGCTCGGCCGAGGTTTGCGTCTATGTGCCGACGACGGTCGCGCTCTACATCCTCAATCACAAGCGCGACTTGTTGGCGCAGTTAGAAGCGCGCTACGGCATTCATGTGCTGATGGCACAGGACGACGCGCTGATCCCGCCCGCTTTCCGCCTCGAAAGGCTGCGCGCTTACGGACCGAGCGAGGCGCCGCCGGCAATCCCTGCGCCGCTGACCCAGGCACCCGAGATCGACGAAGAGGAACCGGAGGACGAAGCCGACGAAGTGGTCGACGCCGGTGCGCAGCGGCCCGGCCGGGAAGCCGACGAAGAGCGCAGCCGTGGCCGCCGCCGGCGCCGCCGGCGCCGGCACGAGGACGAAGCTGGCGACCGCGGCCCGGCACCTCCAGCGCCCGCCGCCGAGGCGTTGGAAGACGAAGCCGGCGAGCGGGTTGCCGCTACCGCGAGCGAGGCTGGCGCGGCACCTAATGGCGAGCAAGACGCAGACGTCGAAAGGCAGCGGCGACGGCGCGGCCGACGCGGCGGGAGACGCCGCGTAAGGCGCGAGGATGGCTTTGATCCCGGTCTCGATGGTCTGCATCCGGCCGCAGCCACGGTCGAGATCGTGGCGATAGCTGACGATGGCGGCGAACCCGGACCCATGGAATCCGAGATCGCGGAGGGCGGGCACGGAGTCGTCGAAGCGGACACACCGTGGCCTGAAGAAATTCCTACCGATCCGGTTGTGGAAGCGGCCGCGACTGAGATTGAAACTGCCAGCCTGCCGGCGCTCGCCGGCGAGCCAGCCGCGGAGGCCGCCGTGTCGAGCCATAACGGCGCGGCCGCGGCCGAGCTGGCGGAGCCAGCGGCCCTCCAATTCATCGAAGAAGCAACCCCCCATGCCGGTTTGGCCGAGCAAGGGATGCCCGCCGAAGGGGTGGACCGGTTTTCGGCTCCGCCGCATAGCAGCGAGCGCGAACCCGCCAGTCCGTTCGCCGCGGATCGGGACGAGCGGTCAGTGCAGCCCGAGGCGCTCGAACCGCCGGGTATGCCGCCACTGCCAACCGAACCCGCCCATGCGGCCCAGGCGGCGGCGGACAAGCCGGCGAACCCGCGAAAGGGCTGGTGGCAACGGCTGATCCAGTCATAAGCGTTCAGCCGGGGCGGGAAGGCTCAGTTCGGCGCTGCTTGCCGCGGCCTTGCCGCAATTCTATCCTACCGGAACCATGAGCGGACCTTGAATCCGCCTCCCGGTTCGGTCGGCAAATTGAAGGCGGCGCCGATGGCTTTACGCGCTTTTGTCCGAACGACCGCATCTGTCGTCGCTGCGGCGCTGATCTTGGGCCATGTCGCCAGCGCGCACGAAGGCGCGGGTAATGGCGCGACCCTGTTGCGGGACACCGAGATCGAAGGCGACATTCGCGCGATGATGACCCCGGTGTGGAAGGTGGCTGGGCTCGACCCGGACGCTGTTCACGTCTACCTGGTGGCGGATGACAGCATCAACTCGTTCGTCGCCGGGGGTCAGAATATCTTTATGAACTCCGGTCTGGTGCTCCGCGCGAAGACGCCCAACCAGCTGATCGGCGTCCTCTCGCACGAGACCGGCCATATTGCCGGCGGGCATCTGTATAAGGGCGAGGAGGCGATGCACAACGCCAGCATCGAGGAGATCCTCGCGATGGTGGCGGGCGTTGCCGCAACGGTTGCGGGGCGCGGCAGCGGCGGCGGTGCTGCGATGCTGGGCGCGGCCGGCGTCGGGCAACGCGCCTTTCTCGAATTCTCGGTGACCCAGGAAGCAACCGCCGATCATGCCGCGATGAATTTCCTCGACGAGACCCACCAATCGGCGCGGGGGCTGCTGCAATTCTTCGAGGTGCTGCAAAGCGAGGAATTGCTGACCGGGGGTCCACGAGGATCCCTATCTGATGGATCATCCCTTGACCCAAGAGCGCATCGACTATGTTCGCGACCATGTCGAGCGCTCGCCGTATTCCAATGTTCCAGACCCGCCCGCCTATGTCGCGATGCTCGACCGCGTCAAGGCCAAGCTCGCCGCCTTTACCCAGCCGCCGTCGACGACCTTGGCAAAATATTCGGAGCAGGACCGTTCGGTGCTGGCGCGCTATGCTCGCGCCATAGCCCATTACCGTATTCCGGATCTCGACAAAGCGTTGCCGGAGGTCGACGGGTTGATCCGCGACTATCCGAACGATCCTTATTTTCGCGAGCTGAAGGGGCAGATGCTGTTCGAGAACGGCCATATCAAAGAAGCGGTCCAGCCCTACGAGCAGGCCGTCCGTCTCGATCCGGCCGCCTCGCTGCTGCGGATCGGTCTCGCGCAGGTTTATGTCGAGGACAACGATCCCGCCGAAAACAAGCGGGCGATCGCCTATCTCAGCGATGCGTTGCGCACCGAGGACAAGGAAGTCGACGCTTGGCACCTGCTCGCGACCGCTTATGGGCGCGACAACCAGATGGGTATGGCGGCGCTGTCCCTGGCCGAGGAGGGACTTGCCGCCGACAACAAAAAAGACGCAGTGCAGGAGGCCGGCCGGGCCGAGCGTCTGCTGCCTAAGAACAGCGTCGCCCACGCCCGCGCGCAGGAGATCCGCAGCGAGGCCAAGGATCTCGACGATTCCGATTGAGCGCGGCCTTTCGCCGTCATCCTGCTTGAAGGAGCTGCGGTTAATGCTTGTTCGCGCGCGATTTGCCCTGCTGGCTCTTGCCTGCTTGCTTTCTGCCGCAGCGCCGACTGGCGCGATCAGAGCGGCCGAGATCAATCCGACGCAGCGCCAAGCGATCAACTCGATCATCCACGACTATCTGATGCAGCATCCCGACGTTTTGATCGCCGCGCTGCGGGCGGCCCAGGACAAGCTCGACCGCGACAATGACGCCAAGGCAACGCAAGCAGTGGCGCAGCACCGGCGCGATATCTTCGACAACCCGGCAACGCCGGTGGCGGGCAATCCGGAAGGCGATGTCGCGATCGTCGAATTCTTCGACTACCGATGCCCCTATTGCAAACAGGTGCAGCCAGAGCTCGAGTTGCTGTTGCAACAGGATCCGAAGCTGCGCCTGGTCTATAAGGAGTTCCCGGTCCTCGGCCCGGCATCGGTCACGGCCGCTCATGCCGCGCTCGCGGCCCAGCGTCAGGGTAAGTATGACGCCTTTCATGCGGCGATGATGGCGGCCCACGGCCAGATTAACGACAGCACGGTCTATCAGGTGGCCGCTTCGGTCGGGCTCGATGTCGACCGGCTCAAGCGCGACATGGCAGCGCCGGAGGTCGCACAGGCGCTAAAGGCTAATATGGCGCTCGCCGATGTACTCGATATCCACGGCACCCCGGCCTTCATCATCGGCGACCGTGTCGTCCCCGGCGCGGTCGATCTCGACGCGTTGAAGACGATGGTCGCCGACGCACGCAAGCGGTAGCGGGTCAGGGCTCGCGGTCGGGCTGATTATCCGGGTGAGCAGCCTGAAAGGGCGCCAGCGCCATACAACTATCGTAGATCCTGGTGATCGTCGGATAGGACGCCATGTCGAGCTGGTAGCGCCCGGCATTGACGACCTGCGGGACGAGCGCGATGTCGGCGAGGCCGGGCCGGTCGCCGTGGCAGAAGATGCCGGTACGGGCATCCCGCGCAAGCGATGCTTCCAGCGCCTGAAACCCGGCTTCAATCCAATGATTGTACCAAACGGCGATATCGCTCTCGCTGCGGCCAAATGAATGGGTCAGATAGCGCAGCACGCGCAGATTGTTGATCGGATGGATGTCGCAGGCGACGATGTCGGCGAGTGCCCGCACCCTCGCCCGCTCGCCCGGGGCCTGCGGCAGCAAAGGCGGGTTGGGATGGATCTCGTCGAGATACTCGATGATCGCCAGGGACTGGATCAGGGTCTCGCCGCCATCCTCAAGTGTCGGGACCAAACTCTGCGGGTTGACTTCGCGGTAATCGGGCTTGGCCTGATCGTTGCGGCGGAGATGGATCGAAACGCCGTCGTAGGCGAGACCCTTGAGGTTGAGGGCAATGCGGACGCGGAATGCCGCGGATGAGCGAAAAAAACCGTAGAGCTTCATTGCCGCCCCTCACTCGCCGGGTCCAGGAAGTCACGCCCGCAGCCCGCGCGGATTTAGATGCCCGGCTCGTCGGGCGGGAGCTTCCCGAGCTTATCCGGAAATGCTCAAGAGTAAATCGGGAAAGCACGGTGGCCCGATCTGCGTCTTAATAGTCGTCGCGGAGAACGATCGCCGTAGAGCGGTGGTGCGAGGGGGGAATGGCTCAACGTAGGTGGATATTGGCGGCGCCGGCGCTTGTGCCGGTTCTGCTGTCCACCGCCTTCGCTCAAGACGCCTCGCCCGGTTCACCAGCGGCGGCGCCCATCACCCTGCCGACGATCGAGGTGGTTGCCGCGACACCGCTGCTCGGGTCAGGGGTCGATCGCAGCAAGGTGCCCGCCCAGACGCAGGTGCTGACCCAGCAGGACATCACCCGTAACGGCAACGCCGATGCGCTGCGCGCGCTCAACGAACAGGTTCCGGGCGTAACCCTCGACGCCGCCGCCGGAAATCCGTTTCAGCCCAGCCTCTTCTATCACGGCTTCCAGGCCTCGCCGCTGCAAGGCAACCCTCAGGGGCTAGCGGTGTACATCAACGGTGCGCGCTTCAACCAGCCCTTTGGCGACACTGTCGACTGGGACCTGATCCCGGATCTCGCGATCGAGCGCATGAACCTGGTCGGTTCCAACCCGGTATTCGGCCTCAACGCGCTCGGCGGCGCGCTATCGGTGCAAATGAAGAACGGCTTTACCTATCACGGTACTGAGATCGATGCGCTCGGCGGCTCGTTCGGGAAATATCAGGGCGAGCTGCAATACGGCGTGCAGAGCGGCAATGTCGCCGCCTACATCGCCGCCAGCGGCGTGAACGAGGGTGGCTGGCGCGACCTGCAATCCTCCGATCTCGGAAATCTCTTCGGCGATATCGGCTGGCAAGGCAATCGCGGTCAAGTACACGTCAATGTGATCGCGGCCCAGACACGCCTCAACGGCCCCGGTACTTCGCCAATTCAGCTGCTCGCGGTCGATCCCGCGGCACAATTCACTGCACCGAACCTGATCACGAATCAGTACACGCAGGTCAATCTGACCAGCAGCTACCAGATTTCGGATAATACGTCACTACAAGGGAATTTGTATTCCGAATACTTGCTGCAAAAAGTCGTCAACGGCAATGTCGCAGACGCGACGCCGTGCAGCGACGGCTCGGGCTTTTTATGCACTAGTCCCGGCGTTTACGCCACCGACCGCAACGGCAACCCGATCCCCGATTTCTTGAACGGCGGCCCCTATTCGGATCTAGACCAACAGTCGACGAATACCTACGGCTATGGCGGAGCGCTGCAGGTGACCAGCCGCACTCCGCTGTTCGCGCATCCGAACCAGTTCATCGCCGGCATCAGTTTTGACGGCGGGCAAACCTTGTTCGGGGCCAGCACCCAAATCGGCGGCCTGTCGCTCGAGGATCGGGTATTCGCCGGTCCCGGCATCACGCTCGATCAGGCGGACGGCTCTATCGCACCGGTGCGAGTGGCCATTTCCAACGCTTATTACGGGGCGTTCTTTACCGACACTTACGACGTCACCCCCGTGCTGTCGGCCAATCTCTGCGGGCCGGTACAATCTCGCACAGATTAATCTCAGCGACCAGTTCGGGACCGGGTTAAGCGGCGATCACACCTTTGGCCACTTCAACCCGTCGGCCGGCCTGACCTGGAAGATGCTGCCCAATCTCAGCGCCTATGCGAGTTATGCCGAGGCCAACCGCGCGCCGACGCCGGCCGAGTTGACTTGCGCCAGCGCCGCCAGTCCATGCAGCCTCGGCAATTTCTTTGTCGGCGACCCGAATTTGCAGCAGGTGGTGGCGCACACGGTCGAAGCCGGATTACGCAGCCGACTTCATCCTTTCCCGGACGCGACGTTATCGACCGACCTCGCGTTTTTTCACACCACGCTTGGCAACGACATTCTGTTCGTCAACAGCCCGATCCAGGGCCGGGCGTTTTTTCAAAATGTCGGCTCGACCCTGCGGCAGGGCGTCGACCTCGATATCTCAATTGAAGACCGACCGGCTGCTCGCCTGGCTCGGCTATTCCTACACCGACGCGGCGTTTCAGACCGAGTTCACCGAATTGAGCGAGAACAATCCCGCCGCCGACGCCAACGGCATTATTCAGGTTCAGCCTGGAGATCGCCTGCCCGGAATCCCGGCCAACCAGCTGAAAGCCGGCGTCGACTACAAACTGACCGACGCCTGGACTGTTGGCGGGAGTGCGATCTACGCTGCCGGCCAGTTCCTGTTCGGCGACGAAGCCAATCTGACACCGCAGACCCCGCCCTATTTAGTGGTGAACCTGCATTCGAGCTATCAGTTTACCAAGAACTTTCAGGTCTTCGCGTTGATCGAAAATGTTTCGAATGCGACGTACTACACCTACGGCACGTTTTCGCCGACCTCGTCCGTTCCGATCGTCCAGGCGCCCGGCGCCAGCAACCCGCGCAGCTACAGCCCGGCTGCCCCGATCGCCGCCACCGTCGGCATCCGCGCGACATTTTGAAGAACCGCACCCCTAGCCGGGGGTGCGCGCGGGGGCGTGGGCGAAGGCATCGACCATGGCCGCAAAAGCCGGCGTGGGGCGCAGATCGGCGTCGAACGGCAGCGGGCGGGAAGGCAGGCCGTCCTTGCGCCATTTCGCCTGGTTGGTCTCACGACGCACGATCCAGCTATGGCGGTCCGACAAGCCCCAGGTGACGACCATCTTGACCGCCGGCTCGTCGAGCGCGGCATCGAGAAACCGCCGATAGGTGTCGGCGATTAGCTGGTCGCGGACCGCGATGTCGGCAGGCGCGTGCGCGTCGGTGACGTCGAGCTCGGTGATCTGGATGGTCAGGCCGAGGCCGGCGATGTCGGCCAGAAATCGTCGCAGCACCGCCGGCGAAAACGGCGGCCCGCCGACCGCAGTCAGATGCGCCTGTATGCCGACCGCGTCGACCGGCGTCCCCGCCCGCTGCATCCGCCGCAGCAGATTGAGCAGGACGGTGCGGCGGGCTTCGTGCTCGGGCGAGTCGAGTTCGACATCGTATTCGTTGACGACGAGGCGGGCCTTCGGGTCGGTTTCCCGCGCGGTGCGGTAGGCGAGGTCGAGATATTCGGGCCCGAGCGCGTCGAGGAATACGGCCTTGCGCAGCCCGTCCGGCCGTCCGTCCTTGGGCTCGATCGGCTCGTTGACGACGTCCCAGCTGTGAATGATGCCGCGATAGCGTCCGGCGAGCGCCTTGATCCGGTCGACGACCGCGCGCCGCTGCGCATCACGGCCGGGTAAGGTGAAAAACCAATGCGGCGTGCGGTAATACCACAGGAGATTGTGGCCGCGCAGCGCGAGCCCGCCCTCGACCGCGAAACCGGCGACCGTATCGCCCGGGCCATAATCGTCGTCCCCCGGGGCGCCGCGGTTCATATCGAGCCATTTCATATCGTTCTCGGGCACGACGAGACCTGCCTGCTGCAGCACCAGTGCGACAAAGCTGGGGTCGCGGGTAATCTGCGCGGCCGAGATCGTGGTTCCGTAGCGGAGCCCCTTTTGCGCCGCCAGGCGGTTCAGTGCCTCGGTTTGCTCTGCGTGGACGGAGGAAGATGCGAGCAACGCGGCGATGCCGCCGAGCCCGGCCACGCCGCCGCTGAGAACGCTACGTCGCCGCAGACCGCGACCCCGGAATCGCCCGCCGCTCATTGCGGTGGCGGCTTGCCGATCGGCGTGGCCGGCGGGACGGCGCCGTCGCCGGACGCCAGATGCTCGAGATTCGCCCGTGCGGCCATATCCGCGGGGCTGCCCGGGGCGATGTGGCCGACCTCTTCCCAATCGCCGCGAGCGCCGGTGGCGTCACCTTCGAGGCGGCGGATATTGCCGCGTTCGAGCAATGCCGCCGCCGAATGTGGCGCCCGGGCGAGCGCCTTATCGATATCGGCGCGCGCCGGATCGAGGCGGTCGAGGGCGCGATAGGCCGAGGCGCGGTAGATCAGCGCATCGACCCGATCGGGTTGGGTCTTCAACACACGATCGAGATCGGCGACGGCCTGATCGAGGTAGCCTGCCGAGGCCGCCGCCTCGGCGCGGTCGATCAGCAGATCGGGATCGCTGGGCTTCAGCGATACGGCTTGGCCCTCGGCGGCATAGGCCCGCACTGGGTCGCCGGCCAACAGCCACGCCTGCCCGGCCTGATCGAGCACATCGGCCCGCAGCGCCGCCGGCGCCTTCAAGATCATCGCTTGGGCCAGCGCCTGGAGGCGGGTCGCACCCTCCTGGTATTTGCCAAGCGCAATCAGCGCGACGGCGGCGCAATGATCGGCCGGATGTGCCCCGCCACGCGCAAGCCATGCCTGAGCCAGGGTCTGAGCCTCACGCGGGTTCTCTCGGGCGAGCTTCATGCAGCGGTCGTAGGTTTCCGCATCTGCCTCGGCCGAACGCGGCGGGCTCGCGGCGGCCACAGGCGGCGGCAAAACCGGCCCGGGCGGTTCGGCCGCCGCATTCGCCGTGACCAGCATCAGCGGCAGCAGCAACCGAAACGCCCTGCGCTGCGCACCATCGCCAGACTGGCCGCATCCTCCTCGCCGCACTGATCATGGTCATCCATAGCACAGGGTGACGTTGCCGCCGAATTGTTCGAGAGGTTACGATCGCCGGCGTCGGATCGGCCGTCCCGGGTAGTGCATCGTTGTGGCCTTTGATTTTGCTCGTCTGTTTCCGGGAGGGATCGGCAATGCCGGCCTTGCCTTTGCTCACCGCAATTACCGAATTTATGCGAGCGGCAACGCGGTATCGCTGATCGGCATCTGGATGCAGCGGGTATGGTGGCTGGCTCGCCTGGACCCTGACCCATTCCGGTGCTTGGCTCGGCATGGTCTCGATGGCGGAGTTTTTCCCGGTGGTGTTTCTGAGCCCGCTTGCCGGCGTTCTCGCCGACCGCCGCGACCGGGTCAGGATCATCCGGGTGACGCAGATCGCCGGCAGTGTCGAGGCGAGCCTGCTCGCGATTCTGGTCTATACCGGCGCGATCTCGATCTGGCTGTTGTTCGGACTGACCTTTCTGCTCGGCGTTTCAACGCGATGGCCCAGCCGGCAAGGCTGGCCTTGATCCCGACCCTGGTCGATCGGCCGGCGTTGGCCTCGGCGCTGGCGGTCAACGCCATCATCTTCAACGCCGCGCGCTTTGTCGGGCCGGCGGTGGCGGGGATCGTCATCGCCAAGATCAGCGTCGGCGCCGCCTTTGCCGTCAACGCCATGACCTACATCGTCTTTCTCATTGCGATGGCCAATCTGCGCGGGCTCCCGCCATTGCCGGTGACGGCGGCGCAGAGCGTGCTGCGAGCGTCGGTCGAGGTCTATGGCTATGCCAGCCGGCACCCCGGCATCGCGCCGATGCTGCTGCTGTTCACCGTGACGACGATCGGCACCCGCGGTTTTGTCGAGCTGTTCCCCGGTTTTGCCGATCGCGTCTTCGGGCGCGGGCCGGAAGCATTGTCGATGCTGACCTCAACGGTCGGGCTCGGCGCCATCTGCGGCGGCGCCTGGCTGCTGGTTCGGCCGGGGATCGCCGGGCTGACCGGGGTCGTTCTCGGCAACACACTGGCGATTTCCCTGGCGATCCTGGCCTTCACCGCGACCAACCGGTTCTACGTGGCGCTGCCGTGCGTTTTGTCGCCGGCTGCGCGATGACGATCACTGGCATCGGCGCGCAGACCCTGATCCAATCTACGGTCGAGATCAGCATGCGCGGGCGCATCATGGCGCTCTATGGCATGATCTTTCGCGCCGGCCCGGCGTTGGGCGCGGTGCTGATGGGCTCGCTGAGCGAGCGTTTCGGGCTCCGCCTGCCGCTCGCGGTCGGCGCTGTCGTCTCTTGCGGCTTCTGGGCGGCCACCTGGGCGAAGCAGAAACGCATCGCCGCGACGCTCGAAGTCGACCCGGCGGCGGTGGTCGAACATCCGTCGTGAACCCGGCGCCCGCTCATCTGTTCTGCTTTGGCCTTGGCTACAGCGCGCGGGCATTGGCGCGGCTTGTCGCCGCCGAGGGTTGGGTCGTTAGCGGCACCTGCCGCACTGACGAGAGGCGGCGGAACTCCGCGCCCGGGGCTTTGCCGTCGAGCCGTTTGAGCGCGTTGCCCGCTGCCGCCGGGGCGATCAGCGGGGTTACGCATGTGCTGGTGTCGGTCCCGCCGGATATTGCCGGCGACCCGGTTCTCGACAGCCACGGCGGCGACATCGCCGCGCTGCCCGGGCTCGCTTGGCTCGGCTATCTGTCGACTACCGGCGTCTACGGCGATCGCGGCGGGGCTGGGTCGACGAGGCGGCGGCGGTTGCAACCAAGCGGCGAGCGCGGCCGGCGCCGGGTCAAAGCCGAGCAGGCTGGCTCGATCTCTGGCCGACCGCGGCGTCCGGTCCACGTCTTCCGGCTCGCCGCCATCTACGGCCCCCGGTCGCAGCCCGTTTGAGGCATTGCGCGCCGGGACCGCACGACGGATCGACAAGCCCGGCCAGGTCTTTTCGCGCATCCATGTATACGATCTGGCACGAGTGCTCCTCGCCTCGATGCAGAAGCCGGGGCAGGCGCCATCTACAATGTCTGCGACGATGACCCCGCCGCACCGGAGGCGGTCGTGGCCTATGCTGCCGCTCTCCTCGGCGTGCCGGCGCCGCCGCTGGCGCCGCTCGCTGAGGCTTGACTCTCGGCGATGGCCCTGAGCTTTTACGACGACAATAAGCGGGTGCGAAACGGGTTGATCAAACACGACTGGGCGTCGCCTTGCGCTATCCCGATTACCGCGCCGGGCTTGCCGCGATCCTCGCCGAGGCTTCTGACTTGCCTAAGTCGGCGCCGTCCGGCAAGGTCGGCCTCAATTTCGACAGCACTTCGGCGATCACGCCGGGCTTGGGAGGAAATGTCATGACCGCTTACAACGTATTGATGATGGGCGCGTCCTACGGCCCGCTGCTGGCGACCAAATTGCTGTTTGGCGGCCACAAGATCACCTTGATTTGCCTGCCCGCCGAGATCGAGGCGTTCAATAGCGACGGCGCTCGCGTCCGCATGCCGATCCGAGGCCGGAAAGACCCGATCGAGCTCGACTCGCGCAAATTGCCGGGCAGCCTGCGAGCGGCCGGTCCGGGCGATGTCGACCCGGCCACTACGATCTCGTGGTCCTGGCGATGCAGGAGCCGCAATACCGCTCCCCCGGCGTCCGCGAACTGCTGGACGCGGTGGCGAGGAAGCGAGTGCCGTGCATGTCGATCATGAACATGCCGCCCTTGCCTTATCTGAAACGCATTCCGGGCCTGGCGATCGACCCGTTGAAGGCCTCCTACACCGACGCCACCGTCTGGGACAATTTCGAGCCGGGGCTGTTGACGTTGTGCAGCCCGGATCCGCAGGCGATTCGACCGCCCGGCGAAAAGATCAACATGCTGCAAGTGACCTTGCCGACGAACTTCAAGGCGGCGCGCTTTGCCGCCGAAGCGCCGACCGCGATCCTGCGGCAAATGCAGCGGGAGATTGAAGCCGTCCGCTATGATCCGGGCGACGGCACCGCTATCGATCTGCCGGTCAAGCTTAAGGTCCACGACTCGATTTTCGTGCCGCTCGCCAAATGGGCGATGCTGCTGACCGGCAACTACCGCTGTATTCGGCCGGACGGGTCGATCACCATCGACGAAGCGGTGCACAACGACTTCGAGGCATCGCGCGGGGTCTACGATTGGGTTTCCGCGGTGAGCGAAAAGATGGGCGCTCCCCGAACGATCTGGTGCCGTTCGAGAAATACGCCGCGGCGGCGCGGGAACTGGTGCGACCGGCCTCGGCCGCGCGCGCGTTGGACAATGGCGCGCCCAATATCGAACGCACCGACCGGCTGGTGCAAATGATCGGCGGGCAATACGGCATGCGCAATGCCACTGTCGATCAGACCGTTGCGACGGTGGATGCCCGGCTCGCCGCCAATCGCAAGAAGACCGCTGCCTGATTTTCCGGCAGTGACACCAGCGGCGTCGTGCTTGGCGCACCTTCTGAGAGGATGCAAGCCGGACGCGGCAGCTGGTCAGCCCGCATTGATCGGTTGACCGTCGCGATGTTGCGCCGCATCATGGCTGCCTTGGGCGGATATCCTGAAGAAACTCGCCGCCCTTGCTGCGCGAGCGAACAACCGCGGACAGATTTGAAGGAGTTTGGCAAGGGAAGCGCTTGAAGGCGGTTTTGGATGTCGGCGGCGCGGCGTGGCCGACAGCAGACGCAGCACAGCGGGAGATATCTGCGATGGCCAAAACCACCTATTTGCCTGGAACCGTTGGTCTCCCTGGGGCGTCGTCGTTTCCGGCGCGATGCGGCCGGGCTACCAGAACATGCTGACGCCGGAGGCGATCGCCTTTGTCGCCGGCCTCGAGCGCAAATTCGGCGCCGAACGCCGCCGGCTCCTCGCCCGCCGGGCCGACATCCAGCACCGGCTCGACGCTGGCTGGAAGCCCGATTTCCCGACCGAGACCAAGGCGATCCGCGACGGCGATTGGCGGGTGGCCCCAATCCCGCGCGACATCCAGGACCGCCGCACCGAGATCACCGGCCCGGTCGACCGCAAGATGGTGATCAACGCATTGAATTGCGGCGCCAGCGTCTACATGGCCGATTTCGAGGACGCGAACACGCCTACCTGGGACAATCTGATCGAGGGCCAGGTGAATCTGTACGACGCCGTGCGTCGCACCATCACCTTCGACGATCCCGAAACCGGCCGGCACTATTCACTGAACCGCAAGACGGCGGTTTTATTGGTGCGCCCGCGCGGCTGGCACCTTCCGGAGAAACATGTGCTCGTCGATGGCGAGCCGATGTCGGGCGCGCTGTTCGACTTCGGCCTGTTCTTTTTCCACAACGCCAAGGAATTGGTGACGCGCGGCACCGGCCCCTATTTCTACCTGCCCAAGATAGAAAGTCATCTCGAGGCGGGGCTATGGAACGACGTGTTCGTCCAGGCGCAGGCGGCGCTCGATATGCCAAAGGGCACGATCAGCGCGACCGTGCTGATCGAGACGATCATGGCCGCCTTCGAGATGGACGAGATCTTCCATGAATTGCGCGACCATTCGGCCGGGCTCAATTGCGGACGATGGGACTACATCTACAGCTACATCAAAAAATTCGCCGAGGATCCGACCTGTTGCTGCCGGACCGGGCGCAGGTGACGATGACGAGCCACTTCCTGCGCAGCTACAGTCTGTTGCTGATCAAGACCTGCCACCGGCGCAACATTCACGCCATGGGCGGCATGGCGGCGCAGATCCCGATCAGGGACGATCCGGCGGCCAACGAGGCGGCGATGGCCAAGGTGCGCGCCGACAAAGAGCGCGAGGCCGGCGACGGCCACGACGGCACCTGGGTCGCGCATCCCGGCCTCGTCGGCATGGCCAAGGAGATCTTCGACAACGCGATGCCGCAGCCGAACCAGATCGCGCGCAAGCGCCAGGACGTGCATGTCAGCGCCGCCGATCTGCTGGCGGTGCCCGAGGGCACGATCACCGAGGCCGGATTGCGCCAGAACCTCAATGTCGGCATCGGCTATATCGAAGCCTGGCTGCGCGGCATCGGCTGCGTGCCGCTCTACCACCTGATGGAGGACGCGGCCACCGCCGAGATCAGCCGCGCCCAGGTATGGCAATGGATCCGCCACGGCGCCAAGCTCGCCGACGGCCGCACGGTCGACGCCGCGTTGTGCCGCGCGGTCCTCGACGAGGAGCTGGCGAAGTTGCGCGACGCGGCTGGCGACAGGGCAGAGGACGGCCGCTATGACGATGCGGCCCGGCTCTTCCGCGAATTGATCGAGGCCCCGGCCTTCCTCGAATTCCTGACCCTCCCCGCCTACGACATCATCATCGCCGAGGGCGGGTAGAAGACGGGCGGGGACCTCTTCGGCCATGGCGGCCGCGCGCAGGCCGAGGGCGGTTGCGCGCCAAGCCCGACGTTCAAGGCAAGCTTGTAGATTTTCCCGTTGTTATTCGGGCACGCGCTCACGGCACCCGGACCTCCGTCTCGACACGGGAACGCGACTGGCGCCGATGCCCGATAATCGCGTCAAAGGAGGGACGCGACCGTCAAAGCTTCTTGACGCAACACCCCCCTCGACTAGGCTAGCCCGGTGCCGGGCGCGACTAGCAACCAGCGGTTAAGAACGGCGGGGCTTGTGAACAATTCGCGGGTAGAGCACCGGTTTGCGGTCGTGATGTGCGCCGACGTCGTCGGCGATCCCCGATTGATGGGGATCGACGAAGAAGGCACATTGGCCGCGCTCCAGGCCGTCCGTCGCGATCTCGTCGATGCCGCGATCCATGAGCACAATGGCCGTATCGTCCGCGCCATGGGTGACGGACTGCGGTCGAATTCAACAGCGTCGTCGATGCGGTGCGCAGTGCGCTGGCGATCCAGCGCGCGATGCCGGAGCATGGCGCCACTTTGCCGGCCGACCGGCGGGTCCGGTTTCGCGTCGCAATCAATGTGGGCTACGTCGTCTCCGACGGTGACTTGATCTATGGCGACGGCGTCACCGTCGCCTCACGAATGGAGAGCCTGGCAGAGCCGGGCGGGATCAACGTCAGCCGCGCGGTGCGAGATCAGGTGCGCGACCGGTTGCCGATCGCGTCGAAGATCTGGGCGAGCACGAGGTCGCAAACATCGCACGCCCTGTCCGCGTCTTCCGCATTATCCTTGGCGACGAGGCGGCGGCGCCCCCCGCCTCTCCCGCGCCCCACCGCAAGGCCGCCGCGGCCCCCGCGGGAAGGCCGGCGGTCGCGGTGCTGCCGTTTCAGAACCTCGGCGGCGACGCCGAGGCCGAGTTCTTCCTCGATAGCGTCGCCGAGGATTTGATCACGGAACTGGCACGGGCGCGCTGGTTTTCCGTCGTGGCCCGCAATACCAGTTTCAGCGACAAGGGCAAGGGGGCCGACGCCAAGCAGCTCGCGCGCGGCTCGGGGTCCGGTACGTGGTCGAGGGAAGCCTGCGCAAGGCCGGCAACCGGGTTCGCATCGGCTGCCAACTGGTCGAGGCGGCAAGCGGACAGCATCTATGGGCCGACCGCTTCGACGGCACCCTCGAAGACAGCTTCGACCTGCAGGACAAGATTACCGAAGCCTGATCGGCTCGGTGGCACCCGTGTTGCGTGTCGCGGAGATCGACCGGGCCTGGCGCAAGCCGGAGGCAAGCCTTGACGTCTACGACCTAACCTTGCGCGCCTTGCCGGCGGCCTTCGCCGAGACGGCGGAGGACAATCAGGAGGCGTTGCGGCTGTCGGCCGAGGCGCTGGATGCAGACCCCGCGTACCCGACCGCCAACGCGCTCGCTGCCTGGTGCCGCCAGCAGCGCCATCTGATGCTTTGGCCGGGAGCGACCGAGGATGACCCGGAGGAGGCCAAGCGCCTCGCGCGGGTGGCGATCGCGGGCGGCGCCGACGTTCCGCTGGCGCTGGCGGTCGCGGGTGCGGTCCGCGCCGCCTTGACCCGCGACCATGACCTCGCACTCGCCGCCGTCGACCGTGCGACGATGATCAACCCCAACGCCGCGGTTGTCCTCGGTTTCGACGCGGTGACGCGGTGCCTGTGCGGGGACTACGATCGGGCCCTCGCCCATGCCGAAAAAGCCTTGCATCTGAGCCCGTTGGAGCCGCTTGTTTACCACGCCGCATTCGCGATGGCCTTGGCCAACCTGTTTACCGGACGCGCCGAAGAAGCGGTAGCGCATGCGCGCCGCGCGATCGAGGGCAACCGCAATTTAGCCTTCCCCCACTGCGTCCTCGCGCTCGGTTGCGCCCGTCTGGGACATGTCGACGAAGCCGTACAGGCGGTGCGACGGCTGGTCAACGTCGCCCCCGGCTTTCACATCGGCTCCTTGCGCAGGATCCGATTCGCCGACGCCGCACGCCTTCAATCCGATCTCGATCTGCTGCGGGCGGCCCATCTCCCCGAGCTACGGCGGCAATCGCCGCTCGCCCCTTCTCGCCCGAGCACGATCCGTTCGTTTCGGCGGCACGACCGTTCTGTTGACATTTCGCGAGACCGACGCGCTCGTGTGAACTGGTTCACATTGCAGGGATGAATTGCGGCGCATTATCATTGCGGCGTGGCAGAGGTACGAAATCATCGTGTCCGAGGATAGCAGAGGACGCGTTAGGCGCCGCCTCGCGGCGATCCCGGTGGCCGGCTACAGTCGGCTATTCCCCGGTGACGAAGCGGAAAGCTTCGCCGGGCTGAGGGCGGTTTTGACCGACATCATTGAGCCGCTAGCCTCCGAATACGGTGGAAACATCTTTAAGCAGACCAGCACTTGGCGCTGATCGAGTTCGAAAGCGTCGTCGAGGCGGCGCGCTGCGCCGCCGCCCTGCGCGACGCGGTCGAGCAAAAAAACCCAGCTTTGGCGAACGAGCAGCGCATCGCCATGCGCATCGGGATCAATCTCGGCGACATCATCGTCGAAGGCGGCGACATTTTTGGCGACGGCGTCAACATCGCGGCCCGCGTGGAGGCGTTGGCTGAACCCGGGCAGCATCTACGTGTCCGGGATCGTCCACGATCAGGTGGCGGGCAAGGTCGATTTCGATTTCGAGGACCTCGGCCCCAAAGCCCTGAAGAACATCAGAAGGCCGATTCACGTCTTCCGCATGGGCGGCGTCGCGACCGAGAAGCCGGCGGACTGCAGCCCAAATGAGGCCGCATCGCCAGCGAGCCCGCCCGATTTCGACGACCGCCGCGCTATCGCGGTTCTCCCGTTCGCCAATTTCAGCGGCGATCCGGAACAAGAATTTTTCGCCGACGGCATTACCGAGGACATCATTTCGCGGCTCGCCGGCTGGCGTGCGTTCCCGGTCATCGCCCGCAACTCGACTTTTACCTACAAGGGGCAAACCGTCGACATCGTAAAGGTCGGACGAGAGCTTGGCGTCCGTTACGTCCTCGAAGGCAGCGTCCGGAAATCGGGCCATCGCGTGCGTGTCACCGCCCAGTTGATCCAGGCGGATACCGGCCATCACATCATGGCCGAGCGCTATGACCGCGACCTGACTGATTTGTTCGATCTACAGGATGAAATCGTCTCGACGATCGCCGGCGCGATCCAGCTGAAGCTGCTCAAATTCGAACGCGACCGCATCGCAGACCGGCCGCAGCACAATGAGGATGCCTACGAATACTACCAGCATGGCATGTTCCATCATTACCGGCAGAACAAGCAGGACAACAGCGAAGCGCAGGCCTATTTCCGCCGTGCGCTGGCGATCGATGAGCAATACCCGCAAGCAATGGCGGCACTGTCTATCGCACTGTGCGCCGCCGGTTATCTAAGCTGGAAGCGATGATGCCGAAAAAAATTACGAGGATTCATTCAAGCTGGCGCAGCGCGCGGTTGCCCTCGATGCTCGCTACCCGAATGCCCGCTTCGCGCTGGCTCTAATCTTGCATGTGGCACGGCGCGCCCTCGGATCGCGCGATGGGAGAATTCCAGGAAGGGATCAAGCTCAATCCGAGCTTTGCGGCGGCGCACGCCGTGCTCGGGGCGGTGCTCAATTCTCGAGGGCCAATCCGAAGAGGGGGTGGCGAGCGTCGACAAGGGTATCCGCCTCAGCCCGAGTGATCCGCGCCTGTTCATTTGGCTTTCCGGCTTGGCAGCCGCTCACTATCAGCTGCGACATTATTCCCAGGCGATTGAGATCGGTCGGCGGTCCTGGACGCTTAACCGCAATTACATAACCGGTTTGACCTATGTTGTTGCCGGGCTGGCCCAGCTCGGGCAAATCGAGGATGCGCGCGCCGCATTGGCCAATCTGAAGGCACTGGACCCTAACCTACCGCGGCTCTCAGGACCTCGGTGCAGCTGTATCAGTATCAGGCCGGGATTGACCATCTGCCTCGACGGCTTGTGCAAAGCCGGCTTCGAATAATCGGCGAGAATTTCCTCCACCGGCACCAAACCCAAGCGAAATGAGAGGCCAATAACAGCGGCGGGGCGCGCGTTTCCTGTTCGCCGCGCCGCTGTCGCCTTCAGCGGTTAATTGGCCTTGGAAGTGGCCTCCCACGGTGTTCCCGCCCGATGTCACTTGGTGTTCCCGGAACACTGACAGACTGCCGCCTATCGTGTTGTTGGGGCAATCCGCTCTGGCCGCCCCCGATCTGAATCGGGGACCTGTGTTGTTTTGCACTGACAGACCGCCATGGACCTGGCGGAGCAGACCGGTAGGGCCCGGTTCCTGGGGGTTCGGGACGAGGACACTCTGGATCGTCAAATTCCCGTTGATTTGCGACTTGGGACCGATCATTGAAGGTGCTCGCCAGGGAAATATTAACGTTGCCGGCGAAGACCCCGCCGTGCGAAAGAGAGAGAGCCGGCGATCACGGTAATGTCTCCGTCAACTTGGCAGTTTTGGAGGTAAGCACTCCCTCCATTGATCGTCAAATCTCCCGTGAACTCACAATTTGATACGTGCATTGTTGGCCGAACGACACGGTAACATTACCCGGGATGGTGCCGGTATGGGGCGGCTTGTTGTTGGGGCCGTTGCTGCAGGTTCTTTGCGTTTGTCCCCCTTCAACATGGGTTGGCATCGCAGTCCGTACACCCCGTCTGCGTCCAGGTCGAACAGCAATTGGTTGGGGTTTTTAGGAGTTTGGCGTGCCTGGCAGAGAGACGGTTTGCGTCACCAGCGGAAGCGAGATGTCAAGAACGGCTGGCAGCCGGCAGCATTCACCATAGACGAGAACGAACGGAAACGTGCCGGAAGGCCCAGTATAGGTGCCGGATGTGTTGTCGCAGACGATGTGGGGCCGGGGCTGGATTACAAGATTGTCTGCCAATATAATCTGAAGCTCCCCCGTCGTCATGGCCTGCCGGGAAAGTTTCGCCATTGGTAACAGTCACGGTCCCGGTGAACTCGAACAAGGTTCCCGTGCCGTCAGGTGGCTGCATACCGTCGCCGGTGACGGGAGCGGCGAGAGCGCCCGGCGGTTGACGACGATGTTCGTCGCACCGCCGCCCGTCAGAAAGCCGCCCACGTGTAGCCGTTGCGGGCTGGTTGCCGTCAAAGCAGAGTGTCCCCCGCGAAGTCTCCGCTGCAAGCGGGTTGAAGCTCGGAACGGAGAAGGTTACGTCGGGCGTTCCAGGCCAGTCGGGGCGCTGATCGTCGCGTTCAACGCCGCGTTCCGGTTAAACCAGGCGGAGCCCGATGACGGTTCGGTCCCCGCTGGTCCCCGGCTCTGCAGTTGCGCGAGGAGCACATTTGTCTTGTTTGGCTTGATGATGTGCGGCGCAACATGCGGATCCGGGCGCCACGAGCTCGCGATCAGCGGCAGCGAGACCGCCGGGCAATGGCCGAAATTGCTTGTCGTTGTGAAGCCATCGCTGAACATGTAGGTGATTTTCGCCTTGCACAGATCATCGTTGGTGATCGGAGCACCGCCGTCGCTGCAGGACACCCTTGGAGAAGAGGATGCTCTTGAGGATACCTTCCGAGAAGCTGATCGAGTTCGTGCGCCCCGAGCCCCGGCGCCCGGAACTTGATCATCACGCACTCCGCAGTCGCGGATGCGCATGGGCTATCGGCTGCCGCTCCAATACTCGGATTGGCCGAATTGTTATCGGCGCCGGGATAGTAGGCGATGTTCCGCATAAGCGGATTATTTCCGGTGTCGGGATAGTAGTTCACGTCCCGGACGAGGTCGTTCCGAGATTGGGAGACGACATGGAAGCGGTCGTGTCTGGCAAATGTTTCTCCCGGAGGAAGCGTCAGGACCCAGGCGACGAGGGTCTCTCCCGGTTGGCCGCCGGCGGGGCCGGACAAATCGAAGCGGACCGGGTCGGTGGAGCTGCCGCCGGTCCCCAACTGCGCCTTTGTCGTCTCGTACGGTACCGGGCTGATTAACCCGCTCAACTGCATAAGCGGCGGGATAATCGGCATTTTGTGGATTGTTGGGGAAGAGCAACCCGCTCATGCCCGCCAGCACCTGTTGCTGCTGCGACATCGGCAACTGCGCTGACGTAGCTGTCCCATATCCGAAGTTCGGATTGAGGGGGGTCACCTGATCGGCCATTCCATTTGACAGCGATTGGCAATTGGACACCGTTGGAAGTAAGCACGTCGATAGCGATGTGTTTTCCAGAGAGGAGCAAGCACACACGAGACCGTCGGTTCGGTGCGGAGGCTCCCGGTCGTCATCAGATTGGCGCCGCATGCCGGATAGCTCGAATCACATTCTCCAAATAGAGGGTTGGCGGGGATCGGCGGCGCGACGCCAAAGGGCGGCGGTGTAGAAGGGCGTGGCGCTCGCGGGACGTTCGTGGGCGGGATCCAAGGCCCTGCCCCGTAGGTCTCGTGGTCGAGGCCGAGATCGTGCAACAGCTCGTGCGCGATCGTGTCCGGACGGGCTTGCAGCGGAGTGGGTGCAAAAAAGGTATTCCCGCCGATGGCGACCCCGTTGTTGCCGATCCAGCTGATGCCGTAGAGCGTGCCCCCCGAAGCCGGCGGGTTGAGCTTGCTGACGAAGAACATGTTGATCGTCGACGCGTCCGTGCTGCGCGGAAACGCGGGACTCCCGCACGTATTCCCGTTGGAATTCGGCGGGATCGTCATTTGAGAGATGGCGCAGGGTGGGGTCGGCGGTGTGCGTGGATTGGACCTGCTGCGAGAGGGTCTGGAAATCCGTGCTCTGCAAGCCGGTAATCGATCGCCGTGATCGTCGTCGATTTGACGGTCTGCGAAGGGTTGACCGTGTAGGTGCCGTTGCCGCCCGTTCCTGTGATCATCCCAGTAATAACAGTGCCCGCTGTGATTCCGGTCCCCGACAGCCCATCGGTCACAGCCAGAGTCGGGGGAGCGCTACTCCCTAGGAGCGGTACAAGAAGAAAGGTGATCGTGAGCGTGAAGCCCGCGATGGACCCGGTGCAGGTCGCAACAGCAGTCGTCGTCTGCACAATATTCAGCGTCGTGAAATTTGTGCCTGTTCGCGGACAAGAGCCCAGATGCAGTCTGATCACAGTACTGCGTCATTGGAAACCAAACCAACTCGACGCCAATGTTGTTCATCAATACCCGGGTGATGTCCACCCCCGCCGAGGTACCGGGGGTCGTGACACCCGTCGTCGGGACGACGGTGAAGCCGATCGGGTTTGGACTGGTCGGCGTTGTTCAGAACGCCGTTGGCGAGTCCAAATCCGCGACGGGGATGGGCGGTGCTGGAGAAGGGCGTGCCCTGCGGTGCTCGGACTGCCGATCGTCGATGTGGTGTTGAACGGGGCACAACCCAGCCCGGTGCTCAAACACACGTCGATCGGCTGGACCTTGATGTAACAGGGAACGTCCCCGTTCCCGGGGGATATACCGGAAAGCGAAGGGATGCAGGTGGCAAGCGCGGCGCCCGACGCGAGGCAAGGGACGACCGACAACAGAAACGACCACACCATCCCGCCCGGTCGCGACTTCGAACCCCTCATTTTAACCCTCCCGTTGCGACGCACCGACGCACCGATAAATTATCTGGCTTTTAATCGACCCAAGTGTGAACCAGTTCACACTTGGCAGCGTCTGCAGCCGATATTTTTGACCGGTTCGCGAGGCAACCTCGTGTAACCGAATGTGACAAAATCGGCTAAAAACGGAACAAATGCAACAAGATCTGAGGATTTTTTTCTTAACCAAGATAATCCGTTGCAATTGAGGCAAAATTTGCCAAACATGGCCAGCGAATCGCGGATGATCCGTTCGGGTCGCCAAAAAGGGAGGTATAAGGTGAGCACATCGTCAGGTCCTTCACGTTTTCTCGTCTCGCCGGTGCGCTCGCCGCCCTATGGCTGTGCGGCGGTCGGAGCGGCATGGGCCGGCGACGGCGGCGGATCTGGCAAGCCTTAATCAACTGCTCAGCACCCCCAACACTGGGCTCTGCGCGATCCTGAAGATGAACAACAACTGTCCTCAGCTCCCCACGGTCACCCAAGGGATCCTGGAAGTAGCCGCTCTGGCAAACTCCCCGCCTGAGATCGTTGCGCGCGCAAAACAGTATCGCCCCGGGATGCAACGTTACCGCAGGCAATCCGGCTGCGGGACCCAGCCGATTACCCATCGACGCAACACCATTCTGGCCACATTCCCGCTCAACTCACCACCTCGCCCACACGTCGGAGCTGTTGTCGACCCTGACGCCGCTCGCCTTCGCTTCGCAGAAGTCGGGAACGGCGCGTGGCGACCCAGCTCTACGACCCCAAGGCAGACACGTTTCTTATACGCGGTCGGGGTGTCGAGCATGGGGGTCATCAACGCGGAACGGGCTCACCAACGCCGACACGGTCTATTTCTTCTACGACGACCTGTTCCGGGTTGCCCAGTACTTCACCAAGGGCCAAATTGTCGCCAAATTCTCGTTCCCGTTGACGGTATTAAACAATGACGGGACCGAGAATCCGCCAGTCATGATCACGCTGGAAGTCCTAGCCACCTGCAACGGTCGGGCCTCCACCTGCCTGAAGGCGTACGCTTCGGCGGTGGATCGGAACCGCGAGAATCCCAGTCCGGCAAGCCGACCAGCTCGGAATACAATTTGCGCTTGTCTTTAGCACGTCGCCGACTTCGACGCAAAAGCACGCAATCTTTGAAGTGGGGGTCCCGCTCCTCGTCACCGGCGCATGCGTAGGAAAACCGTTGTATGTGTGCCGGGACAGCCGCAGCTAACACCGACCCGCCGTATTTCTACTTCGCCCTGACCGGGAAATCCCGGCCCGGATCAATCTCAGGCGCCATCCGTGTCCGGCAATCTTCGTCGACCTTTACCGCCTTCGGCGACCCGGGACGATCTCGCCACACCTGCCACGGCGGGCATCTTCCAGCGAGCTATGCCTCGCACTCGCCGCGCGCGCTTCGCACTCGATGACGTGTCCTCGGGACCCGCCGCCGCCGCCGAGCCGCTCTCCTCCCCTTCGCGTTGTGCGCCGCCCTTCCTGACAACAGCAACGGACCGGCCGCCCGCCTTCGGCCCGCCGTCGGGGCGTATTATGCGATCGCGACCGATGGCGAGATGCTTCTCTCGGCGCCGCTTCCTTCGGTCTTACGAGTGTGTGCCCTGCGCTCTGAAAGTGGCGCGGACTCCGGCATGAGCTCGGCATGATGCGGCATTAGACCGCGCGAGGAGGCAGCGCTGATAACTCTCGTCGTCGCTATCGGCAGCCTCCTTTTCGTGGCGCTCGCGGAGCTGTGCCGGCCGCGACGCCGGCGGGAGTTCCCGGCGCTGCGGCGGCGGCTCGGCAATATCGGCATCTGGCTCCTCAATCTCGTCCTCGCCACTTTCGCCTTCTCGCCACCGGACACCTTCCGACCACAGCTCGAGGCCGTACTTGGCGTGACGTTGCCCACCTGGCCGATCGGCGATCGGTGGCCGAGCTTTGTCGCGGCCTTTCTGCTGCTCGACTTTTTGAATTACGCCACGCATCGCTGTCAGCACGCGGTGCCGTTCCTGTGGCGATTCCACGCGCTGCATCACTCCGATCCCGATGTCGATGTAACGACCTCGGTGCGGCATCACCCGATCGAGTATTTGATGGCCGCAGGGTTCTACTGGCTGGCGGTGCTGGCGTTCGACATCCCGGTCTTCGTCGTGCTGAGCCACGCGCTGGCCGTGTTCGCCGCCGCCGCCGTTACGCACGGCAACACCAGGCTGCCGGGATGGCTGGAGCGGCTGTTGCAGCCGGTGGTGATCACCCTCGACTTGCACCTCGTCCACCACTCCGTCTCACTCGACGAGGCGAACGCCAATTTCGGCGCTGTCCTTTCGGTCTGGGATCGGCTGTTCGGCACTTATGCCCGGCTTCCTCGCGCGCAGCTGCAGCAGATCGTTTTCGGGGTCCGCGAGCTACCGCGCGCGTGAATGCTTGAAGCCGTCGGCGATGCTGATGACGCCCTGGCGGCTCGCTCGAGCCAACCGCGTCGCAGCGGCCGATTAGCTGCTTAGTCGGCCCGGGCAGTGGTCCGGGTCAGCAAGTCAGCTTTGCGGTTCAACGCCTCGATCAGGCCGTCGATGCCCTGGTTTCTCAGGATCGCGGCGAATTCGGAGCGCCTGGTCGCCACCTCGCTGATCGTCCCATCGACATAGATGTCGGCGATCTGCCAGCTGCCGCCCTCCTGGCGCATCAGGTAATCGATTTCCACGGGCTCGCCGTTCGCCTTGACGATCCGGCTGCTGACGATGACGCCGGACGGCGCCGGCCGCTCACCGGTCACCTGGAGCTGTTGCCCATCATAGCTGTCGAACCGGTCGGCATAGATCGCCGAGATATAACGGCCATAGCTGTCGGTGACCTGCTGCTGCTGGGCCGCGCCCAAACCGGCCCAGGCCGGGCCGACCGACAGGCGGGCCATGACCGGCAGGTCGAAACTGCGCCGGATGACCGGCTCCAACTGTGCGAAGCGGCCGCTTTCGCCGAGCGTCGAACCGTTTTTCATCGCGCCGAGCAAGTTGGCATAGAGGGTCTGCACGGTATCGCTGCCGCCCGCCGCCATGGCTGAGCCGTAGCCGGCGACGGAAGCAAGCGCGAGCATCGCGGCAAAGCCAACCACCTTGCGCCCAAACCGCTTTGCCGCCGTCGGTCTCCTCGATGCGGCCGGAATCTTCGATAGATTACCCTTGATCATGACCGATCTTGGTTGCCTCCTGTCTTGCGTGCGTTTAGGTGCGTGCAGCGCAGCAAGTTTCAAGACATGGCTGAGCTGCGCCGTGCTCATCGCCACGCCACGGGGATGCTCCTGCATCCGCCCGGGCGACCCACCCACGCGTTCCTCCGCTTGGCAGCAGAACCCACAAAGATAACGAATGACATGCGGGGCTGTTCCATGCTGGACGGTCCTTTGATGCAAAACAACGGTGAGGCATGCAATCTCCCTTTGATTTGTTGGCGTTGCTGTTGGTGCTGGCGGCAATCTTTGGTTACCTGAACCATCGGCTTTTTCACTTGCCGTTGACGGTGGGGCTGCTGCTGATGGCGCTGCTGAGCACGATGGCGCTGATCGCCGCCGACGCCGCGGCCCCGCATCTCGGACTCAGGCTCGCGATCCGCGGGCTGCTCGCCGGGGTCAATTTTCCGGTGGCGCTGCTCAACGGCTTTCTGAGCTTTCTGCTGTTCGCCGGAGCGCTCGAGGTCGATTTCGCAGAGCTTTTCGCGCGCAAATGGACGGTGCTCACCCTGGCGACTTTCGGCACGGTGCTGTCGACGGCGCTGATCGCGGGGGTGCTCTCTCGGCGTATCGGCGGCGCTTGGGATCGGCATCCCGCTCGCCTGGTGCCTCGTCTTCGGCGCCTTGATCTCGCCGACCGACCCGGTCGCCGTGCTCCTGGTTCTCAGGCGGGTCGGCATCCCCCAATATCTGCAAGCGATCATCGCCGGGGAGAGCCTGTTCAACGACGGTATCGGCGTCGTTCTGTTTACCTTGCTGGTGTCGTTGGCGACCGGCAGCGGCGATCACGCGCACGGTCCCCTGGCGATCGCCGGTGAGTTTTTGCTGTCGGCGGTCGGCGGCGGCGTCCTCGGCCTGGTGCTCGGTTATGCCGCGTTTTTGCTGATCCGCGGGGTCGACGATTACAATGTCGAGCTGATCATCTCGCTCGCTCTGGTGACTGGCACCTATAGCCTCGCCGGCACGCTCAATGTCTCGGGCCCAGTCGCGGTCGTCGTCGCCGGCATCCTGATGGGCAATCATGGGATGCAGCAGGCGATGAGCGAGCCGACCCGCCAGCATTTGAAAACGTTTTGGCTCCTGGTCGACGACACGTTGAACGCGCTGTTGTTCCTGCTGATCGGACTGGAGATCGCGGCGATCGATTTGGCCTGGCGCGCGCTCGCCGCCACCGCCGTGATGATCCCGGTCGTGCTCGCGGCCCGCTGGCTCAGCGTCACCGCGTCGGCGCTGCCGCTCAATCTGCGTCTGCCGGGGCGGTTCGGCTCGTTCCTGGTGTTGACCTGGGGCGGGCTGCGCGGCGGCATCTCGGTGGCTCTGGCACTGGCGTTACCGCCGACAATCTATAAGGACACGATGTTGACGATTGCTTACGGGATCGTCGTGTTTGCGATTGTGGTCCAGGGCCTCACCCTCGAATGGATGGCGCGCCGCGCGCTGCCGGCGCTGCCTGCCGCGGCCGGCGCTGAGGAAGGCTGAGCGCGCCTCGACTGCATCGCCGCCCGATGGTTCGGGCTATAAGGGCCTGCGAATTTTCCGGCGCGAGCCAGGAAGCCTGCCATGGACAAGAAGGTTCACATCAACTTCTGGTATGTGATTGCCGCAGTTCTCGGAATGCTGTGGATTCAGAGTCTATATCTGCAGAGCACCGAACGGACCCCGATCCCCTATAGCCGCTTTCAGACTCTGCTCAACGACGGCAAGATCAACGAGGTCGAGATCGGCCCGAACTACATCAGCGGCTCGCTGAAGAAGGCCGAACCCGACGGGCTGAAGGATTTCATCACCGCGCGGGTCGACCCGGATCTCGCCCAGAGCCTCGGCAAGCACGGCGTCGTCTACACCGGCGTAGTCGAGAACCATTTCATCCGCGACCTGCTCTCGTGGATCCTGCCGGCGATCTTTTTTGTCGGGATCTGGATGTTCGCGATCCGCCGCATGGGGCAGGGTGGGCTCGGCGGCCTGATGCAGATCGGCAAGAGCCACGCCAAAATCTATGTCGAGAAGGAGACCAAGGTCACCTTTGCCGATGTCGCCGGGGTTGACGAGGCAAAGGAGGAGCTGGTCGAGATCGTCAACTTCCTGAAAGACCCCGTCCGCTACGGGCGGCTCGGCGGGCGACCGCCCAAGGGGGTGCTGCTGGTCGGCCCGCCGGGGACAGGCAAGACCTTGCTCGCCCGCGCCGTTGCCGGCGAGGCCGGGGTCCCGTTCTTTTCGATCTCGGGGTCGGAATTCGTCGAGATGTTTGTCGGCGTCGGCGCCGCCCGGGTGCGCGACCTGTTCGAGCAGGCGCGCCAGCACGCGCCGGCGATCATCTTCATCGACGAGCTCGATGCGCTCGGCCGCGCCCGCGGGCCGTTTGCCGGGGGCGGCCAAGACGAGAAGGACCAAACCCTCAACCAGTTGTTGGCCGAGCTCGACGGGTTCGACCCGACCAGCGGGCTCGTGCTGCTCGCCGCAACCAATCGGCCGGAAGTGCTCGATCCGGCATTGCTGCGCGCCGGGCGGTTCGACCGCCAGATCCTCGTCGACCGGCCGGACAAGAGGGGGCGGGTGGAGATCCTGGCCGTGCATCTGAAAAAGGCCAAGCTCGGCCCCGACGTGGTGACGGAGGAGATTGCGGCGCTGACCCCCGGGTTTACCGGCGCCGATCTGGCCAATCTGGTCAACGAGGCAACCCTGCTCGCCACCAGACGCAACGCCGACGCCGTCACCATGAACGACTTCACCAATGCGATCGAGCGGATCGTCGCCGGCCTCGAAAAGCGCAATCGGCTCCTCAATCCGATGGAGCGCCGGGTCGTCGCCTATCATGAATTGGGGCATGCGATGGTGGGGCTGGCGCTGCCGGGCCTCGACACGGTGCATAAGGTCTCGATCATCCCGCACGGCGTCGGCGCGCTCGGCTACACGATCCAGCGCCCGACCGAGGACCGCTACCTGATGACCCGCGCCGAGCTTGAGCACAAGATGGCGGGGCTGCTCGGTGGTCGCGCCGCAGAACAGCTCGTCTTCAGCGAAATCTCGACCGGCGCGGCGGACGACCTCGCCAAGGCCACCGACATCGCCCGGGCGATGGTGCTGCGCTACGGCATGAGCGAGGCGCTCGGCAACGTCGCCTATGACCGCGACCGATCGCCCTTCCTGCAGCCGGCTTTTCCGATGCCGCAGGAGCGCAGCTACAGCGAGGGCACCGCCGAAGCTGTTGATCGCGCGGTGCGGGTTTTCGTCGATCAAGCCTTTGCGCTTGCTACCCAAGTCCTCCAGCGCAACCGCGCCTTGCTTGACCGCACCGCGGCGGCGCTGCTGCAGACCGAAACCTTGAACGAGCCGGAATTAGAGCAAATGAGGCACGAGATCCTGCCCGAACCGGCTTCGCTGCCGTCGCCCGCGCAACCCGCTGCAGCAGCCGAATTCTTAGGTCGCGTCTCTGGGTTGGAAACGTCGGCTGCAACTTTGGCGAGGCGCTGGCTTTAGGAAACAGGCGCCCACAGCACCTCTTCGATGTCCGCGGCGGCGGTCGCGAGCATGACGAGGCGGTCGAAGCCGAGCGCGATGCCCGCTGAGGGCGGCAGGCCGTGTTCGAGGGCGGCGAGAAAATCCTCGTCGATCGGGTAGGTTTCGCCGTAGAGCGCCTGCTTCTTGGCCTGGTCGGCGAGAAAGCGGGCGCGCTGCTCGGCCGCATCGGTCAATTCGCCAAAGGCGTTGGCGAGTTCGAGACCGCAGACATAAAGCTCGAAACGCTCGGCCAGCCGCGGATCGGCGGGGTTGCGGCGCGACAGTGCCGCCATCGACGCCGGGAAGTCGTAGAGGACCGTCGGCGCGCCGATGCCGAGATGGGGCTCGATGCGGTCGAGGAAGATGCGGAAATAAAGCGCCTCCCAGTCGTCGCCCGGATGCGGCTCGATGCCGATCCGGCGCGCCTGCGCAGCCAGGAGGCGCGAAATCGGGCATGCAGCGGGTCGGGCGCGGTCGCCAGGATATCGATGCCGCAATGCTGCGAAACGCCTCGGCGACGCTGATCTCGCGCCACGGCGGCCGGGCATCGGCGCTGTGGCCGCGCCAGCCGAGGGCCTCGGCGCCCGCCGCCGCTTGGCACGCGCGCAGCAGCCCGATCGCAATCCGGGATCAGCTCACGCCACGAGGCGCCCGCACGGTACCATTCGAGCATCGAGAATTCGGGATGATGGGTGGCGCTGCGCTCGCCGTCGCGAAAGACATGGGCAAGCTGCCAGATCCGCGGCATCCCGGCGGCCAGCAGCTTTTTCATCGCAAATTCCGGCGAGGTATGGAGATAGCGCCGCAATGACCGGCCGTCGCGCGGGTCGTGCAATTCGGTCGCAAAGGCCTGCAAATGCGGTTCGAGCCCGGGGCTCACTTGGAGCGCCGGCGTATCGACCTCGACAAACCCTCGTGCTGCGAAAAACGCGCGTGCCGCCGCCAGAATGCAACCGCGCTTTTCCAGCCGCCCACGGCGCGATGCAAAGCGCTCCGGCCGCCACCATTGCTCCATCCACATCGGCGCTCCATCTTGTCGTGAGCTCGACCCGTGCTAATGTCTGGGCAGCAATCGCGCCCGATCAAGCGCCCTTCCAGGACTCTTGTCATGAAGATCAACGCCATCGACATCAAGCCGGGCAACGTCCTCGAATACCAGGGCAAATTGTGGATCGTGCTGAAGCGAGAGCTGGTCCAGCCCGGCAAGGGCGGCGCCTTTGCCCAGGTCGAGATGCGCGATTTGCGTGGCGGAACCAAGCTCAACGACCGCTTTCGCACGCAGGAGACGGTCGAGCGCGTTCGCCTCGACGAAAAGGAGATGCAGTTTCTGTTCATGGAGAACGCACAGGCAACCTTCATGGACAATGACAGCTTTGAGCAGATCTCGATTCCGGCCGAGATGATCGGCGAGCCGGCCGATTTTCTGCGCGACGGGATGGTGTGCACGGTGATGCTGCACGAAGGCACACCGCTTTCGGTCGAACTGCCGCCGAGCGTGGTGATGGAGGTGGTCGAGGCCGATCCGGTCGTGCGCGGCCAGACCGCATCATCCTCCTACAAGCCGGGCAGGCTCGACAACGGGCGCCGGGTCTTGATCCCCCCCTACATCGAGGCCGGCACCCGCATCGTCGTCAACACCGCCGACGGCAGTTATATGGAACGGGCGAAAGACTGAGCGCCAGGCGCCGTCATGGTGATGCGCTCGCCAGTCTTGAATGTGATGGCGAATGCCGCGTTGAAGGCGGCGCGCGGCCTGTTGCGCGATTTCGGCGAGGTCGAGCAGCTCCAGGTCTCGGTCAAGGGCCCGGGCGATTTCGTTTCGACCGCCGACCTCAAGGCCGAGCGCACGCATCAAGAACGAGCTGACCCGCGCTCGCCCCGGCTATTCCCTGCTGTTCGAGGAGGGCGGCGCCGAGACGGGATCGGATCCCCACCACCGCTGGATCGTCGATCCGCTCGACGGCACGACCAATTTTCTGCACGGCATCCCGCACTTTGCGATCTCGATTGCGCTCGAGCGCGATGGCGAGATTGTTGCCGGTCTCGTCTACGACCCGGTCCGCGACGAAATGTACTCGGCCGAAAAGGGCCTCGGCGCCTATGTCAACGATCGCCGGCTCAGAGTGTCGGCGCGGCGGCGGCTCGCCGAGGCGGTGATCGGCACCGGCATGCCGTTCGGCGATCGCGGCGATCGACCGGCCTATCTCGCAAGCCTGGCCGCGGTCATGGCTGCGACCAGCGGGGTACGGCGCATCGGCGCGGCGGCGCTCGATCTGGCCTATGTGGCCGCCGGCCGGTTTGAGGGGTTCTGGGAGTTCGGGCTCGCGCCGTGGGACATCGCCGCTGGGTTCCTGCTGGTGCGCGAGGCCGGGGGTTATGTCAGCGATCTGTCCGGTGGCCACGCGATGATGACGAGCGGCGACGTGCTGGCCGCCAACGATCACCTGCATTTGCCGCTGGCGGCGCTGATCCGGGATGCGATGCGAACCTCCCGGGCGGCGGCGGCCGAGTAGCGCACACGCGCCCGTGAAGCTCGCTCCCCGTAACTGGGCTCATCCGACTAAGAGTGCGGCACCGCAATTCTATGATAGTCTCCACGGAGACCGGGGTTGGGGGTGGCAGTGGAATGTGCATCGTGCTCAGGCCGGCGGCAGCCGCGCGCCTCGGCACCCGGTGAGAGCCTCGCGATGACCAGCCGATCAGGTCTCTCGTTCATGAACCGCTCGCGCCGCTTCCTGGTGCGGATGGTGGTGTTTCTGGTGGTGGTGGCCGCGCTCGCGATGGCGCTCGGGCGTCCGCTGGTGGCGCCTTTATGGGCAATCCCGGGGTCAACGGCGTCATCCTCGGCATCCTCATTGCCGGCATCGCCTATATTTTTCGCCAGGTGCTGCTGCTCGATCCCGAAATCGATTGGATCGAGAATTTTCGCCATCTGGAGGCGGGCGGCGAGGAGCCGGTGGCGGGCCGCCGGCCGGCGCCCCGGCTGCTCGCACCGATGGCGCGCATGCTGGGCGCGCGCCAGGTCGGGCGGGTCAGCCTGTCGACGAGTTCTCTGCAGACCCTGCTCGACGGCATCGGCTCGCGCCTCAACGAGACCCGCGAGACCTCGCGCTATCTGATTGGCGTGCTGGTTTTTCTCGGGCTGCTCGGCACCTTTTACGGGCTCCTGGAGACGGTGCGGTCGGTCGGCGGCGTGATTGGCGGGTTGAACGTCGGCGGCAGCGATCTCGCCGGCGCCTTCGCCAACCTCAAATCCGGGCTGGAATTGCCGTTGGCCGGGATGAGCACCGCGTTCAGCTCGTCGCTGTTCGGGCTCGCCGGCAGTCTCGTGCTGGGCTTTCTCGACCTCCAGGCGGGTCAGGCGCAAAACCGCTTCTACAATGATCTGGAAGAGTGGCTGTCGACCTACACGCGGTTGTCGGGCGGTGGTCTGGGCGATGGCGGAGACGCCCCGGTCCCGGTCTATATCCAGGCCCTGCTCGAGCAGACCGCCGACAGCCTGGAAAACCTGCAGCGCATCCTCGCCCGCGGCGAAGAAAGCCGCATCGGCGCCAATGCCACCCTGACTGCCCTGACCGATCGTCTCGGCCTCCTCGGCGACCAGATGAAAGCCGGGCAGATGCTGATGCTGCGGCTCGCCGAGAACCAGCTCGAACTGAAACCGGCGCTGGCCCGTCTCGGCGATATCGCCGAAGGCTCGGTCGGGCACGACGACGCGCTGCGCGGCCATCTGCGCAACATCGAGGCATATACCGCGCGACTGATCGAGGATTTGGCGCAGGGCCGGGCGCAAAGCGTGCAGGAATTGCGCGGCGAGATCCGCATCCTGGCCCGCACCATCGCCGCGCTGGCCGAAGAAGGCCGGCGCTGAGCGCGGACGGGCTGCCGAGCCATGCCGATCGCCCGCAGAAATCCCCGCCGATCGAGCATCGACATTTGGCCCGGCTTCGTCGACGCCCTGGCGCAGCTGTTGATGGTGATCATCTTCATTCTGTTGGTGTTCACCGCCGGCCAGTTCTATCTCTCGGCGGCATTGTCGGGGCGCGACCAGGCCCTGCACAAATTGCAGCAGCAGGTCGACCAGCTCGCCGATCTGTTGTCCCTCGAGCGGCACAGCAACGCGGACCTGCGTCTCGGCGCGACACAGCTGACCGCCCAGCTCAAGACGCCCAAGGCCGAGCGCGACCGCCTGACCGCGCAGGTCGCGCGAACTCACCGCCAAGGCCAAGAGGCGGCGACGCAACCGAGCAGGCGACGGGCCAGCGTCGCCGGCGGAAAAGCAGATCAGCGCCGACGCGCTCGCCCAAGTCGACCGGTTGAACGCGCAGATTGCCGCCTTGCGCCAGCAGCTTTCGGCGATCGCGGCGGCGCTCGATATTTCCGAGTCAAAGGTCAAGACCCAGCAGGACCAGATCGCCGATCTCGGCAAAAAGCTCAACATCGCGCTGGCCAGCAAGGTCGAGGAGCTCGCGCGTTATCGCTCGGAATTTTTCGGCCGATTGCGCGAGATCCTCGGCAACCGGCCGGATATCCGGATCGTCGGCGACCGCTTTGTGTTTCAGTCCGAGGTCCTGTTTGCGCCGGGCAGCGCCGATCTGAGCGACACCGCCAAAAAGGAGCTCGACCCGGTCATCGCCGCGCTCAAACAGATCGCCGCGGAGATCCCGCCCGACATCGACTGGACTTCTACTGGTCAACGGTCATACCGACCATCGCCCGATCGACACGCCGCAGTTTCCGTCGAATTGGGAGCTCTCGACCGCGCGCGCGCTGTCGGTTGTGCGCTATGCCATCAGTCAGGGCATCCCCGCGCATCGGCTAGCCGCGGCGGGTTTCGCCGATACGCAGCCGATCGAATCGGGATACGCCCGACGCCTATAGCCGCAATCGGCGAATCGAGCTGAAACTGACCGAGCACTGACGCTAGGATCGAGAAGCTGCGCGCCGGCGAGCGGAATTTCATTTAACAGCACATTCGTCGCGAATAGCTGTTCTCCGGGAAATATCGAAACTTCGGACGGCTGAGGGAGCGACACCTTGCGGGGAAGATCGATGATGACCGTGACCAGGGCGATGCTGTTATCCCTGGTGCCGTCGATTGCCGTGTACGGCAATGGGCGAGCGGCCGAATCAGGTGGAACGGCACCCCCTGCTTCCTCGACCGGGTTCACACTGTGCAGCAGCACCTACGCGCTATGTACCGACGCAGATTGCACGCCGATCCCCGGGCAAACCGGAAATCTTTCCTGCGGCTGTCAGGTTCACACCGGCTACTCCGCGGCGACGCAGACCTGCCAATCCGGTCACCTCAAACCCGGAGGCAAGATCAAATCGCGCTACTTCCCGGTCGAATCCTACAAGATCTGTTCGAACATCCGGCCGTGGGCATGGTGCCTCGACGTACCGTGCACGATCGATAAGAAGGATCCATCGAAGGCGACTTGCACGTGCACGACCGTGGACAACCAGAGCCCCTGGGTCGGCCAGGCAAACAATTCGGCCAGCTGCATGAACGGCATTATTTCATCGGCAACGGTTCACGACATCGAACAGATCGGCCGCTTCATAAACGACCAGAAATTATGGCCGCCGTTTACACCGACAGTGCTCAAAAACCCCAGCCCCTGATACACCCCGTACCGATCGACCAGCAGCCGTCCGATCGCCCAAGGGGTCTAGCCGGCTGCTGAAAAACCGCGTGCATTCCGGGACGGCCCGTCAGGGCCGGGCCCGGAACCCATGCACACAGGCCAAGCCCACTGATTCCTCTTGCCCGTGTTCTTGGTTCCGGGCTCGCGGGCGATGCCCGCGCCCCGGAATGACGAGGTTCATGCATTTTTCAGCAGCCTGCGAAAGGTGTATTCTGGCAGGTCGATGCGCGCGCTCTCGCGCTCGCCTTGCTCCTCAGAAGGCAGATCTCGATTTATTCGAGGACGATCTGCGGTCCTGCGGCACCGCTGAGCAGGCGCTTAAGGTGAAATCCAACCAGATGATCCTCGCTGCGCAGGCCGAGCAGAGCGGCGAAAGCCGGCATCGCCGCCGGATCCTCGGCTTCGAGCTTGGCGAATGCGTCGAGATAGGAGTGGGTTGCGGGATCGTCAAAGGCCTCGGCCGAGAGCGGCTCGAACGCCCGCAACGGCTCCTTGCGACCGCGCAGCAACAGATCGCCGACCGGCCTTCCCTTGAATTCCGCGACGCGGCTCGCCACGCTTTCGCCGACGCAAACGCGGGTGCCCAGCTGCTTGTTGGCTGCTTCGAGACGCGCCGAGGTGTTCACCGTATCGCCATAGGCGGTGTAATCGAAATAGCGCCCGCCGCCGAAATTGCCGACGATCGCCGGGCCGGCGGCGAGGCCGAGACGGGTCGCGCCGAGCATCGTTCCGCGTTCCTGCCAGCGTTCGCGAAACGCCTGCGCGCTCATATCGAGTTCGAGCGCGCAGGCGACGGCGCGCTCGGCATGATCGGGCTGATCGGATGGCGCCCCAAACAGCACGTGCATGGCGTCGCCGACGAGCTTCACCACGGTCCCGCCGTGAGCGAAGACGATGTCGGTCATCGCGCCGAGATAATCATTCAACAGCGGCGCGATGATATCCGGATCGAGGGTCTCGACCAGCGAGGTGAACTCGGCGATGTCGGTAAACAGCGACGTGATCTCGCGCCGTTGCCCGCCCAAATCGACGGCGTCGGGATCGCTCGCCAGCCGCTCCGCTAGATTGGGCGAAAAGTAGCGCGATAAGAGCGCATGCGCGCGCTCCGCCGTGGCCTGCCGCCGGCGTGCCTCGCGCAGCCGCTCGATATGCGCGAGCGTCTTTTTGATGGTGGCTTCGAGATCGGCGAAGTCGATCGGTTTGGTCACGAAATCGAAGGCCCCGCGGTTCATCGCGGTGCGGATATTGGCCATGTCGCCGTAGGCCGAGACGATCACGGTCGAGAGCTGGTCGTCAGCCTCCTGAATTTTTTGCAGTAGGGTCAGACCGTCCATCCGCGGCATGTTGATATCGCTGACCACCATGTCGACGGCGGCGCCGTTGGTCAGCATTTCAAGCGCCTCGACCCCGTCGCGGGCAAAGCGAAAATCGAACTCGCGATCACGGATCTGGCGGCGAAACCTCTGCTCGACAAGCGCTTCCAGATCCGGCTCGTCGTCGACCACGAGGATCGTCGCGGTCATGCCACCCCCCCTCTGCCGGCGCCGGCCGCGGGCATCATCGCTCGCGGCAACGTCACGACGAACTCGGTAAACGCATCGGGCTCGGTCTCGACCTCAAAGGTTCCGCCATGCTGCTTGACCACGATGTCGAAGCTCAGTGACAGGCCGAGGCCGGTCCCCTCGCCCGCCGGCTTGGTGGTGAAGAACGGATCAAAGATTTTCGCTCTGACCTCGCCGGGATCCCGGTGCCGTTGTCACGCACGCCAATCTCGACCCGGTCGGAGAGGGCGCGTGTGCATACCGAAAGCGTCGGCTCGAACCCAGCCTCTCGGCCGCTGCGCTGGCGTTCGCGCGCGGCATAGAAGCCGTTCCCGAAAAGGTTCAGAAGAACCCGCGTGATTTCCTGCGGATAGAGGTCGATCTCACCGATCGTGGGGTCGAGATCCTTGCGTAGGGTAACGTTGAAGTCCGGATGTTCGGCGCGGGCGCCGTGATAGGCGAGGTTCAGGCTTTCCTCGACGAGGGCATTGAGATTGGCCGCGCGCCGCTCGCCGGTGCCGGTCCGCGAGTGCAGCAGCATATTCTTGACGATGCTGTCGGCCCGCCTCCCGTGCTCGACGATCTTGGCGAGGTTGCCGTTCAGCATCTGGGTCAGGTCATTGATTTCGGCGCAAGTCGCGTCGGGCAGAGATGTGTTTTTGGGCCACGAGCACGCCGCGCAGCTCGTCCGTCAACTCGGCCGACAGCTCGGCAAAATTGTTGACGAAATTGAGCGGATTTTTGATTTCATGGGCGATGCCGCGGTCAGCTTCCGAGTGAGGCCAGCTTTTGGGTTTCGACCAGCCGG
>CAWJTR010000004.1:0-33591 GCA_963845735.1 uncultured Alphaproteobacteria bacterium | reverse complement strand
GCCAGAATCGGAATTCCACAGACTGTGCATAGTCGCGTCTCTTGCGTGGGGAGGTCGCTGGGAGGGCGGGCACCGGCTGTTCAAAACTGGTCCGGATCGAAGCCGAGCACCGTGGCGGCGCCGAGGATAGCGGGAAGATGGCCCGGCGCCAGCGCCAGGAAATGCTCGGCATAGAACCGTGCGGTTGTAATCTTGGCGTGGAGGAAGGCGGGATCGCCTTCGCCTGCGGCCAGAAGGCGGTCGCCGGCGAGCGCCTGACGCGCCATCAGCCAGCCGGCGCAAACGATGCCGAACAGTTGGAGATAGGGCGCCGAACCCGCTGCCGCCGCCACGGGTTCGCTATCGACGAGCCGGGCGGTCGCGGCTTCGAGCGCCGCCAGCCCGGCGCGCAGCGCTTCGCCGATCGCGGCAATGTCGCCGCCATCCGCCCGTTCGAGAACGGCCAGAGTTGCGCCGATTTCGCCGAACAGCGCTTGCGCCGCCTCGCCCCGATCGCGGGCGAGCTTGCGGCCGACGAGGTCGCCCGCCTGGATGCCGTTTGTGCCCTCGTAGATCGGCGCGATCCGGGCATCGCGCAGATATTGCGCCGCACCCGTCTCTTCGATGTAGCCCATGCCGCCATGCACCTGGATCCCGGTCGAGGCGACCGCGACGCCGAGATCGGTGCACCACGCCTTGACCACCGGGATCAACAAATCGGCCCGGCGTTGCGCCCGGAACCGCTCGGCCTTGTCGGGATCGCGGCGAGCACGATCGATCATTGCCGCGGCGTAGTAGGCGAGCGAGCGCATCGCCTCGGTTGCGGCGCGCATCCACAGCAGCATCCGACGCACATCGGGATGGTGGATGATCGGCGATGGTCCGGCATCGGCCGCAGCGCCGAGCGGCTGGCCCTGCACCCGTATCCGGGCAAAGTCGCGGGCCTGCTGATAGGCGCGCTCGGCGATCGCAACGCCCTGCATCCCGATATTCAGCCGGGCATTGTTCATCATCGTGAACATGTATTCGAGGCCGCGATTTTCCTCGCCGATCCTCCAGCCGACCGCGTCTTCATAGGCGAGGACGCAGGTCGGCGAGGCGTGGATGCCGAGCTTGTGCTCGAGGCTCAGGGTGCGGACCGCGTTGCGCGGCCCCGGCACTGCCCTCGTCATCGAGCAGGAACTTCGGCACGAGAAACAGCGACAGCCCCCGCGATCCCGGCGGCGCCCCAGGGGTGCGCGCCAGCACTGCGTGGACGATGTTGGGCGCCAGATCGTGGTCGCCATAGGTGATGAAGATCTTCTGGCCGGTTATCCGGTAATGATCTCCCGACGCCACCGCGCGGGTCGTCAGCGCGCCGAGATCCGATCCGGCCTGCGGCTCGGTCAGGTTCATCGTGCCGGTCCACTCGCCCGACACGAGCTTCCCCAGATAACGCCGTTTCTGCTCTTCAGAACCATAGGCCTGCAGCAATTCGATCGCCGCCATGTTGAGCAGCGGGCACAACGCGAAACTCATGCAGGCTGAGTTCCACATCTCGGCTACTGGCGCCGCTAGAGCGAAGGGCAGCCCCTGCCCGTCATATTCGGGGTCGCCGGTGAGCCCGTTCCAGCCGCCCTCGACATAGTGGGCATAGGCCTCGTGAAACCCCGGCGGGGTGCGCACGACACCGTTTTCGAGAACGCTGCCGATACGGTCCGCCGGCTGGTTCAGCGGCGCCAGCACTGTTTCGGCGAGCTTTGCAGCTTGGCCGAGGATCGCGGCGACGAGATCCGCGGAAGCCGCCTCGTAGCCGGGCAGCGACGCCACTTCGTCGATCCCTGCGACCTCGTCGAGCACAAAGCGCATATCGGCGAGCGGGGCGGCGTAGGACATGTCGAAGTCTCCGCTGTGTTTAGTCTAGCGCCGTCGGCCGTGCCGCGGAATTCCCGCGAACCGGGAAAATAACCGGGAATTCTCGCCGATTTGCCGTTTCGGGCGCTTTTCGGCAATAAAAATATAAGCTGAACCAATCTCTTGAGAGCGAATTCCCGTAGCAAACTAAACGGGAATTTTCGCGCCCGAACCGGGAATTAAATTCGCCGAACCGGGAATTATCGGGAATAAGCTTCGGGGCGCCAAATCGCCCGCGACAGGCGGAGCACCACAACAAAAACAGAGCGAGACTCATCCCACCGCCCCAATGCGATATGCGAAAATCCAGCGGCGCAGATCCTACAGCCCAAAATGGCCTTTTGTGCGACGGTCCCGCTACATCCGTTACCGCATCGCGCACCTCGGATTGCTCTACCCTCTGGGGATTTCAGCGGAGAACAGGATGTCGCAAGCAAAGCTCTCGAAAAACTCCCGTAGCCGGCCGGAATGGCCTTCGCTTCGGCCGGCGTCGACGGCCAACAAGCGGCAGCCGAGTTCACCGATCTGCGCGTTTGGGGTCGGCAAGCTGGGCGAGCATTACCCTTGCCTTTAGACATCGCCCCACGGTATTGCGGATTTTGACACACGGCGCAGAGACGTACAGATCACAATATAGTTTCGCCCCGACCAAGCATGTTGACGGGTCACACCATGGAAACCCCGCGGCCGCCACAGGTCTCAATATCCGGCTCTATCGTCGTTGAAGGACAGCTAACCGCCCCTGATAGTCCGACTGTCGAGACCGCACCGCTACCTCCGCCTGCGGCGCGGTGGAAATTTTTGTGCCGGTGGAAGGACTTTCAGAAGGTAACAGCCTACGCTACGCTATTGCTGGCGACAGGAACAGTTGTACTCGCGGGTGGCACAATTTGGCTGGCTTGCTTAAGTCAGAGACAGCTTAAAGAGTTTAGAGGGCAAGAGCTACGAGAATTGCGAGCGTACGTCTCTGCTAGTCTTACGCCAATAAAGTATCCGCCCGATGCCCCTAATCGTTTTGCTATCTCCCTCGATATAACCAATGGCGGGAAGACGTGGGCGCGCAAACTTATCCTGAGGACTGCAATCGTCAAGAAAAATGTAGATTGGCAATCGGCAAACTGGCATACTAGCGGCCCGATGGTGTTCGGGCCAAGTCAAACACTTCATCTCCAATTCGCCGAGGTTCCATTCGACGACCTTAAAACAATTGAAAAAAACGATGCCGGACCAAACTATTTTATTTCGGTTCAATATGGAGATGTCGTCAGCGACAAGCCAGTTTCGTGGTATACTCAACTCGCCGCGCATTTGCGGGCGGATACGGAGCCGCCAGGCCCAGGGCACGTGAGCTTGGCTTATTTCCCTACGCATAACTGCGCTGACACTGATTGCCCCGCAGACAGTGTCTCACTTCACCAATTGGGGGGAGACACTTCCCCATTCAATCTGGGGGACCCGTTATATTCCCGACAGCCTCCCTTGGGTAGGCTTGGAAACTACTCATGCACTGTGCGGGTGTTCGCCACGCCCAATGGACCCGCCGCCCCTGGCGCTAACTAATCCGCTTGGAAGCTGCCAGCATCTAACGAAGGGGCAAGGACTAGGGAACTGGCTTCTCTATCACCGTCGGCAATCCTTATGTCGCCCCTTGTCTGGCCATATGTCTGAAGGACGGTATAAATAAATCTGCTTTGGTGATGAATAGGCCCACCAAAAGTGATAAAATAATCTACGCAACCGATTTCTCTGGGCGTAATAAGTCCATCATTGATCTTAGATAATTTGTCGAGATCACGTTCATCAGCAAAAGAATATGTTATCGGCACAATCAATTGCTCTTTTGGAAAGATCGTCCACCCGACCATACTCGGATTTGGTTTGTCGCTTTTTGCCTTGGTACAAACCTTCTCAAGCTCTGTCAATGTATCGTTGGTTTTAACGCCCAGTCGTACACCACCTTCTATACGAACTGTTATTGCAGGAGTGTTACCGGTATTGTTTAGCAGGAAAACCAAATCTAAATTTGCTCCACCACCATTTGGATAGTAAAAAACGCCGCGCTTTCCTATTTCTACTTTTATAGAAACCCAGGGCCGTTGGGCAATTTGTGCGGCATCAGCGGCATCTTTAGCCGCCTCCGCTACTTTTCGTGTAGCTTTGACGGTTCGTTCGGCAGACAAAAACAAAAAGATAGTTGCAACAACTAAAGCGCCCGTGAAGAACATCAGAAGAAGCGTGCTAAGCGCGGTGACCGCTCCTTCTCTTTCGTTCAGCCATTGCCAGAAAGGGCCTATCGTAGTCGCCGCCTGTGCCGTCTCAGTCTTACCTTTGATGGGTAGTAGCCGGGGTGGAAGCCTCCTTGTTGGGGTCATCGGACATTTTTCGCCAAAGAGGATTGTGAGGTTAGGAATTTAGCGGGGCCGTCGGTTGACGACCCTAGTGCAGCAACTTACCACATCTCGGCGCCTGTAGGTCCTCAATCGCCCGCCTGATCCGCGCAAAGTCAACAGCAACGCTAGGCCGGTCACCAGGATCGCAAGGCTCGCTGGTTCCGGGACAAGGGTGAAGACAGCGTTGGGCGGCTCGGCCTCGACAAAAGAAAAGGGTTGATTACCCCGTAGTACATCCGGCAAGATAGTCGTATGCCTCATCATGTTCGCCGCCAACTTGACAAGTAAAGAAAGGTCCGGGGATATTGTCGATGAGCGCTATAAAGGCTTCTCCTCCTCCATCAGCGGTGGAAAAGAACTCTGCATTTAGGTCCGCAGCGACGACACGTCCTCCATCAACTGTGAAGGAGTGCTTGAAACCTGGTTCAGGCATCACGGTTATGGGAAAGGGGCCGGCACCGAGAAATTGCAACTGATCTGGCGCGCTAGTGATGATAATCCTTGAAGCGGTAGAAACAGCGTTGTCCGTGAGGCCGAAAATCACACCCGTGACTGTGCCATCGACGTTTCCGGTCGTGTTTGTAAACGAAAAATCGAAGTTGAGGAGCGTCGCATTCGCCGACGGTATCTGCATTAGACCGGAGAGGACCGCCGCCACAGCAGCGGCCACGGCGAACTGGATAAAGTGTCGGCGGATGATCGGGGATGCAAGAGTTGAACGGAAAGGGAGATCGGCCCCTTCATGATGCAGCCTCCGCATGTTAGTTTCCCACGGGATCACCGGGAGTGGCTTGTAGCGCCTCGATTGCCCGCTTGATCCGCGTCCACAAGAACCGGCCGTCATCATCGCCGCGGTCGAGGATCAAACGCACCCGAAGTGGAGGTGGCCTAGCGCGGTCGGACTGTCACCGTTCGCACAAATCCAGCGGCGCAGATCTCACAGCCTAAAATGGCCCTTTATGCGGCGGTTCCGCCACATCCGTTACCGCATCCGCGCACCGCGGATTGTTCTACTCCCTGGGGATTTCAGCGGACGAACAGGATGTCGCAGGCAAAGCTCTCGAAAAACTCCCGCAGCCGGCCGGAATGGCCTTCGCTTCGGCCGGCGTCGACGGCCAACAAGCGGCAGTCGAGTTCACCGATCCGCCGGTGCAGGGCGGCAGGTTCGGCCGGCGCGACCTCGATCTGAGCCTGGACCGAAAAGGCGGCGAGCCGCTCCGCGATCCACGTCTCGAAGCCCTTGGCGCCGACGACAGCCGGCGGGGAGATCACCGTCAGCGCGCCTTCCCGGGCCTCGGCGGCCTGCGCTGCCGCTTCGAGCAGCCGGACCGATGCAGGGCCGCGGTCGTGCAGCAACATGACCACCGAGCCGACCCCGTCCCAGCCCCCCCGGGTCAGAAGAAACGGACCCGTCGCGACCTCGATCGAGGACCACCACCGGCATTCCACGCGAAAATCGCCGGCAATCGGCCGGGTCAGCGCGCCGGCGACGACAAGATCGCGCTCGGTCACGCCGGACAAGACAATTTCCGAGGCGCCCCGCACAATTTCGAACGAGTAGTCGACTGCGTGCCGTTTCGCGGCCGCGCTGAGATCCCGCCGGGCCCGCTCGGCAGCGGCCTGCAGGTGCAACTCGACCTGTTCGGCCGTGAACGGCTCAGCGCCGGCTCCGAGCGTGATCTGGCGGGCGAACGGCAGGCTCGCCAGGCGCAACAGATCCTCGTCCTCGACGAAAATGCCATGGAGAGGCGCCTTTGCGCGAGCCGCCAGCCGCGCCGCCGTATCGATCGCGGCGCGGTTCTCGGAGGCGGCGTCGAGCGGAACGACGACGCGCTCGATCGCGGCAGTCACGGGCGTGATCCCAACGCAGAGGCGGCACGGGCAAGCTCGACCGCCTTGGCGGCAAAGGCATCGAGACGCGCGGCGATCCGATAATTGAGCGTTCCGGCCGGATAATTTCCGTCACCGTCAGGCTTTCCCGCGGGGATCCCGGTCAGCAGCTCCAATCCCTGGTCGACGGTGTCGATCGGATAGATCGCGAACCGGCCTTCGGCGACTGCCGCGACGACGTCATGGCGCAGCATCAGGTGTTTGACGTTGCTCGCCGGAATGATCACGCCCTGATGACCGGTAAAGCCGGTGATCCGGCAGCTGTCGAAAAAGCCCTCGATCTTCTCGTTGACGCCGCCGATCGCCTGGATCTGGCCGCGCTGATCGACCGAGCCGGTGACCGCGAAGGATTGCTTGATCGGCGCCTCGGCCAGTGCCGAGAGCAAGGCAAACAATTCGGCGCCCGAGGCGCTGTCGCCGTCGACGCCGCCATAGGACTGCTCGAAAACCAGGCTGGCATTGAGCGACAGCGGCCGGCTCTTGCCGAAACGGCCGCCGAGAAAGCCGCTGAGGATCAGCACCCCCTTTGAATGGAGCGGCCCACCCAGCGCCACCTCGCGTTCGATATCGACGACTTCGCCGCGGCCGAGCCGCACTTGCGCGGTAATCCGGGTCGGGGTGCCAAAGGCGAGCTCGCCGAGGCTGATCACGGAAAGCCCGTTCACCTGACCGATTTGCGCGCCATCGGTCTCGATATGGATTGTCTTGCGGCCGATCTCTTCCTGCAGGCGACGGTAGATGCGGTCGCCGCGGCGGAATTGCGCGTCGATCGCCGCCTGCACCTCGGCCTCGCCGACCACGTCCTTGCCGCTGTCGGCTGCGATCTGGTCGGCTTCCTGCAAGAGATCCACGAACGCGCGCATACCGGTCGACAATTTCCCCGAATCAGCCGCGAGCCGGGACGCCTGCTCGATGACGCGGGCCACGCCGTCGCGGTCGAGAGGCCGCAGTTTCTCGCGCCGGCCGATGGTGCAGACGAGCCGGGCATAGAGCAAAGTCGTTTCCGGCGTGCGCTCGATCCGGTCCTCGAAATCGGCTTCGATCTTGAACAGCTCGGCGAATTCCTCGTCATTGGCGCTGAGCAGATAGTAGAGCGTCGGGGGACCCACCAGGACGATTTTGACGTCGAGCGGGATCGGTTCGGGCGCGAGCGACACGGTGCTCGCCACGCTCATCAATTGTTCGAGGGTTTCGATGCGGATCTGGCCGGCGCTGAGCGCCCGCTTGAGGGAGGGCCAGCCGAAATTGCCGGTCAGCAGCTTCTGCGCGTCGAGGATCAAATAGCCGCCATTGGCCCGGTGCAGCGCGCCCGGGGTCAGCAGGTTGAAGTCGGTGACCAGCGCGCCGAAGCGCGCGAGGTGTTCGACCCGGCCGACGAGGGTCTGGTGGGTCGGGTTATCCTCATAGATCACCGGCGCGCCGCGCTGGCCGCCATTGTCGACCAACAGGTTGACCCCATAGCGGCGAAAGCGCGATTCCTCGATCGCGGCCGATATCGGCGCCGGGACAGGCGCGGAACCGGTCGCGTCGGCCGCCGGCGCCGGCGGAGCGAGAAAGTCGTCGGCGTTTTCCTTGACGTCCGCTTCGACGGCGTCGAGGTATTTTGCGACCTCGGGCAAATCCGCATAGGCGGCGCGGACCTCTTCCATCAGATGCACGATCGCGAAGCCGGTGGTTTCGCGGCTGAGGTCGCGCACGGCATCGCGATGCTCGCGCTCCCATTGCGGCACCTGCCGCATGATTGCCTCGAGTTCGCCTTGGGTCGCTTCGATTTCGTGCTGGACCGACTCGCGCTCGCCTGCCGGGAGGGCTTCGAAGGCGTCGGGCTCCAGCACCTTGCCGTCGCGCACCGGCGCCAGCGCCAGACCCATCGGCGTGCGCAACAGCGCGATGCCTTTCTGCTGGGCGCGTTTTTGCAGCGCCCCGAACGCCGCTTCGTTGCGTTGTTTGAACTGCTGGTCGATGACCTCCCGTCGCGAGCGGTATTCATCGCGCTCGAAAGCCGCGGGCAAAGCGCCGCGCAGCTCCTCGACCAGCCGCTTCATCGCCGCCGCCAGTCCGGCGCCACGCCCCGGCGGCAGCTGCAGGCAATACGGCTTTTGCGGATCGACAAAGTTGTTGACGTAGCACCAGTCGGGCGGCGTCGGCTCGCCCTCGGCCTGCTGCCTAAGCAGATTTTCGACCAGTGCGTGCCGGCCGGAGCCGGTAGGTCCGAGCGCATAGACATTGTAGCCCTTGCGCTGCATTCGCATGGCGAACCGGATGGCCTCGACCGCGCGCTCCTGACCGATCAGGTCCGGCGCCTCTTCCAGCTCGCTGCACAGGGCGAAGGGGAGTTCCGCCGGGTCGCAGCGGCGGTACAGCAGAGCCGGCGGCAATGGGCGCCCGAATTCAAAGCTCGGGCCGGCGGCCTGCGAGCCGACCGTGCCGTCGGCAACGCGGGCCGCTGTTTGACCGGTCATCTCGGCGGACCTCCCCGCGATATTCGCCTAACAAGACAGCAGCGCCAATCGATTGATCGGCGTCAAGCCGAATTTCCGGGCTCGCCTCCCCAAGTCAAGGCAGGATGTTGATCTGGATCGCCGTCTACCGCATAGCCGTTACGGGGACGACTCGCGCGGGTGGCAGGGGGCTGTCGAGCCGCCAGCTCCCGATCGGGCGAGGTCGGGAGCGGTTAAATAGCCAGTTCGATTGCGTAAAACAAACGCGCCCCCCGCGGGGGGCGCGTTTCACGGCCGGCGTCGTCGTCTGGGCGGGGGGTCAGACGCTGTAGTACATTTGGAATTCGATCGGGTGGGGGGTGTGCTCGAAATTGTACACCTCCTCCCATTTCAATTCGATATAGGCCTCGATCTGGTCCTTGTTGAAGACCTCGCCCTTCATCAGAAAGGCGTGGTCGTGGGCGAGTTCGCCGAGCGCCTCGCGCAACGAGCCGCACACCACCGGCACGTCCTTCAGCTCCTCGGGCGGCAGATCGTAGAGGTTCTTGTCGATCGGGTCGCCCGGATGGATCTTGTTCTGGATGCCGTCGAGCCCGGCCATCATCATCGCGGCAAAGGCCAGATACGGGTTGGCGGCGCCGTCGGGGTAGCGCACCTCGACCCGTTTGGCCTTGGGGCTCGACACATAGGGGATGCGGCACGAGGCCGAGCGGTTGCGCGAGGAATAGGCCAGCAGCACCGGCGCCTCGAAGCCGGGGATCAGGCGCTTGTAGCTGTTGGTGGTCGGGTTGGTGAAGGCGTTGATCGCCTTGGCGTGGCGAATGATCCCGCCGATGTAGTAGAGCGCGGTTTCGGAGAGGTCGGCATAGAGGTTGCCGGCGAACACCGTGTTGTCGCCCTTCCACAAGGATTGGTGGACATGCATGCCCGAGCCGTTGTCGCCCATGATCGGCTTGGGCATAAAGGTCGCGGTCTTGCCGTATTGCTGGGCGACGTTGTGCACCACGTATTTATAGATCTGCATGTGGTCGGCGGTGTCGACCAGGGTGGAAAACTGAAAGCCCAGTTCGGCTTGTGAGGGCGCCACCTCGTGGTGGTGCTTTTCGACCAAGAGCCCCATATCGGCCATCACCGAGAGCATCTCGGCGCGCAGATCGGCTTGGCCGTCGACCGGCGGCACCGGGAAATAGCCGCCCTTGATCGGCGGCCGGTGGCCGGAATTGCCGTCGGCGAATTCCTTGTCCGAGACGTAGGGCCCCTCCTCGCTGTCGATCTGGTACATCGCCCCGTTCATCCCGGTCGATAGCGCACATCGTCAAAGATGAAAAACTCGGCCTCGGGACCGAAAAACGCCTTGTCGCCGATCCCGGTCGAGATCAGGTGGCGCTCGGCCTTCTTGGCGGTCGAGCGCGGGTCGCGGGCATAGGGCTGCCCGGTCAACGGCTCGTGCACGTCGCAAAAAATGATCAGCGCGGTCTGCGCCGCAAACGGGTCCAACACCGCGGTCGAACAATCCGGCACCAGCATCATGTCCGAATCGTTGATCGCCTTCCACCCGGCGATCGACGAGCCGTCGAACATCACCCCCTCGTTCAGGAAATCCTCGCTGATCGTGCGCACGTGATGCGCCAGATGCTGCCACTTGCCGCGCGGATCGGTGAAGCGGAAGTCGACATACTTGACCTCGTGCTCCTTGATCAGCTCCATAACTTTGCCAGGATCGGACATCGTTCGGTTCCTCTGTATCGATTTAGCCAAAAGGGTCGGGCGGGACGGCCCGGTCACACGGCATCCGGTCCTTGCTCGCCGGTGCGGATGCGGATCGCCTGCTCGATCGGCACCACAAAAATCTTGCCGTCGCCGATCTTGTCCGTGCGCGCGGCGTCCTGGATGGCGTGCACGGCGCGCTCGACGAGGGCGTCATCGAGCACCACTTCGACTTTGATCTTGGGCAGAAAGTCGATCACATACTCTGCTCCGCGGTAAACCTCGGTGTGTCCCTTCTGTCGACCGAAACCCTTGACCTCGCTGACCGTCATGCCGGATACGCCCACCCCATGCAGCGCGTCTTTGACCTCATCGAGCTTGAAGGGCTTGATGATCGCTTCAATCTTTTTCATGACTTCACCATCCGCAAAGAATTTGCCGGGCGGCCGAGCGATCGCACTGGACCCGATGCGGTGTAGGCCAAAAGCGTCGAGGCTCCCATCGTCGTGTCCCATCGCTTTGTGGCCCGACAGGGGCGATCATCGCCGAAATCTCGGGCGTTCCGTGTCGAATTGCGCTCAAACGGAGTGGGGCCGGTCGTTGCGGCCGGCCCCTCCGCACCGCCAGGAGCGGGTCCTGCGGCTTATTCGGCGACCGCGGGTATTTCGTCTTCGTCACCGAAATTGTAGGCCGTCTCGCCATGGACCGCATCGTCGCCGACGCGCAAGGTCGCCTCATCCATCCGCAAGGACACGAAGATCGAGATCACCTTGAGGATGACGTATGTGGCGATGACGTTGAGCACGATGATGAACGCCGCTGCGTAGACCTGCAGCATGAACTGATGGAAGCTGCCGTAAAACCAGCCGGTTCCGCTCACGCCCGGTGCGTCCTTCTCGGTCCCGATGTATTCGATCATGTCCGGGTTGGCGAGGATACCGGTCAACAGGCCGCCCATCAAGCCGGCGACGCCGTGGGTCGACAGCACGCTCAACGTATCGTCGACTCTTCTGAACAGCGCCGTGGTCTGGACCTTGTTCATCATGAACCACGGAATGATGCCGGCGCAAATGCCGATGATGATCGCGCCCCAGCCGCTGACATAGCCCGCCGCCGGGGTGATGCCGACGAGGCCGGCGATCATGCCGTTGATCGCGCCGACCACCGACGGTTTGCCGTAGACCATCGAGTCCATCATCGTCCAGACCAGCAGCGCAACGCAGGTCGTCAGGTTGGTATTCAGCACCGCGGCCGAGGCGTCGGCGTTGGCGAAGTAGGGGTCGCCGCCGTTGAATCCGTTCCAGCCGAGCCACAGAATGCCGGCGCCGGCCAGCGCCATCAGCAGACTGTTCGGCGGGAAATGATCACGATCTGCCTGAATGCGCGGGCCGATCACCGCCGCCGCGACAAACCCCGAGGTGCCCGCGGCGAGATGGATCACGTAGCCGCCGGAGAAGTCGAGGGCCCCGAGCTGGGCGAGCCAGCCGCCGCCCCAGATGCTGAACGCGCCGACCGTGTAGACAAAGGTCATCCACAGCGGCACGAAGATGATCCACGCCTTGAAATTCATTCGCCCGATCAGCGAACCGGCAAGAATGATCACGGTGATCGCGGCGAAGACGAACTGGAAGAACATCATCGTCGCCATCGGAAAGGCCAAGGGCGGCATGCCCGACGCGGCGGCCGGGATCGTCGCCTGCCCCTCCAGGAAGCCGGGCGAGAGCGCCGGCTGCGGCGTGCCCCAGAACGGGAACCATTGCGGGCCGAAGGACATGTTGTAAGCCCACAGCACCCAGACGACCATCACGGCGGCAAAGGCGTACAGCGCCATAAAGGCCGAGTTGATCGCCCATTTCCGTTTGACGATTCCCCCGTAGAGAATCACCAGCCCGGGCACGCTTTGCAGGCCGACGAAGGTTGCGGCAGCCATTTGCCAGGCGTTGGAGCCGGTATCAAGCCATTTTGGCGAAGGAACTAGCATCTTTGTACCTCTTACGGTTGTGGTCGGACCCAAGCGTTAAGCCGCGCCCTTCACTGGCGAATGCGAGATGTGCACCCCCTCGGGATGGCTTTGAGGCAAGATCCATGCCTAGATTGAAAACCGCCGCCGGCTCTAGACGAGGCGCCCGTTCGATGATGCTCGATCCGCTCGGGTTTCAGCCTGCAGCAACGCCGCATGCGCGGGGCGCCGGGCGCCGCTGCCGGCAACGGATGGTTTCCGGGCTCGCGGCGGCAACCCTGTTGCTGGCCTCAGCCGGTGACGGCCGGGCGGCCGCGGCTGGAATCCTCCACCTGCGCTGCACCAATCCCGCGAGCGGGGCAAGCTGGCCGATAACCGTCGATCTCGACCACAGCCGGGTCGATTCCCTTGCCGCAACGATCACCGACGAGTGGATTGACTGGCATGATCCAAAACAGGGGATTTTTGAACTCGAACGCGCTACCGGTAGGCTCCAATTCCGCAACGCGTCGAGCACCGGCGGCTATTTCCTGTATTACACATGCCGGCAGAGTTAGCTGGAGCGCGGTGTTTGGCGCTGTCCGAGTTCACCGAGCGCCACGCGTTTCACAGATAATATGCCCAATTTATAGGCAAAATTATGCGTAAATTCTAGGCCGATCAAATCAGGACGTTCATAAGCACGTTTGAAAGGGTCATTTGGTGTCCTTTTGGAAGGCTGGAGAGCATAAATTGGACAAACCGCGTCGAGCGCCGGGGTATTTTCGGCATGGTCATCGCAGTCTGGCAAAATCGCGGTGACGGCGTGACGACGCGACCGCGAATTCGCGCTCGCATCGCCGCTGTGCGATCCGGGCGAGGGGCAACGCTGCGGAAGCGAGGCAATGGCGACGGTTGAGGTCGGCGTACAGGCACGCGTCGGATTCGCCTCGAAGACCGGGCCACGCAAGGAGAATGAGGATTTCGCCGCCGCGCTGTACGGCGCGGAGTTGCCCGAGCCGCGCCAGGAGGTGGTGGCGGCGATCGCCGATGGAATTGGCGGCGCAAAGGGAGGTCGCGTCGCGGCCGAAACCGCGGTGCGCGGGTTCCTCGACGGATTTTGCGATCTGCCCGAATCCATGGAGGTGCTGCGAGCCGGCGCCAAGATCGTCACCGCGCTCAACGGCTGGATAAATACCCTGGGTCGTCAAGACCCCGATCTTGCGGGAATGGGTTGCACGTTCACGGCGCTGGTGCTGCGCGGCCGCGTCGCGCATCTGCTGCACGTCGGGGATACGCGCGCCTACCGATTGAGTAGAGATCGCCTGACTTGCCTAACAGACGACCATGTGCGGCAGGATGGCGCGGGTCGCTCGCACACGCTGATCCGTGCGTTGGGTGTTGAGGGGGAAGTGCGCCTCGACTACGCCGACGCAACCGATGGCGTTGCATGACCGTTTCCTGTTGTGCAGCGACGGCGTGCACGGGTTTCTGACGGAACAGAGCATCGCCGACATCCTGCGCGACCGCTCCGCTCCCGAGGATACCGCCGGCGCATTGGTCGCAGCCGCGCTCCAATCCGGCAGCACCGACAACTGCACGGCCTTGGTGCTGGACGTGGTCGCGCTGCCGACCGCGGGATCGGCAGACATCAGCGCCGCCGTCATGCGGTTGCCGATAATCCCGGTGCCGGTGGGCGGCGAGACGATCGACGGATTTGTCCTGAGGGCGCTTATTTCCGACGGCCGATACAGCCGGCTGTTCGGCGCGGAGGACGAAATCGAGGGCGGCACCGTCGCCTTGAAGTTCCCCAAGCCCCAAGTCGCCAGCGTCGAAGCCTACCACGCGGCGTTCGTCCGCGAGGCATGGGTTGGCGCTCGGGTGCACAACCCCGGGCTCGGGCGCGTCATCGAACTGCCGCCCGGACGCCAGACTTGCCTCTACACGGTCATGCCGCTCTACCAAGGCGAGCTTCTGGAAACGCGGCTGTCGCGCAGTCCGGTGTTGGGATTGGAGGAAGGGAGGAATATCGCGGTCACGCTGGCCCGCGCGGTGGCGGCGCTGCATCGCGCCGGCATCATCCATCGCGACATCAAGCCCGACAACGTGATCCTCGAAGGCGGCGGATCGCTGAAGCTGATCGATCTCGGGGTGGTTCGTGTCCCGGGTCTGGAGGAGTTTCCACCCGAGAACATTCCCGGTACGGCGGCCTACATGGCCCCCGAAATGCTCGCGGGCGAACCCGGCAACGAGGCCACCGACATTTATGCGCTGGGCGTCACCATGTTCCGCGCTTTCACGCGCGAATACCCGTACGGCAACGCCGACGCCACCAGCCCGTCGCGCCGCAATCGGCCGAGAGACTTTTCCGCGCTGCGGCCGGACCTTCCGGCCTGGGTCCAAGCGGCTCTGACGCGCGCCATCGCCCTCGATCCCGCGAGGCGCTTTCATGACATGACCGAGTTCGCGCTCGAAATCGAGGCCGGCCCGGCGCGGGCCCCGCCCGCAATTCAACGGCGGCCCACGCTTTACGAACGCGCGCCGCTGCGGGTCTGGCAAGGCCTGGCCGCTCTGTTGGCGCTGGCGCTGCTGGTGTCGTTGCTGACGCGTTAAAACTTAGCGTTTCAACGTCAGAGCCGGTCACGGCGGGGAGCGCACGGCCGAGGCGTAAAGGGCTTCAGTGAATTCGGGCGCGACGTCGCCCGAGAGGCGTTGTTGGTGGGCGGGGAAATCGGCGAAAAACAGGTCGCGGCTGATGCGCGCGGCGACGGCGGGGAGACCGCGCTTCATGCTCGGCACGTCGCCGACCGGCACGCCGAAGCTGACGAAACCGGCCGGGTTTTGGATGTGGATGTCCTTCAGGAAAGGAGCTTTGCCCGGAACCTTTTCGAGGTATTCGTGGCCGGTGCCGAGATAGGGATGGGCGGCGAGGTATTCATCTTCCTCGCCTGTCGGCGGCGAGTAGCGATCACGCCACAGCAGAATGTGATGCGCGAAGTCGGCGAGTTCGGGCCGGACGCCGGGGTCGACAAAATAGCCGGTGCCGGCGATCGCGAAGTCGAAATCAAACTCCCCGTCGGCCGCCTGCGCCACGATCCGCCCCGCCTCTTCTCGCGCCGACAGCCACGGCGCGGCGAGATGCAGACGGAAATTCCGGAACTTCAGGACCCGCTCGATCGCGTCGGCAGGCGGCGTCGATCCGGCACGGCGGAAGCGGATCGCCTGATGCCAGCGCACCGCGTCCGGCAATTCGGGAAAATTGTCGTAGGCGCCGGGATAGCCGCGCACCCGGCCAACCGGCAGCGAGGCGAGCGCGGGACGGCGTGCGAACAGGTCGACCGACGCCGCACCGCTCTCGAGCGCCGCGCCGGCCGCATCGAAGGCCGAGGCGGCGCCGCCGACCACCGCGACCTTCTTGCCGCGCAATGCGGAAAAATCGATCGCATCGGCGGTATGCGCGTATAGATGCGCCGGCAGCCCGTCGGTCAATGCCGTCGGGATATAGGCCCCGCCATTGCCGGCGACGCCGTTGGCAAGGATGATTTTCCGCGCTGTCTCGAGTTTGGCCGCGCCATCGAGTTCGAGATGCAGGCGGAAATGCCCGTCCGCCGGCTCGATGCGCCGCAGCCGGGTGCGGTAGCGGACCGGGATGCCGAGAAACCGGCGATACCAGGCGAGATACTCGGCCCAGTCTGCCCGCGGGATGCGCTCGATCGCGGCATAGGCGGCTTCGCCGTGACGGGCCTCGTACCACGCCTGGAAGCTCAACGCCGCAATGCCGTATTCGGGTCCCGGCAAGGTCTTTGGCGTGCGCAATACATTCATCCGCGCCGCATTGAGCCAGACGCCGGCCCGCGCCTCGTCCTCGGCCATGTCGATCACCGAGACCTTGCCTATCCCGGCGCGGCGCAGAGCAAAGGCAAAGGCGCTGCCGCTCTGCCCGCCCCCGACGATCACGACGTTGTGGTCGATCCCGGGCCGGTCCGGAACCCAGTTCTGCGGATCGGGCCCGATCAGTCCGCAGCGCCTTGCGGGCATCGGCGTCGGGATCGTGCATCGGGGCTTGTTTCCTCTTGTTCAGGCGATCCGTGATGCGGCCCGGTATTGGCTCAGTTCGAGGTGAGAGAATAAAAAGCCGGGGGTCGCTTCAATGTGGCGTTAACGTTACCCTGCATTTGCCGTTAGCGCACGCTGCCATGGCGGACCCGACGGTGAAGCAAATACAGCTGGGGGATCTGGAGCGCAGCGCGCTACGGCCGGGCAATGTGCACTCGGCTGACGGCTGGCATGGGGTACTGAACCGGTCGTGTCGCGCTGCCGGGGCAAGGGTGATGCGGTTATATTTTGGGGGGAGCAGCCTTCGCCAGCCCGGAGATGTCAGGTTAACCAAACAATGCTACGGTATGGAGGGGCTAACTTGAAACGTCTCTTCCGCCGTCTGATTGACCGCGTAGCAGATCGGGCCATTGATCGGGCCGACCGCCGCCTTTCCCTAATCGGGCGGCCATTCGGTAACTGTTTCAACTTGATCGACGTTGCGTTTCTCGAGGCTTCGAAGGAAAGCGCCGCCTTTTGGCGAGAGAATATGATCACCGCGAAGACCTTAAAATCTCGGTCTGACCTTCTTGCGCACGCGCTAAGTTTAGTCACGCGTCAAGGTCTCTTCTTGGAATTTGGCGTCGCCACCGGGAGCACCATTACACAAATTGCCGAACTCAGTCGAGTACAAGTGTTTGGATTTTGATTCCTTTGAGGGGCTCCCTGAAGCTTGGCGAACCGGATTTCCCAAGGGTCATTTTTCAGGAGCTATCCGCAAGTACCCCAGAACGTATCTCTGATTAAGGGATTGTTCGCCGAGACATTGCCCGAATTTTTACGTGATCACTCTGATCCAGTAGCATTTCTTCATGTCGATTGTGACCTTTATTCGTCAACCAAATGCATCTTTGATTTGCTTCATCCGCGGATCGGTCCGGGCTGCGTGATCGTGTTTGATGAATATTTCAATTTTCCTGACTGGCAGAACCATGAACATAAGGCGTTCAGGGAATTGATAGATAAAAGTGGACTCGACTTTCGCTATGATGCCTTCGTTCCGAACCATGCGCAGGTTTGCGTCGTAATCCAGTAGTTATCTTTATTCGTCGCGGTATTTATAAAATATATTTCGTGCCTCCGGCATCTCAAACGCTCTCTGCCGGCGGCGTATAACCTTCACAGGACAATATAATATTTGAGAAACTGTCTCCTCCGCGCTCTGAACTAATGAAAGCCTCGCTGGACCTGTGCGGTGATGGCGCGGAACTCGGCGGGCTCGTCCGCTTCGCCGAAAAATTCGCCCCAAAATCATAAAACTGACCCGCCAAACGCGACGGGCCTGGCGCTTGTTGTGTCGGCCGGCAGGCCAATCTATCATCGCGTCAAGCGTGTGGAGGAGCCCCGATGGCGCAGCTCGCCGAACTCGATACCGAGCGCGAAACGCTCGATGCGACGCTCAGCTATTTCGTCGACACCAAGGAAATGCCGGTGAGCCTGGTCGGCGCGCCCGGCGAATCCGACAAGCGCGTCGGCGGCGGCGATTCCGAGCCGCACCGTGTCACCCTGCAAAACGGGCGGCTTCATGCCGACGAATTCGTGTTCGAAAAGAACGGCTTCCGCTTTGTCCGGCACGACACGCGGGTTGCCGATTTCTATGACGAGGATGAGATCCGCCGGGTCTACTACCCGGAGATGGAGGCGCTGATAAAGGCCGAGGCCGGCGCCAAGCGCGTCGTCGTCTTCGACCACACTTTGCGCACCGCAGACGATGATTTGCGCCAGGCTGCAAAAATCCGCGATGTCGTACGGCGCGTCCACAACGACTACACCGAATGGTCGGGGCCGCAGCGGGTACGCGACCTGATGGGCGACGAGGCCGAGGAGCTGCTCCGGCAGCGCTTTGCGATCATCCAGACGTGGCGGCCGATCCGCCATCCGGTCGAGAGCTGGCCGCTGGCGATCGCCGATTCGCGCAGCCTGTCGCCCGACGATTTAGTCGTGACCGAGCGCCGCTATCCCGACCGCATCGGCCAGACCTCGGCGATCACCTGGAACCCCGAGCATCGCTGGTATTGGTTCCCGCACATGCGTCCCGACGAGGCATTGGTGTTCAAAACCTTTGAGTTGATGAAGGACGGCCGCGCCCGGTTCACCGCGCACACCGCCTTCGAGGATCCGACTACGCCCCCGCACGCGCGGCCGCGCGAAAGCATCGAGATCCGCACCCTCGCGTTTTTCTGAGTTCGGCTATTGATTCAGACTTTCCGGCGCGTTGTTCATCGTCATTCCGCGGGGACGACGATTAATAATGAACGGGAGGCGATTTCATGGAACGCGCGCACCAGACGAGGAACGCCAAAGAGGAGAAACCGATGGCGAATGAGCTGATCTCTTGCGACGACCACATGGATCTGGGGCAGTTGCCGGCCGATCTGTGGACGACGCGATTGCCGGCCGCATTGCGCGACCGGGCGCCGCACATCGAAGAGCGCGACGGTCAGGCGGTATGGGTCTGCGACGGCAAGGTCTGGGGCACTTGGGGCGGCAAGCGGCTGTCGAACGAGCAGTTGGCGCGGCCAAAGCCGCTGTACAATGCTTTCGACCGTGGCGGCATCCACGACCAGAGCGCGCGGCGCCCGGCAATCGCTGAATTGCGCCTCGCCGATATGGATCGCGACGGGGTCCAGACGCAGGTCATCTTTGGCCCGATCTTTCAGATCTCGACCGATGACCCGGTGCTGCGCCTAGCCTGCTATCGCGTCTATAACGACTGGCTGATGGAGTTCTGCGCGGCCGCGCCCGACCGGTTGATCGGCACGCCGATGCTGCCCGAAACCCCCGAGGCGGCGACCGAAGAATTGCTCCGCCTCGCGGAAAAAGGCGGTGTGCGCCAGGTCACCTTGATGATCGCCAACATCAACCCCAAGCTCGACGACCCGGGCTGGGAGAAATTGTGGACCGCGCTCGAAGACACCGGGATCATCCTGTCCTGGCACATCACCGTGTTTGGCGTGAAGCCCAGCGACCGCGCCGCCGGCAAGGCCGCCAGCGTATTCGCGAATACCAAAGGGTTTCTCGACAACTTCCTCGAGCCGTTTGTCGACCTGTTCGCCTGGGGCATCCTCGAACGCCATCCCAAGCTCAAAATGGTGATGGCCGAGGCGGGCACCGGCTGGCTGCCCTGGCTCGTGCAGGAGCTCGACTACCGCCATTGGCGGCTGTGGGAGGCCAAGGAGTTTTGGGCCGACAAGGGCGGCAGCCGCGCTCGAAACCAAGCCCAGCGAGTTGTTCAAGCGCCAGATCTGGGCGACCTTTCAGGAAGATTACGCGGCGATGTCGCTGATCCCGTTCTTTGGCGAGGGTCATCTGCTGTGGGCGTCGGACTACCCGCATCCCGACAGCGTGTGGCCCAATTCACGCGCCGCGATCGAGCGACAGATGCCCGATCTTTCGCCCGGAAATGCGCCGCAAGCTGACCCACGACAACGCCGCGCGGCTCTACGGCCTTTCCTGAACGCAACCCCGATGTAATTTCGATTATGAGGAACCGATCGGGGTCGGGGCCAACGAGCCTAGTAGTGGGCACCTGGTGCTTGTAACCCGCTGCGTCCTTCCGCCGCCTTCCCGGCGAAAGGCCGGGGTCCATGGCGCCATGGGCACCGGCCTACGCCGGTGTGGCAAAGCGCTTTGGGTGTGATCCGTCAGAATTGCTCCGCTAGTTAGGCCCATTGTTTGGCGCTGCCGGCACGGCGGAGTTGGGTGCATGGCACCGCCTCCTTCAGCCGCACCACATCGTCGTAAACCTGCCTGATGAAATCGACAAACACCGGCTCCTCGATGTCGCTGTGACTGCGGATCATCGATTGATCGGTGGTGACGATCCAGAACGGGTCGTTGGGGTCGAAATTTGACTGGGCGAGATGCGTGAGCATCGCCTTGGTGCGGTATTGGCGTTGCCAGCCCGGCCTCAGATAGCCGCCAGGACGCCACTGAGCGTTGAACTGAGCGAAAGCGAGGCATTCCTGATAGACATCGATCGGCGGCAGCACGGTGTTCGGATCCGCGACCGGAGCGGGGCCTTCGAGCTTGTGGGTCCAGAACGCCTGGTAATGGCCGAGCGACGACATCGCCTCTTTCCTCTCGGCATCGGTGGTAAAGCTCTCGAAGGTGGTGTTGACCAGGCGCCCGGCCGGAAAGGCGAGCCCGGTCGCCAAATCCGCATCCGAGGTCACTTCGACAAACACCGGGTTCTGATCGGGGGCAAAGCTGCCCAATCCTCGACGCTGCTCGATGACCTCGCGGATCGGTTCGTAACGCATCGCCTCGATTGCCGGATTGACGACGACGACAAGATCCCCGTAACCGGCGATCTCCTTGGTGCGGCTCTTTGCGTCCGTCAGTACATCCTGGCCGAGCGAACGGGCGTAATCGGCCATGCCGGTCTGCACCGCCCGATCGAGAAAGTACTGGGAGAGCGCCGTGTAGACGATCAAGCCGCCGAAACTGTGCCCGATCGTCACCAGCCGAGTGCTGCGCGGATCCTGATGGTGCGGCCATGAGGTCTCGTCGATCGCGTCGCGCAATGCCTTGGCCCGCGCCAGCACCTCGCGCACCGAACCTTCGGCCACCCGGTGCGCGGTCGCCATGCGGCTCCAAAAGGTCAGATCTTCCGCGGCCTCGCCGGCGTCGACCGAAAGCCCGCGCCAGCCAACATAGATCCCGACTACCTCACGTGCCGGCCAATACGACGGGGCCCGGCGCAATTCCATCTCCGCCATCTGGTTCAATAGGCCGCGAAACGCCTGTACATTGGTGTCGCTGGCGGTGTCGTTGTGCTTCCAGCCATGCACGTAGACGACAATCGACAGATCCTTGTAGCGGGCTTCCTCCTCGATCCGGTTGAACAGCGCATCGATCTGGTCGCGAATGTATGGCTTGCCCTGATCGTCGACCTCGACGAAACCGAGCAGGAAAAGCCGCCCGGGAAAATCCGCGAGCCGATGTTCTTCGAGCGAATGTGAGGCGCAGCTGGAACCGTTGTCGCTCGCGCTCGCCGTGCAAGCGGTCGTCTGTTCGCGAAATGGGGCATTGGGCTGACACGCCGAGGCAGCAAGCGTCAATGCTGCAATGAGCCAACGGCCTGCCGGAAATCGCATTTGATCCCGCCCTATTCGAAGCGCTGCCGTAAAGTAAACGACTGCCCCTCAATTATAAAATACTGCAAGCCAAACAGTCGGCGTCGCCGGGTCGGTCCAGTCGACGCGGTGGCGGCGGTGCGGCGCGATGTCAAGCCAATCGCCGGGAATGAGCAAGCGGGGCTCGGGCTCGTCCGCGAAGCGCAGGCGGGCGGCCCCGGCCAGCAGCATCACCCATTCCGCCTTCGGCCTGGTCGTACCAGAAGCCGGGCGGGCTCGCTTGGCCAAACGAGACGATGCGTTCGATGCGGATGTCTGGCCGGCTCAGCAAGGTATCGACAGCTTCTGCGGCACGCGCATCGGGGAGCGGCGAGAGCAGATTCACGCCGTTGGCGCCTCGCGTTCCAGCGCGGCCCGGTCCCAATGCGCCGAATTGGCCGCGGCCTCATAAGTGCTTTGCAGGAAATCGAGCAAAGTCTCGTCCGGCGAAGACGCCTGGCGGACCTCGTCGTAGGGCAGGATGAACTCGCCGAACTCGCGGGAATATCGGGCGGCTTGCGGACGTACCGGCGCATCCTTGAACCCTGCCGGCTCGGCATAGGCGTAGGAATAAAAGATCGGCTGCTCCAGCCCGGCGCCGCCCGGCCAAAAGCCGCAGCTGCTGACCTCGTGCGAATAGGCCTCGCGGGTGATCCGGTCGGCGACATTCGGCGCGCCCGGATGCAGCGGCGCGCGGCGGCCGGAAAAGCGCGTCACCGCCAGGTCGAAGCTGCCCCAGAAGAAATGCACCGGGCTCACCTTGCCGATAAAGCGGGCGCGGAATGCGGTGAACACCCGGTCGGTCTGCACCAGGACCCGCCAGAAGCGGTTGGCGTATTCGGGGTCATAGGCGCCGTGCTGCCGATCCTGCTCGAAAGGTATGGGATCGGCGATCTCGACCGGCGTCGTCCAAATCCGGATGTCGAGCCCGAGCGCCTTCAGCCGCTGCATGACCTCACCGTAGAAATCGGCGACGGTGCAGGGACGCAATGCGAAACCTTCGGTCGCGCCGTCATTGGTCGTGATCGCCAGGCGGTGATCGATGAAATCGAAATCGATCTGGAAGGTCCGAGCGCCGTAGGGGATCGGCGAGGTGGTCAGCCCGCGGCTCGTCACATAGAGCGGAACCTGCCACCAGTGATTGATCAGCGGCGCTTGCGCCAGCCGGATCTTGCCGATCACCTGGGTCCACATATGAAGCGTGCCGCAGGTGTCGCGCCATTCCGAGAACGGTAGGCTCGGCCACTCGTCAGCCCGTGTCATCGCTTTCTCCATCGTTGGAAGAGGGCGCCGCGGCGAATACGCCGGCGACCGCGCGCTGCCAGCCTGCATAGCGCTCCTCGCGCTCGGTTTCGAGCATCTGCGGCAGAAAGCGGCGCTCGGGCCGCCAATCTGCAGCCATGGTTTCGGGATCGGGATAGATCCCGCGCACCAGCCCCGCGGCATAAGCAGCACCCCAGGCGGTGGTCTCGACCCCGGCTGGGCGCTCGACGATGGCGGGCAGGATGTCGGCCAGAAACTGCATGGTCCAGTCGCTCACCGCCATGCCACCGTCGACCCGCAAGGTCGCGATTTCGATCCCGGCATCGGCCGCCATCGCCGCGATCAGGTCGCGGGTCTGGTAGCCGACCGCTTCGAGGGCGGCGCGAGCGATTTCCGCCGGCCCGCATTCCGCGGTCAGCCCGACCAGCGCAGCCCGCGCCTGCGGCGCCCAGTGGGGCGCGCCGAGCCCGGCAAAGCCCGGCACCAGATAGAGGCGCTGGCGTTGGTCGGCGCGCGCGGCGAGGGTCGTCGCCTCAGCCGCCGTCGCAATGAGGCCGAGCCGATCGCGCAGCCATTGCACCGCTGCGCCGGCGACGAAGATGCTGCCCTCGAGCGCATAAGCAGTCCGGCCATCGAGGCGATAGGCGATCGTCGTCAGCAGCCGATGGGCCGAGGCGGCCGGTTCGCTGCCGATGTTGAGCAGCGCGAAAGCGCCGGTGCCGTAGGTTGATTTGATCATGCCGGGTTTGAAGCAGCCCTGGCCGATCAGCGCCGCCTGCTGATCGCCGGCCAGCGCCGCGATGGGGATCGCAGCGCCGAACAATTCGGGAGAGGCAGTACCGAAATCGGCGCCGGTATCGAGCACCTCGGGCAGGATCGCGCGCGGAATCCGGAATGCGTCGAGAAGCTCGTCGTCCCACGCGAAACGGCGGATGTCGAACAGCATCGTGCGCGCGGCATTGGTTACATCCGTCGCGTGACGTGTTTCCGCCCGAAAGCCGCCATAACAGAAAGCTGTCGATCGTGCCAAAGGCGATCTCGCCGGCCTCGGCGCGCTCGGCGCAGGCCGGGCACGGCGTCGAGCAGCCAGCGGATCTTCGAAGCGGAGAAATAAGGATCGATGACCAGGCCGGTGCGCTGCGCGACGGTTTCCGCCAGCCCCTCGCGGCGCCAATGCGCGCACAGTTCCGCGGTTCGCCGGTCCTGCCAGACGATCGCGTTGTACACCGGGCGACCGGTGGCGCGGTCCCACAAAACCGTCGTCTCGCGCTGGTTGGCGATGCCGATCGCGGCGATCGGGCCGTCGGCGGCCGCGCGGCTTCGCGGCAAGTCGAAACCACGCTTTGCCAGATCTCCTCCGGGTCGTGCTCGACCCAGCCGGGTTGCGGGTAATACTGGGTCAGCTCGATCTGCGCCGTTTGCCGCACCTGGCCTTGTGCGTCGAACAGCATTGCCCGCGTGCTCGTCGTCCCCTGGTCGATCGCCAGAACATAGCGGGATGCGGTCATGGCCCGGCTCCGGCGGCGCGCTCGCGGCCGCGACAAGACTTTAGCAATAGCGGGTCGGCAAAGTCTTGGATCACGGCAACTTGTCCAACAACCCCTTGGTCGATGCCGCAGCCGGTCGTATGGTCGCCGCGCCGGTTGCTTCGAGGTTCTTTTATGAAATTGGCTGGGTTCTTTGCCGCTCTCGCCGCAGCTATGATCGGGGCCGGGACAGTCGCCGCCCAAACGTCGCCGCAGGTCTATCACGTTGGGGTGCTCTCGGTCGGGGCCGACCCGACCGACCAGAGCCCACTTGGCGCGGGGCTCATTCGCGGCTTTGCGCGGCAGGGGTTCGTTCTCGGCAAAAACCTCGCGCTCGAGCGGCGCGCGGCGCATGGGCAGCTCGACCACCTGCCGCAGCTGGTGGACGAATTGGTCGCAAGTAAGGTCGCGGTGATCGTCACCGGCGGCTACCCGGCCGCGCTCGCCGCCAAGCAGCATTCGACCTTGCCGGTCGTCGTGGTGCAGGCGGGCGACCCGGTCGAGGATGGCCTCGTCGCCAGCTTTGCCCGACCCGGCGGCCACGTCACCGGGCTGTCCGAGATCGCCGCCGAGCTGTCCGCCAAGCGCCTGGCGTTGCTGAAGGAGGCGGTGCCGAGCGTGCACCGCGTGGCGATGCTGTGGAACGCCGAGGACCTCGGCATGTCGTTGCGCTACAAGGCGGCGGAGGCGCAGGCGCGCAGCCTCGGCATCGACGTCGAATCGCTCGGGGTGCGCGCGCCCAACGGGTTCGACACGGCATTTGCGGCGATGATGAACCGGCCGCCGGACGCGATCCTGATGGTCAGCGACGTGCTGACGACCTTGAACCGCAAGCGGGTGTTCGATTTCGCGGCTCAGCATAAATTGCCGGCGATCTATGAATATGACTTCCTGGTGCGCGAAGGCGGCCTGATGTCGTACGGTCCGGATGTGAGCGAGATGTACGATCGCGCCGCCGGACTTGCCGCGCGCATCCTCAAAGGCGCCGACCCGGCCCAACTGCCTCTCGAAGAGCCGAGCCGGTTCGTGCTGGCGATCAATCTCGGGACCGCCAAGGCGATCGGCCTGACCATCCCGCCATCCTTGCTCGCCCGCGCCGACGATGTGATCGAATGACAGGGGAGCCGCCGTATCGTGCTCGCCGGTGACGGTGTCGCTTTCGAGGTGACCGAGGCCGCGAGCCAACCCGTCCGCCGGCATTTGCGGATGGGGCTCGCGCCCAAGCTCGCGCTCGCCTTTGTCGGCCTTGTCAGCTTCGTTCTGGTCGTCAACGGCTCGGTCAACATGTGGCTCGGCTACCGTGAAGCCGAAAACGCCGCGGCGCAGATCGAGCAGGAGAAGGCCCAGGACGCCGCCCGACGCATCGGCGAGTTCGTGTCCGAGATCGAGCAGCAGATCGGCTGGACCACCCCGCCGCAATGGGACGCCCTGTCGCTCGAGCAGCGCCGCTATGACTTTATCCGCCTGATGCGCGAGGTGCCGGCGATCACCGAACTGACCGAGATCGACGGCTCGGGCAAGGAACAACTCAAGCTCTCGCGCATTGCTCCCGATGTCGTGGCGAGCGGCGCCAACGATGCCGCCGCGCCGCGCTTCGCCGAGGCGGAGGCCAAAGGCGTCTGGTTCAGCCCGGTCTATTTCCGCAATATGTCCGAGCCCTACATGACGATTGCTGTCGCACATGCCGGGCGTCATGCCGGTGTGACCGTTGCCGAGGTTAATCTGAAATTTATCTGGGACTTGATCACGGCGCTGCAGGTTGGGCGGACCGGATATGCCTATGTCGTCGATTCGCGCGGGCGGCTGATCGCACATCCCGACCTCAGCCTGGTGCTGCGCGAGACCGATCTGTCGCACCTGCCGCAGGTGGCGGCGGCGCAGGCCGGTCTTCGTCAGGAAGCCGCGGCGAGCGGCGCCCATACCGCGGTCGGGCCGGCCGGCGCCCCGGTGCTGACCGCCTGGGCGCCCGTACCCCGGCTCGGCTGGATCGTCTTCGTCGAACTGCCCTTGAGCGAAGCGCTGGCGCCGGTCTATGCCTCGCTGTACCGCATGGCGGCGCTGCTGGCGCTTGGCCTGCTGCTGGCGGCCGGCGCCGGCACGGTGCTCGCCCGGCGCATGGTGGTGCCGATCCGGCGTCTGCAATCGGGTGCGGATCGGCTGGGATCGGGCGAACGCGGCGAGCCGATCGAGATCCGTACCGGCGACGAGATCGAGACCTTGGCGGACCGGTTCAATCAGATGGCGGCCAAAGTACAGGAATCACACGATACTCTGGAGGCTAAGGTCGAGGCGCGGACCGAAGAGTTGCAGGCGCGCGAGCATGAAGCCAGGGATGCCCGCCTCGCCGCGGAACAAGCGCTCGCAAACTTGCAGAAGGCGCAGGACCGGCTGGTCGAAACCCAAAAGCTGGCCTCACTCGGCCAGCTGACTGCGGGCATCGCCCATGAAATCAAAAATCCGCTCAATTTCGTCAACAACTTTGCCGAGCTGTCGGCGGAGTTGACCGAGGAGCTGCGCGGCGTGCTCGTGGCCCAGAACGCATCTCTGCCCGACGCGACCCGCGCCGAAATCGACGACCTGACCCAGATGCTGAACGGCAACCTCGCCAAGATCGTCGAGCACGGGAAGCGGGCCGACAGCATCGTCAAGAATATGCTGCTGCACTCGCGCGCCGGCGTCGGCGAGCGGCGCGCCGCCAATCTCAATGCCCTCGTCGAAGAAAGCCTGAACCTCGCCTATCACGGCGCCCGCGCCGAAAATCCGGACTTCAACGTCACCCTACGCAAGGATCTCGACCCCACGATCGGTGAGATCGACCTCTATCCGCAGGAAATCACGCGGGTTCTTCTGAACCTTTTCGGGAACGGCTTCTATGCCGCGCGCGAACGCCAGCGCAGCGGCCGAGAGCCTGGGTTCGAGCCGACGCTTTCGGTATCCACACGCGCTCTCTCCGACCGGGTCGAGATTCGCGTGCGTGACAACGGCACCGGGATCCCCGGCGAGGTCAGAGCGAAAATCTTTGATCCGTTCTTTACCACCAAGCCGGCGGGCGAGGGGACCGGCCTCGGCCTGTCGCTGAGCTTCGACATCGTTGTCAAGCAGCATGGCGGAACCTTTGAGGTCGAGACCGAGCCGGGCGTGTTTACCGAGTTCATCGTGACGTTGCCGCGGGCGATGATGCCCGCGGCCGGCGCCGGCAGAGGAGGGGTGGCATGACCGCGACGATCCTCGTGGTCGACGACGAGCCGGATCTGGAAGCGCTCGTCGAGCAGAGGTTTCGCCGCCAGATCCGCGACGGCGAGTTCGATTTTCGCTTTGCCCGCGACGGGGTCGAGGCGCTTGAAATGCTGACCAATGGCACCGCTGTCGACATGGTGGTCAGCGATATCAACATGCCGCGGATGGACGGTCTGACCCTGCTGCAAAAAATACAGGAGGCTGACGACCAACTCTCGACCGTGATCGTCTCGGCCTACGGCGACATGGCCAATATCCGCACCGCGATGAACCGCGGGGCCTTCGATTTCGTGACCAAGCCGATCGACTTCGCCGACCTCGAAGCCACCATCAAAAAGACGCTCGCGCATATCGAGCGGCTGCGCGAGGCGCGGCGGCGGCAGGCCGACGGCGGAGCGCGCGCATGCGCTGCTCTCGCGTTATTTCTCACCCAATCTGGCGGAGCGGCTGGCGAGCGATCCCGACGCCGTCGATCTGGGCGGGCAGCGGCGCGAGATCACGTCGCTGTTTACCGACATCGCCGAGTTCACCTCGCTGGTCGAGACCCTCGATCCGGATATCATCGCGCCGCTGTTGAACGATTATCTCGGCGCGATGACCGACATCGTCTTCGCTCATGGCGGGACGGTGGTGAAGCTCGTCGGCGACGCGATGCACGTGCTGTTCGGCGCGCCATCCGATCAGCCCGACCATGCCGAGCGCGCCGTCGCCTGCGCGCTCGAACTCGATCTGAGCGCGCAGGCCTTTCGCGAACGCTGGCGGCAACGCGGAACAATGCTCGGCGCGACCCGTCTCGGCCTCGCCGCCGGCCCGGCGATCGTCGGCAATTTCGGCGGCGGGCGCTATTTCGATTACACTGCCTATGGCGATACGGTGAACACCTCGGCGCGTCTCGAAGCAGCCAACAAGCAGCTCGGCACCCGGATTTGCGTCGGCGAGAGCGTGGCGAGCCGCGTCGCGGGGTTCAAGGGAAGGCCGGTCGGCGATCTGTTGCTGCGCGGTCGCAAGGAGCCGTTGCGGGCCTTCGAGCCGCTCTCGGCCGAGGCCTTTGACGATCCCGCGACCCGCGCCTATCTCGACGCTTTCGCCAAGCTCGAAGCCGAGGATCCGGCGGCGATGCCGGCTTTCGCCGCTCTGCTCGGCCTGCGCAGCGAGGATCATCTGGTCGGATTTCACCTAAAGCGCCTGCTCAGCGGCGCCGCCGGCCCACAAATCGCCCTCGAATAAGCGACGCCGCGCCAATTCAGGGTGCGATGCGTCAGCGCTCGGTCAGCTTCAGCTCGATGCGCCGATTGCGGCTTATAGGCGTCGGCGGTATCTCTCGGATCGATCGGCTGCGTGTCGGCGAAACCCGCCGCGGCCAGACGATCCGCGGGGATACCCTGACTGATGGCATAGCGCACGACCGACAGCGCACGCGCTGTCGACAGTTCCCAATTCGATGGAAACTGCGGCGTGTTGATCGGGCGGTGGTCGGTATGCCCGTTGACCAGCAGGATCCATTTGATGTCGGGCGGGATCTCCGCGGCGATCTGTTTGAGCGCAGCGATGACCGGGTCGAGTTCCTTTTTGGCGGCGTCGCTCAGATCGGCACTGCCCGGCGCAAACAGGACCTCGGACTGAAACACAAAGCGGTCGCCGACAATCCGGATATCCGGCCGGTTCCCAAGAATTTCGCGCAACCGGCCGAAGAACTCGGAGCGATAACGGGCGAGCTCTTCGACCTTGCTGGCCAGAGCAATGTTAAGCTTTTTGCCGAGATCGGCGATCTGGTCCTGCTGCGTTTTGACCTTGGACTCGGAAATGTCGAGCGCCGCGGCGATCGCCGAAAGCTGCTGGCGCAAGGCGGCGATCTGCGCGTTCAGCCGGTCGACCTGGGTGAGCGCGTCGGCGCTGATCTGCTTTTCTGCGGCAAGCTGGCCCGTCGTCTGCTCGGTCTGCGTCGCCGCCTCTTTGGCCTTGGCGGTGAGTTCTGCAACCCGCGCGGTCAGCTGGTCGCGCTCGGCCTGGGCGCTCTTGAGCTGAGCGGTCAGCTGTGTCGCGCCGAGACGCAGGTCCGCGTTGCTGTGTCGCTCGAGGGACAACAGATCAGCGAGTTGGTCGATCTGCTGCTGCAATTTGTGCAGGGCTTGGTCGCGCCCCGACAATGCCGCCGAGAGATAAAACTGGCCGGCGGTGAACACCAACAGAATGAAGATGATCACCATCAGCAGCTGCGCCAGGGCGTCGACGAAGCCTGGCCAAATGTCGATGCTCGATCGGCGGGGATTTCTGCGGGCGATCGGCATGGCTCAGCAGCCCGTCCGCGCTCAGCGCCGGCCTTCTTCGGCCAGCGCGGCGATGGTGCGGGCAAGGATGCGGATCTCGCCGCGCAATTCCTGCACGCTCTGCGCCCGGCCCTGCGCCAAATCCTCGATCAGGCGCGCGGTATACGCCTCGATGTTGCGCAGATGGCTGCGCAGCGCGTCGTCGTGCCCGACCGAGCTTTCGGCGATATCGCCGAGACGGGCCAGCGCCGGCTTCAGTTCCAGCTGGTTCTCGGCGAGCCGCAGCATCAGCATCTGCCCGGCTTTCATCTGCTCGCCGAGGAGGCCGAGACGATCGGTCAGGGCGGTCAAGGTCGAATTGGCGCCGATGCGGCTTTCTTCGCCGCGGGCGAGGATGCGTTGCAGGTTTTCCAGGCTGTCGGCAGTTTGTTCGAGCAGCGCCTGGATATAGGCCGGGACCGAGGCGTCTCCGCCATCGCCCAGACCGCCGCCCGAAAGCCGCGTGTAAGTCGACAGCCACTCTTCCAGATCATTGTAGAAGCGGTTTTGCGCCTGACCCGCCTGGAGGTCGAGAAAGCCGAGCACGAGGCTGCCGGCGAGCCCGAACAGCGACGAGCTGAACGCGGTGCCCATCCCGGCCAGCGGCGATTCCAGCCCCGATTTGAGATTGGCGAAGGCGCGGGCGAGATCACCGCCGCCGACGCTCAGTCCGCCGATCACCCCGCCGACCGACCGCACTGTCTCCAAGAGCCCGTAAAAAGTCCCGAGCAAGGCCGAGAAAAATCAGTACGCCGATCAGGTAGCGCGAGGTCTCCCGGGTCTCGTTGAGGCGCGAGCCGATGCCGTCGAGCAGGGTCTGCAGCGAACTCGTCGACAGGCTGACACGCCCGACCTGCCGCGCGCCCAGCATGCGCGCCATCGGCGCGAGCAGCCGCGGCGCGGCCGGCGGCCCGCCACCGCTTCCTCGCCGCCCGCCTCCAGATGACGAAAACTCTCGATCCAATCGATTTCGGGTTCGAGCAGCAGCACCTGGCGAAAAATGTAGGCGATGCCGGCCATGAGAATGCCGAGGATGACGCCATTGACCCCGGGATTGCCCATGAAGGCGGCCACCAGCGGACGCCCAGCGCCACCGCCAGCGCCGCCACCAACACCAGAAACACCACCATCCGCACCAGGAAGCGGCGCGAGCGGTTCATGAAGAAAGACCCGATCGGCTGGTCATCGCGCAGCCCTTACCGGTGTCGGCGCAATCGCGCGCGGCAAGCCGGCTGAGCACGATGCACATTTCCACCACCACCCCCAAACCCGCTCTCCCGGGAGACTATCATAGAATTGCGCGCCGCGCTCTTTGTCGGAGAGCCCAGTCCGGGCAGCGGGTCTCCCGAGTGCAGCGGGGCTGCTACTCGGCCGCCTCGGGCGGTTCGCATCGCGTCCCGAATCAGCGCCGCGAGCGGCAAATGCAGGTGATCGTTGGCGGCCAGCACGTCGCCGCTCGTCATCATCGCGTGGCCGCCGGACAAATCGCTGACATAACCCCCCGCCTCGCGCACCAGCAGGAGCCCGGCGGCGATGTCCCACGGCGCCAGCCCGAACTCCCAGAACCCGTCGAACCGGCCGGCGGCGACATAGGCGAGATCGAGCGCCGCCGCGCCGATGCGGCGGACGCCGCTGGTCGCCGCCATGACCGCGGCCAGGCTCGCGAGATAGGCCGGTCGATCGCCACGATCGCGCGAACGGCATGCCGGTGCCGATCACCGCCTCGGCGAGCCGCCGCCGCGCCGATACCCTGAGCCGCCGATCGTTGACATAGGCGCCGACGCCCTTTTCGGCCCAGTACATCTCGTCGCGGACCGGCTCGTAGACGAGGCCGGCGACGATCTCGCCATCGCGCTCGAGCGCGATCGAGATCGCAAAATGCGGGATGCCGTGCAGGAAATTGGTCGTGCCGTCGAGCGGATCGACGATCCAGCGGTGGTGCGGGTCCGCTCCCGCCTCGGCGCCGCCCTCCTCGATCAGCAGCGAATAGCCCGGGCGAGCGCGGGTCAGCTCGGTCTTGATGCATGCGCTCGGCCTTGAGGTCGGCGGTCGAGACGAAATCGCCCGGCCCCTTGATCGAGACCTGGAGCTGCTCGACCTCGCCGAAATCGCGGATCAGGCCGCGCGCCGCCTTTAGCGCGGCAGCCGCCATGACATTGATGACCGGGGAGCGCACCGCCATGACCGCGCCTGGCTCAGTCCTTGGCGCGTTCGATATAGCTGCCGTCGGCGGTGTTGACGACGATGCGCGTGCCGGCCCCGATATGCGGCGGGATCATGACCCGGCGCCCGTTCTCGAGCTTGCCGGGCTTGTAGGAGGACGACGCGGTCTGGCCCTTCACCACCGGATCGGCCTCGACCACCTCCATCATCACGGTCTGCGGCAGCTCGACCGACAGCGGCGCGCCTTCGTAGAGCTTGACCGTGCACATCATGCCTTCGCGCAGGAAATCGGCGGGCTCGCCGATCATCTCGCCGGGATCGAGACCTGCTCGAAGGTCTCGTTGTCCATGAAGGTCGCCTGGTCGCCCTCCATTACAGAAACTGCATCTCCTTCTCGTCGAGGCGCACGCGCTCGACCGTCTCCTGCGTGCGAAAGCGCTCGTTGAGCTTGTTGCCGCCGCGCAGATCGCGCATCTCGACCTGGGCGAAGGCGCCGCCCTTGCCGGGCTGCACGAGTTCGCGCTTGAGCACGAGCCACAGCTTGCCCTGGTATTCGAGCACGTTGCCCGGCTTGATGTCGATGGCGTTGATCTTCATGTCGGCGTCCTGGAAGGGCGCTTGGATCGGGCGCGCTTCTGCCAGAGACATTGGCACGGGCCGAGCTTCGATAAGCTGGAGCGCGCGAAGCGGCGGAGCATGGTGGCGGCCCGAACGCTTCGCATCGCGCCGCGGGCGGCTGGAACCGCGCGGCCGGTTCTGGCCGCGATCCGCGCCTTCTTCGCCGAGCGAGGGCTTGTCGAGGTCGACACGCCGGCGTTGCAGCAGAGCCCCGGCCTCGAGCCGCATCTCCACGCTTTTGCCACCGCGCACGACCCGGGCGACGGCCGCTCGCGCCGCTATCTCCACACCTCGCCCGAATTCGCGATGAAGAAGCTGCTGGTCGGCGGGATGCCGCGGATCTTCCAGCTCGCGCATGGCTTCCGCAACGGCGAGCGCGGCGCCGCCCATCATCCCGAATTCACGATGCTCGAATGGTATCGCGCCGGCGCCTATATCGCGACCTCATGGCCGATTGCGAGGCGCTGCTGCGCGCGCGCTCGCGGCGGCCGGCGGCCAGGCATTTGCCTGGCGCGGGCAGCACCGCCGATCCGGGCAGGCCTGGCAGCTTCTAGCGTCGCCGACGCCTTCAGGCGACATTGCGGCATCGACCTTCTGGCGACCTGCGCCCGACCCGGCGATCCCGAGCCGCGATCGCTGGCGGCCGAGGCGCGCCCGATCGGCATCGCGCCGCATGACGGCGACAACTGGGAGGATCTCTTCTTCCGCATCTTCCTCGAGAAGATCGAGCCCCAGCTCGGCATCGGCGCGCCGACCATCCTCTACGATTATCCGGTCGCGATGGCGGCGCTCGCGCGCGCAAGCCCGACGATCCGCGCCTCGCCGAGCGCTTCGAGCTCTATGTGTGCGGCCTCGAACTCGCCAACGCCTTCGGCGAGCTGACCGACGCCGGCCGAGCAGCGCCGCCGCTTCGGCCGATCAGGCCAAGAAGCAAGCGCGCTATGGCGAGGCCTATCCGATCGACGAGGATTTCCTCGCCGCGCTCGAACACGGCTGCCGGCGAGCGCCGGCATCGCGCTTGGCTTCG
>CAWJTR010000003.1:0-295503 GCA_963845735.1 uncultured Alphaproteobacteria bacterium | reverse complement strand
TCGCACGGTGACCGGCCCGATCTGCGTCACCAACAGGTCCGAGCGGCGGTCGAGCAGGTTTACCGTGAAGAAGAACGATCCGCCCGAAACCCGATCGCGACGATAATCCGGCATGAAGGGAGTATCCCCGGCCTCGGAGAAAGGCGGAATGCGCTGCGCTTTTCCGCCCTGCCCTTGCCGCAGCGAGAAGTTGCTGAAGTTTACGCGACCCCGTGAGCTGCGCAAAGCGTATCAGCTAGATGTTCCAGGTCACCATATATACGGAACGGATCTATGCCCAGAACATTCAATTCCCACCGGATCGCCTTCTTCTTATGACCCGGAATATGAAATCTGTGGAGTGAGGGGTTTATAGCGCGCGTAATTTTCTGTTGATCGGGAACATGAAATGTGAAGCAGCTCCGTTGAAAATTCATCCTGACATCGAAATTATGTGGCCGAACGGGCAGGATAAATCCAGGAAATGGATCATTGGTCCATCGAGAAATTATCTGAACTGCCTTCCGAAATACCGGATGCCAAGCATGTGCAATCCCGCGGAATTCTTTATCATACGCTTTCCTTGGCCGATTGTCAGCATTGAGCTGGAACGCCCATACATCCATCATGAAAAACTCTCCGTCGGGCTCAGGCTTCCCCGAGGACCCGGCCTCGGCGACGGCAAAAAATAAAGCTGCCATTGGATTGGTTGTCCAATCCAGAAGTCGCGTAGGCATGCGATAATGTTGCTGGAGAAAATATAGCTCTTCTTCGGTCTCCGACCCTCTTCTAATTGAGCTTGAAGAGATTAAAAAGTCATGCGCCAAGCCACGCTCAATAGCAAGACGTTGGGCTTCCGTTTTTTCCCCGAAACGCTTTCGGTAAACGCGAGGCTTTAAGCTTAGGTCTTTTTCCGGTTGGCCCCGAAACCACAATCTGACATGCGCGTTATCCTTATCCGCCAATCCAGATCTTGCGATCTCATTTATGAGGTCCGTTACGCTTGAAATCGTTGGGTAGGCCACTAGTGGTACGACGCAATCATAGGATTCCAAATTGGAGCGACGCATGCGATAATACGCGATGCGCGAGGGGATCAATATTGAAGTGAGTGCCGCTGACCGCGAGCAACTGGCGGCGGTGGTGTGGACCGCAACAGCCCGCAAAAGCATGTCTGGCGGGCGCGGATCATCCTGGCTACGGCAGAGGGCTGCGGCACCGCCGAGGTGATGCGCCGTGCCGGGGTTTCGAAGCCCTGTGTGTGGCGCTGGCAGGAGCGGTTCATGCGCGAAGGCGTGGCTGGCCTGCTGCACGATAAGACCAGAAAGCCTGGGCTGCCGCCATTGCCGTCGGCGCTGGTCGACCGTGTCGTCGCGCTGACCCTGGCGGAGCCGCCGGGGGAGGCGACGCATTGGACCGGCCGAGCAATGGCGGCGGCGAGCGGCATCTCGCTGCGCTCGGTGCAGCGGATCTGGGCGGCGCACGGCCTGCAGCCGCACCGGGTACGGCGCTTCAAGCTGTCGCAAGACCCGGCTTTTGCCACCAAGCTGCGCGACGTGGTTGGGCTCTATCTCGACCCGCCCGCCCACAGTCTGGTGCTGTCGGTTGACGAGAAGTCGCAAATCCAGGCGCTTGACCGCACTCAGCCCGGCTTGCCGATGAAGAAGGGCCGGGCCGGGACGATGACCCACGATTACGTCCGTAACGGCACAACCACGCTGTTCGCGGCACTCAATGTTCTCGACGGCTCGGTCATCGGACAGTGCATGGCGCGCCACCGCCATCAGGAATTCATCCGCTTTCTGAACCGGATCGAGGCCGCTGTCCCGGCTGGCAAGCTCGTCCATGCGATCCTCGACAACTACGCCGCCCACAAGCACCCCAAGGTCCGAGAGTGGCTCGGCCGCCATCCGCGCTGGACCTTTCATTTCACCCCGACCTCGTGCTCCTGGGCCAATGCGGTCGAAGGCTTTTTTGCCACCCTGACCCGCCGGCGCTTGCAGCGCGGCGTGTTCCATTCGCTGGTCGACCTGCAGGCCGCGATCAACCGCTATCTCGGTGAGCACAACCGTAAACCCAAACCGTTCGTCTGGACCGCCGACCCCGACCGAATTATCGAAAAGGTCAATCGCGGGCACCAAGCGATCGCGTCACACCACTAGCAACCTCCGTCTCGGCGCGCCCGCAGCGTTCTAGGACGGCGGCAGACAAGTCAAGGGGGCGGTCACCTACCTGGTTGACGGGCAGGCGTACCCGCCGACCGCCCCACTTATCGCGACCTTCGGCCGACACGCGGCCCCATGCTGGACTTCAGCGGTCGCAAGTGGTGAGGCCTCGGCGTTCCCGGTTCGAGCTTCGCAAGAATGGCTTCAGCGGGTCGAGCCGCGGCGCATACGGGAAGGGGTCATATTCGAGCGGGTCGAGCAGGTCGGCGTTCCAGATCGTCGAGCGGTCGGCGACATTGCTTGCCCGATTCCGTCTTCGAGTGTGAAATATCTCACACTTGTCAACCGATATCCGAACTATTCTGTCGAACGTGGGCAGGGATCTGTCGTCCACTTGCTAACGCGGACGAGCTGAAATGGCTGATACCGCCGTGGTAGGAGCGCTCGCCAGGATAGAGCCGCAATTGGCGACCGAAGCGATCGCCAACGAACGATTCATCCGCCAGCTCGATGAGCTCCGGGGGTTGAAGGAATTTCTCTTCGAAGAAAAGGTACAATTTAAGGAGGAGGATCTAAACAGCATCGATCTCGAAGAATTAAATAATCTGTCCTATTCAACTTCCGGCCGCGTCCCCACCGCCGATGAATGGAGAACATTGGACGAGAAACTGACCAAACTCGCCTCTTATCTGAGTGATGACCTGCGACGCAAGATCCGACTACGCGAACTTAGCCTATTTTTCAAGATCCTTCCAATTTTCTTTCTGGCATTTTCGGTTATCTCGACAATTGCTTATCTTGTTCTGCCATATTTTCACCTTGCGAAAGGCTCACTATTGCGTATATTGTTATGGTTGATTATCGTGTCGGTGTGGGCGATCAGCCAAGGAGGGTTGGGCGCCTGCGCGTTTTTAGGCACATCGGTTATTACCAAAAGCTCGATAACCAGTGAGTCGGCTGCGCGTGAAAATGTTGATTTGACCGATCGTAATTTTTTGATCATCAGAGTAATCTTGGGAACCTTGTTCGCGGTGCTTCTTGGCCTTCCATTCTCGCCCCTCGGACTGAATGTGTTCATCCCTCTCTATTGGAATCACGAAATATTTCCGAACCAATCAAATTTGGTGTTCAGTTTGATACCGTTTCTTGCCGGCTTCAGCACTAATCTTGTTTTGGTAATTCTTGGAAAATTCGTCGTCGCCATTGAAGCGGTTTTTGGGTTGTCGGGCCGTACGTAGAAGAGCCCTGACAAAGGGGCGCCGCCGCGGGATGACGGCGTCGGCGGCCGGCGATATGGGCAAGTCTTCAGTATACCCGCTCGCCCGGCGGGAACGCCTGCACCTCGTTCGACAGCGGCAAGAGGTGGACCGGGCGCGAGCCGAGGCGCACCCGGCCGTCGCCGTCGAGCCAGGCGAGGGTGTGAACGAGCCAGTTCCGGTCGTCGCGCTCGGGGTAGTCCTCGCGGGCGTGCGCGCCGCGGCTTTCGGTGCGATAGAGGGCGCTGTGCAGGGTGATTTCGGCCTGGCCGATCAGGTTGTCGAGCTCGAGCGCGTCGAGCAGGTCGGTGTTCCAGATCATCGACCGGTCGGTTACGGCGAGATCGCCCAGCGATTGGCCGACATCGCCGATTTTGCGCAGCCCCTCCTCCAGAACGTCGGCGGTGCGGAACACCGCGCAATGATCCTGCATCGTGCGCTGCATGGCGAGGCGGATCGCGCCGGCCTTGAGCCGTCCCTGCGCGTGGCGGATACGGTCGAAGCGGGCGATCGCGGGCCCTGCCGCTGACGATGGCAAAGGCTCGGGGCGCGCGCCGCGCTCGACGATTTCCGCCGCACGCTCGGCGGCGGCGCGGCCGAACACCACCAGATCCAGCAGCGAGTTGGTGCCGAGCCTGGTCGCGCCATGCACCGAGACGCAGGCCGCCTCGCCGATCGCCATCAGCCCCGGCACGGTGCGCTCGGGATCGGCCGCGGTCGGGTTCAGCACCTCGCCGTGATAGTTGGTCGGGATGCCGCCCATGTTGTAATGCGCGGTCGGCAATACCGGGATCGGCTCGCGCGTCACCTCGACGCCGGCAAAGATCTTCGCCGTCTCCGAGATGCCGGGCAGCCGCAAATGCAATGTCTTGGGGTCGAGATGTTCGAGGTGGAGCAGGATGTGGTCCTGCAGCGGACCGCAGCCGCGGCCCTCGCGGATTTCGATCGCCATCGCCCGGCTTACGACATCGCGCGAGGCAAGATCCCTGGCGTGCGGCGCATAGCGCTCCATAAAGCGCTCGCCTTCGCCGTTGGTCATATAGCCGCCCTCGCCGCGCGCCCCCTCGGTGATCAGGCAGCCCGCGCCGTAGATGCCGGTCGGGTGGAACTGGACGAATTCCATGTCCTGCAACGGCAATCCCGCGCGCAACGCCATCGCAGAGCCGTCGCCGGTGCAGATATGCGCCTGGGTCGTCGAGAAATAGGCGCGCCCGCCGCCGCCCGTCGCCAACACCACGAGCTGTGCTCGAAACAGATGCAGGCTGCCGTCGTCTAGACGCCAGGCCAGCACGCCGTGGCAGACGCCGTCATCCATCAGCAGATCGAGCGCCACGTACTCAATAAAGAACTCGGCCTTGTGCTTCAGGCATTGCCCATAGAGCGTGTGGAGCATCGCATGCCCGGTGCGGTCGGCCGCGGCGCAGGCGCGCTTGGCCAGGCCCTTGCCCCACTGCACGGTGTGGCCGCCGAATGGGCGCTGATAAATCAGCCCGTCCTCGGTGCGCGAGAACGGCACGCCCATATGTTCGAGTTCGATGACCGCCGCCATCGCGTTTTTGCACATGTATTCGATCGCATCCTGGTCGCCGAGCCAGTCCGCCCCCTTGACCGTGTCGTACATGTGCCAGCGCCAGTCATCCTCGCCCATATTGCCGAGGGCCGCGCCGATGCCTCCCTGAGCGGCGACGGTATGGCTGCGGGTCGGGAACACCTTGCTGACGCAGGCGGTCTTCAGACCGGCCATGGTCATGCCGAGGGTCGCGCGCAACCCCGCGCCGCCGCCCCCGACAACGACGACGTCATAGTCGTGCTGGTTGATCGGATATGCCTGGGTCATGCATTGAGCTTTCGCAACAGCCGAAATCTGATACCGACCGGCGCTTGACACAATCGGCAATCGGCGCAGGCTGGCTTCGCCGATTGCGAACCCCGGATCAGCCGATGCGCTTCGATCTCGCCGATCTGCGCCTGTTTCTGAATGTCGTCGAGGCCGGCAGCATTACCCATGGCGCCGCGCGGGCGCATCTCGCGATCGCGGCGGCGAGCACCCGCATCCGCAATATGGAGGCCGCGCTCGGGATCCCGCTGCTGCACCGCGAGCGCCAAGGCGTAAAGCCGACCGAGGCCGGGCGCACCCTGGTCCAGCACGCCCGCATCATGTTGCAGCAGCTCGAGCGCATGCATGGCGACCTCGGGCAATATGCCGAGGGCATCCGCGGGCAGGTGCGGCTGTTGTCCAATACCAATGCGCTGACCGAGTTCCTGCCCGAGCCGCTGAGCGCCTTTCTTGCCGCTCACCCGCAAGTCAACATCGATCTCGAAGAACGGCTCAGCGATGAGATCGTTACGGCGATCGCGGATGGAACCGCCGATATCGGCATCGTCGCCGGCACGGTCATGATGGCGGGTCTGGAAACCCTGCCGTTTCGCACCGACCGTTTCGTGCTCGTCGTCGCACAGAGCCATCCGCTGGCGTCAGTCGAACACAGCTCCTTTGCCGAGGTGCTCGACTGTGACTTCGTCGGTCTGGACCGGACCAGCGCCTTGCAGCGCTTTCTGTCGGAGAAGGCCGAACGGATCGGCCGACGTCTCAAATTGCGGGTGCAATTGCGCGGCTTCGACGCCGTTTGCCGGCTGGTCGAGTGCAATGTCGGGATTGGCGTCGTGCCGGCGACGACAGCCGAACGTCACGCCAAAACCATGGCGATCCACCGCATCGAGCTGACCGACGAATGGGCATTGCGCAAATTGACGATCTGCGTGCGACGCCAGGATGACCTGCCGCTCTACGCTCAGGCTCTGGTCCGCCATCTAGCGTCGGCAGAATAACGCGGCGCCGGCCGCGGCGAAAATTTCAGCGCTTTCGATCAAAACCACCGGTGGCCCAAGGCTTGCTGTATCTTCATTGCCCGTCCGATCAGCCGGGTTCACAGCGGTATCCGGCGAAGGCGGCAAGCCGTCACCAGATTGTCACCTGCGCGTTGCACGTTCGGGACATTCTTCGACGGCCAACGGGCACGAGTGAAAGGCAGGGCATGGCCGAGGACGCATTCGATTACGATCTCTTGGTCATCGGCTCGGGGCCAGCCGGACAGCGGGCCGCCATCCAGGGCGCCAAGCTCGACAAGAGGGTCGCGATCGTCGAGAGAAAAGCCGTGCTCGGCGGGTGCAGCATCAATCTCGGCACGATCCCCTCGAAAACCTTGCGCGAAGCAGTCCTCGAGCTGTCCGGCTATCGCTCGCGGGAATTTTATGGCGCGTCCTACACGGTGAAGCAGAACATCACCATTCAGGATCTGCTGTCCCGGACCAACCGGGTGATCCATAACGAGCTCGACGTCACCCGCCATCAGCTGATGCGAAACCGACCGGTTACTGCCGTTCGTCGACGCCGAAATCGCCGACACGCTGTGCGACCATCTACGCGAGAACCGGGCCACGCTGCGACTGAACGAAAGCGTCAGCAGATTGGAGGTCGTCGAGGACGAGCATGGCGCGCGCGTCAGGCTACATCTCGACAGCGGCAAGACCGTCCACCCCGAGAAGGCGCTCTATTCGGTCGGCCGCACCGGCGCCACCAGCAGCCTCAATCTGGAAACCGCCGGTCTCGTCCCCGACAGCCGTGGCCGGCTGAAGGTTGACGAGCACCATCGCACCAAAATCCCGAATATCTATGCAGTCGGGGACGTGATCGAGTTTCCTGCACTCGCTTGGACCTCGATGGAGCAGGGCCGTCTGGCCGTCTGCCATGCGTTTGGGGTCCCCACACACAGCGTTCCTGAGCGCTTCCCCTATGGCATCTATGCGGTTCCGGAAATCTCGATGGTCGGCAAGAACCGAAGAGGAGCTGACCGAGGCCGCCATTCCCTTCGAAATCGGCAAGGCGCGCTACAAGGAGATCGCCCGCGGCCAGATCCTCGGCGACGTAACCGGGCTTCTAAAACTGATATTCCACGCCGAAACCCGCGAGCTCCTCGGCGTCCATATTATCGGCGAGGGCACGAGCGAGCTGATCCATATAGGTCAAGCGGTATTGTCCTTCGGCGGCAAGATCGATTACTTCATAGACACTGTTTTTAACTATCCACCGTTGGCGGAATGCTATAAGGTAGCGGCATTCGACGGAGTTAATCGCCTCGGTATTTGAGCGGGCCTAAGAGGCTGGCTCGAAATGGATTGAGTGATTTCAGTTAGTTGTGGTACCCGCGGTGTGTCAGAACGCACGGGGGAGACAACATGTGGACTGAAACCACTCGTCGGCAGTATCGGCGAGACGATCTGCGCTATGCAAGCGACATGACCGATGCGGAGTGGGCGCTGATCGAGCCGCATTTGCCGGCGGCGAAGCGGCTCGGCCGGCCACGTTGCGTGGCACCGCGCGCGGTGGTGGAGGCGCTGCTCTATCTGTTGCGCACCGCCTCACCCTGGCGTTTGCTGCCGCGCGATTTCCCGAACCGCTCGACGGTGCAGCGTTACTTCTACGCCTGGCAAGCCGCAGGGGTGTGGAAAACGATCAACGTCCTGCTGCTGCAACAGGCCCGCGAACGGGCAGGGCGCGAAGCCAGCCCTTCGGCCGGGGTAATCGACAGCCAATCGGTCAAGACGACGGAGAGCGGCGGCCCGCGCGGCGGAGCCTGTCCTCGGGCGCGGCATCGCCGCGACCCGGGGGATGCTGGCAAGAAGATCAACGGTCGCAAGCGCCACATCATCACCGATACAGTGGGGCATCTGGTGGCGGCAAAGGTCCACGCTGCCGACATCCAGGATCGTGACGGCGCGCCGAACCTGCTGGCCTCGATCCGCTTCCTCTTTCCTTGGCTGCGCAATGTCTTCGCCGACGGCGGCTATGCCGGCGAGAAGCTGGCGGCCGCCCTGGCCGGACACGGCCAGTGGCAGATCGAAATCGTCAAGCGGTCCGATCGCGCCACCGGATTTTACCTCCTGCCGCGGCGCTGGGTGGTCGAACGAACCTTTGCTTGGCTCAACCGCAATCGCAGGCTCGCCAAAGACTTCGAGATGACGGAGGCCAGCAGCGAGGCTTGGCTTTACCTTGCTTCCGTCCAACTTATCGCGCGTCGCCTCGCTCGACCTACAACTAATAGAGTTTCGGTCAAAACCTAGCTCAATCTACGCGATTCCTGGCCAGGCTCTAAGACGCGAGAATGCACCCAAAATTACCATAATACACAGTGATCTTTATTGGCTTGCCAACTTCGAAAGGGTCGCTCTTAAGCGATTGTGGGGCCAATCCATGCGCGGTCTGTCGCCTCTGTGAAAAGTCGCAATTTTTCGGCGGTTTGGGCGGAGGCTGTTTGAGCGTCGGGCGCCGCGTGCAGGGCTTTATCCGTGTTTGACAATATGTTGGTCTGTTGAGATGCAATCTGAGCCAGCTTCTTGCCTGTATCCGCAGAGGCAATTTGCGCGGCGGCCGCCGAATTGAGGGCTGTATCTGTGTGCGACAATATTTTTGTTTGTTTGTATGCCACGTTTACTAGCGCCAAGGTGAACGCGGCAAGAGCCAGCGTAAAGACGACTCCTAACCACGAAGTTAGGGGGTTCGGACGCTATGCGTGATTTTGCCCGATTCCAAAAAGCGATTATTTTGAAGGGGGTAGGGCAAAGACGAAACGGACGCTTATCCACTTTGAGGTTACCCTATGATGATGAGCCGTTTTCCGCTTTCGGATGAAATTGGGAGCATCAATCCGCGTTTTCAACCGCGCGGCGGGGGTAGGAAATCTTTGCGACCTCTTTGCTAATGGCGTACCCAGTTCAGGGGCGCCCTCGCGAAGCCCTCAGTCGGACTCTATGATTTTCTCCCGCTCTAATAGTTGTCTCACATCTTCGAACACTGCTTTGATATTCCCCTTGGGAAACCGGATCTGTCCCAGACCGTGTATGTTGCTGAATTCCTCGCAACCCTCTTCAAGTAGAATAATCGCGCGGCTAAATCCCAGTCGGCCCTGAAATAGGCCGGCCTCGTGTACGACGTTCATGCGAGCGTGCAGAGTGCCATCAGTCGTTTCGTCTTACCCGGTCATGATAAGGAAAGCGACCGCCGCTGAATTCGAGCATATCGGAAAGGCGAGCGATGTTTGTAAATCCCGCTATGGGAACTCTATTAAACTCATCCCAAGGAAGTTTCAGCCGATCTTGAACAAAGTCTTTGAGGTCTCTCCAGAGTAGGGATCGACCGTGGCCAATACATACATTTATTCCGATCAAAGCCAAGTTCCGGTTACGCTTCTCCCTTCGGACAATATGCGACGCAGCCTTACGGGCTATAGCGCTTAGCTTATTACAAAGGATTTTTGGCTGTTGAAGTACGAATACCTCGGCAAGCACCTGTACATGGGGCGGAGCCCGGAAACCTTGAGTAAGCGCCAGGCTGTCTCGCGACATGATGTGTCCTTTGGGACTCATGTTTTCGATAACGTCGTATTTCGAGTGAAAGTTAAGCTTTTCTAGCTCTTCTTTGAGGGAGTTTAAATACGAGTTTGGAGAATGGGAAATCTCTGCGATTAGAACAGACAAAGCTGCGGAGTGATCGGCTTCGAATTGAGGCTTGATCTGGGCCTCTAGTGCTTTCGCCGATTTGAGGTTAGGCTTGCCTGCCAGATCGTCGATCATGGCTTTGACCGCATCCGGCGTGTACTCTCTCCAATTGCCTGTCGTCGTTGGCATGGAGTGTAGTTCTGTAAAGCCCCACTCAGAGCTGAAATGTGCGCCTGCCGGCGGGGGGTCTAAGTCCGCGTAATAAACGAAAGCGTGATAGCCTAACCACGACCTACTCGCAGCTTTCTCCGCAACTTTAGCCGCGTTTTCTAGGGCTGTGACCGGCTGCTGAATTTCGGGCGCATCACATCTGTCGGCAAGTTCTCTTTGTCGGTCGGCAATCTCTAAGAGTTCATCTTGAGGTTCAGTCATGGGGTGAGCCTTGAAATCGTGCTGTTGTGGCGCGCCAGATGTGTCGACAATACGTTATGCAGCGGTCTCAGGCGAAATCCCGATTTCATACCGCCTAGTCGCGGACCGGAGCAGCCCGCAGCAGCGGCAGCAGCAGCAACGACAGCAGCATCGCGCCGCCAATCCAGAGCCAGGCGTCGTTGAAGGCGGCGACAAGCCCAGCGCGCTCGACCAACGGGGCGACGAGGTCGCGCGTCGCAGAATCGACCGGCCCGATCGCCACCCCGGTAAAGCGCTCGGTCGGCAGCCCGACGAGGCGTGCGGCCGCCGCATCCCCGGCCTGGAGACGGCTAACGAGCGCGGCGACATGGGTCGGCGCGCGCTGTCCGATCACCGTGTCGATCACCGCCAGCCCTATCGCCCCGCCGAGATTGCGCATCAGGTTGAACAGACCGCTGGCGTTCGGGACATCGGCGGGCTCGAAGCTGCCGAGCGCCAACGCGGTCGTCGGCAACAGGCACAGCATCACCGCCGTCCCGCGCGCGGTCTGCTGCCAGAACAGCCCCCAGAAATCGGTCTGATAGGTCATGAACCCGTTGCCGACCCAGCCGAGCGCCAGCAGCCCGTAACCCGCGGCGATCAGCAGCCGCGCATCGGCGCGACGTTCGAGCAGGGTGGCGATCGGCGCCACCGCCAGCTGGGCCGCACCGGTGACCATCATGATCTCGCCGATCGGCAGCGCGTCGTACTCGCGGACCAGGCCGAGAAACACCGGCAACAGATAAGTCGCCCCGTAGAGCCCAATGCCGAGAACAAAGCTCAACCAGCAACCGAGCGCGAAATTGCGGTCGCGAAAGGCGTGGAGGTCGATCAACGGCGCCGGATGCCGCAAGGAACGCTGCGCCAGGCCGCCGCCGCACGCCAAGCAAAGAGCCGCTAGCAGCAGCATCGCGGTACTGCTCCAGCCGCGCTTTGGCGCCTCCTTCAGCAACAATTCGAGGCCGCCGAGAAAGATCGCGAGCAGCGGCAGAGCCCAAAGATCGACCGCGCCGAAGCCGCGTCGATCGGCCCGGTCGACTTCGACGGTCCAGGCGACGAGTAACGCCACGACGATCCCAGCCGGTACGTTGATCAGAAACAGCCAATGCCAGGAAAACCGGTCGGTTACGAATCCGCCGATGCTCGGTCCGAGGGTCGGCGCCAGCATCGCCAAGAGGCCGGCGACCAATGTCGCCCGGGTCCGCGCTGGCCATTCGAACATCAGGAAGATCGCGGAAAAGACCAGCGGGATCAGCGCTCCGCCGCAAAAGCCTTGCACTAGCCGTGCCGGGATCAGCGACCAGAACCCGCTAGAACCGGCGCAGGCGAGGCTCGCCGCGGTAAAGCCGCAGACGCAGGCGAGAAAGGCGCCGCGCGTCGACAGCATTGCGGTCAGCCAGCCGGTCAGCGGGATTGCGACGATTTCCGCCATCAGATAGGCCGTCTGCACCCAGCTCAATTGATCGAGCGCGAGCCCGAGCCCGGCCTGGATCTCGGGTAATGAGCTGGCGACGATCTGAATGTCGAGGATCGCCATGAACATGCCGACGGCCATGGCGACAAATCCGATCCACGTCTTGGCTCCGGCGGCGTGGGATAAGGCGGCGATGGTCACAGCCCTCGGCGCGGCGCCAGCGCGTCGATCCTCGATGCGGATGCGCCTTATGATCAGCATCAGGTTGAGCGTCGAGAATATCGCGGCGATTGCAACGGCGCCAAAGGCCAGCGGCAGGACCGCGAACTCGGCGACGACCAACAGATAGTTCGGATGCTGCAACCAACGGAATGGACCGGTTTGCACCAGCGGCGCGCCGGGAAGGGTCAGGATCCGCGTCGTCCACCAACGGCCCAGGCTGAGGATGACCCACAGCCGGCCGAGCTGGAGCAGCGCGAATAAGCCGAGGATTGGCCAGCGGGGCGGGATGGCGGCTGGCGCCGACAAAGCGAGGCTGGCGAGCCAGGCGGCATGCAGCAACACGAACAGCGGATGGCCGACGGCATCGGCCTCGATCGCGCCCAATCGGCGCAGCCGCGCGGTGTTGCGGCGCGCCCAAGCGAGTTCAGCCAGTCGCTGCAGGGCGACGAGGCAAACCGTCCAGTAAAGCACTGTCACCGATTGTCGAGCACCATAAACCCAGCGGAAAAGCCCGGTCCCAGCGCGTTCATCAGCGCCCGGTTCCAGGGCCGTGGATCGGCGAGCACGCGTTCGAGCACGAACATCACGGTGGCAGCCGACATATTACCAAAGTCGCGCAGCACCCCGCGTGCGCCGGCGAGCGCGCCTCGCGCGAGCCCGAAGGCGTCTTCGAGTGCGGCCACCACCTTGGCGCCGCCGGGATGGCAGACGAACCGGTCGATGTCGTTGATCGCAAGATTGTGACGGGTGAGGAACTCGGCTACTACCTCGCGAAACTTAGCAGCTACGAGTTGCGGAATGTCGCGGGAAAATACCGCGCTAAGCCCGTCATCAGTGACCTCCCAGCCCATCACATCGAGGCTGTTAGGCCAAGTGTACTCTCCCGCGGCGACAATCGCCGGCCCGCCTCCTTCCGTCGATAGCAGCGCCCCTGCAGCGCCGTCGCCGAACAGCGCGGTTGCGACGATGTTGCTTTTTGAGAAATCATCGCGGCGAAACGACAGCGCGCACAATTCGACGACAAGGAACAGCACGGTCTCGCCCGGCGACGATATTGCCTGGCTCGCGGCGCGGGCGAGGCCGATGACGCCCCCGGCGCAGCCGAGGCCGAAAATCGGCAGTCGCCGCACCGTAGCGCGGAGCCCCATGCGGTCGATCAGCAGCGCATCCAGGCTAGGCGTGGCGATCCCGGTGGTCGAGACGACCACGATCGCGTCGATCTCCTCCCTGGAACGGCCGGCGCGGTCAAGCAGTTGGACCGTCGTCGCTTCGAGCAGGTCGAGCGCTGCCGCGAGGTAGATGCGGTTGCGTTCGGCCCAGCTATGGGGGCGGTCGTACCACTCCATCGGAACGCAGGAATAGCGCGTGCGAATGCCGGTATTGGCGAACACCGGTAGCAGCCGTTCGAGCGCCTGCGCGCCGCCAAACAACAGTTTGACCCGTTCGATCACGTCGTCCTGGTCGAGCGGATAGGGCGGAACCGCGGTCGCGACGCTCAGAAGGCGCGAGGCTGCAAGCATCAAAGGCTGTCATCCTGTCCGGGACCATCCCGACACCGAATATGACACCGCCCCGGCGCTGATAATTCCCAGCGCACGGAGATGTGAAGGTCTGCCCGCGAGCCAAAATATTCCTGGATCCTTTGAAGCTCGAAGGCGTGGTGCACGACCCCCTTGCCGGCCATCGCAGCCGACCTCCCGGCTTGCGGCAGCGCCGGACGGCGGGCATGCTGCGCCGAGCCCGATATGCGAGCAATACGGCGGCAGCCGAGGGAGAAGAGTCGATGAACGGCGCGGAAAGTCTGGTGCGTACTTTGGTCGGGGGCGGGGTCGATGTGTGCTTTGCCAATCCCGGCACCTCGGAGATGCATTTTGTCGCCGCACTCGACCGGGTCGAGGGTATGCGCTGCATACTCGGTCTGTTCGAGGGTGTCGTCACCGGCGCCGCCGACGGCTATGCGCGAATGAGCGAACAGCCGGCGGCGACCCTGTTGCATCTCGGGCCGGGCCTCGCCAACGGGCTCGCCAACATCCACAACGCCAACAAGGCGTCGTCGCCGATGGTCAACATCGTCGGCGATCACGCGACCTACCACCGTAAATACGATGCCCCGCTGACCTCCGACATCGAGGGGCTGGCGAGGCCGTCTTCGCATTGGGTCAAGACCTCGCCCGACGCGAAGTCGATCGCGGCCGATGGCGCCGCCGCAATCGCCGCGGCGCGCAAATTGCCGGGACAGATCGCAACCCTGATCCTGCCGGCCGACACCGCCTGGAACGACGGGGCCGGCCCGGCCGCAGTGGCGCCGCCCGTCCCACCGAAGGCGGTGTCGCAGGAGGCGGTCGCCGAGGCGGCGCGGGCGCTGCGCTCGGGCGAGCCATGCCTGATCCTGGTGACCGGACGCGCCTTGCGCCAGCAGGGGCTCGATCTTGCCGGCAAGATCGCCGCCAAGACCGGGGCGCGGTTGATAGCGCAGGGCTCGAATGCGCGCACCCAGCGCGGGCGTGGGCGGGTGTTTCTCGAGCGCGTGCCGTATGTCGTCGATCAGGCGACGAAGGTGCTGGCTGGGCTGAAGCACATCATCCTCGTCGGCGCCAAGATGCCGGTCGCGTTCTTCGCCTATCCCGACAAGCCCAGTCTATTGGCGCCGCCCGACGCGCAGGGTCATGTGCTCGCCCGGCTCGACGAGGACATGATCGGCGCGCTCGACGCATTGGCCGAGGAGGTCGGCGCCCGTTCGACCCCTGCCCCGGTCGTCAACGATCCGCCGCCGACAAAGGCGACTGGAAGGATCACCCCCGAGGCGCTCGGCGCTTCGCTCGGCGCGCTGTTGCCGGAAAACTGCGATCGTCGTCGACGAGGCGGTGACGACCGGGCGCGGATTTTTCGCACCGACGCGTTCGGCGGCGCCGCATGACTGGCTGTCGAACATGGGCGGCTCGATCGGCTTGGGCATGCCGCTCGCGACCGGTGCGGCGGTCGCCTGCCCCGACCGCAAGGTGATCACCTTGGAGGGTGACGGCAGCGCGATGTACACATTGCAGGCCTTATGGACCCAAGCGCGCGAGGGGCTCGACGTCACCACCCTGCTGTTCTCCAATCGCAGCTACGCGATCCTGCGCGGCGAGCTCGCCAATGTCGGCGCCGGCAACCCCGGACGCAAGGCGCTCGACATGCTCGATCTGGACAGTCCAGACCTCGACTTCGTGGCCCTGGCCAAGGGAATGGGCGTCCCCGGGGCGCGAGTTACGACGATGGAGGAATTCAATCACCGCCTGGCCGAAGGGATCGCCGCTCCCGGCCCGTTTCTCGTCGAAGTCGCCCTCTGAGCGCCTGAAGCTCAGATCGCGGTATAGCCGCCATCGACGAGGAGATCGCTTCCGGTGACAAAGCTCGCGGCATCGCCGGCCAGGAAGACCGCAGCCGCGGCGATCTCGGACGGACGACCGAGACGCCCTTGCAGATGCTTGGGGCCGAGCGCTTCGCGCGCCGCCGCGAAGCTGCCGTAGCGCCGCAACAGCCGCTCGGTTTCGACCGCGCCCGGCGACAAGGTGTTGACCCGGATGTTTTGGCCGGCATGGTCGATCGCCATGACCTTGGCGAGCTGGATCAGAGCGCCTTTGGTCGCGCAATAAGCCGCACGCCCGGCGCTGCCGACGCGCCCGAGCTGCGAGGCGATCAGGATGATCGATCCCCCGCCGCCGGCGATCATCAAGGGCAGCACGGCACGGCAAAGCAAAAACGAGCCGGTCAGGTTGACCGCCAAAACCCGTTCCCAATCGGCGAGGCTGGTTTCCAGCACCGTGCCGCTCGCCTCGTGTGGTGCAGCACCGCTGACCAGGATGTCGAGCCGGCCGAACGCGTCGTGGGCCGAAGCCGCAGTCTTGCGCGTCTCGCTCTCGACGGCGACGTCGCATTGCAGCGGAACCGCCTGTCCGCCCGCTTCACCGACCAGCCGTGCCGTCTCCGTTGCGCCAGCCATGTCGATGTCGCAGCAGGCGACTGCCGCTCCCGCGGCGGCTAAGGCAATGAAATCGCCCGGCCGATGCCGCCCGCGGCACCGCTGACGAGGGCGGCCTTTCCGGTGAGCGTCAATGAGGAGTCCTTCAACCGTCACCCCGCCGCCCTCCCACCGCCAACCACGGCGACCATCACAGAATTCGCTTTGGAAGCCAGCCGGGGCGCCGCTCGATCAAAGACGAGGTCAGAACACCAGTTCGGTGCGCGGATCGATCAGATGCATGCGGTTGAGATCGGCGACGAGCGGCATCGACTCGCCGACGAGGCCGGCCGAGGTCGGATTGACGCGGCCGCACACCTCGACCCCGTCGACGATGAAATAAACCATCGTCTCCATGCCCATCGGCTCGACCACGTCGAGGCGGGCCGCGAACGGCACGGCGCCGGGCACCGAGTCGCCGCGCGCCTCGGTAATGTGCTCAGGGCGCAGTCCGAACAGCAGCTCGTTGCCGACCCGCGGCCGGTACATGCGCTTCGCGGTCGGGCGGCACCGGGAAGGAGAGCCAGTCGGACAGCCGGACAGTCAGCCCGCTGCCGTTCTCGACCAGGCGGCAGGGCAGCAGATTCATCGTCGGCGACCCGATGAACCCGGCGACGAACCGGGTCCTCGGATTGTGGTAGACCTCATATGGCGTGCCGATCTGGTCGATCCGCCCGGCGTTCATGATGACGACCCGATCGGCCAGGGTCATCGCTTCGACCTGGTCGTGGGTCACATAGACCGTCGTCGTCGTGACCTTCTGATGGATCTTCTTGATCTCGGTGCGCATCTGCACGCGCAGCTTGGCGTCGAGGTTGGACAGCGGCTCGTCGAACAGAAAGACCTTGGGGTTGCGCACGATCGCCCGGCCCATCGCCACCCGCTGACGCTGCCCGCCCGACAGCGCCTTTGGCCGGCGGCCCAGCAGTTCAGTGATGTCGAGGATGCGGGCGGCGGATTCGACGCGCTCCTTGATCTCCTGCTTCGGGAACTTCTTCAGCCGCAGACCGAACGACATATTTTCGAACACGGTCATATGCGGGTAGAGCGCGTAGTTTTGGAACACCATCGCGATGTCCCGGTCCTTGGGCGGCACATCGTTGACCAGCTGGTCGCCGATATAGATCTCGCCCTCGGTGCACTCTTCGAGCCCGGCGATCATGCGCAAGGTCGTGCTCTTGCCGCAGCCCGACGGTCCGACCAGCACGATGAACTCCCGGTCGGCGATGTCGAGATCAATCCCCCGCACCGCTGGGGTCTTGTCGAAGGTCTTGACGATATTGCGGAGCGCCACTTGCGCCATACTGTAGGCCTTTCCTCTCAGCCTTTGGTTGCACCTGCGGTCGAGCCGTCGATGTCGTAGTCCATTAGGAACGCAGCTCCCGTCTCGCCGGCGGGATCGTCACCTTACGGACAGCTTACGATCCGGACGACTTCAGTATTGCATGCATTGTAGCGCAGCCATGCGTAATCGTGCCATCAAATTTGCGCTAGCCGCCCGGCAAAGCGAACCCGACGCGGGTCGCCGACGCCACCCCATCATATCGCTGGCGACGCAGCAACGCGGATTTGCCGCGGCTATTTTTGCGCTGGCGGCACGGCCGTCGAATCGCCGGCGGTGGGGCTGAAGATGCCGGCGTCGTCTTGCTGCGCGCCGCGGTGGCGTTCGAGCTCGTGGGCATACCGGCGAAGTGCGTAGGCCTCGCTCAGATAGCCGAGAACCCGGCGGCCATCGGGGTTATCGATGACCGGCAGCGTCTCCTGCGCCGCCTGGCTGAAGCGATCGAGGGCGGTGCGTAAATCATCGCCCGGCAACAAATACGGCGCGGGTTCGGAAACCAGGGTGCCGACAGTCTTCGCCGTGCTGCCGCCTTCGGAGCCGTTGGCCTCGGTGGGATCGATGATGCCGGACAGGCGGCCGCCGCTGTCGACGACGAACACCTGCTTGGTGCTGCCCGCCGGAAACCGCCGGCGCAGCTCGTCGAGCGGCAGGTCGGCAGAGATGACCGCCGGGTCGCGCCGCATCATCGGGCCGATCAGCAGCTCGTTGATCCAGCCGACATCCTCGGGGCTGCGGATCGTCAGCCCGCGCAGATGAAACCGCCAAGTCGCAAACGAATAGCCGAACCAATGGCGCACAGCGATCGCGGCGGTGACGACGCCGACCATGACGCCGATCGTAGCCGAAAAATCGCCGGTGGTTTCGAGCACCAGCATGATCATCGTCATCGGCGCGCCGACGATCGCGGCGGCGACCGCACCCATCCCGACCAGTGCATAGATCAGCGGGTCAGCGGCGAGCCCCGGCCCGAGCCGCGTCAGCAAGTCGCCGATCAGGCTGCCGAACAAGCTGCCGAGAAACAGCGAGGAGCTGAACAGCCCGCCGCGAAACCCCGAGCCGATCGATATCGCCGAGGCGATGATCTTGGCCACGATCAGCCCGGCGAGAAACGGCAGAGCAAAACCGGAATGCAGCGCGCTCAGGATGCCGCCGTGGCCGCTGCCGAGAACCTGCGGAAAGGGCAGCGCGATCAGACCGATGATCAGCCCGCCCAGTGCCGGGCGCGCCCAGCGCGGCACCGCTTGCGAACGGAACAGGGTCTCGGTCGAGGTCACCCCCTTCATGGTCAGGATGCCGAGCCCGGCCGAAGCCAGCCCGAGGCCGAAAAACGCCAGATAATCCGATGGCGACAAGGCGATGTCGTGCCAGACGACAAAGATCGGATTTGAGCCGACGAGCCCGCGCACAACCAGCGCGCCGGTCAAGGCGGCGATCCCGACCGGCGCCAGGGCCTGCAACGTATAACTGCCGATAATCAGCTCGAAGGCATAGAAGGCGCCGGTCAACGGCGCGTTGAACGCCGCCGCGATCGCTCCGGCGGCGCCGCAGCCGACGAGCGTGCGCACGTCGTCGCGGCGCAGATCGACGCTGCGCCCGAGCCGCGAGGCGAGAGCGGCGCCGAGCTGGGTATAGGCCGCTTCGAGCCCGACCGATGCGCCGAACCCGCCGGATAGGATCGTCACCCAGACGAGGCCGAGGCTGTCGCTGAGCGACATCCGGCCGCCGAACAGCGCGTTCGCCTCGATCGCGTCGACCACCTCGCGCGGGCGCCAGCGGCGCAGCAGGAGGGAGGAGAGGCCGACGAAGATGCCGCCCAGAACCGGCATCAGCATCAGGCGGGCCGGCTCCACGATGGCGTTGGCTTCGCTGAGGTGGCCCTCGTCCGGGACGGCGAAGGCAAAGTGCCGGACCAGGTCGAGCAGCAGGTCGGTGAGGACGACGCCGAGGCCGGCGGCGACCCCGGCACCCAGCGCGAGCACGAGCAAAAACAGCTCGCTGTCGCGCAGCCGCGCCTCGGCGCGGCGGCTACCGGGGGCTGCGGACTCGATCTCCTCGTTACCCTCGGCGGGTGCGATCTCGGCCACGCGCCAGCGCATAGGCGAGTTGGCCGCACCTGGCAAGAGCACCCTGGGGCAAAGCTATGCCCGAAGGATCGCGATCACGAGTCCATGCGACCATTTTGCGCAACCGGCGCGCGGTCAATGACGCACGAAATAAACGCGGTAGAGTTGCTCGCGGAAAGACGGGCTCGAGACCACAGCCGCCTGAAAATCGGACTTGCCGAGGACGAAGGTGTCGAGCGGTTCGGTGGCGACGATTGTGGCGTTGCGCGGCTCGCCGCTGATCAGCGCCACCTCGCCGAAAAATTCGCCGCGCCCCAGACGCGCGACCTCGTGATCGGCGCGGACCACATCGACTTCTCCGTCGGAAATCAGAAAAAACTCCTCACCCGCCTCACCCTCGCGAATGATCGTCTCGCCGGGCGCAAAATGGCGCTTCGTCATCTTCTCCGCGACGGCGGTCAGCTGGACGGGGGTCAATGCCCGGAACAAATCGACCGCGCGCAGGAATTCGCAGATCCGCAGTGCGTCGTGCAGCACCACGTCGGACACGATCCTGCCATCGACCATGTGGACCAGCCGGTCGGCGCATTCGATGACGCGAAAATCATGGGTGACCATGATCACCGCAGCGTCGTACTCGACCGTTGACTGCTTGAGCAGATCGATGACGATCCGCGTCGCGTCCTTGTCGAGCGCGGCGGTCGGCTCGTCGGCGAGGACGAGGCGGGGGCGGTTGACCAATGCCCGCGCAATCGCAACTCGCTGCCGCTCGCCGCCGGACAATAGCCTCGGTTTATAGTCGATCCGATGGCCAAGGCCGAGCTGCTCGAGCAGCTCAATGCAGTGACCGCGCCCCGCTTCAAGGGAATCATGGCCGAGCTGCATCGCCATCTTGACGTTCTCGAAGGCGGTCAGCGCGTCGAACAAATTGTGCATTTGAAAAATGAACCCGATCTCGCGCCGCACCGCGACGAGGTCGCGGGCCGCGAGGCGTGAGAGATCGCGACCCAGTACCTCGATCCGTCCCTCCTGCACCGAACGCAAGGCGCCGATCAAGGTTAACAGGGTGGTCTTACCCGCGCCCGATGGGCCGGTCATCACCACGAGCTGACCCGGCGGGATCGTGATGCAATTGTCGAACAAGACTTGGTTGCGCGCCGCGCCCTCTCCGTAATGGTGGTCCAGCCGCTCGACGCTAACCGCAGGTGGCGGCGCGGACAGAGCTTCGACCGGTATCGGCGCGGGCGCTTCGGCGACCATGGCGGCACACATCAGAACACCTCCGCAGGGTCGGCCGCGATCACCCGGCGCACCGCTATTGCCGCCGAGATCAGACACATGCCGAGAGTCAGTGCGAGGCTCAAAAGGGTGATTTTGGGGCTCATTCGCATTGGCAGCAATGCCACCTCGGCGATCACCCTGTACAACAGAATGCCTGCGAGCCAGGCGGGAATCCAGCCCGCCAGCCCGTTCAGCGCCGCCTGCTCGAGCACCACACGCAGCAGAAACCGGGTCGGATATCCGATTGCCTTCAACGTCGCATATTGCGGCAATTGGTCGGACACATCGGTGTAGGTGACCTGATACGAGATCAGCATGCCGACGACAAAGCCGACGACGGTCCCGATCGCGAAGATCGGCCCGGCCGAAGAAACCGCTGCCTGAAACCGGCGCTCGAACGCGATCAGCTCAGGCTTGGTCATGACCGCGATCGTGCTCGGTACCGCTCGCTCGAGCGCCGATTGAACCGTGACCGGGTCGGCGCCGGGTGCCAGCTTGATTACCCCGACCTCGATCCCGGGCGGGTTTCCGGCGGCGCCGTGCAACAGGCCGGCAAAGGTGCGCGTGCCCATGATCACCGTCCCGTCGTTCTGAAAGTCGGGACCGAGGGCAAAGCTGCCGACAATCCTGACCGTGGCGCCGTTCAATTCCGATTTCGCTGCCGGCGGGTTCATACCGAGAAAACGACGGGCGCGACGGTCGACGAGGATCGTGTCGGGCGAATTCAGCTGTTGGCGCTCGGCGTTAACATCGGCGAACGAAAAGACCGGCTCGTCGGGGTCGAAGGCCAGGGCGCGAACCAGGAACACCTTGCCGTTGAACGGGTTCTTCCAGAACACGTCGTACCAGTCGGCATAGAGCGGCCGCGCGGTCGCGATCCCGGGCACCCGCCTAGCGGTGTCCAGGGTGGCGGCGGGAAACGGGTCTTGCGTCGCGAACTGGTACTTATGGGCGCTCTGCAGAAAGAGGTCGCCGTCGAGGCCGCGGATGATCTGCAGCGAGCTGTCGAAAAAGGCCTGCTCGAAGCCGAGCTGCATCAGCATCAGCAGCACCGCGAAGCCGATCCCGGCGCCGGAACGCGCCAGCCGGCGCTTGTTCGCCGTAAGGTTGCGCCATGCGAGCGGGACCGGGCGCAACCGCCCGCGGCTGGCACTGGCGGAGGCGATCGACAAGAGCGGCGGCCCCTCCCTCAGAACACGTCGGCGGGATCGGCGCGCCGCAGGCCGCCGAGCGCCAACAGCGCCGCGATCGCCGCCATGGCGAGCGCGGCAGCAAGCACTGCGGCGGCGTGGCCCGGCGTCATCGTCACCGGCAGCAAGGTCTGTTGGCGGATCAACCTGATAAACCCAAGCGGCTGCCGCCAGCGCCGGGACAAAGGCGGCGGCGACGATCAGCAGCGACATCGCGGCGACCGTAGCCGCGAGCGCGCTGTCGTTATAGCCGATCGCCTTCAAGGTGGCGAATTGCGGCAGTTGCCGGCTTACCTGGGTCGAAACGATCTGGTAGACCACCATGATCCCGACCACGACCGAGATCAGCAACCCGGAGCCGAAAATCAACCCGACCGAGGTTCGGGTCGTCCAGTACGAGGTTTCGTGGGCGGCCAGTTCGCGGCGGGTGAAGATCTGCGCCCCAGCGCCGAGCAGCTTGCGCAAATCAACCGCAGCGCGGTCGGGATCGGCGCCCGGCTTTAGTCGGATCGGACCGAGATTGACTTGGCCGAGCCCGCGGCCGGGGAACAGGCGGGCGAAGTTCGGCTCGCTTCGCCAGGGCGACGCCGAGGCCCATAAAGCCGGTTCCGAGACGGTATTGCCCGCCAATCTTCACTGCGCGATCGCCGATGTCGACGACCCGGCCAGGAGGTAAGTGGACCGAAGATCGGCCGCGTCGCACTGTCGACAAGGATCGTGTCGGGTCGCTCGAGTACCGCGCTCTGCCGGTCGATGCTTTCGGGCAGAAAGACGTGACTGGCCGGGTCGAAACCGATCACGAAGACATCCGGCCATACGCCGCCCTGGCCACCTTTCCATTTCCCCACCGCAAAATAGATCGGCGTCACCGCCGCGACATCGGGCGACGCGCGCACCCGATCGAGCCGGCTCAGCGCGAACGCGCCTGGCTGCGCCTGATATTCGTACTGGTCCGAAACCAACAGCAGATCGAACCGCATATTGTCGTACAGCAGCATCCCTCCCTGCGGCACCGCAAAAAACAGGCCGAGCTGGATAAAGACCAGTAGGATCGCCATGAAGATCCCGACCAGCGCGAGCGCTGTCCGCCCCTTTTGATGAGTCAGGATCCGCCAGGCGAGCGAAATCGTCACGGCTGGGCGACCTGCTGGGAATCTCGCTTTTGGGGCGTCGGCATCACCCCAACCCTCGCTACAGTAGTGATCCGCCGGCTCCGGCCGATCTATACGGGCTTCGGCCGGCGCAGCTGCAAGGTTATATGATCGCCGATCATTGGTCGCTCAGGTCAATCCGATTGTAAGGGTCCAGCGGGATTGTCCGTCGGCTACGCGGTGTTGAAACCGGCGGTCTGAACCCAACCGGTCATCCGCCGGCACCGTGTGGACAACGCCGCCAGGAGATCAGCGATACCCGCTGTCGACGTCTCTCGGGAATGGCGGGATTTCGGCGTCGACCGCGGCGATCGTGTAGTGCTCGACCTTTAGCGTCCAAGGTGAATCGATCGACGGTTCCGGCACCCCGGCATAGGGTAGGTATAAAGCCAGGTTCGACACATAAAGGATCTTCCCATCGGGGCTGAAGGCCGGGCTAGCCGGGAACAGCAGCCCTTCAACCGTCCCGTTCGGACTGAGGCCCTCGAAATCGCCGCGTTTGGCGATAACCTTCGCAAGCGCGCCTTGCGTAGTGATCGCGTTCGGATCGATCACGTCGATCTCGTCTTCCTGGTTAGCGACAACCCAGAGATTGTCGTGCCGATCGACCGCGATGCCGTCAGGCGCATTGATGCCGGTGGTCAAAACCACCGCAGGCCCGGCGACCGAGACGGACCCGTCGACATTCAAGATCGTCGGCACCTCGACAATCGAATGATAGGCGGTATTGGCGACGTACATCTCGGTGTACTCATTGTTGAATTCGACGCCGTTGGCGCCAAACGGCGGGACCAGAGTCACCCCCGAAGCTGCCTCCGGCGACAGGGTCTGCGAGTTCGACAAACCTCATCGCCGCCCCGCCGGTCGGTCTGGTCATCCAAATGACCCCTTGGAACGAGTTTGACACGTAGACATTGCCGGCCTTGTCGAATGTCAGCGCGTTGAGGCCGGACGCCGAGCCGAGCTCGGTGTTCATGAAAACGCTCGACTTGCCGGTCTTGGGATCGGCCTGCCAGACGATCCCCTGGCCGAGATCGCAGATCAGCAAGGTCTTTGAAGATGCCTGATAGACGAGCCCAAGCAGCGTGATGCTCGGCTGCGGCGCCGGACTTGCCGCCGGGTTGACCAGGGCGACGTTGTAGAGCAGAGAGCCGTCGGGCCTGAACGAGAACAAGTGTGGCGGCGCGGCCACCGCGCCTTTGGCGTTGATGCCAAAGGTCGGCGTGTAAATCGTGCCGTCCGGGCCGACCGTCAGCCCTTCGATGGCGACCGGCGCGTTTCCTGGCAAGTTCGGCAACACCGCAAATGTTTGGGTCTGGCCACGATCCCAGGCGTTTGCCGGGCTCACCGCGGAGAACACCAGCAACGCAATCAAGGCCGGCCCGAGAAGCAACGTCCGCATAATTTTCCTCCCCCGTCCATTATGGTTAAAAATACCCGAGGCTCGTTGCCAACATTCCGAACCCGACAAAGAGCAATGCTTATCGTTTGCGCGCGTGTCAAGCCGCCGCCAAACCGCATAGGCGAGCAGCACGCGATGCTCAGGCAGTTCGACATGTATGGGCCGCTCGGTGCGCGGTAATCGAGGTTCACTATGCTCGCTCATTCACTAGGAAAAGGGGTACGCGATGAAAGTCGCCGGTCTCGAAATCCTGCGCTGCGACGCAGGCTGGCGGAATTATCATTTCCTCAAGTTGACGACCGACGAAGGCATCGTCGGGTGGAGCGAGTTCGATGAGGGGTTCGGCTCGCCGGGGGTCGGCACGGTCATCGAGCGATTGGCGCCGCGGGTCGTCGGTGAGCGGGTCTTCGATCACGAGCGAATCTACGCCGAACTCTATTGCCTAACTCGGCCGGCCGCCGGCGGAGTCGTCGGCGAGGGGCTGGGCGCAATCGAGAACGCTTTGCTCGACGCCCAAGCCAAGGCGCTAAAGGTGCCATGCCACGTGCTCCTCGGCGGCAAGTTGCGCGACCGAGTGCGGGTCTACTGGTCGCGTTGCGGGACCTGGCGCATCAACCATCCGAATTTCTACAAGCCGGCGATCACCAGTCTCGATGGAGTCGGGGCATTCGGCGCCGAGGCCCGCGACCGCGGCTTCGGCGCGCTCAAGACCAACGTCTTTATCTACGAGGGCGGAGCGCCGCGGGGCTGGCGCCCGGGCTTTGGCGTACCGTTCGCCCCAGAGCTCAATGTCGACAAGACGATACTGCGCAGCTTGCGCGCTCATCTCGAAGCGATCCGCGACGGCGCCGGGCCGGATATGGACCTACTCCTCGATCTCAATTTCAACGCCAAGACCGAGGGTTACGTTAGGATCGTCAACGCGATCGCGGATTTCGGCATGTTCTGGGTCGAGATCGACAGCCGCAGCCCGCAGGCGCTGGCGCATATCCGCCGCTCAAGCCCGCACCCCATCAGCTCGTGCGAAACCTTGATCGGCCTGCGGGATTTCCTGCCCTATTTTCGCGGGCAGGCGATGGATGTCGCGATCATTGACGCGGTATGGAATGGGGTGTGGCAATCGCTCAAGATCGCCGCTGCCGCCGATGCGTTCGAGGTGAATATCGCACCGCACAATTTCGAGGGCCACTTGGCGACGATGATGAACGTGCACTTCGCTGCGGCGACTCCAAACCTGCGGATCATGGAAGTCGATATAGACCGCCTCGCCTGGGACCACGAGCTGTTCACCTCGGTTCCGCAATTCGAAAGTGGGCACATCGTCGTGCCAGACATCCCGGGCTGGGGTACCGAGCCAAACGAAGAGGCCATCCGCGCCCACCCGCCCAAAACCGGCGCCGGCCTGATGAGCTACCGCCAGCACGGTCATGAGCCGTGTCGGATCGACCAACAGAAGCGCAAGATGGGGAGGGGCAGACGATCCGAATGGCGACGCCGGCCGATGTGGCGGCGATCGAGCACGTCGTACAGACGGCCTATGCCAAATACGTCGATAGAATCGGCAAGCCGCCTGGGCCGATGCTGGACGACTATGCTAGGCTGGTGGCCGAAGGTAGCGTGCGTGTGCTCGAAGACTCGCGCAGGTCTTGCCGGCATCCTCGTAGTGCTGCCGCGGGCCGGTTACTTGTTGTTGGATAACATCGCGGTCGTACCCGAACGGCAGGGTGAGGGTATCGGCCGGCGTTTGCTCGCGGCAGCGGAGAGCGAGGCGCTGCAACGCGGCTTTAACGAACTTCGCCTTTCTACCAACGCCGCGATGCAGGAGAACCTTGTCATGTACGCGAAGCTCGGCTGGGAGGACTATGGCAGGGCGAAGCAGGCCGGTTACCAGCGTGTGTTTTTTCGCAAGAGGCTCGGCGGTTAGCGCTGACGCGTGGACCCCTGCCAAGCGCGCGTCACCGCTTTCGACGGTAGGAATAAGCGATGGCGGATCTTCCTATTACCGTGTCGGACGGGATCGTCGCTGCGGGCGAGGCCTATCTGCACGATACGCCTGTGTTGCGGTCGCATGCCGGAACCCAGCCGGATCTGTTTCTGCGCTGGAACGAGGTGCCGCTCGACGCGGCGGCGGTAGATGTCGTCGTCCATCTGCACGGGTTCTCGCGCGAGGGCGGCGCCATGCCGCTCGCCGAGAAAGTCCCGCGCGGCGGGCTCGACCTGTCTCGCCGGTCGCGGCCTACTCTGGCGCTGCTGCCGCGGGGCAACTGGTTGCGCTACAGCTGGTACGATCATCCGGCGTTGCTCTGCGGCGGGATCGATCGGCTGATCGAATATGCTTTCGGTCGGTTCGCCGCGGAATTGCCCACCCCGCTGGGAGCCGGGCTCGAAATGGACCGTTTCATCCTGACCGCACATTCGGGCGGCGGCATGCCTGCGGTCGATGCGATCGACGGCGCGCGGCGGCCACCCGACGAACTGCATGTTTTCGACGGGCTCTATGGCCGTGATCCAGCGATCGGCGACCCGATGCGCGGCCTGGAGACGATCGATCGCTGGCTCGGCGAGCGGCTGGCGCGCGAGCCCGGGCGCAAGGGCGCGCTGCGAGTCGTCTATATCGAGCAGCAGACCGGCCCGTTCTCGCGACGGGTAGGGGCGCTGATCTCGCGGCATCTTATGGCGGCGGAGCCGGCCTTGGCTGCAGACCTGCGCCGCCGCTATCGGGTCGAGCCGTCGGCGGTGCAGCATGCGCAGATCGCGCGGCGTTGTGGCCCCGACCTGTTGGCCGCGGCCGATGCGGAATTCGACTGGTCGCGCTGATGCGGCCGCCGGGTGATGCGCAAACAATTGATGGCCGTATAGCGCAGCCGCCCAACAATGCCCATGTGCTTGGCCTTGGCGGGTCGCGAGTTTGCTCGTGACTGGCGGCCGGATGGGGATGCCGTCACGGGCGGCCCGCGGCCCCCGAACAACACAGTTCGCGAGGAACGCAGATGTTGACCATCCGCAACCCGGTCGAATGGAGCGTCGATCAACTCAAACATGCCGCCGACGCGGTTGAAGCGGCCGGCCGCGCCGGCCGCCACATGCGCGAGAACCTGCACTCCCAGCGCCGGCGGTCGCCCGTATCGGGGTCTCGGATCTCCAGGAAGTGCTCGCGAGTGGGCTCCGCGATTTCGCTGTCTTCCGGACCGACGTAATCTTTCTCTGCTTACTCTACCCGGTGGCGGGACTGATCCTGGTACGGCTCGCCTTCGGCTATCAAATGCTGCCGCTGCTGTTCCCGCTCGCCTCCGGCTTCGCCCTTGTCGGTCCGTTCGCCGCAGTCGGCCTTTACGAGATGAGCCGGCGCCGCGAAGCAGGCGTCGAGACCGGCTGGCCGGATGCTTTCGGGGTGATTCATTCGCCGTCTTTTCCGACGATCGTGCTGTTGGGCTTGGGGCTGATGGCGATCTTTCTATTGTGGCTCGCCGCAGCGCTGAAGATCTACGCCTGGACTCTCGGTCCCGGGGCGCCGGCCTCGGCCGCGATGTTCGTCCGCGATGTGTTCACGACGCATGCCGGCTGGACGCTGATCGGTGCCGGCGTCGGTGTCGGGTTCCTGTTCGCGTTGTTGGTTTTGACGACCAGCGTCGTGTCGTTTCCTTTGCTTCTCGACCGTGAGGCGGGTATCGACACGACGATTCTGAACATCGGTGCGTGCGATCGTCGCCAATCCCGGCCCGATGGCGCTGTGGGGATTGATCGTCGCAGCCGGGCTGGTGATCGGGTCGCTGCCGTGTCTACTCGGCTTGATCATCGTCATGCCAGTCCTCGGCCACGCCACCTGGCACCTCTATCGGCGGGTGGTGCCGCGCTGACCCGGGCACCCCCGGGCACCGTGCTCGACCGCAATTACGCGAACGGGCGAAACTCGCCTACCCCGCTTGTGTTTCCTTCCGCAAGCGGGAAGTGGCGGCAGGAGGACGCGATGAGCGAAGAAAACAGGCTGACTGGCCCCGACTTTTCCCATGGAGTGCCTCTCACGGGTATCGCCGATGGCGGCATGCTGCTCGGTCATGCCGCAGGCGAGCCGGTATTGCTCGCCCGCACCGGCCGGGAGGTGTTTGCGGTCGGCGCCGAGTGCACGCACTACCATGGCCCGCTGGCCAAGGGGCTGCGCATCGGGGATACGGTGCGCTGCCCATGGCACCACGCCTGTTTCAACCTGCGCACCGGCGAGGCGCTGCACGCGCCGGCACTCGATCCGGTCGCTAGCTGGCGGGTCGAGCAGCGGAACGAGATGATCTTTGTCCATGACAAGCTCATACCGGCAAGGGACGCAGCGCGGAAGGCAACGCGCGGGCAGCCGGAGTCGGTGGTCATCATCGGCGGCGGGGCGGCCGGGCAAGCGGCAGCCGAGATGCTGCGGCGCGAAGGCTACATCGGACCAGTGATGATGCTGAGCGCCGAGACCGAGCGGCCCTATGACCGGCCGAATTTGTCAAAGGATTATCTCGCCGGCAACGCACCCGAGGAGTGGCTGCCGCTGCGCCCGACCGAATTTTACGCCGAACACGAGATCGTCCTCGCCCTCGGCGCGCGCGCAGTGGCCATCGATGCCAAGGCCCGCGAAGTACAGCTCGCCGACGGCACCCGGCATTCTTGGGGTGCGTTGCTGCTGGCCACCGGCGCCGAGCCGATCCGCCTTGGTATCCCTGGGGCCGAGCTTCCGCATGTCCACACCCTGCGCAGCGCAACCGATTGCCGCGCACTGATTGCCGGCGCACGGGCGGCGCGGCGCACGGTCGTGATCGGCGCCAGCTTTATCGGGCTCGAAGTCGCAGCGTCGTTGCGGGCGCGCGGACTCGACGTCGATGTCGTGGCCCCCGAGACGCGCCCGATGGAAGCCGTATTCGGGGCCGAGATCGGTGACCTCGTGCGCGAGGTCCATGAGCAGCACGGCGTCCGGTTTCATCTCGGTGCGACCGCCGCGGCTATCGATGCACGGGGTGTCAGCCTCCATAGCGGCGAGCGGCTCGCCGCCGAGCTCGTCGTCGTCGGCATCGGGGTCCGGCCATCGACCGTGCTCGCCGAAACAGCCGGGATAGCCATCGACCGCGGCGTCAGGGTCGATGGCTATCTGGAAACCAGTGTTCCGGGCATCTGGGCCGCCGGCGACATCGCTCGCTGGCCCGACCGGCTGACCGGTGAGGCTGTGCGAATCGAGCATTGGGTTGTTGCCGAACGGCAGGGCCAGACGGCGGCCCGCAATATCCTGGGCAGTCGCGAACAGTTCGACGCGGTTCCTTTCTTTTGGACGCAGCAGCACGATTTGACCCTGTCCTATGTCGGCCATGCGCGGCAATGGGACCGGGTCGAGATCGGCGGCAGCATCGGCGACCGCGACGTGAGGGTCAGCTATTGGCGGGGCGGCCGCAAGCTCGCGGCGCTGACCATCGGGCGCGACCTCGACAGCTTCGGCGCGGAAGTCGAGCTCGAGCAAACAATCGCAGCTGGCGGATGACCACCGCTGTCGCGACGCCGTCTTCCGACGCGGCGGGGTGTCCGTCCCGCGCACAGCGCCGTCAGATGCGGATGGGATTCAAGATTTACGGCTCACGGCCTTTTTTCAGCTTAACTTTCTGGCGAGCAAGCCGAAAATCAGCTTTCTCATTTTACAGACGCATGCTAGGCCTAACGGGGAGCGTGAAGAAGTATATGTGGCCAAAGCCCGATAAGACCGATCAGAATTAGGTAAATCGCGACGACGTAATTGAGTATTCGGGGCACCAGCAAGATCAGAATGCCAGCGATCAGTGCGACGAGCGGTTGGATCGCGACAACGTCGATTGTCATTGGGCAGGCTTTCAGTTGACGACTATGTCGAAAAACGCGTGGCTTGCACCGTGAGTTTCGGTACCAAAGCGGAGACGAAAGGATGGACGAGATTCTGACCGGAGGCTGCCTGTGTGGCGATATACGCTATCGTATCGACTCTACTCCTGTCGAGGCACTCTATTGCCATTGCAAGATGTGCCGAAGCGCGCATGGCGCCCCGGTTGTCGCATGGCTGACGGTGCCGCGCACCGGCTTTTCCATTACCGCGGGCGATCCCGTCGCCTACAACTCCTCGGCAAAGGCGATCCGCTGCTCTTGCGGCCGATGCGGCACGCCGTTGACCTGGCAAGCGATCGACAGTCCCGGTCTTATCGATGTCGGGATCGCCACGCTCGATGATCCTGCCGCGGTAGAGCCGAGCCTGCATATCTGGACCGAGAGCCGGATCGCGTGGTTCGAAGCCGCCGACCACTTGCCGCGCTATCCTACAAACGAACGGCCCAGTTCGGCACCGTAAGTTCGTGAGCTTCTGCCTTACCGCTGCAAGAGGTCCGCACCGGTGTTATAGTCCGGCGCGACAGGCGACATCTCCTCGCCAACTGATAATTTGGATTGAGTGCGCCGGATGCCGGACGCCAACCATCCGAACCCGTCCCTAGGCGATGGGGGCGCCGCCGCTCAGGCGCGGCTGCCCGGACCTTCGCCGGCGGTTCTGCGCGCGATCCCGGATCAGGTGGTCCTCGACCCGGAAGCAGCAGCCGCGACACGCTATCGTTGGCGCGTGCTGCTGGTGCTGGCCGGCCTGGTGCTAGCGTTCGGCCTCTATTGGGGGTCGAGCTACGTCTTTGCCTATACCGATGACGCCTACGTCACCTCTGATCTCGTCGGCGTCGCTCCACAGATCACCGGCCGCATCATCGCCGTGCCGATCGTCGACAATCAGACGGTGGCCAAAGGCACCCTGCTGGCCGAGATCGATCCGACACCCTTTCGGCTGGAGCTCGCAAAGCAAGTCGCCAAGCGGAGCGAAGCCGAGGCCCAGCTTGCCGTCGATCACGACCTCGTCAAATCGGCCAAGGCGGCGCGCGACGAGGCCGCCGCAAAGGCGCGGCTCGCGAGCGACAATCTGCAGCGCGACCAACCGATCGCCGCCGCGGGATTCCTGTCGCGTCAGGCGCTCGACACCGCGACGGCCGCGGCGCAAGAAGCCGCTGCCGCACTTGCCAGCGCCGAGACGGCGGTTGGCAAACAGCGCCAGATGGAGGCATTGCACGAAGCGACGATCAAGTCGATCACCGCTGAGATCGCCTACCTGCAATGGCAGCTGGATCAGACTAAGGTGCTGGCGCCCACTGACGGCACGATTACCAATTTGATCTTGCGTATCGGCGACCAGGCTGTAGCGAATCAGCCGCTGCTCGGATTGGTCGACGCCCATGCCTGGCGGATCCTGGCAAACTACAAGGAAAGCGTAATCCGCCATATGCAGGTCGGGCGTCCCGCATGGGTGTGGCTCGATGCCTACCCTTGGCATGTCCATCGGGCGGTAATTCAGGGCATCGCTCGAGGCATCAGCCGCCGAAAGACCCCTAACACTTTGCTGCCCTATGTCGAGCCGACCACCGACTGGATCCGCCTCGAGCGGCGCTTTCCGGTCACCCTGCTCCTGCGGAACCCGAATACCGAGGTCATCCTGCACATGGGGTCGGACGCGCGCACTCTGATGTTCTACTGAGCAGGCCGCGGTGCTGCGCGAGATTCCCGGCGCGCTCGCCACCGAACTGCGCTCGGTCGAATGGCGTGGCCGGCGCGGGTTGGAGGCGGCGGAGGCCGCGGCGTCCGTAACCTTGGCGGTTCTCGCGGCGCTGGCGTTGCATTCCGATGAGCCCTGGTGGGCGGCGATCACCGCCTTCATGGTGACCCGAGCCTCGCCGGCCGAGGCAGTCTCACGCGCCGCAATGCGGGTGGCCGGCAGTATCGTCGGTGCGCTCGCGGCGCTCGTCGTGTTGCGACTGTTTGTCTACCAGTCGCTGCCGTTCTTGCTCTGCCTCTTCCTGTTGTCGTGCATCGGTTTGTTCGGCTTTGTGACTTCGCGCCACGGCTATGCCTGGCTAGTCGGCACAGTGACCGCATGCCTGATCATGCTGATGTCGTTCGACCAGCCACAAGGGGCGTTCGACACCGCTGTCAACCGCGTCATCGACGTGATGATTGGAACCGCGGCGTCTTTAGCGGTTTGCGCGCTGAGCCCGATTCCGCCTGGTGGAGTTGCATCCCCGGCCAGCCTGCTGGAACCGCCGCCACTGGCCTTTTGGCGACGCCGCTATGGCGACGAGCTAAGGCGCTGGCTCCCCGGCAATGGGCCATTGCTCGTGCATGCTTGCCGCGGCGGGCTGACCGTCATGCTGATGCCGGCGCTGGCGGAGTGGCTGGCTCCGGAGAGCCCGATCACAATGGGCGTCACCGTGGTCATGGTCATGTCGATCCCGACGACCGCCATTCTCCATTCCGACAGCCGCGCCATCATCGAGCGAGCGGCGCATCGCCTCATCGGTTGTCTGATCGGCGCGCTCGTCGGCCTCGCCTGTCTTGCCTTTATCGGGGATGATTTTTTGCTTTGGTTAGCGCTGATTCCTCCCGGCATTTGGCTGTGCTCGCAGATCCAGACGGGTACAACCGGAATCAGCTATATCGGAACGCAAGCAATGTTTGCGTATCTGATGAGCATGCTTCAGGGGCAGGGCCCGCCGGATACGATCGCCCCCGGCTTCAATCGCCTGGTCGGGGTCATGGGCGGGCTGTCGATTTTGTTCGTCGTTACCCTGGCCCTGTCGCTGATCCCGCTGTCACGCCCCGCTCCGGCTCCGGCCGCCGGCGATTGACAAGGCGCCTCGGCAACGGTCTGATCGGGCCTACGAGTTTTCGGGAAAATGGGAGGGCGCATTGGCCAAGTTCAGGATCGCGACACCGGCGGGGGCAAGTTTCACGGTCGCCGGCGGCGGCTATGGCTACGAGATGGAGGCACTGACGCCGATCGATGCCGAAATCTATGAGGTCCCGGCCGGATCCGAGGACGAATTCGTCGCGGCCGCAAAAGATGCCGACGCGCTCTACGCCAAGGGCCGGCGCATTACCAAGAAGATGATCGACGGGCTGCAGCGCTGCAAAATCATCTCGCTGGGCAGCGTCGGGGTCGACAGCGTCGATGTCGACGCGGCGACGATGAAGGGCATACCCGTCACCAATTGTCCCGACACCTTTATCGAAGAGGTCGCTGATCACGCGATGACCCTGATCCTCGCGACCCATCGCCGCCTGATCGAGCAGGACCGGATGGTCCGCGATGGGCGCTGGGCCGAGGGGCGGCCGGCGCTGCTCAAGATCCCGCGCCTTCGCGGCATGACCCTGGGCCTTATCGCATTCGGTCACGTCGCCCGTGCGGTCGCCGAAAGGGCCAAGCCATTTGGCCTCCACGTCATCGCCTACGACCCGTATATCGAAGAGATCGTCATGGTCGAGCGCGGGGTTGAACCGGTCAGCCTGGCGGAATTGCTGGCCCGCGCCGACATCCTCTCGATGCACACGCCGGCGACGGAGAGCGCCAATCGGCTGATACGCGAAGAGCATTTCCGCCAGATGAAGAAGACGGCGATCTATGTCAGCACCGGGCGCGGGCCGACCACCGACGAGGCAGCGCTGATCAAGGCGCTCGACGAGGGGATGATCGCCGCTGCCGGGCTCGACGTGCTCGAGCAGGAGCCTCCGGGAGGCAACAACCCGCTGCTGCGTATGGACAATGTGATCCTGACCGCGCATGTCGCCTCGGCCACGGCCCGGTTCGATCCGGCACGCCGGAGGCGGGTGGGTCTCGAATTGTCGCTGGCGCTGTCGGGCAAGTGGCCAATGTCGTGCGTCAACCCATCGGTGCTTGCCGATAGCGGCCTCAAGCGCTGGCAGCCGGTGTCGATGGAGCGCGGCCCGAATTCCTGAGCCAAGGGAGGCGGCAGATGACGGACTCGGCGATCGTGCGCTACCCCGATCCCGGCATCAAAATCCTCGACCCGCGCTTTTCGGCGCTGGTACTCGGCAATGCCGCGATCGAGCGGATCGCGACCGGCTGCCGCTTCAACGAGGGCCCGGTGTGGTTCGGCGACGGCCGGTTTTTGTTGTGGAGCGACATCCCCAACGACCGGATCATGAAATGGGAGGAGGAGACCGGCGCGGTCAGCCTCTTCCGCAAGCCGTCGCATTATGCCAACGGCAATACCCGCGACCGCCAGGGCCGGCTGGTGACCTGCGAGATGGACGCGCAACGACTGACCCGCACCGAATATGACGGCACGATCACGGTGCTGGCCGACAGCTTCGACGGCAAGCGGCTAACCGCGCCGAACGACGTCGCCGTCAAGTCCGATGGCTCGATCTGGTTCAGCGACAACGGCGCCGGCACGCGCGGCAATTATCTCGGCCATACCGCACCATGGGAATTGCCGCTGCGCGTCTACCGGCTCGATCCCGCCACTGGCGAAATGACGGTTGCGATCGGCGACATGAAGCGGCCGAATGGTCTCGCTTTTTCTCCCGACGAGAAATTGCTTTATGTCGTTGACACGCCGGGAGCGCTGGGACCGCGAACGGTCCAGGTCTACGACATTGTCGACAACGGCACGAGAGCCGTTAACGGGCGCCTGTTTTTTAATGCCGAGCCCGGCGGCACCGATGGCACCCGCGTCGATGTCCACGGCAATGTCTGGTGCGCCTTCTCCGGCGGAGAGGCCGAGGACGGCGTCGCTGTCTTCGCACCTGACGGCAGCTTGATCGGCCGCATCATGCTGCCTGAGCGCTGCGCCAATGTCTGTTTCGGCGGGATCAAGCGCAACCGCCTGTTCATGGCGGCGAGCCAGTCGATCTATTCGCTATACGTCGAAACCCAGGGGACGGTTGGCGGATGACCGGCTGAAGCCGTGGCGTGCTGCTATAGCCGGATCCAGCTCTCAGGCGTGCAGCCCACGGATTTGACCGCATTCATTGCCCCCGAGAGCTTGCCAGAACCTCGCTTTTCCGATTAACGCCCGACCGCATAGCCCTGCATACCGCGCGGATTGGCAGCGGCCTTGAGCACTCGCCCTTCGGGGGTTTCTTCCCGGGCGCAGGCGGACAGCCGGCCCTCCGACCACGGCGCGCCGACTGTCAGGCGGTGGCCGCGCTGGGCGAGGTAGGCGCGCGTCTCTTCGGGAAAGCGTCCTTCGAGCGCCAAGAGACCCGGCTTCGCAGCGCGCGGGTAGAACGAGCTGGGCATGTGCTCGGTGTGAAAGGCCGGGCACTCGATCGCCTCCTGCAAATTCATGCGGTGATCGACGTGGTGCACGAACATCAGGGCCGACCACTGGTCCTGCTGATCGCCACCGGGGGTCCCGAAGGCGAGAGCGGGGGCACCGTCCTTGAACGCCATCGAGGGCGACAAGGTGCTGCGTGGGCGCTTGCCGGGCATCAAGCTCGCCGGCAGCCCCTCCTCTAACCAGAACATCTGCATCCGCGTGCCGAGGCAAAAACCCAGCTCGGGAATGACCGGCGAGCTTTGCAGCCAGCCACCCGACGGCGTCGCCGAGACCATGTTGCCCCAGCGGTCGACGACATCGACATGGCAGGTGTCGCCGACCACGACGCCTTGCCGGGTCATCGTCGGCTCGCCGATCCCGCCAATCGTGGGCTCTCCGATGACGGTGCCCGAAATCGCGGCTTCGCGGCCCCCGACCAGCATCCGCGGCACGCGGTCGTCCGGACGCCCGGGGCACAGCTCCAACGAGGCGCGGTCGCCGATCAGTTTGCGCCGGGCATCGTTGTAAGCGGCACCAAGCAAGGTGCGCATCGGCACGTCGACAAAGTCGGGATCGCCGTACCAAGCCTCGCGATCGGCAAAGGCAAGTTTCCAGCATTCGGCAACGATGTGGACGAAATCCGGCCCGAGCGGATCGAGATCGTCGAGATCGAACCCCTGAAGCAGCGCCAAGGTCTGCAGCAGAACCGGCCCCTGGCTCCACGGCCCGCCCTTCATCACGGTCCAGTCACGGTAATCGAAGCCGACCGGCGCCTCGACCGGGGCCTCCCAGTGCGCAAGGTCATCGCCGGTCAACAGCCCGCCATGGCGCCGGCCCGAGGAATCGAGCACCTTTTCGTGCCGGCAAAACCGATCGATCGCCTCGGCGACAAATCCGCGATACCACGCGGCGCGGGCGCGCTCGATCTGGCCTTCGCGACTCCCGGCGCCGGCTTCGGCGAGAACCCGGCGATAGGTCGCGGCGAGAGCCGGATTGCGAAACAGCCGCCCCGGTACCGGCGGCTTACCGTGCGGCAAATAGACCGAGGCCGAGCTCGGCCATTCGCGATGGAACATCTCGGCCATCACCGCGATCGACTCGCTGACGCGGTCGACCACCGGGTAGCCATTCTCGGCATAGCCGATCGCCGGCGCCAGGATTTCGCTGAGCGGCAGCGTCCCCCAATCGCGCAGCAGCCGCATCCAGGCGCCGAACGCGCCGGGGACGGGGGCGGCGAGCAGCCCGGTGCCGGGGATCAGGTCGAGACCGAGCCCGCGGAAATGACCGATGGTCGCAGCAGCGGGCGCAACTCCCTGGCCGCAGATCATGTCGCAGCGGCGACCGGCCTCGTTCCACACCAGAATCGGCGCTTCGCCGAGCGGGCCGTTCAGATGCGGCTCGACCACTTGCAACGTGAAACCGGCGGCCGCCGCGGCATCAAAAGCGTTTCCGCCCTTTTCCAGGATGCTCATGCCGACCGCAGAGGCCAGCCAATGCGTCGAGGCTACGGCGCCAAAAGTGCCTCGGATCTCCGGTCGAGTGGTAAAGGCCGCCATCGCTTCCTCCGCGTGTCCGCTTCGCTCAGGTTAGAGCACGTTGCGCGTCAGCGAAACGTCCGCCCATCGCAATCGGTCCATGGCGCGCCTATCTATCGGCGGTTCTGCCTCCCACGGCGTATGCCGATCGCCTTTCAACAGACGAAGGGACACGAAACTGTCCGCGACGCTTTCCTTCGCCGAACCCGCCGAGCCGACACCCCGGACCAGCGGGGAAGAGTTTTTCCGCACCGAGGGCGCTTATACCGGCCTGGGCGCACCGATCCAGGGTGGACAGATTACGCGCTGGTTGCTGGTGGAAGGGCCGCACATCGACAGCGGAGTCGAACTATTTGACGAGCTGTGCTGGCGGCTCCTTGGCGACGGTGTGCCGCTGTGGCGTGCTACATATCATGTGGGCGTACTGCACCCGCAAATTCGCGGCATCGGCGTGCGCTGGTTGCGGGACCGCAAGATCGTCGAGCAATACAGCATTCTGCATGGCTCTGACGACACCGACGAATATCGTCTGAGCCCGATCCGGGCCACGATCGAACGCGGGACGCCGTTCCGCCGGCGGCTCAACCACCCGGTTCCGGAATTCCCGCTGCTGGAGAGAATTCGCAAGGCCGGTGGGACCGATTATTTTGCGCTGCCGTTGAACCGCACCTTTCGCCGCTTCCCGGTGGTGACCTGGGCGACCGAGCGGCCGGACGGGTTCAGGGACGCCGACATCGCGGCACTCGAGGACATTAATCCGGCTTTGGCCGCGATCGCCGAGACGCGCGCGGAGCGCAGGATCAGCGCCAGTCTCCTCGATACCTATCTTGGGCCGCAGGCCGGGCGGCGCATCCTCGCCGGCCAGATCCTGCGGGCGCAGGGCGAGCGGATGCGCGCGGTCATCATGATGACCGATATGCGCAACTTCACTGGTTTGTCGGACCGCTTGCCGGGCGATGCGGTTATCGAACTGCTCGACGATTATTTCGACGCGATCGGATCGCCGATCCAAGAAAACAAAGGCGAAATCCTGAAATTCATGGGCGATGGGGTGCTCGCGATCTTCCCGGCCGACGACGACGAGGATTTCACACCTTCGAGCTTGCGTGCGCTCGACGCCGCCACCCAAGGGCTCGAACGTCTCGCCGCGATCAATCGGGAACGCCGGGAAAGCGCGCGGAGCGAGGTGCGCGCCGGCATCGGGCTGCATTTGGGCGAGGTGATCTACGGCAATGTCGGCTCAGCCGACCGCCTCGACTTCACCGTGATCGGGCCGGCGGTCAACTTAGCATCGCGCATCGAGGGCCTGACCAAGCGCCTCTCACGCCCGTTGTTGACCTCTTCCGCCTTCGCCGAGATCTGCCCGCGCCCCCTGGTCTCGCTGGGCTTCCAGCCGGTCCGCGGCCTCTACCAGCCGGAGGAGGTCTTCGGGCTGCCGGATTAACCCTCCCTTACCTCGCTAAGGCAGCGCGGCGTCACGCGTCCGCAGGCCCGCGTCGAAGTCCTCCGCCACTCGGGCATCGTTTTCCAATAACGCGCCGACATCGACCTTGGCGAACTCGATTGCCCCCATCGCCGCGAATGCCTCCTGCACTTGCGGCCCCCACAGCCCGATATCCTTAACCGTTGGAACGATGCGGCTAAAGATGCGGCTACGAAACACTTTCATTGACTCGGACATCGTGCTGCCTCGAGGCTCACGCCATTCGGTCAAATATGGGGCTTCGGAGCTAAAATCCTTACTCGTCGCGGTTCAGGATTTCAACGATGCCGGTAGCGGGATCGACGCGCACTTCGTCGCCGGTGCGGAACAGCCCAGTCACGTCGCCGTCGGCGAAGCGGTCGACCAGCGCGACGTTGGCGAAAGCGGCACCCTGCGCCAGGATCGGGTTGACACGGTTGAAGATCAATGCCCGCGGCACGATCGTGCGCGCCACCATTTCATGCAGCATCCAAGCGGTGGCGACCCCGCCTTTGGCGTTGTCGAGAACCAGGATCCGGTCGACATAGCTTTCGCCGGCCAACTTGTGGCTCGGGCGCGAGAACACCCCTCGGGCGCGGTCAAGATCGTAGCGCGCACTGAAATTGTCGGGGGCGACGAGCGCGATGCCGACGACCGCCGGGCCGATGCCCTTGTGACAGCGCAATAGGATCGGCATCACAGGATCCGGCCGGCGACCGCCGAGTCGATGCAGCGCTCGAGGCTGGCCAGGCTCGGCCGATAGCCATAGCCGCCGATGATGTTGACGAGCTTTGCCGAATTGGTCATCAGCCGGGTCCAGCCATTGGTCTCGGCCATTTCGCGGGCATAGCTCTGGTAAAAGCAGATGCCTTGCGCGACGACGGCGCCCGCCGCCTCGATCCGCTGGGTCAGGCCCATCCGGTCCGCGGCATGCTTGATCTCGGGCGAAGTGGTGATGAGCACTGTCGTGTCTGGGTGGACCTGGCGTCCGTCGAGCGTCTGCGCCACAGCCTCGATTTCGAACAACGACAATTGCGGCGCGCCGAACACGACGACATCGAGCTTGTCGCCCGCCGCGGCATAGCGCGCGACAAAGGCGTCGATCTCGACACGCCCGATGGCCACTGCCTCGGGCGTCGGCCCGGCAAAGGCGGCGTCCTCAGCGGTGATGCCGGGCATGTGAAACAACGCCACCGAGCCGAAGCTTGCCAGCGCCGTGCCGAAATGCTTCAAGGCGTCGGAGCTGGGGATTTCGGCGACACCCTCGATGACCGGCACTTGCCAATACGAGCCGCAGGCCTCGCCGACGATGCCGCCAACAGCCCCCCATTCGCTGAATTCGCTTGGCGTGTCGGTCAGCCGGAACCGCCTGGTGGAGCGGCGGCATTTATCGAGGTGATAGCCATAACGGGGGGTGCGGCCGGTTAACGCCGCGGCCAGAGCCGCAGGCCCACCCTCAAAATTGGTGCGCGCGCCCGAGACGCTGTTCGAATAGATCACGACCCCCGTGTCGCCATAGGCCACATGGTCACCACGCACCGGCGCTATGATGGTCTGATAGATGATGCAGGTATCGGTCATCAGTACGCCGAACGCGCGCAGGGCGTCGATCGCCCGCCGCTCGAGCGCCACCATCCAATCACTCTGCCCGAGCCGGCGATAGACGGCAAAATCGATGCCGCGCGGATCGGTAATCGACGGCACTCGCACCCGCCGCTCAGCCTCCGGCGCCGCTGCGAGGCCTTCGAGAAACCGCACTCCGGCCTCGCCCAGGGATTCGGTATCGGCCATGATGTGCGCTTGCGAGACCGGGACGAAGTCGGCGGCGTCGAAGAACCCGCCGACGGCGATCTGGTGTGCGATCGCCCAGCGCCTTGGCTCGCCAAGCTCGCCGGCCAGCATCGCCCGTTCTTCGGCAGTCAGCCGCATCGCGTGTTACTCTGGCGCGGCAATCGCAATCCCACGGGAGATCAGATCCTCGACCTCGTTCGCGCCAAGCCCCGCCTCGCGCAGGATCTCGCGCGAATGCTCGCCGAGGCGCGGCGCGTGATGGCGCAAGGCGCAATCAGCATCGCCGAACCGCACCGGCGGCCGAACTATCCGGATGCGACCTTCCGAGAGATGGTCGGTCAGCGGAAAAAAATCGACGGCAGCGAGCTGTTCGTCATCAGCCAACTCGGCCAACTGGTTGACCGGCCCGCACGGAATATCGGCGGATTTGAGTTTGGCGAGCCAATAAGCAGTTGCTCTGCCGCATACGCATTCGGCGATCAGAGCATAGAGCTCGGCGACGTGGCTGCTGCGGCTTTGCGCGTTGGCAAGGCGCGGATCATCGGCAAGTTCGGGCCGCCCGGCGATGCGGAAGAAATCCCTCCAGTGCCGGTCGCTATAGGGCAGGATGCAGATATGGCCGTCAGCGGTGCGGTGGGGGCGCCGGTCGGGCGCCAGCATGCGCGAATAGCCGGGCGGTCCCATCGGCGGGTCGAAGGTCAGCCCGCCCATATGTTCGGCCATCACAAAGGCGGTCATGGTTTCGAGCATCGGCACCTCGACCGCCTGACCTACGCCGGTGCGCTCACGCTGCAGCAAGGCCGCCATCACCGCATAGACCATGGTCAGTCCGACCGTCTTGTCGCCGACGAGGGTCGGGACAAAGCGCGCCTCGCCGCCGGTCGCCTGTTCCAGCGCCACAAAGCCGCTCGCTCCCTGGATGATGTCATCAAAGGCCGGCCGGTCGGCAAGCGGTCCGTCTTGCCCGTAGCCATGCGCCGAACAATAGACCAGCCGTCGATTGAGCTCGCGCAATCGTTCGTAGGCGAAGCCGAGCCGCGCCATCGCTTGCGGGCGCATATTGTGCATGAACACATCGCTTCTCCGAACCAGCGCGCACAGCACGTCAGCCGCCTCGGGGCGTTTCAGATCGAGGACAAGCGAGCGTTTGTTGCGATTGAGGTTCAAAAAAACATGGCCCATCTCGCGATGGCGCGCCGGGCCGGCATAGCGCATGATGTCGCCTTCGGGCGCTTCGATCTTGATCACCTCGGCGCCGAGATCGCCCAATATCTGCGTCGCCAGCGGCCCCAACACGACGGTGGTCAGATCGATGACCTTGATCCCGGCGAGCGGGCCGGGTTTCTTCTCGCCCAGCCTGCTTTCCCGCCATCATCCAGCCGGCCCGCATTCGCTTATACCAGTCGAGAATCTCGATTCCGTTCCAGTACAATACGCCGGCATAGCGGGCGATATGGTCGTAGACCGCTTCGAGATATTTGATGCGGTGCGGCTGGCCGCTGATGTAGGGATGGATCGCGATCGCCATGATCTTGGCCCGCTCGGCCCCTTCCTCATAGAGCCGCTCGAAGCTGTCGATGCAGCGCTGCGTGAAATAGCCCAATTCGTGGTGCTGGACGAGCATCATCGGGATGTCGTTGAGCTCGACCGAGTAAGGCAAGGTGACGAGCGGGCCGCGCTTGGTGCGGATCTCGGTCGGCTCGTCGTCATAGACCCAATCGCCGATATATTGGATGCCGGCGCCGACCAACAGTTCGGGCGTCTCGTAGGTCTCAGTCAACCCCGGCCCGAGCCATCCCTTGGGTCTGACGCCGGCGAAACGTCCGAGCACATCCAGGGATTTGGCGATCATCGCCGCCTGGTCGTCGACTTTGTGGATCGGCATCTGTTCCCAGGCGTGGCCCATAAATTCCCAGCCCGCCTCGCGCGCCGCATGCGCCACGCGCTCGTATTCCTCGCAGACCCGCGCATTGATCGAAAGGGTGGGGCGAATGCCGAGGCGCCTGAACAAATCGAAAAAGCGCCAAACCCCGACCCGCATCCCGTATTCATGCCAAGTCCAGTTGGGCACGTCGGGCAGCAGCAATTGGCCGGTCGGCGCCGGTAGCACCTGCCGCGCCATCGGCCGCGAGATCGACCAGAATTCGAGATTGACGATCGTCCACACGACGATCCGGGCGCGACCGGGCAATTTGAGCGGCGGCCGGTCGACGATCGCCGAAAAGGTGCTGCGTTTACGCGGGATCATCCCATCTCCAATTTTCCGACGAAGAAATCACCGCTCAATCTCGCCCGGCATTTCTCGCCCGGCAAGCCTTTGTCGCTTCCTCCGGTCGACAACGCCCGGGCCGCTCCTTGTGCAATGCAGCACTGCAAAGTCAACATTCCCCCGCCGCGATGACGCCATCCATCTTGCCACCCGTTTGCGGGCGGATGGCCGAGCCGAGGGGTGGCGCCGATGAGACTGCAATATTTCCGGGGCAATGTGTTCGTCGCGAACCTGCCGCCGGATTTCACCGACGATCAGCTGGCCGAGGCCTTTGACCCGTTCGGGATGGTGTTGAGCGCTTTCGTCGCCCGCGACCCGGCGACCGGAAAGCGGCTGCGTTACGGCTTTGTCGACATCGCGACCGAGCGCGCCGCCAAGCTCGCGGTCGCGGGGATGAACGGGACCGCAATCGACGGACATAATCTCGACGTGCGGATCAGCGAGCACCCGAGCTCGGCAAAAAAGCCGCCCAAGCCGCGCTTCGCCGCTCGTCGGGCGCCGCCATCAGCCCCGCGCGATAACACCGAGGATTATGTTTCGGACGGTGTCTTCGCCCCGCGTGTGACGCCGAGGCAGCAGCCTACCTTCCAGGTCGAACGCCGATCTCTCCCACGCCGGTTCTAATCGCCACACTGGTTCTAATCGCAAAACGTTACCCCGGCCTCGGCCATCGCTCGCATCGCGCGGACAAGCGAGCCATCGAGATCGATCCCCCGGCAGGCGCCCACAGCAACTTGGACCGCGAAACCCTCCTCGCGAGCATCGAGCGCCGAAAACAGCACGCAATAATCGGTCGCAAGCCCGCATAGGGTCAGACGCTCGAAGCCGCGTTCGCGCAAATAGGCGGCGAACCCGGTGGGCGTATGCCGGTCGTTTTCGCGAAATGCCGAATAGGAATCGATCGCAGCCCGAAAGCCTTTGCGCAGAACGAGCTCGGCGCGGCTGACCGCAAGACCGGGGTGAAAGGCTGCTCCCTCGCTCCCCTGCACGCAATGGTCCGGCCACAGGACCTGCTGGCCGTAAACCGCCTCGATCGTCTCAAAGGGCTGCTTGCCGAGATGCGAGCTGGCAAAGGACATATGTCCCGGCGGATGCCAGTCCTGAGTCAGGACGACATGGGCGAACTGCGCGGCGAGCCGGTTGATCGCGGGGACGACCGCATCGCCCTCCGGCACCGCCAGCGCTCCTCCGCGACAGAAATCGTTTTGCACGTCAACGATCACCAGAACGTCGCGATCGTCGGCTGCCCAACTGCACGAGTTTTGGTTCATTTGTCCCTCGCGGATGTACTCATCCGACCGATAACACTCATATCGGCACCCTGGTTGCGCAAGCGGGAGGGCATCGTGCGCGCCACCGATACTGGCGATCTTCGCCCGTTGAAGGCGCTGTGGAAGCTACGCCCGCCTGGCGAGTCCGAGTTGCTCGGCGGACGCCTGGTGCGGCGCTGGCGCGAAAAGCGTCTGCTGGCGCGGCTGGAGCGGGAATGGCCCGGCGGTTTTGCCCTCCACCGCAACGGCGATCTCGTCTATGTGCCGCACCCGCTCGACGCGCGCGGCCGGCACGCATTGCTGCATTCGCCGGCAGTCCATCCGTCGGTGCTCGCCTTTCTGAGCCCCGGCGGGGTTGCGATCGACGTCGGCGCCAATCTCGGCGAATGGGCCGTGCCGCTCGCCCGCAGAGTCGGTCCGGCAGGGCGGGTGCTGGCGGTCGAGCCGGCGCCGCGCGCCGCCGCCGCCCTCGACAAGACACTGGTGGCCAACGCCCTCGTTCAAGCCGAGGTCATTCGCTGCGCTGTCGGCAATCATGACGGAACCGCCAAATTCGCCGTGCCGATCGTGAGCTCGGTCCGTGTCGACACCGGGACCGCCCGCATCGGACCCGCCGCTGCCGGACAGGAAGCCCTGAAGGTGGTATTGCGCAACCTCGATTCGCTTGCCGCCGAGCACCGCCTCGATCGGATCGATTTGATAAAGATCGATGTTGAGGGCAGCGAACGGCAGGTGCTCGACGGCGCCCCCGCGACACTCGCGCGCTTTCGCCCGGTGCTTGTCCTGGAAACCGGGCATGAGGCGGAGACGATCGCCAGGCGATCCATGACCTGCTCGGCGGTCTCGGTTATCGCATGCTTGGCCTGCTGGTCGATTTCGGGATGGCCGAGGCCGGTTGGCCGGCCTATGTCGCAGCTGACCCGCCGTTCCGCCCGGGCGACGCGCACAATCTGCTGCTCGTCGCGGAGTGAAGCTGCCGGTCAGGTCCCTACCGCGAGCGGGCTCGTAAGCTTTTTGAGTGCGGCGACGACCGAAAGCGGCGTCAGGCGTCCGGTCTTCGGATTTTCAGCCGAGGGCACATTCTCGATCTGCATCGAAAAGCGCGCGGCGTCGCCTTCGACCTCGATCTGATGGATGTTGCGGGTAACCCCGGGGTCGGCCCAGATCTCGATCGTGGTGCGCTCGGGGCCGATCCCGGCGAGCGCCAATGCCGCGGCGACGTTGACGTTCGCCGGAAAGCCGCGGGCAGCTTCGCGCGCATTGCCGGCGAAGACCCGCTTGGCCTCCGCCAAGTTGTTGATGCCGAGGCCGTGCTCCACGAGATAAGGCGCGCCGATCAGGCCGCCAGGCGGCTTTCGCGTGATCATGTGCACGCTCGATATGCCGCCCTCGGCCGCGGCTGCCACCGCGTCGAGGCCCAACAACGCGCCCGTCGGCACCAGGATGCGACCGCCATGCCGGCGCGCCAGGTCGACGAGATCGAAATTATCGAGCAGCGCACCGCAGCTCAGCACGATCACCAGCCGGCCATGGCCCAGCGCGGGCTCGGCGATCTCGCGCAAAAGATGGGCCGGCGCGCATTCGACGACGATCTCGGCGCAGCCGCCGAGCTCAGACAGCGGCAGCACGGGGACAGGCCGGGCAAAGCCGGCCAACGCCCGCTCGGCGCGCGCCGTGTCGCGGGCCGACACCGCGGCAAGCGCCAGTCCCTCGATCCCCCGGTCAAGCCGCCCTGCGATCACCTTGCCGATCGCTCCGAACCCACCAATCGCCACGCGCAGCGTCATCCGGCTCCTCCACTCCCCCCGTTAATACGATTTCGGCAGGCCGAGCACCCGCTCCGCGATGTGCGACAGGATCAGCTGGGGGCTGACCGGCGCGATGCGGGCGATCTGGATCTCGCGGAAATAGCGGATGCCGACAATCGTCTCGACTACGCCGATGCGCATCCCGGTCGTGTCCGCCGTGTCGCCCTGCTCGATATGGGCTTCGAGATAACCGACATAGCGCCCGGGTTCGACCCGCGTGCGCGGCCGGCCGGCAAATCCGGCTTCGGCGAGAGCTGCGCGCAGCGGCTTGCCGGTATCGCGGCCGGTGATCCGGTCGATCTCGTCCTCGCCAAGCGTACCGATATAGGAGCGGCTGCCGAGATCAGCTGCTGTAATGCCCCTCCTCGTCGGCCCAGGTGGCGACCTCGACGCCAAGGCCGGCGCAATCGGGGTCGGCGGCGAAAGCGCGGGCGAGTTCGAGCCCATAGATCACGCCAAGGGCGCCGTCGAGCCAGCCGCCATAGGGTTGAGTTTCGCTGTGCGAGCCGACCAGCAGCCGGCGATGTGCTTTCGGATCATAGCCGATTACATTGCCGATGCCGTCGATGACCGGATCGAGCCCGGCCTCGCGCAGCCGGCGGCGAGCCAATGCCGCGAAGCGACATCATCGGGCGAATAGGTCGGGCGGTGGACCCCGGTCTTGTAGTGGCCGAATTCGGCGAGCCGCTTGAGGTCGGCGAGCAGGTGCCGTCCATCGATCGTCGGCATGTGTTCCACCGCTCCCCGGCGTTGGAGACCCCACGCGATGCGGTTATTGCGCCAGACCCTCGACGAAATAAAGCCGCGTGTCTGCCGCCTTCTGGCGCAGCGGGATCAGATCCTTGTAAGGCGGCGTCGAGTACCATTTCTCCGCGTCAGCCATGCTCGGGAACTCGACCATCACGATGTTTCCCTGGGCTGCAGCACCTTCCTTGACGTCTGGTTTGCCGCGCGCGATGTAACGGGCCCCATAAGGTTTCAGCGTCGGGCCAGCCTTCGCCAAATAGGCTTGAAATCCGGCGGGGTCGGTCACTTTTACCTCGGCGACGAGATAGGCCGGCTTCTTCGTGGCTTGTGCGTGCAGCCCGTGGATCGCTCCGGCGCCGAGCGCAAACCCAGCGACCAGCGCCAATGCAACCGTTAGTATTGTTTTCACGCTCCCTCCCTGTCCTTACCGGCGCGATCATTGTGCAGCGCGGAGTATGGGTCAATATGATTTCGGCAGGCCGAGCACCCGCTCGGCGATGTGCGAGAGGATCAGCTGCGGGCTGATCGGGGCGATGCGAGCGATCTGGATCTCGCGAAAATAGCGCTCGACATGGTATTCGCGGGCATAGCCCATGCCGCCATGAGTCATGACCGCGGTCTCACAGGCGCGAAACCCGGCCTCGGCGGCGCAGTATTTGGCGGCGTTGGCAAAAGCGCCGACATGGCCCGCTTCCGCGCCGCGGTCATAGGCGGCGGCCGCCCGCAAGGTCATCAATTCGGCCGCTTCGAGTTCGATCCAGCGCTCGGCAAGCGGATGCTGGATCGCCTGGTTCTGGCCGATCGGCCGGCCGAACACGACCCGCTCGCCGGCGTAGCGGCAAGCGCGGATGAGCGCGGCGCGGCCGAGCCCGACCGCCTCGGCGGCGATCAGTATCCGCTCCGGGTTCATGCCGTGCAGGATGTAATGAAACCCCTTGCCCTCCTCGCCGATGCGGTCCGCCACCGGGACTTCGAGCCCATCGATAAACAGCAAGTTCGAGTCGACCGCCTTGCGGCCCATCTTTGGGATCTCGCGCACCTCGACCTTGTTGCGGTCGAGATCGGTATAGAACAATGTCATGCCGAGCGATGGCCGCGCGACCTCCTCGATCGGCGCGGTGCGCGCCAGGATCAGCATCTTTTCGGCGACCTGTGCGGTCGAGATCCAGATCTTGCGCCCGGACAGCACATAATGGTCGCCGCGGCGCACCGCGCGGGTCTTGAGCCGCGTCGTGTCCAGCCCGGCATCCGGCTCGGTGACCGCAAAACAGGTCTTTTCGTCGCCGGCGATCAGCGGCGGCAGAAAACGGCGCTTCTGCTCGTCGGTCCCGTAGACGACGACCGGGTGTAGCCCAAAGATATTCATGTGGATCGCCGAGGCGCCGCTGAACCCCGCGCCGGATTCGGCGACCGCCTGCATCAGCACCGCCGCCTCGGTGATGCCGAGCCCGCTGCCGCCATAGGCTTCCGGCATGGCGATGCCGAGCCAGCCGGCCTCGGCCATCGCCCGGTGAAATTCATGCGGAAAGCTGCCGTCCTCGTCCTTTTTCAGCCAATAATCGTCGCCGAACCGCTCGCACAACCGCGCAACCGCGGCGCGGATCTCCAGCTGGTCGGCAGTCAGCGAAAAGTCCATCGCTCTCTCCTCTCGCGGCGTGTCGACCGGGCGGGCTCGTCATTATATTCTGCTAGCAAACCGGCGGAGCATAGATTGCCTCTCGACATCCTGCCCAGCGTCTGCCCGCATGACTGCCCGAGCGCCTGTGCGCTGGAGGTCGAGCGGACCGATGGAACGCGCGTCGGGCGGGTGCGCGGGGCCTCCACACAGACTTATACGCGCGGTGTCGTCTGCGCCAAGGTCGCCCGCTATGCCGAGCGCCAGCATCATCCCGACCGCCTGTCCCAGCCATTGCGCCGCATCGGCGACAAGGGCGTCGGCCGCACCGCTTTCGCACCGATTTCCTGGGACGACGCCCTCGACGAAGTCGCCGAACAGCTGAGCCGCGCCGCCTGGCATCACGGCTCCGAGACGGTGTGGCCGTATTACTACTCAGGGACCATGGGGATAGCGCAGCGCGACGGCATCAACCGGCTGCGCCACGCGATGCGCTACTCGCGCGAGGATCTGACGATCTGCAATGCGCTCACAGATGCCGGGTGGCTTGCCGCGGTCGGAGTCAAGCGCGGGGTCGACGGAAGGGAGATCGCCAAATCGGACCTGATTGTGGTGTGGGGCGGCAACCCGGCGTCGACCCAGATCAATGTGATGACCCACATCGCGGCCGCGCGGAAAGAGCGCGGCGCCAAGCTCGTCGTCATCGACCCCTACCGCACCGCCAGCGCCGAGGCCGCCGATGTGCATCTCGCCCCGCTGCCCGGCACCGATGGCGCGCTCGCCTGCGCGGTCATGCATATTCTGTTCAAGGAGGGCTTGGCCGATCGCGACTACATGGAGCGCCATACTGACGACCCCGCCGGGCTAGAAGCGCATCTGGCGACCCGCGACCCGGCCTGGGCGGCGGAGATCACCGGGCTCGGGGAGAGGGAGATCATCGATTTCTCCCGCCTCTATGGCCGCACCAAGCGGAGCTACATCCGGGTCGGCTATGGCTTTTCCCGCTCGCGCAATGGTTCGGCACAGGTGTTCGCGGTGACTTGCCTGCCGGCTGTGACCGGCGCCTGGCAATACGAAGGCGGCGGCGCACTTCAGTCGAACCATGGCTTGGTCCCACTCGACCGCACCCTGATCGAGGGGCTCGATGTTCTCGATCCGGCAACCCGCATCCTCGACCAGTCGCGGATCGGCCCAGTGTTGACCGGCGATCAGCGCGATCTCGGCGACGGGCCACCAGTCACCGCGCTGTTCATCCAGAATACCAACCCGATGGTCGTCGCCCCGGAATCGCGTCTCGTTCGACAAGGCTTCGCCCGCGATGACCTGTTCATCTGCGTCCACGAGCAGTTCATGACCGAAACTGCAGCAATGGCCGATATCGTGCTGCCGGCGACGACCTTTCTCGAGCACGACGATTTCTACACCGCCGGTGCCCACACCTATCTGCAGCTCTCCCGCGCTATCCTGCCGCCCCATGCCGAATGCCGGTCGAACCACGACGTGATTTGCGCCCTCGCTCAGCGCGTCGGCGCCCGTCATCCGGGGTTCGAGCTGAGCCCGATCGAGCTGATCGACGGAACTTTGCGGGCAAGCGGGTTGCCCGGCGTCGAAGATTTTCCTGATGATGGCTGGCTCGATTGCTGCCCGCCGTTCGAGACTTCACATTTTCTCGACGGGTTCGGCCATGCCGACAGAAAGTTTCATTTCCGCGCCGACTGGGCATCGGTCGGGCGGCACCATCGCCGGCTGCCGGCCTTCCCCGATCACGTCGCGGTCACCGACGATGGCGATCCTGAGCGGCCCTTTCGCCTCGTCGCCGCTCCCTCGCGCTCGTTTCTGAATACGAGCTTCAACAATACGCCGTCCAGCATCGCTCGCGAGGGCAGGCCGACCGCCCTCGTCCATCCCGCGGCATTGGCCGAGCTCGGTGTGGCCGACGGCGACCGGGTGCGGATCGGCAACGGGCGTGGCAGCGTTGTTGTCCACGCCCGCGCCTTCAATGGGCTGCAGCGGCGGGTCGTGATCGTCGAGGGAGTATGGCCCAACCATGCGTTCGAGGAGGGTATCGGGATCAACCAACTGACCAGCGCCGATCCAGGATTTCCGCGGGGCGGCGCGGTATTCCACGACACCTCGGTCTGGCTCAGCCCAGCGTGAGTGACAAGAATGAGCGACAGCAATAAGGGGCTTCCGACCGAATCACACTCGGCTGAAGTCGCCGAATTTCTCGAAAAGCTGAAGCGCGCGCCGACGCAAGCGGGCGGTGGGCGTGGGCGGCTGATCTTCGCGCTCGACGCCACGGCCAGCCGCGAGCCGACTTGGGATCGGGCTTGCCGGATCCAGGGCGAAATGTTCGAGGCCACAGCCGCATTGGGCGGGCTCGAGATCCAGCTCGTCTTCTATCGCGGCTTCTCGGAGTGTAAGGCCAGCCGATGGATGACGACGGCAGGCGAATTGCATCGGGTCATGCGCTCGGTCTTTTGCGTCGGCGGCGAGACCCAGATCGAGCGGGTGCTCACCCACGCCATCCGCGAGACCGGGAAGCGCCGGGTCAACGCCCTCGTCTTCGTCGGCGACGCGATGGAGGAAAAGGTCGACCGACTGTGCCGGCTAGCCGGGGAGCTCGGGCTGCTCGGGGTGCCGATCTTTATTTTTCACGAAGGCCGCGACCGCACTGCGGCGGCGGCGTTCAAACAGATGGCCGGTCTGTCGCACGGCGCCTATCTCAGTTTCGATCTGGCTAGCGCCGAGCGCCTCAAAGAGCTGCTTGCGGCCGTCGCCGTCTACGCCGCCGGCGGATATTGCGCGCTTGCCGCCTATGGTGAGGGCAAGGGAGGCGAAGTGTTGCGCCTGACCGCGCAGCTGCGCAACTGACGGACGGCGATGCTGTTCCTGCTTGGCGGATTCGCAGTTCTCGGCGGCTTTCTGCTGCTCGTCTATCTGTTCGCCAACGCCGATCCAGCAAGGCTGGCGCGCAATCTCAAATGGTCGGGTATCACGATCGCGGGCGTGGCCGTACTCGCGCTGGTGCTCCTCCCACCGGCGCGGGAGTTCGCGGCGTTGCTCTTTCCGCTCGCCATGTCGATGCCGCTCTTGTCCCGGATCCGCGGCTTTATCGACCGCCACCGCGCCCCGGCCGGGGGCCAGACCTCGACGGTGACCACTGCTTTTTTGCGCATGAGCCTAGATCACGATACCGGCAGCATGAGCGGCACCGTGTTGCGCGGCCAATTTGCCGGGTTGCGGGTTGAAGAGCTCGGCGTCGGGGATCTGCTGGCGCTGCTGCGCGAATGCCGCGCGGAAGACGAGGAAGGCGTCCGTCTGCTCGAAGCCTATCTCGATCGCCTCCACCCCGATTGGCGGGACGAGCTCGCCGGCGGACGCGGCAGCGGCGCCGGGGCCAAAGGTGGCGGCACGCGACCGACGAGCGGCGATGTGAGCGTCGAGGAAGCTTACGCGATCCTCGGCGTGAAGCCCGGGGCCAGCGCGAACGAGATCAAGGAAGCCCATCGCCGGCTGATGGTCAAATTGCACCCCGACCACGGCGGGTCGGATTATCTGGCGACCAAGATCAACCGCGCCCGCGACGTGCTGCTCCGCGCCCGATAGGCCTGGAAGCCTGTGATCCGTACGGTTATGGTTTGAAAAAACTCGACCGGGACATTGCGGACATGACCGATTGCATGCGCACGGCGTAGCCGCGCCTCGATGTCGGCGTCCTGCTGCTCAGCCGCGCCGCGTCGGTTCGACTGATGGTCTTCAGCGACACCCCGACAATGCGCCTGCTGAAGGCATCGGGTGCATGGCGTGGCCTGTAATACCAGATGTTGTCGATCTGCTGCAGATGAGAGCCTGGCCTGACCGTTGCCAGCAAGGATCAGGTATTAAGTCAAGCTATCCAATGCTTTCGGTAGCTTGAGGGCGATGATGGTGCCCAGGGGAGGAATTGAACCACCGACACACGGATTTTCAGTCCGTTGCTCTACCAACTGAGCTACCTGGGCGCTCCGGCGAGCGGCGCTTATAGAAGAAGTGGCGGCTCGATGTCCAGTCACTCGAATTGGTGTAGAATGAGCACAACAACCCCTTCGTCCCAATTAGTTTCGTCCAGCCCGAAAGCTCGAGGCGGCGCCCTCTTCTTCGACCAGAAGGGCCGAGTAGATCTCGCTCCTCGCCTCGTCGAAGGTGACGATCAGATCCAAGAGCGGCTGATGTGCCAACCAAACGTGGGGCGGACTGGCGTGAAAAGCATCTTCCCGAGCCGTAGCTAGCGCCGGGGTTCTGTTGGTGAGTTCTAGCGCTTCGGGGCGATCCGCACGGCGGCAAATAGGCGCTACTTGGTTCCGAAGAGCCGGTCGCCGGCATCGCCGAGACCGGGCAGGATATAACCGTGGCTGTCGAGGCAGCGGTCAAGCGCCGCGGCGACGATCGTCACCTCAGGGAAGATCGACAGCATTTTGTCGACGCCATCCGGAGCGGCGACCAGGCAGACGAATTTGATCGACCGCGCTTTGAGCTCGACCAGACGAGAGACCGCTGCCACAGCCGAGTTGCCGGTAGCCAGCATCGGGTCGACTAGGAGAACATCGCGCTCGGCCAGATCGTCCGGCAGTTTCAAATAGTATTCGATCGCCTGCAAAGTCTGTGGTTCGCGGTAGATGCCGATATGACCGACCCGCGCGGACGGCAGAAGGTCGAGCATGCCATCGAGAATGCCGTTCCCGGCGCGCAGGATCGATACGAGGCAGAGCTTCTTGCCTGACAACAGCGGGAAGGTGCCGCGTTCGAGAGGGGTATCGATCTCGGTGTTTTCGACCGGCAACTCCCGTGTCGCTTCATAGGCCAAGAGCAGGCTGATCTCGCGCAGCAGCCGACGGAACTCGGCGGTCGGGGTGTCGCGATCGCGCATCAACGACAGCTTGTGCTGGACCAGAGGATGATCGACGACGGTCAATCCCGGCCGTGGCTGCTGCATCTGCATTGCTCCTAGAACAAGGTGCCGTCGCTAGTGATCAGGATCGGAGCGCTGCCGTCCAGCCGGCGTTCGAAGGCAATTTCACGCCCTGATGCCCAGCTACCGCCTTCGAGCAAACAGGCGAGCGGAAAGTCTCGCGCGTTCTTGCCGAGCCGCTCGCGTACACGCGGCGCCAGACGATCGAGCAACGCCACGGTCAAGGCTCGCCATTCGACGACCGGCTCGCTCAGCGCACCGAGGGGACGTTGCAAGAGGGCGGGGTTACGCGGCTCGATGACGCCGCAGTCGATAAACAGGCCGCCATTGCGATATTCGGCGAGACCGGTCAATGCGTCGAGCCCCGCAACTCCCACGCCCCCGGCCTCCAGTGGCTCCACAAGCGAATAAGCGAGCCACTGGGAGAGCTTGTGAAACGGTACGAGCCTGTCGCCCGGAATTGCGGCGTGCCGGCCACAATCGCCAAGGGACACGCCGCCGAGACTGATGCGGCCGGGCCAGATCGGCCCGAGCGAATACAGCAGGACACGCAGGATTTCCGCGGCGCGCACGGCTCCCCCGAGCCCGCGCCAGTAATCGTAGAGATTTCCGGGGCGCCCCGGCGTCCCGAACCGCGCCGGATCAGTGGCGCACAGCTCGCCTAAACGGCGCAGCAGCGCGGCTCGGGCGTCGAACCCGAGGAGTTCGTTGCCTGCGCCGTGCTGGAACGCGCGTGCAAGACGTTGCGACGTGAGCCGCGTCAGCGCCCCGGCATCGGCGCGCCACGGGGCCGCGAGATCAGCTGAGAACAGCCCTTGCTGCATCGCGCGTAGGGTCGCTACGGCTAGCCCCTCTGAACGGGAAAGCGCCTGGCCGGTTTCCGCCTCGCAATAACGCCACCCTGCTCCCGCTCCGGCATCGAGCAGGACCGAGACGAAAGCGAGATCGATCCGGGCTCGCGCCTGCTCGGCGATATCGGCTTCCGGCGCCACCAGTGCCGCGCGGTCGACTCCGCCCGCTGAAAAATGGCGCCAGCGGCTGTGATAGGGGACAGCGAGGCCAGGATAGCGCCGACGGGTGACGGCGACGACGCGGTCTGCGGCGGTGTTCAATAGAGATGGCACGATGCGGAAATGCCGGGTTTCTTCACGCTCGGCGGCAGCGAAGACCATCTCGCAGCGCTCGCGGACCGCCGCTGCGCTCAGGAGGGCCGTCGCCCGCGCCGCATCGTCACTCGCCGAGGGCACGGCCTTTGACGTTGTGCAATTCCTCCGCGTCCGGCATGCCCGACGGCGCGAAATATCCGGCTGCCTTCTTGGCCTCGATTTCGACTGTGGCATCGAGGGGTACGAGCCGATCCGGGATCGCGACCTGCTCGACTACCTCGATCCCCTGCGCTTCGAGCGCCGCTCTCTTCATGTTCGACATCGACACCCAGCGGTCGATCCGGCAGATGCCGAGCCAATGGATCACGTCCGGCATCAACTCCTGAAAGCGCAGATCCTGCACCCCGGCGACACATTCGGTGCGGTGAAAATAGGTGTCAGCTCGGTCACCGCCGCGCTGGCGCTTGCGGGCATTGTAGACCAGGAACTTGGTGACTTCGCCGAGTGCGCGGCCCTCCTTGCGGTTGTAGATGATGGCCCCAACCCCGCCCTGTTGCGCGGTCGCGACGCAGACTTCGATACCGTGCACCAGATAGGGCCGGCAGGTGCAGATGTCCGAGCCGAACACGTCGGAGCCGTTACACTCGTCGTGGACGCGGCAGGCGATGACCGTGTCCGGCGCGGCGATCCTCTCAACCTCGCCGAACAGATAGACCGTCGTGCCGCCGATCGGCGGTAGCAGGATCTCGAGGTCTGGCCGGGTGACGAGTTCGGGGAACATACCGCCGGTTTCCTCGAACAGGCTGCGCCGCAGATCCGCCTCGACAACGCCAAAGCGGGCGGCGAGACCCGGCAAGTGCCATACCGGGTCGATCGCCGCCTTGGTGACGCGGATCTCGCCATTGGCGAGGAGCACCCGTCCGTCTGGCTTGAGCCCGTCTTCTGCGATCAGCTGGTGGATCTCTGGCATCGCGATCCGTGCGGTGGTGATCGCGATCGTCGGGCGCACGTCGACGCCGGCGCGGATCTCCGCGGCGAACACTTCACCGACCAGATGACCCCAGGGATCGAGCGACACGATCTTGGCTGGGTCGGCCCATTGCAGGCTGGGCGCGATCACGGCTGCGGGTGCCGTGTCAGTCAGATCAGGGCGATGGTCCCGCGCCAGCGCTCTAGTCGCCACCGCCAGCGCGCGATAGAGCCCATAGGCGCCGGAATAGGAACCGATGGCATTTCGCTGGCCCGGTTCGGCCGGGCTCGCTACTACCGGTCCGCGTCCGGTAGGGTCGGCGGCACCCCAACGCAGCGGGATCGCTCCTTGTCCTGCGCTCCCCGGATGGGAGGTGAGCCGGATGTGACGCGGGATCGAGTGCTCCGTCATGTTTCTAGCGGCGGCGGCCAAAAGCATAACCTAGGGCCGATGAGTGGGTACCGCAACTCGCCGCCTCACGGGGAGGTGATTGGGGAAACCGATCGCTGGATCGGCCGCACCGAAGTAAGCCTGCGGGGTCGAATATCGGCCTTTGCAAGTAGGTCGCCATGGACCCGCGCAAGTTTCTGAATCTCTTTCTCGCTGCCAGTGGCGGGAAGCGCCCGCATGGCGCGCTTTAGGGGTGGAGACCCTGTGGTTCAACATCGGCACGCTCTCAACCTGACCTGCGGGCATTGCTATATCGATCGTCGCCGAAAAACGAGCGGCTGGTCTGACTGACTGCCGTCGAAGTCGCCGAGCACCTCGATGAAATCGAAGGCAACGGACGGACGGCCGACCCGCTGATCGGCCCCCATTAGTTGACTTAGTCAATAAATTGGTTGACGATCGAATCCGTCGACTCGATTCAGGCGCGAGGCAATGAAAATGGTCGAGACCGCTTTCGAGGGGCGCATTCGCGATCTACGCCGGTTCAACCGTTTTTATACGCAAAAGATCGGTGTGTTGGTGGAAGGGTTGCTGAAAAGCCCGTTTTCGCTGACCGAGGCTCGGGTGCTCTATGAACTCGCCCGCGAGGAGGAGTTGACGGCCACGCGTCTCGGCGCGCAACTGGGGTTGGATCCCGGATATCTGAGCCGAATCCTGCGCAGTTTCGAACGGCGCGGGCTGATTTGCCGGACCCCGTCGCAGTCCGATCGGCGGCTCGGGCTGTTGTCCCTGACGGCACAGGGGCACGCCGCCTTCGCCCCGCTCGACGCCCGCGCGCACGACCAAGTCGGCGCCATGCTGCACGATCTGCCGGAAGACGAGCAAATCCGGCTGGTCACGGCGGCGCGGACGATCGAGCGCCTGCTCGATCCCGATTCTGAGGACCGGCCGCCCTATCTGCTGCGGCCGCATCGGCCCGGCGATTTGGGTTGGATCACCCAGCGCCATGGCGCGCTCTATGCGCGGGAATACGGGTGGGACATCCGGTTCGAGGCCCTCGTCGCAGAGATTGTGGCGAAATTCATCCGGACCTTCGATCCGCGGCGGGAATGCTGCTGGATCGCCGAGAAAGACGGCGAGAATGTCGGTTCGGTGGTTCTCGTCGAAGAAGCGGCGGCCGTGGCGAAGTTGCGCCTGCTGCTGGTCGAGCCGAAGGCGCGCGGGTTGGGGATCGGGGCGCGGCTGGTGCAGGAATGCCTGCGTTTTGCCCGTCAGGCGGGTTATCGAACCGTCCGGTTGTGGACTAACAGCGTGCTGGTCGCGGCCCGCCGCCTTTATGAAAGGGAGGGATTTCGCCTTATCGAGGCGCAGCCGCATTTCAGCTTTGGCCACGAGTTGATTGGCGAGACCTGGGAATTGGCGCTTTGACCCGGGGCCACCCGATTAAAGCCCCGACAGGCCCGCTGATGAAGTCTGCTGGATGACCTCGGTCGAGCCGTCCCAGATCATGCGCAACGCCACAAACGTGATGACGCCGAGCCCGACCCATGAAATCCAGAAATGGCGCTCAAGCAAGCGCGCGATGTAGTTAGAGGCGATACCCATCAGCGCGACGGAGAGTACCAGCCCGAAGGCCAATACCCAAAAATGATCGCGTGCGGTTCCCGCCACCGCGAGCACGTTGTCCAGCGACATCGACACGTCAGCCAGAACAATTCGCCCTAATGCCTGCGCGGCGCTTTTTTTCCGAACGGGCGGCCGGCACTCCCCCCTAACCGTGAGTAGCTGATCGTTGGTCGGCGTCGCGCGTATCTCGCGGTACATTTTCCACGACACCCACAGCAGCAGAATGCCACCGGCCAAGGTCAGCCCGATGATCACGAGCAGCTGCGCCGCAAAATACGCAAACAGGATACGCAGCGCGGTGGCGATGGCGATGCCGAACAGGATGACCCGCCGGCGCTGCTCGACCGGCAGGCCCGAGGCTGCCATTCCGACGACGACCGCGTTGTCGCCGGCGAGCACGACGTCGATGATGACGACCGACAGCAGCGCGCCGAGTTGATTAACCTCGATCAGCACCCTCGCCACATAGGCACTGCTTCATGCAGCGTCGAGGCCGCCCTTCCGTGATAGACGCCAGCAGCGTGCAGATCGCTCTACCTGCCGCATTTCGGATGCGTTTCCGCCGGGCTTGCCGCCTGGGCGACCGCGTAGTCATGCAAACCTTTGGAATCGAGAGTGCTGGCCATTTTTTCGAGATCGACCGCCTTCTGACATATGACCGCCGTCGACTGCACGCCTTGCTGCAGCGAGAGCTCGTTAGCCAGGCTGGTGTTCCAGGCGTCGAACTCGCCCTGGGCGTTGCGGGCCCCCTCCCGTCGAAAATGAGCGATCATGATTTTCTGGTAGCGGATGATCGCGGCCGTGTTGCGCGCACGAAACTCGCCATACACGGTGTCCCGGCAGGCGGAGCTGATCACCATCAGATTGGTCTGGAACCTAATCGCCTGCTCTGCCTCCAAATCTGCCGCCGAATAGCAATGCCTGTCGGCAGCCGACGCACCCTGAACCGACGCCGCTGCAAAGATCGCGGCGGCCAGGACGGCTTTTCTCATCGCGTTCCCCCAAATATTCCCCTACAACCACCACAGGATACGCAGTCGGCTAGCATGTTCAAGAGAAACCATTCGCGCTGGCGTCTTGCCGCCGCTCGATCAGCAGCAGAACCCGCTCGTAATCCAGGGTAACGCAACGTCATCTTCCAACCTTTGATTGATCAAGACGTGCCTCGCGCGACGCTCGGGGCCGGTGGCAGCGTGATCTCAAAAGTCCGCCGCGAATTTTTGTTTATAAACTGTTGGTAATCTCATGATCGGGCGCCAAGCAATGGAACCACCGATGATTGTGCTGTTCACCGATTTTGGCCTCTCGGGGCCCTATACCGGCCAGGTCAAGGCGGTGCTGCATCAGCTCTCCGCCGGGGTTCCGATCGTCGATCTGTTTGCCGACCTGCCGGCCGCAAAGCCCAAACCCGCGGCTTATCTGCTGGCCGCCTACGGCCCGTGGTTCCCTCCTGGGACTGTGCTGATGGCGGTCGTCGATCCTGGGGTCGGCGGCGCCCGCGCCGCGGTCGTCGTCGAGGCGGATGGGCGCTCCTACGTCGGTCCCGATAATGGCTTGTTCGAGATCGTCCTGCGCCGCGCCGGCGCCCTCAAAACCTCCGAGATCCTGTGGCGGCCCGACAGGCTGTCGGCGAGCTTTCACGCACGCGACCTGTTCGCTCCGGTGGCGGCACGGCTTGCCGCCGGCACGTTGCCGGCAAGGGCCCTGCGCGGCGCGGGGATCAGCCGGCTCCCCGATTGGCCGGACGACTTGCCCGAGATCGTCTATATCGACGGCTATGGAAATGCCATGACCGGGCTACGCGCCGCAATTCTGCCCGAAAAGAGCGAGCTTGCCGTCAAGGGACGAGTGCTGACCCGCGCCCGCACCTTTTCCGACGCGCCGCCGGGCGCGGTTTTTTGGTACGAGAATTCGAACGGGCTCGCCGAGATCGCGGTCAATGCGGGCCGCGCCGACAGCGCGCTGAGCCTTGCCATCGGAACTCCGGTCTCGGTGGTGCCGTGATCGGCGCTATGGCCTCGTCGTCACGACGGCGGCGCGGCGACCTTGATCCCCGGCGGGACTCTGAGCTGACGTCGGCGCTGCGCCCGATGGACGAGCCCGACGCCGCAGGCGATGGCGACAAACACGCCCAGCATCGCTAGGCTGAACGAGCGGGCAAGATCGCCGAGAACCGCGCGAAACGCGTGGCCGAGAAAATAGCCGACAGCAATAAAACCGGCCGCCCACAGTGCGGCCGCGAGAAAATTCAGCGCCAGGAAGCGCTTGCCGCGGATGGCGCTCATCCCCATGGCGAAAGACGAGAAATTGCGCACCCCATAAATGAAACGAAACGACAGGATGAAGCCGGTGTTGTAGCGTTCGAGCCAGCGCAACGCCGCCTCGACGCCAAACCGCCAGCGGGGGAACCGGTCGAGCAATCTCGAGCCGAAATGGCGACCAACCCAGAAACAGCTCTGGTCCCCGGCGAAGCTGCCGAGCCCGGTTGCGGCCAGCAGCAGAAAAGGATTGAGCATCCCCTGCGCCGCGGCAAAACCGGCAAAAAGCACGACCGTCTCGCCTTCGAGAAAAGTCCAGATGAAAGCGATCAGGTAAAACCACGCGCCGTGTTCGGCGATCAGCCGATTTATTTCCATTCCCCCACCGGTTTCCGTTGGCGCAAGCGGCGCGGTCCCCCTTCGACGCGGCGCCATGCTAGGTTTTTCAGTGATGGCGGTCGAGCGGAATTGCCGCCGTCACAATATCTTAATCCCTGACCACAGAGGAGATGATCGACCACCGATCGTGAAGCAGTGAAAAAATTCCCAGTGCTAGGGCCGGGGTTGAGCCCGCATATCGGGCTATGGAAGACTGCCAGGATCGCGTTGACGGCCTGTCGCATCGGGATCAGCCTGCGGGATGCGGCGCTGGAGCGGCTGGACCAGCGGTCTGGAGGGATAATGGCAGGGTTGTATTTCGAGGAGTTCGAAGAGGGACAGGTCTTCGAGCATGCGATCAGCCGCACCGTCACCGAGATGGACAACGTGCTGTTCAGTACTCTGACGATGAACCCGCAACCGCTTCATCTCGATGCGGAATTCGCCAAAACGACCGAGTTCGGCCAACGCCTGGTCAACAGCCTGTTCACTCTCGGCCTGGTTATCGGCATCAGCGTCGGCGAGACGACGCTCGGCACTACCGTCGCCAATCTTGGCATGAGCGATGTGCGCTTTCCAAAGCCGGTGTTCCACGGCGACACGTTGCGGGCGCGCACGATCGTGCGCTCGAAGCGCAAGAGCCAATCGCGCCCCGACGCCGGCATCGTCGAGTTCGAACATCAGGGCGTCAACCAGCGGGGCGAGACCGTCGCGATCTGCCGGCGCGCCGGTCTGATGAAATGCCGGCCCTCGGATAAGGCGGAGGGGTGAATGCGGTCCTTTCTGTTCGTTCCGGCCGATAGCGAGCGCAAGCTCGCGCGCGGGCCCGAATCGGGGGCCGACGCGCTGATCCTCGACCTCGAGGATTCGGTCGTGCCGGCGAACCGGCCGGTGGCGCGACGCCTGGCGCGCGCCTTTCTCGATGCGACCGGCTCGGCCGATTTTCGCCGCTGGGTGCGGATCAACCCGCTGGCGAGCGGCGCCGCCCTCGACGACCTCGCCGCGACCGTGCCCGGAAAGCCCGACGGCATCCTGTTGCCGAAATGCGTGCCGGACGATCTGCGCACGCTCGATCATTATCTGTCGGCCTTCGAGACTGCCGCTTCGCTGCCGCTGGGCCGTGTTCGGGTCATCGCGATCGCAACCGAAACCCCGGCGGCGATGTTCGCCCTCGGCAATTACGCCGGGGTGTCGCCGCGGCTCGAAGGCATCACCTGGGGCGCCGAGGATCTCGCCGCCTGTATCGGCGGCAATAACCGCCGGCTCGACGGCATTTATGACGACGTCTATCGCCTGGCGCGCTCGCTGTGCCTGATGGCTGCGGCCGCAGCCGGGGTTACGCCGATCGACACGATCTATACCGATTTCAAGGACGAGGCCGGGCTCGCCGCCGAGTGTGCGGCGGCGCGGCGCTCGGGCTTCACCGCCAAGATGGCGATCCATCCGGCGCAAATACCGGTGATCAACCGGGCGTTCATGGCCAGCGACGACGAACTCGCCTGGGCGCGCAAGGTCGTGGCCCTATTCGCCGCAAACCCCGATGCCGGCACGATCGCGCTCGACGGCAAGATGATCGACCGCCCGCATCTGACCCTCGCCCGCCGGCTGCTCGGCCTCGGCGCCGGATAGGATCGAGCACCTCAGCGCGCCGCTTTTTCTAAAAACCGCTCGGCAAGGCGCGCGAAAAAGCTGACGCCGATCGGCAACGCCGCGTCGTTGAAATCGTAGCGGGCATTGTGCAGGAAGCAGTCGCCCTCGCCGGGGCCGTTGCCGAGCCACAGCATCGCGCCGGGGCGCGCGTTCAGCATGAACGAAAAATCCTCGCCCCCCATCGAGGGCGCGATATCGCGCAGCACCGCGTCGGGGCCGCAGATTTCGGCCGCCACCTGGGCGGCGAATTCGGTTTCGGCGGGGTGGTTGATCGTCGGCGGATAGGAGCGGCGGTAATCCGCCTCGGCGACCGCGCCGTGGACGGCGGCGACACCGCGGGCGATCTCGCCGATGCGGCGCTCGATCAGATCTTGCACTTGCGGGCGGAAGCTGCGCGCGGTGCCGCCGATATGCAGCGCATCGGGGATCGCGTTATAGGCCGATCCGCCCTTGATGAACCCGATGCTGACCACCGCCGAATCGAGCGGATCGACACTGCGGCTGGCGATCGTCTGCAACGCCAGCACGATCTCCGCGCCGACCACGAACGGATCGATGCCGAGATGCGGGTGCGCGGCGTGGGTCCCGTGGCCGTTGATGCGGATGTCCCAGCGATCGGAGGCGGCCAATAGCGGCCCCGACTTTGCCGCGATCTGCCCGACCGCGATCCCGGGCTTGTTGTGGATCGCAAAGACCGCATCGCACGGAAATTTGTCGAACAGCCCCTGTTCGACCATGACCCGGCCGCCGCCACCGCCTTCTTCGGCCGGCTGAAAGATCAGATGCACGGCGCCGTCGAAGTTTCGGGTCGCGGCGAGGTATCTGGCGGCGCCGAGCAGCATCGTCGTGTGCCCGTCATGGCCGCAGGCGTGCATTTTGCCGTCTTCGGTCGAGCGGTGGGCGAAATCGTTCATCTCGTGAATCGGCAACGCATCCATATCGGCGCGCAGCCCGATCGCCGCCGGCGAATTGCCGCGCCGGATCGTGCCGACCACCCCGGTCCCGGCGAGCCCGCGATGAACCTCGCAGCCGAACTCGGCGAGTTTTGCCGCGACCAGATCGGCCGTGCGCCGCTCGGCGAAGGCCAATTCGGGATGGGCGTGGATATCCCGGCGGATCGCCGTCAACTCGTCCTGATAGTCGCGCACCTCGGCGATGACCGGCATCGACCTCTCCCTGTTCGACAGACAGCTTTCAAGTTTATTACCGTCGATGATCGAGAGAATGCAAATGTCGAGAAATTCTGGCGACAAATCTCCGATTTGGGGTAGTTTACCGGACGAACAGTGCGTTACACGATCATCGCGGGACCGGCCGCATGCGAGCGACATCGCTAATCGCAATCATCGGCATCGTGGCAAGTTTGGCGGCATGCGTGCCGCCGCCGCCGCCAACGCCGCCGATCAATTCGCTCGCCTTCCAAAAGCGACCACCGCTGCCGGGTCGGCCAGGATATCTCGAGACCATAAAATATATCGGTGACGGGCTGCACTATATTCTGCCGAACTCCGATTTTTACGTCTCCGTTGCTGGCGACTTGTGCTTTCGAGGGGTAATCACCCCAGAGGTAACGCCCGCATACATCCCAGCAAATTTCTGGTGCATGAGCCCGTTCGCCGTCGGCCGGGTCGACGCGATCGAAAACAATATCAGCTACATCAACCAGGTTCGCCTGTGGTGCCGGCTCGCCGTCCCGCAATGCGCCTACCAGATCGGCTATCCGAACATGCTCGAAAACACGCGGATCGCCAACAGCATTACCACCGAAACCGTGCCGTTCATCCGGCAACGGGACGCGATCGAATACCTGGTCTATCTGATGGGCGGCGAGCGTCGAACAGCGACCAAGCGGTGGATAGGCAGCGGCGACGCCATGCTTGACAGCGGCGCCCCAGGGGCTAGCGTCCGCACGATGACCCTCGAAACGGAGGAAATCCGATGATCATCGAGATGCGCACCTACACCTTGCAGCCGGGCACGGTTGCCACGTTCGAAGAGCGCTTTGGGCAGGCGTTACCGGCGCGGGCCAAGGTCTCGCCGCTCGCCGCCTTCTGGCACACCGAGGTCGGCCCGCTCAATCGGGTGATCCATGTCTGGCCTTATGACGACCTCGCGGCGCGCACCCGCCTGCGCGAAGAGGCGACCAAGCTGCAGAGCTGGCCGCCCAATGTCCGGGAGCTCGAAGTCGAGCTGCAGAGCGACATCTACATCCCGGCGCCGTTTTCGCCGAAGCTCGAGCCGCGCCAGCTCGGCGGTCTCTATGAGATCCGCATCTACACCTTCAAGCCCGGCGGGATCCCCGGCGTGATCGACCGCTGGAGCACCCATATCGCCCGGCGCATGGAGCTTTCGCCATTGGTCGGCGCCTGGCATTCGGAGCTCGGCGGGCTCAACAAATGGTGCCACATCTGGGCCTATAAAGACGCCGCCGACCGCTTCCGCATCCGCGAGGAAGCCCGCGCCAAGGGCATCTGGCCGCCACCCTCGGGCGGAGGGCCGAACATGATGATCAAGCAAGAAAACATGCTGGTCGTCCCCGCCGCCTTCTCGCCGCTGCACTGAGGTTTGCAAACTTCGGCCCTCGACCCTCCCCGCCTGCGGGAAGGTCGGGGGTGAGGGAGTTGTCCTCGCCTGGTTCGACCAAGCGGGCGACCTCGCCAGGGCGGGCCGATCCCCGCTACGACCAAAAGTTGATCTGTCGAGCACCCTTCGCTGTTCCTGCAGCGAATCAGCAGCGAGACCCTCGCTATAAAGTTGAAATCCTAGGTCGGCAACGGGGTTCCGGTTCAACCTACGCTCGACGGACGGCCCCATCGTTACGGTTCGTCGGCGCCGGTCCGAGCGTCGCGTTCGCGGTAGAGCTTGCCATGTGAATACCAGGCAATTTTACGATGTCATCGCAAATGCCGCCGTCCAGCCCCGCGCACGTCGATCCGGACGATCGCTTCCACGTGATAATCCGGGATCTCCAAATGAGCGGCGCGGCCAGCTGTTGGCGCGCCATCTCCGGCGACAGCAAGCTCAAACCGATCAAAGACACCCTCGGCTCTTACGTTAAAGGATCGCGCCGAGGATCGACCCTACGAGCGTGGGTCGGCGGGCGCATTTACCTCGCCGCGGCTGAATCAGCCCAATCCCGAAGCGCTGCCGCGAGCAGGGACCAGCTGGCAGGTTCCGGGACGTTCGCGCGGTGAGTGAAAATGCGGCGTTTAATGTTGGAGCCGGAATGCCACCGGCGATGTCGGTGCCGACCCGTAACCAATCGGGGTCAATGGAATTGATCGCGGGTCCAACTCTGCAGGTCCGTGAAGACTGCAGGAAACGGTATACCCGGCGAAACGATCGGCCTCAGCGCCGATAGCCGCGGGGTTTCGATGACGACCCCGGACGCTTCGGCCGAAGCGGCTTGCCGTCCATCTCCGCGAAAAATCCGGCGCCGGGCGCACGGCCGTCGCCTTTGACGGCGGGCTCCGGTTTGACTACTAATCTGGCAATCATGCTGCCCCGTTCACAGCAACGCTGGGCAGGCTAATATATAAAATCGGAACAGGAGGAACTCATGCTGGAATTGCTCGATCAGCAAAAGTCGCTGACCGTCAACCAATGGAAAATCTTTACGGCCTGCCTATTTTCTATAGTTATCGATTTCTTTGATTTCGCCTTGATCGGGTTTGTGTTGGCGTTTTTTGTAAAGGACTGGCATCTGACGTTCGGGCAATCGGGGGCGATCCTGTTTGCCTCGGGGATAGCGGCTATACCGGGCGGGATTTTCTTTGGCTGGCTCGGCGACAAGATCGGCCGACGCAAGGTGTTCATGATGATGATCCTGACCCTCTCGTTCGCTACCGGCGTGATGGCGCTGGCGCCGGAGAACGGGTGGATCTTCATCGCGGCGATGCGGTTCATCGTCGGTTTGGGGGTGGGCGGGCTCGCCGCTGTCGATTTGCCGCTGCTGCAGGAGTTCGTGCCGGCCTCGAAGCGGGGCTGGGTCAGCGGCCTGTCGATCGGCCTGTTGCCACTGGGGCCGTTGCTGGCCGCGTTATTTAGCGCTTCGCTCGGCGCGATCATCGGCTGGCGCGGCCTGTTCGCGATCGGGCTGGTGCCAGCGGCGTTTGCCTTCGTTATCCGCCTGTGGGTCCCGGAATTGCCGCGCTGGCTGTTCGGCCAGGGGCGGTTCGAGGAGGCGCGCCGCTCGCTCGCCTGGGCGCTCAAGCTCGATCCCGGCGAGATCCAGCTGCCGGCCTCGCTGCCCGAGCAGCCGCATGTGTCGTGGCTCGAGCTGTTCAAATATCCGCGCAGTATCGCCGCGGGGATCATGGTCGGGCTGAGTTCGACGGGTGCCGTCGGCGTGGCGCTGTGGCAAGCCACTTTGCTGGTGCTGGTGCTGAAGGTGACGCCCGTCGAGGCCGCGTACCTGTCGGTATGGATCGCGACTGGTCGGCATCCCCGGACGGGGCCTCGGCGCCTGGCTGTCGGATGCGCTGGGACGCCGGCCGGCCGGGGTTCTGCTCTCGGTTGCGTCGGGTAGTGCGATGGCGCTCGCCGGCTATCTGCACGGCGTCTTTCTCGGCAGCATGTCGATGTTTTTCCTGCTGCTGATGTTGACCAGCTTTTTCGCGAACGCCAGCTTCTCGGTCGTCTTTCCCTACATGGCCGAGCTGTGGCCCGCGCAATTGCGGGCCAGCGGCTTCGGTCTCGTCTACGGCTGCTCGAACCTCGCCAAGTTTATCGGCCCGGCCGGCCTTGCGGTGATCGCCGGCGCCTCCAACTACGTCGCGCCGAAGGCGACGCTCGACGCGCTGGTGCCGGGCTTCAACTATTTTGCTGTCTGGTTCCTGCTTGCGGTCGTCGCGTTCCTGTTCATCGGCATCGAAACGCAAGGGCCGCACGATCGAAGAGTTGGATGCCGCGCTGGGCGGGCGAGAGCCGGTGAGGGTGGCCGCGCAGTAGGACCGGCCGGCATCATGGCGTGAAAAACGGCCATCCGAGGCAGCCAGTATGGTGCGCAGGCCCCTGGGCCCCCGCTTGCGCGGGGGCGACGGTGCTAAGAAAAGCGACAGTTATAAAGTCAGTATCGGGGACTAGTTGACGAAGCGGTAGAGCTTGGCGGCGTTGTCGCAGACGATCTTGCGCTGCGTCGCCGCGGGCAGGTGGCCGAGCTCGCGCTTGATGTATTCCTGCGAGTTGGGCCAGATGCCGTCCGGATGCGGGAAGTCCGAGCCCCACATGATGTTGTCCTCGCCGAGCTCGTCGAGCAATTTCACCCCGATCGGGTCGCTCTGGTAAGTAGCGTAGCACTGGCGGCGCCAGTATTCGCTCGGCGGCATCTTAAGATCGAGCTCCTTGAACTGGTCCTCCCACTCGGCATCCATGCGCTGCAGAATGTAGGGGATCCAACCGGTGCCGGCCTCGCCGATGACCAGCTTGATGCCGGGACGGTGTTCGAGCACGCCGGCGAAGATCACCGACATCAGCACGTCCGACATGTACATCTGGAAGCTGGTGATGCCCGAGGCGCGGGCGGCGAGCGCTACCTTCGGCGCAAGCTTGGTAAAGTCGCGGCGGACGCCGCTGCCGATCGTATGGAAATGCACCGGCAGCCCGCTCGCCGCGACGGCATCCCACATCGGGTTCCACCACGGGTCCCACAACGGCGTCATGTCGCCTCGGCGCGAGATCTCGAGGCCGCGCACGCCGCCGCGTCGGGCGACCCGCTCGATTTCGCCAACCGCGGCGTCGATGTCGTGGTTCGGGATGCAGGCGAGCCCGGCAAAGCGGTCGGGATGGGTATTGCAGAAACCGGCGAGCCATTCGTTGTAGATGCGCAGCATCTCGCCGGCCGCTTCGTCATCATTGATCCGGCTGGTGGCGCCGAGAATGCCGTACAATACCTCGGCCTGGATGCCGTCGCGGTCCTGATCCTTGAGCCGCAATTCGGGATCGCGTCATGCGGCGGATGCCCTTCTTTCCGTCCTCGTAGATCCCCTCCGACGCCATCCGGTCCGACCGGTGGATCTTGCCCGGCTCGTAGAGGCGGCCGGCAGAGCCCATGCCGTTCATCAGCCCGAACGAGGCGCCTTTCTTGGTCACCCACTCCTTGCCCCGCTCCCTGTCGGTGACGTAGGGCATACGGTCCTTCATGACGCCGGCGCGTTGGCGGTGAACAGATCGGGCGGCAGCCAGATCAGATCGACATGGCAGTCGGCCGAGATCACATCGTATTTCATTGGCGTATCCTCCGTGCGAGCCCGACGTTAGCATGACTCAGCACGGCGGCGGTGTGCGACTGAAATCTCCGATAAGCGGACGGAAAGAACCGATGAACCAAACGCGGGCTAACACGCCTCTTTCGGACGTGACGGTCATCGATTTCGGCCAAATCTTTCAGGGCCCCTATGCCACCCTCTTGATGGCCAAGGCCGGCGCGTTTGTGATCAAGATCGAGCCGCCCCGCGGCGAGCCCGGCCGTCGTCGCGCCGAGCCGGGCAAGAGCGCCACCTTGCCGTTCGCGATGCTGAACCAGAACAAGCACGCGGTGACCTTAAATCTGAAGGAGCCGCGCGGGCGCGAATTGCTGTGTCGCATGGTCGAACGCGCCGACGTATTGCTCGAAAATTTCTCGCCCGGCACGATGGACGGCCTCGGCGTCGGCTGGAGCCGATTGCATGAGATCAACCCGCGGCTGATTTACGCCTCGGGCACCGGCTTTGGGCTCAGCGGCCCCGACCGCGACAATCTGGCGATGGATATGACGATCCAAGCGGCCTCGGGGATCATGAGCGTCACCGGCTTTCCGGACGGACCGCCGGTCAAGGCCGGCCCGACTCTGGTCGATTTCATGGGGGGCATCCATCTCTATGCCGGCGTCGTGACCGCGCTTTACGACCGCGACCGAAGCGGCGTCGGCCGGCTCGTCGAGGTGTCGATGCAGGAGACGGTGTATCCGACCCTAGCAGCGAGCTACGATTACTACTACCGCACCGGTCAGGTCCCGCCGCGTACCGGCAACCGCCAGTCGGGGCTCAACAGCGCGCCCTACAACGTGTTCCCGACAAATGACGGTCATGTCGCCATCCACATCGTCACCGAGGCGCATTTCCAGAATTTGCTGAAGGCAATGGGCCGCGAGGACCTCGCCGATGACCCGCGGTTTGCGACCAATCCCGGCCGCGTCGCCCATATGGAGGAGACCGACGCCCTCGTCGCCGAATGGACCAGAACGCTCGGCAAGATGGAGGTTTTTGCCGCCACCAGGGAATACCGTATCCCTTGTGCGCCGGTGCGCAATGCCCCCGAGGTCATGAACGACCCGCATATGCACGGGCGCGGCATGCTCGAACGCGTCGACCACCCCGAACTCGGTGAGATCGTGGTGCCGACGACGCCGCTGCGCCTGCACGGGACCGACAAGGTCGAAACCCGCCCTAGCCCGACCATCGGGCAGCACAACGATGAGATCTATGGCGGCTGGCTCGGGCTTTCCGCCGCCGAGATTGCGAAGCTGAAGGAGAGCGGCGTCATCTGAAATGAGGTTCGATCCGCTGCGGTGCGCGCGTTCGAGCATCCCGGCTGGCAGCGGGCGCAAGCTTATTCGGGGCCTTGACGCGTCCTGGTTATCGCCGAAACACTGCGGCGAGTTCGAGATGCGGCGACCATACGAACTGGTCGATCGGCACCACCCGCTCGAGGCGCAACCCGCCAGCGATCAGCCTTGCGGCGTCGCGGGCGAAGGTGGCGGGGTTGCAGGAAACGGCGACCACGTTGTCGAGTGGCGAGGCGGCGAGTGCTGCGGCCTGCCGGGCGGCGCCAGCGCGCGGCGGGTCGAACACCGCGGCGGTAAACCGGGCCAAAGCTTCGGGCGGCAGCGGATCGCGCGCCAGATCGCGGCGCTCGACGGTGACACCGGGTGCATTGGCGGCGGCACGGGCCAGTGCGGCGGCACTGCGCTCATCGCCCTCGACAGCATGCACCGGTCCGCTGCAGGCCAGCGCAAAGGCAAAGGCGCCGAGCCCGGCGAAAAGATCGAGCACTGGGCGATGCCGACCGACCCCGGCGAGGACCTCTTCGACGAGGATGCGCTCGGCCGCTTCGCTCGCCTGAAGAAAAGCGCCTGGCGGGAATGAAACGGCGATCCCCGACAGCAGCAAGCGGGCCGGGCGGCGCTCAACCACCGGGATTTCCCCTTCGGGTGACCGCCAGATGATGCGGGCGAGATCGAGTTCGTCGCCTAGCCGCGCCAGGGCTTCGAGCGCGCCAAGCCCAGGCGGCTCCAAGGCTTCGAGCAGCAAGTCGATGCCGCTGTCGGTGCGGCTCAGGGTCGCCTCGGCCGTGCCGCCTGGCGGCAGCAGATCGGAGACGAAACGCCGCAACTCGCCCACGAGCGCCAACAATGCCGGTTCCAGCACCAGGCATTCGCGCAGATCGACAAGTTCGTGAGAAAACCTTTCGCGAAACCCGATCCGCACCGACTGGCGCAGGTCACGAGGGCGCGCGAGCCCGAGCCGCGCCCGCCGGCGTACCGGCGGAACCATCCGCAGCGGCTCGACGACCACGGGGTCGATCCCGGCCCGTTCCAGCGCGTTCAAGAGCCTGCCGAGCTTAACCTCCTGGTAGAGACCAGGGTCGAGGTGCTGCAGGGCGCAGCCGCCGCAGCGCCCGAAATGGCGACAAGGCGGCGGAACGCGTGCAGGACCCGAATCGAGAAGTTCGACGACGCGCCCTTCCAATCCGCCGCCGCGGCGGGAGCCGAGCCGGGCGCGGACATGGTCACCCAGCACGGTGAACGGGAGAAAGACGGGCTCGTCCCGCCATCGCGCGATGCCGTCCCCGGCGGCGCCGATGCGCTCGACCGACAATTCCACCAATTCGCCTTCCCGTCGCCGCATTGCGATCGAATCCTTCCTTGATGCTATGGGAGCGGGGAAGTGACGTTCCTCACACTGCCTATAGTAGGAGCACGCCTAAGATATGGCCGGGTCCATCATCTTCGGCGAAGGGGGAGAGTTTGCGATGTATCGGTGGGTCTATTGGAGCGGGATAACGCTGCTGGTCGTCTGGACCGCGTTATCCGCGTATAGCGCATTGAACGGGATCTGAGGGCCTTCTCCGTGCCCGCTCGGCGTGATTGATCGGCCGTCAACCCAAGAATTCTTTTCGCCCATCCGGAAGTCGCTCACGGATGCTCCTGCGCTACCCCGCGAGATGGGTGGCGGTAACTACAGGCGGCTTCGCGGATAATCCCCACTACGCGGGATCAGCAATAAACGGCATGATGTCGTCGATGCCGGCTGGACGATGCGCGCGATTGTACATGACCGCCACTCCGGATGGTGTTCCGACCAGCAGGTCCCAGACCAGGGGTTGCGATGTCTCGATGGGTCTATTGGAGGCGGGATAACTCTCGCGGTCGCCTGGACCCGTGTTCTCGGCGCAAGCGCAATTAGCGGGATTTGACAGGCTCTTCGCTGCGCCCTGTCGTCGCGCCGACGGCTTCCCTCGGAAACAGTTCTCGCGTCCATCCGAACAGCCGATACGCCGCCAGACCGAGCCACTCCTTGCCGGCGATTGTGAAGGCGCTGAGCCCGTCGAGCATATTGAAATTTGGGCTCAGGCCGGCCTTCGGATCGACCTTATAATCGACCGGATATGGGATCACTGGCCAGTCGACCGCGCGAAACGACGCGACGGCGCGCGGCATATGGAACGCTGACGTAATCAATACCCAGTTCTCGCCCGGTTTTGGGCGAATCAGCGCCCTGGCAAACACCGCGTTCTCATGGGTGCTGCGCGAACGCGGCTCGAGGATCACACGATCGCGGGCGATCCCTTCATCGAGGACAAAGCCGAGGGTCGCGCGCGCTTCGGGATATCCGGTGGGAAAAAAGTCGCCCTCGCCACCGACCAGCGCCAGCTTTGCCTCGGGGTGACGGCGAGCGAGAGCCGTAGCGGCCAAGACCCGGGTGACCGAGCCGTTGAACACGGTTTCGCCGTAGGCCAACGAAAGACGCGGATCGACCGCGCCGCCCAGCACGAGGATCCCGTCGATCCTGGCCGGCAATGCGGCTGGCCGCGGAAACCGCTGTTCGAGTTCGAGCAAAAGGGCGGGGCCAAGCGGCACGACGGCAAGCACGATGAATCCAACCGTCGCCAGGCCGATCAGTGCCTTACCTCGACGCCCCCGCGACGACAGCAACAGCAGGAAGCCGGCGCTCAACAACAGCACCAGCAGGTTGCCGGGTTGCAGGACCGCCCAGCCGAGCTTGCCGATCAAGAACATGCTGTTTGCCCGCCTGTCAGTCTGCAGAATTCTGTGCGGGATGCCGGGTTCGCCCTTCGGGACGATATGCGCGGTGATACTTTACCGCCATTTTGGATCGCGTTCGGAACAACCGGTTCCGGGCAAACCAGCTCAGGTTTTGCCCCGATCCGCTGGAGCCTGTGGTACGAGTCAAGGCGGTCGCGCTTTCGCTCAAAATCCGCTGCCGCCGGGACCCCGCCGGGCCTATGATAGAGCATTCGAGGAGATCAGCGAGCGGGTGCATCGTGATGAGCGACATTCAGCATTACATTGGCGGCAAGCGGGTCGACGGGTCGAGCGGGCGCTGGGGCGACGTGTACAACCCGGCAACCGGCGAGAAGATCCGCCGCGTCGCATTTGCCACAGCGGACGAGGTCGATCAGGCGGTGCAAGCCGCGGCCGCGGCGTTTCCGGGTTGGGCGGCGACCCCGCCGCTGACCCGCGCGCGCATCCTGTTCAAGTTTCTCGAACTGCTGGGTCGTGAAGGCGACGCTGTCGCCCGCGTCATCACCGAAGAGCACGGCAAGGTGTTTTCCGACGCCCAGGGTGAGATCACCCGTGGCGCCGAGGTCGTCGAGTTCGCCTGCGGCATCCCGCATCTGCTGAAGGGCGAATTCACCGAGCAGGTCGGGCGCGGCATCGACAGCTGGTCGGTGCGCCAGCCGCTCGGCGTCTGCGCCGGCATCACCCCGTTCAACTTCCCGGCGATGGTGCCGATGTGGATGTTCCCGATGGCGCTAGCGACCGGCAACACCTTTGTGCTGAAGCCGTCGGAGCGCGACCCGTCGGCCGGCCTGCGCATCGCCGAATTGCTGACCGAGGCGGGATTGCCGCCCGGCGTCTTCAATGTCGTCAATGGCGACAAGGTGGCGGTCGACGCGATCCTGCACCATCCGGGGGTGGCCGCGGTCAGCTTTGTCGGCTCGACGGCGATCGCCGAGTACATCTACACGAACGCCGCGGCGGCCGGTAAGCGGGTGCAAGCACTGGGCGGCGCCAAAAATCACATGGTGGTGATGCCCGACGCCGATCTCGATCAGGCGACCGACGCGCTGATGGGAGCGGCATACGGCGCGGCGGGCGAGCGCTGCATGGCGGTGTCGGTCGCGGTCGCGGTCGGCGGGGTCGGCGACAAGCTCCTCGACAAGCTGGTGCCGCGGGTGCGCGCGCTGAAGGTCGGGCCCGGCACCGATCCCGAGGCGGAGATGGGGCCGCTCGTCACCCGGCAGCATCTCGACAAGGTCAGCTCCTACGTCGATCTCGGCATCAAAGAGGGGGCAAAACTCGTGGTCGACGGCCGCGGCCTCAAATTGCAGGGCTACGAGAACGGCTTTTTCATCGGCGGCTGCGTGTTCGACGAGGTCAAGCCCGAGATGCGGATCTACCAGGAGGAGATCTTCGGCCCGGTATTGTCGGTCGTGCGCAGCCCCGATTTCGACAGCGCGACGAAGCTGGTCAGCGACCACGAATACGGCAACGGTACCGCGATCTTCACCCGCGACGGCGACGCCGCACGCGAATTTTCGAACCGCGTCCAGATCGGCATGGTCGGCATCAACGTGCCGATCCCGGTGCCGATGGCGTTTCACAGCTTTGGCGGCTGGAAGCGGTCGCTGTTCGGCGACATGGCGGTTTATGGCCTCGAAGGCGTGCGCTTTTACACGCGCCTCAAGACGATGACCGCGCGCTGGCCGACCGGCATCCGCGCCGGCGCCGAATACGTCATGCCGACGATGCGTTAGCGAACGGTCACCCTCGGCACCTATCCGTTAGGCGAAGAGCGCGGCCCGGCGTGGTCGTAGGCGGAAGGAGCTGCACTGTTCCGCCCTGCAGCGGCTGTTAGGGGTTTGGATACATGCGGGCTTTGATTGCCTGTAGTTGTGCGATCACTACCGGGTCGGTGATCTTGGTGAACCGTTGCACCTCTTTGCCGTTCAGCTTGGCCGGTTCATAGAACATGTGCAACGGACGCAGATCGAACATCCCGCCGTTCCTGTACGCATAGGCCTCGTATAATGGCCGGTATACTTGCATAAAGGCATCTTCGGGCCGGCAATCATCCTCGGTGTGGTGGCCGATACCATATATGTAATAGGCGTAGTTGTTTAGTGGTCCGCTCGGGTCGTGTTTGTAATGATAGTAATATCCCGGCTCAGGCCGTTGTTCAGGAGGTGATATGTCGTATGCCATAGGGTCCTCTCCAGCGGTTTTCAATCTTCATGCTACCACCGCCGACGTAGGGCAGGGGGCAAGCACGTTCACTCGCTGCTTCATAGGCGAAGCAACCGCCGAAATTGTCGGGTGCACGCCCGTCCGTATTGTCGATAAGCCACGGCGATAGTCCGCGCCCTTGGCGTCCATGGCGGGTTCCTGCATACTTCCCTCCAGGTAGACCTATCCGCTAGCCCAAATCAATGGAGTGGAAACACCGCGCCAGCGCAAGTTTCGCTGGATCAGCAAGCGTGGGGCAGATGAGATCAGCGCCATCCGCCGCCTCGCTCGGCTGGTTTGCGTTGTGGTCACGTACCGTTTGTGCGTCCTAAATCTCACCGAGCCCGATATGGGTTTGATGACCGCCAGGGCACGCGTGTGAAAAGACAAGGGGGAAGAAACCCGTGGTGAACCGAACACCGGCTGCGGCAGAAGATTCGCAGCATCCGTCCAGCTGGGATCGCGAGTGCGATGTCGTCGTGATCGGCGCGGGGGCCACCGGACTTCCTGCCGCCATTGTCGCGCGGGAGGCCGGCTGCACGGTAATCCTCGTCGAGACGGAAAAGGATATCGGCGGTCATGCCATCATCAGTGGGGGCAATGTTCCGCTCGGCGGCGGCACCAGCGTGCAGAAACAATATGGCATCGAGGATTCCCCAGACCTGTTGTTCCGCGATCTGACCGACTGGTCAGTGGTTGGGCCCAACGGCTTTCCGGATTACCGGTACAACGATCGCGAAATCATTCGCGCGTTCGCGGACAACAGCGCTCCTACATTTGAATGGTTGGTCGCCCACGGCGTCATTTTTGTCGACAAAGCCCCGGATGCCATTGGCGGCAACTCGGTCGGAAATTCGGTGCCGCGCGAAATGCATTGCGCCGTGATGCATTGGCCGATGGTGTACAATGGCGAGCCGGCGGATCCGACGATCCAAAAGACCCGCTCTTCCGGCAATGGCTTGATGCGATCGCTTGAAGTCGCGGCCAGAAAAGTCGGCGTGCAGATCCTGCTCGAACACCGAATGACCCGGATCTGGCGGCAGGCCGCGAATTCCGGCCCGGTGCTCGGTATCGCGGTCGACCACAAGGGGGCGGCGTTGAACATCCGCGCGCGTCAGGCCGTTATCATCGGCACCGGCGGCTCGACCGGCAATGTCAACTTCCGCCGCATGTTCGACCCGCGCCTGACCGAGGAATATTGTGGTCTCGCCGGCATGCCGTGGTCCGACCAGGACGCGAGCGGCGAGCTCGCGGCCATGGCGATCGGCGCCTCGTTGTGGGGTTTTTACAACCAGATCGGCGAATTCGGTTCGAACGTCACCAAGCCGGGTTCGATCGGGTGCCAGTACAATTACCGACATCTCCAGTGGATGCCGGGCAGTCCCATATTCGACCGGGCGCGCGCGACCGGCCTCAGGGTGGCGGATTGGCAGGACGTCATCCTGGTCAACATGCTGGGCAAGCGCTTCTATGACGAGACCGGGGGACAATACATCGCCAACAACTACAACTCGCTCGATCCCTACGTGCAAGGCAGCTATCTCAATGCCAACAACCTCAATTGGAATCCCAACAATTTTTTGAATGCAGCGCTCGCCGGGATTGACGACGGACACAATGGCGGCGGTCCGATTTGGGCCATTTTCGATAGCGACGCTGTCGCACGCGAAGGATGGACGCCAAACCCGCCCCATGTCGATATCGCGGCCGGCTTCTTTTTCAGCGCCAATAGATTGGCCGATCTCGCCGAGAAGATCGTCATGAAATATCAGCGCGTTCCGATGCCGCCGGCGAACCTGGAGGAAACCGTCGCGCGCTATAATTCATTTGTCGCTTCTGGCGTTGACGAGGATTTCGTCAAGCCCAGGCCGATGTACACGATCGCCAAGCCGCCGTTCTACGCTGCCTGGGCCACGCCGGTTGTGCATGACACCCGCGCCGGACTGCGCATCAATGCACAATGTCAGGTGATAGACCTAAACGGCGAAATCATCCCGGGGCTCTATTGTGGCGGCGAATCGGCCGGGGGGTTCAGCCAGCACGGCTTGGCCCGGGCCGTCTGCCAGGGCTACATCGCCGGAAACGCTGCCGCAGCGGCAGCCCGGCTCGAAGTCGACCCGGATTATCCGGCGCCGCTCGCAGCGTCGTAATCCGCTACCAATTTGCGGATACGCGGGATCAGTTCCTCGCCATACTGAACGGCGTCCGGCCGGGGATCGTAGCCGCGGATCAACAGGCTGGTGGCCCCCAGCTTGTAGTATTCGAGTAGCGCCTTCGCTACCGTTTCGGGCGTGCCGACCAGCGCGGTCGAATTTCCGCGGGCACCGGTCGCGATGGCCAGCGAGGTCCACAAGCAGGTGTCATGCACCTCGGCTTCTGCCGCCGCGTGCAGCAGCCGCTTGGAGCCGAAATTCTGGGGCTGTGGCGCCGGAGCACCGCCGCGATTGATCAGCACCCGGTCGAGGATTGCCCTGGCCCGGTCCCAGGCTGCGCCTTCGGTTGCCGCCAGGATCGGACGGGTCGACAGGCTGAAAGTCGGGTTGCGGGCGGAGAGTGCCGCCTCGTGTCGCACCCGATCCATGAACAGGGCCGTGTCCTTCAACGGTTCGCCCCATAGCATAAAGACATCGACATGCGGGGCTAGCGCGCGGATCGCCGCGTCGGAGCCGCCGCCGCCATAGATCGGAATATGCGGCTGCTGGCGACAGCGGATTTCCGAAAAGGTTCCGCGGGTACGGTAGAACTCGCCCTCGTGGTCGAACGGCGCCCGTTCGGTCCAGGTCCGGCGCAACAGGGAGACATATTCCTCGGAGCGGCGATAGCGGGCGTCATGTTCGGCCCAGTCGCCGTCCTTGGCCTGCTCGGCGTCGCTGCCGCCGGCGATCATGTGAACTGCGAGACGGCCATTGCTGAGCTGGTCCAGAGTCGCGAGCTTGCGGGCAGCGACCGGCGGCGCCACGAACCCCGGACGATGCGCCAAGAGAAAACTCAGCCGCTCGGTTACCGCCGCGGCGTGCGCTCCAACCAAGAACCCGTCCGGCGCATCCGAGAAATAGCCGATCAGCACGCGGTCGAAGCCGGCGCGCTCGTGAATGCGCGCCGTCTCGGCGATCACGTCGGCGTCGAGAGGCGGTCCGGATGGCGGGATCAGCTCCGACGAGACCCGGGGCGCGATCCAGCCGATCATCTCCACAGGCATGCCAACGCCTTCCTCAACTCCGGCTCGCCGGCCGCTACCCGGGATCAAACCTTGACGGTCGAGGCCCGGTAAATCTCGTCGATTGATTTTGCCAAAGCCGCCTCGAACTCGGCATCGCTCATCGAATGCTTGAGCTCTTCGACGAGGGCGCGCGAAAAGCTCGCGATCATGCCGTGATTAGTGGAGAGGCGCTGACAGGCGACGGCTCGCGTATAGCCGCCCGAGAGTGCCACGACCCTGGCCACGTGCTGGTGCCTGGTTAGCGCCGAATAGAGATCCGGAACATCCGGGAGCGTCAATTTGAGCATCACTTGGCGGCCAGCCGGCAGAGCATCGAGGTTTTTGGTCAGTTCCGCGAGGAGGATCGCTTCGGCATCGGCTTTGCCGGGGCTCTTTATCGACACTTCCGGCTCGATGATCGGCATCAGCCCGTGCTTGGCGATCTGTCCGGCCACGTCGAACTGCTGCGCCACGACGGCAGCGATACCGTTTTTCGAGGGCAGGTTGATGACCGAGCGCATCTTGGTGCCGAAGACGCCGAGCTTGACCGCCCGGGTCAGCAGCGCATCCAGTTCCGGCATCGGCCTCATCAGCTGGACGCCGTCTTTCTCGGCCTCGAGCCCCTTATCGACCTTCACAAAGGGGATGACGCCCCGTTCCTCCCACAGGAAAGCCGGAGCAGATTTTCCCTTCACCTCGCCGTCCATCGTGCCTTCGAAAAGGATCGTCGCGATGACCTTGGCTCCGGTGAAGGCAGGTGCCGTGATGATGCGCACGCGCATCTCGTGCACGAGCCGGAACATCTCGGCATCGCCGCTATAGGCGTTGTCCGCAATGCCGTAGAGACGCAGGGCGCCGGGCGTTGATCCGCCGCTCTGGTCAAGCGCGGCGATGAAGCCGCCCTGCCCGGAGATTTGCGCCATCATCTTGTCATTAGCCATGATCGTCATCCTCGCGTGAGACCGGTACGCTCAGGAAGACGCGCCCGGCCTCCACCGGTTGCCACCGCACCGGCGAGTAATGGCACGGCGTTCGAGATCCAGGCAATCTTCAGCTGCCGGAATGGTAGTCCCTCGGTAGCCGGGTGTATCTGGGGATGGACCCGGGCCCGCGCCTGCGCTAACCATTAGGGCTGGAACGACCGCCGATCGGGCGGCCTGCCTGCAACAGAAAGGGGAGAGACGATGGCTTACGAAGGCATGATTGCGGAGACGATTGCGATCAACGGCGACAAGCATCAGCCGATCTCGGCCTATGTGGCGCGGCCGTTGGGCCCGGGCCCGTTCCCCGGCATGGTGCTGCTGCACCATGCGCCCGGCTGGGACGAATGGTACCGCGAGGCGACCCGTAAGTTCGCACATCACGGCTACGCGACGATCAGCCATAACCTCTATCACCGCGCCGGCGAAGGCAAAGCCGATGATGTCGCCGCCAAGGTGCGGGCCGAGGGCGGCGTTCCCGATGCGCAGGTCATCGGCGACACCGAGGGTGCGGTGGCATGGTTGCGCGCCCAGCCCTGGCTCAATGGCAAGGTCGGCGTGTTCGGCACCTGCTCGGGCGGACGGCAGACCTTCCTGTTTGCCTGCCATACCAAGAGCATCAACGCCGCGTGCGAGCTGTGGGGCGGCCGGGTGGTGATGAGCAAGGAGGAGCTGAACCCGAAGCAGCCAAAGGCGCCGATCGACTTTACCAAGGACCTGTCCTGCCCTCTGCTCGGTCTGTTCGGCAATGAGGATCGGGCGCCGACCCCGGAGCAGGTGGACCAGCACGAGGCCGAACTGAAGAAGCACGGCAAACAGTACGAGTTTCACCGTTACGATGGCGCCGGTCACGGCTTCTTCTACTACGACCGTCCGGCTTACCGCATCGAGCAGGCGCTGGATGGCTGGCAAAAGGTGTTCGGGTTCTTGCACAAGCACTTGGCCAAATAACGCCGGCATGTGCACCTCGATCGTCGAGATCGTCGGCGCCGATGGCGCCGGCAAGGGCGGTGACGGGTGGTTTGATCTGACCCATTCGGTGGTGTCCTACGACCACCCGCACCACGCCCTGCTGGAAGAGGCCATCACCATCGATTTCGTGAACTCGACACTCGGGCCGGGCGCGCGCGTCGCCGTCGAACTAACCCTGGAAGCGGCCAAGGAACTGAGCGGCGCGCTTGCCCGGGCGATTGCGGCGGCCGAGATCGAGGAAAGCGCACGGTTTTCGCGCAAGGTGTAGGGGAGGCCGGCTAGCCCTGTAGCAAGGCAGCGAGACCGTGAGGGCGGGCGGGGAACAACCAGCGGAGAGCGACGATGACGTCACGCGTGCCAATGGTGTCGCTCGAACGCGCCCGCGAACTCGGCGAAGCGATGGGTTTGCCCGCGCGGCGCACGCAGAGCGAGGCGTTCCGGGTGTTGGCCAACAATCCCGGTGTGGCGAGGGTAGCGTATAGCCAATTAATTCAGCTGTTGGAGAATAACAAATTCGACACTCGGCTGCGCGAACTGATGATCATGCGGATCGGCTGGGTCACCGGTTCGGCTTATGAATGGACGCAGCACTGGCGGGTGGCGACCACCGCGGGAATTCCGCCACAGGATGTTCTGGCGGTGCGCGACTGGCGGAACTCCGAGCGGTTGACGGCGGCGGACAAGGCGATCTTGGCCGCCACCGACGAGTGCCTCGCCGGCAAATCCATCTCGGATGGTGCCTGGGCCGAGGTGGCAAAACATGTCACCGACCCTGGACAGCAGGTGGAATTCATCATCGCCATGGGCAACTGGATGATGTTTTCGATGTTGTTCCGAAACCTGCGCATTCCGCTGGCGGAGGGGATAGCGGTGTGGCCACCCGATGGTCTTGCGGCTCCGGCGGCGGAGGGGACGGGATAGGAATAGGATCCGGACCGCCAGGCCGCCGAACGTTATCTGGCGCTAAACCGCCCGAACCTTCAGCCCTGGGGGCGGGGTTGATGCGCGAGTTCGGCGAGGCGGTCGGCCAGCCGGTTCAGTTCCCATTCCCGCGCCAAGCTCGCTGCTACGTCCCAGGTCGGGGTCTGGTCGGGTAAATCCGGGAGAGGTGCGGCGGCATCCATTGTCGCGATCGATCGGTAGAGCCGCAGCTTGTCTGCCTGAGCCGCGAACCGGCCATCCGCGAGTGCTGCTTCGAGCGATCCGTATCGGCGCAGCAGGCTGGCCGCACCTTTCGGCCCCATGCCCGGCGCACCCGGTATCTTGTCCGACGGGTCGCCGCGGATGGCGATGAAATCGGGCACCTGACTGGGTTCGACACCATAGCGCTCGCGGACTTCGGCGGGCCCGATCCGAGCCATCTCGCCCGCGCGCACCGGGTGCAGGATCGTCGTCGCATCCGAGGCGAGCTGGAAGGCGTCGCGGTCGCCGCTCGCCACGACCGCGGTCCCGCCACGCCGCTCTTCCTGAGCCACCGCAGCGGCCAGGAAGTCGTCGGCTTCATATCCCGGCGCCTTCGCATAGGCGAAACCGCACGAAGCGACGAATTGCGGCAGGATGTCGAGTTGATCCAATAATTCGGCATCGAACGCGCGCCCGCTCTGATAGCTTGCGAGCGCCCGGTGCCGATAGGTCGGTGCGTCGAGCGTGTCCCAGCCGACGAGTACGGCGCGGGGCTGCTCTCCGCTCGTACAACCGCACCAGGAAATTCGCGAAGCCGACGATCGCGCCGCCGCCCTTGTTGCCATGCCGCCGGATCGATTTCGGCAAACCGTGATAGGCCCGGTGCGCGAACGAGTCGCCGTCAACCACGAGCAAGGGCCGGTTCACGTTAGTCCCTCCGAGCTTGGCTGAGGCTGATGGGCGCGTACGACCGCGATTATCTGCGACAGGATGGGCTGCTCCGGCATCGCCGGCAACGCAAAACGGCAGCGGCAGCCGGTGAAATCCTGCTGCTTTCCCGTGGAACATCCGACGCCATCGCCGATATAGTCGCGCTTGGTCGGCGGCTGCTCGGTTAGCCGAGAACAAGGGAGGAAATGGGCCATGGATCTTCGCTTCTCCGCGGACGAGACGGCGTTCCGCGACGAGTTGCGCGGCTTTATCCGGGACCAGCTGCCAGACGACATCCGCGAACGGATGCGGCTCGGCTACGCGCCACGCAAAGAAGACACGGTGCGCTGGCAGCGCATTCTGAACCAGCGCGGCTGGGCGGCGTTCAATTGGCCCAAGGAATATGGCGGCCCCGGCTGGACGCCGGTGCAGCGCATGATCTTTCTCGAGGAAAACCAGCTGGCGCCAGCGCCCGAGGTCTCCTCGTTCAACATCACGATGATCGGCCCGGTGCTGATCCAGTTCGGCACCGAGGAGCAAAAGCGCCGCTTTCTGCCGCGTGCCGCCAATATCGACGATTGGTGGTGCCAGGGTTTTTCCGAACCGGGGGCTGGCTCGGATCTCGCCTCGCTGAAGACCGCGGCCAAGCGCGACGGCGACCATTACGTCGTCAACGGCCAGAAGATCTGGACCTCGACCGCGCATCATGCCGATTGGTGCTTCTGTCTGGTGCGCACCGATCCCGCGGCGAAGAAGCGGCAGGAGGGCATCTCGTTCCTGCTGATCGACATGAAGACGCCGGGCATCACGGTCCGGCCGATCATCTCGATCGACGGCAGCCATCATCTGAACGAGGTGTTCTTTGACGACGTGCGTGGTGCCGGTCGCGAATCTGGTCGGCGAGGAGCACCGCGGCTGGGACGTCGCCAAATATCTGCTCGGCCACGAGCGCACCGGCATCGCCCGGCTCGGCAAATCGAAGGAGCGGGTCAAATTCGCCAAGGAAATGGCCCATGAAATGCGCGCCAACGGCCGACCGCTGATCGACGACCCGGCGTTCCGCCAGCGCGTGGCCCAGCTCGAAGTCGACCTCAAGGCGCTCGAGATCACCCAGTTTCGCGTCGTCTCCGCCTATGAGAAAAGCGAAGCCGGCAAACCCGACCCCTTGTCCTCGGCATTGAAGATCAAGGGCACCGAATTGTTGCAGGCGACGACCGAGCTGGCGATGGATGTCGGCGGCCCGCTGGCAATGCCCGACTGGGCGCAGGAACTGGAGGCGCTCAGCAACGAGCCCGAGCTCGGGCCGGCCTGGGCGGCCGAAGCGACCAAGAGTTACCTGTTCCTGCGCGCCGCCTCGATCTATGGCGGCACCAACGAGATCCAGAAGAACATCCTGACCAAAGCCGTATTGGGGTTGTGATGGATTTCGACCTGACCGAGGAGCAGCGCCTGTTACGCGACAGCGTCGATCGTCTGCTCGCCGACCATTACGATTTCGCCGGCGCGGCGCGGCTACCTCGCCGAGCCCGAAGGTCACAGCAAGGCGATGTGGGAGCGTTATGCCGAGCTTGGCCTGCTGGGCCTGCCCTTTGCCGAGGAATATGGCGGGTTCGGCGGCGGTGCGATCGAGACCATGCTGGCGATGGAGGCGTTCGGGCGGGTGTTGGCGCTCGAACCCTATCTGGCGACGGTGGTGCTGAGCGGAACGGCATTACGCCTCGCCGGCAGCGGGGCGCAGCAATCCGCAATCCTGCCGCAAATCGCCGAAGGCCGGATGACCCTTGCCTTCGCCCATGGCGAGCGTCAGGCGCGCTACGATCTCAACGACGTGCTGACGACGGCCAAGGCCAACGCTCGTGGCGGGTGGGTGCTCGATGGCGCCAAGAGCGTCGTAGTGCATGGCAACAATGCGGATCGACTGATCGTCAGCGCCCGCAGTTCAGGCGAGCGCGACGATCCCGACGGAATCAGTTTGTTCCTCGTCGACGCCAGTGGGAATGGCGTGGCGCGCCGCTCCTATCCGATGCGCGACGGCACACGGGCGGCGGAGATCTCATTGAGCGGGGTCGAAGTCGGCGACGACGACGTGCTCGGCGAGCCCGGCAAGGCATTGCCGGTCATCGAACGCGTCGTCGAGGCCGGCATCGCCGCCGTAGCGGCCGAGGCCATCGGCGCGATGGAAGCGATGCATGCGATGACACTCGAATATCTGAAAACCCGCCAGCAATTCGGCAAGCCGATCGGGCAGAACCAAGCCTTGCAGCATCGTTCGGCGGAGATGCTGATCGCGTTGGAGCAGGGCCGCAGCATGGCGATGCTGGCGGCGATGATGGTCGACGAGAAAGATCCGGATGAACGCGCGCACAATATTTCGATGGCCAAGGTCGGCGTCGGTCAGGCGGCCCGGTTCGTCTCGCAAAACGCGATCCAATTGCATGGCGGCATCGGCATGACCGAGGAATACGCGGTCGGCCACTATTTTCGCCGGTGCATGGTCATCGAGCACTTGTTCGGCGACACCGCCCACCACCTCTCGCGGATCGCCGACCAGGTCCGCTGACCGCCACCGCCGCGATCATTCAGGAGCGGCCCGGCGTGATCGGCATCGTCGCAATGCTGGTCCAGGCGACCGGCGCGCCGGCCTTCTCGGCAGCTTGTTCGGGCGACAGCGCCGGGTCCCAGTGAACGGCGAGAAACCGCCGGCCGGTGACCTTCCCGGCGGCGTCGGAGACCAGCCAGAGAAGCGGCGGCGCCATTACCTCGGGCTGGATCAGCTGGGCTCGGTCGAAGCCCGCGGTGTCCGAGATCATCGGCGTGTTGGTGACCCCGCCCGGCACCAGCACGTTGACCGTGACCCCGGTGCCGTCAAGGTCCTTCGCCATGATCGTGCTCATGGCTTCGAGCGCCGCTTTGGATGGCCCGTAGGTCGGGGAGCCGGCGTTCAGCATCGTCCCGAGGCTGGTCGTGACATTGACGATCCGGCCCCAGCCCCGGCGCATCATCTCGGGCACCACTGCGTTCGTAAGCGCCAACGGCGCCGTGGTATGGACAGCGACAAAGCGGCGCCACAGATCGGGGGTGACCTCCCAGAACTTGAGCGGCCTCTGCCAACTGTCCGCACGGATCGCACCCGGCCCGATGCCGGCGTTGTTGACCAGGATATCGATCTGGCCGAACCGGGCACGGGTGGCGCTGACGATCTCGTCGACGGCGGTATCGACAGCAAGATCGGTCTGGATGGTGAGCAGCTCGGCGGCCTTGCCCAGCTCACGCGCTCCCGCCACAAGCCTCTCTACCGGATCGCGGTCGCGATCGACTCCCGTGACCCGGACGCCCGCCGCCAACAAGCCGCGCGTCATCGCCCTGCCGATGCCTCCCGCCGCACCGGTCACGATCGCCACTCTCCGGGTTTCGCTCATGTTGTCCCTCCTGGCTGCTGGTGGTTGGGGATGACGGCTCGACGAAAGCCCGGCTGGTGCTGGCGTTCAAGAGGATAGAACGCGTCGGGATCGTTGCCTGCCAAGTTGGATCGCCCCCGGGCGTCAAGCGAGCTGCCGCGCAAAGCGGACGATCCGCCGACCGGCTTCGGCGAGGCGCGCGTCGGGCGCCGATAGGGCGATGCGCAGATGTCCGACCGCACTCGGGCCAAAGTTGTCGCAGGGCAGCACCGCCACATGTTCGCCCTCGAGTAGCTGTTGCGCGAATTGCTGGGCGCTGAGTCCGCTGCGCCGAATGTCCAGCAGCACGAACATGCCGCCTTCGGGCGGGATCGCCCGGCAATTCGGCGCTTCGGTTAACAGACCGCATAGTTGGGCCGCCCGGGCCTGATAGGCCGCGCGCAACGCCGCCACCTCGGGAAGATCCTCGCGGAACGCGGCCAAGGCGCCGATCTGGATGAAGGCCGGACTGCCGTAGGTCATTGATAGCAACAGGTTGAACAGGTGATGGCACAGGGCCGGCGGCCCGATGATCCAGCCGAGGCGAAAGGCAGGAACCGCGTGGGATTTCGACAAGCTGGAAACCACAACGGCGCGATCGGCCATGTCCGGCAGCGACCGCGGACTGACATGCGGCCGGGCAAAGGCCAAATCCTCGTAGACCTCGTCCGACAACAGCCATAGATCGCGGTCGCGGCACAGCGCGGCGATGGCCTCGATCTCGGTTGCCGTGAACACGGCCCCGGTCGGGTTGTGTGGCGAGTTGATCCAGACCACGCGGGAGCGCGGCGTGACGGCGGCGGAGAGCGCTTCGAGATCGGGGTGAAACCCTCGCTCGGCGCGAAGCGGGACGGTCACCATCCGCGCGCCGCTGGCGCCGACGACGCCCGCGTAGGTGGCATAGATCGGTTCGGGGATGATGACCTCATCACCGGGTCCGGCGAGGCACTGCAGCGCGCAATAAACCCCGCCCTGAGCGCCCGGAACCACGACGACATTGTCGGCGGCGCAAGGGCGGCCGGTCCGGCGCGCGTGACGGGCCGCGATTGCCTCGCGCAGCGCGGGATAACCGATGGTCGGCGAGTACCCGGTCCGATGATCGCGCAACGCCGCGACGGTCGCTTCGATCAACGTCTCCGAGGGCGCCTGATCGGGGTCGCCAATGGTCAGAAAGATCACATCGGCGCCGGCGTCGCGCAGGCGCATGGCGTCCTGGTGAATGGCCCAGCCGCCCGCCCCGGTCCGGGCGACCCGTTCGGTCAGAGCAGAAAAGCGCATCGCTGCAATCCAACCTCGTCCATTATGATGATCTCGGCGCGGCAATCTTATGTCGCCCAGCCTGCCACGGCCCAGCGAGAGTCGCTACGCCGACATTCGCCGGCCGGAGAGCAGGCGGCACGCCAGGGACACCAGAGTAAATTTCGATGAGGTCGAGCACCTTTCCTTCGTCATCCCCGAAATGGTCCAGGATGGTCCCGGGGATCCACGTGGATGGCCGGAACAAGTCCGGTCATGACGAAAAGGGATAGGATCTCAACCTGAGCGAAACCGGTTCTAGGGCGCGCTCCGTACCGGCCACTTTGCGGGGTGGCCGTTTGGCTTTTGTTGGCATTGTCCTAGAATGCAGCAGCAGTACCGCCTGCGGCGGTCGCCAAGGGAGGACAAAGATGCCATACGCCCTCTACGTTTGCGCGCAAGACGACAACAAGATCATAGCCTTCGCCATGGATGCCGACACTGGCCAGCTTACGCCGCGGGCGGAGGTGCCGGCCGCGGTCGGGCCGTCGGTGATGGCGATCAGCCCCGATCGGCGCACGCTTTATGTTGGCCAGCGCACCGGGCAGGCGATCTCGAGTTTTCGGATCGACCCGGGCACCGGAGGGCTGACACTGTTAGGGTCGGTCTCGCAGGCGCACGCGCCGACGTTTCTCGCCCCGGACCGCGCGGGCCGGTATCTGCTGTCGGCCTATTATCAAGGCGGGGGCGTCGCGGTCTACCGGCTTGGAGCAGACGGTGCAGTTGGCGCGCCGTCCCAGGAGTGGTTGGCCACGGCCACCGGCGCCCATGCGATCCAGACCGATCCGTCCAACCGCTTTGCCTTTGTGCCTCACATCGCCCGCATCCAAGATAATGTTTTGGAACCGCCGAAGGATAATCCCGGCCCAAACGTGATCATGCAGTTCCGGTTCGATGCCGACACGCGGCCGTTTAACCGCCAACTCCCCGGCCCGGGTCGAGCAAGCCGACCGCCTCGGCCCGCGCCACTACTGTTTTCATCCCACCTTAGATCTCGTCTATTTCTCCAACGAGCAGGGCTGCAGCGTCACCGGCTATCGCCTTGACCCGGCGTCCGGCACCCTCTCCGCAGCGCAGACGATCTCGACCCTACCCGACGGGTACAGCGCCCGGAATACCTGCTCGCAGATCCACCTCACCCCGTCGGGACGTTTCCTGTACGTCGGCAATCGCGGCCACAACAGCATCGCGGGGTTCGCTGTCGACCCTGCCAGCGGGCGGTTGACGGCGATCGGGCGAGTGCCGACCGAAGCGGTCCCCAGCGCCTTCAGTCTGGACCCTGCGGGCCATTTCGTCTTTGCCGCCGGCACGGCGTCCGGAAGGCTGGCTTCGTACCGGATCGATCAGGAAACCGGCGCGCTGACGCCGTTGACGACCTATGCCGTCGGCCAGCGACCCGGCGCCGTGTTGGCGGCGCGACTAGGTGACTAAGGTTTTACGGCGTACATGGTCATGTGCTGGGGAGGCCGCACGATTGCCCCCTCCCCGCCAACCCTCTGAAAGGGGAAACGCGCAATGGAGAAGAGATTTGGCGTGGTGTCCGCGGATGGACATTGCCGGCTGATGCACCTTCCCTTCGACTTGTGGACGAAGCGTCTACCGAGAAAATTCCAAGATGACGGGCCGAGAGTCGTGCAGGGGACGGACGGCGCCCGACAGTGGATCGTCGAGGGACGCCCTTATAGCGGTGTCGGTTGGGCCGGCGTGGGCCGGGGCCCCGTTAACTGCTATACGCGGGCGGGTTTGCCCGAGGAGCCCGAGCCCGGCGTCTTCCGCGCGGCAAACGCCAAGTATCGCTGCGAAGATATGGACCGGGACGGGGTGGATGCCGAACTCGTCAACGGCCCCTACGAGCAGATCTGGCAAATCAAAAATCCCGAACTGCGCGCTGCGTGCTATCGAGCGGTCAACGATTGGGCGCGGGAACTGTACGAGGAATCGAACGGCCGGTTTATCTTGCTTCTGCCGCTGCCCTGCCAGACGCCTGAGGAGGCGGTCGCGGAGCTGATGCGGGTGGCGGAGTTCGGTCTGCCGACCGGGGTTATCTTCGACTGGGCGAACGCTCCTGAACCTGTCATCCACCAGATGTGGGAGCCGGTATGGGCGGCCGCCGCGGAGACCCGCCTGCCGGTCAACCTGCACGCCAACCCCGCCGGCGGGTCACGCCAGATCGGGGTCGGGGTCTCAGGCCTCGAACCGCGCAACCAATCCTTGATGCGGGTCGCCAACTTCCCGATGGGGCTGATGGCCGAACTGATGAGTGCGGTCGTGTTCTCGGGTATCTGCGATCGGCATCCCGGGGTGCGCTTTGTCCTCGAAGAGGCCGGCGTCGGGTGGGTCCCGTTCCTGTTCTGGCGCTTCGACCGCGAATACGATTTCGGCGGGCCGGCCACCCGGGTCTTCAAGCCGGACTTCCCGCTTTCCGACAAGCCCACCGAGTTTGTCAAGCGTCAGGTTTTCTTCACCTTCGAGGTCGAGGAAGAGGGCGGTTTTCGGCGCGCGCCCGAGGTCGGTCTGGGCAATTTCCTGTGGGCCAGCGACTTCCCGGGCATGGACAGCCCGTGGCCGCACTCGAAGGCGATGGGGCATGCTCCGGCGGAGGCGGCCCTAGGGAAAGAGGCGCTCAACCAACTGGTCTTCGAAAACGCTGTGAACCTGTACAAGATTCCGGTCACACAGCCGCAACAGCGAGCGCTGACGTAACGCGAAGCTCAAATCGGGCCGAACCGCGAGCGGTTAGAACAGCGAGGTAATCCAGCTTGGGTCCACAGCCATGAAGGTCTCGTATTTCGAAACCGCTCGCTATCGGGCGCCGGGGAAACTGCCGCCCGAATGGCCGGTCCCGCCCGCCGTCTATGACCTCGACGCCGGCGCCGAGGCCTATCGCGGCATGGTCGAGCGGGCGCAGCACGTCGAGCGCTTGGGCTTCGACTGGGTCAGCGTTTCGGAGCACCACTATTCCCCGCGGCGTCTGACGCCCGCCCCGATTGTCGCTGCCTCACACCTGGCGGCGCACTCGACCGGGATAAAGATCGCCGTACTCGGCCCGATCGTCTCGCAGGGCAATCCGGTGCGGATCGCCGAGGAACTGGCACTGCTCGACAATCTGATGCCGGGCCGCCTGGTGTGTCGGGCTGTTGCGCGGGACAACCGGGGAATATCTGAGTTACGGCCTCAACCCCGAGGAGGCGCGGGAACGCACCACCGAAGGCATGGAGCTGATCCTCAAGGCGTGGACCGAGCCGCAACCATTCGGCTGGCAAGGGCGCCATTTCCAGTTCCGCACTGTCGCGGTTTGGCCGCGCCCATTGCAGCAACCCTATCCGCCGACCTACGCGCTCGGCACCAGCCGCGAATCCTGCGAGTTTGCCGCGCGCCACCGCCTCGGGCTCGGGCTCTCCTACGCCCCGTTCGAGGTCTGCGCCAAGGCGACGCGCTACTATCGCGAAGCCTGCGCGCGCCACGATTGGCAGCCGGCGCCGGACCAGATCATCTACCGGGCCAATATTCTGCTCGCCGAGACCGACGCGGAGGCCGAGGCAGCGCTGAAGAACCCTCTGGCCCACTCGCCATTGCCGATGCCCGCGGGGGTGCGCGACGCGCTGATCAAACTCGATTCCCGCAACGTCGCCGGCGAAACCAGGACGCCGAATGTCGGCGGCACCTTGCCGACAAACTTCTTCGGCGGCCCGGATACGGTCATCGACCAGGTCAAGCGCTGCCATGATCAGGCGGGGATCGGCGTGCTCGACCTGTTCTTCCAGACCCGCGATGCCGATCCGGGAACCTTGATGAGTACGCTCGAGCTGTTCGGCAAGAAGGTCCTGCCGCATATTCGCGACGTGTAGCGGCGACCCTTATCTCCTGACGCTTGCGGCGGGGTTGGCGAACGGGATTTATTGGTCTAGGTTCAGGGTGAAGGCTCACCGAGGGCAGCCGCTCCGCTGCCCTAACGTGTCGGAGGTCGAGCGATGAAGGTCTCGTATTTCGAAACCGGGCGCTACACGGCGCCGCAGCCTGTGCCGTCGCAATGGCCGGTGCCGGCCGGGGCCTATGACCAGGAGGCGGGCGCAAAGGCGTTTCACGACATGATCGAGCGGGTCGAATTTGTCGAAGACCTCGGCTTCGACTGGGTCAGCGTGTCCGAGCACCACTACTCGCCGCGGATCCTGACCCCAGCCCCGTCGGTCTCGGGAGCGTACATCGCCGCGCGCCTGAGCAAGATAAAGGTGGCCGTGCTCGGCCCGATTGTGCCGCAGAGCAACCCGGTGCGCGTCGCCGAGGAACTTGCGACGCTCGACAACGTCGCCGAGGGCCGCCTTGTCGTCGGGCTGTTGCGCGGGACGCCGAACGAATACCTGACCTTCGATCTCAATCCCGCCGAGGCGCGCGAGCGCACCGACGAGGGCATGGAGCTGATCCTCAAGGCGTGGACCGAGCCGCAGCCGTTCGGCTGGCAAGGCCGCCACTACCAGTTCCGCAGCGTCTCGGTATGGCCGCGCCCCTGGCAGCAGCCATACCCGCCGACCTATGCGCTCGGCACCAGCCGCGAGGCCTGCGAGTTCGCCGCGCGCCTCCATGTCGGGCTCGGCGTCTCGTTCGCGCCGTTCGAGGTGATGCGCAAATCGACCCAGTATTATCGCGAGCAGTGCACGCGCTACGGCTGGCAGCCAACCGTAGAGCAGGTCCTCTATCGCGCCAACATCATCATCGCCGATACCGACGACGAGGCCGATGAGTTGCTGCAGAAGCAGCGCAGCGGCGGGGCCGCGGCGTTCCCGATGCGGCCGGGCGTGCGCGAAGCGCTGTTCAAGGCGGATATGCGCAATATTGCCGGCGAGCCGCGAGCGCCCAATGTCGGCGGCGTCTTGCCGACGACTTTCATCGGCAGTCCGGACACGGTCGTCGAGCAGGTCAAACGCTGTCGCGAGGAGATGGGAGCCGGCGTGCTCGACCTCGCCTTCCAGAACCCCGGCGCCACCGATCTCGGCGATTTGATGCACTCGCTCGAACTGTTCGGCAAAAAGGTGCTGCCGCGCATCCGCGAGGTTTGAGACCCAGGCGGGGAGGAGCAAGACCATGGAAATCGGTGCGGCGATCTTCTTCACCGACTATTCGATGGCGCCGACCGAGTTGGCGGTGGCGCTCGAACAGCGCGGCTTCGACTCGCTGTGGGTGGCCGAGCATTCGCACATCCCGGTCACCCGCCGGTTCAGCCTGCCGGGTAACATGGAGCTGTCCAAGCAGTACTACGATGTGATGGACCCGTTCGTCACGTTGAGCGCCGCGGCGGCGGTCACCACGCGCCTCAAGCTCGGCACCGGTGTGTGTCTGGTGATCCAGCGCGACACGATCCAGACAGCAAAATCCGTCGCCTCGCTCGATCAGGTGTCGAAGGGCCGCTTCCTGTTCGGCATCGGCTGCGGCTGGAATGCCGAGGAGATGGAAGACCACGGCACTGTCTATGAGACCCGCACGTTGAAGATGCGCGAGCAGATCGAGGCGATGAAGGAGATCTGGAGCAAGGACAAGCCGGAATATCACGGCAAGATCGTCGATTTCCCACCGATGCAGACCTGGCCCAAGCCGGTGCAGAAGCCGCACCCGCCGATCATCGTCGGCGGCGCCTTCCGGCTCGCCGCGCGGCGAGCGCTTCGCTACGGCGACGGGTTGATCCCGGCAGCCGCGAGCGCCGGTTCCGGCGGCCCCGAAGAGTTTATGCCGCGTTTGCGCGAGATGGCCAAAGAGGCCGGCCGCGATCCGCAATCCCTCTCGGTGACGTTGGGCGGCGCGCCGGAGGACCCGGACTTGCTCAAGCGCAACCGCGATCTCGGCATCACCCGCATGACCGTGCGCCTGCCGCCGGCCAAGGCCGACGAGATCCTGCCGTTGCTGGACCGCTGGGCGAAATTGATCCCGCTGGTCAAGACCTGACGCGTAGGAGGAAGAACGATCGTGGCAGACCAATCGACGCGGGCAACGCCCGGCGCGGCGTTTCGCGAGCACCATGTCGAGGCGGACGGGTTTCGCATCCGCTACATGGAGGCCGGACAGGGGCCGGTGCTGGTTCATCTGCACGGCGCCGGCGGGCTGCGACTGTCGCCGGGACACGACCTCCTAAGCCGCCATTTCCGCGTTATCGCCTTTGAGATGCCGGGCTTCGGCAAGTCGGAGGAGAACACCCGCTCGCAGGATATGCCCGCCTTGGCGGCGACGATGGCCAAGGCGGTCGCCAACCTGGGCATCGACCAGTTCAACCTGATGGGCACCTCGTTCGGCGGCAAGACGGCGCTGTGGCTCGCGGTGCAGCATCCGGAGCGGGTTCTGGCATTGGTGCTCGAAGCTCCGGCGGCGATCCGCCCCAAGGGCGCGCAAGCGCCTTCGGGCTCGCCCGAGGAGATGGCGCGCCGGCTGTTTGCTCACCCCGAGCGGGTCGCCCCGATGCCGCCGCAAGACCCGGAAGTGCGCGCCAAGGTGGCACGCCTGACCCAACGGCTACGTGGCCCCGACCGCGACGCGGACCTCGAGCGCCGGCTGCGCGAGCTGGCGACCCCGACGCTCGTCTTGTTCGGCACGCTCGACGCGGTCATCCCGCCGGAGATGGGGCATTTCTACAAGGAGCTGATGCCCAACAGCCATTTGGTCTTTGTCTACGACGCCGGCCACGCGATCAGTACCGACCGGCCGGAAGCGTTCACCGAAGTCGCGGTCGACTTCATCGAGCGCCACGAGGCCTTTGTGATCAGCCGCACCCCGACCGTCATCAACCCCTAGGCCGCTGCAACCAGAGATAGCGTTGGTCATAGCGATTCTGTCATTCGACGTTGATTGCGAGCGCGGCGAAGCGATCGTCGCACAGATCGCCGCCTGCGTAGCGCCGTACTGGTGCATGGAGGAGTAACCGATGACTAGTACCGCACGCTGCGCGCCGGAGTCTTCCTGCCGCCGTTCCATCCCAACGACGAAGATCCGCTGCTGTGCATGGAGCGCGACTTCCAGCTGATGCAGTGGCTCGACGCGCACAATTACGCCGAGGCGTGGATCGGCGAGCACCATTCCGGCGGTTACGAGATCTACGGCCAGCCCGAATTGTTTATCGCCACCGCCGCCGAGCGCACCCGGCAGATCCGTCTCGGCACCGGGGTGATCTCGCTGCCTTACCATCATCCGTTCATGGTCGCCGACCGCATCGTGCAGCTCGACTATCAGACGCGCGGGCGGGCGATGTTCGGCTTCGGCCCGGGCCTGTTGCCGTCGGATGCGATGATGCTCGGCATCGACCCCGAGACCCAGCGCGACCGCATGGCCGACGCCATCGACATCATTACCCGCCTGCTCGATGGCGAGACCATCACCCAGCAGAGCGAATGGTACACGATGCGCGAGGCCCGGCTGCATTTGCGCCCATATTCGAAACCGCGGCCGCATCTGGCGATCGCCAGCGCGGTCACGCCGTATGGCGGCAAGCTCGCCGGGCGCTACGACCTCGGCATGCTGTGCGTGATGGCGGGCAGCCCGAACGGCTACGACACGCTCGACTACAACTGGGAACTCGCCAACGCCGAAGCGGCGGCGCAGGGCCGCGTCATGGATCGCGCCAATTACCGCGTGATGGCTCCGTTCCATATCGCCGAGACGCGGGAAAAGGCGATCGAGAATGTGCGCGCCGGCTTCGAGAAATGGCAGCTCTACTCGTATTCGGTAAATCCCGAAGGTGGCGCCGCGATCGGCATGCCGAGCATCGAGGAGATCAACGCAGGCGGGCGCGGCGCGATCGGCACCCCCGACGACGCGTTGCGCGTCTTAGAGAATTACTGGGCCAAGACCGGCGGCTTCGGCTGCATCCTGATGCTCGCTCACGACTGGGCCGACTGGGAGGCGACCAAGCGCTCCTACGAATTGTTCGCGCGCTACGTATTGCCGCGCTTCGAGGAGCGCAGTGCCTGGCGCTCGCAATCGATGGACTGGATGCGCGCCAATCGCGAAGCCTTCAGCGCCAAACGCAAGGCCGCCGCCGCGAGCGCCGTCGAACGTCACTTCGCCGCCGAGCACGCGAAAAACCGGGAAGCCGCCAAGTAGCGTAAAGGGAGACTATCCGGCTCGCTCAGGCCGATGACGCGGCGACGAACTGCGGTTGGGGCATCCGGTCCGGCACCAACACTTCCCCAATCTCCTCTGGGGGCAATTTCGGCCATTCGCTGAGCCGGAAGCAGGCTGCGGCGCGGCGCGGATCGGTGCGATAGAGCGGCGGCACGGCTGTCAGGCACTGGGGCATCGCGACCGGGCAGCGGTCGGCGAATTTACAACCATGCGCCGATGGGACGCCCTCCGATTTGCGTTCCTCTGCCCCCCAGTCTCGCACCGTGCTGACGCGCGGGATCGCGCCGATCAGCAATCGTGTGTACGGGTGTTGCGGCGATTTCACCACCAGCTCCACATTGCCGGCTTCCACGACTGAGGCGCGGTAGAGCACCAGGATCGTATCGGCGACCTGATAGGCCGTGGCGAGGTCGTGGGTGATGTAGAGGATCGAGATCCCCAGCTCCTCGTTCAGCTTGCGCAGGCTGCCGAGAATGGTGGCGCGCAGCGAGGCGTCCACCATCGACACCGGCTCGTCGGCGACGATCAGCCGTGGGCGCAGCAACAGGGCGCGCGCCACCATGATGCGTTGCCGCTGCCCGCCGGAAAGCTGGTGCGGATAGCGGCCGAGGATTTCCTCCGGACGCAGGCCGACCGCGCGCAACGCTTCCTCGACCAGCTCTCGCCGCTCCGCCCGTGTCGGCGCCAGACGGAATTTCCGCACCGGCGTCGTCAGTACGTGGTCCACCCGATAGAACGGGTTATAGACCTCGTACGGGTCCTGGAAGATCGCCTGCACCTCGCGGCGGAATTGCCGCCGTTGCGCGGCTGACAGGTCGGGCAATGGGCGCCCCTCGTATCTGACCTCGCCCTCGGAGGGTTCGATCAGACCCAGCAGCAGCCGCGCCAACGTGGTTTTGCCGCTGCCGCTTTCGCCGACCACCGCGGTGATCCCCGGCAGCGCCGGGTCGATGGCGAACGAGAAATGTTCGAGCGCAACTTTGCGCTCCCGGCCGAGCATGCCGCCGGCGAAGTGTTTCGAGACGTTGCGCAGTTCGAGCAGCGGCGTCATGCGAAATGGCACGCCACGCTGGCATCCTCGCTAATGGCTCGCACGGCCGGCTTATCAGTGCGACAGCGCGCCTCCGCCATCGGGCAGCGGGGATGGAAGGCGCAGCCCGGTGGGTAGCTCGCGCAAGACAGGAGCCAGACCGGGAATCCCGCGCAACCCGCCTTTGCGCTCCAAGGACGGCAGGCTATCGATCAGCATGCGCGTATAGGGATGCCGCGGCGCGGTGATGATGTCGCGGATCGGCGCCACTTCGACCAGCCGCCCCGCATACATGATGCCCAGGCGGTCCACGAACTGCGCCATCAGGCCGATGTCGTGGCCGATCAGGATCACCGCGGCGCCGAGCTCGGCTTGCACCCGGCCGAGGGTTTCCATGACCTGCCGCTGTACGACCACGTCGAGCGCGCTGGTCGGCTCATCGGCAATGATCACTTTCGGCTGCAGACAGATCGCGATGGCGATGCAGGCGCGCTGCTTCATGCCGCCGGACAGCTCGTGCGGGTATCTGTCGGCAATCTCCGGCGGTAGCCCCACCTGGGCCAGCAGCATCCGTATCGCGGGTGTCGATGTCGCGCTTGGACAGACGTTCGCCATGGTCGGCCAGCGCGTCGCGGATCTGCTCGCGGATGCGCGCCACCGGGTTGAGCGAGTTCATCGAGCCTTGCGGGACCATCGCGATGCCGGCCAGCCGCAGCCGGCGCATTGCGTCGTCGGTCAGGCCGGACAAGGCAATGTCCTCGAGCCAGACAGCACCTCCCTCGATCCGGCCCGGCGGCTTGATCATGCGCAGGATGGCCAACGCCATCGTCGATTTGCCGGACCCGGACTTGCCGGCCAAGCCAAAGCGTTCGCGCGGGAGCAGAGAAAAACTTACCTCGTCGACAGCCCGCACCGGGCCGAGAGGATGGTCATAAGAAACGCGGAGCCGCTCAACGCGCAGAATGCTGCCGCTCATACCGATCGCCGCAGCCGGGGGTTGGCGATCTCGTCGAGGCCGGCGGTCAGAAAAAACAGGCCGAGGAACACCATCACGATGACGACCAGCGGGGCGGTCCACCACCACCACCAGCCATTGATGATCGCGGCGTTGAAATTGACCCAGTAGAGCGTCATGCCGAGGGTCGGAGCCTCGACCGGCCCGAGCCCCAAAACTTCCAACCCGACCGAGGCGAGGATCGCCGCCGAGACGCTGCCGACCAAGGTGGCCGCGAGATAGGGCAGCAGATTGGGCATCAGCTCGCCGAAGATGATCTCCGGCCCGCTCATGCCGTTGAGCCGCGCGATCTCCACATAGCCCCGTTCGCGCAACGTCAGGACTTGCGAGCGGATGGTGCGGGTCGGGCTGAGCCAAGCCAAGGAGGCGATGATGATCGCCATCTGATTTACCGTCAGGCTACCCTTCAACGACACTGCGATAATGATCAGCACAAGCAACTGGGGCACCGTCAGGCCGATATCGGCAATGCTGCGAATGACGGTGTCGACCCGTCCGCGGTAATAGGCGGCGGTGAAAGCCAATATCGCGCCGACGCCCACGCCGATGAACCCGGCAATAAAGCCGATGCGCAATGTCAGCGGCGTGCCCGCCACCATCACCGCCAACAAGTCGCGCCCGTTGCGGTCGGTGCCGAACGGATAGTCCCAGGAGGGTGGCTGGAGCGCCGGCGCCGACAATGGCTGGGCATTGCCGGTATCGACCGTCAGCGCGCCGACGACGATAAACACCGCCAGAATGCCAAGGAATACCAGCCCGACCACCAGCGACACGTTGCGGCGAAGATAGCCGAGCACGCGGCCTAGCTCTGGCGATAGGAGATGCGGGGGTCGAGCCAGGGATAGACCACGTCCAGCACAAAGGTCGCAAAGCCGAGCGCCACGATGACGGTGAACACGATCCCTTGGATCAGAAAAAAGTCGTTTTCCTCGATGGCCTGGAACAGCAACGCGCCGATCCCCGGGTAGCCGAAGATCGCCTCGACCAGTACCGCGCCGGACAGGATCTGGCCCAAGGCCAAAGCAAGCCCGGTCGTCTGCGGCAGGATCGCGTTGCGCATGCAATAACGGGTAAAGATCGTCGCGCTGCGCAGGCCCTTTGCCTCGGCGAAGGTGACGTAGTCCTCTCCCATCGTGGTAACCATCATCCCGCGCATGGCGAGCGCCCAGCCGCCCACCGAGACGAGCACGATGGAAAGCGCCGGCAGGACGGCGTGTCGAAGCACATCGAGGGTGAAGGCCCAGTCCCATGCCGGATTGGCGCCAGCACTGTAGCCGCCGAAGATCGGCAGCCACTGGAACCTGAAGGCGAACAGCCAGCTCAGAACGAGCCCGAGCAGGAAGAACGGGATCGCGTGCAACGCCCATAACGGCGGCATCAGCCACCGCATCCAACGGGGCGCGCGCGGCCAAGCGAGCAGGGCGCCGAGGATCGTGCCGGCGGCGAAGGAGAACAAGGTCGTCACCCCGAGCAGCCCGATGGTCCACGGCAAGGCTTCGCGGATCATGCCGACGACGGTGCGCGGGTAGTTGGCAATGGAATAGTTGAGGTCGCCGCGCGATACCGCGCCGAGATAGGTCAGGTATTGGCGCCACAGTGGCTGATCCAGGCCAAACCGTTTCTGGTACTCCTTTACCATGTCCTCGATGCCGGCATGCACATAGCCGCCGAGCGAGGCCTCCTCGAGCAACTTAGTGCGGACCGGGTCCTGCCCCGACAGCTTGGGCAGGAAAAAGTTGAGTGTCGCCGCCAGCCAAACGATCAGCACGAAGACCCCGAAGCGCTTGACGATATAGACGGCGTGCATCTGGGCTAAGCGCTCTCAGCCGGCCGTAAAATCATCGTTCGCGCGAAGGCGCAGGGCTGTCCGGGGATAGTTGTGACGGCCGCAAAAGGGCAGAATCAGCTTTCTCTTCTCTTCTTGGCCGGGCTTGGCCCGGCCATCCGCGTCTTCGGACGCCTGAAAGGAAGACGTGGATACGCCTGACAAGCCCGCGCAAGACGAGTTTAGATCGTATCTTATGTGGTCCATATCAGTCTCGGCCAGGTGCAACATTTCGCGCGAGATGCTACGCCGACTGCAGGTTCCACAGCACGATAGGGAACGTCAGGTGCCAGGAAGCGTCGTTGATGTAGGAGTTATCTTCGGTCGGCCAATTCCGCCAATACGTCGTGTTCAACGGGATGCGGTGGTAGTTTTGCACCAGCTGGATGTCCGGAAGATCGGGCAGCCAGATCTCCATCGCCGCACGGAACAGCTGTTTCAGCTTCTCCACGTTCTTGGGATCGGTGATGTAAACTTCATCGACAATCTTGTCATAGTCTGGGTTCTTCCAGCGGCTGAAATTTACCGCATGCGCGCCGGGTACGGCGATGCTTTGGCTTTGATAAAGGCGCAAGGTGTCATACGGCTCGCGGATGCTGCCGCCATGGCCGTAGATTGAACCGGCGTACTGACCCTTCTGGAAGCGGCTATCGAAGTCAGGCGGCAAGGTCAGGCTTGCCGCCACGCCGTGACGTCGCAGGATTTCGGCGAGTACCGGGCCCATGGCCGAGCCGGAGGCGCCAAAGCCGATGATGTCGAGCGTGAATGGCTTGCCGTCCGGCGTTTCCCACATGCCGCCATTCTTCTTGAACCCCTTGGCCTCCAGCAGCGCGTCGCCTTTCTTGGGATTGAACTCGAGCGTATCATATTTCGCGAGCAGGCCCTTGACCGCGTCAAAATACGGCAGCAGCGGCTTGTACGGCGGCATCGGCAAGGCGGAGACCGTGTCGGCCCCGAGATAGGCGACGGCGATGACCTGCTGGCGGTCGATATAGTGGCTGAGGGCCCAGCGCACGTCCTTGTCGTCGAACGGTTTGACCTCGTTGTTGACGTAAAGCGAGATCGGCCACCAATCGACATAGCCCCAGGGCGGCTTTTGCCCGGAATACGAAGTGATCTTAGGGTTCTGCCGGATCACAGTAGGAAAGGTGGCGGGCTGCAGAACGTTGCCGAAATCCGAGTGATTGGTGATCTGGGCCTGCGCCGTGTCTCTGCTCGTTCACCATTGGCAGCCAGATATGATGTTTGGTCGGCGGCATCGGCGCCAGCTTCTGCTCAGCCGCCCACCAATTATCCCGACGCTCGAACACCTTCTGCTGCAGCGAGGATTCCGCGACTTTCCACGGCCCGGTCGTGACCGGCCAACCCTTGGCGATGTCGAAGTGCTTGAAGCTGGTCCAATCCTGACCCTGGAAAACGTGCTTCGGCACGATGTAGATGCCGATGTCGTACTTGTACGTGGCGAAGAAGAAAAACCGAGGCGAAGGGATCTTGAACTTCAGCACTACCGTATTCGGGTCGGTGACGGTCGCCGCGTCGAGCGCCTGATTGACATCGACACCCCATTTCACCTTGGGGCCGAGGTCGCGCAAGGCGTTCATCGTATAGGCGACGTCCTCGGCGCTGAACGGCGTGCCGTCGCTCCATTTGATGCCCTGGCGTGTCTTGATCGTGAGCTGCTTGAAGTCCTCCGTGAACTCATAGCTCTGTGCCAGCCACATGTACCATTTGTCGGCAAACGCGCTGTAATAAGCCAGCGGCTCGTAGATCAGATTCGGTCCATTCTGGTGGTTCGCCCCGATCGCATAGGGGTTCCACAGCTCGTAATCGACCCAACGCCCGTCTCGACTGCCTCCGCCGATCAGGATCATGGTTTGATCGCGGGGAATATCGGCGGTCTGCGCCTCGGCGATGCTCCCCGGGAGCATCACTGCAGCCGCCGCTGCCGCCCCCCCTTTGATGACCTCGCGCCGACTCGAGTTCCAGAACATGGTCTTCCGTGTCATCGCCGCTTACCTCCCCACCCGGCCGTCGCGTTCGTCACGCGGCCAAAGCTGACCCGCAGCCAGTCTCAGCCCGCTTGCGCGGCCGCTGTCAAGCGCCTCGACTACACCGCCATTCGACCGATCGGCGTCGACGGTCTAACATCGAGTCGACGTTGCAAATGGAGGACGAGAATGGCCGTAGCAAAAAGACAGCTGGGGCGCACTGGATTGGAGGTCACGGCCTTGGGCTACGGCGCGATGGAATTGCGCGGCGCGCCGCGTGCTCGCGACATCACCGAGGCGCAGGCAGAAACCATTCTCAACAAGGTGCTCGACGCCGGCATCAATTACATCGACACCTCGATCGATTACGGGCTCAGCGAGGAGCGGATCGGCCGCTATATCTCGCACCGGCGCTCTGAATACTATTTGGCGAGCAAATGCGGCTGTCTCGTCGGCGCGCCGCCGGCGCCGCGCGGCCAACGAAACGCGCACGTCTTCACCCGCGACAATGTCGTGGCCGGGGTCGAACAAAGTCTGGTGCGGATGAAGACCGACTATCTCGACGTCGTCCAGTTCCATTCCTCGCCGTCCCGGCAGACCCTGGAGGAGCACGGTGCGCTCGACGCACTGCTGGAGCTCAAGGCGGCCGGCAAGGTGCGGTTTGTCGGCATGTCCGGCACATTGCCCCACCTGACAGAGCACATCGCCATGGGTATTTTCGAGGTCTTTCAGATCCCGTACTCGGCGGTCGAGCGCGAACACGAAGCGGCAATCGCCGCCGCCGCTCAAAAGGGCGCCGGCATCGTCATTCGCGGCGGTGCGGCAAAGGGTGCGCCGACCGAAGGGAAGCAGGCCGGGCTGCAATGGGAACGCTGGCGCCAGGCACATCTCGACGACCTGCTCGACGGCATGACCCCGATGGAGTTCATTCTGCGCTTCACGTTCACCAACCCGGATCTGGACACGACCATCGTCGGCACGATCAACCCGGCGCATCTGCAGACCAATCTCGACATCTTGGCACAAGGTCCGTTGCCGCCGGACCTCTACGAGGAAGCCAAGCGCCGCCTCGCCGCCGCCGGCTCCGCGCCCCGACCGGTTGGTACGGAAATGATCGAATGATCGCTCCGGCGGAGGCTTCCGGTGGTCATGTGAGGCAATACGCTGGCCGCGTCCTCCGCGGCTGCGCTACGAGTGGGAAAATTTAGGCTGAAACGGGAGGATTGCGAGATGGCCGGAGAAGCTCTCGACGCGAACGCGGCGCAGCGCCGCTATTGGAATACGGTTGCCGGGCCGCGCTGGGTCGCCACCCCGGGGTTCAGGGAGCGGCGCAACCAGGAAAGCCTCGCATTGCTGCTGGGGCGCCTGGGCTTGACGGGCGGCGAGAGTGTGCTCGAAATCGGCTGCGGGACCGGCGCCCTGACCTTGCCGCTGGCCGCGGCGGTCGGCGAGCATGGCCGGGTCGTCGCGGTCGATATCTCCGAGCCGATGCTCGGGGCGGCGCGTCAAAAGGTCGGCGAGCGCGCTCTGCACAATGTCACGTTGCTGCTCGGGGACGCGCAGGTGTTCGAGCTCGAACCGGCCGCCTTCGATCTCGCGACCTCGCGCATGGGTGTGATGTTCTTCGCCGATCCGGCGGCGGCCTTCCGCAACATCGGCGGTGCCTTAAAGCCGGGCGGGCGTCTCGTGTTCGCCTGCTGGGGGCCGCTCGCGGAGAACCGGCACTGGCTGATCTCCTACGACATCGCACTGCGCCATTTGGGGCCGCCGGCGCCGCAGCCTGCTCACGAGCCGAGCCCGCTCGCCTTCGCCGACCCCGATTATATCCGCGGGGTTCTCGCGGCGGCCGGGTTCGCCGACATCACGGTCGAGCGCGCCCACCCGACGATTATCTGCGGCAGCCCCGAGGAGGAAGCGCGCCAGGCGCTGGCCATGGGACCGACCGCCAGGCTGATCGAGGAGAAGCAGCCCGACGACACAACCCGCCAAACCATCGCCCGCGAGGTCGAGGCCGCGTTCGCCGCCGAAGCCGCTTCCGGCCCGATCCGGCTGCCGGCCACGATCTTTCTGGTCGCCGCTCGCCGACCGGCTTGACCTGATCCAGTCGCTCGCCGCGGCTCAATCCAACAGCCAGGGGGCGGCGCAGGCCTGAGCGACCTGGCGGATCTGGCTCATCAAGCCCGCGCCAACCGGGATTCCTTCCCGCATCCGCGTCGCTGCGTAGTTCCACTGCGGATCGCCGGCCACCATGACCGGCTGCCCAGGATCGATCGGCTTGGTCGCCCGCAGATCGTTGCAGAAGCGGGTCACGTCGGCGGTGAATTCGTCGCGGTCGCGGAACAGGCCCGGGTCGATCGCGATGAAGCAGTGGCCGATATCGTTGCCCTGCGGCTTCTTCCCGGCCATCGGGTCGGTGATCAAGGTCGAGCCCGATAGGCACGAGGCGAGAATGTTCACCATCGCCGCCAGCCCGTAGCCCTTGTAGCTGGAGCCTTCCGGCGAGCCGCCGAGCGAGGTCAGGAAACCGCCTTTCTCGCGCGCTTCCGCGGGGTCGGTGCTGGGCTGCCCGTCTTTGTCCAGCACCCAGCCGGGCGGGCAGGGCAATCCCTCATTGGCCTTGTTGCGGATGCGCCCGGCGGCCACCGTCGTCGTCGCCATGTCGAGCAGAAACGGCCGCCCGTCGGCGCTGGGCGCGGCGAACGACCAGGGATCGGTGCCGAGCTTTGCCTCCTTGCCAAAGGTCGGCGCTGCCTGAGCGACGGAGTTGCTGGTGCACGCCATGCCGATCAGCCCTTCCTTCGCCGCCATCAAGCTGTAGTAGCCGGTGGCGCCGAAATGGCTGGAGTTGCGCACCGCCGTGATCGCGATGCCGGACTGCTTGGCCTTGTCGATCGCCACCTGCATGGCGAAACGCGCCGGTACGTGGCCGAGCCCGCCTTCGCCGTCGACCAGCGCCGAGACCGGCGTTTCCTTGATGATGCGCGGCCGGGCTTTCATGTTCGCGCGTCCGCTGCGGCGCATCCGGTCGTAGCCGGGGATCATCGAGATGCCGTGGCTGTCGACGCCATGCAGATCCGCCCAGGACAGGATGTCGGCGGTCGCTTCCGCGTTGTCTTCCGGCATGCCCCAGGCCAGACAGGATGGCTTTGAGTTGCGCGCGATGGGTTTCGTACGATGCAGGCATGGATGTCTCCTTCGCTCGTCGCGCCGCCTTGCGTAATTGGCTCGGCCGATCAGGGAGCGGTGATGCGGTACACCCGCGCCGCGGTGCCGCTGTAGAGCGCGGTCTTTTCGGCCGCCGACGCGCCGGCGGAGATGCGTTTGAACGCATTCCACAGCTCGGTATAGCCGCCCGACTGCTTGTCCGGCGGGAAGTTGCTCTCGAACATGCAGCGGTTGACGCCGAACGCTTCGATGCAGGGCTCGATATATTGGCGCCATGCCGCGGCGAGGTCTTCGGACGAAGGCGGCAAGTCGCGCTCGTGGAAGTCGAACCCGAACGAGGTCATGCCGACGCCGCCGAGCTTGACGTTGACGTTGGGGCATTTGGCCAGTTCGGCGATGTCCTTCTTCCAGCCGGCGAGGATCTCCTGCCGATGACCCGGAATAAGGTCCGACGCCGAGCACGCCGCCGACGTGATTGAGGATGATCGTCGTGTCGGGAAAGGCGCGGGCGAGATCGATCGCGTCCGGCAATTGCGGATGATACTGCCAGGATTCGAAGCTGAGCCCGAGCGGCGCGAGCTGGGCGAAGCCCTCGCGGAATTTGGTGTCGCGCACCAGATGCGGCGGAACCGAGCGCGTGGCGAATTTCTGGATCGCGTCGTTGGGGTCCCATGACACGCCGTGGCGGATGCCGCGGAAACGCCCGCCGCCGACCCTGATCTCGGCCTCCAGCACCTCGCGCACCCGCGCGCCGACGGTCAGGTCGGCATGGCCGATGATCGCCTCGGCGACGCGGCACGGGCCGTAACCGCCAGAGGCGCTCATCGCCGCGATACCGTTGACGAATTCGACCTCGCCGACCGGCGCCATCTCCGCCGGGCCGTCCTTGCGGTACATCGAGCGGCATTCGAGAAAGACAGTCGAGACGATGTTGTGGCCGCCGCGATGTCGTCGAGCAACTCGGGCAGCAGATATCGCCCGCGCTGCGGCGTATCCCAGAAATGATGGTGCGGGTCGATGATCGGCAGAGCCGGCTCCAGCGCGGCTTCAGTCGGCCGCTTGGCCAGCCACGCCTTCAGGTCGGCATCGTTGCGGTATCCGGTGCCGCGGTATTCGCCCTTCGCATCGCCGATCTGCGCCATGTGCGCTTCCTCCGTTTGTTTATAGTTTCGTTCGCTTGGGCCCGGCCGTTCGCTTCGGCCCGGCCGCTAATCGGCGGCGGCTCGCGCGGCGGGTTTCGCGCCCTGAAAAGCCGGCATCACTTCCGTCGCAAAGCGGTCCAGGTCTTCGAGCTGGACGTCGAGCGGGGTGCCGAGCGGGGTGGCGCAAATTACCCGGTCGAGGCCGGGGTAGCGTTTCTCGACCGCCTTCAGCTGCTCGATGATGTCCTCCGGCCGGCCAGCCAGGAAGCCGCCGGCCTTTACTGCATCCTCGATGCGTCGGCAATTTGACCGTGCCGACGAGCTTGGGGTCGCGCATCGCCGCGATCTGCTCGTCGCTGAGCGCCCGCACCAGCCGCAATTCGCCGAACATCTTCATGTTCTCTTCGTAATGCGGGGCGGCCTCGCGGATCGCCTGCTCGCGGGAGGGCGCGATGTGAAACTGGTAGCCGAGCGCCAGCCGCTCGCCGAATTCGAGCTTGACGCCGCGGCGCGCATAGGCCGATTGGAAGCCGATCATGTGCCGTTCGACGGCGCCGCCCTCGGCCGAACCGCCGCCGATCACGCCGCTAATGCCGTACTTCGCCATGAACTCGAAGGCGCGTTCGGATCCGCTCTGGATCGGCTGCCAGCATTCGACCGGCAAGCGCTCCGGCGCCGGCACCAGGGTGATCTCCTTCAAGGTGTAGCCGCGATACGGCACCTCGGGCGGGATCGTGTAGTACTTGCCCTGGTGCGAGAACGACTTGCCCTCGAAGGCCTTGAACAGAACCTCGACACCTTCCTCGAAGATCTCGCGGTTGGCGTTCTGGTCGAGCAGCGGCGAGCCGAAGGTCTCGACCTCGCGGGTGTGATAGCCGCGCCCGACGCCAAAGATCACCCGCCCGCCGGTCAGGATGTCGGCCATCGCGTAGTCTTCGGCCAGCCGCAGCGGGTGCCACATCGGCACGATGTTGAAGCCGCAGCCGATCTTCAGGTTCTTGGTCACGCCGCACAAATGCATCGCCATCATCAGCAGGTTCGGGATCAATTCCGTCCCTTCGGGCTGAAAATGGTGCTCGGCCATCCAGAAGGTGTTGTAGCCCCGCTCGTCCATGCACTTGGCGTAAGCCACGACCTTGTGCATCGCCTTCGCCAGCTCCTCCTTCGAATAGCAGCGGTCGTTGATCGGCGTGCCGGCATAGCCGAGGTTTTCCATGTCGGCGGTGCCGTAGTAGGAACTGTCGAATTTCGTGATCATTGCATCCTCACTCTGCCGCAAGCGCGGTGTTCTGGGTTCGCCAGGTCTTCAAGACCGGGAGCACTTCCTTCGCGAACAATTTGAGCCCGCGTTCGGCGATTTCATAAGGTACGCCGCCAAAGCGGAACGCCGCGTTGAGCTCGAAATCGCCGATCACCCCGCGCCGCGATTCGAGTTCACGCAGGATGCGTTCTGGCGTTCCCCAAATCGCCGCCTGCATGAACCCGGCGACAGCGCCTTCGAGACCGCCCTGGCGGGCGATCGCCGCCTTCTGCACATAGGCGTCGTAGCCCTTCACGGTGTTGAAGTGCTCGCCGAGGAATTCGTAATGGTAAAAATTGCTCTCGACGAACTTGCCCATGTATTTCCGGGCGTTGTCCTCGGCTTGCGTCAGGTTCGGGCCGCACATGCAGAAATCGGTGATCATCATGTGCGGCGCGGGCCGGCCGTGGAATTTCTGGTGTAGCTCGCGGTTGCGCTCGATCGCGGGCAGTCGCATGTGCCAGGGTCGGTCGGAAAACATGACCATATGCGCGCCGAGTTTGGCGGCGGCCTCCACTGACTCCTCGCTCGCGGCCACGGCATAAATCCGGCCGGCGAAATCATATTTGGGGCGCGGTCTGATTTCGATCCGCGGCTGTTTGTAGTATTCGCCGTCGCCTTCGATGTAGCCAGTGCGTAACGCCGCGACGATCATCGGGGCGGCTTCGTCGAAGCGCTCGCGGGACTCGTCCATAGTTCCGCGAAACGCCGCGAACTCGCGTCGAGCGAGGCCGCGTCCCAACCCCAGCCGCAGCCGCCCTTTGCACAACAAGTCCAGCACCGCCGCCTGCTCGGCGACGCGCAACGGGTCATGCCACGGGACAATGACCGCCGCGGTGCCCAATCCCACGCCCGGGCAAGCCGCCGCGAGATAAGTCATCAATTGCAGATTGTCGGGGCAGAAGGAATAATCGAAGAAGTGATGCTCGGCCGACCACAGCACATTGAAGCCTAAATCTGCGGCCAACCGCGCCAGCCGGATCTCCTCGTCCCAAACCTGATCGTCGCCGATGTTGTCCCAGCCATAGCTGGCGAACACCATCATCATGCCGACATCCATGGCTTCCCTCCGCTCCCCGCCTGATCGGGAGTGTTCCACGCGCGTCCGGGATTGACAACCTCCGGCCGCGGCTCTTGCCGGATGCGTTCCGCGAAAGGACAGGGTAAGTTGCAAAGCGACATGGAGGGGCGAAACCCTATGACTAAGGCAGCGACACCCGCCGAAACTGGCGCGCACCCGAAAATCGAGATCTTCGACGTCGCGATCATCGGGGCCGGGATCTCCGGGGTCGGCGGCGCCTATCACCTCACCAAGCAGTGCCCCGGAACGACGTTCATCGTGCTCGAAACGCAGGAAAGCTTCGGCGGCACGTGGTTAACCCACCGCTATCCGGGCATTCGGTCCGACAGCGACCTTTACACCTTCGGCTATCGCTTCAAGCCATGGACCAGTGCGCCGATCGCGACAGCCGCGGAGATCCTCCGCTACATGGGTGAGGTCATCGACGAGAACGATCTCGGCCGCCACATTCGCTATCGGCATAAGATTACGTCGGCACGCTGGTCGAGCCGCGAAAACCTCTGGACCCTCGAAGCCACCCGGACGGACACCGGCGAACGCCTCCGCTTCGCCGCCAATTTCCTGTGGATGTGCCAGGGGTACTATCGGCACTCGCAGGGCTACACGCCCGAATGGGCTGGGATGGCGGATTACAAGGGCCAGATCGTCCACCCGCAAGAGTGGCCCGAGGATCTGGACTACGCCGGCAAGAGCGTAATCGTCATCGGTTCAGGCGCCACCGCTGCGACGCTCATTCCGGCGATTGCGGCCGATTGCGGCCACGTCACGATGCTGCAGCGCTCGCCGACCTATTTCCGGACCGGCCGCAATGCCGTTGCGATTGCCGACGAGTTGCGCGAGCTCGACATAGACGAGGCGTGGATCCACGAGATTGTGCGCAAGAAAATCCTGCACGAACAAGCCGTGTTCACCAGCCGTTCGTTCACCGAACCGGAAGTCGTCAAGCAGGAATTGCTCGCGGCGGTTCGCGCTCATCTGGGGCCCGACTACGATTTGGCAACCCATTTCACGCCGACATACCGGCCGTGGCGGCAGCGCATAGCCTTTATTCCCGACGGCGACTTCTTAGAGGCGATCCGCGCCGGCAAGGCTTCGGTCGTCACCGATGAGATCGAAAGGTTCACCGAGAGCGGCATTCTGCTGAGGTCCGGCAAGGTCCTCGAAGCCGACATCATCATCACGGCCACCGGCTTCAACCTCAACGTCCTCGGCGACATCGACTTTACCGTCGACGGCACACCGCTCGTCTTCTCCGACACGGTTACCTATCGCGGCATGATGTTCACCGGCGTGCCCAACATGGCGTGGGTTTTCGGGTATTTCCGAGCCAGCTGGACCTTGCGCGCAGACCTGGTTGCTGACTTTGTCTGCCGGCTGCTCAATCACATGAAGGAAAAGGGCGCTCGCAAGGTCACGCCGGCTTTACGGCAGCAGGACCGCGACATGCCGTTACTGCCTTGGATAGATCCCGAAAACTTTAATCCCGGCTATTTGATGCGCGGCATGCACATGCTGCCCAAGCGCGGCGACAAGCCCGAATGGCAGCATACCCAGGACTATTGGAGCGAGAAGGACCAGTTCCCCGCCGCCAACCTCGACGACGGGATTTTTATCTACGAGTGATTGACGTCTGCGAGAGCGGTCGCGGCTTTCTTCATTCCGCCATGCACTTCGGCCACGATCTCGAACGATCGCTTGCGTTTGCCGTGGTCGAAGATGTTCGCGGTCACCATCAATTCATCGGCGCCGGTCCGGCGGATGAAATCGTCGAGGCCGCGCTGGACCGTTTCCGGCCCACCGACGACGGCGCAGGACTGCGCGTCATCGAGGATCGCGCGGGCGTAGGGATCGAGCCGCGCCTCGAAATCCTCGACCGGCGGCGGCACCCGGCCGCGACGCCCGGTCCTGTTGTTCAAGGTCGACTGCTGCAATGACGAGAACAGAAACCGTGCTTCGTCATCCGATTCCGCCGCGACGACGGTGATCCCGAGCATGATGTTAGGGGCGGAAAGCTGCGCGGACGGGCGGAAGCGCTCGCGGTAGATCGCCATCGCCGGCATCATCATCGCCGGCGCGAAATGGGAAGCGAAGGCGAAAGGCAGCCCGAGATAAGCGGCAACCTGGGCGCCATATGTGCTGGACCCCAAGATCCAGATCGGCACCTTCAATCCGGCGCCAGGAACCGCCTGCACCGCCTGGTCCGGCTCGGCGGGTTCGAAGTAACCCATCAGTTCGACGACTTCCTGGGGAAAGTTCTCGGCGCCGCCGAGCAAGGCTCGGCGCACGGCGCGGGCGGTGATCTGATCCGACCCCGGCGCGCGGCCGAGACCCAGTTCGACGCGCCCCGGATGCAGAGCGGCAAGGGTTCCGAACTGTTCGGCGATCAAGAGCGGCGCGTGGTTCGGCAGCATGATGCCGCCGGCGCCGATCCGGATGCTGTTCGTTCCGGCCGCGACATGGGCGAGGGCGACCGCGGTCGCGGCACTCGCGATGCCCGGGAGGTTGTGGTGCTCGGCCATCCAGAAGCGCTCGTAACCGAGCGCCTCGACATGCCGCGCCAGATCGAGCGAGTTGCGCAGCGACTGACCGGCATCGCCGCCTTCGACGATCGGGGAGAGATCGAGAACCGAGAGCGGGACCATAGGATTAGAATTGCACCGCAAGCCGCCGATGAAAAGCCGCTCTGCTTCACCCAAGACGCGACGAAAGCCGCTTTCGCTGACCGAGCCTTCAGCCAGCGCGGGCCGGCGGCGGCGCTCAACCCGCGGCGGTCAAGATCACGCCGCGACGGCGAAACGGTATCTCCGGCCGTGCCTTCTGCCGAAGCGTTGGACGCGATCGTCATAGGTGACCAGCGGGAACCAGCTCATCGCCGTGGCGATCAGAAGCCGATCGGCCGGGTCGCGGTGTTCGAGATGGTGAAGCTGGCAGCTGCGCGCCGCCGCGCGATGTCCCAGCGGCACGGCCTCGATGCCTGGCCGGTCGAGGAATCGCTCGACCCAGCCCTCGATCGCGATGTCGAGATCGATATGCCCGCCATCGACGAGCAGCGCGATCTCCCAGATCGAATGGCGCTGATGCAGATCGTCCCGCCACTCTGCAACAACCCTCGATCAGATCTCGAGTGCCGCCGCAGTCGCGTGGCCGCTGTCGAGCCACAGAGCGATTGTGTCATACAGCGATCTGCTTCACCGCTGGATCCGAGACCAGCTCGGCGTCCGGGCATGGCCTCGGGATCCGCACTATAAATCACCCCTACGCTTTTCTGACCTGTCCAAGATGCGCCCCACACGAGCCGGCGCGGCGTCCTGCTCCACAACGGCGCATCGCCAAGCTGACGGCTTCGTCTTGTTCCATTCACCGTTGACGCTTTTCGATCAGCACACATCCCGTTGAGTGCGACGTTGCCATGATATCATACCTACGACGTTCCATAACGCAGCACCCCTACACCCCCCCTCCCCCCACATACCCGAGCGCTCCCGCTTCGAGCTTAGCCCAACACAGCGTCAGATGATCTTTCGCTGCCGGAAATCCTCGATCTGCGCCGGGGTGTAGCCGAGTTCGGCGAGAGCGGCGTCGTTGTGACTGCCGAGTTTTGGGGCGACGCCGATATGCGCCGGCGTTTCCGAGAAGTTCCATGGGGAGCCATGGACTTTTAAGGTCTTGCCGTGTTCAGGATAGGCGATTTCGGTTACGTAGCCGTTGGCCAGCACGTCGGGGTCGTTGCGAGGCTTCGAGCAAGGTGTTGATCGGGGCAGAGACGATGTCGGCGCCGCGCAGCCTCTCTACCCAATCGTCGCGCAACCCGGTCGCGAACAGCTCGTCCAACAGGCGCAGCAATGTTGCGCGCCTCTCGTCGGATGAGATGATTACGCCGAGATCGCCAAAGCCGGCCTCTTCGAGCGTCTGATAAAAGCCGAGCGCGGTCATCGCGTCGCGCCACTTGCGGGCGCCGTTCAGCTGGAACACCAGCGGCTTGCCGTCGCGGTCGTTGAAGCTGGCGCTGAGCCCGGGTCGCTGCGGCGTGCCGGTGACGCGGGCCTGGCCGGTGACCGGATCGCGGTTGCGCCACATCGCCGTCGTCAGGGTCCAGCCCATCAGGCGGATCTGGCCGCCGAGCAGCGAGCAATCGACCTTCTGCCCGATCCCCGTGGTGCGCGCGTAGGTCAGCGCGGCGAGCGCCCCGCCAAACGCCAGGATGGCGCAGGTTTCGTCGGCGACCGAGACGATGCCGGTCTTTAGCGGCTGGCCCGGCGTCGAATAGGCTTCCGCGATGCCGCCGAGCGCCTGGGCCATCGAATTGGTTCCCGGCAGATCGGCGTGCGGCCCTTTGGGGCCGTAGCCCGAGACCGACATGTAGACGAGGCGGGGGTTTACCTTCCTCAGTTCTTCATAGCCAAAGCCGTTCTTTTCCGCGGCGCCGGGGCGAAAGTTCTGCCCGAAGATGTCGGCCTTCGCGACCAATTTGCGGAGGATTTCGCGGCCTTCCGGGGTTTTCAGGTTCAAGGTGACGCTTTTCACGCCGCGATTGTTGGTCTCGAAATAGGTGCTGGGGAAGCCCGGCATCACGCTCGAACCGCGCGAATTGTCGCCAACCTCAGGCACCTCGATCTTGATAACCTCCGCGCCGAGATCGGCCATCAGCATGTAGGGCACGGTGCCGGCCTGCGCGGTGGAGCAAGCAACGACCTTGACGCCGTGGAGTGGACCATGGGGTGCTGTCATGTCGAACAATCTCCGATGTTTCGGTTACTCCGCTGTAACGGCGCCGCAATGTTCACTCTATCATTTGCCCGGCCACGATCTCACACGACGATTTCTACTCGTCCGCTATCGCCGAGGGATTGGGCGCCGGTCTTCAACAAGTCTTGCTGTCAAGATCGCCGTAGCTTATGGCGAGGACCTCGATCTGTTCGATGCCAGCCGGCGCGCGGAGTTCGACGACGTCGCCTTCACACGCCTTCATTAGCGCGCGGGCGATCGGGGAGATCCAACTGACTTGCCCGCGTGCGAAATCGGCTTCGTCGATGCCGACGATGGTAATCGTGGTTTCGATGCCTCGCGCTCGTTGGCGTAGGTAACGGTCGCGCCGAAAAACACCTGGTCCCGATTTTTCTGCTGCGCCGGGTCGACCACCGTGGCGCTCTCCAACCGCTTCGTCAGAAAGCGGATACGGCGATCGATTTCGCGCAGGCGGCGCTTGCCATAGATGTAGTCGCCGTTTTCCGACCGGTCGCCGTTCCCGGCCGCCCAAGCGACGGTTTCGACCACTTTCGGCCGCTCCACCCGCAAGAGTTGGCGCAACTCGTCCTGCAGATGGCGGTGACCCCGCGGCGTCATGTAGTTCTTGACCCCGGCCGGGATCGCCGGCGCCTCGTCGGGCAGATCGGCCTCGTCCTCGACTTCCTTGATGAAGGCTTTGCTCATCCGATCACCCTCTCCTGGCGCAACGCGGCAATTTCAGCCGCGCCATAGCCGAGGCTGGCCAGGATCTCAACGGTGTGCTCGCCGAGCAGCGGGGCGGGGCGGCGATAGATGCCGGGGGTCTCGGAGAGCTCGATCGGGGTCGGCGCCAAAGGCAGGGTGCCGGCAAGCGTCGGATAGGGCACCTCTTCGAGCAGATGGGCGGCGCGGATGTGCGGGTCGTCGAGCGCCTGCTGCGGCGAGTAGACCTGGCCGGCGACGATGCTGGCCTCTTCGAGCGCGGCCAGGGCCTCGGCGCAACTTCGCTCGGCGCACCATTCGCTCATCCGGGCAGCGATGACCGCGCCGTTATCGGCGCGCGACTGGTCGTCGGCAAAGCGCTGGTCAGCGAGCCAATTATCCTCGTCGATCATTCGGGCCCAGCGCCGGAACATCGCCGGGCCGATCACGGTCGCGACGATCCAGCCATCCTTGCAGCGATAGATGTCCGCCGGAGCCGAGTTGAAGCCGCGGTTGAGCGTCGCGACGCGGTCGACGCCGGTCAATGCCTGCTCGATCAGGCTCGCATTGGCAAAGGCAATCGCGGTTCGCAGCAGCGCGCCCTCGACCTTCTGGCCATGCCCGGTCTTGCCGCGCTCGATCAAGCGCCGCCAGGGTCCCGAAGGCCGACAGGCAGGCCGTGCCGAAATCGACCCAGGGCAATTTGATTGCGATCGGCTGCTCGGGCGTGCCGGAGAGATAGGCCGCACCGCTCATCGCCTGGCCGATGCCGTCGAAGCCATGTTTGTGGCTCAACGGCCCGCCGGCGCCAAAGCCGGTGACGGTCGTCAAGATGATGTCAGGCTTGACCAGACGCAGGCTGTCGAGGTCTAGCGCCAGCGCGCGCAACACCTGCGGCGGTAGATTGGCGACGACGACATCGGCGGTCGCGACCAGCTTTTTGACGATCTCGCGGCCTTTCGGTGTGGCCGGGTCCAAGGTCATGCCGAGCTTGTTGCGGTTCATCGCCAGAAACATCGCGCCGCCGCCATCCGGCCCGGCGCCCACCGGGATGAAGCCGCGGTCCTCGCCGCCGCCGATCCGCTCGATGCGGATTACCTCGGCGCCGAGATCGGCGAGCAGGGCCGCGCAGAACGGCCCCGCGATGTAGCGCCCGAAATCGAGGACGCGAATGCCGTCGAGCACACCGGACACCGGACCCCTCCCCGCCGTCTCCCGCAGACTCGGAAACGCCGCAGCATACCCGGACCGCGCGTTCGGAACACCGTTTCCCGCGCTTGTGGCGCGCTGGCCGAGAGGGCACTCTCTGGTCCGGCAGGCCGATGACGACGGGAGGATTGATCATGGCAAGGCTTCCGCTGATTACCAGTAAAGACTCAGGTGGCCGAAAAGGACCGTGCGATCGTCGACTCGATCGTCGCGAGCCGCGGCGCATTGCAGGGTCCGTTCACGATGTTCTTGCACTGCCCTGAACTCGCCGGCCGACTCGCGCATTTGGGGGCATTCGTACGCTTTGAAGGCTCGCTCGACATGCGGGTCCGGGTGCTGGCGGCGATGACCGTCGCACGCGAATTCGAGGCGGTTTATGTCTGGGGCGCGCAGACCGGTGGCGCTCGGCGGCTCGGCGTGCCCGAGGCGACGATCACCGCGATCCGCGAGAACCACTCGCGCGGCATCCCGCCTGAAGACGCGCAGATCGTCGAGGTCACCCGGCAGCTGTTGCGCCGGCACCGCATCGACGATGCCGCCGCCAGCGCGCTGCGGGCGCGTTTTGGCGACGATGGCTTTATCCAGCTTACCGGGGCGATCGGCTACTACAGCATGCTGTCGATGACGGTAAACGCTTGCGAATTGGAGGCGGCGCCCGGCGCCGAGGTGCTGAAGGTTTAAGCGGCAGCGACCCCACAGCAGAGGCTGGCGGCGGCCGGGTCCGGCCGCTATATAGCGCGCATGCGCCGCTCGACGCGTCTCGGTCTCGCCGCCGTTGTTGGGTTGCTGGTCTTGGGCGGCGCCTACACCCTCTACTGGTGGATCGTTGCCGGCCGGATCGAGGATGGCGTCGTTGCCTGGCAGCAATCAATGCGGGCGCAAAAGATCGATGCTTCTTGGCAAACGCTCCGCGTCGTCGGCTTCCCGTTCCATTTCCGGATCGCACTCTCGAGCGCGGCGCTGCGTGATCGAGCACTGACCCCGGCGCCGGAAGTCCGTTTACCCGAATTGACCGGCAGCGCCCGTCCCTGGGATTTCGCCGATTGGCGCCTCGATGCGCCCCGAGGGCTCGCGGCCGACCTCGCCGCCGCCGGAAGCCGGCCCCCGGTCAAGCTCGCGGCCCAAACCGCCGAGGGCACGGTCTCGCTCGGCGGCGAAGGCGCCACCTCGATGTGGTTCAACTTCCAGGACGCCACCGCCGAGGCGGGCGGCCGGGTTCCGATCAAGGCGGCCGAAGCCTGGATTAGCCTGCCGGCAAACCCGCCACGGACGCACACGGAGCCGCTCCTCCAGCTGGCTGTCGATCTACGGCAGATGCATCTGTCGGCGCCGCCTCCGAGCTTCAGCAACATGATTGACGACTTGGCATTTGGCGTCACGGTCAAAGGCGCTGTGCCGGACGGGCCCCTCGTGCAGGCGATCGCCGCCTGGCGAGACGCCGGTGGCACGATCGAGCTCGATCATCTGCAGCTAAATTGGGGCGGGCTCGGCGCTACCGCGACCGGGACGATTGCCCTTGACCAGGATTTGCAGCCGATCGGCGCCTTTTCCGGGGGGATCGAGGGGTTTAGTGCAATCCTGTCCGCGCTCGTCGAGGCGGGCCGCTTGAGCACCGAGGAGGCCGCGCTGGCGCAGATCGCGCTCTCGGCGTTGGCCAAGCGCGGACCCGACGGTAAGCCGCAGATCGCGACCTCGTTCACCATCCAGAACGGAAAAATGTATCTCGGGCCGGCTAAGTTAGGCAACGCGCCGCGGATCGTCTGGCGATAGCCATCGCTCGAGACTAGCACAGGCCGTCGGCGCCCGGCCTGCCATTGGGCTTGCATGCGGCGCCGCAAGGTGACGTCATGGATACACCCTCCTCGAGCAAGCACGGCCCCGCCGTAGAGACCCTCGAAAAGCGCCGTCAGCTTGGTCTCGAATGGCGGCAGCGGGTGCCGCTCGCAACGCAAGGCGCATGGCAGCCGCCCGCGCACCGCCGCGATCCGGTCGAAATCCTGATCGAGCAGGGCAAGAACCGGATCGAGGAGCTGCTGCCGGTGCGCTATGCGCGGATGCAGACCGACCCGTTTGCCTTTCTGCGCGGCGCGGCGGCGATCATGGCGGCCGACCTCGCCACGCTGCCGGCGACTGGGCTGCGCGTCCAGTCATGCGGCGACTGCCACCTCGCCAATTTCGGCGCCTACGCATCCCCCGAAGGCACGCCGGTCTTCGACATCAACGATTTCGATGAAACCTTACCGGCTCCGTTCGAATGGGACGTCAAGCGTCTCGCAACGAGCCTCGCTGTCGCCGGTCGGGTCGCCCACATGCCGGATAAGGACTGCCGGCCGCCTTGCTCGCTTGGCGGCGCGCGATTATCGCCGGCATATGGCGCGGTTGGCGCGGCTGCCGCCGCTCGACGCTTGGGGCACGCGCGTCGATCTTGCCGCCGCGATCGCCGATATCGACTCAGCCAAGATCCGCCGCAACGTGGAGAAGCGGCTGGCCGACATTTTGAAGAGCGGCAAAGCGCATTTCGGCTTGGTCGAAAAGCATGCTGGGGCCTGGCGGATCAAGGAAAAGCCGCCGCTGGTGCACCATCTGAGCCGGCATGATCTGCATGCGCGCAAGGCCTTCGCTTCTTACGCCGAGACATTGCAGGAAGACCGGCGGGTTTTGCTGCAGCGCTACCATCTGCACGATGTCGCATTCAAAGTCGTCGGGGTCGGCAGCGTCGGCACGTTCTGCGCCATCGGCCTGTTGATGTCGGGCGACGAGGCGCCGTTGCTGCTCCAGATCAAGGAAGCGCAGGAATCGGTGCTGGCCCCTTACGCTGGGGCTTCCGACTATCCCAATCACGGTCAGCGCGTTGTCGTCGGCCAGCGCATGCTGCAAGCGGCCACCGACATCTTTCTCGGCTGGACCGAGGTTCCGGTGGACGGCCGATATTTCTACGTCCGGCGGCTCAAGGATTACCGCCTCGCCGATGTCGGAGCCCGGCTTGAAGCGGCGCTGCCGTTTTACGCCGGGCTATGCGGCCGCACCCTTGCGCGCGCTCATGCCCGCGCCGGCGATGCAGCGGCGATATCGGCCTATATCGGCGACGGTAACGAATTCGACAAAGCGATCGCGGCATTCGCCGATGGCTTACGCCGACCAGAGCGAACGACGATTGGCGCATTTTTCTCGACGCGATCAAGGCAGGGCGGATTACCGCGCAGGAGCCCCGATCAAGCACCTAAATCGGGATCGCCAGCAATGTGTCGATCTGGCGGCTGTCGAGGACGACGATCTTGCGGGCGAATTTCCAGCTGTCGCCATCACGCCTGACCTGATCGACATAGCACCCGGCGCCGAAGATCGTCATGTCGCCGTCCTGCATGGTGCGCACGACCAGGAAATTGGCGACCAAATTGAGCACTCCAGCGGTCTCTCCGACGATCCTGATCGACGAGACCAGATGCCGGTAGCGCTGCGGCTCGTAAATGTTGGCTTCGCGCAAGGCACTGACCCGATCCTTCAGCATATCGCGCGAGGTCGCATAGATCAGTCCCAGCGGCAGGCCTGCCTCATAGTTTTCCGCCGAGGTGATCCGGTAGAAGCAGTCTTCCGTAAAGAAATCGGGCCAGCGCTCCAGTTCGTCGGCATCGAGGCAGTAGACATAGTCCGCATAGAGCTGTTCCAGCTCCAAGCGCCGCGCCACTGCCGCGAGATCCATCGTCTCAGAACCCCATCAGCGGCCGATAGGTTTGCCAGAAACCACGAACCGAGGCCTCCGTCGTCCGATTGGCTTCGGAGACATGATCGAAACCGCCCATTTCGAGCACCGAACAATCCCTCTTCCGAACCGTGGATCGCGCGCTGGATGAAATTTCCGACCGCACCGTCCTCCATCGAGACATAGCCGGCGGGCCCGACGAGATTGGCTTGCGCCAGGCGCAGCGCGGCCAGCTCGGCGCTGTCCTCTTCAAAGCCGAGATAGATCCATTGCAGCTCGGTCTTGTCCGGTCCCTTTGGCAAGACCAGGCGCAAGGCGATGCTGTTCTGGATCTGCTGCAACACGAAATTTGGAAACAGCGATAAAATCTGGGTCGTGGTGTCGTCGCCGAATTCTTCGGCAGAGGTCAGAAAACCCGGATCTGCGAGCCGAAAATTCTCGCGCATGGACGGCATACCGGCATAGAGCTTGTCCGAGGTTTCGGGGTCGACGCGGTCGACCTTGTTGCGGGTATAGCTCGCGTGATGCGCGCCGTTCTCGGCAATATCGACGCCGCCTTCCGCGGTCAGGCGCGAAATCCGGAAGGTCGTGAAGAACGAGTGCAGCAGGGTCGCGTGATAGGTGTCGCGTACATTCTCGAAATAGAGCTTCCAGTTGTTGTGCAGGATCTGCGAGGTCGTCCCCAGGATCTTCGGTGTCCCGTGCATAACGCGATGAATGCGCGTGCCGATCAGATTGCCGATGTAGTCGCCCAATGGCGGCGCGTCGGGCGACAATGTGCCAAAGACAAGATCGCCAAAGTGGTCGACGCGCAATTTCCGCAGCCCGTGCTGGTCGAGGCGGAAACTCTGCGGCATTCCGCCCTTCCCGGCGATGCCGCGGCGAAAGGCGACGCTGTCGAGGTTGCCTTCGAGATCGTAGCGCCAGGCGTGATAGACGCAGGTCAGATTGTCGGCATGGCCGCGCCGTTTCAGACAGACGAGGTTGCCGCGGTGGGCACAGCGGTTGAGCATCGCATGGATCTCGCCGTCATGTCCGCGGGTGACAATGACCGGAGTCTCGCCAAGAAAGGTCGTCAGATAGTCGCCCGGTTCGGGTAATTCGCCGGCGAGGGTCAGAAACTGCCAGGTCGGCCCTAGAAAGATCCGCGCCAGTTCCTCGCGATAGACCTCCGGATCGGAAAACACCCGATAGGGAACGCGGGCGTTGCCCTCGGCCGGCCACTGAAGCGCAGGTTGCTGTTCCATCATGGCGTCCTCGTTGTCGATCTAGTCATTACACCGGTCGCGCCGGAGCGAGTCCGGCGCTGCCACCGCCAGCCTTCAGCCGCCGTAAAAGACGTTGTCGCCGAGTTCTTTCATTTCGAGGATCGCGGCGTCGGGGCGGCCGGTAATCGGCTTGGGCAGATGCGCCTCGACGACCTCGCCGACGACAATGTGGTGGTCGCCCTGCTCGACGATGCTGGTGACCTTGCACTCAACCGCCGCCAGCGCCGCATCGAGGATCGGTGCGCCGTTCCCGCCCTTGTGGATGGCTTGGCCGGAGAGCTTGCCGTCTTCGAGCGTGGTCGGTTTGAAGAAGGTGAATGCCACCCCCTTGTGGTCCTTGCCCAGCATGTTCAAAGCAAAATTCTTGGTGCTCTTGATCAGCGGATAGGCGCCGGAATTGGTTTTGACCCCGACCACAACGAGCGGCGGGTTGAAGGCGCTCTGCGTCACCCAATTGACGGTCGCGGCGGCGACGTTGCCCTTCCCGTCATCCGCGGTCAACACATAGATGCCGTAGGGAATCATCCGCAACGCGGTCTTTTTAGCGTCCTGGTCCATTTGTTCGGTCCTCCTTGTTCATCGGCTTCGCGCGCCGGATCATAAACCGAAAGCCAGGCTGCCATGAACCCATATCCGGAACTTGTGGCCGGCCGGCTCTCATACCGCCTTTTGATCTTTAGCGTTGTCGACGTATTCGGGAACCCGATAATAGACCCAGATCAAATTCGCCAGCAGTACCATGCCGGTAATCAGAAACACCCAGCGCAACCCGAACACGGCGGCCACCGCGCCGCCGCTCAACGGGCCAAGCGAGTTGCCGAGAAACATGGCCGAGGCGGTGATGCCGTAAACCGTGCCGCGCTGCGAACGTGGAACGAGCCGGCCGACGAGCGCATTGGCGGTCGGCAATATACCGCCGATGAACAGCCCGAGGGCAAAGCGCAGGGCGGTAAACGTCAAATAGCTGCCGGCGAAGGCCTGCGGCAAGGTGGTCAAGGTCGCCCCCAGCAGGGCGATCAGCAGCACCCGGCGGTAGCCGATCTTGTCGCTCTTATTGCCCAGGAACGGTGCGGCCACGACATTGGAAAGGCCGGTTATCGAGAAGGCGATACCGCTCAGGGTCGCAAGATTGGGCTGGTCGCCCAGCAGCTGTTTGACGAATAAGGTCACCACCGGCTGCACCGTGCGCACCCCGAACTGCGCCATCAGCAGCACAAAGAACAGCGCCATCAGGCCCGGCGAGCGCGCTACTGCGATCAAGCTGTTGAGCACGGCGCGGCGGCCGCGCGCTTGAGGCGCGGCGACAAAGCGCTCGCGCACGCCGAACCAGACGAAGCCCGTCGACACCAGGATCGTCGCCGCGGTGCAGTAGAACGGGATGCGGTAGCTACCGGTCGCGTCGGCCAGCGCACCGCCGAGCAGCGGCCCGACCAGCGAACCGACGAGCTGGCCGGTGCTGAGCCAGCCGAGCGCAAAGCCGAGCCGCTCTTCGGGGGCTTGGCTCGCGACCAGAGCGATCGCCGTGCTCGAAAAGCCGGCAAAGACACCCATCAGCGCGCGAAAGGCGAAAACCTGCCAGACGTTGCCTGCCGCCCCCATCAACCCCGCAAATAGCCCGACCGCCAGGCTCGACCGCAACAGCATCAATTTTCGCCCGTGGCGGTCGGCAAGGCGGCCCCACAAGGGCGAGGCGAAAGCCGCAACAAAAGACGTCACCCCGGCGAGGACGCCGGCCCACAAAGCAACCGCGCTCGCCGACTTGACCCCGAGCACCGGCAGAAACAGCGGCATGATCGGGCTCAGCATCGAGAACGCCATGGTCATGACAAACTGGATGCCGACCATCGCCCACAAGGTGCGCTGCCATTGCGCCTCGGGGTGTTGCCGGTTGCTATCCTCGATGGTCTCGATCCGCTGTTCGGCCATGTCCCCCGCTCGTCCGCTCGCCATCGGTTATAGCCGAGCTGTAACGAAACCCGTTATTGCCGGTATCGGTTTTGCGCGGCAGCGGCGCCGGCGACACGGTTAGCAGCCGGGCGCGGCGCGCGGGGCCGAAGACGTTAAAAAAATGAAAGACATTCGCGCATCGCTGCTCTACCATTCTTGCAGGGCTTCAACGAAGGGAGCCCCATTGCGACTGGAGGCATGAGCGATGGCGACGGCGGTCGAGACCGTAAAGAACATTCCGTGGTGGAAAGAGCCGACCAAGGATCAGTGGTACGCCTTTGTCGCGGCATGGCTCGGGCTGGACCCTGGATGCCTTCGATTTCACCGTATTCCTGCTGATCATGCACCCGATCGCCGAAACATTTCACGTCTCGATGACGGCGGTGACCTTTGTGTTCACGATCACCTTGTGGATGCGGCTGATCGGCGCCACCGCCTCGGGTTGGGTTGGCGACCGGTTCGGGCGCAAGAAGCCGCTGATGGTTGCGATCCTGGGCTACTCGCTGTGCAACTTCGTCGCCGGTTTCTCGCCGACCTTCCTGTTCCTATTCATCGTCGCGCGCCGTGCTCGGCCTGTTCATGGGGGCGGAATGGCCGGCTGGCGCTTCGCTGGCGATGGAGACCTGGCCGATCCGCTCGCGCGGCTTAATGAGCGGTCTGCTGCAAGGCTCCTGGGGCCTCGGCTTCCTGCTGTCGTTTGCGATCTACGGGCTGTTCTTAACTCGATCGGCTGGCGCGGCATGCTGTGGGTCGGCGTCCTCCCGGCGCTTGGCCGTCGTCTATATCCGCTTTTTTGTCAAAGAGCCCGAGGTCTGGGTCGAGAACCAGCGCCTTCAGCGTACCCAGCAGCGCCAGGTCAAAGCCCCGCTGCTGAGCATCTTCAGGCGCGGCATGATCCTCAACACATTGAACTGCTGCTGGTTCATGGCCAGTGGGTTCGTTCTGTATTATTCGATCAACGTGTTGTTCCCGACCCACCTGCAGGTCGACCTGAAGATGTCGCCCGGGGCGATCGGCGAGATCGGCGTTGCCGCCAATTTGGTCGTCTTCCTGGCCAGCATTTCATGGGGTTGGGTGGCGGATAAGATTGGCCGCAAGGCGGCGCAGATCCTGCCGGCGCTAATCGCGATCCCAATCGCCCCGCTGTATCTGCTGACGCACAATTTCACATTGATCTGGTGGGCCTTTGTCATCCAGGGCGCGTTCGGTAGCGGCGGCTTCGCCAGCCAGGCGCCGAGCTATCTTGCCGAACGGTTCCCGACCGAGGTCCGCGCCACGGCGGCCGGGTTCTGCTACCATCAGGGGCGATCTGGGGTGGCCTCGTCGCACCGATCCTGGCCTATGTCGCCACCGCCTACCATATCGGCTACGCCATTCCGATGCTGGTCGGGACCATCACCGCGGCGCTGAGTTTTGCCATCGCGATCTCGCTCGGTCCGGAAACCAGGGGTAAGGAACTCTCGGCCGAGCTGGTGGTGGCCTGAACGGCCGAGTATGACATGGGACGGCTTCTTCCGGCGACAGTCGGGAGAAGCCGTTTTGCCTCGAGGCCCACCGACTCGCTGCTGGGTTAGCCAAGATTAGGCCGGCGGCAGCGCCAACGGTGCCGCCTAATGAATTCCGAAGGTCCCACCCAAGGGGCCGACCTAGAGGGAGAGCTCTATGACAATCGCCGTCGACGCGCGCAGGGCCATACCGTGGTATAAGGAACCGACCAAGGAGCAATGGCTGGCCTGGGTCGCCGCCTGGCTCGGCTGGACCCTGGATGCCTTTGATTTTACTATCTTCCTGCTGATCATGGTGCCGATTTCGCAGGAATTCCATGTCCCGCTGACCGCGGTCACGGCAGTTTTCACCCTGACTTTGTGGATGCGGCTGGTCGGCGCCACCGCGTCGGGCTGGCTCGCCGACCGGATCGGGCGCAAGAAGCCGCTGATGATCTCGATCGCGTGGTATTCGCTGTGCAATTTCATTGCCGCATTCTCACCGGCATTCTGGTTTCTGTTTCTATTCCGGGCATTGCTGGGGATTGGCATGGGTGCCGAATGGCCGTGCGGCGCGGCGCTGGCGATGGAGCAGTGGCCGATCCGCTCGCGCGGTTTCATGGCCGGCGTGCTGCAAGCCTCGTGGGGGCTCGGGGCGCTGTTGTCGAGCGCCGCCTATGGCTTGCTCTATAACTCGATCGGCTGGCGCGGTTTACTGATGATCGGCGTCCTGCCGGCGCTGTGGATCGTCTATATCCGCAAGTTCGTGCAGGAGCCGCCGGTATGGGTCGAGAACCGAAGGCTGCAGCGAACCCAGCATCGCGAAGTCCGCGTACCGCTGTTCAAGATCTTCAAACGGGGTTTGCTCGCCAACACGCTGACCGCGTGCTGGTGGATGGCGAGCGCCTTTGTCGTCGGCTACTCGGTCGGCGGGCTGTTCCCGACCTACCTGCAAAAGGATCTGCATCTGAGCCCGGGGCTCGTCGCCTTGCCGATCATGCTGCAGAGCATCGTGTTTTTCTTATCCGGTTGTGCCTATGGCTGGCTGGCCGACCGTTTCGGCCGTCGCTGGGCGATCATCATCCCGGCTCTGCTGACGATCCCAGTCGCGCCGTTTTATCTGATGAACCATAATTACGCGATGATCGTGGTATTTTTCACGGTGCAGGGCCTGTTTGGCGGCGGCGGCATGCACACGCTCTACCCAGCCTATCTCGCCGAACGGTTTCCGACCGAGGTGCGCGCGACGGCGGCCGGCTTCGTCTACCACCAGGGTGCTATCTTCGGCGGCTTGACCTTACCGATCATCACCTATTTCGCGCTCAACTGGCATTCCGGATTTGCGATCCCGATGTTCATTGGCACGGCCTTCGCCGCCCTCAGCGTCGCCGCCGCGGTGTTCGCCGGGCCCGAGACACGCGGCAAGCAGCTTGTCGCCGAACTGTCCGTGGCCTGACACAAAATTGACTAGGACCCCGGCCTTCGAGCCGGGGCTTTTCCGCGCTGGATCCCGCGACCCCTCGGCGGCGAGCGGTTACTCTGCCTGACGGGTCGCGCAGCGGAGGCGTCGGCGCTGACAAGCCTCGGTGACAATAAAGTCCATCGCAATGTCGTGCGGCTGCGGGTGGATCGTATCGAGCTGCGACAACTTGAAGCCGACTCCGATCGCCAACGGCCGCGGTGCGAGTGCTGCCAGGGTGCGGTCGAAATAGCCGCCGCCATAACCGAGGCGATAGCAGTCCCGGTCGAAGCCGACGAGCGGCGCCAGCACCGCTTGCGGCACCACGATGTCGCGCCGTTCCGGGATCGGGATGTCCCACACCCCGTCTATGAGCGGGTCGCCCGGCCGCCAGCTCCGGTATTCGAGCGGCCCCTTTTTATCGACTACCGCGGGCAAGGCCACTGCCGAACCTGCGGCGATCAGCCGGTCGACCAGCGGGCGGGGGTCGAACTCGGCCTGAAACGGCCAATAGACCCCGAGCGTGATCCCCGGCCGCTCGGCCAGCACCGTCCACAGCCGACCCTCGATCTCGCGGCTCCACTCCCGGCGCAGCACCGGCGCGACACCGGTGCGCAGGGCCAACAGGCGCTGCCGCTCCGATCGGCGCCACGCTTTGACCTCGGCGGGATCCACCTCGGAACCGGCCGGCTCAGAACAGGCCGGTGATGCGCCCCTCGGCGTCGACCTCGATGGTGTTCGCCGCGGGCACGCGCGGCAACCCGGGCAATGTCATCATCTCACCGCAAATCGGGACGACGAACTCCGCGCCGGCCGATAGCCGCACCTCGCGCACGCTGATCACATGTTCGCTCGGCGCGCCCTTGAGGTTGGGGTCGGTCGTAAAACTGAATTGGGTCTTGGCGACGCAAACCGGGAAGTGGCCGTAGCCCTGATCTTCGATCTGGGCAAATTGGTCGCGCGCGGCGGCGCTGAGCTCGATGTCGGCCGCACCGTAGATGCGCTGGGCGATTGTGCGCAGCTTTTCCACCAACGGCATTGCGTCCGGATAAAGCGTGCGGAAATCGGCCTGCCCGCTCTCGGCGAGATCGACAACAATGCGGGCCAGCTCGGCCGCCCCGGCGCCGCCCTGCGCCCAGTGGTCGGCGATGACGCATTTGACGCCTTCGGCCGCGCACAATTCCTGCAGCCGCCCGTGCTCTCGCGCGGTATCGGCGCTGAACCGGTTGACCGACACGACGGCCGGCACCCCGAACTGACGGATATTGGCGAGATGGCGGGAGAGGTTGGCAAAGCCCTTTTCAAGGGCGGCGACATTCTCTTCACGCAGCCCGTCGCGGGCGATGCCGCCATGCATCTTTAAGGCGCGCACCGTCGCGACCACGACGACGGCGTCGGGCGAGATCCCGGCCTTGCGACATTTGATATCGAAGAACTTCTCGGCGCCGAGATCGGCGCCAAACCCGGCCTCGGTCACGACGTAATCGGCAAGCTTGAGCGCCGAAGTCGTCGCAATCACAGAATTGCAGCCATGCGCGATATTGGCGAACGGGCCGCCGTGAATAAAGACTGGATTGTGTTCGATCGTCTGCACGAGATTGGGTGCGAGCGCGTCCTTCAGCAGCGCGGTCATCGATCCTGCCGCTTTGACGTCGGCGGCGGTCACCGGCTTGCGCTCCCGCGTCTGGCCGACGTGGATATTTCCGAGCCGCCGCTGCAAATCCTGCAGACTGGTAGCCAGGCAGAACGTCGCCATGACCTGCGAGGCGGCGGTGATGTCGAACCCGTCTTCGCGGGGGAACCCGTTGGCGACGCCGCCGAGCGAGGAGACGATCGAGCGCAATGAGCGGTCGTTCATGTCGATCGCGCGCCGCCAGCTAACCCGGCGCGGGTCGAGACGCGGGTCGAGGCCATAATAGACGTGGTTGTCGACCATCGCCGCGAGCAGGTTGTTAGCAGCGCCAATCGCGTGCAGATCGCCGGTGAAGTGCAGGTTGATGTCCTCCATCGGCACCACCTGAGCATAGCCGCCACCGGCCGCCCCGCCCTTTACGCCAAAACACGGCCCGAGGCTCGCCTCGCGCAGGCACAGCATCGCCTTTTTGCCGATCAGGTTGAGCGCATCGCCCAACCCGACCGTGGTTGTCGTCTTTCCCTCGCCGGCCGGCGTCGGGGTGATCGCAGTCACCAGGATCAGCTTGCGGTTCGGCCGCTCGGGCAGCGCGCTGATGTAGTCGAGCGATATCTTCGCCTTGTATTTGCCGTAGGGTGATACCGCCGCATCCGGGATGGCGAGCTTTTCGCCGGCGATCTCGCTGATCGGCAGCATCACCGCTTCCTGCGCGATCTCGATATTTGATTTCGGGTTTCTGTGCTGGTCTGCTCCGCGGGCCACGCCGTTTCTCCCTCGCTGACGTCTCGGCTGCGGTCTTAGCCCGTTCGCATCGAAAGGCGCAACCGTTTGCGTGGTAGTGGCCGACCACCACCCCCCAGAGGCGCACCGTCCCCCTGCGCCGCCAATCCGAGCGCCTTTCTCCATTCTCGACGGTAAGGGCTTAGGGCCGGCGAGTTCAGCAACGGCGCTGCGATTGACATCTGCAGGCTCCGGCCGGGACTTCCTGACGCACTGCGCGCCGGACGAGCAGCCGTCAAGTTGACAACGTCGCTGCGTCAACCACAATCTAGCTTAAGAGCCGTCGGCTGACTCGCCATCTTCGGCGGTCCCATTGCTCCAAAAGAGGCGCGGGGGCCAGCCCCGGCAAACCGCTGAAAGGAAGAAGCGCGATGGCGGAGGCGGAGGTCGGCGCGATCGCGCCCGGACCGGGCGAGATGATGGGCAATGCCGGTCCGGGCATGCTGGCCGGCGTGCGGGTGATCGAGATCGCCGATGAACGCGCCGAATATACCGGGCTGCTGCTGGCCGGGCTCGGCGCCGAGGTGGTCAAGATCGAACCGCCGGAAGGCAATGCGACGCGGCGGATCGGCCCATTCCTCGAAGACCAGCCCGGTCTGGAACGTTCGCTGTTTTTCTGGAACTACAACCGCAACAAGAAGTCAGTGGTGCTGGATCTGCAGACGCCGGCCGGGCGTGAGCACCTGATACGCCTGCTGGAGGGCGCCGACATCCTGCTCGATGCGAGCTGTGGCGCGCTCAACGAAGCGCTGGGACTCGACCGCGCTACGCTCAACGCCAGGTTCCCGACGCTGGTGACAGCGCGGATGACGCCGTTTGGCGATGACGGGCCGTGGCGGGACTTCAAGAGTTCGGACCTGATCCATCTCGCCCTCGGCGGGGTGATGATGAATTGCGGCTATGACCCCGACCCCAACCTCGAATACGACACGCCGCCGATCGCGCCGCAGATCTGGCATGCCTATCACATCGCGGGCGAGCAATTGGCGACCGGGATTATCGCCGCGCTGATCCATCGCGAGCGCAGCGGCGAAGGACAAGACGTCTCGGTCGCCGTGCACGAGGCGGTGTCGAAGAACCCCGAGCAGGACCTGATGTACTGGGTCATGCGGCGGGTGCCGCTATGGCGGCTGACCTGCCGTCATGCATCCGAGGGTCCGAACCACAGCCCGAGCATTTGTCACACCAAGGACGGGCGCTGGTTCATCACCCACGGGATGGGCGCGCGCGACCTCAAAAACCTCGTGCCGCTGCTGAGCAAATATAATGCGCAGGCGGATTTGCAGCCGCCACCGCCCGACACCGATTTGCGGGGACGCCAGGTGCCCGGCACCGCCGGCGCCGACGAAGCGCGCTCGCACATGCTCGACGTCGTGCAACGCTTTGTTCGCGCCTGGGCCTACAAGGACATGCCGTGGCTCGAGGCGCAGAATGCCGGACTGCTGTGGGCGCCGCTGAGAAAACCGCACGAGAACGCGCTCGACGGACATTGGCTGACCCGCAAGACCTTCGCCGATATCGAGCATCCCGAGCTCGGTCGTTCGTTCCGCTATCCGACCAGCAAATGGCTCACCAACAAGACGAGCTGGCAGGTCGGCCGCCGCGCGCCGCTGCTCGGCGAAGACACTAAGGCGGTACTCGGCGAGGCCGCGCGCCGGCCAAGCGTGCCAGCAAGCCCACGCAAGGTCGAGAACCCGCGCCTCTCGGCGCTGCACAACAAGCCGTTCCCGCTGCAGGGCATCAAGATCTTCGATTTCGCGTGGTTTCTCGCCTCGGCCGGCGGCACGCGGTTTCTCGCCGCGATGGGCGCGGAGAGCTACAAGGTCGAGTGGAAGGACAATCCCGACACGCGCCTGGCGGGGATGGCGCCGGTCGGCGGGCGCGCCGCGCGCGACGCCGCGACGTGGCCGCTACCCGGGGTCAAGGACCCGGACATGGGCGGCAATTTCCTCAACAAGAATTCGGGCAAGCGCGGCATCTCGCTCAACATCCGCCACCCGAAAGGCTTGCAGATCGCCAAGGACATGATCCGCATCTGCGACGTGGTGGCCGAGGGGTTCTCGCCGGGTGTTTTGCAGCGCCTGGGCCTCGGCTACGACGTGATGAAGTCGATACGCCCGGACATCATCTACATCCAGCAATCCGGGATGGGGGCGCACGGCACCTATGGCCGTATGCGCACGGTCGGGCCGGTGGCGGCAGCTTTTGGCGGTCAGGCCGAGATGTCGGGTCTGCCCGAACCGGCGATGCCAGTAAGCTGGGGCTATTCCTTTCTCGACTGGATGGGTGCCTACGGTTATGCGCTGGCGCTGCTCGGCGCGATCTACCATCGCGAGCGCACCGGCGAGGGGCAATGGATCGACGCCTCGCAATGCGAGAGCGGCATATTCCTGACCGGCGCGACAATCCTCGACTGGGCGGCCAACGAGCGCGTGTTCCGCCGCTACGGCAACCGTTCGCCTTACAAGGCGGCGGCGCCGCATGGCGCCTATCGTTGCGCCGGCAAGGACCGCTGGATCGCGATCGCCTGCTTCACCGACGCCGAGTGGCAGGCGTTGGCACGCGTCGCCGAGCGCGCCGACTGGCTCGACGACCGCCGCTTCGCCACGCTCGAAACCCGGCTGCAGCATCAGGATGCGCTCGACGCCGCAGTCGAATCCTGGACCCAAACCCAGGACCGCTTCGACTGCATGATGAAATTGCAAAAGGCCGGGGTGCCCGCCGGGGTCTGCCAGAACGCCGAGGACCGCATCGACACCGACCCGCAGCTCCGCCACCTCAATTGGCTAACCGAGGTCACCGGCACCAAGATCGGCACCTGGCCGATCTACGAGATCCCGATGAAGCTTTCGAAGACGCCGGCCTATATCGGCGGGCCAATCAACCGCGGCGCGCCATGCTATGGCGAAGACAACATGTGGGTACTAACCGAGCTGCTCGGCCGAAGCCCAAGCGAAGTCGAACGCCTCGCCGAGGAGGGCGTCATCTGATTTTCAATCTGGCAGGCTGAAGAATAAGATCGCCGTCACCGCGGTCGGCAATAGGCCTTGCGGCTGGACTGCCCTCGGCCGCCGCACCCTCCGACAAATCAGCTGCATCGCCCTCGTCGGTCGGCCGGAGGTCCCACGCGCCGGGACCCCGACCGACCCCCTCGCTGCGCTCAGCCTCGCGCTAAGGCGTAGATCTGTGTGCCCTCCGGTGGTGACGGGAGCGTGGTCCAGCTCTCGCCGCCGTCCACGCTGTTGAAGACCTCGCCGCCATTGGTGGCGCAAGACATCCGCGACGGCTGGCGCTCGTCAAAGGCCAGGGCGAACATCGTGTGCGCCGGTTGCAAACCCATCTCGACCCGGGCCCAGCTGTCCCCGCCGTCGGGGCTGTGCAGCAATACGCCGACCTCGCTCTGAAAGCTGCCGCCCGCTGCGACCCACAGTTTGCGCGGATTGCCCGGCACCTCTCGGATGTCGCGGCAATAGATCTGGCCTTTGGCATTGAGCGGGTCCAATGGCACATGACGCCAATGGTCGCCAGCGTCGGCGCTGTGAAACATGCCGGCCCGCCCGATGCCGAAGACGTTGCCGGGCCGCCAGCGGCTGGCCAATACGGCATGCATATCGACGGCGTCGTCGTTCACGTACTGGCCGTGGCTCAGATTCTCCCAATGCTCGCCGCCATCGGTGGAGCGGAGGGTGCCGCCAACCTCGATCGCGGCGTAGATCAAATCCGGCTCGCCGGCACTGGCGTCGAGCCGCAGTACCCGCTTCGCAGGATTGGCGCCCGGGGCCGTCGTGATTTCGGGAAAATGCACACTTACAGGAAGCCGCGTCCAATGCTCGCCGGTATCGTCACTGCGGTAGATCTCGCAGTTCTCGTAACCGACCAGGATCACGTCGGGATCGTGAGGGTGGAACAGGATCGACCAGACCGGCAGCCCGTGGTCGGGCAGGTCGACCTTTTCCCAATGCTTGCCGCGATCAGCGCTGCGATAAGGCCCGGATTGGGTGCCGGCATAGACGATCTCGGGGTTCAGCGGGTGCACAGCCAGGGCGCGCACAGCCGGCGCCTCCGGCAGGCCTCGGTGCAGCGCCTCCCATTCGTCGCTGCCGTCGGCCATGCGAAACAGACCGGAGTGCACCACCCGGCCGCGCCCAGTCTCCCCGGCCAAACCCAGGTAGATATAAGATTTTTTGTCATTCTTGCCGTTGGTTGCCATCGGATCGCTCCCTCTTCAGTTTTTCGGACGTCTCGGATCACGGCTCTCCCGCGTCCGAGCCCTCAGCTGCCGCTTGCAACAACACGGCTCCACAGTAGCCGCATCTCGTGGTCCGGATCGTAGGCGATGCCGCACGCGGTATCGAGAATCATCGTTGCCCGGTGCTCGCTCGTGTAGGGCGGCCAGTCCGGGATTGCCGGATTGTCCGGCCTTCCGTTCCGGGCAAAGGCGATCCAGGTCGCGGAAATACGTGCGGCCAGTTCATGCGCCCCCGGGGCATCGGCGGTCGTATCCGGCACATCGGCATTGTCGAAGACAAAGGGCAGATCCATCGCGTGATGCGCCTTCAGGCGACCACCTTGGGCCGGGCTCTGCCAGTCGAGCGAGTACATATAGACCGGGGCTCGACGCCGCGCCGCGTAGCGCTCCGCCAACAAGACCGATCGGATCCAGAAATTCGAGCCGGTCAAGGTCGCGATCAGCCGGTCCCCAGGGCTGGCTTGCGGCATGGCTGCGCGATAGGCGGCGACCAGATCGTCGGTCTGGGCGCCCGCCACCGCCGCCACACGCTGGCGCAATGCCTCCTCGCTAAGGGCGCCGTTCCACACCGCATCGTCGTTGGCGAGAAAGAAGGCGCTCTCCTCCCGGGTGCCGCCGATCATCAGCGGAACGTCGTCAGCGATGGCCGGCGCGCCCGGCTCGCACGGATGCTGCGGCAGATCGTTGCCGTCGACCACTGGGCCGAAATCATAACGGTCGAGCAGCGGCCAATCGGTGCGCCCAACTGCACGCGAGGCGGGCGCCATCGCAGCCATCAGCCGCTCGACTGGCAGGGATTGCAGCCGCTCGCAATCGCCGTGACTAAGCCCGACTTCTTTCAGCACCGCTTCGGCAAGGGCGTTGGCTCGCTCGCGCGTCGACACGCGGATTGCGGCGCCGCTCTGGATGATCGCACGATGAAACAAACCCTGCGCCGCGGGCATCGCGAGCAGAACGCTGACCTTGCCGCCTCCGCCCGACTCGCCAAAGATCGTCACATTGCCTGGGTCGCCGCCAAAATGCTCGATGTTCTCGCGGACCCAAAGCAGCCCGGCGAGGAGGTCGAGCACCCCGGCATTGCCCGAATGCGCCCAACCCGGACCACCGATATCGGCCAAATGCAGAAAGCCTAGGATGTTAAGTCGATGGTTGACGCTGACTACAACGACATCGCCGCACCGCGCCAGGTTGGCTCCGTCGGTGACGGCGCGGTTCCCGGAGCCATAGGCAAAGCCGCCGCCATGCAGCCACACCATGACCGGCCGTTTGGCTCGATCACCAAGGCCGGGCGTCCACACATTCAAGGTCAGGCAATCTTCGCCCTCCGGCGTCAGGTCTGCCGGGCCGAGGATGTGTTTCGAGTTCCGGCCGGCGCTTGGGTCGGTTCGGCGATTGTGGCGCATGCCCGGCATAGTCGAGCGCTTCCCGCACACCCGACCAGGGAAGCGGCGGCTGCGGCGGCAGGAACCGGTTGCTCCCTGAAGTCGACGCGCCGTAGGGCACGCCCTTGAACGCGTAAACCCTGGCGGCATGTGCGCCGCGCAGTCTGCCCGAAGCGATCTCGACAACCGGCGAAAGCCTCACCATCCGCGCCGACTACGTCGTTGGCCATTCTCCGTCCTTCTCTCGATGACGATATCACGTCTGTGACATTATGCCTTCAGCAAGGCCGCCATCACGCGATCGCGGGTCAGCGGGAGGTCGCGAAGCCGGGCGCCTAGCGCGTGCGCAAGGGCGTTGCCGATTGCGGCGACGGTCGGGCCGCCCGAGGCCTCGCCCACACCGAGAGGCGGTCGATCCGCGGCGGGGTCGACGAGTTCGACCGTTACCTCGGGGACCTCGCTGAAGCGCAGCACCGGGTAGCTCTCCCAGTCGCGCGAGCTTATACCGCTGCTGTCGAGGCGCACCCCTTCCTTAAGAGCCCAACTCGCAGCCTGGATCATGCCGCCTTCGAGCTGATTTACGGCGCCATCCGGGTTGATGACGAGACCGGCATCCGCGGCGCACCACACGCGCAGCAGGCGGACATTTTCGTCGACCTCGACTTCAGCGACAACGGCGGCATAAGCGGCCATGTTCTTGTAACGGGCGAAGCCGATCCCGCGACCGCGTCCCGTACCGGGCGGCATTCCTGAATCCCAGGCGGACATGCGAGCGGCGCGCTCCACGACCGCACGCGCACGCGCGTCGGAAAGCACCGATAGCCGATAGGCCAGCGGGTCCTTACCGGCCCGCTCGGCCAGCTCGTCCATAAACGACTCGATCGCGAATACGTTTAGCGTCGCACCGAGCCCGCGCAAGGATGACGTCCGCACCGGCGTTTCGGCGATCAGGTGATGGACAATGCGCTTCGCCGGAAAATCGTAGAGCGGCTCGCCGTTGCGGGTGCCGGCGCCAGGAGGGCTCGACGACTCCGTCGCCGGCGGCGAGGGCGGAGGATTTGGCAATGCTTCGGCCGCGAGCAGGTTGCCACCGCTGCCGGGACGACTACCGTGCCGGCCGCTCCAGATCTCGGTGGTCCAATCGGCCGGGCGCGCCGATTCATCGAGCACGGCATGCGCCGTTACCACCATCGCCGGACTGACCGGCTCGAAGCCGAATTCCTCCTCGCGCCGCCACCGCACCCTGACCGGCTTCCCCGGCATGCGAGACGCGATGACCGCCGCATCGGCCGCCGCGTCGTCGGCACCGTTATGGCCATAGCAGCCCGGTCCCTGCACGTGTTTGACCGAAATCGCCGCGGGATCGAGCTTCAGGGTCCGGGCCAGCGCATCCCGCAACGGATAAACTCCTTGCGAATGCGTCCACACCTGCAGCCGCCCATCGCGGTAGACGGCTAGCGCGCAGGATGGTGCGACAGAGGCATGGGCGATGTGCATTCTCGTATAGGTCGCCTCGTACCTCCTCATACCAGGCACTGGATCTGATGGTGGAGGGGCGCCGAGGGTTCGATCGATCGAGGGCTGCTGCAACAGCCACCGCGCTTCTTCCTGGAAGGGATTGATCGCGTCGACACCGTCCCAGGCGACGTGGTTTGGCGCCGCCGCGGCGACCGCTTCGACAGCCGTCTCGTCCGTCCCGACAATGGCCAGGAAGTTGCCGTCGCGGATGATCTCGATGGGGCTTTTTGCGGCGCGATGGAGGGCGGCCTCGTCGATAGACTTGATCGTTGCGTCGCGGCGCGGCTGGCGCACGACGCGGGCATGCACCATGCCGTCGAGCGCCATGTCGTGGACGAAGGCAGCATCGCCAAATACTTTCGCGGCGAGGTCGACGCGTGGCGCGTTCTGCCCGACGACGCGGTAGTCCTGAACATCCTTGGTTGGCGACCGCCCAAGGGCGTGACGGCCGAGATCGACGGCGGCGGCCAGCGACCAATAATCGTGGCCGGTAGCCTCGCCGCGGTGGGTTATGATTCCATCGCGTATCGCCAGGTCCGGGCGGGAATAGCCGAAGCTCGCCGCGGCATGGTCGAGGAACAAGGAGCGCACCTCTGCGCAGGCCATGCGCAAGGCAACACCGCCGAATTGGATCGATTGGCTGCCCGCGGTGTAGCCCTCGTTGGGGGTCAGATCGGTGTCGCCGGTCTGCAGCAGGATGCGGTCGGATGCGATATCGAGTTCCTCGGCAGCAATCTGTCGCATCGCAGTCAGCACGCCCTGGCCGATCTCGACCCGACCGGTCGAGACCGTGACCCGATCGGGCTCGGAGAACCCGACCCACTGATCGAGGCGCGGGTTGGCAGCCAGCAACGGAGGCAGTGTCGATGGAGCGGCGGCACTCATCGGGAAGCTCCTTCGCGCATCAGTGCGGCAGCGCGCTCGACGGCACGCAGAATGCGGTTATGGCTCCCGCACCGGCAGATGTTGTCGTCCAGCGCCTCGGCGATCTCCGACCGCGACGGGGACGGGTTCCGGTCGAGCAGCGCCTTGGCGGAGATCAAAATGCCGGCGAGACAGTAGCCGCATTGGCCGGCCTGCTCGTCGAGAAAGGCTGCTTGGAGCGGGTGCGGCCGATCCCGCGTGCCCAATCCTTCTATCGTCACGATCTCCCGGCCAGCGACCGTCGACAGCGCCTTTCCGCAGGATTTCTCGGGCCTGCCGTCGACCAGGACCATACAGCAGCCGCATTGCTCCTGACCGCAGCCGAACTTTGTCCCGGTCAGGCCGAGATGATTGCGAAGAACATCGAGCAGCGGCGTATCCCCATCAGCGGTTACGCTCACGGCGCTTCCATTCACGATCAGGCGGGTCGATTGCATCGTTCTCTCACCGACAGGTGTCCGAAATCATCTCACTGTGGCGCATGAGCATGGCGCATCATGCGATGAACAAACAATAGGCGAGACGATGCGGGTGCTGATTTGCGGGGGCGGCGTGATCGGCGCCTCGATCGCTTATTTCCTGAGCTGCCGCGGGGTCAAGGCGACCGTCATCGAGAGGACGGGTTTAGCATGTGCGGCTTCCGGGAAGTCGGGCGGATTTCTTGCCCTCGACTGGTGCGACGGAACCCCGCTCGAACCCCTCGCGCGGCGGAGTTTTGCGTTACATGCTCGGCTTGCCGAGGAGATGAGCAGCGATTGGGGCTATCGCCGCCTCACCACCCATGGCGGCTCCGCGGGCCATCAAAAAGGCTTTCGCCATCGTGGCAACGACCACGGCATCGAGTGGCTCTCGGCCGTCGTGACGGTGCATCAACGTCTGGGCTCGACCAACACGACCGCCCAGGTTCATCCGGGAAAGTTTACCCGGGCCATGATGGAGGCCGCACAGGCGCGGGGCGCAGAATTGCGGATGGGCCGCGTTACCGGCGTGGCGCAGCAGGAAATACGGGCAGGGTGGAGGGCGTGTTGGTCGATGGCGAGAAGATCGACGGCGATGCCGTCGTCATCGCCATGGGCCCTTGGTCATACTTGCGGCGGAATGGTTGCCGTTGCCCGCAGTGTTTGGACTAAAAGGGCACAGTCTCGTCTTCGACACCGGGGCGAGGCTGTCGGCTGATGCCCTGTTTGTCGAATACCGGGAGGCGACCGGCGCGGTGCAAGCGCCTGAAGTGTTTCCTCGCACGGATGGCACCACCTATGTTTGCGCGATCTCCAGCGACAGCCCGTTGCCGATCGATCCCGCCGACGTTGCCCCGGATCCGGGAGCGATCGAGCGCCTGCTCGGGATGTGCCATGACTCTCGCCTGCGCTCGCCTCGGCGAAGGTCCTGGCGCGGCAGGCGTGCTATCGTCCGATCACGCGGGACGGTTTGCCGCTGATCGGCCGAGTGCCCGGTGTCGAGGGCGCTTATGTGGCCACAGGTCATAGCGTTTGGGGCATTCTCAACGCGCCGGCGACGGGCGAAGCCATGGCCGAGCTGATCGTCGATGGGGCGGCGCACACCCTCGACCTTTCGCCCTTTAACCCCGGCCGCATTCCCGCTCTCGATCCGGCACGGCTGCGCAGAAACCCTTGAGGCGACACCGTCTGCGAGGACGGCTTCTGCCCTAGACGCGAAATTCCCGACAGAAGGCCGGGACACGACGCTCAGAACTGCACCGTTTGAGCGCGCCCGAGTGGTGGTGCGTTATCCGGCCTGCGGCGACGAGCCCCTTGCCCTGCGGCGGCCGGTGCGCGATATCAGGCCGGCGTCATGCCGACCCTGTTCCTCATCGTCTTTGTCGACCTCGTCGGGTTCGGCCTTGTCATCCCGTTACTGCCGTTCTACGCGGTGCGGTTCGGGGCATCGCCGGAGCAGGTGACCTTGCTGCTGGCGACCTATTCGCTGTTTCAGCTGTTTGCCGCGCCGTTGTGGGGGGCGCTGAGCGACCGGATCGGACGCCGGCCGGTGCTGATGACGAGCATGGCCGCATCGGCGCTCGCCTATTTTTGGCTCGGCAGCGCCACCGCGGTGTGGATGCTGTTTGCCGCAAGGGCGCTCGCCGGCGCCTGTGCCGGCAATATTGCCGCCGCACAGGCCTATATCGCCGACATCACCACGCCCGAGAACCGGGCAAAGGGCATGGGGCTGATCGGCGCCGCGTTTGGCCTGGGCTTCATCTTCGGGCCGGCGCTCGGCGGGTTTCTTGCCGGCAACGATCCGGCGACCGCCGATCTCGCAAAGCCGGCATGGCTCGCGGCCGGGCTGTCGCTGGCCGCACTGAGCGGCGTCCTGTTTCTGCTCCCTGAGAGCTTGACGCCGGCGCAGCGCGGCCAGGCTCAGCGTCGCGGGCGGATCGGCGCGATCCTGGGGACCTTGCGCCGCCCGATCCTGTCCCGGCTGATCCTGATCTTCTTTCTGGTGATCCTCGCCTTTGCCGGAATGGAAAGCACCTTTGCCCTGTGGGCGTTGCGGCAATTTCGCTGGGGTCCGGAGCAGGTCGGCTATGTCTTTGCTTATGTCGGCGTGCTGTCGGCGATCCTGCAGGGCGGGCTGATCGGCCGCTTGGCCCAGCGCTTTGGCGAAGAGCGCCTGCTTTTGTGCGGCCTGGTGCTGATCTGCGTCGGGCTTTTGGTGCTGCCGTTTGCTCGCGACCTGCCGCTGCTTGGTCTAGGCGTCAGTGGGTTGGCGCTTGGCATGGGTCTGACGCAGCCTTCGCTGAACAGCCTGATCTCGCGCCGCGCCGGGCGCGCGGAGCAGGGCGAGGTGCTGGGCGTCTCGCAATCGGTCGGCAGCCTCGCCCGCGTCGTCGGACCGGCCTTGGCCGGGATCCTGTTTTCCGATCTCGGTCGCAACAGCCCGTTCGAGTGGGGAGCGGGGCTGATCGCCGTCGCCTTTTTGCTGGCGTTCAACCTGTTTCGCGGGCTTCGGCGCCGCTGGCGTTCCCGAGCCTGGGCCACCGCGGGCCGCGCCGAATGAGCCGGAGCGGGCGGCCGGTAACGCTGGGTCCGCCGCGCCAGAAGGGCCGGCTCAAGGACGAATTGCGCGCGCTCCGCTCGCTCGCCCCCTATTTGTGGCCGCGCGAATCAGCCGCGTTCCGGGTGCGGGTCGTGCTCGCGGTTGCCTTTCTGGTCGCCGGCCGGCTGGCCAACATCACCGTTCCGTTCCTCTATAAGCACGCGGTCGACATCCTGGCGCCGAGCAAGGCTGTTGTCGCCGTGCCGGTGGCGCTGATCATCGCCTACGGGTTCGCGCGGGTGATGTCGCAAGGTTTCAACGAGCTACGCAACGCAGTTTTCGCCCCGGTCACCCAGCGCGCCGTGCGCCGGCTGTCATTGTCGGCGTTTCGCCATGTCCACGCTCTGGCGCTGCGCTTTCATCTGGAGCGTCGTACCGGCGGATTGGCGCGGGCGATCGAGCGCGGCACGGCCGGCATCGATTTCCTCTTATCCTTTATGCTGTTCAACGTCATCCCTACAATTATCGAGATCCTGCTGGTGTCCGGGATCCTGTGGCGGCTCTACAACTGGAAGTTCGCCGTCGTCACCTTGACCACGATCCTGCTCTATATCGGCTTTACGTTTTTGGTGACCGATTGGCGGGTGCGCTTTCGCCGCGACATGAACGAGCGCAACAGCGAGGCCAATACCAAGGCGATCGACAGTCTGCTGAATTTTGAAACCGTCAAATATTTCGCCAATGAAGAGCATGAGGCCCAGCGCTATGACGCCGCCCTGCAGGCTTACGAGCAGGCCGCGGTCAAGAGCGAGTCCACTCTATCGATGCTCAATATCGGCCAGGGTATGATCATCGGCGTCGGCCTCGTCGAAGTCATGGTCCTCGCGGCGCAGGGCGTGGCTGGGAAGGCAATGACGGTCGGCGATTTCGTCTTGGTCAACGCCTATCTGATTCAGCTCTACACCCCGCTCAATTTTCTCGGTGTAGTCTATCGCAACCTCAAACAGTCTTTGACCGACCTCGAGCAGATGACGGAGCTGATGGCGGTCAGGCCGGAGATCGAGGATCAGCTAGGGGCGCCAGCGCTGCTGGTCGGGGCGGGCTCCCTCGCCTTTCGCCATGTCGATTTTCGCTATGATTTTCGGCGGCCGATCCTGTCCGATGTCGATTTCCGGGTGCCTCCCGGCACCACGGTTGCGATCGTCGGCGCGAGCGGCGCCGGCAAATCGACGATCGCGCGTCTGCTGTTTCGCTTTTGGGACGTCGATGCCGGCGCGATTGAGATCGATCGCCAAGACATTCGGGAGGTGACCCAGGACAGCCTCAGGCGGGCGATCGGCGTGGTGCCGCAGGACACGGTGCTGTTCAATGACACGATCTACTACAACATCGCCTATGGCCGGCCGGGAGCGCCGCGCGAAGCAGTCGAAGAGGCGGCCCGCCTCGCCCGCATCCATGACTTCGTCGCGGGGTTGCCGGACGGCTATCAGACAATGGTGGGCGAGCGCGGCCTCAAACTGTCGGGCGGCGAAAAACAGCGGGTGGCGATCGCAAGAGTGATCTTGAAGGCGCCGAAGATCATGGTGTTCGACGAGGCGACCTCGGCCCTCGACACCAAGACCGAGCGCGAGATCCAGGCGAGCCTCGCCGAGGTGTCGGCCGAACGCACAACGCTCGTCATCGCGCACAGGCTGTCGACGGTGGTCGACGCCGACGAGATCCTGGTGCTCGACCGCGGGCGAATCGTCGAGCGTGGCGATCACCGCGAGCTGTTGCGGCATCAGGGCGCTTATGCGGCGATGTGGGCGCGCCAGCAGGAGGCGGCGCGGCGCGAGGCGGCGCTGGCCGCGGAGTGACGGCGGCGCTGATCGCGGCTCTGCGCAACGGCGATCGGCGCGCGCTCGCCCAGGCGATTACCCTTGTCGAATCGACCCGGCCGGACCATCGGAGCAAAGCCGAGGAACTCCTTAACACCGTCCTGGCGCAAACCGGCGACAGTATTCGCATTGGCATATCGGGTCCGCCGGGCGCGGGGAAATCGACCTTTATCGAGCGCTTCGGCCTCGACGGCATCGCCTGCGGCCGGCACATCGCGGTGCTCGCCGTCGACCCGGCGTCGAAGCGCGGCGGCGGCGCGATCCTCGCCGACAAGACCCGCATGACAGAGCTGGGGCGAAGGCCCGAGGCCTTCATCCGGCCGTCTTCGGCTGGCGCCAGCCGGGGCGGCATCGCGCGGCGGACCCGCGAGGCGATCTTGTTGTGCGAGGCGGCCGGGTTCGATGCGGTCATCGTCGAGACCGTCGGAGTCGGCCAGGCGGAGACCGCGGTCGCCGAGATTGTCGACATGTTCGTGCTGATCCTGCCGCCGGCGGCGGGGGACGAATTGCAAGGGATCAAGCGCGGGGTCGTCGAGCTCGCCGATCTCGTCCTCGTCAACAAGGCCGACGGCGACCTCGCCGAAGCGGCGCAGCGCACGGCCGCCGATTATGCCAGTGCGCTGCGGCTGATCCGGCCGGCACTGCCCGAATGGGCGGCGCCGGTGCGCTCAGTTTCGGCACTCGAAGGGATCGGCGTCGCCGAAACCTGGGACGATGTCGCGCGTTTTCGCGCGGCTCTTGCAGCAGCGGGCATTTGGTCGCGGCGGCGCCACGAACAGGCGAGAGCAGCGCTATGGTCCGAAATCGACGACAGCCTCATCGAGCGCTTCCGCACCACGCCCGCCGTGGCGCGCCGTCTAGCCGCCGTCGAACAAGCAGTGATCGCTGGCACGCAAACCCCAAGCGCCGCTGCCCGGGCGTTGCTCGCCGCCTTTCTCGACAAGGCGGCCTTCGACGAGAACAGCTGATCAGGGAGGAACAGGGATACCGAGCCTGTTCGTCGCCGGCGGCGGCATCGTGCTGTCGACAATCGGGGTGGATCATCGCCGGGGCCGGGCATTGGCTCATGCCGCCGATAATGGTTGGCGGGGTGGGCGCCGGCCGCGACCGTAGCGGGGCTGATGCTGCGCAGCCGGGTCGACCGGTCGTGGCTGCTGGGCGCAGGGAGCGTGTGGAGCGGGGTTGGTCTACTGTTAGGTGAAGCTTTCCGCGCCCGAATCAAAAATCGACGGTGACGCGGACCCCGAGGACCAACGCGTTCTTCAATGGCACGTTGCTCTGTGCGGTCGGGATCCCGGCGCCCGGGTTAACGACATATTGCAGGTCCGGCTGCAGCTTGAGCCACGGCGTCAGCACCGCCCGATAGGTCGCTTCGACGACCGTCTCGCCGGGGCTATAGGGCGTGCCCAGCCCGGTATAGAAAACCAGGTCCTCACTGAACTTTATCGCGGCGGCGCCGATCCCGGCATGAGCTACAGCCAGTCCCGCGGCATCGTGCGATCGGCCGGGAATGATCCCCTTCCAATTCAGCCCGCCCTCGATGAACAGGTCGCTCAGATTGCGATCCTCGGGGGCGTGCATGACCTGAACGAAGAATGCGATGCCCTGCGACGCGGTGTTCGGCTTTTGCCAAACCATTTGGTCAATGACCGCATAGACGGCCCGGTCGGTGGCGTGCAGCAGCGGCTGGCCGTTGCTTGCCGGATTCGCCAAGGACAAGCCGTCAGAGGCCGTCAACGGGTCTGCGAACGGCCCGCTCGCAATCCACATCCCGAGCTTATAGGTGGCCGACGGAGCCAGGCTCGGCGAGTATTGCAGCTCGGCAAAGGAGAGCGTGTGATCGTCGAGGCGGAAGGCCGTTCCGTGAAAGTCGCGCAGCTGCGGATCGCCGGTGCCCGTTGACGCCGGGTTGCCGTTGTAGACTGCGCCCAGCAATGTAAACTCGCCCCGTTGAAACTCCCCGCGAACAAACGGCGTGGCCAACGGATAGTTCGGCCCGCCCGAGGGCAAATCGAGCGCCGGTACTGCTGGAAACCCAAAGCTCGAATTGAGAAAGAGCCCGCCATATTGGGTCGTCATGAATTCGTCGTTGGCGCCTTCCTGGCCGAAGCGGAGCGAGAATGTGCCGCCAAACAGCTGCTGCTGGTCCTCGAACCACAAATCATAAAGCTTGGTACTGGGACGTGGCTTCGATACCACTGATCAATTGCAGCGCGCCGACGAGTTGCGGCGTCGGGCCGATGCCATGGATCTGGTATCCGCTAGCGAAGAAATGGGCGCCCTGCCAGTGCAACTTTTTGGCGAGGTCGACGCACAGGCTCGCCGTCGTGAGGCCATTATAGGTAGCGCCTCGCCTGAGGCCGCCCATCACACTGCCCCAGACCTCGCCCTGTTCCTGCAGCCCAAAGGTAACCCCGTATTTCTCCAGGCCGGAACGCAACCCTGCCCAATTGCCGAGCAGCATATTCGGTGTGCACGGATCGTTGATCGGACCGATCCAAATCTGCGCAGCCTCGGCAACAGATCTGCCGAACACCGCGAATGCAATGATCAATGTCAGCGTCGCCAGGAGCTGACCGAACCGACGTACAATCGATCCGCCTTCGCCGTGACCGGCTGAGACCCAGGAGCGTCGTCCGCCGGCTGAGAGTGTGGCGGCCATTGCCGCAGGCGGTTCTGGCTAGCAGAATTGGCGGCTCAATAAGCCCTTCCTTTGACTCGTAACTTCGTCGAGGTCGCCGCCGCGGCCCGCTCGGTCAGCGCGCCGAAGACGAGACCGATAGTCGCCCACATGATCAGTTGCGCGCCCAACGACGAGATCCTGAAGCGCCACAGCACAACCGCCGGGAATTCTGCGGGCACCTCGTTGATCGGCGGTAACGTCAGACCCACGACGATCACGACGATCAGATACGCCCCCGCGGCGATCAGAAACGCGTTCCACGCCCCGTAGCGAGGGAGAAACCGGAGGCGCAGCATCCCCGCCGCAATCATCGCGGCGAGCGAAATTGCGATCATGCTGAAATACAGCGCGGTGCGCATGCCGATCGTCGCTGGGTCGCCGACCGAGGGCGGATTTGCCGGATATTTGAGGTTTGGGACAATATAGACAGCGATAAGGCCGACGACAGCCAATACGGCCGACGTAGTCCGTGGCCCAAGATCGCTCATGCGGCCATAGGCCAGCGCGAACGCCAGGGCAAACAGCCCACCGAAGGCCACGTTGTAAATCATCACACCGGTGAACAGGCCAATGCCTGCCTGGACCCGGCGGCTGACCAGTTCGGGCTCCGGCTCTTCCTTCGGCGCGGGCAGGCCCTTGGCGATCAACGCTTGCGCCGCGGCCTGAGCCTTGGCTGCGTCAAGCTGGGTTTCGAACGTAATGGCGCGGTCGACCTGCGGCTCGCCAACGATCTTCAAAAAGCTGAAGCACAGTAATCCCGCGACGATGCCGATCAGCATCCCACGCAGCAGAAGAGTCCCCGCCATGGCGTAGACTTTCGCCTAATGGCAAGGAAAACCAAGCAGATGACGTCCATCATGCACGAACTCGTGCACATACATTCCGGGGACGATCGAGGTCGCACCTTCTTCGGCGCCGACGAAATAGACCGCCAGCAACAGAAGCAGGCCGCCGAGAATTGCCCAGGGCACAACTTCCCGGACCGGAAGCGCGACTGGCCGTTCGGTTGGGGCGGAGGTGGTAATGGTCATTTTGATCTCCTGGGATTTCGCGTCCCGCTAGAGGTCGGCCCGATGACGAGGAGGGTCTGACTTTCGGCCCGGCGCCTCAGCACACGGACCGATCACAGTGGCGCGACCGCGCCGGGCTTTCACCGGCTTCCACGCCTCGCATCAACAAGATCAAGCATAGAGAGCGCTGTTTGGCAATGTCAAGCGAGCTACGGCCCGGGGTGATGTACGGAGATTTGTGTCAGGGCTGTGAGAGGGGGTACTCGGCGGGTTGCTGAGATCCGCTAAAGGAGCACCCCCAATGCCACAGGCTGTGACGATCGCAAGTTTACCGAGGGCCTTCGAGTTGGTGAAGGGCATGCGAGCGCAAGGGCTGGAGTGGGGCGAGGGCTATCGCGGTCTGGGACGCGCGGCGATCGCCGCGATCCTTGCCGGTCAGATGGGCCATGCCATCGACGAGCACCTCGATCGGATGGCCGCGTTTGACCAAGCCGACCGGCGCAATGGCTCTTATCGGCGGCACCTGCTGACCGAGTTGGGCGAGATCGCCCTGTCGGTGCCGCGCACCCGACGCTTTGCGCCGATTGGGGTGGTGCGCGCCTATGCCCGGCGGGCCGAGCAACTCGACTGCATGATCCTGGCGTGCTTTGTCCTTGGCCTCTCGGTGCGCAAGGTGGGCGAGGCGCTGCTGCCTATCTTGGGACGGCCGATCAGCCCGGCAACAGTGAGCACGGTGGCCAAGCGGCTCGACGCGGTGGTTGCCGCCTTCCATACCCGCGCGCTCAAGGAGCGCTGCCGGGTGCTAATGCTCGATGGCGTCGTCCTGGCGCGCAAGACCGGCCCCACGGGTCAAGCCCGTGGGCTGAAGGCCCACGGCGCGATCCGACGGCCCGTCCTGGTCGCTCTTGGCCTGCGTCGGGACGGCAAGAAGGAGATCATCGATTTCCGCCTGGCGCGGAGCGAGAGCGCCGCCGAATGGGAGCACTTCCTCGGTGACCTGATCCGCCGCGGGCTGGCCGGCGAGGCTCTCGAGATGATCTGCGTCGATGGCGGCAGCGGGCTGCTGGCAGCACTGCCGACCGCCTTTCCCGCGATCCCCGTGCAACGCTGCTGGGCGCACAAGATGCGCAATGTCCTGGGCAAGGTGCGCCGTGCCGACCAGCCCACCGTCAAGGCCGATCTGCAGGCTGTGATGAATGCCAAAACCTTGCCCCAGCCACGCTCGGCCGCGCGCCGCTTTGCCGACCGCTGGGAACCGGACTATCCCAAGGCAGTCGCCTGCCTGCGCAATGATCTCGACGAGCTGCTGGTGCTACAAATCCCGCGCCCAGCGCAAACGGGTCAAGACCACCAACGCCATCGAGCGACGCTTCCGCGAAGTCCGCCGCCGAACCCGGCCGATGGGGGTCTTCTCCGACCGCACTTCGATGGACCGCATCCGCTTCGCCGTCTTCAATCACGAAAACCGCAACCAGGGCGTCAGCACCCCTCTCCTGCTGACCCAAACCTTCTGACGTTGCCTACCAGTTTGGCTGGTATGCCCAGAGCATAGATGGAGCCCATCGGGCATGAAGCGGAGAGCGCGGGGAACAAGCCCCGGTGTTAGCGCGTCTTTAGTGCTGTGAGCCAGACAGATGGTTCCCAATGCGCAGCCTTCGTCGCCCCCGCGAAAGCGGGGGTCCAGGGCGGCAAACGGGGTTTTGGTAGCTCTGGGTTCCCGCTTTCGCGGGAATGACGCAAGAAGGGATCGGGTACTAACTGTCAAATTCGTACCACTGGTAGGCGCGACGCTTGCGGAATCTCGCCGCAAAGTGCCTTTTCGCAAATCTTGCTTTTGTTACCGTTGGGAACCCACCAACACCATTACCGCTACCAAGTTTTATTTCAAAAGTCCAGTGTCCCGCTTGCACTCGGTAACATTGGAATTAGGCATCTCGATCGATGGGGCCAGGGATATCTAAAGGCTCGGCGTGCGCGAGCGCGCTGCTGCGGCTGGCGCAGACCCAAACAGCCCCGCCGCCTCCGTACATGCCCGCCTCGTGGATTTCCTATGGCGGCGGCGAGGCGATCCTGCTGGCGATCGTGCTGCTCGTGGTGGCCGGCGGATTTGCCTATGCCGGCAAATGGCTGCGCGCCCCGCTCGAGATCACCCGGCCAGCAGGCGCCGTCGCCGGGTTCATGATCGCGATCTGGCTGCTGGCGGTTTACACCGTCCTCGTCGCCACGTTCGTCTATGGACTGCAAGTGAAGCAGGCCTATCCGGGCTTCGTGGCACCCCGGGTGCGCGTCGGCACGTTCGTCGATGCGCCGGTGAGCTTCTTCGTGATTCTCTACCTCACGCGGCGTTGGGGCTGGAAGGTCGCGCTGGCCAGCGCCGTCATCGGCACCGCCGCCGCGCCGATGATCTTCGAGTTTCCCTTCGATCTGATCGTCATGGCGCGGACTAATCCGCCGATCCCGACCCATCCGATGCTGTATCGGCAGCTTTTCTTCCTGCCGTTGTTCCTGGTCGAGTTGTCAACGATATCGCTGCTGACGTTGCTGCCTTCGATGCGGGTGACCGCGTACGCCGTTACGCGGTGGCGGGGATGTTTGCGGTATTCGCGGTCTGGGCTGCGTTCGGGTTCGCCTTTCCCGCCGAACCGCTGCCGCTCGCGCTGAACGTCATTTCCAAGATCCTGTGCTTCGTCGCGGCGATCATGCTGTTTGTCTGGAGGGCGGACGGGGAAGCCTCCGGAGCTGGCAAGTAACCAAGGAGGCGGATCGCCCACACCTGCTGGTCGATCCTCTTTCCAAGGCGCCCCTCACAAGCCATATGATGAGAACAGACCATAAACAAGGTCGTTGCTCGACAAATGCAACCATGATCTTCAATTCCCGTCTATTCCCGGTTACGCCGAATATTTTCCCGGTTCGGGGGCAAAAAGTTCCCGGTTATGTCGCTACGGGAATTCGCCAGCAATCCATTGACGAATCACCTTATTTTCCGTGGTGTAACGGCCGCCGAACGACTGAATCGATGAGATTCGCGGTTATTTTCCCGGTTCACGGGAATTGACGGCGAGGGGGTCAGGGCTTGGCGATGGTCCAGTTGGGATGGGTGTTGTAGAGCGAGACGGTCGCCAGGCCCATCTTGGCGCTGGCGTCCTTGATCTGCCGGCTGTAGGCGACATAGATCAAGGTGTCGTTCTTCTGGTCGTAGATCCGGCGCACCGCGATCGACTTGAAGAACAGGCTCATCCGCTGCGAGAAGATTTCCTCGCCCTTGGGGCCGAGGGCGATCTTGCCGACCGTAATCGGCCCGGTCTGGGTGCAGGAAATCGCGCTGTTCGACGGGTTCTCGAACCAGTTCCCCTTGGTCAGCCGGTCGAGCACGCTGCGGTCGAAATGGACGACATGGCAGGTGACGCCGGCGATCTGCGGGTCGGCGAACGCCTCGACAACCATGCCGTTGCCGGTCCAGTCGTTGCTGAAGCTGCCGACCTGTTCCGCCCGCGCCGCAACCGCAGAGAGGCAAAGCAGCGCCGCCGCCAATAGGTACGATAGATACGATTTCATGTGATCATCCCTGAACGGCTTTGCCCGGCGAGCCGATCAGCGCCGGGCGGCCGCGACCATGGCAAATTCCGCGCCCGGAGCGTTATCCCTCTATGGCGAACGCTGCATCGATCATCGAAACCGACATTCCCGCACGGCTCGACCGTCTGCCGTGGACCCGGTTTCATACCCTGGTCGTCGTGGCATTGGGCGTCACCTGGATCCTCGACGGGCTCGAGGTGACGGTGGCCGGCTCGATCGCCGGCGCCCTGCAGGAAAGCCCGGTGCTGCGTTTCTCGGCCGCCGAGGTCGGCGCCGTCGGCAGCGCCTATCTCGCCGGGGCGGTGTTGGGCGCGCTGCTGTTCGGCTATCTGACCGACCGGTTCGGCCGCCGCAAATTGTTCTTTGTCACCTTGGGGCTCTACTTGACCGCGACCGCCGCCACCGCCGGCTCGTGGGATTTCGCGAGCTTCGCGCTGTTCCGCTTTGTGACCGGCGCCGGCATCGGCGGCGAGTATGCGGCGATCAACTCGGCGATCCAGGAACTGGTGCCGGCGCGGTTTCGCGGGCGCACCGATCTGGCGATCAACGGCAGCTTCTGGCTGGGCGCCGCACTCGGCGCGGCCGGCGCGGTCGCCTTCCTGCAGCCCGGCCGGCTGCCGCCGGATATGGGCTGGCGCGCCGCGTTCGGGATCGGCGCGGTGCTCGGTCTCGGCATCCTGCTGTTGCGCAGCTACCTCCCGGAAAGTCCGCGCTGGCTGATGCTGCACGACCGGCTCGGCGAGGCCGAGGCGGTGATCGGCGCGATCGAGCGCCGGGTAGGGGCCGGTGAGGCGGGGCCGCCCTGGCCGGCGCGCGGATTCGTCTTGCGGTGTCCTCGCGCACGCCGGTCGCGCGCATGGTGCTGGCGATCCTGCGCGACTATCCGCAGCGCGCGCTATTGGGACTGGTGCTGATGGCGGCGCAGGCGTTCTTTTACAACGCGATCTTCTTTTCCTACGCTCTGGTCCTGACCCGCTTCTACGCGGTCCCGTCGGCCTCGGTCGGCTGGTATATCCTGCCTTTCGCGCTCGGCAATTTTCTCGGGCCGTTGCTGCTCGGCCCGCTGTTCGACACGCTCGGCCGCAAGCCGATGATCGGCGCCACCTATGCGCTCTCGGGGATATTGCTGGCGATCGTCGGCTATCTGTTCCGCGAAGGGCTGCTCGACGCGGCGCAGCTTACCGCCTGCTGGACCGTCATCTTCTTTTTCGCCTCGGCAGCCGCGAGTTCCGCCTATCTGACCGTCAGCGAGAGCTTTCCGCTCGAAGCGAGGGCACTCGCCATCGCTCTGTTCTACGCGCTCGGCACCGCGACCGGCGGCGTGGTCTCGCCCTGGCTGTTCGGCATCTTGGTCGGCACCGGCGAGCGCAGCGCGGTTTTCGCCGGCTACCTCCTCGGCGCGGGCCTGATGATCGCGGCAGCGATGACGGAATTCGCAATCGGCGTCAAGGCCGAGCGCCGGCCCCTGGAAAGCGTCGCCCGCCCGCTCTCCAGCATCGCGGATTAGCCGTTCGCAAAGGACGGCGCCACCTCGGCTGGTCAGGCCTTGCCCCACAATTCCTTGGTGGCCAGGCGCGCTCCTTCCGCCAATGCCGCCAGCTTGGTCCAGACGACGCTCGGATGGACCTCGCAGGACGTCGAAAAGCTGGCGAAGCCGCAATCGGCCCCGGCAATGACGTTTTCGCGGCCGACGACGCCGGCGAACCGCGCGATCCGCTGGGCGACCGCCTCCGGATGTTCGACGAGGTTGGAGGAATGGGTGACGATGCCGGGGATCAAAACTTTGCCCTCCGGCAATTTGACCGTTTCCCAGACCCGCCACTCGTGCTCGTGACGCGGGTTGGCGGCCTCGAACGAATAGGCGCCGGCATTGATGCGCAGCATGACGTCGACGATGTGCTTCAGTTCGAGCTCGTGCACGCGCGGGCCGATATTGATGCCATAGCAGGTGTGATAGCGCACGCGCTCGGGCGGAATGCCGCGCAACGCGTGGTTCAGCAACTCGACCGTCGCATTCGCCCAGCGGCGGCATTCGGCGATGTCGAGCTCGGGGTGCGTCGTATAATGGCTCGCCAATTGCGGGTCGTCGATCTGCAAGACGAGGCCGGCGTCGACGATCGCCTTGTATTCCTCGTTGAGCGCGTCGGCCACCGCCACTCGGAACTCCTCGTCGGTCTTGTAGAATTCGTTCCTGTTCCAGCCGGCGAGTTGGGCCGGCGACACCGCCGGCATGAAGGCTTCCTCGTAGGCGATACCGGCGAGCGCGGCCTTCAGGGTGTCGATGTCGCGCTTTAGCGCATCGTGCCCCTTGTAGGCGATCGGGCCGGTGCACACCCATCGCGTTGGCGGCGCCCTCCCCGCCGTCCCCGGCATCTGCGCGGCCCAGCTGTAGTATTCGGGAAACGCCAGATACTCGCGCGAGCGCGCCCAAGTGCCCTCGCCGCCCGGGTTCTTGCGCGGCTCGATCCCGGCGAGGCGCTCGTTGACGTAGGGGATGAACCCGAACCGGCCCATCTCGCCATCGGCGACGATGTCGATGCCGCTGTCGGCCTGCCTGCGCACGACCTCCTTGACCGCGGTCGCGACCCGGTTCGCATAGGCCTCGGCATCGAGCGGCCCGCCTCGTTCTTTCGCCTGGATCATCTCGAGCAGATCCGGCGGCCGCGGCAGGCTGCCGACATGGGTTGTAAGGATCCGCTCCGTGCTTCGCTTCATCTCGTCCCTCCCGAGCCGTCGGCCTTGTCGCCGGGCACAAGCCTACCCTCGGGAGCCATCTGGTGGGAAGGACAAGCGCGGCAAAGGCTAAGCGGCGTCTTCGAACGCCGCACTTCGGTGAGGGGTAAACGCACGCTCGCGGGATCTTGTCCCCGGTCGGTACGGCAACTAAAAATCAGCCAGGTTGCAGTGACACGCTTCGATTGCAGCCGTTCGTATCCAGGAGTGGCCAGTGGTTGCGATCATCGAAGGCAAGGAAGAGGCCGGCGGCGCGCGGTACATCGAATTCAAAGTCGACCAAAGCCCGACCGATCCAAATCGCATTGTGGGAAGCTGGCGCTTTCCCTCGAGCGAGTCAGCCGGAATGGTCATCGACCAAAGCAGGCTCGACACGACGATCGAGACAGAGTTTCGGCACGTCGTGGACTGCGCCGATCAGCACGGCATACCCTTCGTGTGGGTCAACGACCCCGACGAATTATTTCCGCCCTACAATCGTCCGTGAACGTTCCTCCGCAACCGGACGACCGGCTCGTGGCCCCGATCGGATGTCACAGAACCGCCGGAGCGCGGGCGATCGGCGTCTAAGCGGCCGTCACCCGCCCCTTTGAGCCCTGGGGACCGAGACACTACCCTTGCGCAGCTTGCATCCATTCCGCGGGGATCGGTTGCGCCCGCTGGTCCGCCACCAGTTTTCTGCGACGGAGCTGCTCCTCCGGGCTGATCGACGCCGGGTCCTCGCGGAACTCCGGCCCCATCGCCATCGCTTTCTTGACGGCCGGCCGCTCGCCGATTTCTTCAAGCCAGCGCTTCACGTTTGGGAATTCGTCGATGTCGATCTTGCGGGTCGCCCAGCTCGACGCCCACGGGTAGCAGATCATATCGGCGATCGTGTATTCGCCGGCCGCAAGATACTGCTTGTTGAACAGATCCGAGGTTCATGACCCCGTAGATGCGATGCGTCTCATTGTCAAAGCGGCGAATGGCGTAAGAAAGGTCGCCGTTGTTGCCGCTCTCGAGCGCCCGCCGGAAATGGCCCTGCTCGCCGAGCTTGGGGCCCTGATTGCCGAGCTGCCAACTGACCCACTGAGCAACATCGTATTTGCCGCGCGGATCCGACGGCAGGAACCGTCCCTCTTTCTCGGCGATGTAGGTCATGATTGCCCCGGATTCGAAGATCGAAATCGGGTCGCCGCCGCCCATCGGCTCGTCGTCGACGATCGCCGGCATCCGGCCGTTGGGAGAAATCTTCAGGAACTCGGGGGTGAGCTGGTCCCCGCGACCAATATTGATCGGCTTGATCGTGTAGGGGGTTCCCAATTCCTCGAGCAGAATGACGGTCTTCTTGCCATTACCTGTCGGCCAGAAATAGAGATGGATCATCGCTTTTTCTCCTGTTCAACGTGACAGCGTGTGAATCGCGGCTATTGCCATGCCCCGATCGTCCACCGTGGTGAATGGAGCGTCTGGTCAGCAGATAGCCGATCCGGCTGCGAGCGTCTACTGGCTCCCACGGCGGATCAAGTCTCCTCATCGATCTCAGTGGCGCGGCGAGAGGGCGATGTCGATCCAACCGAGCGGGGTTATCGTGGCGCGATCGCCGGGACGCAACAGCACCGTGGTCATCGCGGATTCGATGATCGCGGGGCCTTCGACGACTTGCCCCGGGGCTAAGCGCGTCGAAATCCCAGACCGCCGCCGCGATCCACTCGTCGAGCCAGATCCGCCGCTGACAGCGAGGCCTCGTCGGTGCCGCCTCGGGCAAAGCGGGCTCCTGCGGCAATGCCGAAAGGATGCCGGCGACGGCGACGCGGGCATTGACGAGGACCGTCTCCTGGTCGGGTGAGGAATAGGTGTAAAGCTCTTCGTGGCGGCGGTGAAACCGCTCGACGATCTGTGCCAGCGGATCGGGCATGGTCCAGTCGACATCGTCGAGCGGCACGGCAATCTCGAATACCTGCTCGCCGTAGCGCATATCGACCGAGCGCGTGGCTCGCGCCGGCCCGTCGAACGAGGCGCGCAGCCGCGTCAGCCCCTCGGCCTCCATCTCGTCGAAGAGCCGTTTGATCGCGGCCCCGTCAAGCGCGCGGGTATCGCCGATATGAGTGCGCGCGACCTCGAAGCGCAGATCGGTGGTGAGCATGCCCCAAGCCGACAGCACCGCCGCAACCCTCGGCACAATGACCCGCGTCAGGTCGAGCTGGCGGGCGATATCGGTCGCGTGCAGCCCCGAGGCCCCGCCAAAGGCGAGCAGGGCGAATTGCCTGGGGTCGACGCCGCGGCGCACCGAGACCAGCCGCACCCCCTCGGCCATATTCGTGTTGACGACGCGATGGATCCCCTGAGCCGCGGCGAGCCGGCCGGTGCCGAGTGCGGCGGCGATACGGTCCACCGCGGCCTCAGCCGCGGCGCGGTCGAGCCGTCGCCGACCGCCCAGAAAGCTCGCCTCGTCGAGATAGCCCAGCACCAGATTGGCGTCGGTGACCGTCGCCTCGGCGCCGCCGTTGCGGTAACAGGCCGGGCCTGGAACCGCGCCGGCGCTGTGCGGGCCGACATGCAGGATGCCGCCGTTATCGACCCGGGCGATCGAGCCGCCGCCGGCGCCGATGCTGGCGATGTCCAGGCTGTTCAGCGCGATCGCCTGGCCGGCGACACGGCGGCCGGTCGACAGGATCGGACGCCCCGCGACGATCAGGGAGATATCGGTGCTGGTCCCTCCCATGTCGAACGGGATCAGATTGGCGGCGCCGACCAGCCGCGCCGCATGGACGCTGCCGGCGACACCGCCCGCCGGCCCGGAGAGTACGGCGCCCGCCGCCAGCCGGCCCGCCTCGTCGATCGGTGCGACACCGCCATGCGACTGAATGATCAAAGTCGGCCCGCGATACCCGGCCTCGGCGAGGCGCCGCTCGAGCCGCTCCAGATACCGCGATAGAACTGGCCCGACATAGGCGTTGACCACGGTCGTCGAGACTCGCTCGAATTCCTTGATCTGCGGCAATACCTCGGCGGACAGCGACACATAAACGCCGGGCAGCTCGCGCTCGACGGCTTGGCGGGTGGCGCGTTCATGGCTCGGATCGCGCCAAGCGTGCAGATAGCACACGGCCACCGCCTCGACCCGTTCGCGCTTGAGCACGGCGATCGCCTGGTCGAGCGAAGCCGGATCGAGTGGCGTCTCGACCCTGCCGTCGCCGCGCAGCCGCTCGCGCACCCCCAGCCGCAGCCGGCGCGGAACCAGCTGCTCGGGCGGCGGCAGGCGCAGATTGTAGCGGTCGTCCTTGAGCCCTTCGCGCATCTCGATCACATCGCGATGGCCCTCGGTCGTCAGCAGACCGACGCGCGCGCCATTGCGCTCCAGCAGGGCGTTGGTTGCAACCGTGGTGCCATGGATGATGCGTTCGGTCTCGGCCAGCAGCGCTGCACGCCCGCAACCGAGCTGTTGCGCCAGCAGCTCCAGCCCGTCGAGCACGCCGATCGAGGGATCGTCCGGAGTCGAGGAAACCTTCTCTAGGGTCGCCCTGCCGAGATCGTCGACTGCGACGAGATCGGTAAAGGTTCCGCCGACATCGATGCCGATGCGGTATATCGCCACCTCGCCCTTCCGCTTCCCCAAAGTTCGATGTTCAGCGGGTGCGCGGCGCGATCGTCTGTGAAGTTTCTTGGGTAGCCTCGATGGCGGTCCCGGAAACGGGCTCGACCCAGACCAGGCGATCCGAGATCCCCTTGACCCCCGGTATGTTCTCGGCAGCGACGCGCAGCGCCTCGCGTTCGTGCTCGTCGAAGACGACTCCGCTCAGCTCGACGATGCCGTCGGCGACCGCGATCGTCAACCCGTCCCGCGGCGCCCACTCGACCTTTTCCAATTCGGCCAGAATTCGCGCCCGGATATCCTCGTCGCTCGCCGCCGGGGCTGCCTGCGCGTCGAGCGCTTTTCCGAGCGCGGCCAGCAGATCGGCGCGGCTGACGATGCCGGCGAGCTTACCGTCGTCGATTACCGGCAGACGTTTGACGTGGTGATGCTCCATCAGGGCGACGATGTCGCCGAGCGGCATGTCGACGCCGATGGTCACGACCTCGTGGGTCATCAGCTCGCCGACCACGCGCCCATGGGTCCTGACATATTCGCTCGCCATTCGCCCCGGCCCCAGCACGAATTCGAGCCACCGCCAGTGATGCTTTTCGGTAGCGATCTCACTGCGGTGCAACAGATCGCCTTCGGTCAGGATTCCGATCAGCTTTGCCGCCGGCATCCACCACCGGCAGGCCGCTCACCTTGTTGTCGAGCATCAGCCGGATGGCGTCGCGGATCGGCGCGTCGCGCCCGATCGACACGATGTTGCGGGTCATGACCTCCGAGGCCAGCATACGGCGTCTCCTGTGGTTCCGCGGAATGTGCCGGGCGGCCGGAGCAGCGTCAATCTTGGCGAGCAGCGGCGACCAATGCTGCAACGCCCGGCAATTCCCGCCCCTCCAGCCATTCGAGGAAGGCGCCGCCTGCGGTCGAGACATAGGACAGCTGATCGGTCACCCCCGCGGCGGCGAGAGCAGCCACCGTGTCGCCGCCGCCGGCCACGCTGCGCAGCCGTCCCATTCGGGTGAGTTCGGCGACCTTCTTCGCCACCGCCAGCGTGCCGCGGTCGAAAGGCGGGGTCTCGAAAGCACCGAGCGGCCCGTTCCAGACGAGGGTTCGACTCTCGTCGAGTGCGGCGGCGACGCGCGCCACCGTCGCGGGGCCGATGTCGAGGATCATCATCTCGTCGGCGACCGCGTCGATCGCGACGGTCTGCGACGCAGCCCCAGAAACGAGCTCGCCAGCAACGACGGCATCCTCAGGCAGAATGACGCGGCAGTTGCGTTCGGCGGCGAGCGCGATGATTTGGCGGGCGTTCTCCGCCATATCGCGCTCGCACAGCGAGCGGCCGACCGCTATGCCCTGGGCGTACAGCATGGTGTTGGCCATTGCCCCGCCGATCGCCAGCACATCGACCTTGCTGAGCAGAAAGCGCAACAGGTCGAGCTTGGTCGAGACCTTGGCGCCGCCGATCAGCGCCAGAACCGGCCGCACCGGGTGTTCGAGCGCCGCCGACAGCGCATCGAGCTCGGCCTCCATCAGCTTGCCGGCGGCGGCCGGCAGCAAATGCGCGAGCGCCGCGATCGAGGCATGCGCGCGGTGCGCCGCCGAGAACGCGTCGTCGACATAAATCTCGCCAAGTTCGGCCAATGCTCGGGCAAAATCGGGCGAATTAGCCTCTTCGCCAGGGTGGAAGCGGAGATTTTCGAGGAGCGCTACTTGCCCGGGCCTGAGCGCGGCAAGACGACCCGCTTCGCCGGCTCGCCGATGCAGTCCGCGGCGAACGTGACCTCGCGGCCACCGAGCGCCTGCCGCAGCGGCGCGATCAACGGGCGCAGCGACAAAGCCGGGTCGGGCCCGCCCTTCGGCCGGCCGAAATGCGACATTACGACGACCGCCGCCCCCTTGCCGAGCAGCGCCTCGATCGTTGGCGCGAGGCGCTCGATGCGGGTCGCATCGGTGACCTTGCCGTCCTTGACCGGGACATTGAGGTCAGCGCGCAACAGCACCCGCTTGCCGCGCACATCGATGTCGTCGAGGGTCAGGAAATTGGGCATGGCTGCCTCCGATGCGCTGATTTCGCGCCGCCGATCTTAGCCCTGCCGAGCCGCCCTCGTCTCTATCGGCTGAGCTGGGCGAGCGCATCGCGCATCGGTTGGCTCGAGACCATGAACAGCCCGCTGAACGGCGTGTCGAGATCCAGCATGACAAAAATCACCGAGGCGATCGATAACGCCCCCAGCATGATCGTAACGTAGGACAGCAGATTTCGCGGCGCGCTCAATCCGAAGCTGGCGAACACGATCACCAGCCAAAAGGTGAGCACGCCGTAAAAGGGTATCGAGATCGAGTTATGAGACTCCTCGATCACTTTCCAGCGCATGCGCATCAACAGCTCGAACTGGTTGAGAATGGTCAAGAAAAGCTGCCGGTGCATCGGGTCCAGCGGGTGAAGGTCACGCAGGTCGGTTTCGAGTTCTGTCAGCAATCGCCCCAAATCGGTGTTTTCAATTTCCTCGCCGCTCGGGCTGCGCGGCGGATTTTTGGGGTAATAATCCCCTGGCGGCGCCTGCTCATTGGCCCAGGTGGCCGCGATCTTCGCAGCGGTGTAGCTGCGCAGCAGATTGCGCGCCGGTAGGGTTTCGCTGCCATAGATGCGGAGCGAGCGGTCGAGCTGGATCAGCTGGATGGCGACGCCACGCAGATCAGTGTCGACGGTGTCGAACGACGCCTTGACCGAGCTGGTCAGCAATCCCAGCACCAAGGCGGCAAAGGTCACCAGCATGGTAACCACCAACCGGATCAGATCGTTCGTCTCCGGGCTGCGATGACGCTCGGACAGAAACCGCTGCACGAATACGCCGAGGGCGCTGCCGCCGAGCAGGATCAGCAGCAGGATCGCGGCGCCCGACCAGCTCGCTCATAACCCCTTACCCCCTTCGCACCGCCGACCCGACGCGGCAGCGCAGGCGATCCCATGTCGCGAGACCGCGGATTTGCGGTAATCTCGCTCTGGCGGCTGGGGTGCGCCAAAGGAGCTCCGATGATCAAGACCATTCTCGTTCCCGCAACCGGAACCGATAAGGATGCTGCGGTTTTTGCCGCGGCCCTTGCGGTTGCCCGCCGGTTCGCTGCCCATCTCGATTTTCTTCATGTTCGCCTCGACGCGGCGGCGGTGGCGATCGGCCTGGCGTCGGACGCCAGCGGTGCGGCAATGACCGGCAGCCTGGTCGAGAGCCTCGACGAGGGCGCAGACCGTCTCGAGGCGCGGGCAAGACAAATGTTCGAGCAGTTCTGCGCCAGTGAAGGGCTGGCGATGGTCGATACCCCACCCGGCCCCTCGGGCCCCTCGGCGCAGTGGACGCGGCAAATCGGCACCGAAACTTATTGGGTTGCCGAGTACGGCCGCGCGGCCGATCTGATGGTCATCGGGCGCCCCGTCGACGGCGACGGCCTTGCTCCGGAGACGATCGAGGCCGCGTTGCTCGAAAGCGGCCGCCCGATACTGATCCCGACCGCTACGCCGATGACCAGCGTGCCCGAGACCATTGTCATCGCCTGGAAAGCGACGCGCGAGGCCGCCCATGCGGTGACCGCAGCGTTGCCCTTTGTCGCGTTGGCCAAACAGGTCCTGATCCTGACCGTCTCGGAAGAAGAGAACTCGCCGAGTGAGGAGGGAAGCCGACTAATGGCCAGTTTGCGCTGGCGGGGGATCGAGGTCTCGGCCAACCAGCTACAGCCCGATGGGCGCAGCCCGGCCGATACCATGCTCGCCGCCGCGGCCGAGCGCCAGGCCTTGCTGGTGATGGGAGGGTACGGCCACAGTCGGTTGCGCCAATGGATGTTCGGCGGCTTTACCCAGCATGTGCTGCAAACGGCGGCGGCGGTGCCGGTTCTGATCGCGCATTGAGGGCCGTCGACCGGTCTAACGGTCATGCCCGAGCGCTACGACGTCGTCATCATCGGGGCCGGGCCGGGCGGCTATGTCGCGGCGATCCGGGCAGCGCAGCTCGGGCTCCAGACGGCCTGCGTCGAGGGCCGCAACAGCCTCGGCGGGACCTGCCTCAACATCGGCTGCATCCCGTCTAAGGCATTGCTGCAATCCTCGGAGAAATTCGCCGAAGCCCGGCACGCGCTCGCCGAGCACGGGATCAAGGTCGGCGACGTCGGGCTCGACCTCGGCGCGATGATGGCGCGCAAGGACCGGGTGGTAACCACCCTGACCCGCGGCGTCGAGTTCCTGTTCCGCAAGAACAAGGTCGACTGGCTCAAAGGCCTCGGGCGTATCGCGGCGCCTGGGAAAGTTGCCGTCGCCGCCGCTGATGGCGCCGAGCACGAGGTCGAAGCCGGGTCGATCGTCATCGCCACCGGCTCGGAAAGCGCGCCGCTGCCGGGCATCGCGATCGACGAGCAGCGCATTCTTTCTTCGACCGGGGCCTTGGCGCTCGATCATGTGCCGAACCGGCTCGTCGTCATTGGGGGCGGCTATATCGGCCTCGAATTGGGCTCGGTGTGGCAGCGGCTCGGGGCCAAGGTGACGGTGGTCGAGCTGCTCGACCGGATTGTCCCGAACATGGACCGGGAGCTCGCGACCGGCCTGCAGCGGGTGCTGACCCGTCAAGGGATCGAATTCAAGCTCGGCGCCAAGGTGACCGAGATCCGCGAAGCGGATGACGGCGTGACCATCGAGATCGAGGGCGCCGAACGCGAGAGCCTTTCCGCCGACGCGGTGCTGGTGGCGATCGGCCGGCGCCCATACACCGAGGGGTTGGGGCTCGAAACCATCGGGGTCGCGCGCGACGCCCAGGGCCGGATTGTGGTCGATGACGGTTTTGCGACCAACGTGCCCGGCATCTATGCGATCGGCGACGCGATCCGCGGGCCGATGCTGGCGCACAAGGCCATGGAGGAGGGCGCAGCGCTGGCCGAGCGGCTTGCCGGGCAGAAACCGTCGATCGATTACAATGCGATCCCGGCAGTGGTCTACACCTGGCCCGAGGTCGCCTCGGTCGGCAGCACCGAGGAGGAACTGAAGGCGGCGGGGACCCTTTACCGCGCCGGCAAGTTCCCATTCAGCGCCACGCCGCGCGCCCGCACCAACGGCGATACCGAGGGGTTCGTCAAGATCCTCGCCGACAGCGCGACCGACCGGGTTCTGGGGGTGCACATCATCGGTCCTGACGCCGGCACGATGATCGCCGAGGCAACGTTGGCGATCGAATTCGGCGCCTCGGCTGAGGACATCGCGCGCACCTGCCATGCCCACCCGACCTTGAGCGAGGCGATGAAGGAAGCGGCCCTCGCCGTCGACGGCCGCGCCATCCATGTCTGACCCGGGATTGGGGCGGCCGCAGCCCCCAGTCAAACGCGTTGCAACGCTGTTTCGATGTCGTCGAGCAGGTCGGCCTCGGCTTCGAGCCCGGCCGAAAAGCGCACCAGGGAGTCGCCGATGCCGAGCTCGGCCCGCGCTTCCGGCTTGAGCCGCGAATGCGTCGTCGTCGCCGGATGGGTGACGAGGCTCTTCGAATCGCCGAGATTGTTCGAGATGTCGACGAGGCGCAGCGCATCGAGAAAGCGAAAGCATTCCTCTTTGCCGCCGGCGACGTCGAAGCAGACCAGGCTGCCGCCCTGCTTCATCTGGCGCTGGGCCAGTTCGTATTGCGGGTGGCTCGGCAGCCCGGGATAGAGCACGCGCGTGATCTTCGGATGGGCTTCGAGCGCGCGCGCCACGGCGGCCGCGGTGCGGCATTGCCGGTCGACCCGCAATTCGAGCGTCTCCAGCCCCTTCAGCAGCAGCCAAGCGTTGAATGGGCTCAAAGACGGCCCGGTATGCCGGTAAAACAGGCCGAGATCGTCCTTGATGAATTTTTCCGAGGCGAGGATCGCGCCGCCGAGACTGCGCCCCTGCCCGTCGATGTGCTTGGTCGCCGAATAGACGGCGACGTCGGCGCCGAGCGCCAGCGGCTTTTGCAGTAGTGGCGTGGCAAAGACGTTGTCGACGACGAACAGGCCGCCGGCGCGGTGGGTCAGGCGCGCCACCTCGGCGAGGTCGACGATCTCCATCGCCGGGTTCGACGGGCTTTCGCAAAAAGCGAGCGCCGCACCGCCGGCCAGCGCCGCTTCCCAGGCGCCGAGATCGCGGCCGTCGACGAGCACACGTCTCGATGCCCCAGCGCGGCAGCAATTCGGAAACGATGTAGTGGCACGAGCCGAACAACGCCCGGCTGGACACGACCTTCTGACCGGCGCGCAGCCGGCACAGTAGCGCGGCAAACACCGCCGCCATGCCGCTGGCGGTGGCGCGACAGGCCTCCGCCCCTTCGAGCAGCCGCAGCCGCTCCTCGAACATCGCCACCGTCGGATTGCGATAGCGCGAATAGACGTAGCGCGACCCCTCTTGGGCAAAGGCGGCTTCGGCCGCGGCGGCATCGTCGTAGACAAAGCCCGAGGTCATGTACAGCGCTTCGCAGGTCTCGTCATGCGGGCTGCGCGTGGCGCCGCCGCGTACCAGGATCGTGGCCGGCGCGACGGTGGCGGCGAGGTCGGGGGGTAGGACGGGTTTGGTCATCGGCAGGTCTCTCCATTCCGAGGCCGCACCGATTCCGGGCAACAAAAAACCCCGGTCCCGCGCGGGCCAGGGCTCCTTTCAGAACTCCCGACCTTTTAGCGCTTTTTTAACGTGGCCGCAAGCCGGTCGGCTCAAATCCACCACGATCACTCGCTTCCTAACCCGGCTGCTGCACGCCGTCAAGCCGGCAGTAGGTGATTGATTCACTCCAGTCTCGCGGTCGTCGTCCCAGCGACGGCCGCGACCCATTGGCCGGCATGAATACCGGCCTTCCAGGCCGTAAGAGAACTCGCTTGTGTCGAGGGTGCGATGGGGGCGCAATGCCGATCATGCGGCTGCGGCTTGCAGTGCGGCGAGCAGAGCGGGAATACCGCGCACGGCGATGGCACGCTTGAGGTTGAAGCCCAATACAACCAGTGCCAGTTCGGAGTTTGCCTTTTGCGATCCCCGGACGAGGAAGCGGGGACGCCCCATTATCCACTTCATGACGCCGAAGGGATGTTCGGCCAGCTCTCGTCGACGCTGCATCCATCGCGGATCGTTGAGAGCGCGCTGATGCATGGCCTGCCGTGCGTCTTCGTAGCGATCACGGGTGATCACCCGGCCGGCCGATTTGGTGCATTGCGGCTTCAACGCGCAGTTGGCGCAGGCCTTGGTCGCGTATTTCTTGATCGGCGTCTTGGCCGATCGGGTTTGGCAGACGAGCTGATGTCCCGCGGGACAGGTCCAGCTATCACTCGCGGCGTCATAGGCGAATGCATCGCGGCTGAAGAGCCCGTCATCCTTGGGATTGACGGTGCTCGGGCGTAGCACCACGGCGGTGATGCCCGCCTCGGCACAGGCTTGGCCCTGTTCGCCGTTGGCATAGCCGGTGTCGGCCACCACGGTCACCGCTTCGGCGGCGAGCGCCTGCTTGCCCTGCATCGCCGTTGGCAACAGCAACTGATGATCATTGCCGTGGTTGGTCAGTTCGAAGGCGGCGATCAGCCCGTGCTTGGCGTCGACTGCGGTCTGCGCGTTATAGGCAACCTGATGGCCGTGGCGGGCCGTCCGCATCAGCTTGGCGTCAGGCTCGCCAACCACCCGCTGCGCCGGGCCATCGGCGGCCAATGCCTCAGCCTGCTCTTGCAACGCTTGGCGCTTGGCTCGCAAGGCCGCCAGTGCTGTGGCGACATCGCCAGGTTCGGCTTGCGGCGCCTCGGCGCGATCGGCGACGTCCATCGCCGCCAGATACTCGGCGATCTTGGCGTCGAGGGCGGTCAGCCGCTTCTCCAGGCTTTTCGGCGTAATCACCTTCTTGCGGCTGGCAACGGCGGCGATCTTGGTCCCGTCGATCGCCAGCAGTTCGCCGCCGTACAGCGACTGCTCGCGGCAAAACCGCACGAAGGCGCGACACGCCAACGATCGCCGCGGGGTGATCGCGGCGGAAGTCGGCGATCGTCTTGAACGACGGCGACAGGCGCCGAATCAGCCACAGCGCTTCCAGATTGCGCACCGCCTCCCGCTCCAGCCGGCGGCTGGAGCGCAGCCGGTTCAGATAGCCATAGACATAGAGCTTCAACAAATCGCCCGGCTGGTACGGTGGCCGCCCGGTCGCTTTCGCTGCCACCTTGGAAAAACCGAGCTCCGCCAAGTCGAGGCCGTCGACAAACGCGTCGATCACCCGAACCGGATGCTCAGCGCCAACCTGCTCGTCCAGGCTCGGCGCAAACAGCAGTCGTTGCTGGCGGCATTCCCCCTCAATATGCGCCACCACCCCCTCCATGCTGGCCCACATATTGAATCTCGTCCGCGCTCGGTTGAAAACCCCAAAAGCAGCATCGCTGTGGGTTTTCACACAGCCTGGAAAGCTGGTATCCATTCCCGCCAATGGGTCCCGGCCTCCGCCGGGAAGACGGGAGGTCAGTCCCGCCACTTCACGCCTTCCTGCCGCACTTCGTCGACGAGCGCGGGATCGGCTTGCCGCAGATCGACGAGATCGACATCGTAGGGGATCGTGCTCTCCTTGATATCCGCTTCCAGCTCGCCGAAGAAGCCGGAAGGAAGCTCGTCCCGCGGCAGGATCGCGATGTCGATGTCGCTGCGCTGCCGCGGCTCGCCGCGGGCGCACGAACCGAACAGCCATACCGCCGCATCATGCCCGCCGAGCGCCGCCAGCACCATCCGCCGCAGCTCCTCGATGGCCGAAGTCCGGACCCGGTTCATACTCTCTGAGTTTTTCCGACTGACGGTCATCGCGAGCAAGGCGAAGCAATTTCGGGGCGGTGAAGTGATCCTGAGCGAGATTGCTTCGTCGCGACGCTCCTCGCAATGACGATCCTGCCCGGGCCGCGTCTCACCCGGCGCGGCGGCGGCGCTGCGCGGGGCGGCGGGCGAGGTAGGGGCGGAGGTAATCGCCGGTATAGCTCGCGCTGCTCGCGGCGATGTCCTCGGGGGTGCCTGACGCGACGATATGGCCGCCGGCGTCGCCGCCTTCGGGACCGAGATCGATGATCCAGTCGGCGGTCTTGATGACTTCGAGATTGTGCTCGATGACTAGCACCGTGTTACCGGTCTCGACCAGCGCGTGCAGCACTTCGAGCAATTTGCGCACATCGTCGAAATGCAACCCGGTCGTCGGCTCGTCGAGGATGTAGAGGGTGCGTCCGGTGGCGCGCCGCGACAACTCCTTGGCCAATTTGACCCGCTGCGCCTCGCCGCCCGAGAGCGTCGTCGCCGGCTGGCCGACATGGATATAACCGAGCCCGACCTGCTGGAGGGTCAACAGCTTGTCGCGGATCGCCGGTACCGCACGAAAGAAATCCACGCCCTCGTCGACGGTCATGTCGAGCACATCGGCGATGCTCTTGCCGCGGAACAGCACCTCCAGGGTCTCGCGGTTGTAGCGCCGGCCCTTGCAGACGTCGCACTGGACATAGACATCGGGCAGGAAGTGCATCTCGATCTTGATGACGCCGTCGCCTTGGCAGGCCTCGCAGCGTCCGCCCTTGACGTTGAACGAGAAGCGGCCGGGCAAATAGCCGCGCGATTTGGCTTCGGGCAGTCCGGCGAACCAATCGCGGATCGGGGTAAAGCACCCGGTATAGGTCGCCGGGTTCGAACGCGGGGTGCGGCCGATCGGCGACTGGTCGATATCGACGATCTTGTCGAGGAATTCGACGCCTTCGAGCCGTTCGTGCGGGGCCGGCTGCTCGCGCGCGTTGTTCAGCCTTTTGGCGAGCGCCTTGTACAGAGTCTCGATGATCAGGGTCGATTTACCGCCGCCCGAGACGCCGGTAACGACACAGAAGGTGCCGAGCGGGATCTCGGCGGTAATGTCCTTCAGATTGTTGCCGGTGGCACCGACGACGCGCAAGATTTGCCCCGGATGGCCCGCGCGGCGGACCATCGGCACCGGGATCTGGCGCATGCCGGTCAGGTATTGGCCGGTGATGCTGTCGGGGCTGGCCATGATGTCGTCTGGCGTGCCCTCGGCGACGACATGGCCGCCGTGAACCCCGGCGCCCGGCCCCATGTCGACGACCCAATCGGCGGTGCGAATCGCCTCCTCGTCGTGCTCGACGACGATGACCGTGTTGCCGAGGTCGCGCAGCCGCCTCAATGTCGCCAACAGGCGGGCGTTGTCGCGTTGGTGCAGCCCAATCGACGGCTCGTCGAGCACATAGAGCACGCCGGTCAGCCCGGAGCCGATCTGCGAGGCGAGCCGGATGCGCTGGCTCTCGCCGCCCGACAACGTTCCCGAGGCGCGCGACAGGGTCAGGTATTCGAGCCCGACATTCTGCAAAAAGCCGAGCCGCTCGTTGATCTCCTTGAGGATGCGCTGGGCGATCTCGCTTTGGCTCGGGGTAAGCTCCGCGTCGATGCCGGAAAACCATTGCAATGCTTCGGCGATCGACAGGCGCGCAACTTCGCTGATGTTGCGGCCGCCGATCTTGACCGCCAATGCCTCGGGCTTCAGCCGGTCGCCCTGACAAACCTCGCAAGTTCGGGCGCTCTGGTAGCGGCCGAGTTCTTCCTTGACCCAGGCGCTGTCGGTTTCGCGAAAGCGTCGCTCCATATTCGGCAAGACGCCCTCAAATGGCCGGTCGGTCGAGTATTTCCGGAGCCCGTCGTCGTAGGTCATCTTGATCGGGTCGCCGTCAGAGCCCTGAGAGGATCGTCCGCCGCATCTTTTCCGGCAGGTCGTGCCACGGCGTGTGCATGCTCTGCCGGAAGTGCCGGGCGATGCTTTCGAGCGTTTGCGTGTAATATTGCGACGAAGAATGCGACCACGGGCTGACCGCACCCTCGGCGAGGCTGCGGCGCTCGTCATGGACGACGAGGCCGGGATCGAAATAGAGTTTGGTGCCGAGCCCGTCGCAGGCCGGACAGGCGCCGAACGGATTGTTGAACGAGAACAGCCGCGGCTCGATCTCGGGGATCGTGAAGCCCGAGACCGGGCAGGCGAATTTCGCCGAAAAGATCGTCTCCTCGCCCGAATCGGCGTTTTCGGTGATCGCGATCCCATCGGCGAGGTCGAGTGCGGTCTCGAACGAATTGGCGAGCCGGTTGCCGAGATCGGGCGACGACGACGATGCGGTCGACGACGACCGCGATGTCGTGCTTGAGGTTCTTGTTGAGCGGCCGGACCTCGTCGAGTTCGACCATCTTGCCGTCGATCTTGACCCGCTGAAAGCCGCGCTTTTTCAGGTCGATGAACTCTTTGCGGTACTCGCCCTTGCGCCCGCGTGCGATCGGAGCGAGCAGGTAAAGCCGCGTCCGCTCCGGCATCGCCAGCACCCGGTCGACCATCTGCGACACGGTCTGGCTGACGATCGGCAGCCCGGTCGCCGGCGAATAGGGGATGCCGACCCGCGCCCATAACAGGCGCATGTAATCGTAGATCTCGGTCACCGTGGCGACCGTCGAGCGCGGGTTGCGCGAGGTCGTCTTCTGCTCGATCGAAATCGCCGGCGACAATCCCTCGATCGATTCGACCTCGGGCTTCTGCATCAGTTCGAGGAATTGCCGGGCGTAGGCCGACAGGCTCTCGACATAGCGGCGCTGGCCCTCGGCATAGATCGTGTCGAAGGCGAGCGAGGACTTGCCGGAACCCGACAGGCCGGTCATCACCACCAGGCTGTCGCGCGGCAAATCGACATCGATGTTCTTCAGATTGTGCTCGCGCGCGCCGCGGATCCGGATGTGCTGCATGGTGTCGAACTTAGCGCGGGACCGCCGCCGACGCTACCGCGAGCGCGAGGTGTTTCATCCGGCGCGGTGGTGGAAGCCCTCGAGAATCCGCTCGGCAAGAGCGTCGTAATCGCCATCGAAATGGTGACCGCCGGCGGTTTCGATCACGGTCACCTCATGCTTCGCCGCCAGCGCCGGACATAGGCTGTCGCTCTCGTCCTTGCCGTAGAAGCACTGGATCATTGCTGGATCGATCGGCGCGAGGGCCGGTTCTGTCGGCAGTGCATATTTGGTGGGCGGCGCGCCGAGCCAGCCCATCAGGCTGATCTCGAAATCGGCGGCATTTTCGAAGCCGAGCAGCGAAAGCTGCACGACAGGCTGCTTTGCTTCCGGCGACAACCGGTCATAGGCGAAGGGCAGCACCCCGGCGCCGAACGAGTATCCGATCAAGGCGACCTTGGATGTGCCCCAGCGCGCGTCGTAAGTGTCGATCACCGCAGCCAGATCCCGTGCGGTCTGCTCGGGCGATTTGTGGCTCCAGAAATAGCGCAGGCTATCCCAGCCGACGACCGAGACGCCATCGGATTGCAGTTTCTCGCCGATCGTCTTGTCGAGATCCCGCCAGCCGCCATCGCCGGTAAAAATGATTGCCAGCAGATGCCCATGCGGCGACGCCGGCAGTTCGATCAGCGGCAGGCCGGATATCACCGGGTTTGCCGGGCGCAGGCCCACCCCAAGGTGAGGGCGCAACAGAGCGGCCATCGTTTCCGGTCCGCCGCTTTCCCCCGCGATGCTGGAGATTTCGACAGGCGTGCCTGCTGCCTGCAAATCCGCGATGTGCCGCCGTCCCGCGCTGTCGGCGCCGGCGAACCCGACCACCCAAAATCCGCGCAGAGACTTCCATGGCCCGTAGGAAGAGCGGCCATCGAGGCTGAGGGGCGCCGGCGTTCGCCAGCAGGGTGGCAAGCGCGTACCCAAGGACGCCGTCGGATCGAGCGAGACCGCACCGGCGATCGTGTCTGCCGGCGCCTGCGCCAAGGTGGCCGCGGCGAAAGCCCCGCCCTCGCCGACACCGGCAAGGATCGGCGTGCGATAGGTGGCGTTGCCACGCGCGCGCTGGATCTGCCGGCTGATAAATTCGATGTCGGCCACCGCATCGTAACATTTTTTGCCGGGATGTGCGTCGAGCCGGTGAAAATAGGCAGGCAGGTCGACGCCGACGACGAAAGCGCCGGCATGCGCCAAAGCCGCGGCGATTTTGCCTGATGCCGCGGTCCAGCCCCGGGAATCCGAGAACTGCACCACGAGGCCACGCATCGCTCCGTCAGGATTGACGAGGTGCACTTCGCCAAAATCCCAGGTGTCGATCGCGAAGGCCCGAAACGAGGCGAAAGGCGAGGCCGCCAGAATCAGACATATTATGCTGGCCTGCGCGAGGCGGCGTCGCGTTTTGGCGGCGGAGCGGCGCCCAGCCATCCGCCGCCTTACGCCGCCGCTAACCAACACCGCAATGTCGGCGAGGGCGAAATAGGGTCCGAACGGCCCCGAGGCGGCGACGTAGCGAGGCTCCCACACCGGGCCGAACTTGTTCTTGAAGGTGCGCAAACCTCGGAAATTGTAAAAGCGATGGCCATGCGACCAGATGAAACGCCCCAAGCGGTACCAGCGCGACGCCAGCCGGTGAACGCCAAAACCGGATAGCGGCGCCATCCCGAGGCTGAAGTCGCGATAACCCTTCTCGCGAAAATGCCGCAAAAGTTGTATGAAGAGATATTCCATGGCGTAACCCGATGCCGTATCGGGTCGACAGCGCATCAACCCGACCGTGGCTTCGTCCGCCAGGTCGGTCGTCATCACGGTGGCAAAGGCAACCGCCCGTCCGTGCTCGCGCAATAACGCAACCGGCTGAGCCATGACAAAATCGGGTCGGAAAGCCGCGACCGAGAAGCCTTTCTCCCCGGCGGCCGCGTGTTTGGCGAGCCATGCGCCGGAGATGTCCTCGAGTTCGTCGATGATGCCGGGAACCCCGTCAGGCGGGATCATCTCGAATGCCAAGCCATCGCGCTCGCCCCGTTTCAGCGCGTAGCGCAGATTGCTGCGCGCGCCGCCTTCGAGCGTGAAGCGCGGCAGCGATATCCGGGCTTCTTCGCCCAGCTTCATCACTTTGAGGCCGGCATCGAGGTAGAGCGGCAGGCTCGTCGGCGGGATCTGGTAGAAGGCGGCGCGGCCGCCATGGGCAGCGGCAAGCTCGATAAAGCTCCACACCAGTTCCGCCCACTCATCGGCAGGGCCGATCGGATCGCCGAGTGCCGCCCAGGTGCGCCCGTGGCGGCCGAACATCACAAACGTCTCCCCTGAATCCGAGAACAGCAGGCTTTTGTCGCCCATCTGCGCCAGTAATGCATCGGGCCGCGGCTGGCAGGCGGCAATCCGCCGCGCTTGCGTGAGTTCGGCCGGGGTTGGTGGTCGCAGATGCCCGGCCGCCGGACGCAGCAACTGCCATACTCCCAGAACGAGGCCAAGCACGGCGACCCCGAGAACCGTGCGGAGCGCGCGCGACGCCGTGGCGTCGAACTCGAACTGCCACCACAGCTGGTCGGCATAGCCGACATCGCGGAACGCAAAGAACAAGATCCAGATCATCGCGACAACCACGCCGCCGATGGCAACCAGCCATCCCGCCGTCAATGGTTGCGACAACAGCGACGCGCGCCGATCGAATTGCGCGCGTGCCGCCACCAGTCCGATCAGCAGTACCATCGCCACGGTCGGCGCGATGATCGTGAGCCCTCTGACCAGCGAGAACGGGATGCTGAGCAGGGCCATCGACCACGCCAGCCACCACGCGCCGTCGAGGCGGTGCAACAGGCCGCGCGCGGCAAACAGAAGAACGAGCCCGGCGACGCTGCCGAGAAGATGCGAAGTCTCGACCGCCCAGAGCGGCACGTGCAGGCGTAGGATCTGTAACCGCCCGATGAAAGCCGGCATCGCGCCCGATACGACCAAGGTGGCGCCGACGGCAAAGGTCGCAGCCGCGAGAAAAGACGGCGCTAGCCGGATCGCTGCGCGATTGATGCGCTCGCCGACTTCGCCGCCGATCGAGCGATGGGCTTCGAACCCGGCCAGCAGGATGGTCGAAAGAAACAACGGCAGCAGATAATAAACGGCGCGATAGGCCACCAAGGCGGCAGCTACATGGCTCGTCGGAGCCTTGCTCCCGACGGCGTAGAGGATCGCGATCTCGAACACCCCGAGCCCGCCCGGGACGTGGCTCAGCACCCCGAGCCCGAGGGCCGCCGCATAGACTGCGGCGAAAGCGGGAAAGCCGATGCCCATCGGCGGCAGCAATGCCCACAGCACTGCGGCGGCGGCGAGCACGTCGATTACCGTCAACGCGATCTGCGTCAGAACCAGCGCCGGGCCGGGAGGCTCGATCGCGACTGGTCCTAGCGCCACGGCCCTCCGGCGTGTCGCGCAAAACACCAGGAATATCGTCGCCAGGGTCAAAAGCGCCGCGGCGGCAGCCAGCAGCGGCTCGGGCGAGGTACCCAGCATTTGGCTCACTTGATGAGCGCGCAGGATCAGACCGAGCCCGGCGATCGAAGCGAGACCTATTCCCAATGCGACGGAGATGAAGCCGATGATGCGAGCGATCTGACCGGGCGAAAGCCCGGCGGCGGTGTAGATCCGGTAGCGGACGGCGCCACCGGAAAAGGCCCCGAGACCGACCGCATTGCCGATCGCATAGCCGCAAAACGAGGCCAGCAAAACGGTTCTCAGCGGCAGTCGAGCGCCCGCGTAACGCAACCCGGCAAGATCGTAGCCGACAAGCGCAGTGTAGCTGACCACCGTGGCCGCCAGCGCCGCGAGCAGTGCCGACGTTCTTGTGGCGCGCAGGGCCAGCACCAACGCGTCGAAGCTGATGTCCGCGGTCGCTTTCTGTAAGCCCCAGAGGATTACGCCGCCGAGGGAGAGGATCACCAAGGCGAGAAACAGCGGGCGGCGTAAACCGCTCTGGCGCAACAAGGTCTAGCTCCGCATCAGGATGGATGCGTCATGCGTCGACGCGGACATGAAATCCCAGGCGGCCAAACCAGCCACGCCTCCTATGACGCCAACCTCCACCGCGTTGCCGTCGGCTGAATGCTGCCGGGAACGGTGATGATTTGCTCCACTACCTGCCGCAATGATCGCGCACCGATCATAGCAGAAAGTGCTGGCCGCCGCGCGCAATTCGATTGCGCACCGTTCGGCGAAATCGCTCGGCATCTGCGCAAATGCCGCCGCTGTCAGCCATCCCTCTAAAGACAAAGACACCACGATCAAGGTGAAGTTACTGCGGGCCAAAAGAACCGGGGCAAAGGGATCGCCGCGAGACATGGCGAGTGGAATAATAACTAACATTATTTGTAGTTTATCCGGTTGACGTCCGAGGCGGGTTCGCTCAAGAATGCCGGCTCGGAGGCACTCGGGAGGATAAAGCGATGCCGGACAAGGAGAAGTGGGTCGGCACCTGGACCATGGCGCCGGCGCCGGCGGAAACTGGCGCGTTCAACAACCAGACCTTGCGCATGACCATGCGCGCCAGCCTCGGCGGCAATCAGGCGCGGGTGCGGATCTCGAACGCCTATGGCCGACGTCCGCTGGATATCGGCGGCGTGCATATCGCGTTGCGCGATGTGGGGGCGGCGATCGTCGCCGGCTCTGACCGCAAGCTGAGTTTCGGCGGCGAGGCGACGGCGACAATCGCTGCGGGGGCGGTGGCGTTCAGCGATCCGGTCGCGCTCGACTTGCCGCCGCTCGCCGATCTCGCGGTCAGCCTCTATCTGCCCGGCGAGGTCCTGAACGATTTCCAGATCACCGGGCGCTATGCGCGGCAGACCAACTATGTCTCGCCGCCGGGCGATTTCACCGCGGCGAATGTGATGCCGATCGCCAGCCTGACCAGCGACTGGTTCTTTGTCTGCGGCGTCGACGTGCTGGCTGGCGCCGACACCGGCGGCATCGTCACGCTCGGCGATTCGCTGACTGACGGCAATATCTCGACGATGGACGCGTTTTGCCGCTGGCCCGACCAGCTCGCCCGCCGCCTGATGGCACGACCGCGCGGCCGGCCGATGGCGGTGATGAACCAGGGCCTCGGCGGCAATCGCATCCTGTTCGACATCCGCGGCGACAGCGGGCTGCGCCGCTTCGACCGCGATGTGCTGTCCCAGCCGGGGGTCACCCACGTCATCGTCATGCTCGGCACCAACGATCTGCGCAATCGGTGGAAGAAGCTGGAGGAGGAACCCACCGCGGCGCAGATGATCGCCGGACTGAAGCAGATGGCGATGCGCGCCCACAGCGCCGGGATAAAAATCGTCGGCGCCACGCTGACGCCGTTTGGCAACGAGACCTATATGGCCGATGCCTGGAACCCGCAGCGCGAAGGGGTGCGCATGGCGGTCAACGGCTGGATCCGCGACGGCGGCGCTTTCGACGGGGTCGCCGATTTCGATCAGGCGTTGCGCGACCCAGAACATTCGACCCAGATGCGGCCGAGTGACGATTGCGGCGACGGTCTGCACCCGAGCGATCTCGGCTACACCAAGATGGGCGACGCGATCGACCTGTCGCTGTTCGAGTAGCGAGGCGCTACCGGCCAGGCTCGGCCGGCGCCTGCTCGTGCTGCGCTGGTCAGCGCACCGCGAATTGGGTCGCGCCGAACGTGTTTTCACGCTCCGTATCGGTGATCGTGCCCGGACGCTGGGCGTCGGCCAGAACCGCCAAACCGCGCCGCACCGCCGGCCGCGACGCGATTTCGTCATGCCAGCGCCGCACCGCCGGATATTCGCCGAGGTCGATATAGCCCCGCTCCGCGAAGCGAGAAGATGGCTCGATGGCGGTGCGGATCCACGGAAAGGTGATGATGTCGGCCATGCTGTACTCGCCGCCGGCGAGCCAGGGCGACTCCTCGAGCCGGTGGTTCAGCACCCGGGTCAGCCGCTTGACCTCGTTGGTGTAGCGCTCGATCGCGTACGGGATTTTTTCCGGCGCATAGGCGCCGAAATGGTTCCACTGGCCAAACATTGGGCCGACGCCACCCATCTGGAACATCATCCATTCGAGGCATTTGTAGCGTCCGATCGGGTCTTTCGGGATCAGCTTGCCGCCGTTCTTTTCCGACAGATAGATCAGGATCGCGGCCGATTCGAATAACGTGAACGGCTTGCCGCCCGGCCCATCGGGATCGACGATCGCCGGGATGCGGTGGTTGGGGGTGATCTTCAGAAACTCGGGCTTGAACTGGTCGCCGGCGCCGATATTGACCGGGATCACCTTGTACTGCAGGCCAAGCTCTTCGAGGGCGATGTGCACCTTGTGGCCGTTTGGCGTCGGCCAGCTCCACACTTCCAACATAATAGACCTTCCCGCTTTCTGCGCCGTCAGGACGATGTCATTGCGAGCGCAGCGAAGCAATCTCGTCGCGGTTTGCGCCGTCCCGGATCCGAATTGCTTCGTCGCTGTGCACCTCGCAACGACGACTTATGGCTCTAAATCAGCGAGGTCTTCGGCGGCGAGGCGGCGAAGCGCTTCGTCGTTCGCTCCATATCGTAGCCATTCCCCGAGATGTTGCATCCCTAGCCGGTGATAGAAATCGCGCGCCGGGTTCCAGTCGAGCACCTGAAAATCGATCCGGCCCCAGCTGCGGTCGACCGCGATCGCGGCGAGGCGGGCCATCAGCCGGCGGCCGACGCCGAGCCCGCGAGCTTTTTCGAGCGACGTAGAGATCCTCAAGATACATCCCTGGCCGGCCGAGCCAGGTCGAGAATCTCGAATGGAACAGCGCCAAGCCAGCCGGTTCGTCGTCGACAAAGGCGAGAATCGCCTCGAATTGGCGGTCCGGTCCGAAGCCATGGCGAACAAGGTCGGCTTCGGTCGCGACCACGGCCTCGGGCGCCTTTTCATAGAGGGCGAGCGCCCGGATCAGCCGGAGCACCAGGCCGGCGTCTTCGGGCGCGGCAAAGCGGATCGTGATCGCCCGGCTCATCGATATTTCCCTGAAAGGTACTCGCGAGCTACCTTAACGCTCTGCCATAGGGCGGACAATCACGGCTCGGACCGGAAGCAACGTGCAAGGAGGGGACGATGGCAAACGAGACCAATCCGGTGGCGATCGAAGCGACGGAGGCGCCGCAGGCTAGGCCCGGCCGGGGCTATCCCGAGCCGTTCGCAACGCGGGTGGCGGGGCGAGTGCGCCGACCGCTCGGCGACTTTTTCGGGCTGACGAATTTCGGGGTCAACCTGACGCGCCTGCCGCCGGGTGGCATGTCGGCGCTGCGCCACACGCACAGCCGCGAAGACGAGTTCATCTATATCGTCGATGGCGAACCCGTCCTGGTGACCAACGTCGGCGAGACCCAACTTCGCCCCGGCATGTGCGCCGGCTTTAAGGCTGGATCGGGCGACGGGCACCATCTGTTGAACCGCACGACTCACGATGTGGTTTATCTCGAGGTCGGCGATCGCAACCCGGGCGATACCGTGATCTACCCGGACGACGACCTTGGCCGCGCCTTGGCGCCGGACGGCGCCCGGGTCTTCGTCCACAAGGACGGCCGGCCATATTGAAGGGGTCCGGCCCCGTCGCGATCGCCGTAAAATCTCAAGCGAACCGAGACGGAGCGAACGGCGCGATGTCGATCGATGGCGGGCGGCCCGCGACGAGATCGGCGACGACTTTGCCGGTCATCGGCGCCGAGGTCATACCGACATGGCCGTGGCCGAAGGCGTAGATCACATCCGGCGTCGCCCCCGACGGCCCAAGCGCCGGCAGCGAATTGGGCAGGCTCGGCCGATAGCCCATCCACACCGAGATCCGCTCTTCGGGATGGTCGGCAGCGAGGCCCGGCAGCATCCTGCGGCCTTGCTCCAGCAAGATCCGGGCGCGCCGCCAATCAGGCGGAGCGGCAAGGCCGGCGAGTTCGACGGTGCCGGCAAAGCGCAAACCGGTATCCATCGGCGTGGCGACGAACTTACCGTCGGCGTCGGCGGTCGGGATGCGCGGCATGATTTCGGGGTCGCGGATCATCAGGTGATAGCCCCGCTCGGTTTCGAGCGGGATATGGTCGCCGAGCGCTGCGGCGAGCGGCTTTGACCAGGCTCCGGCGCAGACGATCGCGGCATCGGCCGCAAGCTCACCGCGGTCGGTCCGGATCGCGACGAGCCGGCTTCCATCGAGGCGGAAGCCCAGTGCCCGCGCCTGTTCGAGTTCACCGCCGTTGCGCAGGAAATGGTCGAGGAGGCGCCGTACTAGCGCCAGTGGGTTTGAGGTATGCCCGTTCTCGCGCACCAGGATGCCGCGCACGTAATCGCGCGATAAAGTCGGTTCCAGTTGACGCAGTTCATCGGCGTCGAATTCGTCGGTCTCGACCCCGTTCTCACGGCGCAATTGCCAGGCCAGCCGGTCCTTTTCCAGGCTTTGCGCGGAGCGGTAGACGTAAAGATGGCCGAGCCGGTGGACGAGGTCCTCGGCGCCGGCGTCGCGCACCAGCGGCGTCAGCGCTTCGAGTGTAGCGCCGACCAACGGACGCAACGCCCGCGCCTGGGCGTGGACCTTTTCAGGGGTACCGGCGCGAATAAAGCGGACGAGCCACGGGGCGATCGCCGGCAGATAGGACCAGCGCAACGACAACGGCCCGAGCGGGTCGGCCAGCCAGCGCGGCACGTTCCACATCACCCCCGGCATCGACACCGGCGTCACCGAGGAGGCGTTCAACGCGCCGGCATTGCCGAAAGAAGCGCCGTGACCGGGCTCGCCGGCCTCGACGATAAAGACGCTGTGGCCGTCGCGCTGCAGCCAGCTCGCGGCGCAAACACCGACTATGCCGGCGCCGATTACGCCGACCCGCCTCGCTCCGCTTGTTGGCATCCGACGCGAGCGATAACGCCGCACCCTCAGACGGCGCGGGCGGGCCAGACCGGCTGGTGGTGGCCGAGCGGGGCCGAGGGGCGCGCCCAATAGGGCGCCGTCTCGGACATGCGCACGGTCGGGCCAAGATGCCGCAGCCGTCCGACCGGCGTGTCGCTCTCGATCGACCAACGCGCGATCTCGGCGGGATAGAGCTCCTTGTCGACGTCTTTGAGCGCAGCTTGCGGCACCTCGCCGCGATCGACGAGCCAGCGCCCGGTCTGCGCCAAGGAGATCCGCACCAGCCAGCTGCCGCCTTCGCGTGCCCGCCGCGCCAACGCCACCATTGCGCCGAACGCCATCAGATAGCCGGTCAAGTAGTCGATAGCCGATACCGGGTAGAATTGCGGGCCGGGGTTGGCGCCGGGGAACAACTCGGCCTGGCGCGTCGTGATCCCGCTCACCGTCTGCACCACAGTGTCGAAACCGCGGCGAGAAGCCCAAGGTCCGACATGGCTGAACGCGCACATCGACACATAGACGAGGCCCGGCCGCAGCTGCGACAGCGCCTCCGGCGACAGGCCGCGATTGCCGAGCGTGCCTGGCCGGTAGCCCTGGGTAAACACGTCGGCTTCGCGCACCAGGCCCCGCAGCGTCTCGACATCCTGGGGTTGGCGCAGATCGAGATGAGCCTGCAATTTGCCGTGGCCGGTGTCGTATTCCTGGTAGCCGATATTCGGCAGATGCGGCGCGGTGATCTTCATCACGTCGGCGCCATGCTCGGCCAAGGTGCGCGCCGAGGTCGGCCCGGCCAGCACCCGGGTCAGGTCGAGCACGCGAATGCCCGACAGCGGACGCTCGGCCTCGGGCAGCGGTTCGGGCGGGCTGTCGCCGATCTTCAGAATTTCCATCAGTGGCAAGGAGGCGATCGCCGCAGCCTGCGGGTGCTTCGCCCATTCGGCCATGCTGCGTGCCATGCCGCCCGCGCCCTTGGCGGCGAGGATCGCCTCTTCGAGTTCGAGCGCGTCCCATTTGGCGACGGCCTGCCGCACCGCCTCGCGTTCTTCCGGCACACCGAGCACGCTCATCGCGGCGGCGCGATGATTCGGAAAATTGGCGTGGATGTAGCTCCACCGGCCGTTCTTCGCCGGATAGACCCCCATGACCGGATTGCGGTCGGTCGAGACCGCGGCGCCATTGACCTGCAGGTAATGCCCGCTGCGCAGCGAAGCGACCGCTTGGCGCAGATCGACCGAGACTTCCTGGCGCCGGCCGCCGCGCAACTCCCACAGATCGGCAGCGGCGAGCCCGGTGGCGGCGAGCGCCGCGGCGCCGGCGGCGCCGATGCGGAACGGGGTCGGCAATACCGGGTCGGCGCCGCCGATGATCTCGACCTCGCGGGCCCGCTCGTCGGGCCAGCCGGCGATCGGCATGATCGTGCGTAGTGCGTCGTAAGCCATGATGGATCTCCCGCAGGTCTCGGAACGCGCGCTTGCCTCGGCGCGGTAGATGGCGCAATGATGCCGCAAAATGGTGCAGAAAGGGAACGCCGATGAGTCAGGTTATGATCGTTGTTGATTTCGAGGTGAAACCGGCGCACCGCAGTCAGTTCCTTGAGCTTATGCGCGGGCATGCGCAGCGCTCCCGCCGCGACGATGGCTGCCTCCAATTCGATTTGATGTTGCCAAAGGACGACGACAAGCATGTCTTTTTGGTCGAGAAGTGGCGCGACCAGGAGGCGCTCGATGCGCATTCCAAAGGGCCGATGCCGGGTAATACCTACAAAGACTGGATCGTCGGCCGCAAGGTCGCACGGGGCGCGCCGGCCGATTAGAGGAAGAACCGCCGTCGGGCTTGCCCTGCGCGCCGCTATCTTCGGGCTCGCGGCGCTGTTGATCGGCGCCGCAACGTTGTCGGCTGCCTATGCAGCCGGCGCGACAACACCCGCTAAATCGACAAAGACTTCGGCCGAGACGGCGCCTCCCGCTGAGGTCGATGCTTTACTGAGCCTGCTGGCTGATCCCAAGGTGCAAACCTGGTTAAAGCAGCAGCACGCGACTGAAGCGGTTGCCCCGGCGCCGGCCAAGCCCAAGGATGATTCCCCTGAGGATATGATGTCCGCCCGCGTCGACGCAGTGCGCGGACACCTCGCCGATTTGACCGATGCGATCCCGGGTATGCCAGCGGAGTTCGCGCATGCCGCAGATGTCTTCCAGGACCGGTTGGGGGGCAAGAGGCCGGCGCGCATCCTGACCTTGCTCGCCACTTTCGTGGGTCTCGGCTTTGGCGCGGAAGCGCTGTTCAGCCGCGCGACACGGCGGATGAGGCGGCATCTCGACGAGCATCCCGTGGAGACCGTCGGTGACCGTGTCCGCCTCGTCGCCGAGCGGGCAGCCTTCGCCTTGGGTTTGGTTGTGGCTTATGCAGTCGGCAGCATCGGCGCCTTTCTCATATTTCACTGGCCGGGGCTGCTCCGCCAGATCATCTTAGGCTATCTGATCGTTTTTCTGGCGGTCCGTATTGCCGCCGTTCTCGGCCGGTTCTTGCTGGCGCCGGTTAACGACCGGTTCCGCGTCTGCCCGATGGAAGCAGCGGCGGCGCGGTACTGGTATGTGCGGTTGAAGCTCATCGTCGGCTGGGTGGTGCTCGCCTTGGTGACAAAGGGCGTGCTCGGCGAGCTCGAAATTTCGGCGCCGGCGCGCGACATTGTTGGTTATGGGTTCGGGCTCGGCACGCTGGCGATCCTGCTCGAAGCCATCTGGCGTCGGCCGCCCGAAAGCGCCGATGCGGAACCCGAGCGCGTGCGCGAAACCCGCCATTTGAGCCGCGTCAAGATAAACGCACTACTGACTGTAGGCTTGGTGCTGCTGTGGGGCCTCCGCGTCGCCGGAATGATGCCCGCGTTCTGGCTGCTGGCCGTCGTTATGGTCTGGCCTCTCGCCGACCGATTGACCCGGCGGGCGGTTGAGCATCTGCTGCGACCGCCCGGTACGACTGAAATTGCCGGCCCGCCGACCCTCACCGCGGTCTTTCTCGAGCGCGGGCTGCGGGCGGCGTTGATCATTGGCGCGCTGGCGGTGCTCGCCTGGGGCTGGGGGATCGATCTGGAAAGCCTTGCCGGGCGGGAGACGACGGTGACCCGCATCGCGCACGGTGCTCTGAGCGCCGTTGCCATTGCCCTGATCGCCGATTTCATCTGGCATGTCGCAAAAGCCGCGATCGATATCAAGCTCGCCGAGACTGCGGATCTTGGTCTGCCGAATACCCCCGATGCGCGACGACGGGCGCGGCTGCGCACCTTGTTACCGATTTTCCGCAATATCCTGTTCGTCGTCGTCGTCGTCGCCGCCGCACTGATGGCGCTGGCGGCAATGGGCGTTGAGATCGGCCCGCTGATCGCCGCTCTCAGCGTCCTTGGCGTCGCGATCGGCTTTGGCGCGCAGACCTTTGTCCGCGACATCATCGCAGGGATGTTCTATCTGCTCGACGATGCCTTCCGGATCGGCGAATACATCCAGAGCGGCAATTACAAGGGCACGGTCGAAGGCTTTAGCATCCGCTCGGTCCGGCTCCGGCACCAGCGCGGCCCGGTCTATACCGTTCCCTTTAGTCTGTTGGGCGCCGTTCAGAACATGAGCCGCGACTGGGTCATCGACAAACTCACCGTTGGCATCACCTATGACAGCGACATCGACAAGGCCAGAAAGCTGATCAAGCAGATCGGACTGGAACTGGCCGAGGAGCCCGAATTCAAGCCGCTGATCCTGGAGCCGCTGAAGATGCAGGGGGTCGACGCGTTCGGCGATTACGCGGTCCAGATCCGGATGAAGATGATGACGTTGCCCGGCGAGAATTTTGTCATCCGCCGACAAGCTCTTTTCCGGATCAAACAGGCGTTCGATGCCAACGGCATCAAATTCGCCTTCCCGACCGTGCAGCTCGCGGGCGACGGCGAACAGTCCCCCGCCGCGACCGCTGCCGTCGCCCAGCAGGCGATCCAGCTGACCCATCCGGCGGCAGCCGCCGCGGAGTAGCCAGAAGAACCGACGCCGTCTAGGTTGCGCCGCCTCGCCCGCGCCCTCCCCGAAGCACAGCGCGGACGGCCGGGGTGTCGGGTTATTTTGGCGATCTGGGCGGCAACTTCCATGTACTCGACGCCGCCGAACGGCCGGAAACTTTGGAGCAGGCAGCTGGGCGGCGCGATCGGCGGCGCGCCACGCGCAAATGATCGACACCGGCAAGAGAGCCACATCGGCTTCCGCAGCGTCGTCAGATCCTGACCTCAGGCGGAAGGAAGGAGTGCAATGTCCGATGCCGAGCCACAAGAAACTGAGCCTCCTGGCGAAACTGGTCGTTGCGTTCATCCTCGTGATGATCATCGCCGGAATCGCATGGCACGGCGTTTCGATCGAAATCTTCAAACGTATCTGGCATCAGCTTGTCGAGCGGACGGACGCGCCGATGAGGTTCCGCTTCATCCTGCAGCCTCTGATGGCGGCGATCGTCGCGATCCGCGACGGGTGCAACGACGCCCGCACAGGCCGCTCGCCCTTCATTCCGACGATGCTTTACAAGCCGCGCGAGCGCACCGAACGGCTGCGCGAGGCGTTGAACGCCACCGCCAGGATCATCCTTCTCGGGCTGGTGATGGACGCGATCTACCAGGTCATCGTGCTGAAGCGGTTCTATCCGGCCGAGGCGGTCATTGTCGCTTTGCTGTTCGCGTTTGTCCCGTATGTGATCATGCGCGGGCCGGCCGCGCGCATCGCGCGCCGGTGGCTGGGGGGCTCCTCTCCAAACCGGATCTCGTGAGGCTGCAGACAGGAACCGTCGGCAAAAAGGCATCGAGCATGGCAGATTCACGTGCCGCCCCAAACGCGGGCAGGTTCGAAGTAAGGGCAACCGCGGCTGATCATTTTGCCTGGGTCCGTACGCGCCTCGCCCTCGAGCGCACGATGATGGCATGGCAGCGCACTGCCGTCGCGCTAATCGGCTTCGGTTTCGCGATCGTTCAATATTTTAGCCACTTGCTAGAGATACCCGGAGCCCGCGCCGCCTATCTTCCCCACGCGCCGCGGTATTTGGGGCTTGCGCTGATTTCGTGCGGCATCCTGGCGCTCGCGATCTCGCTCTGGCAATACCTTCGGACCGTCCGTTATCTCTGGAGCGGATCATTCTCGCCACTGGCCGGTATGGAAGCCGATCTGACCAAGGAAAAGATGCACTCGCCGGTCTTGGCGGTCGCCATCCTCCTGATCGGCATCGGCCTCTTTGCCTTCTTTGCGGTGTTGTTCCGCCTCACCTAATGTGGCGAACGTGAAGTTACTGAGATCAAGGAGGTTCGTCATTGCGAGCGCAACGAAGCAATCTCGTCGGCAATGCTCCGTCGCGCTGCGGGATTGCCACGTCGCCCTACGGGATCCCCGCAATGACGCACTCTGAGCAACCGAGACCAATAAGCAATTTCGACACCCCCGACCAACGAAAGGAGATCGAGATGGCTAGATCCCGAGCAGCAGCCAAGCCGAATATCGTCGTGATCTGGGGCGATGATATCGGCATGACCAATTTGAGTTGCTACAGCGACGGGTTAATGGGCTACCGCACGCCCAACATCGACCGTATCGCCCAGGAGGGCATGCGTTTTACCGACTACTACGGCGAGCAAAGCTGCACGGCCGGGCGATCGTCGTTCATCACTGGTCAGCACGGGTTGCGCACCGGGTTGACCAAGGTCGGCCTGCCGGCCGCAACTGTTGGTCTGCACAAGGAAGACCCGACCATCGCCGAGCTGCTCAAGCCATTGGGCTACGCTACGGCGCAGATCGGCAAGAACCACCTCGGCGACCGCAACGAATATTTGCCGACCGTGCACGGCTTCGACGAGTTCTACGGCAATTTGTATCATCTGAACGCGGAGGAAGAGCCGGAACTACCCGATTACCCGAAGGGGTCGGATTTTCCTCACTTTCGCGAGAGGTTCGGTCCGCGCGGAGTCATGGACTGCAAGGCCACCGACACCGATGACGCGACGATCGATCCGCGGTTCGGCAGGATCGGCAAGCAGACGGTCGAGGACACTGGCCCGCTGACCAAGAAGCGGATGGAAACGATCGACGACGACATCGCCGGCCGCGCTGTCGACTACATCAAGCGGCAGGCCCAGGCCGGCCAACCCTTCTTTCTCTGGGTGAACTTCACGCACATGCATTTCCGCACACATGTGAAGCCGGACAGCCGGGGTCAGTCGGGCCGCTGGCAGAGCGAATATCACGATGTGATGATCGATCACGACAGGAACGTAGGCGAAGTGCTGAAGGCGCTCGACGATGCCGGCATCACCGACGATACCTTTGTCATGTACAGCACCGATAACGGTCCGAATATGTTTTCCTGGCCGGACGGGGCGATGACCCCGTTCCGCAATGAGAAGAACACCAATTGGGAGGGCGCCTATCGGCTGCCTTGCGTGGTCCGCTGGCCCGGCAAGATCAAACCGCGCAGTGTGTCGAACGAGATCGTGGCCCATCACGACTGGCTGCCGACATTCTTGGCCATGGCCGGCGATACGGAGGTCACCGGCAAGTTGTTGAAGGGCTACACAATCGGCGACATGACCTACGAGGTCCACCTCGACGGCTATAATCTGGTGCCGTATTTGACCGGCCAGACACAGAAGAGCCCGCGGGTCTCGTTTATCTACTGCAACGACGATCAGCAGCTCGTGGCACTGCGCTACGACAATTGGAAGCTGGTGTTCGCGGAACAGCGCGAGCCGGGTACGATGCGGGTCTGGTCCGAGCCGTTCGTCACCCTTCGCGTGCCAAAGCTGTTCAATCTCCGCACGGACCCGTTCGAGCGCGCCGACATCACTTCGATCACCTACTACGATTGGCTTGTCGATCACGTCTACTTGATGGTGCCGGCGCAGGCCTATGTCGGGGAATTCCTCGCCACCTTCCGGGAGTTTCCGCAGCGCCAGAAGGCGGCCAGCTTCAATCTCGACGACGTGCTCCGCAAGCTGCAGGAGGCCGCTCACCACTAACCCTGCGGGGTCGGATCAGAGGGCGGTCGGTCGGCTCTCGGGCGGCCGCCCCGTGCCGGCTCGGCCCATGGAGGAAGGGCGCGAACGGTCGCACATGGCTCGGGAGGAGACGAGAACGCCAGCGCCCACCGATCGGGCGGACGAGGTGCGGGCTTTTTACGAGAGCCATCCCTATCCGGCGCCGATCACCAACCTGGATCGGCACCGCGAGCTCTACCGAAACCCGGATCGGCGTCGGGCATTGTCGCTTCTGCTGTGGCCGACGGAGACGCCCCGGGCAAATCGGGAGATCCTGGTCGCCGGCTGCGGGACGTCCCAGGCGGCCATCCATGCTCTGCGCGAGCCTGATTCTCGCATAACGGCAATCGACATCAGCGAAACCAGCCTGCGTCATACACGCGATCTTCAGCGAAACTACGGCCTGCAAAACCTCGATCTCCATCGGCTGGCGATCGAGCAGGTCGGGGAGCTCGGCCAGACGTTCGATCAGATCGTCTGTACGGGGGTGCTCCATCACCTGCCGGACCCGGATACCGGCCTTGGGGCGCTGCGCAATGTCCTTTCGCCCAGCGGCGCGATGCATCTGATGGTCTATGCGGCGTATGGGCGCGCCGGCATCTACATGATGCAGGAGTACTGCCGCCTGCTTGGGGTCAGCGCAACGGCGGCAGAGCTGCGCGACCTCGGCGCGACGGTCACGGCACTGCCCTCCGATCATCCGATCGCCGGTCTGGCGAGACGGGCGAAGGATTTCACCCAGCCGGACGCTTTGGCCGATGCGCTGCTTCACCCTCAGGACCGCGCTTATACCGTGCCGCAGCTCTATACATGGCTCGAGCGCTGCGGCTTGTCGTTTGGGCGCTGGTTCGAACAGGCTCCCTATCTCCCGCAATGCGGAGCAGTAGCGCGCAACCCGCACGCCGCGCGCCTCGTCTCGCTTCCCCCGCGATTGCAGCATGCCGCGGTCGAGCTATTGCGCGGGACCGTGTCGAAGCACACCCTCATCGCCTATCGTGACGATCGCGTCGGCGAGAGCCAGCCGATCTCATTCGATGGTGATGCCTGGCGAGGGTACGTTCCTTTGCGTCTGCCATGGACCTTGTGCATCCGGGAGCGGGTGCCCCCCGGTTCCGCAGCGGTCCTGATCAATCGGGCACACACCTACCCTGACTTGGCGCTTCCCATCGATGCGGCAGAGGAGCGGCTATTCGCGGCAATCGATGGTAACCGCTCCATCGGTCAGATCCTGCGGATGGCTGTGGGGGTGAGCGGAGAGGCGCACGGCCGCAGGTTTTTCGAGCAGCTCTGGCAATACGATCAGATCGTATTCGACGCGACAGCCGCTCGCTGACCGGCATGCCCACGGACCAGGGGCCGACTCGCGGCTGCCCCGGAGCATTTGCGGGGACTGACGCGACGACGGATGAAAGAAGGCGCGCAACCCAGCAGGGCTGCGGCCACGCTGTCGCACTATACCGTGGCGTGCCGATCCTGAATTGGGGAGGAAAACTGACATGCGCAGATATTGTTTCACGTTACCCATGGGCTTCTGCCTCGGCTTGCTGGTGCTCGCGGGTTGTGCCGCGCAGCCGGGCGGGACCGCCTCGCAGGCGCCGGTTCCGGCGCTGCAGCCGGGCATGGCGCGGGTCTGGGTTTTGCGGCAGCCGAGCTCACCGGGCGGAAACATCGCAGCCTCGGATCCGATGGTTTTTGTCAATGGCGCGGCCCTGGCCCCAAGTGCGCAGGGAACCGCGTTCTTCCACGATCTCCAGCCGGGAACCTACCGCTTCACGGTGCAGCCCTACGGAACCCCCAGCAATTTCGTCGACACGCTCCAGCTCGCCCCTGGCATGGAGGCTTATGTTCAGGTCGAGCCGGTGCCCAATTGGGAACTGGGCACCGCCGGGGGCGCCAGCTTTGTCGTGATGACGATGTCGCCCGCAGAGGCCCAAGCCTACCTGCCGACGATGACCAATCTCGGTCAGCGCTGAGACCGGTCTCCCCCAGTGGCGCCGGGATACTGGCCAGCGCAGTGCCGACGATCGCAAATTCGTCCTAGCGATGGGCGGCGTTGAACTGGGCGAGGGCGGCGGGGCCGGGACACAGCTCGGCTTCACCGAGGCCGTTTAGCGACGCGTCCACGGTGTCGAGGAATTCGTGCATGTCGCCGGACTCTGGCTCGACGAACAGCAGGCCGGTCACGACCTCGCCGGCGGCGTGCTGCTGTTGGAGATAGGTCAAGGCCGAGATCCGGTCATAGGGATCGTAGTCGACGGCGAGCTTGCGCAGCCGCAGGATCGAGCCGTCGTGCTGGACCACGGTCTCGACCGTGCCCGGCGCGTAATCGGCGGTGATTTCGTCGCGCTCGAGGATCACGTCCAATCGGTTGACAGCCTCGTTATGGGCGCGGACGTAATCGAAGCTCTTGGTCAATTCGGGGTTGTTGTTGAACGCGACGCAGGGCGAGATCACGTCGATGAAGGCGGCGCCCCGATGCTCGATCGCCGCCTTGATCAGTGGCACCAATTGCGCCTTGTCGCCGGAGAAACTGCGGCCGACGAACGAGGCCCCGAGCTGCAGCGCCAGAGCGACCAGATCGATCGGCGAATCGGTGTTGACAGCGCCGCGCCGCGCCTTCGAGCCCTTATCGGCGGTCGCCGAGAATTGCCCTTTGGTCAGACCGTAGACGCCGTTGTTTTCGACGATGTAGACCATGTTGACGGCGCGTCGGATGCAATGGGCGAACTGGCCGAGCCCGATCGAGGCCGAATCGCCGTCGCCGGAGATGCCGAGATAGATCAGATCGCGATTGGCGAGGTTGGCGCCGGTCAACACCGAGGGCATGCGCCCATGCACGCTGTTGAAGCCGTGCGACTTGCCGAGAAAATAGGTCGGCGTTTTCGACGAGCAGCCGATGCCGGAGAGCTTGGCGATGCGGTGCGGCGGTAGGCTGAGCTCGAAGCAGGCCTGGATAATCGCCGCACTGATCGAATCATGGCCGCAGCCGGCACACAAGGTCGAGACCGCGCCTTCGTAGTCGCGCCGGGTAAAGCCGAGCGCGTTGGTCGGCAGCTTCGGGTGATGCAGGCGGGGCTTGGCAATGTAGGTCATGCGGACCTCAGGCGAGCAAGAGAGGAACCCGTAACGGGAATGACGAGGAAGGAAGGGGTCACGGCAGCGCCTTACGCAACGGGGCGAGGGTAACAATTTCGAGCATGTCGCCGATTGCCTTGACGATGAAGCGGGCGGTAATCGGCGTTCCGTCATAGTGCAGGATCGGTACCAGACGGGCCGGGTCGATATCGCCGTCGTTGATCAAGAGACTGCGCAGCTGGGCGTCCCGATTCTGCTCGACGAGGAAGATGTGGTCGTGGGCGGCGACGAAATCGAGCACGTCATCATGGAACGGATAGGCGCGCACGCGCAGAGTGTCGAGGTGGATGCCTCGCTCTTCGAGCGCTTCGAGCGCCTCGATCATGGCGGGTGTGGTCGAACCGAAATATATAGCGCCGTAGCGTGTCGGCTGACGCGCGGCGCGCTTAACCGGGGGCGGCACCAAGCGCTTGGCAGTCTCGAATTTGTGCAACAGGCGCTGCATGTTGTCGACGTAATCCGGCCCCTCCTCGGAGTAGCGCGCATAGCGGTCCTTGGTGGTCCCGCGCGTGAAAAAGGCGCCGCGCGTCGGATGGGTGCCGGGAAGGGTGCGATAAGGGATGCCGTCGCCGTCGACATCGAGATAGCGGCCGAAATCGACGCCCGCTTCGAGCTGTTCGGCGGTCATGACCTTACCGCGGTCGAAAGCGCGGTTCGCGTCCCAGGCGAGCGGCTCGACGAGCCAGTCATTCATGCCGATGTCGAGGTCGAGCATGACGAAGACTGGGGTCTGCAGACGGTCGGCGAGATCGAACGCTTTGGCGGCAAAGGCAAAAGCTTCGTGCGGATCCTCGGGGAACAGCAGCACATGCTTGGTATCGCCATGCGAAGCATGGGCGCAGGACAGGATGTCGGCCTGTTGGGTGCGGGTCGGCATCCCGGTCGACGGGCTGCCGCGCTGAACGTCGAAGATCACCGCCGGAATCTCGGCGAAATAGGCGAGGCCGATGAATTCCTGCATCAGCGAAATGCCGGGGCCCGAGGTCGCGGTGAAGGCGCGCGCACCATTCCAGGCAGCGCCGATGACCATGCCGATCGAGGAGAGCTCATCCTCGGCCTGGATGATCGCATAGCGTTTTTTCTTGGTCTCGGGATCGATGCGGTAGCGCCGGCAATGGTTAGCGAAAGCCTCGGCGAGCGAGGAGGAGGGAGTGATCGGATACCACGCGGCGACCGTCGCCCCACCATAGACGCAGCCCAGCGCGGCAGCGTCGTTACCGTTGATAAAGATGCGGTCGCCAACCTTGTCAGAGCGCTCCAAATGCAGCCCGATCGGGCATTCTTGCTCGGCCAATGCCCAGTCGCGGCCGAAATTGAGCGCGCGCAGGTTGGGTCGGATCAGGGTATCCTTGCCGCGGAACTGCTCGGCGATCAGCTTTTCGATCGCCGCCACGTCCATGTTCAGCAGTGCCGACAACGCTCCCAAATAAATGATGTTCTTGAACAGCTGACGCTGGCGCGCATCATTGTATTCGCGGTTGGAGATCGCGGTCAGCGGCGCGCCGATAACGGTGATGTCCTCGCGGAATTTCCATGGCGGCAAGGGCTTGGTCGCGTCGTAGAACAGATAGCCGGCGGGCTCGATCTCGGCGATGTCCTGGTCCCAGGTCTCGGGGTTCATCGCGACCATCATATCGACCCCGCCGCGACGGCCGAGATGGCCCTTGTCGCTGATCCGCACCTCGAACCAAGTCGGCAGCCCCTGGATGTTCGAGGGGAAGATATTGCGCGAACTCGCCGGTATTCCCATGCGCAGGATCGACTTGGCGAACAGCGCATTGGCGCTGGCCGAGCCCGATCCGTTGACGTTGGCGAATTTGACAACGAAGTCGTTGACGCTTTCGATCTGCTGTCGGCTCGATCCGTCCACGTTCATTCCTCTGAAGAACTTTTTAGCGCAGAGGACGCCGAGGTCGCGCCGTGGGCGCCGGGCTTCCTGTTTTTTCGCGTCCATCGCGCATCCATTGCGCTCTTCGCGTTGAAGCTTTGATCTATTCAGCGGCTGCGGCATGCGGGTCCGGCCTGGGTTATCTCGAGCAGGAATTTGCGCATGTCCCATGCCCCGGTCGGGCAGCGCTCAGCGCACAGGCCACAATGCAGGCAGACATCCTCGTCCTTGACCATGATCCGCCCGGTCTTCAGCGAATCGCCGATATAGAGGTCTTGTTCGAGGTTGAGGGCCGGAGCCGTCAGCCGACCGCGCAACTCATCTTCGCTGCCGTCGTCGGTGAAGGTGATACAATCCATCGGGCAAATGTCGACGCAGGCGTCGCATTCGATACACAACTGACCGGTGAACACGGTCTGCACGTCGCAGTTCAGGCAGCGCTCCGCCTCGAGATAGCCGAGCTTCTCGTCGTAGCCGAGTTCGACCTCGACCCGGATGTCGGCGAGCGCCACCGCCTTGTCCCGGAGCGGCACCCGGTAACGCACATCGTTCGAAATGTCGTTGTCGTAGCTCCACTCGTGGATGCCCATCTTCTGGCTGACCAAGGTCACACCCGGAGGCGGCCGGTCGCCGACATCCTCGCCGTGGCACAATTTGTCGATCGAAATCGCGGCATCGTGGCCGTGCGCGACCGCCCAAATGATGTTTTTGGGGCCAAAGGCGGCGTCGCCGCCAAAAAACACCTCGGGTATGGTCGACTGCATCGTCTTCGGGTCGACCTTGGGCATGTCCCATCGGTCGAATTCAATGCCGATGTCGCGCTCGATCCACGGAAACGCGTTCTCCTGGCCGACCGCGATCAGCACGTCGTCGCACGCGATATGGACGTCGGGCTCGCCGGTCGGGACCAAGTTGCGGCGGCCGCGGGCGTCGTATTCCGCCTTGACCTTTTCGAACAGAACGCCGGTCAGGTCGCCGCGGTCGTGGGTGAACTCTTTCGGCACGAGCCAGTTGAGGATCGGGATGCCTTCATGCGTCGCATCCTCTTTTTCCCAGGGCGACGCCTTCATTTCGTCAAAGCCGCTGCGCACGACGACGGTGACCTCCTCGCCGCCGAGCCGGCGCGACGAGCGGCAGCAATCCATCGCCGTATTGCCGCCGCCGAGGACGACGACGCGACGCCCGATCTTGTTGATATGACCGAACGAGACGCTGGATAGCCAGTCGATGCCAATATGGACATTGGCTGATGCCTCCTGGCGTCCGGGGATGTCGAGATCGCGCCCGCGCGGCGCGCCGCAGCCGACGAATACCGCGTCCCAATCCTCGGCGAGCAATGCTTTGAGGCTGCGGACGGGTTCTCCGAAACGCGCCTCCACGCCCATCTCGAGGATCAGATCGACCTCTTCGTCAGTCACCCGTTCCGGCAGGCGGAAGCGCGGGATCTGCGAGCGCATCATGCCGCCGCCCTTGGCATCGCCGTCGAACATTACACAGTGATAGCCGAGCGGCAGGAGGTCGCGGGCGACCGTCAAAGAGGCCGGGCCGGCGCCGACCAGGGCAATCCGCTTGCCGTTCTTCTCCCGGGGAATGGCCGGCAGATACGGGGTGATGTCGCCCTTGTTGTCGGCGGCGACGCGCTTCAGCCGGCAGATCGCCACCGGCTGCTCGTCGTTCTCGACTCGGCCGCGCCTGCAGGCGGGTTCGCACGGGCGGTCGCAGGTGCGCCCGAGAATGCCCGGAAACACATTCGAGTACCAATTAACCATAAATGCATCGGTATAGCGCCGGTCGGCAATCATGCGGATGTATTCTGGCACCGGCGTATGGGCCGGGCACGCCCATTGGCAATCGACGACTTTGTGAAAATAGTCGGGGACGCTGATATCGGTCGGCTGCACTAGGCTCCTCCTGGCGAACGGGGCGATGCCCGATCCGGCCTTATCCTTGTCGCGGCTGTCCGCCCGGTCTGAGTGCAAGTTGGCCCAACCATAGGCGCGGCCTTATAGTCGGGCTTAGACCCGTCGTCATCTTCCTTCTTGCTCGGTCAGCCTTGCGCATACGGAGTGGCATTGCGAGGCATTCACGTCCTTAGGCTGCGGCAGCTTGCCTCATCCCCACATGAGGCGCAACAACGGCGGCGCATAGGGGTCGATCGAGAGCGCAGCTTGACTTTGAGATGGGGGCGGCGCATCTGCCTTGTCAGAGCGTCATGCTCAATTCGCGGGAGAAATTGCAGCAGCCATTCCGGGCGGAACCCTTAAACCGCCGCAGAACGAGCGAAAGCTGCCCTGCGAAAAACCCATCATCATCCCCCGACATCGCCGGTGCGGCGCATCCGCCAGTCTGGATGCGCAGCCAATTTGGCCGGCCGTCGAACAAGAAAGAATTAAAATACGTGATCAAATTTCAAGACCTTGCGCTCATCGATCCGATTCGGCGGGCGCTTGCCGAGGAAGGCTATGCCGCGCCGACCCCGATCCAGGCGCAGGCAGTCCCACATCTCCTCGCCGGCCGCGACCTGCTGGGAATTGCCCAGACCGGGACCGGCAAGACCGCGGCCTTTGCGCTGCCGATTCTCCAACGGCTCGCCGCCGGGCACCCGCCGGCGCTCGTGCGCAAGACGGCACGCTGCTTGGTGCTGACCCCGACGCGCGAGCTGGCGCTGCAGATTCGCGACAGCTTTAGGGCTTATGGGCGCCATCTCGGGCTGCGCGCGACAGTGATATTCGGCGGCGTTGGCCAGGAGCCGCAGGTCGCCGCGATGGCGCGCGGCGTCGATATCCTGGTGGCGACGCCGGGGCGCCTGCTCGACCTGATCGGGCAAGGCCATGTCCGGCTCGATCGCGTCGAAACATTCGTGCTCGACGAAGCTGACCGCATGCTCGACATGGGCTTCATTCGCGACGTCAGAAAGATCGTCGCGATGCTGCCAAGCCGGCGCCAGACCTTGCTGTTCTCGGCGACGATGCCGCCCGACATCGCCCGGCTCGCGGCCGCGATCCTCGACGCCCCGGTGCGGGTCGAGGTTACCCCGGCGGCATCGACCGTCGAACGGACCGATCAGCTCGTCATGTTTGTCGAGCGCGCCGACAAGCGGGCGTTGCTGTGCGCAATCCTGCGTGACCCGGCGCTCTCCCGCGTGCTGGTCTTCACCCGGACCAAGCACACCGCCAACCGGCTCGCCGAGCAGCTCGTCCGCGCCGGATTCGGGGCCGAAGCGATCCACGGAAACAAGTCGCAGAGCGCCCGCCAGCGAGCGCTCGAGGATTTCCGCGCCGGCGCGGTCCGGGTGCTGGTCGCCACCGACATCGCCGCGCGCGGCATCGACATCGACGCGATCAGCCATGTGGTGAATTACGAATTGCCGAATGTCCCCGAGACTTATGTCCACCGTATCGGCCGCACCGCGCGCGCCGGCGCCACGGGCGCAGCGATCTCGCTCTGCGATACCGAAGAGCGCGCCTATCTGAAGGACATCGAGCGTCTGATCGGCCGCAAGGTTCCGGTCTCCGCCGAACATCCGTTCCGCGCCGCGCCTCCCGTGCCCTTGCCACAGCGGAGACGCGCCGCCTGAGCTGCTATCCCAGAGATCACCCGCGCAGCCGCCAAGGCTTACCGGTGGTAAGGGCTTCGACATCGGGTAACCGCCGCGCGCGCCGAACTTCCCATCCGGCGGGCCGTCTTCGGTGTAGCCGGCGGCGCGGTAGAAGCGCCGGGCGGTCAAGGTGCTGTGCAAGGTGCAGCGCTTGTTGCCGCGCTCGGCGGCGCGGGTTTCGAGAGCGGCAAGCAGGGCCCGGCTGATGCCGCGAAATCGCGCATCCGGGGAGACGTAGCAGAGGGTGATCTCTCCTGCGTCGGTCACCGAACCGACCGCGAGGATCGTGTCGCCCTCGACAGCCACGAGCACCGAATTATCCGAGCGGGCGATCCACGAGGCAATGATTTCCGGCGTCTTGTTGGCGAGCCATCGCCCGAGAATCGCCGGATCATTGTCGCGATCGACGACGCACAGCTCCGAGATCGACCGCCTGAGCACCTCGCAGGCGGCGAGCGCATCAGCGGCGACCGCGGCGCGAATCTCGATCGGCAATGGCGGTCAATCGGGTAATAGGTGCGCGACCTTGGGTATTACTTCCTGCGCGAGCAGCCGCATCGACTCGCGCCAAGCCTCGGGATTTCCGCTGTAGTCGAAGCAGAACAGCAGCAGGGAGCCGAACCCGCCGACCTCGTCGTACATCCGCTCGATCTTTTCGACCACGGTCGCGGGCGACCCGATCAGCCAGTTGTGTCGACCGCAATATTCCGGGGTGATGTCGCTGTCCGGCACGTCGGGATCGTGCTTGAGGAATTGGATGACGCCGACATCGGTCAACAGCGGCAGGAAATATTCGCGCATCATCCGGCCCATCATGCCTTCGACCGACAGGCGCCAAGCTTCGGCGTCGGTGTCGGCGACGAAGATTTCGCGGACCAGCCGCCAATCGGCGCGTCGCGGTGTACGCCCGGTGCGGCGCGCGCCCTCTTCGACCGATTCCCAATGGCTGGCGACATAAGTCGGGTTGAGGTTCAGGCTCATCGGCAGAAAGCCGCGCTCTCCTGCGAGCTTCAAGGTGTCCGAACCTTTGCTGACGCCAGCGACCCCAATCGGCGGATAAGGCTTTTGCAGCGGTTTGATGTGCGGCCGTAGGGTCCGCAGCATCAGATCGGTCTTGCTGACCTGCCAGTATTTGCCGGGATAGTCGAACGGCTCTTCCTCGGTCCACAGCCTGAGGATGATGTCGAGCGCCTCGCGGGTCATCTCGCGATGCTGACCGGCCATGCCGTCGACATTGAACATTGCCCAATCGCTCGGCAGCCCGCTGGCGGCGACGCCGAAATTCAGCCGTCCCTGTGCCATGTGGTCGAGCATCGCAACGCGATTGGCCAGTTCGGCCGGGTGGTGGTAGGGCAACAGAAAGCCGCCGGGGGCGAGCCGGATCTTCTTGGTCTGCATCAGCGCCTGGGCGATCAGCAGGTCGGGTGCGGGATGCGGCTCCCACGGGGCGGTGTGGTGCTCTCCGATCCACGCCTCGGAGAAGCCGAGCTCGTCGGCCCAGCGCAGGGTGTCGAGATCCCACCGGTGGCCGTCGTAAAGGGGGCGTTCCGGCGGGTGCGAGGGCATCGTAAAGAGGCCGTACTGCATCGTGGTCCTCCCGGCTGGCGGTTTGATGGCACAGTCTAACCCGGCGCCTGCACGGCGTGCGAGCCCGACAGCCTTCGCGGCCGGCGTCGTCCGTGGTTAAGCCGGCATAGCGCGGCGCTGATGGGCGCGGCCGAGTGGTGGCGGTCTCCTCGCGGTGGCCGGCGATGACCCGCACCCCCTCATCGAGCTTTGCGGCGATGTTCTCGGGCGAGCAGGTCTCGAGAAAGGCGATGCCGTTTTTCCGGCAGGCGGCGAAGACGCGCTGCCGCGCCTCGCGCATTTCGGCCGGATAAGGCTCGCGCGGGACCGCGACATAGCCTAGCGACAGGCCCAGATCGCCCGGCCCCAATTCCGCAAAGCCAAGCCCCGGCACCGCAAGGATGGCTTCGCAATTGGCGATGCCCTCGGGCGATTCGAGCTTGACCCCGAGCAGCAACTCGCCCTGCGGATCGAGCGGCCAGGGGTCGCAGCGCTCGAGATATTCCTCGGCCGTGATCCCCCAGATCGGCGCCGCGGTCGCCTCGGAGCCGCGGCCGCGCGTGCCGATGCCGAGGCCATTCTTCGTCTCGCGAACCGCGCCGTGCATGCGTTCGAGCGGCGAGGGGAGGGCGGGATCGACCCCCGCCGAATGGTGCGGATAGCGGCAGGATTCGACGAAGGCGCGCACGGCGTCGGCCGATTCGGCCTGGCACATCAGAACCCCGTGGATGCCGCGGCCGAGAATCTGGCGGAACTGCCAGGCATTGAAGCGGACATTGGCGGCGTCGGTGCCGTTGACCGGCGCCTCGACGATGACAGTCGGGGTGCGATGCCCGGAGCGGGTCGGGCCGCCCTCAGCCAGCCCCTGCATATATTCGGCGAGCCCGGCCATGTCGAACGAGCCGTGCTCCATCCCGACATTGATGTAATCGGCCCAGGTGCCGGCGTCCTCGCGGCCTTGCGCGCGGGTCAGCACGTGCCCGCTGTGACCGCCGACGTAGTAGATCGCCTGACCCTCGGCCAACAGCTCGATTGCCCGATTGATCCGCTTGGTCATTGTCACCTCCTTACGCACGCCTCCAGTTACGCGCGGCCGTTGACCGCCCGCCCGCCGCCACTATAGTCGCGCTCCGGCTCGCGGGCGTGGCGGAACTGGTAGACGCGCTGGACTCAAAATCCAGTTCTGGTGACAGAGTGTCGGTTCGATTCCGACCGCCCGCACCAGCCTTGCGGGGTTCTTGACGAGCCGATGGCGATCGCCGCCTCGGCAGTGTCATCCGCGAAGGCGTGAGCGCAGTCGCTCGGCGATCACCGCGAGCCGAGCAGGGTCCGCAGCCTTTTTGTCCGACCTTTCCCGGTCCCAATTGATCAAGAGATTGTCGTCCGCTTGCCGCGGCAGGACATGGACGTGAACATGCGGCACGGTCTGTCCGGCAAGCGCACCATTGGCTTGCAGCACACTGAGCCCGCCGGGCCGCAGCTCGTCGTTGACGGCGCGCGCTACCTTCACGACCGTTGACGCAACCGCGGCAAAAGCCTCGGGCGGCATCTCGAAGACCTTGCCGAAATGCGCTTTTGGAATGACCAGGCAATGCCCCTCATTGGCCGGATTGATGTCCATAAAGGCGAGGGTCGCGTCGTCGCTATAGATCTTATGGCACGGCGCTGCACCGGCCACGATGCTGCAGAATATGCATCGAGCGGCGGGCATGACCGTTGATGCGGAGGCAGCCGCTAATGAAACCGTGGCATGACCTCTTCGCAAAGTAGGCGCAACGCAGTCATGACCTGGGCATGCGGGATCAGGCCGCCGGTATTCAGCTCGGCCAGGATGCCGTCGATGCCGAGCTCGTCCTGCAGCATTCGCAGCCGCTCGCCCACCGATTGCGGCGTGCCGATCAGCACCTGGCCCGCCAACGCTTCGTCATAGGTCAGCTTTTCGAGGCGTTCGAGGCGCTCCGCCCGCCCTTCGATTGCCCGCGTGCCGCCGCGTGACATCGAGTTCCGGAGCCGTTCGGTCTGCTCGCGGTAGAAATGCATCAGGCTTTCGCGCGGCTCTTCGCGCGCCCGGCCCTCGGTTTCGGCGAGATAGACGGGCACCCGCAGGTACACCTGACCTCGGCCCGGGTGGCCGGCGGCTTTATAGGCCTCGCGATACTCGCGGATCGCCGGGGCAAATTCGGAGAACGAGCCGTGGCGGGCGTTGATAAAGATCGGCAGACCGCGCTCGCCGACCGCGGGATAGGTATCGGGGCTGGCGGCGGCGATGCGGATCGGCGGCAGTGGCTGCTGAAACGGCTTCGGCGTGACCGCAATATTTTTGAAGCTGTAATACCTGCCCTCGTAGCGGACGGCGGGCTGCGACCAAGCTTGCTCGACGATGTCGAGGACTTCGGCGAAGCGGTCGCGGCTCTCCGCGTAGGACACGCCGTAGTCTTCATAGGTGCGTGGCAGGCCGCTGCGGCCGACGCCAAAAATCAGCCGACCGTGGCTGATCTGGTCGACCGTGGCGGCTTCCTCGGCGATCCGCAGCGGGTGGCACAGCGGCAGGACCTGAACCGCGATGCCGATCTTGATGCGCCGGGTGCGGGCGGCGATGGCGCTGGCGATGCTGAGCGGCGCCGATAATACCGAGCGCTGCGGGTCGAAATGGAGCTCGGCCAGCCACATGACATCGAGGCCCAATTGTTCGGCGGCATCGATTTGCTCGAATGCCTCGGCGAACGTCTCGGCATCGCTGCGGCCAGGCAGCGACGGAAACTGGTGAAACATGCCGAATTCCATGCGACGAACTCCTCTCCGCCGCCAGATCGGCGAGCGGTGCAGTCAAAAATAGTTCATCATCGTGGACGTGGCAGGCGGGGCGCGCAAGAGGCACTGAGCGGCGGGATACCGCTCGATTTATTCGCCTCTGTTCGTCCCGCAGCGGAGCCTATAGCGTATGGTTAGCGCCGGTTGTTTCAGCGGTGCGCAGGGATCGATCCTTTGCGCTGAGCGAGATCGCCGAGGCACAGGCCTATCCTAAGGCCGATAAGCACGTCGGCAAGGTCGTGGTCCGGATTTAGTCGATTGGAGGAAACGATGAGCTACGAGCATATCCTGGTCGATACGGAAGACGGCGTCGGCATCGTCACCCTCAACCGCCCCGACAAGCTCAATGCAATGAATCGCAAGCTGTCGAGCGAGCTGCGCGAGGCGGTCAAACAGCTCGACGCCGATGACGCGATCGGCTGCATCGTCATCACCGGCGCCGGGAACCGCGCTTTTTCCGCCGGCGGCGACATTCACGAGCAGCGCGAGGACGACCGCCGTTTCTCGCAGGAGGAACTGGATTCGCGCCGTGGCCGCGGCAGCTATGAAATCGCCGCCAGCGCCAAGCCGACGATCGGAATGTTGAACGGCCTTGCCTATGGCGGTGCCGCCGTGCTGGCCTCCTCGCTCGACATGCGGGTCGGCTGTGAGGACACCCGCTTCCGTTTTCTGGCCGCCGCCTATGGCCGGATCAACAGCACCTGGACCCTGCCCAACCAGGTCGGCTGGCCGATCGCCAAGGAATTGCTGTTCACGGCGCGGGTCGTCGAGGCCGACGAGGCCTATCGCATCGGCCTGCTCAACCATCTGGTGCCGCGGGACCAGTTGCGGGCAAAGACCATGGAATTAGCCCGCATGATCGCCGGCAACAACCGCGCCGCGGTGATCGGAGTCAAAGAGCTGCTGTTAAAGCAGAAAGGGCAGAACCTCGAGCAGCAATGGACCGAGGAGCGTGACTACACGACCCACGTCGTCAGAGGCGCCCGCGCCGAGGAAGCCTTTCCCGAATTTATCGCCCGCCACGGTCGGCCGCTGAATTAGCCGGGCAAGACCGCGCCCATGCCTGACTTCGACGCGATCGTGATCGGTGCCGGCCAAGCGGGGCCGCCTTTGGCGCTGCGCCTCGCGAGCACCGGAATGAAGGTCGCGGTGGTTGAGCGCAAGGCCATTGGCGGCACCTGCGTCAATACCGGCTGCACCCCGACGAAAACCCTAGTGGCGAGCGCCTACGCCGCGCATCTCGCCCGCTACGCCTCCGAGTACGGTGTCGCGATCGCCGGCGAGATCAGCGTCGACATGAAATGGGTCAAAGCCCGCAAGGACGCGGTTGTTGCGCAATCGCGACTAGGCCTGACCGCCGCCCTGATGGAGACGGCGAACTGTACATTGTACCGGGACCATGCGCGCTTTATCTCGTCGCGCGAGGTCGTTGTCGGGGACGAGCGGCTTCGCGCCGAGCGGATCTTCATCAATGTCGGTGGGCGAGCGTCGGTGCCGGTCATGCCCGGTCTCGACCAGGTCGATTATCTGACCAATTCGACGATGATGGATCTCGATTTCCTGCCGCGGCATCTGGTCATCATCGGCGGCAGCTACGTCGGTCTCGAATTCGCGCAGATGTACCGGCGGTTCGGCAGCGAGGTCACGATCGTCGAAATGGCGCCGCGGCTGATCTCGCGCGAAGACGATGACGTATCAAGGGCGGTTCAGGAGATCGTCGAGCGCGAAGGCGTCACAATCCGGCTGAACGCCGAGTGCATCAGCCTCGCCAGGAAGGGCGGCGACATTGCGGCGAATGTCGATTGCCAGGAGGGCGCGCCCGAAGTCGTTGGCTCGCACTTGCTGCTGGCGGTGGGCCGCCGCCCCAACACTGACGATCTCGGCCTCGACCGCGCCGGGGTCGAGTGCGACGGGCGCGGCTATATCGTCGTCGACGACCAGCTGCGCACGAATGTGCCGGGCATCTGGGCGCTCGGGGATTGCAATGGCAAGGGCGCCTTTACCCACACCGCCTACAATGACTACGAGATCGTCGCGGCGAATTTGCTCGACAGCGACCCGCGGCGGGTCAGCGACCGCATTACCGCCTATGCGCTCTATATCGACCCGCCATTGGGCCGGGCCGGCATGACCGCGGCAGAGGCGGGTAAGACGGGCCGGCGGGTGCTCGCCGGACAGCGCCCGATGACGCGGGTCGCGCGCGCCATCGAAAAGGGCGAGACCCAGGGTTTCATGCGGGTCTTGGTCGACGGCGATACCAAGGAGATCCTCGGCGCGTCGATACTCGGCCCCGGCGGCGACGAGGCAATCCACTCGATCCTGGACATGATGTACGCCAAGGCGCCCTACACGGTCCTGCAGCGGGCGATGCACATCCATCCGACGGTGTCGGAACTGATTCCGACGATCCTAGGCGAGCTGCAACCGCTCCGCTGAGCGAATCCCTGACCGGCGCCGCAAGCCAGTCAGAACCGATCGCTGTCCCGTGCGGCTTTGACATAGACGGCGGCGTCGGCCGGCAATAGCAGGCGGTCGGCGACGAGTGCGGCGGCTGCGGCTTCGACCCGGGCGACATAGGCTTCTCGGCTGCCATAACGCTCTTCGAGCGAGGGGCGAGGGTCGCCCGCGGCCTCGCGTTCGCCTTTCGTCCTGGCAAATGGGATCAGCGACCCGTCGCGGTCGGCAAGCTCGCCGGGCTGAGCCTTGTAGACGTTCCACCCGGTGTAGGTGCCGAGCGGCACGGCAATCGGCGGCAGTCGGATGCCCGCGACCTCGTTGCCGTCGGCGTCGACCGCGCACACACATGTGCCGTAGAAATTATCGAGTCGCGCCGGCGGGTCGACCCAATCGACCGGCGCCGCGATTTGGTTGGCGCCTGGGGCGAGGGCAAAGCCCGGCACTTTTGGCATTTCGACCGCCTCGGCGGCGACTGCGGTGCCTTGCGCGATCGACGGGACCCGGCTCGGCGGAGGCGCCACCCCGGTTTTGACCCATTCCTCGAGAGCCACTAGCAGCGCCCGCAACGCCGGGCTGGCGCTATGCGGGTTGCGCGGGTTGACGCAGGGGCCGGGGCTCGGATCGGTCCCCGGGCCGCCGCCATGCTGTGTCCCGGCGATCATGAAGGCCCGCGCCGTCGGAGGCAGTTCCGCGTCACGCCGGCCGGTCGGATCGGTATGCACCAAGGAGGCGCCCTTTTGCCAATACTCGGTCGAGGTGTTCACCTCGATCATCAGCGGATCGGTCGGCTGGCCCTTCAAGATCGCGCCCCTGGTTCCCGAAAAGGGGTCGCTGGTCACCGCGTTGCCGAACGGGAACCAGTTTTCCGGGTAAAGCCGGTCCTCGTGCTGGGTCGCGGTGCGGCCCGGCATCGCGAAACTATGGTTGGCGAAGACCTTGCCGGCGCCGGCGACATGGGTCAGCACCCCATCGAAGACGCGCCTTCCATGCCCATCGTCGTTCATTCCCAAGTCGAGGAAATGGCGCAGAAAGCGGCCGGCCTGCGAGACGCCGAAGGCGAGGGCATGCGCAGCCCCGCCGCCTTGCGCCCCGTCCGGATCATCGGATTGGGCTGTCCCGTGATGATCGGCGCGCTCGTAGCGCAGGAACGCGACGAGGTCACGGGTCGCCGCAAAGCCGACGCCCATTACCGTCGAGCCGGTCGCCTCGTACCAGATTTCGTAGATCTTGACCGGTGCGAAGTTGGCGGCGAGCGGCAGCAGCCGGACCGACCGATTGTCGACGAACTCCCAGGCGTCGGCCGGGATCTCGGTGCGAGCGTCGCTTTCGCGTTCGCGCACGGTCAGACGTGCTTTGCGCGGGTCGGTCGAGACCGCGGGGTAGTTCAGGCGCACGACATCCCCCTTGCCGGGGGCGCGGGTGCCGATGTGAAACTCGTCGCGGATCCGGCGGACCATCGGCTCGCCGTTTTCGAGGGCCGGCGGTAGACGCGCGGTCATCCCGTTATTGGCACGAGGCGCTCCCGAATCCCAGCCCGACCAGACGAGGCTGTAGCCGCGCCCGAGGGTAAAGCCCAATCCGACGTCTCGAACCGATTTGGGATCGTTGGTATCGGCGTTGCCTCCAGCTTCGTCGAGCCGGCCGAGGATCACCTTTCGGCCCCGGTTGGTCACGTCGTAGACGAGCACGCCGCCCGCCCGCTGCGGCTCGGCCGGGCGCAGGATGAAAAAATCGGTCTCGTACTCGACCATGCCACGCGCGTTTCTCGGCGCCTTGTCGAGATCGACGATGACCTTGTTCTCCGGCATCGCCGGGTCGATCTCGCCCTTGGCGACGCCCTTTATTCGCAGGTAGGAGCCGGCTTCCCCGAAACCCTGTCCCTCGGCGAAAGGCTCGACCGCATCGACCTTGATCTCGACAATGGCCATGGCTGAACTCCTACCTCGTGTGCGTCTTCGGCTGCAGACCTTAGGCGTATCATAGCAATCTCCGTCGCGTCACATCACTGCAGAAGATAGCGGTAGCGACGGTCGCATATGGCGGCGGTGCCGCCGAACGGCCCCGAGGATACTTCATGCCGCATCACACGCCGCTGATCGCCACGATCGTCGGGGGCCTCGTCCTCGCCTTCATTCTTGGAGCGATGGCCCATCGGATACGGGTTTCCCCGCTGGTGGGCTACCTTCTCGCCGGCGTATTGGTCGGCCCGTTCACCCCGGGATTCGTCGCCGATCCGGCACTGGCGGGTGACCTCGCCGAGATTGGCGTCATCCTTTTGATGTTTGGCGTCGGTCTCCACTTTTCCTTGAAGGATCTCCTCTCGGTCCGGGGCATCGCCGTTCCGGGCGCGCTTGTTCAGATTGCCCTCGCCACTGCGCTCGGAATGGGGCTGGGGTGGGGCCTTGGCTGGAAGCTCGGTGCAAGCTTGGTGTTTGGGCTTGCGCTTTCAGTCGCGAGCACGGTGGTGCTGCTGCGCGCCTTACAGGAACGTCGTCTCGTCGAGACCGAGCAAGGGCGCATCGCCGTGGGCTGGCTGATCGTCGAGGATCTGGCGATGGTGCTGACCCTGGTGCTATTGCCGCCGATCGCGGGCCTGCTCCGCGGAGCCGGAGGGATATCGAGCGCGGCCGAGGCAGGCCACATCGCCGCGACGCTCGGCTTCACCTTCGCCAAGGTCGCCGTTTTCGTCGCGCTGATGCTCGTTGTCGGCCGCCAGGTGATCCCCCGCATCCTTCACTATGTGGCCCACACCGGCTCGCGCGAGCTGTTTCGGCTCGCGGTTTTGTCGCTGGCGCTGGGCGTTGCCTATGGCGCGGCCGAGTTGTTCGGCGTCTCCTTCGCCCTGGGCGCGTTCTTCGCCGGCATGGTCCTTGCCGAATCCGAACTCTGCCACCAAGCGGCCGAAGAATCGTTACCGCTGCGCGATGCCTTCGCGGTCCTTTTCTTTGTTTCGGTCGGGATGCTGTTCGACCCGTCCATCATGGTGCGGGAACCGGGACTGTTGATCGCAACCCTGCTGATCATCCTGTTTGGTAAGTCCATGGCGGCACTACTGATCGTGCTCGCCTTCCGGCATCCGTTATCCACGGCGCTGACCATCGCTGCCAGCCTGGCGCAAATCGGGGAGTTCTCGTTCATCCTGGCGGGGCTCGGGGTAACGCTGGGACTGTTGCCGGAGCAAGGCCGGGATTTGATCCTCGCCGCTGCCATCTTCTCGATCCTGCTCAATCCACTGTTCTTCGCCGCTCTTGATCGTCTCGGCCCCTGGTTGGAACGTCGCCGAGCCGAGGCTGGCGACTTGCAACCAGCCGCGCCAATGCCCACCGATTTGCCAACGACTAACCTCAAAAAACATATGGTCCTGATCGGTTTCGGGCGGGTCGGCAGTCGCATCGGCGCGGATCTGGAACGTGAGGATGTGCCGTTCCTGGTCGTCGAGGACCAGCATGAGCTGGTCAACAAATTACGAGCGCGGGGTATCGAAGTGATCCAAGGTAACGCTGCCGCGCCGGAGGTGATCGACGCGGCAAACCTGGCCGAAGCACGTTGCCTCCTGGTCGCGATTCCGGACGGGTTTGAGGCCGGCCAGATCGTCGAGCAGGGGCGAGCGGTAAACCCAAAAATCGAGATCGTCGCGCGCGCTCATTCGGATGCCGAAGTCGAGTATCTGCAACGCTGCGGCGCCGATCTGATTATCATGGGCGAAAACGAGATCGCGCGGCGGATGGCAGAGCGTGCCCTCGGCCTCCGAGAGCCTTCTCCCGGGGCGAACGGGGAGCCGGTATCGGAGTGATTGAGACGGCGGAACATCGGCTTTACCGACCCGGAACCGGCACGACGAGCTTTATTTCGGCGTCATCCCTCTGAAGGGCTGTCCGAAGCGCAGATCGCACTCCTCGAGAAAGGCAAGTTCGGCAGTGGTCGAACTCTCGGCCGAGGATCGCATTGCGATGCGGGAAACGGCCGAAGCGCTCGACGATTTCGAGATGAAGACGCGACATGCGCCCGCCGCCGGGGCGGCCCTGGACCGGCGGCAATGCCTCCAATAGCGCGATGCCGCGCTGCTGATCGGCAAGAGCCTCGCTGTGCTCGAACGGCAGATAAAAGAACACCCGCCAAGCGGCGGGCACCGCCAGGTCGAAGCAGTGCGCCAGCGCCCGCTTAGTCGTGGCCAATGCCTGGAGATCGCTGGTAAAGGCTCGTGGCGTACTGCGAAAGATGTTGCGCGGTACCTGATCGAGCAGCATCACCAATGCCAGCGCGCCTTCAGGGCTCCCTTCCCAATCCTGGAGCATGCCCGCGACTGCCTGGTCATGGTCGGCCGCGAAGCCATGGCGTACCGCAGCGTCAAACTCGGACGTGCTGCGAAACCAGATCTGACGGTGGTGCAGCCGCTCGGGATCTTCGGGCGGCCCAAACCAGAAATCGAACAGAGCCCGCGCGCGCTCAGGCATGGCGCCGTCGACGCTCACGGCAAGCCGCGATCGAGATTGGAGAAAGACGACATTCCGGCATGTTACCGGCTTCCGTCCTGGGTGCGAAGGTTGTTGCCCCGATCGGCCAGAATGAGGGATCATCCCGAGAAATGCAGACGGAGACGAGCGTTGGCTTCACCAAAGACCGGTGGGTGCCTGTGCGGTGCCATTCGCTACGAAAGCGACGGAGAACCGGTGTTTTCGCTGCAATGCCATTGCCGGGATTGCCAGCGGCAAAGCGGCAGCGCCTTTGTCGCCGCAGTGCGGGTCCCATCCGCATCCTTTCGCATCGTCAAGGGCAAGCCCCGGCGTTACGTCGCCCGATCCGACGCCGGCAATGAGATCGCCCGCGTGTTTTGCGGCGATTGCGGCGCACCGCTCTACGTTCAGGTTTCGACCCGGCCGGATCTGGTCGGCATCCGCGTCGTGAGCTTCGACGATCCGAGTTGGTTCCGACCGGACGCCGACATCTTCGTCAAAAGCGCCCAGCCATGGGATTACATGAACCCGGACGTACCAAAATATCCAACCTATCCGGCCGGCAAATCTTATTGAGTAGGTGCCGACGCCTCGTCGAGGAGGCGTACAATGTGCCGGGCTTCGCGGCCGGTCACGTCGGCGATCTGGTGGCGGCAACTGGTGCCGCAGGCGGCCAAGAGGGTGGCAGGCGGCGCCGCACGCATTTTCGTCAGAACGCCAAGTTCGCCGATCTTCACCGACATTTCATGGTGTTCGGCTTCATAGCCAAAGGCGCCAGCCATGCCGCAGCAGGTCGAATTCGAAGGTCTCGACCGTCAGATCGGGGATCAGCTGTAACGCCTTGACCGCGGCGCCGACAGTGGCAAAGGCCTTCTGGTGGCAATGGCCGTGCAATAGAGCTGTCTTGCCCGGCATCGGCGCCAGAGTGAGTTTGAACCGTCCAGCCGCACGCTCGGTATCGACGAATTCCTCGAAGAGCTGAGCGTGGGCGGCCAGCGCCTTGGTCGCTGCATCCGGCAGGAGCGCTGGGAACTCGTCGCGCAGGGTCAACAGGCAGGAGGGTTCGAGGCCGACGATCGGCGTGCCGGCGGCGACATGCGAGGCGAGTGCCTCGACCGTGCGTTGCGCTTCAATCCGGGCCTCGTCGATGAGGCCGGCGGCCAGAAAGGTCCGGCCGCAACACAATGGCCGGCCACGCGCGGGGTCTGGGGTGACGACACGATACCCGGCGCGGTTTAGGACGCGCTCGGCGGCGCCGGCATTCTCCGGCTCGAAATAGCGGTTGAAGGTGTCGACCAGCAATACGACATCGCGTCCATTGGACGATCTCCTCGCACCGTCTTTCTCCTTCTCCGCCCCTGGGGGCGGAGAGGGATGGGGCGGGCGGGGGGACCACTTCGGCAATTTGCGGGTAGCGGCGAGCCCAAACAACCGTTCGCCCAGCTGCGCCAGAAACGGGAGCCGATTGCGGAGATTGAGCAGCGGCGCAACGCGCGCGGCGTAAGGCGCATAGCGCGGCAGATAGGCGATCAGCCGGTCGCGTGGCGTGAGCCGGTGGCGTTGGCGATAGTGATGCAGGAACTCGATCTTCATCCGCGCCATGTCGACGCCGGTCGGGCATTCGCGCTTGCAGCCCTTGCACGAAATGCACAATGCCATGGTCTCGCGCATGTCTTCGGAGACGAGCGCGTCGGGTCCGAGCTGGCCCGACAAGGCCAGCCGCAACGTATTGGCGCGGCCGCGGGTCAGATGCCGCTCGTCGCCGGTGGCGCGAAACGACGGGCACATGACGGCGGCGTCGCGCGCGCGGCATGCGCCGTTGTTGTTGCACATCTCGACCGCACCGGCGAACCCGCCCCATTCCGACCAGTCGAGCGCAGTGGCCAGCGGCACCGGCCGGTAATCCGGCTTGAAGCGGAACAGGCTGCGGTCGTCCATTTTCGAGGGCCGGACGATTTTGCCGGGGTTGAACAGGCCCTGCGGGTCGAAGGCGTCCTTGACCTCCTCGAAGGCACGGACCATGCGCCCGCCGAACATCGCCTCGTGGAACTCGGAGCGCACCAGGCCGTCGCCATGCTCGCCCGAATGCGAGCCCTTGTATTCGCGGACCATCGCGAACGCCTCCTCAGCGATCGCCCGCATCTTTCTGACCTCAAGCTCCTGCTTGACGTTCAAAACCGGTCGCACATGCAAGCAGCCAACCGAGGCGTGGGCGTACCAGGTGCCATAAGTGCCGTGCTTTTCGAAGATACGGGTCAGCCGCTCGGTGTAGTCGGCGAGGTCTTCGAGGCGCACCGCGCAATCTTCGAGAAACGAGATCGGTTTGCCGTCGCCCTTCATCGACATCATGATGTTGAGGCCCTGCGCGCGCACCTCCCAGACCGCGGCCTGAAAAGCCGGGTCGGTGGCTTCGACCACGGTGCCGGGGAACCCGAGATCGCCCATCAGCTCATTGAGCGCCTTCAGCCGCCGCAGATTTTCCGCGGGGTCGTCACCTGCAAATTCGGTCAGCAGGATTGCCGCCGGCTCGCCCTGGACGAAACGGTCGACCACGGCGCGGAACATCGGGATGTCGCGCGATAATTCGATCATCGTGCGATCGACCAGTTCGACCGCGCTGGGACCGAGTTCAACGATGCGCCGGGTCGCGTCCATCGCAGCGTAGAAAGTCGGGAAGTGGCAGATGCCGAGAACCCGATGCCCCGGGATCGGCTGCAATTCGAGCTCGATCTCGTTGAAAAATGCGAGCGTGCCTTCGGAGCCGACGAGCAGCTGAGCCATGTTGTGGCCGCTATCGTCGATGCTATCGATATTATAGCCACCGACCCGCCGCAGGACCTTTGGAAATCGCGCGTCGATCTCGTCGGCCTCGCGCCGGTGCAAAGCGCGCATCCGGCGTACGAGGTCGCGATACCGCTCGGACGCCGCCGCTCCGTCGTCGAAATTGCCCGGGACCTCGCCAAACCAGGCAGTGGTGCCGTCGGCCAGCAGCGCGTCGACCCCGCGAACGTTGTGTACCATGTTGCCGTAGCGTAGCGAGCGCGAGCCGCAGCTGTTGTTGGCTGTCATTCCGCCGATCGTCGCCCGGCTCGCCGTCGACGGGTCGACCGGAAAAAACAGCCGGTGCTGGCGCAGCGAGCGGTTGAGCCGGTCGAGGACAACCCCTGGTTCGACCCGTGCACGGCGGGCTTCGACGTCCACCGAGATCACCTGGTCCATGTGCCTGCTGCAATCGAGGACAAGCGCGCGCGCCACCGTCTGCCCGCATTGCGAGGTGCCAGCCCCCCGCGGCAACACCGGCACGCCCTCCTCGCGGGCTATCGCAATCGCGACCGCAGCATCCTCTCGGCCGCGCGGCACAACAACGCCCAAGGGCTCGATCTGGTAGATCGACGCGTCGGTGCTGTAGCGCCCGCGGCTGAACGCGTCGAACATTACCTCGCCGCGGATCTCGCGGCGCAGCCGCGCCTCCAGACCGGGTGCAGTATCGTTGTCAAAAGGCATTGGAAGCCTTGGTGGCGGCGGGGAAGCCTCGCAGCCACCTTAGCGAGCTTGCAGATCGCCGAACAAGACTTCCGGCGAGAAGCGCCGACCAACGGTCTGCGAGGCTTACGGCCGACGGAACGGGTGGTCCATGATCGCCCGTTGCTCCGGGGTCAGCGCCTGGTAGAGCGCCTGCAGCGCCGGCTTTGCCGATTGTACGGCATCGAGCCTCGCCGACAGGAATTGTTGCGCACGATCCATGCGGTCGAGCGCGGTCGATTGCTCCCCGGGCTTGAGTTGCTGGCACCATTGCCGCTCTTTTTGCTGCTCGGCCTGCGCAATGCTCTGCAATTTGTCCCAGAGCGGGCGTTGTTCGGCAGTCAGGTCAAGCTCGGTTTCGAGATAGGCGCGTCGGGCGGCGCGCCAGGCGAGCCGGTCGATACACCGTTGCTGCGGATCGCCGCGCATCGCCGCGCCGCGCCACATGGCGTGCCGCATCATCGGCCATCCGCGCATTCCCCAGCCGCCCCGGCCACGCATCCACTGGCTGCCGGCGCCTTGGTCTCCACCCGCTTGCTGGGTTGCCGGCGCGGCTTGATTTGTCTGGGTATCGGTATTTTCGGCCGGTTGGCCGAAGGCCGGTACGGCGATCGCCGCGGTGGCGGCCAAAGCCGCGGCGAGCAGCATCCTTCTCACAAAGACCTCCGTCGAGATGCGGCTCGAATGCCGAGCCGTGTTCGACGAAGGAATATGCAGCGGCCGACGAAACGATCCCCGCGACGCCGGCTCAGCCCTCAAGCCGCTGTAGATATTGTGCGACGAAATCGCAGCCGACCAATTCCTTGTACGCGTCGGTCAGCTTCCGGGTGATCGGCCCCGGCACCTTGCCAGCGGCGAAAGTGCGGCCGTTCATGCTGCGCACCCCGCAGATGCACAGGCTCGTCGAGGTCAAAAAGCATTCGTCGGCGGTGTAGGCGTCGTAGAGATCGAGATCCTGTTCCTTGCATCGGATGCCTAGCTGGCCGGCGAGGTCGATCACCGCCTGACGGCTGACGCCGGGCAGTACGAAGCGCTCTCTCGGCGTCAACAAGCCGCCGTCGCGAACCAGAAAAATGTTGCTGCCCTGGCCCTCGGCGAGATTGCCGTTGACGTCGAGCAATACCGCCCAGGCGGCGGTGTTCTGCGCCTTCACTTCGCGGTCGGCGAGGACGAGGTTCAAATACTGGTGCATCTTGGCGCGCGGCGACAAAGAATCGGGCGGAGTACGCCGCAAGGACGGCGTGATCACATCGATGCCGTCGCGGAAGTGCTTGGCCCGCTCGCGGAATGGCAACGGCACGCATTCGACGATCACATTCGGACCGTAGTGATCCCAATTGTCGCCGGCCACCGGGCTGATGCCGCGGCTGATCCGTTGGGCCAGCCAATAATCCTCGCCAGGCCCCAGCAGGTGCCGATTGCGGGCCAACACGTCGGCGCTGATTGCGACCATCTCCGCCGGAGTCAGGCCCGGGTCGAGGTCCAGATATTTGAGCGAGCGGTAGAGCCGCGCCACATGCTCCTCGAGGCGAAAGGCGGCGCCGTTGAAACTGCGGGTCATGTCGAAGACCGCGTCGCCGCGCAGGAAACCCTGATCGCGAAACGGGATAAGCACCTCGCTCTCGCGCACGATCTTGCCGTTGAACCAAGCGACACGCTCGTTTGCCAGCGCCATTGGCGGACCCTCCTTCAGGTGCCACGCCGCAGTCTCGCCAAGCGGCTACGAAAACGCAATTCCGCTGCCGTCGCCAGGTACTCTCAGCCCCGCAATACGCCTCCCGTCGCCTTTTCGACCTGGGCGACGAGGCGCTTGGAAAAGCCTTCGATCTCGGAATCGGTCAGGGTCCGTTCCTGCGGCTGCAGCACGACGGTGATCGCCAGCGACTTTTTGCCCTGCGGCAGGCCGGCGCCCTCATAGACGTCGAAGAGGCGGATTTCGGTTACCAGCTTACGATCGACGCTGCGGGCTGCCCTCAGCAGCGCCTCGGCCGGCATTTCGCGGTCGACGATGAAGGCGAAATCGCGCTCGATCGGCTGGAATACCGGCAGCTGAAGCGGTGGCTTGGCGCGCCCCGCGCGCGGCTCGGGGACGGCATCGAGAAAGACCTCGAACGCGACGAGCGGCGGTTTGGCATCAATCGCCTCGATCACCGCCGGATGCAGTTCGCCAAAGGCGCCCGAGCACCTTGGACCCGAGGCGCAAGGTCCCGGCCCGGCCGGGGTGGTACCAGGCGGGCGGATCGGCGCTGATTTGTACGTTCTCGGCCGGCGCCCCCATCGCGGCAAGAGCGGCCAGCGCGTCGGCCTTGACTTGATAGAGGTCGACCGCCCGCGCCGGCTCGCGCCAATGCTTGGGGCCAGATCGCCCGGCGCGCAGCCCGGCTGCGGCCAGCCCCTGACCCTGCGGGGTGTCGTCGCGATAGAACGGCCCTAATTCGAACAGCGCGGAATCAGCGAAGCCGCGATCGGCATTGCGTCGCGCGGCGGCGGCGAGGCCCGGCAGCAAAGACGGCCGCATCGCATCGAGATCGGCGCTGATCGGGTTGACGACCCGGAGCTCGGGTTTAGCGCCGCCGAACAGCTCGGCCTCGCGCGCCGAGATGAACGAGAAAGCCGACAGCCTCGGTCAGACCGCGAGCGGCAAGGGCGCGCCGCACCAGTTCCGAGCGCCGTCGAGCCGGGATCAGCGCCGGTCGCGGCAATGGCGTCTCGCGCGGCAATGGCACGGCCGGAATTTGGTCATAGCCCTTGATCCGAAGAACCTCCTCGACGAGATCGGCCTCGCCCTCGATGTCGCCGCGCCAGGAGGGCGGCTCTACCGACAGATCGCCGCTGGCTAAACGCTCGACGGTACAGCCGAGTGCCTTCAGGATCGTGGCGCTTTCCTCAGGCGCTACATCGAGACCGCCGAGACTCGCCGGCCTCCCCGCGCGCAGCACGTAACGGCGGCGCCAGTCCGGCGCCGCGCCGGCGGTGACGACCGCCGAGGCTTCGCCGCCGCACAATTCGAGCATCAGCCGGGTAGCGATTTCGAGCCCGTCCCCGACAAAGGCCGGGTCGAGCCCGCGCTCGAAGCGATAGCGCGCGTCGCTCGATATGCCGAGTTTCCGGCCGGTGGCGGCGGTGCGCACCGGGTCGAACAGAGCCGCCTCGACAAAGACCTCCTTCGTCGATTCGGTGCACCCGGTCGTCTCGCCGCCGATGACTCCGCCGAGGCTGCGCACGCTCACCCGATCGGCGATAACGGTCATCTCCGGGTCGAGCGCGTACTCCTGACCGTTCAACGCGAGCAGGGTCTCCCCCGGCTGCGCCAATCGAACGACGAGATCGCCGTCGAGCCGACTGGCGTCGAACACATGCAGCGGCCGGTTGAGGTCGAAGGTCAGAAAATTGGTGATGTCGACCAACGCCGAGATCGGCCGCAGTCCGATCGCTTCCAGCCGGCGGCGCAGCCAGTCCGGGCTTGGCCCGTTGCGAACGCCGCGGAGATGGCGGCCGAGAAACAGCGGGCAGGCCGAGCGGTCCTCGATGTGGACGCCGATCGGCGAGCGGAAATCGCCGGCAACCGGGGTCGTATCGAGCGATTTCAGATGCCCGAGCCCGGATGCGGCAAGATCGCGCGCGATGCCGTGGACGCCGAGGCAGTCGGCGCGGTTCGGCGTTACTTTGATGTCGATGACCGCATCGCCGAGACCGAGCAGATCGGCATATCTCGCGCCGATCGGCGCGTCCTGCGGCGCCTCGATAATGCCGTCATGGTCGTCACCGAGGCCGAGCTCATAGGCCGAGCACAGCATGCCGCGCGAGGCGACGCCGCGGATCACGCTTTCCTTGAGCATCGCGCCAGTGCGCGGGATTATTGTGCCGGCAGGAGCAAAGACGCCCTTCATGCCGGCGCGGGCGTTAGGGGCGCCGCAAACCACCTGGACCTGCTCCTTGCCGGTGTCGACGACGCAGACCCGGAGCCGGTCGGCATTTGGATGGCGCTCGGCCGAGACGACCGAGGCAACGGTGAAGGGTTCGAGCCCGGCGGCGCGGTTTTCGACCGCCTCGACATCGTGGCCGAGCATGATCAGGCGCTCGACGATCGCAGCCAGCGGCGCACCGGTATCGAGATGGGTCTTGAGCCAGGCGAGGGTCGTCTTCATGCCGGAGCACCTCCGCTGAGCGGGCCGCGCACCAGCGAGGGAATGTCGAGCGGCAGAAAGCCGTAGTGGCGCAGCCACCGCAGATCCGAATCGTAAAACGCCCGCAGATCGGGGATGCCGTATTTCAGCATCGCCACCCGCTCGATCCCCATGCCGAACGCGAAGCCCTGATACTCGGAGGGGTCGATGCCGCAATTTGCCAGCACTTTCGGGTGGACCATGCCGCTGCCGAGGATTTCGAGCCAGTCGCCGCCGGCGCCGATTTCGAGCCGTCCGCCCTTGCGCGAGCAGCCGATATCGACCTCGGCCGAGGGCTCGGTGAACGGGAAATAGCTCGGGCGGAAGCGGACCGGCAAATCGTCGATGCCAAAAAAGGCGCGGCAGAATTCGATCAGGCAGCCCTTGAGGTGGCCCATATGGGTCGTTCGGTCGATGACCAGCCCCTCGACCTGATGGAACATCGGCGAGTGCGTCGCGTCGTGGTCGCAGCGAAAGGTGCGACCCGGCACGATGATCCGGATCGGCGGCTGCTGCGCCAGCATCGTGCGGATCTGTACCGGCGAGGTGTGAGTGCGCAGCACCAGCCGGGTGCCGTCGGCGCGCTCCGGCAGATAGAAGGTGTCGTGCTCCTGGCGCGCCGGATGCTCGGGCGGGATGTTGAGCGCGGTAAAATTGTAGAAATCCTCCTCGATATGCGGCCCCTCGGCGACGACAAAACCCATCTCGCCGAAGATCGCGACGATCTCGTCGATCGTCTGGCTGATCGGATGGATGCGGCCCTCTCCGGCGAAAGTCACCGGCAAGGTCACGTCGGCGCGCTCAGCTGCCGAGCCGCTGTTCGAGAGCGGCGCGGCCGAGTCCGGCTTGCCGCCTCGGCTGAGGGCCGCCGTGATCCGGTCTTTGGCGGCATTCATCATTCCGCACCGGCGCGGCGCCGCGCTTCCGGATCGAGCCCGCCCAAGCTCGCGCATCGCAAGGGTCAGCGATCCACGCCGTCCGAGGTATTTGACGCGGACTTCTTCGAGCGCTTCCGGCGACGAGTCGCCGCTTCGACTCTTGCGGCGGCGGCATCGATCAATTGGTCCGGCATCTTCCGCGGATCTCGCTTTACCCGTGTCAGCTCTTCCTGGAAATAAAAAAGGGCCGCTCGATACGGCCCCTTCGCAGCTCTCGCAATGCCTCGGCGCAGGGCCTCAGCGCTGATTCGCCGACCGGTAAATCGCCGCCGCTCATTGTCATACCGGCGAAGGCCGGTACCCATGGCCGAAATGGGTCCCGACCTTCGTCGGGATGACGAGGAAGGGTGTTGCGTCGCGATCTCTTCATCCTGGTGTGGATCAGGCCGCTGCTGCAGCCGGCGGCGCCGCGGCCAGCGCCGCGCGCGCGGTCGTGACCACCGCGGCGAACGCCTCGGGCTCGCGGATCGCAATATCGGACAGGACCTTGCGGTCGAGATCCAGCCCGGCGAGTTTGATCCCGTGCATGAATTGCGAATAGGTCAGCCCGTGTTCGCGCGCGCCGGCATTGATCCGCTGGATCCACAGGGCGCGGAAATCGCGCTTGCGGTTGCGCCGGTCGCGATAGGCATAACGCAGCGCCTTCTCGACCTTCTCGATCGCGATGCGATAGGCGGTGCTGCCCCGCCCGCGATAACCCTTGGCGAGTTCGAGGACCTTCTTGTGGCGGGCGTGGGTGGTAACCCCGCGTTTGACGCGCGCCACGGCTCAGCCCCGCAGATAAGGCATATAGGTCAGGACGAGCTTGCTGTCGCCCTTCTCCAGGGTTTGCGTGCCGCGCGCCTTGCGCTTGGCCTGCTTGTCCTTGCTGATCAGCCGATGGCGCTTGTAGGCGTGCGCGACTTTGATCTTGCCGGCGCCGGTGCGGCCGAACCGCTTTTTGGCGCCGCTCTTGGTCTTGAGCTTGGGCATTTCATAATCCGTGCCGACGTTGCGACGACGCGGCGAGCCATCGTGCTGCGCGCCGCCGCCCATTCGAGCCGCGCCTTATAGCGATGCCCCCCGGCGAAAGCAAGTCGGGGGAGGGGATGACTATTTCGGCGAGATCACCATCGTCATCTGCCGGCCTTCCATGCGCGGCATCTGCTCGACCTTGGCGAGTTCCTGCAGATTGTCGCGGACTCGGATCAGGACGTCCATGCCCAGCTCCTGATGCGCCAACTCGCGCCCGCGGAACCGCATCGTCACCTTGACTTTATCGCCTTCCTCGAGAAATTTGATCATGCTGCGCATCTTTACGTCGTAATCGTGATCGTCGATGCTTGGGCGCAGCTTGATTTCCTTGACTTCGATGATTTTCTGCTTTTTGCGGGCCTCGTTTTTTTTCTTCTGTTCTTCGTATTTATATTTGCCGAAGTCCAGCATCTTGCAGACCGGCGGATCGGCATTGGGCGCTATCTCGACGAGGTCGAAGCCGGCATCCGCGGCCATAGCGAGCGCCTCGTTGCGCCCGACCACCCCCACCATATTGCCCCGGTCATCGACCAAGCGCACGCGCGGGACACCGATCTCGTCGTTGATCCGGGGCCCTTCGCGGGTCGGGGTGAGGTTCATCGGTGGTCTGGGTATCTATATTCTCCTCTATCTGGTTGAAGCGCGTCGAACCGACTTTGCCAAACTGCGTTACGGCAACGATGGAACCGCCGCCTCCTGCTTCAATCTAGCGACGGCTTCGTCGAGCGCAAGAGCTTCCTGCGCATTGCCGCCGAGCCGACGCAATGCCACTGCTCGCGTCGCAGCCTCGCGCCCTCCGACGACGAGCATGATCGGCACCTTGGCGAGGCTGTGTTCGCGCACCTTGTACGAGATCTTTTCGTTGCCGGCATCGAGGACGGCCCTGAGCCCGGCGGAGGAGCAGGCGCGGACGACTTCGGCGGCGTAATCGGCCGCTTCCTCGGTAATCGAGGCGACGACGATCTGCACCGGCGCCAGCCACAGCGGAAACCGACCGGCATAATGCTCGATCAGGATCCCGATAAAGCGCTCCATCGAGCCGAGGATCGCGCGGTGCAGCATAACCGGAGTGTGGCGGCCGCCATCCTCGCCGACATAAACGGCGCCGAGCCGTTCCGGCATCATGAAATCAAGCTGCAACGTGCCGCACTGCCATTGCCGGCCGAGCGCGTCGCGCAGATGGAATTCAAGCTTCGGGCCGTAGAAGGCGCCTTCGCCGGGACTGTAGGCATAGGCAAGCCCGGCCTGTTCGACTGCCGCTTTCAAGTCCCGCTCGGCGCGGTCCCAGAGGGCGTCGCCGCCGATCCGTTGCGGCGGCCGGTCGGCGAATTTGATCTCGACATCCTCAAAGCCGAAATCGCGGTAAATCGACAGCAATAACCCGCAAAACGCGATTGCCTCCCCGGTCACCTGGCTCTCGGTACAGAAGATGTGCGCGTCGTCCTGGGTAAAGCCGCGCACCCGCATGATGCCGTGCAGGGCGCCCGACGGCTCGTTCCGATGGCAGCTGCCGAATTCGGCAAGCCGCAGCGGCAATTCGCGGTAGCTTCTGAGCCGGTCGGCGAAGATCAACACATGGCCCGGGCAGTTCATCGGCTTGACCGCGAGCACCCGCTCGTCGCGGCTCTCGGCAACAAACATGTTCTCGCGAAAATTTTCCCAATGGCCGGTCGCCTCCCACAGGCTGCGGTCGAGCAGCAGCGGACCCTTGACCTCGGAGTAACCAGCGGCATCGAGGCGCCGGCGCATATAAGCCTCGATGATGCGGAACAGCGTCCAGCCCTTCGGGTGCCAAAAGACGCTGCCGACCGCCTCCTCGCCCAGATGAAACAAATCGAGCTCGCGGCCGAGACGGCGATGGTCGCGGCGTTCGGCCTCCGCGATCCGGAACAGGTACTGGTCGAGCTCCTTCTGGCTCGCCCAGGCGGTGCCGTAGACGCGCTGCAATTGCGCGTTGCGAGCGTCGCCGCGCCAATAAGCGCCTGCCACATTGGTCAGCTTGAACGCCTGGCCGAGATGCCCGGTCGAAGGCAAATGCGGCCCTACACACAGATCGACAAACCCGCCCTGGCGATAGAGGCTGATCTCCTCGCCCGGCGGGATCTCGCCAATATATTCGGCCTTGTAGCGTTCGCCGATGCTGGCGAAGAAGGCGATCGCGGCGTCGCGGTCCCAGACCTCGCGGCTGATCTTTTCGTCGCGGCGTACGATCGCACGCATCCGCTCTTCGATCTGCTCCAGATCTTCCGGCGTAAAGGGCTCGGCGCGAGCGAAATCGTAATAAAAGCCGGTCTCGGTCGCGGGGCCGAAGGTGACCTGGGTGTCGGGATAAAGCTCCTTGACCGCCTCGGCCATGACGTGGGCGGCGTCATGGCGCAGGATCTCAAGCCCCTCGGGGGTGTCGCGGGTGATGATTGCGACCGCGGCGTCATGGTCGATCACGGTGGCTAGATCGCGCAGGCGCCCGTCGAGCTTTAGCGCTATCGCCGCCTTGGCGAGCCCGGGTCCGATCGCGCCCGCGAGTTCGGCGCCGGTGACCGGCTCGCTAAACTCGCGGTGCTTGCCGTCAGGCAAGGTCACGACGATCGGCGCCGATGGGCCTGGATGTCGTCCATCGTCGAGATTTTCAGCCATTTCACCGCCTGCAAACAAACGACGAACCCATCGTGCCAAGCGCACGGCACGTTTTATTCGCGGGTTCCTCATCTCCTGTGCTCCGTCGATTTGCCGCTCGGACGGGGCCCAGTGGTCACGAAAAGACCCCGTCCGTTGTCCGGCGGGGTCTATCAGGTCAAAGTCTTGGCGCTGGATCAGCGTACACGACCTCCCGGCACCCCGCCACGAGGAGTGGTGGTAGTCGTGGTTACGTTCCGGCCGCTTACACTCATGCGCCGCAATATCGCCAACCGACCGTGCGGCGTCAAGGTATCAGCGCCAACCGTTTATTAACGACTGTCAACTGGTGAAGCGCAGCTCGCCGAACGGCAAGGGCGGTCTTTTCCGGCTGAGGCTGGCGCCGGACCGCAAGGGATTTTATTTAGGTCGAAGACGATATGAAGACTTTGGTGAAAGCCACTCGATGAATGCGCCGGATCACCCAGGGTTGCGTCCGACCCGTCGCGGGTTTGGTCCGCGCGGCGGCGGGGCTTGCGGCGCGGGAGCGGGGTTCAGGTGCCGCGGTGTCGCCGGGGCGCGTGGTCAGACAAGAGGAGCGGGGATGCGGCGCGTGACGGCGCGGTCGCGGTCGAGCCGTTTTGGGGCAAGCACCAGGGCGGGATCACGACGCCGGTGCAGGGTCACACCTATGTTGCTGCACTCGATCTTCAGACCGCCAAGCGCGACGATCTGATCAGGCTGCTGCGCGGCTGGACCGCTGCCGCCGCCAGGATGGCCGCCGGTCAGTCGGCCGAGCCGATCGGGCAAGACGCCGCGGTCCCCGGCCCCGACACCGGGGCGGCGCTGGGCTTGCCGCCGGCGCGGCTGACGGTGACTTTCGGGTTCGGCGCCGGATTGTTCGTCAAGGACGGAAAGGACCGCTACGGTCTCGCGGCGCACCGGCCGCCGGCGCTGGTCGATCTGCCCCGCTTCAATGGCGATCAATTGCTCGATACGCGTACCGGCGGCGATTTATCGATACAGGCCTGCGCCGACGATCCTCAGGTCGCCTTCCACGCCGTTCGCGAACTGGTGAGGCTCGCCTATGGCGCGGCTGAAATGCGCTGGGCGCAGACCGGCTTCACCGCCGATTTCGGCCCGAAGCAGACACCGCGCAATCTGATGGGTTTCAAGGACGGGACAAACAATCCATCGGTCGACGACCCCGCCATGATGGAGAAATTCGTATGGGTCGGCGAGGAAGGCCCAGCGTGGATGCAGGGCGGGAGTTACGTGGTCTTTCGGCGAATCCGAATGGCGCTGGAGCATTGGGACCGCATGAAGGTCGATTTTCAGGAACAGACCTTTGGCCGGCACAAATATTCGGGCGCGCCATTGGGTTTGAAAAACGAGTTCGATCCGCTCGACTTGAATGCGACCGACAAGGACGGGAACCCGGTCATTCCCGAGAGCGCCCATGTCCGTCTCGCCGCCGCGGCGAGCAACGATGGCGCGCAAATCCTGCGGCGGCCCTATTCATACAATGATGGCGTCAACTTCACCGCCGAGCGCTGGCCGCCCTGGCGGCAAGGAATGGAATATGACGCCGGTCTGTTCTTCGTCTGCTACCAGCGCGATCCGCGGACCGGATTCATCAAGATCTTCGACAAGATGGCGAAATTCGACATGCTCAATCAATTCGTGACTCACACCGGCGGCGGTCTCTTCGCCTGTCCCGCGCGGCGTCGCGCGAGGCGAGTTCGTCGGTCAGCGTCTGCTCGAAACGGCGTAGGTGCAGTAACTCGCCCGGGCTCACGCCGTCGCGCGGGCGTCTTCGAGGATCATGTCCGAGGCTTTTTCGCCGATCATGATCGACGGCGCGTTGGTGTTGCCGGCCGGGACCGAAGGCATGACGGAGGCGTCGACGACGCGCAGACGGCCGATGCCGCGCACCCGCAGCCGCGGATCGAGCACCGCAGCCTCATCCGTCCCCATGCGGCAGGTGCCCACAGGGTGCAGGTTGGAGATGCCATTTCTGCGAATGGCGGCCTCGAACTCGGCGTCGGTGTTGACATCCTTGCCCGGGATCAGTTCATCGGCGACATAATCGGAGAGCGCCGGTTGATTGACGATCTTGCGCGCCAGCCGCATCCCGGCGGTCAGCGCCTGCAAATCGTAATGGGTCTTCAAGAAGTTGAAGCGGATGGCCGGGGCCGAGAGCGGATCGGCGCTCTTTACCCGGACCTCGCCGCGCGCGTCGGGGCGCAGATGCACCGCACTGACCGTGAAACCGGGGAAGGGATGCGGATAGACTCCTTTCCGGGTTCGCTCGGCAAAGCTCCACAAGCTGAAATTGAGCTGGATGTCGGGTCGTTCGAGACGCTGGTCGCTGCGCGCAAAGCCGCCGGCGCAGATCCCGTTGGTCGCCAACGGCCCGGTCCGGAACAGCATGTACTGCACCCCGGCCATCACCTTGCGCAGCGGGTTGTTGGCGACATCGTTCAGGGTGATCGGCTTGGTACAGCGAAAGGCCAGCCGAACGTAGAAGTGATCCTGCAGATCGGCGCCGACGGCCGGCATGTCGCGCACCACCGGAATGCCGAGGCCGCTGCAGCAGTTCGCCCGGCCCTAGCCCGGACAATTGCAATAGCTGCGGCGAATTGAAGACGCCGCCGCAGACGATCACCTCGCCGCGCGCCCGCGCGGTTTGACGTGCCCCGTTTCCTAAATACTCGACGCTGGTGGCCCGGCCGTTTTCGATCGCCACGCGGGTCGCCAGAGCATTCGTCGCTACCGTCAGGTTCTTGCGATTGCGCGCCGGGCGCAGATAGGCCGCGGAAGTGCTCCAGCGTCGGCGGCGATTGGTGGTGGTCTGGAACGGCCCGGCGCCGTCTTGCTGTCCGTTATTGAAGTCGTTGTTGGCCGGCAATCCGGCCTCGATCGCCGCGGCGATCCAATGCTCGGCCAATTCGAAGCGCGCCGGCTGATCGGAGACGCGCAGCGGCCCGCCGGTTCCGTGAAATTCGTCCGGCCCGCGCTCCTGGTCCTCGGCCTTTTTGAAGTACGGCAGCACGCTGTCCCAGTCCCAGCCGGTGCAGCCGCGCTGGCGCCATTCGTCGTAATCGGCGGGGTTGCCGCGCATATAGACCATGCCGTTGATCGAGCTGGTGCCGCCCAATACCTTGCCGCGCGGCTGGTACATCGATCGGCCCTCGAGTTCGGGCTCTGGCTCGCTCTCGTACATCCAGTTGACGCGGGGATTGCTGAACAGCCGGCCATAGCCCATCGGGACATGGATCCAGGGGTAGCGATCCTCGCCACCGGCTTCGAGCAGCAGCACGCGATAGCGACCGGACTCGCTGAGCCGCGCGGCTACGACGCAGCCCGCTGACCCGGCTCCGGTCACAATGTAATCGTAGGTGTCGTCGGTCGGCATCTCCCTCCTCGCTGCTTTTGGCGCCTACGCCCGCAAGGCCACTGGCGCGATTCCGGTTGCGGCTAGGTCCTTCTCGGGAAACAGCAATTCTTCATAAACTTCGATCGTACGGGTGCACATCGCCTCATGGGTAAAGTTGGCCGCGATGTGCGAGATTGCGCGCTTGGCAAGCAGCGAGCGCTCGCCCGGCCCAAGCGACAGGGCGGCGCCGATCGCCGCGGCGAGGGCGGCGGGGTTGCGCGCGGGCACCAGCCAGCCGGTCGCACCGGGCACGATCGTCTCGCGGGCGCCGCCATGATCGGTGGCGACCACCGGCCGACCCATCGCCTGTGCTTCGACGATGGTCCGACCGAAACCCTCGGGGTCGCTCGACGCCGAGACGACGACATCGGCCAGCATGTATGCGGCGGCCATATCCGGACAGTGCTCGACGATGCGGAACAGACCGACGAGCTTGCGCTGCTCGATCGCCGTTTCCAGCTCGCGGCGAAAACCGTGCCGCTGCTCCGCGCCCACCAGCACGCAGCAGATGTCGCGGCGGCCCAGTACGGCAACCGCGGCGATAAAATCGAGCCCGCCCTTCCATCTCGTCAGCCGACCCGGCAACATCACCGTCGGCACCCCGTCGGGGAGCCGCCATTGCCGCGCGAGGCTGGCGATCCGCTCGCCGCCAACCCGTCCCGGATCGAAAATATCGAGATCGACGCCGCGCGGGATGGTGCGCAGGCGGTCCGGCTCGACGCCGTACACCTTGGCCGCATGGTCGGCGACAAAATCGGAGATAGCGATGACCCGCTCGCCGCGCGCCATGACCGAGTTGTACCAGCGCTTGAGAGCCGAGCCCGCGCCGTAGGCGTTGTGAAACGTCGTCACGAAATGCCGGCCCGTCGCGTGTGCCGCCGACCACGCGCTCCACGCGGGGGCGCGGCTCCTGGCATGGACGATGTCGATGCCGAGAGCGCGGATCGCGCGGGCCAGCGCGGCCCTGTTGCGGTGTAGGACCAGCGGATTTTTCGATGCGAGCGGCAGGGTCAGGTGGGTGGCGCCGACGCGGGCGAGGTCGCGCTCGAGCGGGCCGCCGGCCGAGGCGACATAGGCGTTCCAGCCGGCCGCGATCAATGCCGCCGCCAATTCAATGGTGCCGCGTTCGGCCCCGCCCGAGACAAGGCTCGGCAAAACCTGCAGAACCGCCGGTCGACGGCCTTCCGATGGACTGGCTACTGGCAGTCGGGGCATGGTGTTATCATCGCTGGCCAATGCGCTCGCCCCGAGAACCCGGTGAATTTGCCCGCGATCCTACCACGTCACAATGGCGCAACAATCGCCTACCACCGGCTCGCCGGGGAGGCCCCCGGGATCGTGTTCCTGGGCGGCTTTCGCTCCGACATGACCGGCGCCAAGGCGCTCTTTCTCGAGGAATACTGCCGGCGGCGCGGCCGTGCCTTCGTACGCTTCGATTATTTTGGTCATGGGGCGTCGAGCGGTGACTTCGCCGTCGGCACGATCGGCCGCTGGGCGGAGGACGCGATCGCCGTCATCGATGAACTGACCGAAGGCCCGCAGATCCTGATCGGGTCGAGCATGGGCGGCTGGATCATGCTGCTGGCGGCTCTGGTCCGAACCGAGCGGATCCATGCGCTCGTCGGGGTCGCCGCTGCCCCCGATTTCACCGAGGATCTGTTCTGGGAACGGCTCGACGCGGCGCAGCAGAAGGAGTTCCGGGAGCGGGGGATCATCACGATGCCCTCGGACTATGACCCAGCCGGCTATACCTATCGGATGAGCTTTTTCGAAGAGGCGCGGCAACATCTGGTGATGCGCGAGGAGATCGCGCTCGACTGCCCGGTGCGGCTGCTCCATGGCATGCGCGATCAATCGGTGCCATGGCAGACGAGCTTGCGGCTCGCCGACCAGTTCCGCAGCCGCGACGTCGTGGTGACCCTTGTCAAGGACGGCGATCACCGGCTGTCGACCGGTCCCGACCTCGCCCGCCTCGGCGCCGCGCTCGATGAACTCGTCAGCCGGTAGGGAGTTAGGAAGGTCGATCAGCGGCCCGACCGCGATCGGCCAAATTCCCGTAGAACCGGAATAACCGGGAATTTTTGCGATTTTGGCCCTGAAAGCCTCGACTTCTGAACGAAAAGGACGCGCAAAAACAAGCGCTTGCCGGCGAATTCCCGTAGGCAAGTAACCGGGAAATTTTTCGGCCGAACCGGGAATTTTTTTCGCCGAACCGGGAATTAAATCGACGGAACCGGGAATTTCCGGAGCGGGCAAGATTTGCCGGTGGCGCGGCCAGATTCCGGATATCGAGGCGACTGAGCCGCAGACTATGGAGGCTGCGGTCACCGGCAATCGTCCTATCAAACACCAGACCATGCCAAGGATCATACGCCCCTTTCACGGCCGAACCGTGGCGACCGGGTTCCCCCCGGTTGGCGACTATGACCTCCTCGCCGGCCCGAGCGGCTTTTATCAACTGCGAGAGGCGGTTCTTGGCCTCCAAGATGTTTACTTGCACGCTAGAGCCCGATCAGGGCCGCTAATTTCATGCGAACTTCGTGCAAAATTTCTGCGGGAACCGCCGCTCCGGCGTAGCTGATCGGGCGCGCCAGGTATCGATGCTGCGCACATGGCTGGTCAAGATCTCTCCGGAAACCGGCAGCCCCGTCGGCAGCACAACGCTGGTGCCAAAGGGGCGAACGCGCGAGGTAATCGGGCAGACGATCGCGAACTCCGTTACCCGGCAAAAGTCGGCGGGTGAGACGACCAGCGCGGGGCGTCGACCGCTCTGCTCGCGACCGGTCCGGGGATCGAAATCGGTCCAGATCAGGTCGCCCGCCTCGGGCATGTATGGCATCGCCTTATTCGACGATCTCGCGACCCTTGTCAGGTCCCCAATCGAAGGCCTCCCGCATCGCCTCCGGAGTCATCCCCTTCAACAGGTCGGCGAGGACATAGCGCGGGCGAGCCGGAGAAATGATGATGCGGTCGCCCTCAGCCTCTACGTCGACCCGGGCCCCCTCGCGCAGACCCGCTCGAAGGGCAATGTCTTTGGGGATGCGCAGGCCAAGGCTGTTGCCCCAGCGTGCGACTTGGACTTGCATCGGCCTCTCCACTCAAGCACTGTGGGATATACATCGGATATCCAGCCTTTGCTGTCAAGGCAGCGAGAGGCTCCGCCTTTGGGGGTGACGACCCGATCGAAACCTATCTAAATTCGCCCTTCCTCGATTTGGGCAACGCCTAGGCGCCCACAGAGCCAAGAGCGACGACGACATAAGGGAGAAAGGCAATGGCGAAGTTCGATGCGGACACCCTGCGTGACTTGCGCGATCTCCGGGAAGTCTCGATCCGGACCGAGAAACACCCGGATAGTGCGGTGGTCATCTGGGTGGTGGTGGCCGACGACGAGGTCTTCGTGCGCTCGGTGCGCGGCAGCAAGGGGCGTTGGTACAGGGACATCGCGACGGGCGGGTCCGCCACATTGGAATTTGCCGGCCGCCGGCTCGCGGTTCAGGCGGTCCCGGTGAGTGACGCCGATTCGATCGCGCGGGCCAGCCGCGAATACTTGCGAAAATACGAGACGAGTCCCTACGCGCAGTCGGTGGTTCGCGCCGAGGTGCTGCCGACCACGTTGCGGCTGGAACCGCGCTGACCAGCGAAAGTGTGGTGACGAACGCGGAGGACTGGATGCCTGCCTCACACCTTCAGACCCTGCGCGCGATGGCGTACAACAACGCCTGGGCGAACCATCGCTTGCTCGCGGCCTGTGCCGGATTGACACAAGCGGAGTTCGAAGCGCCGCGAACGGGCTTTTTCCCGTCGATCCAGGCCACCTTGAACCACATCCTGATCATCGACCGGTTCTACGTCGATGCGCTCGAGGGTGGCACGCTCGGCCCGGCCGCGTGGGCGGATCCAATTCCCTGTCCCACCGTCTCGGACCTGCGGCCCGCCCAGGCGGCGATCGATCGTCGATTGATCGCCTGGTGCGAGGCGCTGGACGAAGCCGGGCCAGATCGGATCATCCGCGTGCACCGCGGCACGCGCGTGCAGACGGAGCGGGCCGATCGCCTTCTGCTGCACCTGTTCCAGCACCAGATCCATCATCGCGGCCAGGCGCACGCGATGCTCAGCGGCACTGCCGTACCGCCGCCGCAGCTCGACGAGTTCTTCTCGGTCGCAGAGGCGCCGCTGCGCGCCACCGAGTTCGACGAGCTCGGATGGACCGAGGCGACAATTTGGCGGGAGTAGGATCGCTCAACGGCATTTCGACGACAACCACCGCGCCCGGCTCGAAGCTGTCGGTGACCTTCATCGCGCCCGCGGTCTCGGTGAGACGCTCAGTGAAGGCGTCATGGACGCCGTCCTGGACAGGATGCGGTTGATGCCGACGATACCGTATTCGAGCGCCTGTCCGGCGAATTACTCCTTGGCGATCAAGCCCGACACGAACGAAAGCAGTAGGACGCTGCCGACCCAGCCGAGAACGGTTTCAGCCAGTTGCATGCCGTACACGAAGCTCGTCGGACGTTCCTTGCGCCCGAGAATTGGCAGCTCGATGTTCCTGTCGTGCGTAGGCGTCCATGCCGATTTCTGGCCGAACCCGATAACCGGTATCATGACGTCAGCCGAATAAATCCATGGATTGAACAGCGGTATCGCCTTGTCCGCCATGGCGGGACAGGCCGAAGGGGACCAGTTCACGCAAGAAGCCGCGCGCGGATCGTTGCGGATGTCCTTGTCGGCCGGCACGATGGCGCCCTGCTGAAAGGCCAGCCCGTAGAGCCACCCGAAGCCGATCCCCAGCGCCAGTAGGATGACTAGCGCGCGACCCACTCTGTAGCCATAGCCGAGGAACCAGGCGACGAACACGAGTTCTCCGAATTTGGCGAGAAATCCCGCACCGGCCGCAGGCTCCATGACCACGTCCACCACGGCCTGGCTTGCCAGGCATAGGTCCGCTTCGCCAGCGCGATCTCGTCCGCCTCGTCGTCTTCCCCCATGGCACGCAGGACTTCACGAGCTGTTCGAAGGGTTGCGGCCGGAACGCCTGCTCCAGATCCTCGGGCGGCTGGCGCCGGAGCCACGTCTTGCGAGGTCGGCCTTGCAGGCGCCAACGCCCTTCAGGCGTTCGTAGGAGAACTGGTCCAGCTTCAGGTTGCACCGTCGCGTCCGCCCGTCCTTCCCGGCAACCGTCGGGTGCAATCCCCGCATACTGTCGCCGACCAGCCCCCTCAACCAGCCCATCGTCGACTAGCACCCGAACGGTCGCTCCGGTCAGATCGATGCCGCCCTTTACCGTGGCAGGCTCGCCATCCGGATTTTCCGCTCCCGCCTTCTGCTCTTCCACACCCAAGAAGAGCGTGTCGTGCGATCGTAGCCGTTGACAGGTCAAGTGCCGCACCGGCGTAGGCGTCGTTCGACGGGTCCCTAGCCGCGCTGCGAACGCCACCGCGACAATTGAACTGAAGCCCGACGGACGCGCCCACGAACGCGACCTTGCCGTCGGACTGGAACGCCAAACCTGCTCGGTCTTTGCGGTCCACGCCGGCGTTGTCGCAATTACTGAGGAACACGCAGCGGGCGATCTTGACCGCCTCGCAATTCAGCGCCTCGCCGTCGGGATCGCTAAATTCTCCGCCCCCGCACTCCAGATTCTGGCCGATCTGTGCTGCATAGAACCTCACCGATCCACGGCTTCGAACCGCTTAACGCCAACATTGCACAGGAAGCCCGAGCCTACGAACTTTATCGTGGTGCAATCGAGCGCCACCGAGTTCGGGTTGCTCGATGTCCGCGCTGCAATTCATTTCCCTGCATTCAGCGCCGCGCAGCGAGACGATGCCGAACGACTGGAAGGAATGTCCGTCGGGCTTCGGGTCGGTTGTCCGGAATTTCAGGACGCGCCGAGACTTTCGACTGATCGGCAACGATTGCGTAGCCGGGAACCGTTCATGGAAAGCCCCATCGGAGAAATCCAGATCCTTGGAAACCTCGGCGCCGGGCAGCGAGACCAGACCCGATTCGCACGAACCCATCCGCCGAACAACGACCAGCCTCGACCTTGACGTTTTCGCGTCGACGGCCCGGCGACTGCTTCCTCTTCAGTCCAGACGGCGGCGATGGAGGCAGCCCGCGGAATACGTCGCCGCCGATCCGTGCTTATACGAGACTTCACCGCTCCCTCGCCGTCGAACCTCGTCTTTGGTCGGAGGAATCGAGATAGACGTTGCCCTGACCCGCGCGCGAGAATCGCAGCATCACGTTCGTGGGATAAGCCGCATCGGTCTGATCCATCCGGACGTTGCCCCCGGGCACCGCAGCGATCCCCCGATATCGGCGCTGACGAACGACACGGCGTGTTTCGCGTTGAGCGACGACGAAGCTCGCATCGCCTGCGATCGAGGGCGCCCTGACCCATGATCCCGCCGGCAAGAGCGGCGCCGTTGCATTCCAGGTGGGCGCCGATCCTCGCTCTGGTGCAGATGAAAGCACCGTTGATCTTCGGCGGACTGCAGACAGACTCCGTCGATCTGTGCGCTGAACAGTGAACGTCACCATCCGACGACAAAATTTTCGTCGAGGACACGGTTCCGGAAGTTTTCGCGCCGATTGCCCGTTATACCGAAAAAACGGCCGCCCCGGAGAACCAGCATGCCAAGGCTCGCGTCTTCGATCGACGAGGCGCCGCGGAAGACGGATCGATCAGGCTTATCCGCCCGACAATTTGCCCCCCCGCAGTTCGAGCGTCCTGTCGATCAGCGCATTGTGAATTTCGGTACCCGCTTCGTCGACGGTGCTGACTAGTCCCCGCCGAGCGACAGGAAAATTGCAGGAAATCCGCACGGACGAGATTGCTCAACGGCGTCTCTGGAGCGCCGCTTTCCGCTTCGCGTCCTCCGTCTGCTCGCCGTTCTTGATCTGCTCCGGGCCTCCGTCGGCGCCTCGGACCGCGGCACACACGCCCGACCCGATTGTGCAGGCGTCGAGCAGGTCCAGTTCCCGTCTTAGCAGACCGTTCGGGTGCCCCATGTGATGCTCGCCTAGCCAACGCCGACCGGTTTGTCACGCGGCGTCTCGCCCGCGTCGCCTTGTCTTTGGAACGCGACCAGCCAGGATATCGGTGCGAGTCCCCGTGCTCTGCGCCGTCCCGCTCCCCCGTCATCCCCGCAGCCTCTCGTCTTTGCACGGCCGGGCATCTCTCCTGTTGACCCCCGCCTATGCCCGATGAAGTCCGTTCTCCACCTTAGCAGATGGAAGATCGGCGATGGCCCGCTTCGAATACTCGACCCTCATGCCTGCCGGAAGGTGGCGAAGCCGCCTTGATCTCCTCCTCGCTGGCAGCTTCGCCGGCAAGCCCTTCGTCGATCGCCGTCAGTTCATTCGGTGTCGCCTCGTAGGAGGCGCCGGCGAGCTCTGCTTCTATTTCAAGTGCAAGCTCGGCCAACTCCTGCTGCCGGTCCTCCGGCCAGGTCGGGACCCGTTCCAATACTGCCCTAACCTGATCCTTGGTCATGATGTCTTATCCGATCCTGGCCGGCGGGCCTCTACGATGCCCTGGTGCTCAGACGCACGTAAACGATCTGCTCGATCGTCATGGCCGGGCTTGGCCCGGCCATCTACGAGCCGCGGCACATGCCTTGCCGGTGTCCCGTGGATGCCCGGCACAAGGCCGGGCAAGACGAGGGGCTGAGACCGAATCATGTGGGCGGGTCTAATCACTAGCGGTCGATGCCGCCCATGCAGAGGTATTTGACTTCGAGGAATTCCTCGATGCCGTATTTCGAGCCTTCGCGGCCGATGCCGCTTTCCTTCATGCCGCCGAAGGGCGCGATCTCGGTCGAGATGATGCCTTCGTTGATGCCGACGATGCCGTATTCGAGGGCCTCGGCGACGCGCCAGATGCGGCCGATGTCGCGGCTGTAGAAATAGGAGGCGAGGCCGAATTCGGTGTCGTTGGCCATCTTGACCGCCTCGTCCTCGGTCTTGAAGCGGTAGAGCGGGGCGACCGGGCCGAATGTCTCCTCCTTGGTGATGACCATGTCGGTCGTCACGTCGGTCAGCACGGTCGGCTCGAAGAAGCTGCCGCCCTGGGCGGCGCGCTTGCCGCCGGTGACGATTTTGGCGCCCTTCTTGACGGCGTCGGCGATGTGCGCCTCGACCTTCTCGACCGCCTTCATGTCGATCAGCGGGCCGATCACCGCACCCGGCTCGAACCCGTCGGCGACCTTCATCGCACCGGCGGTCTCGGCGAGGCGCTTGGTGAAGGCGTCATAGACGCCGTCCTGCACCAGGATGCGGTTGGCGCAGACGCAGGTCTGGCCGGCGTTGCGGTATTTCGAGGCGATCGCGCCCTTGACCGCCATCTCGATATCGGCGTCGTCGAAGACGATGAACGGCGCGTTGCCGCCCAATTCGAGCGACAGCTTTTTGACCGTGCCGGCGCACTGCTGCATCAGCAATTTGCCGATCTCGGTCGAGCCGGTGAAGGTCAATTTGCGGACGGTCGGGTTCGAGGTCAGCTCGCCGCCGATCTCGTTCGACGGGCCGGTGACGCAGGAGAAGACACCCTTCGGCACGCCGGCGCGCTCGGCCAGTTCGCACAAGGCCAAGGCCGAGAACGGGGTCGCGGTCGCCGGCTTCAGCACCATCGTGCAGCCGGCGGCCAAGGCCGGGCCCGCCTTGCGGGTGATCATCGCCGCCGGGAAGTTCCACGGGGTGATCGCCGCGCAGACGCCGATCGGCTCCTTGGTCACGACGATGCGCTTGTCGGAGGCGTGCGCCGGGATCGTGTCGCCATAGACGCGCTTGCCCTCCTCGCCGAACCATTCGATGAAGGCGGCGGCATAGGCGATCTCGCCGCGCGACTCGGTCAAGGGCTTGCCCTGCTCGGCGGTCATCAGGGTGGCGAGATCCTCCTGGTTCGCCATCATCAGGTCGAACCATTTGCGCAGGATTTGGGCGCGCTCCTTGGCGGTCTTGCCGCGCCAGCCGGGCAGTGCGCGATCGGCGGCCTCGATCGCCTGGCGGGTCTCCTCCGCGCCCATCCGCGGCACGGTGCCCAAGGTCTCGCCGGTCGCGGGGTTGGTGACCGGGATCGTGCCGCGGTTCAACGCGCCGACCCACGCGCCATTGACGTAGCATTGCTGCCGGAACAGTTTTTCGTCCTGGAGCTTCATCGCGGCACCTCCCTGGTTCGGTGATTAATCATAGGTACGGCCGGCCCCGATCTTTGGCAAGATTGCCGGCCGGCACGAAACTGGAGGAGGCAGCCCCGATGACGACCTCGATGCAACCCGTCAGCAAGACCCTGAGGGTCAACGATCTCGCCCTGCATTACCTCGAATGGGGCGAGGCCGGCGCCCCTGACATCGTCTGCGTCCACGGCTACACCGGGAGCGCCGACGCGTTCAACGCGCTCGCCCGGCAGCTCAAGGACCGCTTCCATATCCTCGCCCCCGACGTCCGCGGGCACGGGGAGAGCGCCTGGTCGCCCGCCGGAGCCTATAATACGCCGATCAAGCCGGCGATTTGGCGGCATTTGTCGACCGGCTGGGGCTCGACCGGTTTGTCCTGATCGGGACCTCGATGGGCGGGATCATCGCGATGGCCTATGCGGTGGCGCACCCGCAGCGGCTGCGGGGGCTGGTGATCAACGACATCGGGCCCGACGCGGAGGCGGGCACCCAGCGCATCACCCAGATGGTCGGCAGCCGGCCGGAGGAGTTTCGCGATCGCTGGACGACGCCATGGCGTACCGCCGCGAGATGTCGCCGATCGTGGCCGGGCGGAGCGCCGAGGACCAGCGCGAACTGGCGCTCGGCGTGCTGCGGCAGCGAGCGGACGGAAGGTGGGGCTGGAAGATGGACCCCGCCTACGTCAGGCAGCGGGTCGAGCGCGGACCGCCGCGGCGGCCCGAATTGTGGCCCGGGCTGCCGGCCCTCTCCTGCCCGACCCTGGTGGTGTGGGGAACGGAGAGCGATGTGCTCTCCGAGGCGCAGGCGCGGCGGATGGTCGGCGCGCTGCCGCATGGCGAGTTGGTCAGGTATCCGGCGTCGGGCATGCTCCGACTTTGGTCGAACCGCAGTCCCTCGCAGCACTCGAACGCCTGCTAGCTGCCTTGTGAGGCGCCGCCGCGACCAGCCGCGAGCGCGCACGGCCACGCCTTTCGCACAACTGACATAAAAGCGTGATATTTGCTGAGAGACGCGCGCGCCCGCCGACGAGGCAAAGCGTGCAGCGATCGGGGGACAACGATGACGATCCTCAGGCAAAGCCGCCGCCGTTTTCTCAAATCGGTCGCGGTGACCGGCAGCGCGGCGTTCCTCTCGTCGCGCCTGCCGATACCGGTGCGGGCCGCGACGCCCGACCGGGCCGGACTTGCCGGGGCTGCGCGACAAGATCGACCATATCATCGTGATCTATCAGGAGAACCGCAGCTTCGACCATTATTTCGGAGCCTATCAGCGGCCCGGCGGCGGCGCGGTGGCGGGCCTGCTGGACCGCGAGGGGCGGATCGATGCGCGCTTTACCGGGCTGCAAAAGAACGCGGCCGGCGTTCCCTACGGCTATCTGCCGGTGCCCATCAGCTTCCCGGCTTTGCCAGGAGGCGCTGGTTGAAAACCGCCCGTTCCGCCTGACCCCGTACATCCCGCCGGGCGCCAACGTCCCGTGGGACCCGATGCACCATTTCTTTCGCATGTTCGCGCAGATCAATCAAGGCGAGATGGACCGCTTCGTGGCGCTGGCCCTGCCCGGCAAGCACGTGTTCTTCGATAAGGGGCCGGGCAGCGACGCGGCCGAGATGATGTTCGCCGCAATCGACGCCGTCTGGCGCGGTGCTCGGCTTCTATACGCGCGATGATCTGCCGGGCTACCACCATCTGGCCGATGAGTACGTGCTGTTCGACCATTTCTTTCAGGCGATGTCGGGCGGCTCGACAGGTAATGCGCTTTACTTGGCGGCGGCGCGCTCGGCCCAATGGTCGAAGCCGCCGGCGGCCAAGACCGGCAGCCTGACGCCTCCTGTCTTCGACCGGCCCTACGACAAAAACGGGATCTTGATCAACGATGTGCCGCCGGTGAACGGCCCGACCGAAGTGTTCATGGGGTCGATCGATTTGTCTCCGCCCCCCGGCGAACAGACTTATCCCAACATCGGCGACCGGCTCGACGCAGCCTCGCTAGCATGGGCCTGGTACAATGAGGGCTGGGACGCGGTCAAACCCTGGGCGATGAAGACGGCGTTTGGCGCCGGCGACGGCTCGGTGGTGGTCGACACGCCCGCCCTGTATCTGCCGCATCACAACCCGTTCCAATACTTCCCGAGCTGGTTCAGCAACGTTAAAGCGGGCCGTATGCGCGACAGCGAGGATTTCCTTAGCGATCTGAAGTCCGGCCGGCTGCCGCGGGTCTCGTTTTTGAAGGCGACCGGCGGCCGCGACGAGCACCCGGCGAATTCGGCGCCGCGATGGGGCGAAGAATGGGTCATGGGCCTGCTCAAGGCGCTCGGCGAAAGCCGGCTGTGGGAGAAGAGCGCGGTCGTGATCACCTATGACGAAGGCGGCGGGTTCTGGGACCATGTGGCGCCGCCGAACCCCGACGCTTATGGCTGCGGCACCCGCGTGCCGGCGCTGTTGATCAGCCCGTGGGCGCGGCGCGGCTATGTCGACCACCGCGTTGCCGACACGACTTCCGTTCTCGCCCTGATCGAGGCGCGATTCGGCCTGAAGCCGCTACAGCAGCGCGACGCCAACGCATATAACCTACTCGAAGGCTTCGACTTCACGCAAAAGCCGCGCCCGCCGGCCTTCGGCTGACTTCTGCCCGCTTCCGCGCCTTTCAGGTGCGCGGCTTCGCGCTGCCGCGATCGCCCTCGCCCTTGTCATCGAAGGGTAGCATACTGAGGCGAGCAAATGGCGGCGGAGGGTCGAGGTGCTGCACGACCGGCGCATCCTGTTGATCATCTCGGGCGGGATCGCGGCCTATAAGAGCCTCGATCTGATCCGCCGGCTGCGCGAGCGCGGTGCGGCGGTGCGCGCGATCATGACCGCGGCGGCGACAGCATTTCGTGACCCCGCTTGTCGGTCGCCTCGCTGTGCGAGGACAAGGTCTACACCGATCTGTGGTCGCTGACCGACGAGAGCGAGATGGGGCACATCCGCCTGTCGCGCGAGGCCGATCTGGTCGTCGTGGCGCCGGCGAGCGCCGACCTGATCGCGCGCATGGCCGCGGGTCTGGCCGACGATCTGGCGACGACGGCGTTGCTCGCCTCGGACAAGAGGGTGCTGATCGCGCCGACGATGAATTTGATGATGTGGGCGCACCCGGCGACCCAGGCCAATCTGGCGACTCTCGCGGCGCGCGGGGTGGTGCGCATCGGGCCGGGCTCCGGCGAGCTTGCCTGCGGCGAGGTCGGCTCGGGGCGGATGGCCGAGCCGCTGGAGATCGTCGCCGCGATCGAGGGAATGCTCGCCGACGACGCGCGGCTCGCCGGCCGGCGGGCATTGGTGACGAGCGGGCCGACCCGCGAGCCGATCGACCCGGTGCGCTATATCTCGAACCACTCCTCGGGCAAGCAGGGCCATGCGATCGCGGCGGCGCTGAGCGCGCTGGGCGCCGAGACGGTGCTGGTTTCGGGGCCGACGCAGGAGCCGGCGCCGGCCGGGGTCCGGGTCGTGCCGGTCGAGACCGCGGCGGAAATGCTGGCCGCTTGCGAAGCTGCACTGCCCGCCGATGTCGCGGTGATGGCCGCTGCCGTCGCCGATTGGCGGGTGGAGAGCGTCGCCGGGCACAAGCTCAAAAAAGATGGCAAGGGCCCGCCGCTGCTGCGCCTCGCCGAAAACCCGGATATCCTCGCGCATATCGCGCAACGCGCCAACGACCGGCCGGCGCTGGTCATCGGCTTTGCCGCCGAGACCGACGACATTGTCGCAAACGCCGCGGGCCAAGCGCGTCCGCAAGCGCTGCGATTGGATCCTCGCCAACGACGTCTCGCCCGGGACCGGCACCTTCGGCGGCGACCGCAACACGATCCACCTGGTCGACGGAGAAGGCGTCGAGGACTGGCCGGTCATGACCAAGCGCGAAGTCGCCGCCCGCCTCGCCGAGCGCATCGCTCAGCACCTGCGGCCGCAGTGAAGCGCCGGTGAAGATCGAGCTGCAGATCCTCGATCCCCGGCTTTCCGGCTGGGGGTTTCCGTCATGGGGGTCGAGCCTCGCGGCGGGGCTCGATTTGCACGCCTGCATCGACGATCCGCTGGTCCTCGAGCCGCAAGCGCCGGCCGTGCTGATCTCGGCCGGCGTCGCCTTTCGCATCGGCGAGCCCGATTGGTGTGCGCTGGTATTGCCGCGTTCCGGGCTCGGGCACCGCGAGGGGCTGGTGCTCGGCAACGCGGTCGGCGTCATCGACGCCGATTACGAAGGACCGTGCCTGATCTCGGCGTGGAACCGCAACCCGCCACAGAGCGGGGCTGGGATCACGATCCGGCCCGGCGACCGCATTGCCCAACTCGTCTTCACCCGCATTGCGCGGCCGGAATTCGCGGTCGTGGCGGCGTTTTCCACCGGCGGGAGCCGCGCTGCGGGTGGGTTCGGTTCGACCGGTGTCGAGGCCGCTTGCCGACAGCGTCCGGTGCGGCGAAACTCACCGTGAACTTTCGGCGGCGGGCCGCATGACATGGTTCGGCTGACCAAGAAACTCCTGTTCGCGATCGAAGCGGTGCTCGACATCGCCTATAACGGCGGTCCGGTGCCGGTGCGCTCGGCCGAGATCACCGAGCGCCAGGGCATACCGCGCCGCTACCTCGAACCGGTGTTGCAGGAGTTGGTGCGGCACCGGATCCTGCTCGGCATTCGCGGGCCGAGCGGCGGCTATCGGCTGGCGCGCGAGCGGCGGCTGGTCAGCCTCGGCGACATCGTGCGCACCGTGCGCGGGCTCGAGACCGCCGAGGATCCGATCAGCGATCCGGCCGGCAGCGCCCTCGGCCACCAGGTCGTGCGCCCGCTGTGGCTCGAGCTGCAGGAGGAGATGATGCAGCGGCTCGAACTCGCTAACCCTCGACGATCTGTGCGGCCGCGCCCATCGCTCCGGGATCGCCGGCCGGGCGGCCGAATTCGGCGATTTCGAGATTTAAGTCGGCAGCACTGCTTTGTTGCAGTGCCTGCCGCCGAACCTACATAAACCACGAATGCCTTAGGGGAGATGAGTCTGATGGACACCGCCGGCGCGACTAAATCCCGGGACGCGGAGTTTCGCGGCCGCGTCTACGACAGCATTATCGAGACGATCGGCGCGACGCCGCTGGTCCGCCTCCACCGGCTGGCGCAGCAGGCCGGGGCCAAGGCCGACATTCTGGCCAAATGCGAATTCTTCAATCCGCTCGCCTCGGTCAAGGACCGCATCGGCGTGTCGATGATCGCGGCGGCCGAAGCTGCCGGGCGGATCAAGCCCGGCACCGTGCTGGTCGAGCCGACCTCGGGCAATACCGGGATCGCGCTCGCCTTTGTCTGCGCCGCCAAGGGCTACCGGCTGATCCTGACCATGCCCGACAGCATGTCGATGGAGCGGCGCAAGATGCTGCTGCTATTCGGCGCCGAACTCGAACTGACCCCGGCCGCCCAGGGCATGCGCGGCGCCATCGCCAAGGCCGAGGAAATTGCCAAGACCTTGCCCGACGCCTTCATCCCGCAGCAATTCCAGAACCCGGCAAACCCGGAGATCCATCGCCGCACCACCGCCGAGGAGATCTGGAAGGACACCGCCGGCGCGGTCGACGTGGTGGTCAGCGGCGTCGGCACCGGTGGCACCCTGACCGGGGTCGGCTCGGTTCTAAAGGCGCGCAAGCCCGGGCTCAAGATGATCGCGGTCGAGCCCGAGGACAGCGCGGTGCTTTCCGGCGGGCCGCCGGGGCCACACCGGATCCAGGGGATCGGCGCCGGCTTTGTGCCCGAGATCCTCGACACCAAGCTGATCGACGAGATCGTCCGCATCGGCAACGACACCGCCATCCGCACGGCGCGCGAGGCCGCTCGGCTCGAAGCTCTGACCGTCGGGATCTCGTCGGGCGCGGCGCTCGCGGCGGCTCTCGAGGTCGGCAAGCGAGCCGATATGGCCGGCAAGACGATGGTCGTGGTCCTGCCGGATTTCGCCGAGCGCTATCTCTCGACGGCGTTGTTCGAAGGCCTGTGAGAGGAGCACGTGTGGAACTCAGCGAAGAGCAGTTTCAGCGTTATGCCCGCCACCTGATCCTGGATGAGGTCGGCGAGGAAGGGCAGGCGCGGTTACTGCAGTCGCGCGTGCTGGTGGTCGGCGCCGGCGGGCTTGGCTCGCCGCTGCTGCTATATTTGGCGGCTGCCGGGGTCGGGACCATCGGAGTGGCCGACCCCGACCGGGTCGACATCACCAATCTGCAGCGCCAGATCGTCCACGCGACGCAAAGCGTCGGCGCCCTCAAGGTCGACAGCGCCCGCACCACGCTCGCCGCGATCAATCCCGAGATACGGGTCGAAGCCCACCCGCTACGCCTCGGGCCCGACAACGCCGAGGCGTTGATCGCGGAATACGACCTCGTCGCCGACGGCAGCGACAATTTCGCGACGCGCTACCTGTTGACCGATCTCTGCTATCACCTCGAAAAACCCCTGGTCGCCGCGGCCCTGTCGCCGTTCGAGGGCCAGATATCGACGTTCCGGCCCTATCTCGGCGCCGGCCATCCCTGTTACCGCTGCCTGTTTCGCGAGCCGCCGCCGCCCGATCTGGTGCCGCGCTGCGAGACCGCCGGCATCTTGGGCGCGGTCGCCGGCGTGCTCGGCACATTGCAGGCGGTCGAAGTATTGAAAGAACTGTTGGGGCTCGGCGAAAGCCTCGACGGCACGTTGTTGATCTATGACGCAATGCGCGCCCGCTTTCATTCGATTCGGATCGCTAAAGATCCCGAATGCCCGACTTGCGGCAAGCATGCCGTGGCGTTGTCGCCGTAAAACTCGGCTTTCCCCGAGGAGGGAGTTGATTTGTGGGCTCGCATTGCGCGCGCCATGGGAATGACGAATTAGCACAACCGCGACAGCCGCCTTTACGCTGACTTTATTCGGTCGACGCCCAATCGACATCGCATTCTTTATGGAACAGCCACGATAATCTTGCCCAGCTTTCGGGTATGCACGATGGTTGGGATGACATACGACGCAGGCGAGCCGGACTTCGGCTGGGACTTTCGGCAGTCTCATTTCCGGCGCGGTGCGGCGGAGAGGTCTGATCTGGCCGTTGAGGTAGCGCAACGGATTGCGGAGGCGATCATGGAGATTGCCGGTCCTCTATTTGGGCCGCCTTGGTGGTTGGTTTCGTGACCGACATCCTCGGGGTCAGTTTTCTCCAATGATTGTGCGGCTCGTAGGGAAGCGGGTTCATGAGGCGTTGGTCACTGCCGGTACGATGGTGATGCTGGCGCTTATTGGAAGCGGGATCGCGGTGCTTCACCTTCTTTTGCTCGTGGCTCGCAGCGCCATGCCGCACTAAGCGACCGAAGCGATCACAAAAAAATCGACGCAATGGGCCTGCTCCTGCAAATCGTCCACGATCCGTCGGGGGCTTGGAGCGTTCATGGACTGCCGGGGCAGCAGGCCGCGTCTTTGGCAAGCTTGACGGCGAGCATCGACTACGCGCGTAAGCAATGCGCCGCGGCCCCGGCAACAATCGAGCTGATGGTCGATGGCTTTTATGCCGTCATTCATCAGGAACTCGGATGGCCCCGCCAACTCGTTGCCCGCGGAGTATCCCGTCTCATCACAGCCCGATGAAACCGCACCGCCAATTCCGACCGGGTTTCGCGATTGGCTCAAAAGATGGGGCAGAGCCATTTAGTCGACGACTAAGGCGCGCCCGCTGTCGTCCCGGCCGCCGCTATCATCCCGGTTCATTGCCAGTCGCTCCCGCGCAACCCGCTCGATGACCGCGCCGGCATCGGGGTTGGCTGCGATAAAACGGTCAAAGTCGGCTTTGCGCAGCACCAAAAGCCGGCAGTAGCTCAACGCCAGCACGTCTGCTTGCCGCGGTTGACCCGTTACCAATGCCAGCTCGCCAAAGAACTCGCCGCTACCGAGTCGTACACGCCGCGCCGGCAGTCTGACCTCGACCGCGCCCGAGGCGATAAAATATACGGCGTCGCCCCGGGCCCCGGCGCGGATGATGCGTTCATTCGGCACGGTAAAGCGAGGCCGCAACAGTTTTGCGATAAGATCCAGCTGAGCCGGGTCGAGCGCGGCGAGGAGATCGAGCCGTTCGATCAGACGGCGCGTGTCCAAGCCGATATCGAAGCGCGGTCGCGGTTCGGCGGCGTGCGCCACGGTAACGTCACGCCTCAGATCGTCGAACAGCTCTTGCGGGATCAGTCCGTCGTCGAACAGCGATTGATACCGCGCCACCTCCTGGCGAACGGCGGATTGGCGAAGAAACCGCAACTCGAGGGCGGCGAGATAATCCGGGTATTGGCGCCGCAGAGCGTCGAGCGCGCCACGCAGCTGTTCGCGACGGCGGTCGATGATCCCGGCGATGAGATCGGTGATGCGCTCCGCGAAAATCGGGCGCAGACGCTCGGCATTGAATTCGGGGAGCCGGTCGACAACCAGGTACGTCATCAGCAGCAATTCGACGCGATCGGCGAGCCGTTCAGCGAGGAGCCGGCGAATCCCGATATGGCGGTAAAGGCTATAGCCGAGGCGAAAGCTCGGTCGAAACGACAGCGCCTTCTCGGCGGCCCGCTGATAGCCGATTCGGCCCTCGCCGCGCGCGCCGTCGACGAGCGTGCCGGCGTTGTGCAGCAGGGTCTGGATGGTCCCAGCCGGCGCGAGCCGAGCAGCGCGGATCGCGAGCGCGAGCACGCGTTCCTGATTGGCCAAGGCGACAAGCGCAATGCCGAGCCGATCGCGTTCCGAGAGGCGCTCGGCCGCGCCGCGGGTATCGGCGGCGGCAATCCAGGCCCGATATGGAGCGACAATCTGTTCGACGACCGCGGGCGCCAGTGCGTGATGCTGCGCCAGAGCCCGCACCGAATCGCAGACCTCTGCGTATGACAGCGCAAGAATGCGGTCGCGCAAGACCTCATCGCGCGGCGACAGGCGGTCGAGGCCGAGCAGCGCGATGACGAACCGCAACGTCGTGCCATTGACGAACAGCGTGTACAGCACAAAGCCGGTGGCCAGCACCGCGACAAAGCGCTTGATCTGCGGGTCGAGCGCGCTGTTTTCGGTGACCGCCAGCGCCAGGACGAGGGTCAGTGCGCCACGCAGCCCGCCCCACGCCATCGCGAGCTTGTAGGCGGCGCTGATCGGTTGGCTTACCCGGAAGTACTCCAGCGGCGGCATCAGCACAAATAGCACAAGAAGCCGGGCAGCAAATGCCGCCGCTATCAGCACCGCCAGCAAAACGAGATCATGCAGATCGACCCGGCCGAGCAGTCTCGGCACCAGGATCGAGGCAAGGACAAACACCAGCGAAAGCGCCCAGAACGCAATCTGGTCCCAGAGATCGGACAGGAAGGCCCAATTGCTCGGGGCGATGCGCGAACGCCCGAGAGCGCTGACCGTCATCCCCGAGCCGAGCACCGCAACGACGCCGGAGACGTGAAACAAGCGATCGGCGATGATGAACACCGCGTAAGCCAGCGCCACGGTCAACGTGCCCTCGGCACGGCGGTCTTCGCCTAACCACGGGATCACCGAGATCAATGTACGACCGGCGAGCAGCCCCAGCGCGCCGCCGCCGACAAAGGACAGCGTGAATTCACCGAGGCCAGCGCCGATGTCGGGCTCGCGGGCGGCAATGATCATGCCGAGCAAAACCGCAAACAACGCGATCGCGGCCGCGTCGTTGAGCAGCGCCTCGCCTTCGACCAGCCGCGTTAGCCGGCCGGGTGCGCCGACATCGCGAAAGATGGAGATGACAGCGGCCGGGTCGGTGGTCGCCACTACCGAACCAAGCAGCAGGCAGACAACCAGCGGCATGCCGGAGATTGGCCAGAGTGCCAAACCGATAACCGCCGTCGTGACCAGGGTGGCAACGATCGCCAGCAGCAGGATCGGCGCCGCGTCCTCGATGACCCGGCGCACATCGGCCGCGATCCCGGCCTGGAAAACCAGAAGCGGCAAAAACACGTTGATGAAGACGGCCGAGCTAACCCGAAGCGCGACAAAGGCATTGCCAAGGATATCGGGTCCGCCGGAGAAGCCGAATTTGCCCATGGCTAGCGGAAAGCCGCCGAGCGCCACCCCGATGACGCCGAGCAGGACCGGGGGCGGCAGCTTCAAATAAGCGGCAAGCGGCTGGCACAGGCCGATGACCGCCAGCAGCACGGCGATGACCAGCAGAATAAACCCGATGTCGAGCATGGATGCCTAAACCGACGTTCTCGCGGCCCGCCCAAGAGGCTATAGCGGAGGTCGTACAGCGCGGAAAAGAACAACGGCTGTCAAACGAGACGTAAAGATCGCACAAGCGGCCACCTGCCCTACCCGGCGGGCGGGCCAAATCCGCGTGAGCAGCGAGCCGGGATTTTTCGAAGACTATTTGATTTGAATCAAAGCCGTCTGGCAGCAATACGGTCACGGTGACTCTGGCAAGAAGCCTAAGCCGGGCGCTCGGAAATCTTTATGGGCCGTTTATACCCGGCGGGGACCGACGCGTCTCGAATTTTAATGCGATACCCTGCACTTGATACGCGGTCAGGCCCGCCGGGAAACTATGAGGTCATTGCCATGCTCGATTTCCTGATGATCGCATACGGCGTCGGCTTCTTCGCCGCCGCGATCCTTTATGTGCTCGCCTGCGAGAAAATGTGAGACGCATATGCTGTTCGACTACGTCCTCGGCGCGATCGTGACGATCGTGATCACGGTTTATCTCGTCTACGCGCTGATCAATCCAGAGCGGTTTTAGGAGAAGCGCTATGACCGCCAACGGATGGATCCAGATCGCGCTGTTCAGCGTGATCATCATCGCCATCACGCGGCCGCTCGGCGGCTATATGACCCGCGTCTTTGCCGGCGAGCGGACGTTCCTGTGGCCGGTGCTGCGGCCGGTCGAACGCGCGGTCTATTGGTGCTGCGGCGTCGACGAGAAAGAGGAGCAGCACTGGCTGACCTATGCGGTGGCGATGCTGTTTTTCAGCGTCGTCGGCTTTGTGACCTTGTATGCGCTGCAGCGGCTGCAATGGTATCTGCCGTTCAACCCACAGGGTCAGACCGCGGTCGAACAGAGTTCGGCCCTCAATACCTCGGTCAGCTTCGTCACCAACACCAACTGGCAGTCCTACGTGCCGGAAACCACGATGAGCTATCTCGTGCAGATGGCCGGGCTCACCGTGCATAATTTCGTGTCGGCGGCGACCGGCATCGCCATGGCGCTGGCGCTGATCCGTGGCTTTGTGCGGCGCGAGGCTAAGACCATTGGCAATTTCTGGGTCGATATGACCCGCTGCACGCTCTACATCTTGCTGCCGATCTCGGTCGTCGTCGCACTGGCGCTGGTCTGGCAGGGAGTGCCGCAGAACCTGGGCGCCTACACCGAAGCGACGACGCTCGAAGGGGCGAAACAGGTCATCGCGCAAGGCCCGGTCGCCTCACAGGAGATCATCAAGGAGCTTGGCACCAATGGCGGCGGGTTCTTCAACGCCAACTCGGCGCATCCCTTCGAGAACCCGAATGCGATTACCAACCTGATCGAGCTGGTCGCCATCTTTTCGATCGGCGCCGGGTTGACCAATGTGCTGGGCCGGATGGTCAAGGACGAGCGTCAGGGCTGGGCAATCTTTGCCGCGATGGGTGTGCTGTTCCTCGCCGGCGTGGCGACCGCTTATTGGTCCGAGTCGCACGGCAATCCCGCTTTTGCCGCCTTCCACGTCGATGCGGCGCCGAGCCCGGCGCAGACGGGCGGCAACATGGAGGGCAAGGAAGTCCGGTTCGGCCCGGCGCTCTCAGCCTTGTGGGCCACGGTGACGACCGACACCTCGTGCGGCGCGGTCAATTCGATGCATGACAGCTACCTGCCGATCGGCGGCATGGTGCCGCTCGTCAACATGCAGCTTGGCGAAGTGATTTTCGGCGGCGTCGGCTCGGGGCTCTACGGCATCCTCGCCTTTGCCATCGTCGCGATGTTCGTTGCCGGGCTGATGGTCGGGCGCACGCCCGAATATCTCGGCAAGAAGCTCGAGGCGAAGGAGGTCAAGATGAGCATCTTGGCACTCCTCAGCCTGCCCTTGTCGATCCTCGGCTGGACTGCATTGGCCGTGGTATTGTCGGCGGGACTGGCCGGCATCGCCAATCCCGGCCCGCACGGCTTCAGCGAAATCCTGTACGCCTACACCGAGGGCACCGAAAACAACGGCAGCGCTTTTGCCGGACTGTCGGCGAATACGCTGTTCTATAATACGACAATCGCGGCGGCTATGCTGATCGGGCGCTTTCTCTTTGTCATCCCGATGTTGGCGGTGGCCGGTTCGCTGGCGCAGAAGAAATTGTTGGCACCCTCGGCCGGCACCTTCCCGACGCACAGCCCGCAATTTGTCGGGCTGCTGGTCGGCGTCATCCTGATCATCGGCGGGCTTACTTTTTTCCCGGCTGTTTCGTTGGGGCCGGTGACGGAACAGGTCGCGATGAGCCAGGGCAAGCTCTTCGCCAGTCCGTGAGCTGCTGAACTCCCGAGGAATACCGCGATGTCCGATCTTTCTCCCATCATCGGCATTCCGCCGACCGGGCTCTATAAACGCGATCGGCGGCCCATGGCGCTGTTCGACCGCTCGCTGATCGTGCCGGCGATCTGGGACTCGTTCCGCAAGCTCGACCCTCGCACCCTGGTCAAGAATCCGGTCATGTTCTGCGTCGAGATCGTCTCGGTGCTGACGACGGTGTTCTTCCTGCGCGACCTTTTCGTTGGCGGCGGCAAGGTGGTCGGCAGCAGCGCGCTGTTTTCCGGCCAGATCACCGTTTGGCTGTGGTTCACGGTGTTGTTCGCCAATTTCGCCGAAGCCGTGGCCGAGGGTCGCGGCAAGGCCCAGGCCGACACCTTGCGCCGCACCCGGACCGAGACCAAAGCGAAGCGTATCGAGGCAGCCGAGTCGCGCGCTTTCGATCTGGTAGACGCCGCGGCGCTAAAGCCCGGTGATATGGTGCTGGTCGAGACCGGTGATCTGATCCCGAGCGACGGCGAAGTCGTCGAGGGCGTGGCCTCGGTCGACGAATTGGCGATCACCGGTGAATCGGCGCCAGTCATCCGCGAGAGCGGCGGCGACCGCTCGGCAGTGACCGGCGGCACCCGGGTGACCTCGGACTGGCTCAAGGTTCGGATTACGGCGGCGCAGGGCTCGACCTTTCTCGACCGCATGATCGCGCTGGTCGAGGGGGCGGTGCGGCAGAAGACCCCGAACGAGATCGCGCTGAACATCCTGCTCGCCGGCATGACCCTGATCTTTGTCTTCGCCACCGTGACGATCCCGAGCTTTGCTGAGTATGCCGGGGGTGCGGTGTCGGTCGTCGTGCTGATCGCGCTGTTCGTCTGCCTGATCCCGACGACGATCGGCGCCCTGCTGTCGGCGATCGGCATCGCCGGCATGGACCGGCTGGTGCGCTTCAACGTGCTGGCGATGTCGGGCCGCGCGGTCGAGGCCGCGGGCGATGTCGACACCCTGCTGCTCGACAAGACCGGCACGATCACCCTCGGCAACCGCCAGGCGACCGAGTTTCTCGCATTGCCGGGGATCGACGAGGCCGAGCTGGCCGATGCGGCGCAATTCGCCTCGCTATCGGACGAAACCCCGGAGGGACGCTCGATCGTCGTGCTGGCCAAGGAGAAATACGGCCTGCGCGGGCGCGAAATGGCGCCGCTCGATGCGCGCTTCGTGCCGTTTTCGGCGCAGACCCGGATGAGCGGCATCGATGTCGACGGCGTCTCGATCCGCAAGGGAGCGGTCGAACTCGATTATTGCGTATGCCGAAGGCGGCAGCTCCGGCCCGATATGGCGCAATGCCGTCGCGGGGGCGCAGGCGGCCCTGCGCGCGGCGCCGGTCTCTGATGCCGTGCGCCAGACGACCCTGATCGCCGAGCGCATCTCCAAGGAGGGCGGCACGCCCCTTGCCGTCGCCAAGGACCAGCGGCTGTTGGGCGTCGTTCACCTCAAGGACATCGTCAAGGGCGGCATCCGCGAGCGCTTTGCCGAATTGCGGCGGATGGGCATCCGCACGGTCATGATCACCGGCGACAATCCGCTGACCGCCGCGGCGATCGCCGCCGAATCCGGGGTCGACGATTTTCTCGCCCAGGCGACGCCCGAGAACAAGCTCGCGCTGATCCGCGAGGAGCAGGCCAAGGGCAAGCTCGTCGCGATGTGCGGCGACGGCACCAACGACGCGCCGGCATTGGCCCAGTCGGATGTCGGCGTGGCGATGAATACCGGCACGATGGCCGCGCGCGAGGCCGGCAACATGGTCGATCTCGACAGCGACCCGACAAAGCTGATCGAGATCGTCGCGATCGGCAAGCAGCTGCTGATCACCCGCGGCGCGTTGACCACGTTCTCGATCGCCAACGACGTGGCGAAATATTTCGCGATCATCCCGGCAATGTTCGCGGCGTTCTATCCGCAGCTCGGGGTGCTCAACGTCATGCGCCTGCACAGCCCCGAGAGCGCGATCCTTGCGGCGATCATCTTCAATGCGTTGATCATCGTGGCGCTGATCCCGCTGGCGCTCAGAGGCGTGCAATATCGCCCGACCGGAGCGGCCAACCTGCTTGCGCCGCAACCTGCTGATCTACGGCGTCGGCGGGCTGATCGTGCCGTTTATCGGCATCAAGCTGATCGATCTCGCCGTCACCGCCATTGGCCTTGCCTGAGGACCCATCCCATGCTGCGGCAAATTCGCCCTGCGATCATGATGATCGTCGTGATGACGGTCATCACCGGCCTCGTCTATCCGCTCGGCATGACCGGGCTCGCGCAACTGATCTTTCCGCATCAGGCCAATGGCAGCCTGATCGAGAAGGACGGGAAGGTGATCGGCTCTGCGCTGATCGGCCAGAATTTCGCTTCCGACAAGTATTTCCACCCCCGCCCGTCGGCGACGACCGAGCCCGACCCCAAGGACCCGACCAAGACGATTTCGGTGCCCTATGCCGCCGACAATTCGGGCGGCTCGAACCTCGGGCCGACAAATCAGGCATTGGTCGACCGGGTCAAGGGCGACGCCGCCAAGCTCGCCAAGGAGAACCCGTCGACGCCGATCCCGGTCGATCTGGTGACGACCTCGGCAAGCGGGCTCGACCCCGACATCACCCCGGCCGCGGCCTTGTTCCAGGTGCCGCGGGTGGCAAAGGCGCGCCATCTCGACCCCGACAAATTGCGCGCGCTGGTCGACGAGCAAACCCACGACCGGGTTCTCGGCATTCTCGGCGAGAAGCGGGTCAACGTTCTCGCCCTCAACCTCGCGCTCGACCAACTGCACTGACGGGCCGGCAGGCGTGATGGCGGGGATCCGCGTGGTCGCGGCTGTTTGAGCCGGCGGAGCAAAGACGTGGATGGCCGGGTCAAGCCCGGCCACAGCGATCTCAATTTCAATTGGGTGTGCAGTTCTGGGTACTCAGTACTCCTTGTACGGCAGGAACTTGCCGCTCAGGGTCAGCTTGACGCGATCGCCCTTTGGGTCGGGCTGGCGCTCGATTGCCATGTCGAAGTCGATCGCGCTCATGATGCCGTCGCCAAATTCATCTTGGATCAATTCCTTCCAGGTCGTGCCGTAGACCTGGACCAGCTCGTAAAACCGGTAGATCAGCGGGTCGGTCGGCACCGGGGTCGGCAACGAGCCGCGATAGGGGATCTCCTGCAGCAGGGCTTGCTCGTCGGCGTCGAGATCGAGCAATTTCGACGCACGCTCAGCCTGTTCGGGGCGCAATTTCATCTGGCCCATCAACGCCGCGGTCAGATAGACCGCCGTGCCGCCGCCGATCTCGGCGGTGATCGTCTTCCAGCTCAGCCCTTTCGCGCGTTTGGTAGCGAGGATCTTGCGAGTCAATTGGTCACGGGTCATCAGTCCCTCCTGTAGTCTGCAGCCTCATCGCATGCACGCAACGCGCGTGCCAATTGCGCCGCTCGCCGAGGCCGAAGCGCGGCGCGGGATTTCCACTGTGGCTATCCCGGAGAAAGCGTAAGACACTATGGTCGTCCATATCACTGACGCGTTTCGGCAATGGATGTCGCGGAATGGCTGCGGGGGCTCGGGCTCGAGCAGTACGAGCCGGCCTTCCGCACGAACGAGATCGATGCAGCGGTATTGCCGAGCCTGACGGCCGAGGATCTGAAGGATCTCGGCGTCACCTTGGTCGGCCATCGCCGGCGATTGCTCGACGCCATCGCCACGCTCGGCGCCGAGGCGCCCGCCGCCCGCAACCCCCTCCCTAGCCCTCCGCCGCTCGCGGGGGAGGGAAGGGTGGGGGCCGAGGCCGAACGCCGGCAGCTGACGGTGATGTTCTGCGATCTGGTCGGCTCGACGGCGCTGTCGACCCGTCATGACCCGGAGGATCTGCGCGAGCTGATCGGCGGCTACCACCGCGCGGTCGCCGAGACGGTCGGCCGCTTCGACGGCTTTGTCGCCAAATACATGGGCGACGGCGTGCTTGATCTATTTCGGCTATCCGCAGGCGCATGAGGACGATGCCGAGCGGGCGGTGCGCGCCGGGCTGGCGGTGATCGAGGCGGTCGGCCAATTGCCGGCGCGAGAGGATTTGCGCGTGCGGCTCGGCATCGCCACCGGGCTCGCCGTGGTCGGCGATCTGATCGGCGAGGGTGCCGCACAGGAGCGCGGGGTCGTCGGCGAGACGCCGAACCTTGCGGCCCGGCTGCAGGCGCTTGGCCGCGCCGAACACGCTGGTCATTGGCGAAGCGACGCGCCGGCAGATCGGCGGGCTGTTCGATCTGGAAGACCTCGGACCGCAAGCACTCGCCGGCTTTGCCGAGCCGCAACGCGCCTGGCGGGTCATTGGCGAGAGCGGCGTGGTGAGCCGCTTCGAGGCCTTGCGCTCGGCGGAGACGCCGCTCGTCGGGCGCGAGGAGGAAGTCGAGCTGCTGCTGCGCCGCTGGCAGCAGGCGAAGAGCGGCGAAGGACGGGTGGTGCTGATTTCCGGCGAGCCGGGCATCGGCAAGTCGCGGCTGACGGCGGCGCTCTCCGAGCACATCGAAAGCGAGCCGCATACCCGCCTGCGCTATTTCTGCTCGCCGCATCACCAGGACAGCGCGCTCTATCCCGTTCATCGCGCAGCTCGAACGCGCCGCCGGGTTTGCCCGCGACGATACGGTCGAAGCCAAGCTCGGCAAACTGCGGGCATTGCTCGCGCCGGGCGCGCGGGATGACGACGATATCGCGCTGTTGAGCGAGCTGCTGTCGTTGCCGAGTTCCGCCGCGGACCTCAACCTCAGCCCGCAGCGCAAACGGGAGAAGCTGTTCGAGGCGTTGCTCAATCAGCTCGAAGCCGAGGCGCGGCAGCCGGCCGGTGCTGATGGTGTTCGAGGACGCCCACTGGATCGACCCGACCTCGCGCGAATTGCTGGATCTGACCGTCGACCGGGTGCGGCGGCTGCCGGTGCTGCTGGCGATCACCTTTCGTCCCGAATTCCAGCCGCCCTGGGGCGGCCGCGCCCACGTCACGAGTTTGGCGCTCAATCGGCTCGGCGAACGCGACGGCGAGGCGCTGGTGCAAAAGCTGGCCGGCAATGCCGCGCTCACCGCCGATATCGTCGCGGAGATCGTCGAGCGCACCGACGGGGTGCCGCTGTTTGTCGAGGAGCTGACCAAGGCGGTGCTGGAAAGCGCCGCGCAGGGCGACCGGGTGGCCGCGGTGCTGGCGACGAGCATCGCTTGCCGCGCTGTCGGTGCCGGCGACCTTGCATGCCTCGCTGATGGCGCGGCTCGACCGGCTCGGGCCGGCGGCCAAGGAGATCGCGCAGATCGGCGCGGTGCTCGGCCGCGAGTTTGCCTATGAACTGATCGAGCCGGTGGCGCAGCGTCCCGAGAAGGAATTGCAGGCCGCATTGGATCAGCTCGGCGAGGCCGGGCTTGCTGTTCTGCCGCGGCACCGCGCCGCACGCCTCTTACCTGTTCAAGCACGCGCTGGTGCAGGACGCCGCCTACTCGACCCTGCTGCGCGGACGACGGCAGGAATTGCACGCGCGCGTCGCGGCGGCGCTGGAAGCAGCATTTCGCCGATCTCGTCGAGCGCCAGCCGGAGCTTCTCGCCCATCACCTGACCGCCGCCGGCGACACCGAACGCGCGGTCGATCAATGGCTGAAGGCGGGGCAGCATGCCGCAGCGCGATTGGCTCATCTCGAAGCGATCGCCCATTTCGAGCGGGGTCTTGCGGCCTGCTGGCGGTCACTGCCCGAGGGCCCGGCCCGGAACGGCCGCGAAATCGAGCTGCAACTGGCATTGGGGCTCTGTCGCATTCACGGCCAAGGGTTCGCACGCCGAAGCGAAGCCAGGCCTTATACGCGGGCGCGCGAGCTTGCCGAGAGCAGCGGCGAGCCGCGCCAACTGTTCGAGGCGCTCTATGGGCTGTGGCAGTCAGCCAACGGTGTCCGGTCGAATCGCCGCGGCCGCCGCGCTTTCGAACCAGATTGCTGCAGATGGCCGACCGGACGAGGAGATGATGGATTGCGGCTCCAGGCGCATCACAGCGCCTGGGCGACGTGGTTGTTTGCCGGCGAGCCGGCAGCAGCTCGCGAGCACTGCCGACGCCGGGCGCCGGCTCTATGATCCGGAGAAGCACGCGTCCCACCGTCGCGTCTATGGCGGACACGATCCCGGCGTCTGCGCTGGCTACTTTGGCGCGCAGGCCGAATTGGTTGCTCGGATATCCCGAGAAGGCGCTCGCAAGCATCGGCCGCGAAGCTTTGGCGCTGGCCGAGCGGATCGCCCACCCGTTCAGCTTCGTAACTGCCTTGCTATTACATTCGTCGGTGCTTTACCTCAATCGCGGCGAGCCCGAGTTAGCGCCCTGCACACGGCTCGCAGGCGGCCGAGGCGCTGGCCGCCGAGCAACGGCTCTCGTTAATCTGCGAACCTGGCATCCTGCGCGGCACGGCTCTGCTCGGACAAGGTGCGCGTCGACGAAGCAATCGCCCGCATTCGCGAGGGCGTCGCCAGCTGGACCCGGCTCGGCGCGCACTGACTGTTTGCCTTATGGTTTGGCGTTCCTGGCCGAAGGCTTGGCGCGGCAGGGCGATCAGACGGCGGCTCTGGCCGCGCTACGGGAGGGATTGGACAGGCAGCGGAGGCCACCGGCGAGCACCATTGGGATGCGGAACTGCACCGCCTTACCGAGGCACCGCGCTGCTCGCCGAAAACAAGCTCGACGAGGGCCAGGCCGCCCTTCAGCAAGCGATCCGCATCGCGCGAGCCCAACAAGCGAAATCGCTAGAATTGCGCGCCGCCGACGAGCCTCGCCCGGCTGTGGGGCGAGCAGGGCCGGCGCGCCGAAGCCCGCGATCTCCTCGCCCCGGTCTACGGCTGGTTCACCGAGGGCTTCGACACCGCCGATCTGAAAGAGGCGAAGGCGCTGCTCGACGAACTGAGGTGAACGGAGGTTGACGAAAATGGCCGAAGATTTTTCCGGAAAGGTCGCTCTGGTCACGGGCGGAGGGAACGGGATCGGCGCTGCGACGTGCCGCGCCTTCGCCGCCGCCGGCGCACGCGTGGTCGTCCTCGATCGCGATGCGGCGGCGGCCGAACGGGTTGCGGCCGAGATCACCGGGCGCAACGGCAAGGCCGAGGCATATGGGCTCGACGTCAGCGATCGCGAGGGCTTCGCCCGTCTTGCCGCGGGGATCACCGAGGCCAGCGGGCGGTATCGACATTCTCGTCAATGGCGCCGGCGTGACCGTGCGCCGGATGATCGGCGAGATGAGCGCCGAGGATTGGGACCGCGTCATCGCCGTCAACCTGACCGGCGCGTTCAACGGCATTCGGGCGGTATTGCCGCATATGCGGGCGCGCGGCGGCGGCGCCATCGTCAACATCGCCTCGATCGCCGGGCAACGGATCTCGTTTGGCGGGACCGCGAATTATTCGGCGTCGAAGGCGGGGCTGTTAGGGTTGACCCGCCATGCCGCCTATGAGCTTGCCCCCGATCACATCCGGGTCAACGCCGTCTGCCCCGGCGCGACGGCGACGGCGTTTGGCGGAGCGATGCCGACCGCGGAGAGCAAGGCTGAGCGCGCGCGCAAGATTCCGCTGGGGCGCATGTGCGAACCCGAGGACATCGCCGACCCGATCCTGTTCCTGGCGAGCGATGCGGCGCGCATGATCACCGGCGTGGCATTGACCGTCGATGGCGGCCTGCTGATCAAGAACGACACCCCCTACGAGGAATATTTTCGTCCTCGATAGCGGTCGGCGAACCGCTTCCGATGGCGGCTCCTGTCGACCTCTCTGCTGCCTCGCAGGCCACGAGATTGCTGCGTGCGGCAACGGCCTGGGTGAAGACGCCAGCGGGGGGCGTCACCCTGCTGATACTAGCTACGTTCCTGGCTCGGCTGCTGTTCGCTGCGTCTCTCGGGCTCGGGATCGACGAGAGCTATATGGTGGCGGCCGGGCGCCAGCTCCGGCTTGGGTATTTCGATCATCCGCCGATCGCCTGGTGGCTGGCCTGGGCGGCGGCGCACCTGGCCGGCAGCGACAGTCCGATCGTCGTTCGCCTGCCCTTCATCGCGCTGTTCGCGCTGACGACATGGTTGATGTACCGCGTCACGGCGGCGCTGTTCGGCGCACGGGCGGGGCTGTGGGCGGCGGTGCTGGCGAATTTGTGCCCGGTCATCGGCGTCACCGCCGGTACCTGGGTGCTTGCCCGATGGCCCGCTATTCGCCGCCTTGCTCGGGGCGACCCTTTGCCTGATCGCGGCGTTACCCGGCAGAGGGAAGGGCGGCCTGGGGCTGGTGGCTGGGCGCCGGCATCTGCGCGGGTCTGGCGCTGTCCTCCAAATATTCGGCGGCTCTGACGATCCTCGGCGCGATCGTGTTTTCTGCTGACCGAGCGGGAAAGCCGCCGCTGGCTGTTGCGACCGCATCCCTATGTCGCCGGTCTCGCCGCGCTGGTGGTGTTCACGCCGGTCCTGATCTGGAATGCGCGGCACGGCTGGGTGTCGTTTCTGTTCCAGGGCGGTCGGGCGGAGGGTCGCTTCAACCCGCTCGGGCCGGTTTTGACGCTCGCCGGCGGCGCGCTGTTCCTGCTGCCGTGGATATGGCTGCCGTTGGTCGTGTGCGGGTTCGACGCGCTGCGCCGGGGACCGGCCGACAAAGGGCGCTGGCTCCTCGTATGCCTGGCGGCGCCGCCGATCATCTTCTTCACGCTGATCTCGCTGCGGAGCCGGGTGCTGTTTCATTGGGCCGCACCCGGCTATCTGATGCTGCTGCCGCTGCTCGGCGACGCCATCGCCCGCCGCCAGCGGAGCCGCCGATGGCTCGCGGCGACCGCGGCTGTTGTCGTCCTCGGTGCGGCGTTCGTCGGCAGCGAGGTACGGTTCAACTGGCTGCCGCTGGCGATCGGCGATTTTCGGCTCGGCAAGGACCCCGCTCTGGCCGCGGTCGACTGGACTTCGCTGCGCCAAGAGCTCGACAAGCGGGGCCTGCTCGATCGGCCGGGGCTGGTCGTCGCGGCGACGCGGTGGCTCGATGCCGGAAAGATCGATTATGCCTTAGGCGGCCGGGTGCCGGTTATCTGCCTCGGCAGCGATCCACGGGAATACGGGATCATCGCACCGGTTGCCGACTATGCCGGCGCGGATGTCCTGATCGTTGCCCCCGGTATCTCGCCGGCCACAATCGCCGCCCGGTTTGGCAGACTTTTCGATTCGATCGATACCTTGGCGCCGGCCACGGTGCTGCATGACGGGCGCCCCGCATTGACCCTGCCGCTTTATCTCGGACGCCGTCTGCGCGAGCCTGAGCGATCGGTGAGAGTTGGATCATCCGATCGGAACGCGCCGCTTTGCGAGTTCCGTCTCGTTGATCCGCAGACCGAGGCCCGGTTCGGCCGGCAAGCGGAAGAGGCCATCGACCGGCTTTGGCGGATTTTCGAACACCGCATGCTGGCGCGGCGAGGGATCGTTCAGCTCGCACGGCTTGGTTGCCTGCAATTGGCTCGCCGCCAGATGCAGACTCGCCATGTGGCCAATCGTCGGCTGGGTCTGATGCGGGACCAGTTCGACGCCATGCGCCTGGGCGAGCGCGGCGCAGCGCATCAGCCCGGTGATGCCGCCCATCTTGACGATGTCGGGCTGGACCATGCGGACCCCCGCGTCGATCAAATCCGCTAAGCCCGACAATGTATAGGTCTGCTCGCCGGCCGAGACGGTAATGTCGAGCCGGCGCGCTACCTCGCCCATCGCTTTGACATGGTAATGCTGGACCGGCTCTTCGAACCACCAATAGCCCAGTTCTTCGAGCGCCCGCCCGACGCGGATCGCGCCGCCGACCGAGTAGCCATTATTGGCGTCGAAAGCCAACGGGAAACCGTCGCCGACCAATTGCCGCACCGCGCGGGCCTTGGCGATGTCGCCGGGGATGTCATTGTCGGGCTTGGTGCGGTCGGCGTCGAAGCGGATCTTGACCGCCGCGGGCTGGTCCTTCAGCCGCGCCTCGACGACGCGCAGCACCTCGTCGACGGTTCGCTCGCCATTGCCGCCGATCGAGGCGTAGAACGGCAAGGCTGTGCGCCAGGCGCCGCCGAGCAGCTTGTAGATCGGCTGGCCGAAAAGCTTTCCCTTCAAATCCCACAGCGCGATGTCGAGCGCGGCCAGCGCCCCGGTCAGGGCGCCCTCCGGCCCGAGCTTGACGAATTCGTGCAGCAGAGATATCGAGCAGCACCGCATGGTCGAGCGGGTCCGCGCCGATCAGTCGCGGCGCCAGATTGCGGGCGACGATGCCGAGCGAGGCGAGCCCGCCTTGCATCGGCGACGCCTCGCCGATGCCGAAGAGACCGTCATCGCACCGGATTCTGACCCAGGCGCTGCGCTGCTCCGGCTTGTCCGCCGGCGCCCAGGCGACCTGAAAAACCTCGATGTCGCGGATTTTCATGCCACTCGCTTCTCCATCTTCGGTTTAGAACTGCTTGGGCAGGCCGGCTTGCTTTAGGATTGCGTTGGCGGTGTGACGCGACTTGATCCGATTGTCGACCACGATCGGGCCGACGCGACTTCGGACAGAGCCAAATTTCGTGATCGCCCTTACCGTGACGGTCGAACCGGCAGCCCGCGCGGCGCAATGCCTCGCGCACCGGATCGGCATAATCGGCCATTATGCCGCGGCGAGGTCCACCCGGTCGCGGCGCACTAAGGTGACGCGGATTTCCGGCAGAAAACCGGGTGCAAGGTCCGGGCTGTAGGACAGCAGCTCCGGCACCATCATCGCGCAGCTTTTCGAGCAGCAGCTCTACGGTCTCCGCCTCGGTGACGAGACCGGGCAGATTTGCGCTCTCGGCAACCCACACCTGGGCTTCTTCATCCCATTCCGCCCGGATTCTGACTGCCGCTCTCTTCTTGCTCATCCTCAACTCCGCATAGGGAAATTGTGCTCTCGCGCCGCAGCGCGCAAGGCCACATCACCACGCCAGCGCCCAGCCGTCGCGGCGCGGGTCGGAGCCGGCGAGCAGCATGCCGGTCGCCGGGTCGCGGCGAATGATCTCGACGCTGCACGGCCCGTCGAGGTCGCCGACGGTATGGACCGGATGGCCGCGGCGCGCGAGATCGTTGCGCACCGCCTCCGGAAAGCGCTGCTCGATCGTCAGAGCATCCTCGCCGTCATGCGGCCAGTTGGCGTATTGGCCGGGTACGTTCGAGCTCCAGCGCGGCATCTCGGCGGCCTGCTGCGGGTCCAGCCCGAAATCGGTCATCGCCGTCAATACCTGCAGATTGACCTGCACCTGATTGTCGGCGCCGGGGGTGCCGAAGACGCACCACAGCGCGCCGTCCTTGAGCACGATCGGCGGGTTCATCGTATGGCGCACCCGCCGCCCGGGGGCGAGCCGGTTTGGATGGCCCGGTTCGAGGTGCCAATAGGCCATGCGGTTGTTTAAGCAGGATGCCGGTATCGCCGGCGATGATGCCCGAGCCGAAGCCGCTGTTGATGCTCTGAATCCCCGATACCGCGTTGCCCTCGCCGTCGGCGGTGCAGAAATATGTCGTGTCGCCCGCCGCCGCCTCGTGCGCGATCGCCGGTCGGCGCGGCGCGGCGCATATCGATCCGGGCGGCGAGCCCGGCGGCGTACTCGGCGGACAGCAGCTCCGCGAAGGGCGGGTCGAGCGAGCGGGGATCGGCGCCCCAGCGCTCGCGGTCGGCAAAGGCCAGCTTTTTCGCTTCGACCATGACGTGGACCGCATCCGCGGATAAGAGGCCCATCCGCGTCAGATCGAAATGCTCGAGGATCTTCAGCTCTTCGAGCAAAACGAAGCCGGTCGAATTTGATGGCGCTTCGAGCACAGTGTAGCCGCGATAATCGATCGCGATCGGCGCCTGCTCCTCGGCCGTGAAGGCTTCGAGGTCGCCCGCACGGACCAGGCTTCCGGCCGCGTCGAGACCGGCCGCCAGCCGCCGCGCCAACCTGCCGCGATAGAAGGTCTCGGCCCCGTCGGCCGCGATCTCTTCGAGGGTAGCGGGCGAGATCGGGCTGAACGATCGGGGCGCCGAGGGCCGGCGCTCTGCCATCGGCGAGAAAGATCGCGGTGGTTCGCGGGTCGATCGTCAGGGTCGCTTGGTATTCCGCGGCGAAATGGCTGTAGGCGCGGGTGGCGGCAAACCCGTCGCGGGCGAAGCCGATCGCCTCGGCGAACAGGTCGCGCCACGGCAGCCGGCCAAACCTTCGGTGCATCAGGCCGAGCCCGGCAACGGTGCCGGGAACCGAGACCGACAGCGGCCCGATCCGGGGAATGCCGCCGGCATAGCGCTCGGGGGTCGCGGCGGCGGGGGCGGGGCCGGTGCCGTTGAACACGACCGCTCGCCCGGTCGATTGCTGATAGACGTGATAAAACCCGTCGCCGCCGAGCCCCGACATCATCGGCTCGACCACAGCGAGCGCCATCGCCGTCGCCACCGCCGCATCCACCGCGTTGCCGCCGGCCCGCAATGCCAAGAGGCCGGCCTGGGCGGCCAGCGGATGGTTCGCCGCGACGGCGCCGCGCCGCCCGATGGCGAGCGGCCGGTAGGAGCGCGTCTCAACAGCCACTTCCTGTCTCCTGCGTTGCCAAGCATGGCATACTATCGGAGAAACGGGTTGGAGATGGGAAAGCGTTTGAGGATGAAGATCGCGGCGTGGTTCGCCCTCATAGGCCTGCTGCTGGTCGCCGGGTGCGCCGACGGCAACAGCGGCAATAATTCGGACGATGCCAAAAACAGCGGTTTCTACAGCGGTGTGTCAGGTGGCTGGAGCCATCCGTGAACGCGGTGAAGACGAGCTGTGGGGTCATCGTCGGCGACGGGGAGCGCATTCTGCTCGGACACGCCACCCGCTCGCCGCGCTGGGACATCCCCAAGGGCGAGGCTGAGCCCGGCGAAGATTTTGCCGCCGCCGCCGCGCGCGAACTGCACGAGGAGACCGGCCTCACGGTTGCGCCGGGCCGAGCTGACCGCACTCGGGGTGCATGCTTATCTGCGCGGCAAGGATTTGGCGCTGTTTGCCTGGACGCCGCCGGCTTTGCCCGATCCGAAGAGCCTGGTCTGCACCTCGCAGTTTGCGCTGCCCGACGGCACGCTGTTGCCCGAATTCGACCGCTTTGGCCTGTTTTCGTGGGAGGAAGCGCTAAGTCGGGTCGGCAAAAGCATGGCGCGGGTTTTGTCGTCTATCCCACACGGCGCTTCGAAATGACGTTGGGGGTCGTGATAGGGTAGCGCCATCAGCAATCAGGAGGTCGCCAATGCCCAAATTGCGCCATATCGCCATTGCCGCCGAAGACCCCGAAGCGATGGCCGAATTCTACAAGAAAGCCTTTGATTTCGAGGAAGTCGGCCGGCCGAACGGCGTGCTCGCCGATGGCGTGTTCTTGAGCGACGGCACGCTCAACATGGCGATCCTCAAATTCAAGACCGACCAGCTCGGCAAGGGCATGGACTATCGCGGCATCCACCATTTCGGCGTGCTGGTCGAGGACGTCGACGAGTTCTCGAAGAAGCTCGAAAGCCTCGGCGCCAAGCACTACATCGATCAGGGCCAAGGCGGGCACCAGGCCGGCTATTTCGAGAAGAAGTTCTTCGGCCCGGAAGGCATCCTGTTCGACATCGCCGAGCACGGCTGGGCAGGGGCCGAGCCGCTCCCCGCCAAGATCAAAGAGGCGGCGGAGTAGATAAGCGGCCGTCTTCATTTCTTGCGAAATCAGTTCAACGACGAAACCTCGTCGGTCCCGCGAAAGAGGGGAGTAATCCAATCGCGGATTTGCCCAAGTAATTTTCGCGATTTGTCACGATGGCCCCCCGGACGTCCCATCGAGCCCGTGGGCTGAAGGCGCACGGGGCGACGATGGCTTATTTGGACGACTCGTTTTGTCGCGAGCCGGTTTTTGGGCGAAAGGCTTGATCCGATGAAAGTTACTGGCATCCACGCCAATATCGTGGCGCTCCCGGCCGACGAGCCGCTCGCCGGCGCCGCGGAAAACCCGAACGGCAAGCGTCCGATCGTCACCCTCGAAGTCCAGACGGATGATGGGGCGGTCGGGGTCGGGGCGACCTATTTCGGCGGCGCGCTGACCGGGACCCTCAAAAGCGCGGTCGAGGAGCTTGGCGCGCTGTGCGTCGGCGAGGACCCGGTGCGGGTCGAGATGGTCGCGGCAAAGTTGCGGGCGGCGGCGGGCTCGGCCGGGCCGGGCGGCATCTTCAACCTGGCTCACTCCGCGCTCGACACGGCGTTGTGGGATTTGCGCGCCAAGGCGATGAACCTGCCGTTGTGGAAGTTGCTCGGCGGTGCGCGCGACCGGGTGCCGACCTATGCCAGCGGCGCGTTGATGCGCGGCCTCACGCTCGACCGGGTGGTGCAAGCGGCAGCGACGCTCAAGGATCGCGGCTGGCGCGAGATGAAGACGCAGATGGCATTGCCCGGCGAGACCACGCCGGCCAAGGAGGTCGAGCGCATGCGGCGGGTGCGCGAGGCGATCGGCCCCGACATCAAACTGATGTGCGACATCAATCAGCGCTGGCGCCCGGAGCAGGCGATCGATATCGGCAAGCGGGTCGAGGATGCCGGGGTCGGCCTGTTCTGGCTCGAAGACGTGACGACCGCCGATGATTTCGCCGGCCTCGCCCGCGTCACCGCCGCGCTGTCGACCCCGGTCGCCGGCGGCGAGTATGTCTGGGGCATCGTGCCGTTCCGCCATATGGTCGAGGCGCGCTCGGTCGATGTCGTGATGATCGATCTGGTGCGGGTCGGCGGCATCACCCAATGGCTCAAGGTCGCCGGCATGGCCGAGGCGTTCAACCTGCCGGTCGTCAGCCACCTGATCCCGGAGGTTCACGTTCATCTGATCGGCGCGATCCCGAACGGGCTGACGGTCGAATACATGCCCTGGCTGGCGCCGCTGTTCGAAGAAGTCCCAGAGCAGCAAAACGGCGAGCTGGTGATGCCGACCGCGCCCGGCCTCGGGCTCAAATTCAACAAGGCGACGATCGACCGCTACCGCGTGGCCTGAAGGCTAGACGGCTGCGATTTCGAGGCGCTTTCACTTCTTTGTCTGACCGGCGAAGGCCGGTGCCCACGACCGAAATGGATCCCGGCCTTGCGCCGGGAAGGCAAAATGCGGCGGCGTTATGGTCGGGCTTATCGGGATTGCGCTGCAAGATCACGAAGGGAGGATAAGCGGATGCTGGACATCGTCGTCGCCAACGGGCTCGCGGTTCTTCCTTCGGGGCCGGAGCCGGCTGATCTCGGTGTCGCCGGCAGTAAGATCGTAGCCATTGGCGCGCCCGGGAGTCTCGCCGCTCTCGGGGCCGGACGGGTCGTCGACGCGTCGGGGCAGATCGTCATTCCCGGCGGGATCGATCCGCATGTCCATTGTCGCTGGCCGATCGTGGTTCCCGGCACCACCCAGCATCAGATGACCGATGGGCCGGCGCGGGTCAGCCAGGCGGCGCTCCATGGCGGCACAACGACGATCCTCGATTTCGCGCTGGTCGGCGACGGCGACACCGTGCAGCAGGCGATCGAGCGGCGGCAGAAGGAATGGGCCGGCGATTGCCACTGCGACTATGCGTTTCACACGATGGTGCAGGGTAAGCTGCCGCACGAGTTGCTGCCGCAATTAGCCGAGGCGGTCCAGGCCGGGCACCCAAGCGTCAAGATCTTCACGACCGACATTACCCCGAGCCGCAAGGGCCGGATGGTCGATTTCGGCGACATCTGGGAGGTGCTGAAAGTCCTCGCGCAGGCCGGCGGCATCGCCGCGATCCACGCCGAAGACAACGATCTCGTCATGCACATGTACGAAAAGCTGTTCCGCGAAGACCGGACCGGCTTCGAAAACATGGCCGAGGTGCACAACACCCTGTCCGAGGATCTGGCGTTCAACCGGGTAATCCGGCTCGCCGCCAATATCGAGGGCGCGGCGCTCTATATGATGCACACCTCAGCCGCGACCGGCGTCGCCGCAATCGCGGCGGCGCGGGCCAAGGGCGTGCCGATCTACGGCGAGACCCTGCACCAGTACCTGATGTATACTGCCGAGGACTATAAACGGCCGAACGGCCAGATCTACCACACCTATCCGTCGCTAAAATTCCGCGAGGACCATGAGGCGTTATGGGCGGCGACCGATCATGGCGCGATCCAGACCGTCGCCACCGACGAGATCTGCTGTCCGCTGCGCATCAAATTGCAGGGGCGGCGGATCGACGACACCACCGGCGGCAATGCCGGCGTCGAGCCGCGGGTGTCGCTGATCTACACCGAGACAGTCGAAAAGCGCGGCCACGGCTTACCGGATTTCGTCGGCCTGGTCTCGGCCAACGCCGCCAAGATCATGGGCCTTTATCCGCGCAAAGGGGCGCTGGCGGTCGGCTCCGACGCCGATATCGTCGTGCTCGACCCGCGCCGCCGCCACATCGTGCGCGCCGCCGAAATGCACGAGGCCGACTACAGCCCGTGGGAAGACCGCGACCTCGCCGCCTGGCCGTCACTCGTCATGCTGCGCGGCAAGACCGTCGTCGAGGGCGGCGCCTTTTCCGGCGACCTCAAAGACGGCCAATTCCTCCCGCGCAAGGTGCCGGAGGAGGTGCGAACGCGGCCGGCGGTGTAAAAAAGAAGGCGGAACCGATTCAGGCTCCGCCGTCAACTCCTTCGGTCAAATCAAAAGGGTTCAGTCCCAGTTGCCGGAAACCCAGAACCACCCGTTCGGGCCTTGCTGCCAATATCCCGGCGTCCAGCGCGCGACCGTCGTCGGCGGAACGACATAGCTGCCGGGCTTCCATACGTATTGCATGCCGTCCCACCACCAGTGCCCTGGGGCCCAGACATAGCTGGGGCCAGGCGCTGGGGGCGGGTTTTCGGCCTGTGGCGGCGGGGGCGCTGTCGGCGCGACGACGACCGTCGTCGATGCTGGATTCGTACTCGGCGTGGTCGTGACCGTAGATGGTTGTGAGCCAGGCGTGGTGACCACAGCAGCCGGTGGCGAGCTAGGCGTGGTGACGATGGTAGCCGACGGCGATGGTTGCGCCGCCGGCACCTGCACCTGAACTTGCGCGAGCTGGACCTTGCGCGCTGCAAGATCGGCGCTATTCGGCGGGATCGGGCTTGCGGCGAGGGCCGAGCCGCTGATTGCCAGCATCGGAAATACCGGCCATGAGGATTGCGTGCCTCATCTCTTCCTCCAGGCACACGGCGCCGAGGCTCTCCCAGACGCCCTTCTCGGTCGTCAACACCGCCGACACATGAGAATTCCCGTACAAAGTGTTCTCGTATAAGGGCCGCGCCGGATCGGCGTGATACAGCGCGGGATCTGCGGACCGGCGCGCCGGGCCCGGTTAACCATCCCCCAAAAGGGTCATTTTCCCGAAAATGTGATAGTTTTGCGAAAGACCGAAGGAGGTGCGATGTCTTTCGCTCGTATCGCGGCGATCGTCGCCGTGGCATCGTTGTTGTGGGGCAGCTCGGCGAACGCAGCCGGGCCAATTCGAGGCGTTTCAAGCAGGCCTTTGGACCGGCGGCGCCTACACCGACGACCGCACCGGCGACTTTACCCATTGTTCCGCCGGCGTTGCCTACGACAGCGGGATCAACATGTTCATCCTGGTCACCGGCGACCATCGTTGGTGGCTCGGGTTTATCAATCCACGATGGTCGTTTGCTCCAAACGCGAAGATGCCGGTCGAGCTGCGATTCGACGGAGGACCTCGCCTGGCTATGACCGCTACGGTTCCTAGCCGCCTGATCGTGCTCGTCCCGTTGCCCAGCGACCCCCGGCTGATCGATAGCCTCGGCCGCAGCGCGGAGCTCGTTCTGGTCGCCGAGGGGCGATCCTTCTTTTTTCAGTTGAGCGGCACACCGCGCGGTGACGGCCGAATTGAAAACTTGCGTGCAGAAATCGCTCGCGCTCCAGGCGACTGCGCCGACCGCGCCAACGACCACCACCGCGGCCGCACTCTCGACCGCTACAACTCCCGCGGCGGAGGTAAACGCCAAGCTAGCGCCGCTGGAGACCACACCGCCGCAGGCTGCGCCCCCGCCGGCCCTATCGCCGGCCAGCACCGAGCCTCAGGCGCCAAAAATACCGCCACCATCCGCTGCCGCGCCCCCAGTCGCGGGTTCATCGGCTTCAGCGGCGCTCGATATGCCGAAACCGCCGGTCACCGCGCCCGCGCCGGCGTTTTCGACGGCGCCGCCGACCACCGAGGCGGTACCGCCCGCCGCCGGGCCCGATCTCGAGGAGGTCAGGCTGGCGCAGGACTTTTTTACGACGGCGCAGCTGCCGAATGCGCGTCTCGTCGTTACCGACAAGCCGGCGGCGCTCGCCAGCTTCACCGCCGTATGGCGCTCCGACAATGCTGCCGGCGCGGTCAAGATCATCGCGCCGGGTCCCGATGTCAGCGGCATCGGCATCGCATCCGATCTGATTGCCGTCGACCCGCGGATGTGCAACGGAAATTTCGCCTCGGCGCGATCGAGCACCAAGATCGACAGCGACATGGTGTTCAGCGCCGTCTTGTCGTGCACCGAATCAAACGAGCAGCGCACCGCAGAATATTTTATTGCCCCGCGCCGTAAAGGCGGATTTGTGGTATTTGCCGTGGTCGGGAGCAGCGCGGTCGACGCCAACGCCAGGTCCGATCGGCAACGGATCGACCTTATGACCAGGGCTGCGGCGCGGGCGGCCGGCAACGATAGCTGAGCGGAGCGAGCGCGCTGTTCGCCCAGTGAAGCCGCTCAACCACTCGCAGGTGAACCAGGATGAGCAACCAGGCCCTTCCCGGTCTCGACGGGATCCAACGTCGGCTGGCCGCGGCAATCCATGCCCATTGGAAACTCTTCCTCGCCGAAGGCATCGTGATGATGGTCCTCGGGCTGCTGGCGATCGCCGTACCGGAAGTCGCGACCCTGGCGATAACCCTCTTTATCGGCTGGCTGTTTTTTATCGGCGGGATCTTTCGCACGATATCGGTGCTGCAGCATCGAGCGATGCCCGGCTTCGCCTGGTCATTGTTGATCGCCGTGCTGGCGATCCTGCTTGGCCTCGTCCTGATTCTCCGGCCGATTGCTGGCGTGCTGACCCTGACGATCTGGCTGATCGTGTTCTTTATCATCGAGGGGATCGCCGCGATCTTTCTGGCGATCGAGCACCGCCGCCATCTGCCGAGCTGGGGCTGGGTGCTGCTCAGCGGCCTGGTCGATCTGTTGCTCGCCTATCTGATCTGGGACGGCTGGCCGAGCTCGGCTGCCTGGGCGATCGGACTGCTGGTCGGCATCAACATGGTGTTTGTCGGGCTGTCGCTGATCATGACCGCGCTGGCGGCGCGGACGATGGCGCCCGGGAGCACATAGTCCGCCGCATCCCGCACTAATCGGCCGCCTCGCGCACTTATCCAGCTGTGCCGCGCCGCAGCCAGAGCTCGAGGCGGGCGAACAGCATATCGGTCAGAATCGCGAACAGGGCGACGAGCACAGCACCTTCGATGACGAAGGGCAGCTTGTCGGCGACCAAGCCGTCGAAAATCGGCGTGCCCAAGGTCAATGCACCGACCGTCGACCCGATCGTCGCGGTGCCGATGGCGATCGTGACCGAGACCCGGATCCCCGCCAGGATGACCGGCGCGGCCAGGGGTAGCTCCACCGTACGCAGCCGCTGCCACGGTGACAGGCCCATGCCCTCTGCGGCTTCGCGCACGGCTTGCGGCACGCCTTCCAAGCCGGCGACCGCATTTTCAATGATCGGTAGCAGGCCATAGATAAACAGCGCGATGACGGTCGGCCGGGCGCCAAAGCCGATCAGCGGCACCGCGATCGCTAGCACTGCGACCGGCGGAAAGGTCTGTCCGATTGCTGCGAGTGCATCGACCATCGTGTGAAAGTCGCGGCCGGCCGGGCGGGTGACGAAAACCGCGAGCGACACGCCGGCCGCGGTGGCGGCAAGGCTCGCCGCCACAACCAGCTGCTAGATGCGACAAAAACAGCTCGACGAAGCTGGCGCGGTCGTAGACGACCGGCTCGACCCCGGGAAAAGCCCAGCGCAAGAGCGGCCGTAACGATTCCATCCGCAACAGCAGCGCGGCAAACAGCAGCCCGACCCAGAAAATCGGGCTCGCCAGGAACCTGCCGCTGCGTGCGAGGCTCACCGCACCAGGTCCGACAGGGTGATGACCCCGATCGCGCGGCCCTCGGCATCGGCGACCGGTACGCGCTCGATGCGACGTGCGGTCATCGCCGAGAGAGCGTCGCGCAGCGGGGCAGTGACCGGCAGCGGTTCGCCCTCGGCGCTCTCGCCGAGGCGCATGCGGTCGCCGACCGTTCGCACCGAAAGCAGTTTCAGACCGAGACCCTGGCGGCCGACGAAATCGCTGACGAAATCGCTCGCCGGATGCTCGAGAAGATCGAGCGGGGCGCCGAGCTGGGCGATGCGGCCCTTGTCCATGATCGCGATGGAGGTCGCCAACCGCAGCGCTTCCTCGATGTCATGGGTCACGAAGACGATCGTCTTTTGCGTCGCCTTGTGGATCCGCGCCAGTTCGGCTTGCAGCGCATCGCGGGTGATCGGGTCGACCGCGGCAAAGGGTTCGTCCATCAGCAGCAGCTCGGGATCCGCGGCGAGTGCGCGGGCTACCCCGACGCGTTGCTGCTCGCCGCCCGATAGCTGGTGCGGAAATTTGCTGCGGTAGCTGCCGGGATCGAAGCCGAAACAGCTCTAGAAGCTCGCTCACTCGCGCACCGACCCGGGCTTCGGGCCATTTGAGCAGGCGCGGGACGGTGGCGATGTTGTCCTCGACGTTCCAGTGCGGAAAGAGGCCGGTCGACTGGATCGCGTAACCGATGCGCCGCCGCAGCACTTCGGCCGGGATCCTGCGTCACGTCCTCGCCACCGACCCGGATCGTGCCGGTATCGGCCGCGACCAGCCGGTTGATCATGCGCAATGTCGTCGACTTGCCGCAGCCCGAGGAGCCGAGCAATACGCAGAACGCGCCTGCGGGGATGTCGAGCGAGAGGTCATCGACGACCGCACGGTTATCGTAGCGCTTGGTGACGTGGTCTGAGTTCGATCATCCGGGCATCAGGCGGGGCCGCATGGCGGCAAGGGTTTGCAGCACAAAATCGGCGGCGAGCGCGAGGAAGATCGCTGGCAACGCGCCGAGCAACACCAGATCGAGCGCATACTGGCCGAGCCCTTCGAAAACGAAGGTGCCGAGCCCGCCAGCCCCGATCAAAGCAGCGACGACTGCGAGTCCGATCGTTTGCACGACGACGATGCGTAGCCCGGCCAGCAATACCGGCAGCGCCAGCGGCAGCTCGATTTGCCAAAAAAGCTGACGCCTGGTCAGCCCCATCCCGCGCGCAGCGTCGATAACGGCCCGGTCGACGCCGGCGAGCCCCGCCGCAGTATTGCGCACGATCGGCAGGAGTGCGTAGAGCACCAGCGCGACGACTGCCGGCGCCGGGCCAATGCCGCCGACGCCGAGTGCGGCAAGCCGCGGAACGGCTATCGCCAGCGCGGAAAGCGGCACGATTAGAAGCCCAAAGAGCGCGATCGATGGGATCGTCTGCAACATGTTGAGCACCGCGAACAGCAGCCCTTGCACGCGCGGAACCCGGACCGCGGCGATCCCCAGCGGAAAGCCGATCGCCAGCGCCGGTCCGACCGACCCGGCCACCAGCGCGATGTGACGCAACAGCGCCTCGGCGAAGAGCTGGCGGCGACCCGCGTATTCGCGCACGATCGACAACTCGTCAAAAACTCCGGCCACCGCCAAAACCGCGACGCCGCCGCCGATCGCGACGACAGCCAGCACCCGTAGGGCGGGACCGGCGTCGAGGCGCTGCAACGCGTCGACGACGGCAAGTCCGGCGCAGCCGGCGATCAGCCAGAACGCCCCGCCGAGCGAGACTCGCGCCGCCGGGCCGGCGCCCGCGGCGAGCGTCGCCGCGGCATTTCCCGCCGCGGCCAAACTCAGCAGCAACAGCAGCCCGGCGATCAGCGCCACGCCGACGTGCAGCGTCCTCGCCGGCGGGGACAGCGAAGCGGCCAGAAGCAGCGCGCCCAGCACCGCGAACCCGATAGTCCAGCCACCGCCAACGGCGGACCACAGCGCAATCGGCCGCCCGGAGATCAACCGGTTTGGCGCCAATGCGACAAACCCCGACGTCAATGCCGCGACCGCCGCAATGATCGCCAACACCAACAGCACCTGGTTGCGGATGATGATCGGGAAGGGAAGGGAAGGGCGCTGTGTGGCCGGGCCGGGGGGCGAGGTCACGGCAGAAAATGCTTCGATTTCAGATAGGACACTGCGACGGCCGCGGCGTCCTCGCCGTCGATAGCGATCGCCGCGTTTAGCCGCTGCAACGTCGCGAGGGTCAAGCTGGCGAAGACCGGGTCGAGTAGGCCGGCGATCTGCGGAAATTGCCCGAGCACCGCTTCGCGAATGACCGGGGCCGGCGCGTAGACGATCTGCGCCCGCTTGTCGTCATCGAGCGCGACGAGGCCGAGGGCGGCGATGGCGCCGTCGGTGCCGTAGGCCATCGCGGCGTTTACCCCGGACATCCCCTCTGCGGCTGCGCGCAAGGTGGCCGAAGTGTTGCCGCCCGACAGGGTCAGTAATTGCCGGTCGGAGAGGCGAAAACCATAACTCGCCTCGAACGCCGGCAAGGCTGAAGGGCTTTCGACGAACTCGGCCGAGGCAGCGAGCTTGATATTCCCGCCGCCATTAACGTATCGGGCGAAATCGCTCATGGTCGCCAAGTGCTCGCGCCGGGCCAGATCTTTGCGCATTGCGATGACCCAGGTGTTGTTGGCCGGCGCCGGGTCTAGCCAAACGAGGTGGTTGCGCGCCCGGTCGAGTTTGGCCACCTCGGCGTAGCCGCGCTCTCGGTTTTTCCACACCGGGTCGCTTTCCATATGAAAGAACAGCGAGCCGTTTCCGGTGTATTCCGGATAGATGTCGATCTGCCCGGCGAGAATTGCGGCGCGCACAATGTTGGTCGGCCCGAGCTGCAGCCGGTTGCGCACCGAGATACCCCGAGCCGCAAGTACGGACAGGATCATATTGCCCAGCAGTGCTCCCTCGGTGTCGATCTTCGATGCCACCACAACGGGTGGGGCCGCCACCGCCGGCGAAGCCGCGAAGGTGAAGAGAGCTGCCGCGCAGATCGCAGAGATCAGGAACGACCGCATCTTAATTGCCGGGAAGAAACAAGCGCGGCGCGCGCGTGCCGAAGTCGCGGCCTACGCTTGCTTCGCCTCGATGATCGAGCGGCGGATTGCCCGCGTGCGGGTGAAAAGCTCTTGCAAGGCATCGCCTTCGCCCCAGCGGATCGCACGCTGCAATGCCGTCAGATCCTCGCTGAAACGCTGCAGGATCTCGAGCACGGCCTCACGATTGTTCAGAAAAATATCGCGCCACATGACGGGGTCGGAGGCGGCGATCCGGGTGAAGTCGCGAAAACCGCTGGCCGAAAATGCGATGACCTCGGATTTGAGGCTCTCCTCGAGGTTGGTCGCGGTGCCGACGATCGTATAGGCGATCAGATGCGGCAGATGCGAGGTCATCGCCAGCACCCGGTCGTGATGCGCGGCGTTCATCGTGACGACGCGCATGCCGGCCTGTTCCCACATCCTGCCGACCTTGGCCACGGCTGCGTCGTCGGTCTCAGGCAGCGGGATCAGGATGCACCAGCGGTCGTGAAACAGCTCGGCAAAGCCCGCTTCGGGGCCGGAATGCTCGGTGCCGGCGACCGGATGGCCGGGAACAAAATGGACGCCCGGCGGGACATGCGGGCCGAGGTCGCGGATTACCGCTTCCTTGACCGAGCCGACATCGGTCAGAATGGCGCCCTGCTTCAGCGCCCGACCGATGCGGCGCCCGATTTCCGCATAGGCGGAAATCGGGGTCGCTATTACCACCAGATCGGCGTCCGCTACCGCTTCCGCCGGGTCTTGCGTCGTTTCGTCCGCGAGTTCGAGGCGCTCGACCGCTGCCAAGGTTTCGACGCGGCGCGCGCAGGCGACGATGGTCGTGCCGGGGCTGTCCCGGCGCAGGACCCGGGCCAGCGACGAACCGATCAGCCCAATCCCAATCAGCGCCACCCGGTCGAACAGTTTCTCGCTCATCGCGTACCCATGAATTCGCCGAGTGCGGCCGCCACTTTTTCCATCTCCTCGCCGGTGCCGATGGTTATTCTCAGATGTTGGGGCAGCCCGTAGCCGCTCATCTTGCGGGTTAGGATGCCGTGGGATTGCAAAAAAGCGAAGGCCGCTTCGGCGTTGCGGCCGGGCTCGTCTGGAAAGCGCGGCAGCACGAAATTGGCGACGCTTGGCGTCAGCGGCAGCCCGAGTGCGGCGAGTCGCTCTGAAAACCACGGCAGCCAGCGGTCGTTGTGGGCGCGGGCCCGGCCTAGGGAAACCGTGTCCTCGACCGCTGCGATGCCCGCCGCAACCGCCGGAGTCGACACGTTGAACGGCCCACGCACGCGATTGAGGACGTCGGCAATTGTTGGCGGAAAATAACCCCAGCCGAGGCGCAGCCCGGCTAGCGCGTAAATCTTCGAGAAGGTGCGCAGCATGACGACATTGTCGGCGCGGTCGACCAGCGCAGCGCCGGCTTCGTAATCATTGCGGTTGACGAATTCGGCATAGGCCGCGTCGATCGCCAACACGACCGAGGACGGCAATCCGGCATGCAGCCGAGCCAATTCCTTCGCGCCGAGATAGGTGCCAGTCGGGTTGTTCGGATTGGCGATGAAAACCAACCGGGTGCGCGGGGTGACGCGGTCCAGGAGGGCATCGACATCGGCGGTCAAGGACCGCTCGGGGGCGGCGACCGGCGTCGCGCCAACCGACTGCGCGCCGATCGGGTACATCAGAAACCCGTGGCGGCTGTACAAAACCTCATCGCCGAACCCGGCGTAGCAGCGCAACAACAGCGCGATCAGCTCGTCCGAGCCGGCGCCGCAGACAATTCGCGCCGGATCGAGACCGTGACGCCGGCCGATCGCCTCGCGTAATGCTTCGGCACTGCCTTCGGGGTAACGATGGATCTCCTCGGCGAGTGCCCGAAAGGCGGCCATCGCCTTTGGGCTCGGTCCAAGTGCGCTTTCGTTTGAGGCCAACCGGATCGGCCGTTCGACCCCGGGAATCGTGGCTTCGCCGCCGACATAGGGGGCGATGTCGAGGATGCCCGGGCGCGGGACCGGGCCGTTGGTAGAAGCCATCGGGGTTCAGCCTTTCCCTGAGCCGGGCGCGAGCCCCGCCGCGGAGAGCGGAACGGCATAACCACCAAACGGCAGTAGGCGATAAAGCGCCTTCCCAAGCCGCGCGCGGAAGGCGGCGAGACGGGGATCGGAAGGCAGCACAAAGCCGTCGATCTCGACCAGATTGACAGCACCCTCGGCATGCTCCCAAGAGGCGAAGAATGTGCAGACCAGATCCAGCGACGACAGCATTCCGAGAAACCGGGCCCGGCTGATGTCGGCCGCCGACTCGGCGGCGAAGAAAGTGCGGTCGGCGCCGGTCTCCAGCTGTTTGCCGGGGCCGATCGCCAGCGCGTCGGCGCCGTCGCTGCGGGCGTTGCCGCGCGCGCCGAACGGCAGGCGGGCGATGACCCGCGGGGCATTGTCGTCCTCCGACAGCAGATGGCGCCACCACGGGTCGCGGTCGCCCTCTTGCGGCATCGGCAAAATGCCCACGGAGGCTTGCCCCTTGGTCACGGCACGGATCACCTGGCCGATCGAGCGATAGGCCGACATCGGCGTGTGGCTGCCGAAATGGTCGCGGGCGAGATCCCAGAAACCTTGCGCTTCGGCCGGGGCCAACACTGCGACCGCAAAGGGCGTCTCGATTCGGACGGTTGCCGCCAGCATCTCGCGCCAGATTCGCACGACGCTCGCAAACGGCAGTGCACCACGGTGCCGCGCCGCGAGCCGGCGAAGAATCTCGGCCTCGCGCGCGGGCTGGTAGAAAGCCACATCGCCGTTCTTCTTGCTGGCCGCGACCCTGCCGACAATCGCGGCCCGCTCGATCAGCAAATCGTGCAGCCGGTCGTCGATCTCGTCGATATGCCGGCGCAAATCTGCGAGATCGGACGGGATGAGGGACATGGTCTCGTTCATGGTCGGGGGGCGGTAGTAGTAGAAGCCCGGTCGATCGAAATCAAAGAAAACGTTGACAGGCCCTATCTCCGCTCCCTAGCTAACGCCCCCGAATCGACAACCGCAGATGGCCCGCCTCGAATGCGGGCTGGCTGCCGCGCAACCGGGTTGCTGAGAAATCTTGTGCCGACCATAACATCGCCCCGCCCGCGTTCGCGTTCGGACCAGGATTGGCCCGGCTACCGATTGCTCGTGCACGACCCGTCTGCGGCTCGATTGCGGGATCGGCTTCGGCCCGTTTACGATCGCATACCAGACCTACGGCGCCCTCAATCCCGATCGGTCGAACGCGATCCTCGTCTGCCATGCGCTGACCGGCGACCAGTACGCCGCCGACCCGCATCCGATCACCGGCAAGCCCGGCTGGTGGGAGACCCTGATCGGCCCCGGCGGGGTGCTCGACACCGACCGCTATTTCCTGATCTGCGCCAATGTGCTGGGCGGTTGCATGGGGACGACCGGACCGCAGGATCATCGATCCAGCGACCGGCGAGCCCTGGGCGTTGTCGTTTCCGGTGATCACCATTCGCGACATGGTGCGCGCGCAGAAACTGCTGCTCGATCATCTCGGCATCGACAGCCTGTTCTGCGTGATCGGCGGCTCGATGGGCGGCATGCAAGTATTGCAATGGGCGGCGAGCTATCCCGAACGCGTCTTTTCCGCGGTGCCGATCGCTGCCGCGTCGCGCCATTCGGCGCAGAACATCGCCTTTCACGAGGTCGGACGCCAGGCGATCATCGCCGATCCGGATTGGTGCGGCGGGCGCTATCTGAGCCTCGGTCGCAAACCCGCACGCGGCCTCGCCGTCGCCCGTATGGCGGCCCACATCACCTATCTTTCCGAAACGGCGCTGCACCACAAGTTCGGACGTAATTTGCAAGACCGCCGCGCGGTTACTTACGGCTTCGACGCCGATTTTCAGGTTGAGAGCTATCTACGGCATCAAGGCAGCACTTTTGTCGACCGGTTCGATGCCAATTCCTATCTCTACATTACCCGGGCGATGGATTATTTCGATCTTGCAGCCGAGCAAGGTGGCTCTCTGCCGAGTGCCTTCACCGGCACGCGCTCGCGCTTTTGCGTGATCTCGTTCACCAGCGATTGGCTGTTCCCGACCTCCGAGAGCCGGGAGCTGGTCCATGCGCTGAACGCAGTTGCGGCCAATGTCAGCTTTGTCGAGATCGCAACCGAAAACGGCCATGACGCCTTTCTGCTGCACGAACCCGAACTGTTCGAGACCTTGCGCGGCTTTTTGAACGGGTGCGCCGAGCATCGCGGCCTCACTCGCTAGTGGTGCCGGGCCAGCGGTAATGGCGGAGCGATGGCGGCGTCTCTGAGCCTGGACGGGAGCGCGACGCGGCCGGCGACCGAAGCGGCCGAAGCCGGCGAATTGCGCCAGGATTTGCGGCTGATCGCCGAGATGATCGAGCCCGGCGCGCGGGTGCTCGACATCGGCTGCGGCGACGGGGCGCTGCTCGCCTATCTGGCGCGGCACAAAAGGGTCGACGGGCGCGGCATCGAGCTGAGCCAGTCCGGCGTCAATTCCTGCGTCGGCCACGGCCTGTCGGTCATTCAGGGCGACGCCGACCGCGATCTCGACGCCTATCCGACCGATGCCTTCGACGTCGTCGTGCTGAGCCAGACCCTGCAGGCGACGCGGGAGCCGCGTCGGGTGCTCGAGGCTCTGGTTCGCATCGGCCGGCGCGCGATCGTCTCGTTCCCGAATTTCGGGTTCTGGCGGATTCGCCTGCATCTGATGCTGCGCGGCCGGATGCCGATGTCGCACCTGCTCGCGCATCCCTGGTACGAAACCCCGAACATCCACCTCTGCACGATCCGCGACTTTGCCGCGCTGTGCGACGAGCTCGGCGTCACGGTCGAGCGCAGCGTGACCTTGGACCGGCACGGGCGGCCCTATGCGCTCCATCCACACGGCAGCCTCGCCAATCTGCTGGCCGAGCAGGGGGTCTTTGTCTTGTCCGGCGGGCGGCCCGGATAGGGCGCTGTCTACAGTCCTTCGCGGTGCGACAGCCTAGGGGTCGCCGGGGCGTAGACGAGCCGGCGGGGAGCACGCGCGGCCGCCGGCTTGGCGTAAATCTGCTTGGTCGCCTCGATCAGCACGACCCCGGCGAAGCGCGGGAACCAGCGCTTGCCGATCCGCTCCCAGGCCGGGGCCGAGCGCAGGATCATTCGCCTGCCGGCGGGCGGGATGAACAGCGCGGTGTCGGTCTCGACCGGGGTGAACATCTCCTCGCGCAGCAGATGCGACAATTGCGACATCGTGTAGGGGCGCCCAGAACCGAACGGCGTGCGGTCGAGCCGCGCCCAGATGCCGCGCCGATTGGGGGCGACGATCAACAGCCGGCCTCCGCCAGCCAGCACCCGCCAGATCTCCTTCATCATCGGTCCGGCGGGCTCGCTCAATTCGAGAGCATGCACCAGCAGCACCCGGTCGATCGAATAATCGGCGAAGGGCAATTCGCCCTCATCGGCGAGCGCGACAAGGTTGCGGCCGTCGAGCGACCAGCCGAGCACGCCCTGCGTGGCCGGCATCAACGCCACGGTGCGTTCGGTCTCGGCAGAAACTGCGGACAAAAACGGCGTCGCATAGCCGATGCCGAGCAGCCGCATGCCGCGCAAATCGGGCCAAAGGCGGCGGATCGCGCGGCGGATCATGCGGCGCGCGACTTGCCCCAGGCCGGTCAGGTAGAAATCCCGCAGGTCGATGACGTCGCTCGGCATCGGCGCAGTTTAGCATGATGCCGCGGCGGCAGCCCGGTTGGGCTGATCTCCTGCCTTCGAGCGTGTTCGCGGGCGCAAGCTCTTCAAGACAGCTGGAGGAGCGGCGGGCGGCGTTCGGGTTGCGTCGCCTCAAACGCCCGTGCGGCGCGCAAGACCCGCGCATCGGCATAGGGCGGGCCGACGATCTGCAAGCCGATCGGCAATCCGGCAGCGGTCAGCCCGCACGGGATGCTCGCCGCCGGCTGGCGGGTCATGTTGAACGGATAGCTGAACGGCGACCAGTCGATCCAGTGTCGTTCGCTCGCCGGATCGTTCAGATCCTGTCCGGCCGGCAATGCCGGGATCGGCATTGTCGGGGTCAGCAGCAGATCATAACGCTGGTGAAAGGCGCCCATCGTCCGGCCGAGCGCGTTGCGGACGAGGTCGGCGCCGAGCCAGTCGACGGCGCTCAATGTCTCGCCTGCCGCTGCTGTGGCCAGGAGTCCCGGATCGGACGATCTCTTGCGCTCGTCCGGGAACGTTCGCATCAGTATGGCCAGTCCGGCCGCCCACAAGGTGAACAACGCATCGCGCGGCGACTCGAAGATCTTGTCGACCTGCTCGACGACAGCGCCAAGCGCCTCGAACTGGCGCGCCGCGGCGGCCACAGCATCGGCGATCTCGCCGTCGACCCGCGCGTAGCCGAGGTTCGGGCTGAAGGCGATCCGCCAGCCCTTTACGCCGCCGTCGAGCCCATCGCGCCAATCGCGGTCGTCGGGCGGCAGCGCGTAGGGATCTCGGTGGTCGGGGCGGCTGAGCACGCCGAGCAGCAATGCCGCATCGGCGACAGTTCGCGTCATCGGCCCCAAATGCGCCAGCAGGCCGAGCGACGAGAGCGGATAGGCCGGCACCCGGCCAAAGCTCGGTTTGAGCCCGAAGATCCCGCAAAACGCCGACGGGGTGCGGATCGATCCGGCGCCGTCGCTGCCGAGATGCAACGGCGCGATCCCGGCCGCGGCCGCGGCGGCGGCCCCGGCGCTGCTGCCGCCGGAGGTGCGCGACAAATCCCACGGGTTGCGGGTGACGCCGGTCAGCGGGCTGTCGCCCAATGCCTTCCAGCCGAATTCGGGGGTTGTGGTCTTGCCGAGGATGACCGCCCCGGCCTCGCGCAGCCGGGCCACCGCCGGCGCGTCCTCAGACCAGTCCTGATCGCGATCGACGAGATGCGAGCCGCGCAAGGTCGGAAACCCGCGCATCAGCATCAGATCCTTGACCGTTGCCGGCACGCCGTCGAGCGGCCCCACGGGCTCTCCGCGTCGCCAGCGCTCCTCGGATTGGCGCGCCGCCGACAATGCGCCGGCGCGGTCGACGATGCAGAAGGCGTTGAGCCTGGGCTGCAACCTATCGAGACGGTCGAGCAGCACCCTGGTCGCCTCGACCGGCGATAAGGCGCCGGCGCGATAGCGCTCGATCAGCGCAACCGCCGAGGCATAGGCGAGATCATCGTCGCTGGTCATGCTTCCTCCAGCTGCCGTTGGGATATTCGGCATATCTCGCGTCCGAGGCGGATCTCAGACCGTGCCTAACCCACGATACCAGACGACGGCGAAAGGGCGTAGGCTCGGCATCGAGCTTGGCAGCAAGTAAGCGGAGGGAGCGATGCGCGGCGTAGTCTTCACAGGCGAGCGTGAAATCGAATTTATGGAATTCCCGGACCCGACGCCGGGGCCGGGTGAGGTCGTCGTCGAAATGAAGGCGTCGGGCATGTGCGGCAGCGACCTGCACCAGTACCGCCGCCCGAAATCGGGCGGCGCCTCGATCGGCGGATTGCCGGTCAACCCCAACCCGGTCATCGGCGGGCACGAGCCTTGCGGCATCGTCGCCGCGATCGGGTCCGGGGTCAGCGACAAGCAGGCCAAGGTCGGCCAGCGGGTCATGGTGCACCATTACAAGGGCTGCACCGTGTGCAACCACTGCCGCTCGGGCTGGTCGCAGCTGTGCCAGGAGGAGCCGGTCCTGGTTTACGGCAACAACGCGCATGGCGGACACGCGCGCTATCTGAAGGTGCCGGCCTTCACCATCGTGCCGTTGCATGACGAGTTGTCGTTCGCGGCCGGGGCGGCGATCTCGTGCGGCACCGGCACCGCCTATGGCGCGTTGCGCCGGTTGAAGCTCTCGGGCAACGACACGATCGCATTGTTCGGCCAGGGGCCGGTCGGGCTGTCGGCGACCCAGCTCGCCGCGGCGATGGGCGCGCGCGTGATCGCGCTCGATGTCAGCCCCGAGCGGCTGGAGCGGGCCAAGGAATTCGGCGCGTGGGAGACCGTAAACCCGCGCTCGAACGACCCGATCGGCGCGATCAAGGATCTGACCCATGGCGGCGCCGATTACACCCTCGACACGTCGAGCCAGCCCGAAGGCCGGATCGCCGCGGTGCGCAGCGCCAAGGTGTGGGGCACGGTGTGCTTTGTCGGCGAACGCAACAACGTGACGATCGACGTCAGCCCCGACATGCTGCGCAAGCAGCTGACGATCGTCGCCTCATGGACCTTTTCGTCGATCGGCCAAGCTGAGTGCGCGCAGTTCATCGTCGATCGCAAAGTCGATGTCGACCGCCTGTTCACCCACCAATGGAAGCTCGACCAGGCCGAAGAAGCCTATCGCCTGTTCGACACCCAGACCACCGGCAAAGGCGTGTTCCTGATGTGAGGGATTAACAGTGGAACCAGCGCTATCTCGTTTAATCATAATGATATATCAAGAGTTTTGCAGCAAGTTTGCCCGCAGCGTCGATTTCACCGAATTGAACCATAATGGCCAAACTGTCGTCACAAACGACGCTCAGCGTTCCTCTGCCCTGTAAAGTTCCAATGGGGTATCGACATGTTAGAGAGCTTGGTACTTATTCTTCGCCTATAAAGCGATATCCAAGCTCTCCATTGTCATCAATCTTAGGAGGAACTACGATGATTCAGGCTTCGCAGATCAAGGACCACATGCAAATTGTCGGTTCTGACGGGCAGCAACTTGGCTCGGTCGAACGGGTCGACGGATCTTCGCGCATCAAGTTCGCTCCGAAAGGCACGGCGGACGGCAGGGATCATTTCGTTCCGCTCGATTGGGTCGCTTCGGTGGAGGGGCAAACGGTCCGGCTGAGCAAGTCGAGCCAGGATGTCCAGCAGGAGCTCGAACGAAGCGGGACCGCGCGGAGGAGATAACCTCCGTCATAGCGACGAGGGCGTGGCCGAATGGGGCCGCGCCCTTCTCGCTGTCCGCGGCGGTCAGGGCTCTGATCGCCTCGCAAGAGCAGGAGGAAACCATGACCCAACCCTACGCAGCTGACGATTTTGCGATAATCCGAGCACGCTTGGAGGAACTGCGCCGCGAGCAAGCCGGGGTGTCGTCCGAAACGGGGCACCGTTCAGAGATGGGCCCGAGGCCGTATCGTGGTGTCAGGAGCGGCGAGGCGGAGCTTGAAGGTCATCGCGTTCCGCGCTCGGTTAGCCAAAAGCTCTTGGGATAAAACCTCAAGCAAACACGCCGCCCAAATCAACATCGGCTTGGCGCGACCTGACCGGTCCGCACGTTAGACTGCGGGCGGCAGTCTGCCTTGGGTAAGAAACCGGCGCCCACACGCACGATTGGCCGTGGTACTCCGACTAAAGAAGGAGGCTACGCCGCGCGCACGTAGCGGCGGCAGTCGAAGCGCAGATGATCGCGGAAATGCGGCCGCAGCTTTTGCGTCCACGGCGTGTCCGCCGCCTTTCGCCATGCATCCGAGCGCACCACTTCGGGCGCCTCAAGGTGGTAGAGCGCGACATAGCGCTGAGTACCGCCGGTGCCGCGATAGCGACGCGCACACACCACGCCCGGGACAGAGCCCAAGGCCGGGACGTGCTCGGTGTTGTACCATTCGTTGAATTCGTGCTCGTGCTCGGGGGCTACGTTCATCCCGATCATCATCAACGCCGCGGCGTTGGACGGCGCGGTGCGGTCGCCGGGAAACAATTGCTCGCCCTCGTAGCGCAGGATGCTCTTGCGGAACTTGGCGGTGCGCTTGGTCCAGGGCGAGCCGTTGTCGCCGCCGACCGCGAGATAGGCGGGGCTGTGCAGGACGCCGACATTGTCGAGGTCGTAGGTCGCGATCGAGACCTTCGGATTCTCGATGCCGATCCAGCGATCCGCGTTGATGAACCCCGGCACCCGCAGCCGCTCCGGCACGTGTTCGAGATCGTACCAGTCGTGAAACTCGTCCTCGGGCGCCGCCGAGAAATCCATTGCCGCGATCAGGATGCCCTTTGCCATCGTTTCCTCCAGAAATCCCGCTGCATCATCGCCGAGACCACACCCGATTGCCAGGCCGGTCCGTGCGTCAGCGACGGGGCTGCCGCTTGGCGGCGGCGATCGCCGGCTGTCGAAACAACGTGTCGGCGGCCCGTTTCTGGACCTCCGACAGGCTCGCGTAAAGGCTGTCGAAGGCGGTCGCGAGGTGCTCGGTGTTGTCGGCATAAGCGCGCGCGATCTGCGCGTAGGAATGCATGTTGTCGACCGCGTTCATCTCTGACACGTCGCCGGCGCGCCGGGCAAAGAGCGCATCCGTGCTTGCCGCGTTGTCGCGCATCGTCTGGGCGAAGGCAGACCACAGCGGCATCTGCGCCGCGGTAATGCCGAGCTGCGATTGCAAGCGTGCGGATCCGCTGGTCGACGGCGGCTCTGGTCGCGGCGGACATTTCGGGCGGCGCAGGCTGCGCAGCGGCCGGCGAGGCTGCCGGAGGTGTTGCGGTCGAGGTCGGCGGGAGGCGGGATCGCGGCCGGTGGCGACCCGCCTGGGCAAAGCAAACAGAAGGAACGACGGATATCGCCAAGGCGATGCCGCGCATTTTGGTCAAGGTGAACATAACTTGGCTCCTGGGATCGACTAGTTCAGCGCCCATAACCGTGGCCGCCGCCAAAGCCGCCGTCCCCGCCGGGCCTCGTGCCAACCGCCGCCACCGTGCCGGCCGCCCCCGCCACCAGCCATCCGCCGCCACCGTGCCACCCACCGGCGGCACCGTGCCACCCGCCGAAACCCGCGCCCGCCCGAGCGTCGTGCCACCGCCCACCCCAACCCTGGTGGACCCAAGCAGAGCGCCCGAGCGCCCGGCCGTGGAAGCCGACGGGCACGGCGGCGAATGCGGACCCCCGTCCGCGAAAATGAGCGACCGCGACGCCCGCGCCCACAGCGGCGAAGCCGCCGGTGATATAGCCGCCACTCCACCAGCCGGGGCCGATGGTAGCGAAGGTCAAGACGGGAGGACCGATAAAGAGCGCAAAGGCGGGCGGCGCAAATATGATGAGCGGTGGCGCTGCCGCAACGACGACTCAGGCGGGGGCAGGACCACGATCGGCGGGGGCGTCGCCGCCCCGATTAGCGCGCCGGTCGATATGGGTGGCGGGGCCGCGGGCGCAGGGAGCGCGCGGCAGCCACCGACGGTGGCTCGGCAATGATCGGCGCCGGAGCTATCGCCGGCAGTCCGAGGACGATTGGCGGTGGCGCCGCGTAGATCAGCGGCGGTGCGATGATCAACGGTGGTGCGATGATCACGCCGAACGATGCACCGACCAGCAGACCAGGCCATGGCCAAAAGCCTGCGCCCCAACCCCAGCCGCCCCAACCCCAGCCGCCCCAACCCCAAGCGTGGAACCAATCCGCGCCGCCTCCGGCGACAAAGCCCGATCGGTCCCATCCGCCATGCCAGGCTCCAGCCGAGGCGAGGGATCCGTGCCAGCTGCTGCCGTGCCAGCCCCCGGCCCCGTGCCAAGCACCGCCGTGCCAGCCCCCGGCCCCGTGCCAAGCACCGCCGTGCCAACCGCCGGCCCCGTGCCAAGCAGCGCCGTGCCAGCCACCGGCCCCGCGCCAGCCACCGGCACCATGCCAGCCACCAGCGCCGTGGCCGGCCCCGCCTCCTTCGCCGGGCTTTGCCTCGGCCAGGTGGGCCACCGCAATCGACAATAACGCGGCAGCAGCGATCAACAGCTTCGTAATTCCATGTCTCATCGACTTGGTCCTCGCAGCGTCTCGGCCGTCGCCCGCTATTTAAATTTCTGTCGCCTATGTAGGGCATGTTCCGCCAGGGTGTCTGAAATCGATAAAACGTCAAAGTATCGTTAACGTTGCGACGCTCTAAAAAAGACAACTCTCGAAATCTCGCCGGGCAGCCCGGTGGTTCTTTCGCCGATATCGCGCCGGTTTTCTGTGCAACAGGTTTTGCCTGCGCAGTTTTGCGCTATGATTGCCTCTGCTGCAGATCAGAGTGAGGCGACGATGACCGCCAGCACGCCCTTTTTGAAAAATGCGGAAATGCTGGGGCCGCTGGCCTCGCGCTATGTCGAGGTCGAGGGCCTGCCGTGGAAGCCGACGCCGTGCCCCGGCATCGATATGAAGGTGCTGATGGAGGAGCCGGAAACCGGCCTCTTGACCGCGCTGTTCCGCTGGCAGCCCGGGGCCGAATTGGCCCTGCACGAGCATGTCGAGATCGAGCAGACCTTTGTCCTCGAAGGCAGCCTCGTCGATGACGAGGGCGAGGTGCGCGCCGGCGATTATGTCTGGCGACCCAAAGGCAACCGGCATATGGCCCGCTCGCCCAATGGCGCGCTGGTGCTGTCGTTCTTCCTGAAGCCGAACATCTTCCTCGCCGGCGACGCCGCCGGGCAGGATTTGCGCTGACGCTGTCGGCTAATTGGCGCTTTGTTGGACGCTGCCGACCTCTCGGCTGATCGAATATTCGCGCGGGTAGCGGCGCCGCTGCACAAAGACGAGTGCGATAATGCTGAGCGCCGCGGTGAACATGATCCAAAAGCTCGGCGACAGCCTGTTGCCGGTCATCGCGATCAGCGAGGTTGCGACAAACGGCGTAAACCCGCCAAACATCGTTACCGCGACGGCGAAGCTCAATGACACGCCGATCCCGCGGACGGATGTCGGATACAGCTCGGCCAGCTGCGACGGCAATACCCCGCTGTAACCGGCCTTGACGAGGCTGAGCCAGCCGGCGGCGAAGATCGCGGTCGTCAGCGACGGGAAAGCCACCATCAGAAAGAACACCGGGTAGGTCGAGAGCAAAAACAGCCAGGCGGTGCCCTGCAGCAGCCCGCCGCGCCCGAACTTGTCGGAGAGGTGCCCGGCAAAGGGCGAAAAGATGCCGAGAATGACGGCGCCGACCAATGTCGCGGTAAATCCGGTTGCCTGCGGCAAGTGCAGTTCTTTGACCGCATAGGTCGGGATGTAGAGGATGATGTAGGCCGAGCTGTTCGAGATCGCCGAGGCGCCCATCGCCAGTACGAACTCGACCGGGTTGTGCCGCAGCATGTCGCGCACCGGCGTGCGGGTCGGCTTGATCTCGACATATTCGGGCGTCTCGTCGAGCCGGCGGCGAATATAGAGACCGGCGGGGCCGACCAGGAGGCCGAACAGGAATGGGATGCGCCAGCCCCACCCATTGAGCTGTGCCGGCGACAACGTGCTTGCCAGGATGAGCCCGAAACCCGAGGCGAGAAAGTTCGTGATCCCGGTGCTGGCCCATTGCCAGCTCGCGACAAAGCCTTTGCGCGATTTGGTCTGTTCAGAGAGAAAGGTAACCGCACTGCCAAACTCGCCGCCGACCGAAAACCCTTGCAGCAGGCGCGCGACCAGCATCAGGATCGGCGCCGCGAGCCCGATCGTCGCATAGCCCGGCGTCAACGCCGTCATCGTTGTGCCGATGACCATCAACAGGATCGATAGGGTGAGCCCGGCTTTGCGGCCGGCGCGATCGGTGTAAGAGCCGATCAGGATCGCGCCAAAGGGGCGCACCAGAAACGATACGCTGAACGTGCCAAAACTCAGCAGCAACGAGGCGGTTTCGTTGCCGGTCGGGAAAAACACCTTCGCGATCGTCACCGCGAAATAGCCGTAAAGCAGAAAATCGAACCATTCGAGCGCATTGCCAAGCGAGGCGGCGACGATGACCCGCGTCAGTGACGCTTTGGCGCGGACGAGGGTAGGGGCGAGGCTGTCGGCTGTCATAACGGCTCCAAAAGCGCTTAAGCGGATTTTTTGCATCGTCCCTGCTGACGAGGACGTTCACAGTCAGTCTCGCGGTTTTCCCTCCGTTAAGCCAGACTGAATTGATCGGCCCGGGTCTGATGCGGAGACCAGTCGCCTTCGTGATGCGGCATCCGACGCAATCCGGTTTGTCGGTGTTGCCGACCCGTTGCGCCTGCCGCATGATGGCCCCGGAAAAACAGAGGCTGCGGGGGAATGAGCGCCAGGAGCAAGATCTTCCCGAGCTTTGCCGAGGCGGTTCGGGACATCCCCGACGGGGCGACGATCGGCTTTGGCGGGTTCGCGGTGGTCGGCATGCCGATCAACCTCTATGGGGCGGTGGCGGCGCAGGGCGCCAAGGGGCTGACCTGCGTGTCGAATTCGACGCGCGGCGGCGCCACTCTGCCGCCCGAGGCTCCCGATATGGGCCAGATGATCCAGAACGGGCAGGTCAAAAAGGTGGTCTGCGCCTTTACCGCGCCGACCCGCGCCTCGCAGCGGCTGATCCTGACGGAATATGTCGAGAAAGGCCTGATCGAGGCCGAACTGACGCCGCAAGGGACATTGGCCGAGCGCATGCGCGCGGCCGGCGCCGGCATCCCGGCTTTTTATACCCCGGCGGCGGTCGGCACCGAACTCGCCGAGGGGCGCGAGACGCGGATGTTCAACGGCCGCGAATATCTGCTGGAGCACGCCCTGCCGCTCGACTACGCGATGATCCGCGCCTATCAGGCCGATGCCGCTGGCAATCTGCGGTTCCGCCGTTCGCAGCGCAATTTCAACCCGATCATGGCGATGGCGGCGCGGGTCACGATCGTCGAGGTCGAGGAGGACATCCTGCCGGTCGGCGCGATCGACCCCGACGACGTGCACACGCCGGGGATCTTTGTGCATCGCATCGTCAAGATCCCGCCGCCGCCCGAGGGATGGTGGCCGCAAGCCGTGCCGAGGGAGTATCGCACGATGAGCGAGAGGGCGAAGGGACTGAGCCGCCAGCAGATGTGCGACCGGCTGGCGATGGAATTCGGCGACGGCTGGATCGTCAATCTCGGCATCGGCATCCCGACCTTGTGCTCGAATTTCGATTTCGGCGACAAGGAGATCATCTTTCATTCCGAGAACGGGGTGATCGGCTACGGCCCGCTGGCGCCGGCCGGCAACGAGGATCTGCACCTGGTCAATGCCGGCGGCCAGCACGTGACCCTGCGGCCGGGAGCGGCGATCGTCCATCACGCCGATTCATTCGCGATGATCCGCGCCGGGCGGATCGATGTGACCGTGCTCGGCGCCTACGAGGTCGCCGAAAACGGCGATTTCGCCAACTGGAAGATGGCCGGGCAGCAGGGCGGCGGCATCGGCGGGGCGATGGATCTCGCGGCCTGCGCCAAGCACGTCTTTGTCGCGATGGAGCACCAGACCCGCAACGGCAGTCCGCGGCTCGTCGAGCGCTGCGCGATCCCGGCGACGGCGCGCGGCGTCGTCAACCTCGTCGTCACCAATTTCGGACTGTTCGAGGTGACCAAGGAGGGCCTGGCGCTGAAGGAGATCGCCCCCGGCGTCACCGTCGACGAGGTCAAAGCCGCCACCGGCTGCAACCTGATCATGCCGGCGACGTGCCGCCGGTGCGGACAGTGCAGAAGTGAAGATGATGCATCGGGTGCTGATTACCGGGGCGGGCGGCGGGATTGGGCGGTCGCTGCGCGAGACGTTGCGCGGGGTTTATCCGGTGCTGCGGCTGTCCGATCGGGTGGCGCTGGCGCTGGCGCGCGACGGCGAGGAGGTCGACCAGACCGAGATCTCCGACATGGCGGCGGTCGAGCGCATGGTCGAGGGGGTCGACGGCATCATCCATCTCGGCGGCAATTCCGGCGAGAACACCTGGGACGTGATCCTCCAATCGAACATCGTCGGCGTTTACAACGTGTTCGAGGCGGCGCGGCGCGCGGGCGTGCAGCGCATCGTCATGGCGACCAGCAATCACGCGGTCGGCTTCTATCCGCGCGCGCAGACAATCGACCACCGGGTCGTGCCGCGGCCGGACAGCCGCTACGGGCTCAGCAAGGCCTTTTCCGAGGCGATCGCCAGCCTCTATTCCGATAAGCACGGGATCGGGTTTCTGTGCGTGCGGATCGGCAATTTCGGGACGCGCCCGATCGACAAGCGGCGGCTGTCGATCTGGATCAGCCCGCGCGACCTGACCCAGCTCGTGCGCATCGGGCTCGAACACCCGGAGGTCCGCTACGAGATCGTCTATGGCGTCTCGAACAACCGGCGCTCGTGGTACGACAATTCAAACGCCTATCGCCTCGGCTACAAGCCGCAGGACGATTCCGAGCCCTACGCCGAAGCGGTGCTGGCGGCCGAAGCTGGCCAGCCGGCCGATCCGATCGCCGAGCACTACCAGGGCGGCACCTTTCCCGCGGCCGAATACACGGCGAAGACGCGGCGCGATTAATAAGGCGTTACACCACCGACAGCACGGCTTCGGGCGGGCGGCCGAGGGCGGCCTTGGCGCCCGAGATCACGATCGGCCGCTCGATGACGATCGGGTTCTTGACCATCGCCGCGATCAGCGCGTCTTCGGAGAGCGCCTTCGGGTCGATGCCGGCCGCCGCAGCCTCCTTTTTGCGCACGAGCTTGGCTGCGGGCATCTTCAGTTGGCCGAGGATTTTTTTCAGCTCGGCAGCGGAGGGCGGCGTCTTCAAATACTCGATGATGACCGGCTCGACCCCCTTTTCGCGCAGCAATGCCAGCGTCTTGCGTGAGGTGTTGCAGCGCGGGTTGTGATACATCGTCACTGCCATTTCGGTCCTCCATCGCTTTAGGTGTCGAAGCGCCTTGACAGGATAGCGCGCTGATGGCCGGGCTGCAGGGCTTTAAATTCGGCCTCGGCGGGACGAAGTAGACGCGCGGGCGTTACCTCGGGATCAACCGGGGCGCACCCCAAAGGAGGACGCAGATGCCAGACCATGTGTACCGGATCATCGAGGTCGCCGGCTCCTCGGAGAAGAGCATCGAGGAGGCGATCCAGAACGCCGTCGGCCGGGCGTCGCGCACCTTGCGCCAGGTCGGCTGGTTCGAGGTATTACAGACTCGCGGCCATGTCGAGGACGGAAAGGTCGCGCATTACCAGGTGATCTTGAAAGTCGGGTTCACGCTCGAAGACGAGTGATCCGCGGCTGCGTTCAGCGGGCTCGGGCCGCCAGCGCCATCAGCAACGCCGGTCAACGCCGAACACAGGCCGGCGAGGCGAAAAGTGGTGCGAAAAGCATCGAGAAAAGCGTCGGCTGCGCTGCGCCCGCCGGCAAGCGCCGAGGTCTCGATACCGTGGAAGACGAGCGTGAGCAGCGTTGCCCCCGAAACGATCCCGAGGGTGCGGGTCAGCATCGCCACGCTGCCGGCGACCCCGCGATGCTGCCGCGGGATCGTCGCGATCACCACGTCCATATAGGCGACCTGGAACAGGCCCACGCCGAACCCTTGGAGCGCGAGACCCGCCAGGATCACGGACAATATCGGGGCGGCGTTCCAGTTGCCGATCAGAAATAGCCCGGCGCCGCCCAATACGGCGCCGAGCAGGGCAACGCGCTCGGCTGGAAGACGCTCGATCATCCGACCAGCCAGCGGTGATGCGGCGATGCTTCCCGCAAACGAAACCGCCAGCACGGCCCCGGCCAGCGGCAACGACAGCCCCGTATAGCGGACAAGGTAATAGGGCGCGAACAGCAGCACCGAAAAGCTGACCAGATAAATCAGCACGCTGGCGAGATTGACCATCACGAAGCCGCGGCTGCGAAAAAACTCGAGATTGATGACCGGCGCAGAAAAGCGGGCCTCCCGGCGCAGAAATGCGAAAAAACTGGCAAGGGCGAGCGCCAAGAGCGGAACAGCCAGGTAGTCGCCCTGGCCAATCCGCTGCAATGCGTTGACCAGCAGCAGCAGCGTGCTGATCGCCAGCGCCAGCAAACCGGCCCCGATCAGGTCGAGCGGCTCGCGCGCACTGGCGCGCGATGGCGGCGGCAATCCTCTGACAAACAGCAGCGCCGCTAGAGCAATCGGCGCGCGAAACCAGAAAACCGCGGGCCAGCCCCAGATGCCGACGAGCGCTCCGCCGAGCAGCGGACCTGCCGCAGAACTCAGCGCGAAGATCATCGTGAACGCGGCGACCGCGCGGCTTCGCCGCTGCTCGGGAAACAGCCCGGTCACCAGGGCCGGCGCGACGCTGATCACCAAGCCGGCGCCGATCCCTTGCAGAAAGCGAAAGAACAGCAGCCAGCCATAGGCCGGAGCGGCGGCGCACAGCAGGAATGCCGCGACGCTCCAAGCAAGGCCGGCGCGAAACACCCGGGCGTGGCCAAAAATGTCGCCGACCCGGCCGAAGGCCAGCATCAGGCTCGCGTAGGTCAGGACGTAGCAGATCACGACCCACTGGATCATCCGGATCGGTAAGCCGAAACTCTGAGTGATGTCGGGAAAGCCGATATTGACGGCGGTATCGAGTGGAACGACCGAGGCGCCCAGCCCCACCAGCGCCAGGCGCAGCCATTGCCGAGCGGTCATTTTCGGCCGCGCCGAGTTCGGAGCGCCGCTGCCGGCGATCGGCTAATGCACGAAGGCGATCGTCTGGCGGGACCTGCTTCAACTCTCGTCGAAGGAGGCTTTCAGTGAAGCGCCGATCGCGTCGAGCGCCGGCTCAGCGGCGCGAATGATCCTACCCATCGTCAGAAAGCCATGGATCTGGTCGGGAACATGCAGCTTCTTGACCGCGACCCCATCGTCCTGCAAGCGTTGGGCGTAGGCCTGCCCCTCGTCGCACAGCGGGTCGTGACCCGCAGTCAACACGAAAGCCGGCGCGACCCGCGAAAGATCGGGTGCACGCAATGGCGAGGCGCGCCAGTCGGCGATGTCTTCGGTTCCGCGCAAGTAATGCCCGGCAAACCACCGCATCGTCGCCAGCGTCAATAGATGGCCTTCGGCAAACCGCTCTATGGAGGCCCGGTTCATGCCGAAATCGACCGCCGGGTAGAGCAGCAGCTGGGCGCGCAAAGTCGGCATGCCGCAATCGCGCGCCAACAGACTGACCACGGCCGCAAGGTTGCCGCCGGCGCTGTCACCGCCGACCGCGAGCCGGTTGCTGTCGACGCCTATCGCGGCGCCCGTTTCGGCGACCCATCGGGTGACGGCGAGACAATCCTCGATGGCCGCCGGGAATTTGTATTCGGGCGCCAGGCGGTAATCGACCGCAACGACCGCGCAGCGTGCGGCGTTGGCGAGGTGACGGCAGAGGCTGTCATAGCAATCAAGGTCGCCGACAACCCAGCCGCCGCCATGAAAATAGACGAGTGCCGGTAATATTTCCTCTGCCGCCGTGCCCGCTGCGCGGTAGAGCCGCAGTGGGACTCTTCCGCCATCCGGTCCCGGCGCGGCGAGGTCGCAGATCTCGGCGACCGGCGCCGGTGTTGGGCAGAGCACGTCGCGGGCTGCACGAAACAGGGCCCGTGCTTCGGCAGGCGTCACCTGATCATAGGGCGGCCTGCCGGACTGACGCACCATTTCGAGAACCCGCTCGGCATCCGGATCGAGCGCCATTGTCGATTCCTTGTCTGACAAGATGTCGCCAGCCATTGTAGAGATCACCGAATGGTTGGCGCCAGAGAATGATGTTTCCTGCTGCTCGCGGGTCGGCACAGAAAAGCCCCGGTCGGGGGAGACCGGGGCTTCTGCTCGTCTGCCGGTTTGCCCTGCCGACAGGCGCGAATGCATCGTTGGGGGGACATAACGATGCCGGCAACATATTGCGGTGATTCGATCCCGGTTGCAATTCATATTTGAGAACTTAACCACGAATAGGTGTGACACGCCGCTCGAACTGGGCGTCGGCGCGTCAGTCAGGTGCAATCTTCGCTCTGGCGTCGGCGAGTTCCATCTCGTCCCAGTAGCCGATCAGAACCCCTGATTTAAGCTGCTGGCCGTCGGCATAGGCGGCGATTTTGTGATCCGGCATTGTGATCCGGGTGTGGTCGCGCAGGGCCCAATCGAACAGCGCCTCGCGCAGTCGCGCGCTTTCTCTTGCGTGCCGCGGGTCGGCGCCGAGATCGTGAAATTCCCGCGGATCGGTTGCAAGATCGTACAGCAGCGGCCTAAATCCGATCGCGTGGATGTATTTCCAGCGTCCGTCGAACACCATAAACAGCCGGCAGTCGCCGATCGGCTGATTCAAGGTCAGCCGCGCCTCCAGCATCGCGTAGTCGTATTCGGAAAACGCGCATTGCCGCCATTTGGCCGGCGTCTCGCCGCGCAGAAACGGCATCAGCGATCGTCCTTCAACGACATGCGGCTTTGCCTCATTCCCGAAATATTCGAGAAAGGTCGGGACCAGGTCGATCGCCTCGACCAATGCCTCGCACACCGTACCGCGCGCAGCATTGCCCTGCGGGCGCGGGTCGGCAACGATCAGCGGCACCTTGACCGCACAATCGTGAAAGAAATCCTTGTCGCCCAGCCAATGATCGCCGAGATAGTCGCCGTGGTCGGAGGTGAAGACGATCATGGTGTCGTTGGTGAGGCCACGCTCGTCGAGAAAGCGGAACAGCACGCCCAACTGATCGTCGATCTGCTTGATAAGGCCCATATAGGTTGGGATCACCCGCGCGCGCACCTCGGCGCGAGAAAAGTTGCGCGACGGCCGCATCGCCATCAGGGCGCGGTAGACTGGATGGGGATCGGCGCGTTCGTCCTCTGTGCGCAGCGCAGGCAGAACGTCGCCGTCGCGGTACATCGCGTGGTAGGGCGCCGGCGCGATGTAGGGCCAGTGCGGTTTGATGTAGGAGAGGTGCAGGCACCAAGGCCGGCCGTCGCGCGATGCTTCGTCAATAAACGCCATCGCGCACCGCGTGGTATACGGTGTTTCCGAGTGCTCTTCGGGGATACGCGCCGGCTTGTCGGCATGGGCCAGCAGCCAGCCGTTTAGGATCGCCCCATCGTCGCCTTCGGCAGAATTGGCCCATTCCTCCCACGGGTTGGCAGCCTCAAAACCTTGTGCGCTCAGATAAGCTTCATACAGCGGCCGGGGACGGCCTGTGGGGTGCAAACCGTCGTCGCGCTCGTACGGCTCGAAGCCGCACTGCGCGAGGTGAACGCCGTTTGCCGAGTGGGGGTCGATCCCAAGCCGCGCCATGCCCTCGATGTCTGCGGCCATATGGGTTTTGCCGACCAGTACATTGCGCACGCCGATCTCGCTCAGATGATCTCCCAGGGTCGGCTCGCCGACACGCAAGGGAAAGCCATTCCAGTTCGAGCCGTGCGAGCGCATGTAGCGGCCGGTGTAAAAGCTCATGCGCGAAGGGCCGCAGATCGGCGACTGGACATAGGCATTGGTAAAGCGCACGCCGCGCGCCGCCAGCGCGTCGATGTTCGGGGTTGCGAGGCGTGGATGGCCGTAGCAGCCCAAATAATCGAAGCGCAGCTGGTCGCACATGATGAACAGGATGTTTTTCGGCGCCGGCATCAACCCCCTCCCGGCGCTGTCTCACAACGACAGCATACGCGGCAGCCACAGCGAAATCGCGGGAATGTAAGTGACCAGCATCAACACCGCGAACATGACGGCATAAAACGGCCAGATCTCGCGCACGACCTGCTCGATCGTCACCCGCCCGACAGCGCAGCCGACGAACAGGATCGAGCCGACCGGCGGGTGGCACAGCCCGATGCCGAGATTCAAAAGTAGAATCATGCCGAAATGAACCGGATCAACGCCGAACTTCATGACCACAGGTAAGAGGATCGGAGTCACGATCAAAATCGACGGCGCCATGTCGAGCACGCAGCCGAGCACCAATAAGAGAATATTGATTAGGAACAGAATGACGTATTTGTCGCTCGACAGCTTCAGCAATAGGGCGGTGACCCGCGCCGGCACCTGCATCAGCGCCATCACGTAGCCGACGCTGGCGGCAAAGGCGATCAGGGTCAGCACCATCGCCACCGTGCGCATCGTGCGCTCGACCAACAGCGGCAGTTCGCGCCAGCGATAGTCGCGATAGATGAACATCGTGACGAAAAAGGCCCATAGGCAGGCGACGGCGCCGGCCTCGACCGCGGTAAAGACGCCGCCGAGAATTCCGCCAAGAATGATCGCCAGGGTGACGAGGCCCCAGAACGCGTCGAGCGCAACCCTGGCCGCCTGCCGCCAGGCGATCCGTTCGCCGCGCGGGTGGCCGTTGCGGTAGGCCAGCACCAGGCACAGCACGATCAGCGAGGCGCCGAGCAACAGGCCCGGGACCACCCCGGCCATGAACAGGCTGATGATCGAGATCGTGCCCCCGGTCGCCAGTGAGTAGATGACGGCGTTGTGGCTGGGCGGAACGAGAAGCGCCTGGACCGAGGCGCTGATCGTTACATTGGTGGCGAAAACCCGCGGGTAGCCGGTCTTTTCCATCTGCGGGATCATGACCGAGCCGATCGCCGAAGTATCGGCCACCGCCGAGCCCGAGATCCCGCTCAAGAAAGTCGTGGCCAGGACGTTGACTGCCGACAATCCGCCGCGCACCCGCACCAGCCCGACCAGGACATTGGCGAAGGCGACCAGGCGGCGCGCCATGCCGCCCTCCGCCATGATCGCTCCGGCGAGCACAAAGAACGGGATCGTCAGCATCGCGAATTTGCTGACGCCGCTCGAAACTTGCAGCATCACGGCCTCGAGCGGGATGCCGATCCACCACGCGCCGGCGAGCGCGGCCAGACCCAGCGCGTAGGCGATCGGCACGCCGATGGCGATGCCCAACGCCAAGGCGCCGAGAACCACCAGCATTTCCATGTCAGTGCAGCGATTCCGCGGCGGCGCGGGCGGGCGGCGGGCCCGATCAGCAGACGCTCGGCAACGAAAAGCAAGGTGATGGCGCCGCCGATCGGGATCGGCAGATAGGTCACCCCGACCGAAAGCTCGGGAAATTCGGCGATCGACTGGTGCCAGGTGGTCTCCACCAGGCCAACCCCCCAGATCACCATGAACAGGGCGAGGAGCCCGGTCAGCGCCTCGGCGGCGAGTTCCGCGGCTCGCTGCGACGGCTGCGGCAGCTTCCGGACCAGGACCGCCACGCGCATATGCGCCTCGACGCGATAGCACGAAGCCGCACCTATGAAGGTCAACACGATGGTCAACAGGATCGCCATCGGTTCCGGCCACGAGGCGGCGCGGTTCAGCACATAGCGGGTATAGACGCCCCAGGGGATCACCGCCGAGATCAGCACCAGCGCGGTGCTGGCGACGAACACGCACAAACGGTAGAGTGCGTCCATCGACCGGCGCAGACCCCTTGTCGCTACGCTGTCGCGCCGGTCTAGCACTGCATTGCGTACCAGAAACCCGTCATACCGGCGCAGGTGGCTGGCGACCGATCGATCTCTGGCATCGCCGTCGCCCACCCCGGCTTAATTTACCGCCTGGATCTCTTTGATCAGCCCGGCGTATTGAGCGCCGTATTTGTCCCAGAGCGGCTTGACCGCCTGTTGGAACGGCGTCTTGTCGGAGATCGTAATGATCTGGATGCCGGCGGCCTTCATCTTCTCCATCGCCTCGGCTTCTTTCTTTTTCCACAGCTGACGCTCGTCGGCCTGGGCCTCGCGCGCGAGCTTGGTGATCAACGCCTGGTCATCCTTTGACAGTTTGTCCCAGCTCGGCCGCGAAAAGACGAGGATTTCGGGCACGATCAGATGCTCGGTCAGGGTGTAGTATTTGGCGGCCTCGTAATGGTGGTCGAAATAAAAGCTCGGCGGATTGTTCTCGGCGCCGTCGACGACCCCGGTCTGCAGGGCGCTGAATACCTGGTCATAGCCCATCGCGACGCCGTTGCCGCCGAGGTCGGTCATCATTTCAACGAACATCGGGTTGCCCATAACCCGGATCTTGAGACCCTTGAGGTCTGCGATGCTCTCGATCGGCTTTTTGGTATCGTAAAAGTTGCGCGCACCGGCATCCATCCAGGCGAGCCCGACGAGATGGGTGTTCGGATTGTCGGTGACCTTGTCGAGCAATTCCTGCCCGATCGGGCCGTCGATGACCTTCTCCATATGCGCCGTGTTGCGGAACAGGAACGGCAGGTTGAAGACGTTGAGATCGGGGACCACCGGCCCCAGCGCCCCGACGCTGACGCGGGCGAGCTGGATCGCGCCGACCTGGGCCTGCTCGATCGCCTCTTTCTCGCCGCCGAGCTGCATCGACGCGTACATCTGGATGCGTCAGCCGCCCGCCGGTTGCGTCCGACAGTTTTTTGCCCATGTCCTCGACCGCTTGGACGGTCGGATAGCCTTCGGGATGCACGTCGGACGCCTTCAAAACCATCTTCTCGTCGGCTGCCCATGCGATGCGGCCCCCGAAGAGGCCGAGCAGCGGCGCAGCAATCCCGAGGCGCAGTGCCAAGCGTCTGTCGATCATGTCAGCCTCCCCTTGTCCCCTTATCCACGATCGTGATAGTTGTCTGGTGATATGACAACTAGGCGACCATAGCGTTGCTCGATCGGCCCGACAAGCCCTCGCTGCTGCATCCGATCGGCCCCGCGCGAAAATTGACCCATGAGATCGCCGAGCGCATCGCCGGCGAGATCTTGAGCGGCGAACTCTCGCCCGGCGCCAGGCTGCCGACCGAGCAAGAAATGGTGGCGGCGATGGGGGTCAGTAGGACCGTCGTGCGCGAGGCGGTGGCGGCATTGCGTGCGGAGGGGCTGGTGACGACCCGGCAGGGCGTGGGGGCCTTCGTTTCTGATGATGCCGGGCGACGGCCATTTCGGCTGGCCTTGGGCGGGTTGCCGTCGATCGCCGAGGCGCTCGACATCATGGAATTGCGGCAAAGCGTCGAGGTCGAGGCCGCCGGGCTCGCAGCGGCACGGGCGCTCGCGTCGGCGCGGCGCGAGATTGCTGCCGCACTCACTGCGATCGACCTTGCCATCGCGCGCGGCGAGAGTGCTGTTGACGAGGATTTCGCTTTTCACCGCGCCATCGCGGCCGCCACCGGCAACCCGCAATTCCCGCATTTTCTCGAATATCTCGGCCATTACATTATTCCGCGCCAAAGCATCCGCGTCGCCGCCCACCGGGCCGAGGGGCAGCGCGCCTATCTCGAAATGATCCAGGGCGAACACCGCGCGATCTGCGCTGCGATTCGAGACAAGGGATGCGGCCGAGGCGAGCGAGGCTATGCGTCGCCACCTTGCCAGCAGCCGCGCGCGCTACCGCCGCCTCGCCGAAGCGGCAGAAGGAAGCGACAACCGGCGCTGATCAACCGGGTTTCGTGGCGCGCAACGAGAACGCCAGCGGCAGGGTCGGATGGCCGTCAGGCAGGCGGTAAAGCCGCTCGCCGGCCGGGACCATCATCGGAAAGTGCCGCCACGGCAAGGTCTCGTGCTCGTGGAAGAAGTCGAGACGAAGCCCGCTCTCCAGCAATGCCCCGATGATGGCGCTCAGCGGGTGGCACCACTCGTAGCTGCGCGGATGCGCGAGCGGGGTGAGGATCGCCGGTGTAGGTCGTCGGCTCGTCATAGACGAAGGGTGTGGCCGGTTGGGTGCGCCAGGACCCGGAGGCCACCAGCCGGCCGTCGACCTCTTCGAGCGACAAGGTCGAAGGGTGTCCCTCGGCCAGATAAAGCCATCCACCCGGCGCGAGCAACCCGGCGACGATCTGCGCCCAGCGGCGGATGTCGGGCAGCCAGATGATCGCGCCCCAGGTGACAAAGGCGATGTCGTACGCTTCACCTTCGAGCAATGACGGTGCGTCGTAGACATTCCCCTCGACAAAGCGCGCGGCGACGCCGAGTTCGGCCGCCAGCGCGCGGGCTGCTGCGAGCGCGGGAGCGGAGAAATCAAGCCCGGTGGCGGTGGCTCCGCGCCTGGCCAGGCGTATCGTGTCGAGGCCGAAATGGCATTGCAGATGAATAAGGCGCTTACCCGCGACCTCGCCAAGTTCGGCGTCCTCGCAGCCGTGAAACAGGTCGTCGCCGGACTTGACCCGGTCGATCGCGTAGAAGCCCGAGCTGTTGCGCAGATGTATCGCGGTGCGGTCATCCCAATTCAGCCGGTTCGCCTCCATCCAGCGGCGTAGACGGTCTTCGCTCATTGGCTGCGGATCATCATGCGCCGCTGGGCGCTTCGGGCTTTTCGATCAGCGCCAGGCTTTCCATCGCGAGGCCGTAGCCGAGGAGGTCGTGCATCTGGCGGCGCAGATATTCGGTGAAGAGAAGCCGCGTGTAGCGCAGCAGCAAGGTCGGCTTCTTGGTCAGCCCCTCGGCCAGTTCCCAGGCGCGCGCCAGCAGTTTGTCGGGCGGCAACACCTCGGCGACGAGCCCCAGCCGCAATGCCTCGGCGGCGTCCAGCGTCTGCCCGGTCATCAGGAAATAGCGGCCGCGGTTCATGCCCAACAGCAACGGATAGACGATGTGCATGCCGTCCCCCGGCACCACGTCCGACATGAAATGCGCCGAATCCTGGAACTGCGCGGTGTCGGCCGCGAGCACGATGTCGCACAGCAGCGGGATCTCGGAATGGCGCCAGGCCGGGCCGTTGATCGCGCTGATCACCGGGACCTCGATGTTGAGCAGGTTCATCAGCAGGTGGCGGCCCTCCCAATGGATGCGATCGATGCGCTCGATCGACGGCCGCGACGGGAAGGACGAGGTTCCCGGGGTTGCGCGCGGGCCGGAGAATTCGGCGCCGGTCCCGGTCAGGATCACAACCCGGTTGTCGCGGTCGGCGCCGATGTCGTGAAACAGTTCGGGCAGCTCGCCATGCGGCAGAAAGCCCCAGCGCAAAGACTGGCCTTCGGTGTGGAGCGTGACCAGCAGGATGCCATCCCTGCGCTCCAGCCGTGCGCTCTGGTACTTGTTCGCATAATCCGTTAGCGCGCTCATCTGCCCCTCCCGGGAGTAACAAGACGCAGCAGGCTAGCGCATCGCGGTACATCGGGGCGAGACTAGACTGGGATTGGGTCGCACGCCCGCGGCCGCTTTGCCTTTTGATGCGGTTGCCGAAGTGTCGACCCTGGGATAGTGTTCCCAGCTTCCCGGATCGCATATCGGCGCTTTAGTGCGCCGGCGATCAGCGCGGGAGAGGTGCCGGAGCGGTCGAACGGGGCGGTCTCGAAAACCGTTGTCCCCTTTGCGGGGGACCGAGGGTTCGAATCCCTCCCTCTCCGCCATTTCTCCATTTCTGACTGTTTCATCCCGTCTCGATAGTCTCGCCAAAGCTAGCTGTTCTGCAGCGTTGGCGTCTTCCCTTGTATCCCGCCATATCGTACTATCTCACCATGAATGGGGGAACGAAGTGGGGAATGGGGGAACGCTTCCCCCACCCGCCCCGAACCGGAAACGGGGATCGGCGATGGCGCGGACTGGCAAACTCTCGGCGGTGGAAGTGGCAAAGGCGAAGGGGCCGGCGGTGCTGCATGACGGCGGCGGGCTTTACCTTCGCGTCTCGCCCACCGGCTCGAAATCATGGGTGTTCCGGTTCCAGCTCGACGGCAAGCGGCGCGACATGGGGCTTGGACCCTTCCCCGATATTTCGCTCGCGGAAGCGCGCGGGAACGCGTCGGCGCACCGGAAGCAGCGCCATGAGGGAATAGACCCGCTCGACGCCAAGGCAGCCCAGCGGCAAGCGCAGCGGCTTTCCGTGGCGAAGGGGCGGACGTTTCGCGAGGTCGCCGAGGAATTCATCGGCCGCAACGAAGCCGGATGGCGCAACGCGAAGCACCGCCAGCAATGGGTCAACACGCTCCAAACCTACGCTTACCCCACATTGGGGGAATTGCCGGTTTCGGCGATTGATCCCGGGTTTGTCGTGCAGGTGCTCGATCCGATCTGGACCGAGAAGCCGGAAACGGCGAGCCGGGTGCGGGGCCGCATCGAGGCGGTGCTCGACGCTGCGACGGTACGGGGCTTCCGTCAAGGGCCGAACCCGGCCCAATGGAAAGGGAACCTCGCGCATATCCTCCCGGCCCGCGCCAAGGTTCGGAAGGTCGCGCATCATGCCGCACTCCCCCTCGACGGTATGCCCGGCTTCCTTGCCGCTCTGCGGGGCCGCGAGGGCATGTCTGCGCGGGCGCTGGAATATACGATCCTGACGGTGGCGCGCACCGGCGAGGCGCTCGGCGCGAAATGGGGCGAAATCGACCTAGCTGCGAAGGTTTGGACCGTGCCGGCCGAGCGCATGAAGGCGGGCCGCGAGCATCGCGTACCGTTATCCGATGCGGCGCTCACGGTGCTCGAAAAGGTGCGCCCGTTGGCGCTGATGCGTGACGGCAAGCCGGACCCGACTGCACCGGTGTTTCCCGGCCCGCGGCGGGCATTGCCGATGTCGAACATGGTGCTGCTGATGCTGTTGCGCCGCATGAAGCGCGACGATCTGACGGCGCACGGGTTCCGCTCGACTTTTTCCGATTGGGCGGCCGAGCGCACCGCTTATCCGCGTGAAGTGGTCGAGATGGCGCTCGCCCATACCGTCGAGAACAAGGTCGAGCGGGCATACCGGCGCGGCGACCTGTTCGACAAGCGCCGCCGGCTGATGGCGGATTGGGCGGGCTTCTGCGAGGCAGCGCCGGCCGGCGAGGTGGCGCCGTTGCGCGCCGGCGGATAAGATCAGTCTAGCGGCGGATAGCGATTGCAACGCGACAAGCCCGGCATCCGAACCGGGCTTCCGCCGCGGCCCTCTTTCGGAAGCGCCATCGGAGGCGCGTTTTAATGCGCTATCGATCCCCGTTCATCGAGGTGCGCGATCTGCTGCGCCATATCGCCGACGTGGCGACCGGCGGGGACATGGGCGCGGCATGGGACGAGTTGCTCGCCGCCGCGGCGGACGGCGCAATAACCGCCTACGGGAACGATCAGACCGGCTCGCATGTTGTGATTTCAAATGGGCCTGGGCTGCGGTGCGGGGTGGCACGGGCTGGATCGAGGCTGGGTGGTGCCTGACCGCCAGCAGCAGCAGCGATCCGCTGCATGTGGCCATGGGCTTGTATAGGCAGCGCTGGGACGATGTGAGATTCCCACGCGACGCCACCGCATTATGGGCGCTGGATTCAGCCACCCGCCGCGGCCGTTGCTGGGCCGGCAATCGCGGACACTGTGCCATCGCACACTACGGCACCGGTGGACCGCGCGGCACAAAGGACGCCCCGAAGCGACGCAAAGCGGCCGGAAATCGCTCAGGCGGTTGTGGCCCTGTCCGCTTCGCCCGACTGGCAAGCTGCTTCGTCCAACAAACAGCGGTGCCGCATGGTGGAGCGGCACCTGGACAAGCCCGCGGGCTGGTGCAGTCTGCGGACGTTCGGCCGGGCGGCCAAGTAAGGGGCTGAAACCACCTAAAGCACCTAAAGTTGAGCGGCACTTGGGCACCTGGGCACCTAGCCCGATCGCTGCACGAGAAACCACAGTGCCGGAATGTGGGTCACAATTTGCTCGTGTTGGTTGTGATTGCGAGGAAGTGGCAAAGGCGATCCTTTCCCGCCGCGGCGGGAAAGGTGGCTGGGATCGGGTAGGCGTTGGCGGTTGACGGGAAGGCGCGTGGAAGGGGCGCTGCCCCGGCTTTCAAGTCATCAGGCGCGGCAAGCGATCAAAGAGCACGGCAAAGATCGCCTGGTCGGGGGTGCTGGAGGGCAGGTGGATTTTGAGCTGGGTTTTCAGCTCGACGACGCGGGCGGCGATTTTGATCAGACGCAATCGCAAGGTGTCGAATTGCACGACCCGCCAAGGCGGCCGTCGCGGCATGACGCGGCGCATCGACCACAACAGCCAGCAGGCGCCGGCGTGCAGGAACAAGCGAAACTGGTTGGCCTCGGCCGCATGGCAGGAAGTGCGGTCGGCAGCGAGGTGGTTTTTCCACGCCTTGATGTGGTTCTCGGCTTGGCCACGGGCGCAGTGGAGCCGCTGGTAGAGGTGCTTGGCGCGCCCACCTTCGAGGTTGGCGACGATAAAGCGGGTGTCAGTGCCTTCGGGCCCGGCTTCGACGCGGGCGATGATGCGCTCGACCCGGCTCGAGCTCGCGGCGGCATCGTAGAACTGGATGAAGCGGCGCCGCTTGCCGCGGGGCGGCGCCAGCTCGAAGCGTTCGCTCATGCTCGTCTCCAGTGCCATGACATGACGGCGGATCGCCACATTGGGGGCCAGGCCGAAGATCCAGTCGACCCGGTTCGCTCGACACCAGTCGAACACTTCCGGAGCCGCATAATGACTGTCGGCACGCAGCAAGATCTCGACCTGGGGCCAATGGGCCCGGATGGCGCCAACCAGGCGGCGCACAAGGCGTATCTCCAGCCCGCTCGGTCGCTTGCCCGGCCGCAGCACGGCCGTGACAAAGCGGCCCTCTGCGTCGAACACAACAACCGGCTGAAAGCCGTAATCGTCATGGTGGGCCTTGAATAGGCGGAGCTGCCGAGCGCCATGCGCCCGGTCGAACGTGTCGTCGATATCAAGCACGATGCGCTTCGGCGCCGCCCGGAACGAGCCGCAGTACTGTTCGACCAGCGCCCGGCCGAGGCGCAGCAACGCCCGCATGTCGGGCAGGTTTTCCAGCCGGGAGATCGTCGATTGCGAGCACAAATCTTCGCCCGAGGGCAGACGATCGAGGGCCAGCTTGAACATCGGGTCGCTGCGTAGCGTGTCGGCGTCGTTGCCGTCCGCGTAACCGGCGGCAATCATCAGCATGCGAAAGCCGATGATCTCCGCCAAGCGGTGCACAACCTTCTCCGCCATCCGCGGGTCCTTCAGGCAGGCCGCCAAGCGCTCGGCGACACCCAGCCGGCGTTCGATCTCGCGCAAGGCCAACAAACCGCCTTCCGAAGACAGTCGACCGCCATCAAAACGGGCGACAACGGCCTTGCCTTGGACCGGTGACAGAGCAGGAAGAAACGGCGTAGCCTCAACCATGGCGGGTGCAGCTCCGGTTTGATCCGGGGGTTCAGGCTCATCACCAAAACCCTACACCGAATCAACATCTTGCGCTACATCTGCCAGCCCACACGCATAATCCGGGCTAGGCCACTTGATAGGTGGCGCAAGTGCGAATGTTACCTCACATGATACCAGGTAGTAGATCGCTGTCCGCCTCTGATCGAGACGGAACGCCATGCCACTATCATCGACCGCGTTGCCTGCCGCCCCGCCCCGCGCGCTCTATTCGCCGCGTGAGGCAGAGGCGATCCTCGGCGTCAGTCACGCGACCCTGTACCGCCTGATTGCCGCTGGGCAGCTCGACGCCCGCAAGATCGGCGGCAAGACAGTCATCACGATGGAGTCGATCGAGCGGTTCGTCGCCAAACTGCCGCCGGCGGCCGTCCGATGACCGCGGCCGAGATCGCCGCCGCGCTCGGCGGCGGGCACCGCTCGGGCGCCTGGTGGCGCTGCCGTTGTCCGGTGCACGGCTCGCGCGGCCCGACGCTGGCGCTACGCGACCACGAGCGGGGCTCGCCGTCCACTGTCACGCTGAATGCAGCCGAGACGAAATCATCTTCGTGCTGCGCCGCCGCGGGCTGGTCGAGGACCGAAGCGAGCGGCGGTCTGAACCTCAATCGAGCCCGCCGCCGCTGGACGACGACGCCCGCCGGATCGCGATGGCGCGGGGGTTGTGGGAAGCCGGGCAGGACGCTCGCGGAAGCCCGGTGGAGCGCTATCTGCGGTCGCGGGGCATCGAGATACCCCCGCCGCCTTGCCTGCGCTGGGCATCCGCCTGTCGGCATCCCAGCGGGCGCGCCTTGCCGGCGATGCTGGCGCGCATCGTGCGCGCCGTCATCATCCTGGCCGACCATGACCGCAAGGCGCCGGCGAGCGCGCGGCCCGCGCTGCGGCGGCCCGGTGGCTGCGAGAGGCCTGGCGGGTGCGGCTCGCGCTGCCGCCCGAGACTGGAACCGACTTCGCCGACGTGTTGCACGGCCGAGCCTATGCCGCCATTGGCAATTCCGGCGATGCCGCCGCGTGACCCCGAGGCTGTCCGGCGGATCGTGGACATGGCCGAGGATGTCTTGCCGCGCCTTCGGCCGCTATCCGCGGCGGAATTGTCAATGCTCGAGTTGCCGCCTCGCGCGCTGATCCTTGATCCGATCTTGCCGCAGAAGGGATTGATGCTGCTCCATGCCTATCGCGGGGTCGGCAAGACGCACCTGGCGCTGGGGATCGGCTATTGCGCTGCGACCGGCGGTGGGATGCTGGGCTGGTCGGCGTCGCGGCCGCACCCCGTGCTGTATATCGACGGCGAGATGCCCGCGGATGCGATGCAGGCGAGGCTTGCGGCGATAATCGAGGGGGCGGACAAACAACCGTCCGATCCGGGCTACTTCACGCTTTTGAGCGCCGATTTGACCAAAGGCGGCCTACCTGATCTCGGCGGCGATGAAGGTCAATCCGAAATCGACGCGGCGATCGCGCGGGCTGGCGCCGAGCTGGTCGTTGTCGACAATTGTTCCACCCTGATCCGAAGCGGCAAGGAAAACTAGGGCGACAGCTGGTTGACTGTACAGAGTTGGGCGCTAGCGCATCGCCGCGCGGGCCGCAGCATCATTTTCGTACACCACGACGGGAAGGGCGGCCCGCAACGCGGCACCTCGCGCCGCGAAGACGTGCTGGACACCGTCATAGGGTTGCGGCGGCCGGAGGATTATCGCTCGGATCAGGGGGCACGGTTTGAGATCGTGTTGGAAAAGGCACGCGGGTTTTTCGGCGACTGTGCACAGTCGTTTGAGGCGAGGTACGAGATACGAGACGGCACCGCTTTGTGGACCCGGACGGAGATCACGGACGCCGAGTTGAAACGAGTTGCTGACGCGATCCGGGGCGGAATGACGGTTCGCGAGGCGGCTGACGAGCTGGGCATGTCGAAGTCCAAAGTGGGCCAACTCCGCGATCAAGCGCGGGATAAAGGCTTGCTCGATGGCTGAGGCGCCCTTCGGTAATCCGGCTTCCCTACTGTCCCATGGCCTAGGGGCTGGGACGATGGGACAGAGCCCGCCCGATCGGGACAATGCCGGGACACCGGCCGGGACAGAAGACCTTAAGGCCTTGGCGCGCCGTGTTCTCGCGCGGGACATGAGGCGGGACAACAACGGGACACTCTGTCCCACGGAGCGTCCCGCCGCGAGCATGACAGCGGGCGTCCCGAAGGCTGATCCCGCCGTCGCGACGACTTGGGGCGAGGCTGAGGAAGAGCGCGCCGCGATCGTCGAGCATGACGGCAAGATACCGCACGCCTGGGCCGAGGGCTTCGCCCAGCTCGATCCCGATCGCCCGCCCGGCGACGTGCCGACGAGGCGGTGGCGCCGCTTCATCGACGATATCGGCCGGTTCCTCGATGACGACTGGGCCGAGAAGGCCGTGGCGCTCGGCTGGGGTCCGCACGACCTGTTCGGCTGCGACCGCGACCGGCCTTTCGCCCGGATCGCTCAGGCCGGGCTCTTGTGGCTGCTGAACGGCAACAAGCTCGTCATGCTCGCCGAGAACGCGGCCACTATCGAGACGCGCACCGGCGCGCGCCAGACGTGGCGCCGCAAGCCCGACGAGCCTGGCCGCGCGCTGGCATGGGAATTGGCCGGCGGCGACCACCAATGATTTCTACACGTCGAAACTCAGATAAGTTGCGATTAGGCTCGCCGCTGTCATTCTCGCGACAATACTGGCCGCCGGCCCCGCCGCGGGGTTCCATTGTGGAAACGACCGCGTTCTCGGAGCGGATGAGATCGCCTGTATAAATGCAAGGACACCCAATGCAGCAGCAGAAATCGTTTGGATGTCGCGCCGACGCCGAGGGTTCCACAATGGCTTCGTATGTTGTCGCCCTGCCAACGGAGGGCTTCTATTCAGCAGGGGATGGAGGGACTGCAACGTATCGTCGAGCCGCTTTGCGGCCACCGCATTTGGGACGGTTGCAGAGCGCCGACGGTGTCTGGTGGGAAATCTGCGGTGAGGAGTTTTCGGTTCGACAGTTTGGTGCTATGGGAAACGGCTCGAATGACGACAGCAAGGCTCTCAACGCAGCCCTGAGCTGCCCCTCAGTCGGGGCATTGCACTTCCCCGCTGGCCGCTATCGGGCCATTGGGCTTGTCCTCAGACGAGAATGTGCCATAAGCGGTGAAGCTGCTGAGCTCTTTTGGGACGTACCTGGAGACCCGAAGTACCTCCTGCATATAGCCGCCCGCAGTGCCGACGTTCGCGGCCTAACCTTCTCTGGTCTGCGCTACGCGGATATTGCGAGTCCAGTCTCGCCCAACAAGCTGTTTAGCATTGACCCGCCGGAGCCAGAGGACGCAGGTGACGTGCGACTGCAAGATCTTACTTTCATTGGCGGCTGCAACGGTTGCGTTATCGGGGAGGTCTCCAACGTTTTCCATAGACCGTATACGCTTCGACCATTGCCGAAATCACGCGTTGGCTCTTGCGCGCGGACCGCGGCACATCATTGTCAATGGACTTATAGCTACTGGTATCGGCGAGTACGGAGGCGTGAAAACTGCTTTCGGAGATGGTCGTCGCGTTACCGAACGGTTAGTGATAAACGATTTCGTAATAACTGACTGTGCTCGCGCAGACCCGAATGAGAGACTATGGCAGGAAGGTCTTCATCTGATCTGCGGCTTCGCGCTTGAATTTGTTGTCTCCAACGGCATAATATCCAATTGTGGCAACGGTGGCCTAGAGCTGAAAACCGGAAGAATGACTTCCGAGGAAGACGATCAATATCAAGACATGGTGATCAGCAATGTCATTATTTCCGTGCGCGGTAACCATCATGCCATCGTGTTAAATTGGACTGACCCAAAGGTCAATTCTGATAAACGCGGCCGCCGCACCCTGATCACGGGTAATATTATCCGTCATGAAGAGGCAGATGGCTTGAGCGGCAACGGCATCGAGATCCGCTTGGTCAGACTTGCATATTACCAATAACTATATCGAAGGAACCCGTATAGGAATTCACCTAGCCCGGATTATGCGTGTGGGCTGGCAGATGTAGCGCAAGATGTAGATTCGGAGTAGGGTTTTGGTGATGAGCCTGAACCCCGGATCAAACCGGAGCTGCACCCGCCATGGTTGAGGCTACGCCGTTTCTTCCTGCTCTGTCACCGGTCCAAGGCAAGGCCGTTGTCGCCCGTTTTGATGGCGGTCGACTGTCTTCGGAAGGCGGTTTGTTGGCCTTGCGCGAGATCGAACGCCGGCTGGGTGTCGCCGAGCGCTTGGCGGCCTGCCTGAAGGACCCGCGGATGGCGGAGAAGGTTGTGCACCGCTTGGCGGAGATCATCGGCTTTCGCATGCTGATGATTGCCGCCGGTTACGCGGACGGCAACGACGCCGACACGCTACGCAGCGACCCGATGTTCAAGCTGGCCCTCGATCGTCTGCCCTCGGGCGAAGATTTGTGCTCGCAATCGACGATCTCCCGGCTGGAAAACCTGCCCGACATGCGGGCGTTGCTGCGCCTCGGCCGGGCGCCGGTCGAACAGTACTGCGGCTCGTTCCGGGCGGCGCCGAAGCGCATCGTGCTTGATATCGACGACACGTTCGACCGGGCGCATGGCGCTCGGCAGCTCCGCCTATTCAAGGCCCACCATGACGATTACGGCTTTCAGCCGGTTGTTGTGTTCGACGCAGAGGGCCGCTTTGTCACGGCCGTGCTGCGGCCGGGCAAGCGACCGAGCGGGCTGGAGATACGCCTTGTGCGCCGCCTGGTTGGCGCCATCCGGGCCCATTGGCCCCAGGTCGAGATCTTGCTGCGTGCCGACAGTCATTATGCGGCTCCGGAAGTGTTCGACTGGTGTCGAGCGAACCGGGTCGACTGGATCTTCGGCCTGGCCCCCAATGTGGCGATCCGCCGTCATGTCATGGCACTGGAGACGAGCATGAGCGAACGCTTCGAGCTGGCGCCGCCCCGCGGCAAGCGGCGCCGCTTCATCCAGTTCTACGATGCT
>CAWJTR010000002.1:0-175382 GCA_963845735.1 uncultured Alphaproteobacteria bacterium | reverse complement strand
TTGCCCAGCCCTCGGGCGAAACCCGCCATTGCCGTCCAAAGATGATAGGCTTCGCTCTACCCAGCCCGTCCTATAGCTACTGAGGGGGAAGTATGGCGCTGCTCATCTTTGGTCTCGATACCCGCATCGGCAACGCCAAGGCATGGCGCGACACGGTCGCCGACAAGCTCCCCGATCTGGAGCTTCGCATTTGGCCCGATGCGGGAGAGCCGGCGGATATCGAATATCTCGCCTTCATGGCCCCCGATTTCGACATCCTCCCCGCGTTTCCCAATCTGAAAGCGATGTTCAGCCGCTCGGCCGGGGTCGAGGCATTCGTCGACCACCCGAAGCTGCCGAAATCCCGCTCGGCAAGATGGAGCCGCCCGGCGGCGATCCGATGATGACCGAATACGTCGTCATGCACGTGCTGCGCTTTCACCGCGACATGCCCGGCTATCAGATGGCTCAGGCCAATCGCGAGTGGCGCCGGACACGGATCGTCCGGCCCGAGGAACGGCGCGTCGGGTTCCTCGGCTACGGCATGATGGCGAAAGCGCCGGCATTGGTGTTGAAGTCGCTCGGCTTCCCGGTTTCGGCCTGGGTCCGCTCACCGCGGGAGAATGAGGAAATTCCGATCTTTCACGGCCGCGGCCAGCTCGAGCCGTTTCTCAATCAGACCGACATCGCCGTCTGCCTGTTGCCGCTGACCCGGGAAACCGAGGGCATCTTTTGCTCCCGCACCTTTGCGATGATGCCGAGAGGGGCGATGCTGATAAATGTCGGGCGCGGCAAGCATGTCGTGTACGACGACCTGATCCGCGCGCTCGATTCGGGACAATTGTCCTACGCGGCGCTCGACGCGCTGTGGCCCGAGCCCCTGCCGCCGGACAGCCCGTTGTGGCTGCACCCCAAAATCACCGTAATGCCGCATGTCGCCCGCCGGCCGACTGTCGCCCAGCTGGTGACCGAGATCGCCGCCAACATCCGCAGCCTCGAAACGGGCGGCCCGCTGTTGCAACAAATCGACACCGCAATGGGATATTGATGCGGCGAATCACCGAAAATTGTAGCTCTGATAAATGCACGCTTGAGCCATTCTTCTCGAGGCAGTTTTCGACCAGATCTTTCATTTTGAGACTGACTTGCACGGCCGTTAAGCCGTTGGCTGGTTCGGCCCGGTGTCGGCCGCAGAATCCTTTCTCTTTGCGACTATTCAGGAGGGGCGCTGCCGCTCCTATTCATGAATTCGTTGTCTGTGGGCATCTAAGCCACCCCATCGGCGGGGCGGTAGGCGCACCTGCGCTGTCACGGGTGCGGTTCGTCCAGCTTGCGCCGGGTCACTGGCTTGACGTTGATGTCGCCTTCATGCTGGCGGGCCTGAGCGAGGTCGTAGGCCATTTGCAGCCGCAGCCACGTTTCCGCGCCGCCGCCGAATGCCTTGTCGAGACGGATTGCCATATCCGCCGAAATTCCGCTCTTGCCGTTGACCAGATTGTTGAGGGTCTGTCGCCGCACGCCCAAAATTTCGGCCGCTGCGGTGATCGTCAGGTCGAGCGGTTCGATGCAGTCGTGCCGCACCGAAAGACCGGGGTGGGGCGGGTTTTTCATCGTCATGGTGCTGCCTCCTGTGTCCGCTAGTGGTAATCGACTAAATCAACATCCGTCGCGTCGCCCTGCTCAAAGCGGAAGATGATCCGCCAGTTCGCGCGAACGGTGATGCTCCAGTAGCCGGTGAGGTCGCCCCTCAACGGGTGCAGGCGGAACCCCGGCAAGTCGAGTTGTTCCGGCCGCGTCGCCTGATCGAGCCGCGCCAGCATGCGGGCGATCTTGTCGGCATGCTCCGGGTTGACCTCGCGGCGGTCGTCGTCTTCGTAGAGGCGGCGCAAGCCGCGATGTCGGAACCGCCGGATCATCCATCCAACAATATATAGTGACAATTGTCGCTTGTCAACTATGTTTGCGTGTGTCTATGCCGTGCGCTTGCGTACTTGGCCCGCGCTGTCCTATTGGCTTTCAAGATCACAGCAGTTCTGATGTTCCCTGCGAAGTCGTCAAAGGATGTTTGCTCAAACCAAAGACCAGGGTGGAGAGACCGAAGCGCGTCCCGAGATTGGAAGGTTGCCCGTCAAATCCAATCCAAATGCGGGGCGTTCCACCGCCACATGAAAAAAGCCCAGCCGTGATGCGCGTCCGATATCACCTTTCCGGATTTCGCGAGCCGCGCCCGGCGATCCTTGCTCATGGTTCGGTCAAGCCTGCGGCGCCGCGTTCGATCGTCACGGCCGCGGCCAGCGCTATTCCGCTGATCATGATGAAAATGTCTCGGCTCGGCGGCTGGTGCAGCCGCAACGCCGCTTCGATCTGACCCGAAGCCGCCTCGGCGCTGATCGGAATGGCTTTTCTCCTTCGTCGAGCACCTGGGCGACGATCCCGGCCGAGCGATAAATCGGCTCGCTGGACGGGTTCGGGTTGGGATTATCCGCCGGCATGCTCAGTGCTCGTGTCGGCTCGGAGCCGGGCTGAACCCGACACTGCGGCGGCTCTGCCATCCCGCGGCGGAGCCCCCCGCCAAACCCGGCGGCAGAAATTCCGCCGGTGAGTTTTCACCAAACACGACGCCGCGATGCTTCTCGCACCACTCTCGCCCGATCGCACGGGAGAGCCGCAGAACATGCCGGGCCGCAGCGGCGATGGATCGCCCTCGATCCATCTGCAGCCACGGAAGTCGGCATCGGTCAGGGTGCCGTCACGGACGGCACTGACGACTGAGGCTTTGCGATGCGGGCGAACACCCGCATGCGGAACCGGCGTTACCATCACCCTCTTAGCCCTCTATTGAGACCGGGTATTCGCCTGCTGCGATGCTTCCGGCTCAGCGGAACATGGTAAGAGGGGATGACAGCAATCTTTCGCGCAGATGAACTCGCTGTAAGAGTTCACTGACCGACGTCGATGGCGTCAGGAGCGGCGCGTCTACGAACCGGCCGACGATCGGTGGCGTCAACCCGCGCTAAGGCTCGCCGTCAATTTCGGCGGTGCGCGCAAGGTCTGCAACACGACGCAATAGCGCTCGGTCAATCGCAACAGGCTCTGGCGCCGATCCTCGGGCTCGTCGGTATCGAGCGTGAAGCTGAGCCTGATTTCGCCGAAACCGACCGGCGCCGCGCGGTCGACCCCGAGCGTGCCGCGGAAATCGAGATCGCCCTCGGCGCTGACCGAACCGCCCCGCAGCTTGAAGTCGATCGCGGTCGCCACCGCCTTCAAGGTGACCCCGGCACAGGCGACCAGCGCTTCGAGCAGCATGTCGCCCGAACAGGCGTCGAGCCCGCTGCCGCCGGTCGCCGGATGCAGCCCCGCTTGCACCAAGGCGCGCCCGGTCTCGACCTTGCACGCGATCGCACCGTCGGCGAGGTCGCCGCGCGCGGTCAAGGTCACCACCGCCGAGCTCGGGATCCTCGCGGTATTTCTCCTTGAGCGGCGCCTGAAGCTCACGCAGTTCATTGCTGTCCATCATCGACCTCTCGTTCTCAACCACCAACTCGGACGGGCCAGGCGCGTTCCCGGGCTACCGGCTGCGGCGCCCCCGTTGGGCGCCCGTAAAGTTTCTCACCTTGTCCTGGTTTTCGCCTACCTGAAATGGTTGGCTGATGCCCGGAACCGCCGCTCCCTCGGGCATTTTCGGTGATATCTGTTTCAGGATCTGTTGGCGTCCGAACCCCCCACGCCCGTGGCCGCGCTTGCCGATGTTATTTTTTGGCTCGAGTGTGAGCCAGGTCACACACCTCAACGGATACCTCGAGCTAGGTTAACGCGGATGGACCAATGTCGGTCGAATGCAGTGTCGTGGCGACGAGATTGGCCGGCCAACCGGCATCGTTGCCCGTCTCGCCACAGGAGATGTTAATGGCCACTGAAATCGTTATCATCAACCAGTGCTCGGTGCTGTCGGACGCGAATGTCGAGGCGGTGATTCCTGCAGTGCAGGCGCAAGTCTCCGAAGACTTCGCACCAATCTGGAACGCCGACGCTACCCTGCAGTTTCTTGGTAAGGGCCACCGAATTCCGAAGGGAATATGGCCGCTTTACCTGCTCGATCACTCGGACCAGCCCGGCGCGCTCGGGTATCATCTAGACCAGCATGGCCGGATCGAGGGCAAGGTCTTCGCAGCAGACGACCAACGATATGGCGTCTCGTGGACAGTCGATCTGACCCACGAGCTGTTAGAAATGCTCGGTGATCCGACGACCGAGACGTTGATCAACTTGCCGGACGGTCGCCAATGCATCCGGGAAGTATGCGATGCAGTGGAGGACGACAGCGTCGCCTATATGAAAAACGGTGTGCTGGTCAGCGATTTTGTGACCCCGGCGTATTTCTTCGAATCCAAAGATACCAAATACGATTTCTGCGGAAAACTTACCGGTGCCGCGCCGACGTTGACGCCCGGCGGATATCTCGGGATCTACGACCCCGACAACCGGACAATGGACGCAGGTTACGGCGCGCCTGCACAATGGCCAGCAGAGCTATCGCTCTCGGCGCCACGGCCGCACGGCTTGGCACGCCGTTCACGGAGCGCACCACCGCGCCCACGCGCATCGATAACCTCGACAAACCGGCGTCGCGCGCTCGTCTGGCAGGATTGGCCCTCCCTGCCCGCTGAGACGCGGCGCCGGGCTCTCTGCGGCGGCGTCAGCTACGACCGACGTAGGGGCGAACGGCGTCGAGCAACGCGAGGGACGGGGCGAGGCGCGGCCCCTCCCCCTCGTCGACCGGCGGGACGATGGTCACACCCCAGCTCGGCAGCGTTTTCAGCGATGCCTGAGCCTGCGGGTGGTTCAGCAGCGGCGCGTTCAGGGATGGGCCGACGATCACCGGCGTGCCTCGCCCGATGGCCTCGGCAACCACCGATAGCGCCAGGCTGTCGGCGATGCCGTGGGCGAGCTTGTTCAGCGAGTTGAAGCTGCACGGCGCGAACAGCACCACCCCGCGCGGCGGCCGCGGGCGGATCGCCAGATCGAAGTACGATTCGACGACCTGCACCCCCTCGACATCCGCAAGCTCGCGCGGCGCGATCACCCGCGAAGCGTTCGGTGTCGGGATCGCGATGATCGTCGCAAAGCCGAGCCCGACCAGGCCACGCAGAAGCTCGGGACCGCGCGCCGCTGTCGTCGTGCCGCTCAGCACCAGATAGGCTACGTCAAACCTTTCGTCACCAGCCGCGGCATCAGGGCTCATCTTGTTCCCGTTGAAACTGCGTCGGATTAGAACGTCGCTTCGCGGCCGTTGTCCGACGCCTGTTTGATCGCGTCGACCAGGCGGTGCAAGTCGACCGCGGTCTCGAAATCCGGGTGATGGCTTGCGCGGTCACGAATGGCGCGCGCGAACAGCGTGTACATCTGCCCGACATTGAAGGCTTCGCCCGACGGCGTGGCCGGCGCGGTTACAGTAAAGCGCTCCGGCACCGGGATCAGCGCCAGCTTGTTGCCGCCCTTCGCCCCGTGCAAGGAGACCTTGCTCAACTGCGGCGAATCCTCGCCGGATACGACCAAGGTCCCGTCGCGGCCGTAGATTTCCATGCGATAGCCGCTGCCGGCGAATGGAATGGCGCCGATATGGACCGAGGCCACTGCGCCATTCGCCAACCTGCCGCTTACCAGCACGTTGTCGGGCGAGGTTACGTCGAGCCAGGCGTTGGCGCCGGTGTCGAGCCACTGCTTGGCCTGGGTCGCCACGACCGCGGACAACCGACGGAAATCGCCGGTGACAAAGCGCATTGCGTCAACCGTGTGACCGTTGGCGATGGTCAGGGTATTGGCGCCGAGCTCGGCGTCGCGCTGCCAGGTGCGGTTCGACGGCCGGGTCAACACGCCCTCGCGCATCAGGCTGACATGAACGGCCATCACCTCGCCGACATAGCCGGCTTCGACCAGTTCCTTCATATGCATCACGGCGGGATTGACGCGGGCCTGCAGCCCGACCGCGGTAACCAGCCCCTTGGCCTTGGCCAATGCCGCCAGTTCCACCGCCTCCGCTGTCGTCCGCCCGAGCGGCCATTCGCAATAGACGTGCTTGCCCGCCTCGAGCGCGGCCTTGGTCGGCGCGTAGTGCGACGGCACGCGCACGACGACGGCAACCGCGTCGATCTCCGGCGAGGCGACCATCTTGTGGTAGTCGTCAAAGGCCAACCGGGCGCCCCAAGCCTGGCGCGCCGCCTCGGCGCTGTCGGCTCTGGTGGTGCAGACCGCCGTCAGCTCCACTTCCGAACTGGCCTGCACCGCCGGCAGGTGGGAACGGGACGACCAGGTGCCCCTGACGCTGGCGCCGATCAGGCCCAGCCGAATTTTGTCTGCCATATCGCTTCCTCCCTGGAAAATCCGCTCGGCCTGAACGTGACCGGCCCTCACCCCGATTGCGGGGCGAGGGCCGAGTACGGGTCAAAGCGCTTGGCGAACTGGCCCAGGCCTAATCCGGCGTGCGGGTCGATTGCCAGGTCACCATCTGCCACTGGCCGCCCTTGTTGGCCCAGACGTCGGTGAAGCGGACGCCGAAGCTATTGGGACGGCCTTGCGACATGACGCTGATTTTGCACGATCCGGTCAGCACCACGGTATCGCCGAGGTCTTGCGCCTTGACGTCGGACGGCACGACCGAGGTGTAGACCGTCCCTCCGGACTCCATGTTGCCGATCAGGCTCTTCTTGGTATCGAGCCGTGCGCTCGAGTGGGTGTAGACGAGATCGTCGGAAATCAGCGTGTTCAGCGCGGCGAGGTCCTTTTTCGCCATCGCGTCCATGCGCTGCTTGTCGAGGTCGATAACCTTTTGTCCGTTGCCTGCCATTTGTCTCTCCTCCATTGTAACAAAAAATTGCCGATCTATCTCCGTTCGTCGCCCCCGCGAAAGCGGGGGTCCAGGGCAACCGTGCGGATCCTGATCCCTGGCTTCCCGCTTTCGCGGGAACGACGAACTAAGGCGTTCCTTGTACCGCCAGTCAGCGTACTTCGAGCACCAGCTTGCCCTGCAGGTGGCGCCCCTCGCTGACCCGGTGCGCCTCGGCCGCGTCGGCGAGCTTATAGCGGGTGATCTCGGGCGGCCACACCGCGCCCTGTTCGTAGAGCGCCAGCATGCGTTCGAGATGCGCGCGGTCGCGGGCGACATTCGGGCGCAACACCTGCACGTCCTTGCGGCTCGGCTGAAACCCCGCCGGCGCGGCCGCGATCCACACCAGCCGCCCGCCCGGCTTCAACACGTCGTAGGAGCGCACCTGCACTTCGCCGCCGACGGTGTCGAACACGACGTCGCAATCGCCCGCCGCCTTGGTGAAATCCTGCGTGTTGTAGTCGATCGCCCGATCGGCGCCGAGGCTCTTGACGTAATCGTGGTTGCGCGCGCTGGCGGTGGTGATCACGGTGGCGCCCAGATGCTTGGCCAGCTGGATCGCGAACCCGGCCACGCCGCCGGCGCCGCCCTGGATCAGGATGGTCTCGCCGGCTTTGAGCTTGGCCGTGTCCTCGACCGCCCACAACGCGGTCAGGCTGGTCAGCCCCATCGCCGCCGCCTCGGCATGGCCGAGCCGATCGGGCTTTTTGGCGATGATCGCGGCCTTGATCGCGAGCTTTTCGGCATAGCAGCCCTCGATCCCCTGATCGGTAACCCCGAACACCGGATCGCCGACTTTGAAATCGGTCACGCCCGGCCCGACCGCGCTGACCACCCCGGAAAAGTCGCGCCCGAGAATATGCGGCAGTTTGAGGTTGCTGTACCCGCCCCCGCCGAGCCGCACCTTGTAATCGGCCGCGTTGATGCTGGCCGCGTGTACATCGACGACGACCTCGCCCGGACCGGCAACCGGGTCCGGCGCCTCGCCCAGCCGCAGCATCTCCGGCCCGCCATGCGCCGCGAACAGCACCGCCTTCATCGCCTCCTCCATCGTCGATTCATTGACGCGCGTCGGTCTTCGTCCCTCGCCATCGGCTCGCTGTCAAGCAAACCGGCATGCCGGCCGACGCGCTCGCGGCCCGATTGCCGGCGGCCATCACTCTCGATAGCCTAGCAAAACATCCCTGGGTGATGACGGCAATCCGATCAACATGCGCCAGTCGGGCCGCCAAACGGGAGGAAGAAATGAAGGCTGATTACGTGATCATCGGCGCCGGATCGGCGGGCTGCGTTCTCGCCAACCGCCTGACCGAGGACCCGAATATCAGGGTCTTGCTGATCGAGGCCGGCGGGCGCGACTGGAGCCCGTACATCCACGTCCCCGCCGGCTTTATGAAAATGCTCGATCACCCGACCTTGACCTGGGGCTATCACGCCGAGCCCGACCCCGGCACCGCCGGGCGCGCGATCCTCTATCCGCGCGGGCGCGTGCTCGGCGGGTCGTCGCTCGATCAACGGGCTGATCTATGTCCGCGGCCAGCCCGAGGATTTCGACCACTGGGCGCAGCTCGGCAACCGCGGCTGGGGTTGGGACGATGTGCTGCCCTATTTCAGGCAGGCCGAGAACTGGGAGGGGGATGAAACCGAAATCCGCGGCAAAGGCGGCCCGCTCTTTACCTCTAAGATGGACCGGTCGCCGCTGTGCGCGGCGGTAATCGAGGCGGGCCGCGAGATCGGCCTCGAATACCGCGAGGACGTGAACGACCTGCCCGCCGGCGCCGGCGACAGCATCGGCTGGTGCCAGCAGACCCGCGGCGGCCGATGGCGCGGCAGCACCGCGCGCACCTATCTGCGCCCGGCGACGAAGCGGTCCAACCTCGAAGTCGTGACCAAAGCGTTGGTGCGCCGCATCCTGTTCGACGGCGCCCGCGCGATCGGCGTCGAATACGAGCGCGGCGGCGCCGTGCAGCGTGCCGATGCCGGGCATGAGGTGATCCTCTCCGCCGGCGCGGTCAACTCGCCGCATATCCTGCAATTGTCCGGGGTCGGCGCGCCCGAGCATCTCTCCCGCGTCGGCATCCCGGTCCACCACGCATTGCCGGGGGTCGGGCAGAACCTTCAGGACCACTACATCGTCCGTATCAGCTACCCGGTGTCGGGCATGCCGACCGTCAACGAGCGCTCGCGCGGCGTGGCGCTGGCCGGCGAGATCCTGCGCTACCTGGTCACCGGCAAGGGCATCCTGACCTACAGCGCCTCATTGGCCGCGGCCTCGGTCAAGGTGCTGGAGGAATCGGCGACCCCCGACGTGCAGTGCAGCATCGCACCCGGCAGCTTCAAGGACGGTCAGATCGGCGAGCTCGACGATTTTCCCGGCATCACCGCCGGGGCTTGGCAGATGCGGCCATTATCGCGCGGCTATGTCGAGGCCAAATCCAATGACCCAAGAGAAGCGCCGGCGATCAACCCCCGTTATCTGAGCGAGCAGACCGACCGCCGCGCCATTGTCGGCGGCCTCAGATTCGTTCGGCGGCTGTTCGCCGCCCCGGCGCTGGCCAAATATTGCGGCGCCGAAATCCTCCCCGGCGCTGTTGTCGAGACCGACGACGAATTGCTCGATTATGCCCGGCAAAAAGGCTCGACCGTCTATCACGCGACCTGCACCTGCAAGATGGGCAGCGACCAGATGGCGGTGGTCGACGATCAGCTGCGCGTCCACGGGCTCGAAGGCCTGCGGGTGATCGACGCCTCGGTGATGCCGACGGTGACCTCGACCAATACCAACGCGCCGACGATCATGATCGCCGAGCGCGGCGCCGACCTGATCCGCCGCGCCGCCCGCGAATTCGACTGCCCGAGGCCCCGCCGCCAAAGCCGCCTAACATCGGGCGGGTAGTAAGGGTTGGCGGGAGCGACATCGGCGATTGGATTCGTTCATGATTTAGTTGCTCAAAGCCAGCCCAACCGGGATGAACGGGGTTCGCGCCTGTACTTTGCCGAGGACGGTTGAGTTGATCGGTCAAGGGCCGGCGTGCTGGCGGAGGAATTCCGCCACTTCGCCGTGGCCTTGCTGTGAGGCGATCATCAATGCCGTAGCGCCATCGGTCGCTTTGGCGTTCACGTCGGCCTTTGCAGCGAGCAACGTCTGCACCACCTCCAGGTGGCCCTCTCGCGAGGCAGCCATCAACGCCGTGGCGCCCTTGGCCGTTTTGGCGTTCGGATCGGCCTGCGCGGCAAGCAAGGCCCGCACCACCTCCAGGTGGCCCTGCCCCGAGGCAACCCACAACGCCGTGACGCCCGTCGCGGCGCCATTGTCCACCTTGGCGTTGACATCGGCCCGCGCCGCGAGCAAGGCCCGCACCACCTCCAGATGACCGTGCTCCGAGGCCAGGAACAACGCCGTGCCACCGTTGGCGGGGTTGGTGTTGACATCTGCTTTCGCGGCGAGCAAGGCCTCCACCACCTGCGGGTGGCCCTCCTGCGCGGCAGCTATCAACGCCGTGGCGCCATCGGCTCGCTTGGCGTTCACATCGGCCCCCGCAGCGAGCTGCAATTTAACCGAGGGGAGATTGCCGGACGCGGACGCGTCGATCAGGTGCTTCGCTCTGTCCTTCCGCTGGGCGTTGCTTAACTCCTGCGCTGCGTTCGTCGGCGCGGCGGCTACCAGACCGACCGCGAGCACCAGCACCCAGGCATGAATGAGCTTCGGCGATGATGCCATCTCTATGCTCCCTGCGGTTTAATGAGTTACAGCCGGCATGCTTAAGGGGTTGGGCAGTGACTTAAACCGTTGGATTACGTATTATTTGATTGCTGAACCGATCACCGAGACGAACAGAGCTCGCGCTCGTCATTGATGAAAGTAAGGCGATTTTGCCGGGTTTGCCAGCGGGGCAAACTTGGCCGGTCAAGACCGCCGCGCGGCGCCTCGAAGGGGCCCTCGACCGGCGCGGACGCGCGCCGCGCTCCCAACTATTCGTCCAGAAACACTTCGGCGATGGCGATCCCGCTTTCTCCAGCCACTGCGTAAAGCAGGTAGACCCGACCGTTGTCTTCGAAGATGGCGGGATCGCGCAGCTGGTTCACCTGCCCGTAAGCGGTGCTGCGCACCGATGGGATCAGCGGCGCGTCCGCGCCCTCCCAGCTCCGCTCAGGCCGAAGCAGCTCGATGGCCGCGCTTTCCTTCCAGCTATGCCAATCGCCGGAAAGATCGATGCGACTAACCAGAATTCGTTCGGGCACATCGCCGACCTGCGTCCAGAAAACCCAAAGCTCGCCGCCGCGCTTCAACAAGGCTGAGTGGCGCATGCGGGGGTTGAACAAAGTCGGACCCGGTTCGAAGGCGTGAAAGCCATCCTTCGAGCGATAGAGCTGCCCGGGCATGGCCAACACATAAATCATGCCGTCATGCTTGAAGGCGCGCATGTAGGAGCGCCCGAGAATCTCGGGCTGCGCAGCGAAGTCGATGCCGTTGCGCGATGTGGCGACACGCGTGACCTGCGTCCCGACATCGTCGAGGCCGTGGAAATACATGACGATCTGCCGTTCGGCTGAATCGACATGCACATCCGGCGAGGCGATGTGCGGGGTCGTGACCTCCGCGAGCAGATCGTGGGACATCTCGACGCCGCTTTGCTTCCACCGGGCCTCGAGTAGCGCGAACTGCTCCGGCGTGACCTTCGGCGGTTCGGTCAGGAAACCCGATTGTTCGAGCTGCAAGCTGCCGGGCGGATAAATCGTCCAGGGTCCGGCCAGCTGATCCGCGTAGGCGAGCCGTATGTAGCGGCCCTTGTGATCGGCGAAATAGAGGTAATAGTCGCCACGCCGGCCCTCGATCCAGTCGGGCGCCCTGATCAGCGACGGGCCCTGGATGTTCACGGCCGATGCTGGGATGCAGATCCGGCGAAATGATCGGGCCATCGACCAGCCGTCTTACGCGCATGCTTGGCTCCTCCCCCTCCCGGTAAAGCTGCCGGTATTTCCGGCGCCAGCCCTTTACGCCGCATTTAGCACGCATGGATCGAAGGGTCGGCGATGGGCACCCGCCATGTCGAGACCGCGCGACAGGGCACGATCTTTATCTGTATAAATGACTTCGAGCCGAGGATGATTACCAGCCTCTTTTCATTGCTGCTGTCGCCCTTGCCGCTGGAGCCGCGTCCGGCGGACTCACCGCCGCCGATGCCAGGGCGCCGCGTCGGGCGGCGATCACTGCCAGGGCGCCGGCGGTGAGGGGAGAAACCGCGCCGCCGGTCGCCAATCGTGGGGCGATAACCGCGACGATCATCTGCGCCTGCGTCATGCAGGGGCTCGACACCACGATCGTCAATGTCGCGCTGCCGCATATCCAGGGCAGCATGTCGGCGGCGCAGGACCAGATCTCGTGGGTCTTGACCTCCTACATCGTGTCCTCGGCGATCACGATGCCGCTGACCGGGTGGCTCGCCGGTCACTTTGGCGTCAAGTACATCTTTCTCGGCTCGGTCATCGGGTTCACGTTTGCCTCGGCGTTGTGCGGCGCGGCGACGAGCCTGGATCAGCTCGTGGTCTTTCGCCTGCTGCAAGGCGTCTTCAGCGCCGGGCTGGTGCCGCTCGGGCAGGCGACCCTGTTCACGATCTATCCGCGCGAGCGCCACGGCTACGCGATGGCGATCTTCAGCACCGGCGCGATGATGGGGCCGATCATCGGCCCGACCCTCGGAGGCTGGCTGACCGAGAACCTCGATTGGCGATGGTGCTTTTATATCAACCTGCCGGTCGGGGCGTTGTGCGCCCTCGGCATCTTCTTGTGGATTCGCCAGTCCCGCACGATGCGGCGCGAGCCGTTCGACATGTTCGGCTTTGCCATGCTGAGCATCGCCGTCGGCGCGCTGCAATTAATGCTCGACCGCGGCCAGCTCCAGGACTGGTTCCGCTCGCCTGAAATCTGGGTCGAGGCGACGATCGCGGGATTGTGCTTTTACCTGTTGATCGTCCACACGATGACCGCGGGCGAGCGCTCGTTCCTAAATCGCGAGCTGCTCAAAAGCCCGAATTTTGTCGCCGGCAGTTTGCTGATGTTCGGGGTCGGCATGATCCTCAGCGGCACCTTGGCCCTTATGCCGTCGATGATGCAGGTGCTGATGAATTACCCGGTGTTCGACGCCGGGTGGATGATGGCGCCGCGCGGCTTCGGCACGATGCTGGCGATGTTCCTTGTCGCCCGAATCATCGACCGGGTCGACAATCGCTTGTTCATCTTGGTCGGGTTTCCTGATCACCGCGGCCTCGCTGTGGCAGATGACCGGATATTCTCTCTACATGGGCTCCGGGCCGATCCTGTTCGCCGGGTTCGCGCAGGGTTTCGGGCTCGGCTGCACCTTTGTGCCGCTCAACCTCTTGGCGCTCTCCGGCCTGCCGCCCCACCTCCTGACCCAGGGTACCGCGCTGCGCGCCCTGATGCGGATGCTCGGCGGCAGCATCGGCATCGCCATCCTTGAAACCCAGCTCACCCAGAACACCCAGATCGTCCATTCCCATCTGGTCGAGAATCTGCGCCCGGACAACCCGCTGGCCCATGCGCCCTACCTGTCCGCACCGTTCAGTCTGACGACCCCTCGGGGATCGCCGCGCTCAATCAGGAGGTCACCCGGCAGGCCGCGATGATCGCCTATAATGACGATTTCGCGCTGATGCTGATGGTCATCCTCGCCTCCTTGCCGTTGTTGCTGCTGATCCGCGGCCCGCGCCGGCAGCCGGTGGCGGCGGCAGCCGCCGACGATTAGGCTTTTGCCGACGACCAGCCATACACCCGCGCCAAGGTCTCACCCATCAGCGCGGCCCGCTCGCTGTCGGACAGGCGGTCGGTAACGCGAAACGCGTCCACGCCTTGCTTGTAGGTCAACATGCCGACCGCGCGCGTCCAGTCGGTGCCCCACAGGCAGCGGCCAAAGCCAAAGGCGTCGAAGATGCGGCCGAGCGGGTCCCACAAATCCTTGTAGGGGAACGGCTCATGCGACAAGGTGCAGGCGCCGCTGATTTTCACCGCGACGTTGTCGCAGGCCGCCAGGGCCAGCAGCTTTGGCAAATCGGCGAATGGCTCCGCGGGCGCCGGCGGCTCGTGCGGTTGTGCCAGCCCGAGGTGATCGATCACCAGCTGCGTGTTGGGGTTTCGCGCCGCCAGCTGGCCGGCCTGTTCGAGACGCCCGGTACACGCTACGTTGACCGGCAGGGAATGCCGCGCCGCGACGGCCAGAGCCCGGTTGATATCAGGGTCGGCAGGGTCGGTCGAAACGTCGTCTCTCAAGAAGACCCGGATGCCGACCGTGCCCTCGGTCGCCGCCCAATCGGCGATCGTATCGGCCACCGCGGGATCGGTCGGATCGACCGGCTTGACCAGCCTGAACCGGCTGGGATGCGCCGCGTAAACCTCTTTGGCATAGCTGGCGTCGTAGCGGTACATGCTGAACGGCGAGACCAACACCGCGCCGTCGACGCCGACCGCGTCCATCGCCGCCACCATCTGGTCGCCGGTGACCTCCGCCGGCCCGTACAAAGTGCCGACCCAGGGCCGGCCCGGATGGTTGCGTTCATAGGCGTGAACCTGGGCATCGAATATCGGCATAGCTTCCGCCCTCCCCGATCGCGCTATCGTGCACAAGCAATGTGGCGCTTCGCACGAAGATGAGTCAAACCACCCCTCGCCCGCCTTCAAAGCGCAGGGCGGGTAGAGCCAACGCTAACCCCACCCTGCGCGATTACCCGATGACCTCCTCGAGCAGGAATACGCGATGAAGGACCAACCTTCAGTGCCTCATGATTGGAACGTAGAAGCAGATGTCGTCGTCGTCGGGTTCGGGGCGGCGGGCGTGGCCGCCTCGGTCACCGCCCACGAGCTGGGCGCCAAGGTCGTCATCCTGGAAAAAGCGCCCGAAGGCGAGGAAGGCGGCAACACCCGGGTCGCGGGCCAAGGCTATCTGAATACGTCGTCGGCCGAACAAGCCGCCGCCTATCTGACCGCGCTGTGCGGCCCCTACACCGTGCCGGAGGCGATGGTGCAGGTGTGGGCGCAGGAGATGTGCCGGAACAATGCGTGGCTCGAAAGCCTCGGCGGCGACCCGCAAGAGCACCAGCATCCGCCGGTCGGGATCGAATTCCCGGACCTGCCCGGCTCGGCCTGTGTGCACAAATTCCACGATGGGCCCGACCTACGGCTATTCCTACACCTGGAAACTGTTCGAGCGCCTGGTCAAGGAACGCCCGATCTCCAGTTCTCTATGAAACGCCGGGTCGAGAACTGATCCAGCACGACATCACCAAGGAAATTCTCGGGGTGCGCGCCCGGCAAGGCAATAAATCGATCGACGTCAAGGCGCGCAAAGGGGTGGTGCTGACCTGCGGAGGCTTCGAAAACAACCAGGAGATGATCCGCAATTACCTTCCCGGCATCCCCTATTGCTACACCTCCGGCTCGCCCTACAACGAAGGCGACGGCATCACGATGGCGATGTCGGTCGGCGCCGATCTTTGGCACATGAACAACTACGCGGGCCCGTCGATGGCCCTGAAAGTCCCGGAAGTCCGGACGTCGTTTTCGATGCAGGCGTTGCACTACAGCAAGGAAACGCCGGGCGGCATGATCGTGGTGGGCCCGGACGCCAGACGCTTTACCGACGAAAAGTTCAAGACCCGCCACGGGAAAATCCCGGTAAACGGCCGCTGGCTGCCGCTCTCCACCCCGTGCCCGATGTTTCTGATCTGCGATCACACGCTGTTCTCCGCCGGCCCGCTCTACGACAAGCACCCGAGCCACGGCTGGACGCAAATCATCGAGCGCTACGATTGGAGCGAGGACAACAGCGCCGAACTGGCCAAGGGCTGGATCAAAACCGCCGACAGCCTCGCTGCTCTCGCCTCGATCGTGGGGCTCGACCCCGCCGCCTTAGCCAACACCGTCAGCCGCTGGAACCGCTATTGCGACGCAGGACACGACCCGGATTTCGGCCGCACCCTGATGATGGCGCCGATCGCCGACGGGCCGTTCTACGCGGTCGAGCTGTCGCCCTCGATGCTCAACACCCAAGGCGGCCCGCGACGCAACGAGCGGGGACAGATCGTGCGCCCCGACGGCACGCCGATCCCCAGGCTCTACAGCGCCGGCGAACTGGGCTCGATCTACAGCTATCTCTACCAAGGCACCGGCAACATCGGCGAATGCCTGGCCTTCGGCCGCGTCTCCGGCCGCAACGCCGCCGCCGAAACGCCCTGGGAATAAGAGCGGCCCGGTCCTCCCGGGACCCAAATGGATTGCTTCGTCGCTCCACTCCTCGCAATGACGGCTGTTATTGGTGTCATTGCGAGCGCAGCGAAGCAATCTCGGGAGCGGGTGGCCCGATACTAGAGCACGATCAGACCAACCGGGATCGTTCTCTCCACCCCCTCGGCCGGACTTGATCCGGCCGTCCACGTCTTTTTGCAGGCATCTGAGAATGAAGACGTAACCCCGGGTCAACCGGGGAGGCGATAAAGCTGGGGCGCTTCAATCTAAAGCGATCATGCGCTAGTGGTAGAACTCAAACAGATGATACCGCCCCTCGTTCTCGTCATGCCCGAAAGCGGGCACCCAGAGCCTGCCCCTGGCTTGAACAGGGGGCGGCTCAATGGCTGAGTTCGCAACTCTGGACCCCCGCTTCCGCGGGGGCGACGGGGGAAGGACTGGAATCACCTGTCTGGATCGCACCACTAGGTCTCGGGTTCGCACCGCTGGACTTTCTCGGTCGGGGTCGATACGACCAAAGGCGGGGAAATGCCGACGGACGCTGCAAAAGACGCGCAAGCATCGCCAGCCGCCGCGGAGGTGGCTGCGACAGACGATCTCGAAACCGCGCGCAAAGCCGTCGAGGACACCGCCGCGATCGGCGGCGGCCTTTGGCTCTCCTACCTCTTCGTACTGTTCTACCTCGGCATCGCCGCCGGCGCCGTCACCCATGCCGATCTGTTATTGCAAGCCCCGGTAAAGCTGCCGTTCCTGAACATCGAGCTGCCATTGCTCGCCTTTTTCTTTCTGGCGCCGCTGCTGCTGCTGTTGACCCACGCCTATACGCTCGTGCATCTGGTTCTGCTGGCGCGGCGGGTCGCGCAGTTCAACGCGATAGAAGGACTCTCCGAGGCTTGGCGGCGCCGGCTTCCGAGCAACATCTTCGTGCAATTCCTCGGCGCCCCGGAGGAGGACCGCTACGGCCCCTTCGGTTTGCTGCTCGGCGCGATCCTGTGGGTGACCCTCGTCGTCGCGCCGATCGCGCTTTACCTGCTGCTCGAAATCCAGTTCCTGCCTTACCACAGCCGGTGGATCACCTGGACGATCCGCATCGCGCTGATCCTCGATCTCGGCCTGCTCTGGTGGCTCTGGCGCAATATCCTCGCCAGCCGCGCCCGCCGCCGGCGCGCCCGCGCCTGGAAGACGGTCGCAAAGATGACCGCCGGCGCCCTGCTGACCCCGCTGGTCGTATTGTTCGCCTGGGGCGTCGCGACGATACCCGGCGAATGGCAGGAAGACCACCTTCCCGCCAAATCAGCATTGGCGTGGGCCCGCGAACGACTCTTCGACGGCGACGTCAACCCAATTACTCGCCGTCGGGCAAGTCTATTCTCAAACACGCTGGTCTTGCCTGCGTTCAATATTTACGAAGCTCTGAAGATCGACGATCCGAAAAAGGTCGAGTGGAAGCAGACCCTGATCGATCTTCGCGGCCGCGATCTGAACGGAGCGGTGTTTGAAGACGCGATCCTCAACAAGGCCGACTTTGCAGGAGCGCAGCTTGCAGGGCGCGTCGCTCGTCGGGTGCGCAGCTCCAGGGCGCGTCGCTCGACGAGTGCGCAGCTCCAGGGCGCGTCGCTCGACGAGGCGCAGCTCCAGGGCGCGTCGCTCGACGGTGCGCAGCTCCAGGGCGCGTCGCTCTTCGAGGCGCAGCTCCAGGGCGCGTCGCTCGACGGTGCGCAGCTCCAGGGCGCGTCGCTCGACGATGCGCAGCTCCAGGGCGCGTCGCTCGTACGATGCGCAGCTCCAGGGCGCGTCGCTCGTCGGCGCGCAGCTTCAGGGCGCGTCGCTCGACGAGTGCGCAGCTCCAGGGCGCGTCGCTCGATCAGGCGCAGCTCCAGGGCGCGTCGCTCGACGATGCGCAGCTCCAGGGCGCGTCGCTCGACGGCGCGGGTCTCTGGCGTGCGCAACTGAGCAATTCCGTAGCGAAAGATCTTTTCGCCCCACCGGGATCCCCGGATTGGAGCCCGAGATGCGTTGTTCGCGACGCTGGCGTGGACGGATGCGACCTATGCTGAGCTGCGCCGATCGATCGAGCGGGCGGTCCCGGAAGGTCAGGACCGTGACCGTGCTCTCGAACGGGTGGCGATCCTCGATTGCGCGCGGCAGAAGGTCGGGGATACCGCGCTCGCCTCCTGCGATCCCGCGGCCGACCCGCCGGACACCGTCAAAGAGTGGAAGAAAATGATCGAGGCCGCAAAGGTCGATCAGGGCGCCTATGCCAAGGCTCTCGCCGCAATCCTCGGCGGCCTCGTCTGCTCCAATGAACCTGATCGGATTTACGTGCTGCGCGGGCTGCTGTGCGTCCGAATCGCTTCGCTCGAAACCGGCGCCGAAATGCCCGCGCTGGCGAAGCGCATCACCAGCCCGGAATGTCCTGTCTCGACGGCGCTGACCGACGCCGACAAAACCGCGATCGCAGAAGCGGCGAAGACGGCGGTTGCTTCGTCCAAATCCCCCTGATCGGCGCCGTAGCGCTCCGCCATCTCGGTCGGGTCCCAGTCACCCTCGGAAATGAATAATCGAGGCCACAGCCACGAGGGCCCCGATGGCAATAATGGCGAGCGTCGCGGTGCCAAGAACGCGGGTAAGTATCTTTTCCTTTTGCCTTTTAGTCCATCGCATAGAGCTCCGAACATCTCATGACTTAGTTCGTTCCATTAGGGCGCGGCAAAGACCCAAATTGGTCACACGTCAGATATATTGCCGGCTGCCGGCCTGTGAGCGCACAACATGCTGATGCGATCCGAGATAGTCGCCTCAGTACCGTAGCGCTCGGCCATCTGCGCGGGATCGGGCTCGACCTGATGCCGGCAATCGAGGCGCCGCACGATCAGCCGACCTTCATCCTGAGATTAGCGAAATGTCGGTCGATCCTACGACCATTGAAGGGGCTTTAGTGCGGCCAGCCGCTCGCGTACAGCCCGACTAGCACCAGAACCGTTCCGACCCCCATGAAGCCGACGCAGAAGGGCAACCCGGCTCGTGCCGATCGGCGCAGGGTGAGGCCGAACCCGGTCATCAGCAAGCCCACCAGGGTCAGGAGGTTCATGCCGAAGAGAATGTCTTTGGTCAGCATCGCGCCGCCGAGAATGTCATCGCGCACGTCGCCTGGACAAGGAGACCCAGTGCAGTGGTCAGCATAGCCATCGACCCTGGCTGCCGCGAACCTGCCGATCCGGCAGCATGGCCCCGTTTATTGCGCTCGAAGATTACTACTGTCGCCCACAGTGCTCAAACGCTCTGCCCATCCTGCCGGCAGATGGTCTTTGTTTTCCGAGACAAAATCATTCATCGTACCGTCAGGATGCGCTTTCTTCCACTTGGAATATAAATGGTGTACATACATTCCACCGGCGCACCCGCCAAAAATACCAAGGAACGTGTGGTGGGCCATATGTCCTGCGACGCCACCCAAGGCTGCACCTTCGAGACAGCCTTTGGCATTGGCGGTTTGAGCGGTCAGCAAACAAGCCACAGCACTAGCCAACAAGAGGCGTTTCATTGGCAGATTTCCCATCGGTTACCGACATCGCCATCGGCCTGAATGTGAACTCAGGATCACCGCGTTTGTCCCGCTTCGGCAATCGAAATCGCCCAGCCTATGCGCAGCACCTATGCCGCGGCGGGGCGGGCGTGATGGTCGGCGAGGACCTGGGCGATGACGGCGGTGACGCGCTGGCCGGTCGGGATGTGCAGGAATTCGTTCGGGCCGTGCGCATTTGAGTGCGGGCCGAGCACACCGGTGACGACGAACTGCGCTTGCGGAAATTTCTGCCCCGAGCATCGCCATGAACGGGATGGTGCCGCCCTCGCCCATATAGGCTGGCGGCGCCCCGAACGCGGCCTGCGACGCGCGCGCCAGGGATTGTTCGAGCCACGGCGCCAGCGGCGGCGCATTCCAGCCGGTAGCGCTCGACCCGAGATCGAATGCGACATGCGCGCCATAGGGCGGGTCTTTTTCGAGCAGCGCGCGCAGCCTGGCGCCAGCGCCCTCGCCGTCCAGAGTCGGCGGCAGCCTTAGGCTGAGTTGCGTCCGTGTAAAGGGCAGCAGCACGTTGCCGGCGTCGCCCGGGCTTGGCAGGCCATCGATGCCAATGACCGCCAGTTGCGGCCGCCAGGTGCGGTTCAGGACCAGCTCGGTCAGGTCATCGGCGGCCGGCGCCATGCCCGGCATAAATGGAAACTTGGTGTAGACGGCGTCGCCGAGCGCCGCCGCGGCATCGCGCGCCTGAGCTACCCGTTCGGCCGGGATCTGGGCATAGAGCTCGGATGGCCGTACTGCGCCTGTCGCCTCGTCTTCGAGCCGTGACAACAGCTGCCGCACGATGCGGAAACTCGATGGCACCACCCCCGAGGCGTCGCCCGAATGCACGCCTTCATCGAGCACCCGGACGTCGAGCGTGCCGGCGGTCATGCCGCGCAATGAAGTCGTCAGCCACAGCTGGTCGTAATTGCCGCAGCCGGAATTGAGGCAAACCACCAGCGACGGGTTGCCAAGCCGCCCTGCCAGATGATCGACATAGTAGGGCAGGTCGTAGCTGCCTGAACTCCTCGCAGGCCTCGATCAGGATCACGCAGCGCGCATGCGGGACGCCCTGCTCGCGCAGCGCCAACAAGGCGCTCAGCGCGCCGAACATCGCATAGCCGTCATCCGCCCCGCCGCGGCCGTAAAGCTTGTCGCCCTCAAGCCGCGGAATCCACGGACCAAAGCCCTCGGTCCAGCCCTTCATTTCCGGCTGCTTGTCGAGATGGCCATAGAGCAGCACGGTGTCCTCGCCCTCGCCGGGGACGTCGATGAGGATGACCGGGGTGCGCCCGGGGAGCCTGACGACCTCCAGGGTCGCGCCCGGCAGCGAAGGCAGCTTTGCCCGCGCCCAGCGCTCGAACATGCGAAACGGCCTCCTCCATATAGCCGTGCGCCGCCCAATCGGGATCGAAGGCCGGCGATTTGTTCGGAATCTTGATGTATTCGGCCAGGGTCGGGACGATCTCGTCTCCCCAGCACTGGTCGATGTGTTTTCTGGCCTTACCGAGATCGATCATTTCACAATACTCCTATGAACTTAAGCCGCGGCAGAGTGAGCAGGCACAGCAACTGCGATCAGTGACGTAGAAAAAACAGGTCAGGTCAGGATCGCAATTACCGCGCACGATCGGTGTTCGCCGGGACTTCATGGATTGAGTGCATCCTTATAGATCTTTCCGTCCTTCATGATGATGACGAAGTTCTTCGCGGGGTTCTCTATAAGATTGATGTTCTCAATGGGGTCGCCGTCGACGACCAACAGGTCGGCAAGAGCGCCATCTCTGACGACCCCCAACATTCCCGGATAAGGATTGCGGGGACCGGATAAGCTAAGCAGCTCGGCATTAATGGCGGTTGCCATCTGCAAAGTTTCGGACGCGGTGTACCAACGGGTCAGATGGGTCAACATCGTGCCCTGGCGCATTGTCAGCGTTCCAGAGAACAGTAAATCCGAACCAAATGCCGTTTTGATCTTGTAGTGTTTCGCCAACGTATATGCCTTATCCGTGCCGGCGAGAACCTGAAGCTGGTCAACCCGACTCTGGCCGGTCAGACAAATCGAGTCGTCATCTCCGACGAATGGTTGAATGCTCAACCATATGCCCTTCTCCGCCATCAGCTTGGCGGTTGCTTCGTCCATTAAATGACCGTGTTCGATGCACGTGACCCCCGCGGCGATCGCCCGCCGGATCGGGGCCGGCGGATAAGCGTGCGCCGTGACGTAGGTGCCCCAGTCTTCGGCGGCTTCTACCGCCGCGCGCAGTTCGGGTTCGGTGAATGTGGCGGCGTGCAACGGGCTGCGCGGCGACGATACGCCACCGCTTGCCACGAGCTTGATCTGCGAAGCACCCTGCAGGAGTTGCTCGCGCACACGCTTTCGGACCTGATCCGGACTATCGGCAATTATGCTGCCGCCAGTCTGCTCCATTCGGCTAAGCGTGCCGCCGACACTCGGCAGATCGGACAATGGACGCAGGTCACCATGGCCGCCGGTGGCGGTTATCATGGCGCCGGACGGATAAATGCGGGGGCCCGGCACCAGACCTTCGTCGATCGCCTGCTTCAGCGCGAAGGCAGGACCGCCGACATCCCGGACCGTGGTGAAGCCGCGCATCAAGGTGCGCTCGGCCTCCGCGCTGGCGGCCAGATAGATGTATCCGACATCCGCGGACAACAAAGTCGGGAGCGGGAGTGCGGCAAATATCGAATGCCAGTGCGCGTCGATCAGGCCCGGCATAAGAACCCGGCCCCCGCAATCGATCACTTGCGCGCCGTCCGGTGCAGCTGGGTTGCCCCCCGCCACGCGCCTTGATCAGATTGCCCTCGACGAGCACACGGAGCCCGTCGCGCAAGGTGCCGGATGTGCCGTCGAACAGCCGGAAATTCGTGAACAGGATAGGCCGCGCCGGTTGCACGGGCAGCGGCTGCGCGCCGATGGGTTTGGGCAGGCCGAGCAACGCAAGCGAGGCGGCCATCGCGGCGACAAAGCCGCGTCGGGAAAGATCCGCGCTGATCCGCCGTGTCAGAGAGTGTAATTCCGGCCTGTGGCAGAGGCAGCCGGCATGACCGGACGATGTTGCTGTATCACCTGGTGCGCAGGAGAACACGGCTCACCTCGTAACAAGCTTTTGCCGACAATCCCCAGATAGCCGCTGGGCTTCGACCAGAAGAGACCGGACGGCATCATGGGCAACGCGATCAAGGCAGCCATGAGCGTCAGCCTCCCTGAACCGCGCCGGGAAAATAGGCGAGTGTCGAAGCCCAAGACAGCGGCAGTCGGCGTCTTTAGGTTCAGGGTTCATCGGGGCGCCGGAATCGCCACCGGGCCTGCAGCTTTCGGGTTGACGGCGCGCTGACGGTTTGCGCTGATAGGCCGACGTTCCGGCCCAGCGACCACATTCGCGGATTGATACGCCTCAGGTCGCACTGCCCTGCGCGGCGTCGGACGCCGACAGAAACGGGAAAACCGGAGGAAGCTGCGAGTGCCCGGTACGCGGGGCGGCCTGCGCCGAGCTCGTCGCTTCCGAGATATGCGTCGTCGAGCAAGGTCGGGTTTCGGAGGATTGGATGAATAGGCGGACCAAGAAAACGATCAAACTCGCCTTGCAGGGCGGCGGCTCGCACGGCGCCTTTACCTGGGGCGTCCTCGACCAGCTTCTCGAGGACGATCGGCTTCACATCGAGGCGGTCAGCGGCACCAGCGCCGGCGCCATGAACGCGGTGGCGCTTGCCGACGGGATGGCGCGTGGCGGCCCCGCCGAGGCTCGCAAATGTCTCGAAAAATTCTGGTCCGCTACCAGCGCCGCGGCGCGATACAGCCCGATCCGACGCTCCATTGTCGACATGTTCATGGGGAATTGGAGCCTGGACAACTCGCCCGGATACATTTTGATGGACCATCTTTCACGGGTGCTTTCGCCCTATGATACCAATCCGATGAACTTCAATCCGCTTCGCGATGTTGTCTCGGAGGCGATCGACTTCGACGCGGTCAATGACGCGAGCGGCCTCAAAGTCTTTCTGACCGCGACCAATGTTCGCAGCGGCCGGCCAAAGATTTTCCGGCAGCCTCGGGATTCGGCTCGACTGCGTCATGGCCTCGGCTTGCCTGCCGTTTATGTTCAAAGCCGTCGAAATCGATGGAGAGGCCTATTGGGACGGTGGTTATATGGGCAACCCGGCGCTGTTTCCGTTGGTCGACGAATGCGAGCCTGGCGATGTGGTATTGATCCAGATCAACCCGTTCTACCGCCCGGATATCCCGCAATCGGCGCGAGATATCCAGAACCGGCTCAACGAGATTACCTTCAACGCCGCGCTGCTCAAGGAATTGCGCTCGCTCGCGTTCCTTTGGGAGGTCATCCACCACGAAAACCTCGAGCGGGAGGCGTATCGCGACGCGCGCGTCCACGCGATTTACGACGAAGAAACCATGCTAGCACTCGGCGTCTCCAGCAAGGTCAACGCCGAATGGGCCTTTCTCACCTATCTTCGAGACCAGGGCAGGAAAGCCGCACAAAACTGGCTGTCGCGGCATTATGCGGATCTCGGCGTCCGCAATTCTCTGGACCTGTCCTGGATTTTTGACGAAAGCGTGCAACCGGCGCATTTGCCGGAAGGCGCCGAGCGGAATTATGCGATTAGCGCGGCCGCTCGATGACGAGCTTCGCCGCGATCGTCGTTACCCTCGCCTTGCCAGGACTTGCGTGTTGATGTGCTGCGGCAACGGGCGCCGTAGGGCGCCTTCCTCGACCGGCATAGACGGTATCGAGCGCAGGTGGGTCTGCTCGCTCGCCGGCGATAGGCCGCAAAAGAGCGTCTGACGCGATGGGGCTTTTCGGCATCCTCCTCGGGCTCGCCCTCCTGGTTTGGCTGGCGTATCGGGGCTGGAGCATTTTGTTGCTGGCGCCCGGGGCGGCCCTGATCGCCGCCGCTTTCGCGGGAGGACCGACGCTCCCTTACTGGACGCAGACCTTCATGGACAATGCGTCGCGCTTTATCGCGCAGTTTTTCCCGATTTTCCTGCTTGGCGCTCTGTTCGGCAAGCTGATGGAGGACAGCGGTTCGGTCGCCGCGATCGCCAATTTCATGTCCGAAAAGCTGGGGCCGCAGCGCGCGATCCTCACTGTCGTGCTGGCCGGCGCGCTGGTCACCTATGGCGGCGTCAGCCTGTTCGTCGCCTTCTTTGTACTCGTCCCGATGGCGCAGGCCGTCTTTCGCACCGCGACGATCCCCAACCGGCTGATCCCCGCAACGGTCGCGTTGGGCACGTCCACCTTTACGATGTCGGCGCTGCCGGGAACGCCGGCCATCCAGAACGCCATTCCGATGCCGTTTTTCGGCACGACCACGTTGGCCGCCCCCGGTCTTGGGATCATCGCCTCGGCGATTATGCTCGCATTCGGCTTATGGTGGCTGGGGCGCGCCGCTGCCGCGGCCCGCCGCAAGGGCGAAGGATTTGGCCCGGCCGCCTCGGTTCCTATCGACCGGGCGGTCGAAGACGAGACGGTGCGCCAACGCGCCACCACTTCGCACGAGTTCGATCCTCCCGAGGTCGATCGTGGCCGCCCGGCCCGGGAATTGCCGCCGATCGGCTTGGCGGCGCTTCCGCTCCTGGTCGTGGTGAGCGTCAATGTTCTGATGACGTTGGTCGTTCTCCCGCGCCTCGACGTGTCGTTTCTGGCCAAGGAGCAGTTTGGCGCGACCTCGCTCGCCGCCGTGGGCGGGGTGTGGTCGGTAGTGAGCGCCCTGATGACCGCGATAGCCGTCGTCGTCATTATCAATTGGCGGCGCTTGCCCGCGGTGCGCGAGACCATGGATTCCGGCGCCAACGCATCGGTGCTGCCGGTGCTGAGCGTCGCCAGCCTGGTCGGCTTTGGCGCGGTGGTCGCGGCGGTGCCGGCATTCGCCGTCGTGCGCGAATGGGTGCTGTCGATCGGCGGCGGACCGCTCGTTTCACTGGCCGTCGCGACCAATTTGCTGGCCGCCTTGACCGGTTCGGCCTCGGGCGGCCTGACGATCGCGCTCGAAGCGCTGGGCGGGACCTATCTGCGCCTTGCTGCCGAGCACGGCATCGATCCCGCGCTGTTGCATCGCATCGCCGTGATGAGCGCCGGCACGCTCGACAGCCTGCCGCAGAACGGCGCTGTCGTGACCTTGCTCGCGGTATGCGGGTCGACCCATCGTGAGAGCTATTTCGACATCGTAATGGCCGCGATCGTCGGCCCGATCATCGCGCTCGTCGTGGTTATAGCGCTCGGATCTTTGGTGGGTTCGTTTTGAGATTCGCCGCACGGTTACGATCGTTCTGGGTCAATCCAACGGAAGGGGGAAACATGACGTTCAAAGGATGGATCGCGACGGTGGCATTGGCTTTGCTCGTACCAAGCGCCGCTCACTCCGCCACGGAAGCAAATTTCGACGCCAAATCGACGAGCGATCTGGTCGAGCTCTGCACCGCTGCGCCCGATAACGGGATTGGAACGGCGGCTCTCAACTTCTGCGAAGGCTACATTGAGGCTGCGGTCACGGTAGAGATGCTGAACATGGCCGCTTTTCGCGGACCAAAGCTGTTCTGCCTGCCAAATCCACCGCCGACGCGAACGCAGGCGATGGGTGAATTCGTCAATTGGGCGAGGGCCGCGCCGGATCGCATGGCGCAAACCGCCACCGACGGGTTGTTCGGCTTTCTGAGAGAACGCTATCCGTGCCCGGCATCGCACTGATCGCACTCATCCCGGGGGATTTCATGAAAAAGCTTCTGGTAGTCGCTGCTCTCGCTTTGCCGGTCATCGCCTGCGCCGACATGACCCCGACCCAGCAACGCGCGCTCACCGGCACTGCGGCTGGGGCCGGAGTGGGTGCGATTATCGGCGCCATTGGCGGGAACGCCGGGCTCGGCGCCGGAATCGGTGCGGGAGCCGGCCTGGCCGGCGGCCTGCTTGTCGACCAATCCCGGCGCTCTCAGGACAGAGCCTTCCAACAGGGATACGCGGCGGGCCGGCGACGGAGCTGACCGAACCCCGCGCCGATGGGGATGGGGGTCCGCGACTACTGCATCACCCGGGCGCGCAGCCGGGTATATTCCTCATTGGAAATGGTGCCGGCATTCTTCAGCCGTTCGAGCTTCTCGATCTCGTCGGCGGCGCTGAAGCCGACGACTTGGCGAAGCTCGTCGCGGGCTTGCTGCGCGCGCTGACTGTTCCGCTCGGCCATCCCACGACTTTGTGAGATCAGGTAGATGAACACCCCCAGATAGGGGAACACAATCAGCACGATCACCCAGATCGCTTTGCCCCAGCCAGAAATGTCATGACGGCGGAACAGATCGCCGATCACTGTAATCAACAACCAGAACCACAGCACAAATACAAAGATCGCCAAGACATCGAGCAGAAAGTTACCAAAGCTAAAATTGCCGGCTGTTAACATGCTATCCTCCCTTGGTGATTACCTGAATCCCACGAGGTGGGGTTCTACGAGACGCTGACGCGCTCGGTTGCGGTCAGCCGAAGACCGCTGGCCTCGACCGACAGCTGATGAATGTGAAAGCTGCCGCGATATTTGTCCACGCCTTCGGCGCCTAGCGAGGTCGACGGCGCGGAGCACAAGACGATGTTACCGCAAACGCCGACCCAATCCCTATGGCGATGGCCGTGGAGCACGATAACACGCCGTGCATGCGGCGCCAGAACCGCTACGAGATCCGGCGCATTGATCAATGCCAGGCCGATGCGCTCACGCAGGCTGATCGAAACCACCGGATATTCGACGATCTGATGATGGAGCAGAATGAGCCACGGGCGAGGGGAAGTCTTTTGCAGAACCAATTTCAGCGCCTTGATTTGCGACGGACTGACGACGCCGATTGCGTTGGTCAGCGAGAAATGGCTGCGGGCGTTCGAATTGAGCAGGATCAGACCGTATTCATCATCCGGCCCCGGGGGTTCGACCAGCGGAAAGATCGCTTCCCACACTTTCGCCATTTCCCGGCGTCCGCGGGTGACGCCTCGTTCGGCCAGCGCGCGCAGCAGCTCGGCGCGCCTGCCTTGCCGCAGGTAGTCCCCGAGCGTCGGACCCAGCGCGCCGGAGCCGTGGTCCACGACATGAGCGCGGTCTCCCCCGAAGGCGTCGAGCGCAAGAACCACGCGGAGCTTGCGCAGCGATTGGCCCGCGCTCCACGGCAGATCCAGACGCCCGGGGTTGGTACGATCGATAATGTTGACGTCATGGTTACCCGGAACCAGGGACAGCCGCCGGCGTAACTCGGGGCAGCCGCGCAGCAGGTCGATAAACGCCGCCCATTCGGCCCGGGTCCCGGCGTCGGTGATGTCTCCGGTCATCAGCACACGATCCAGAGGGGTCGAAGCATGAATCGCGGACAGCTTGCGCAGCGCGCTGCGAATACACCGGTTGCCGCGCGGACCGTCTGTCCCGGCTTCCATGCGATAGCCGTAACGCTCGCCGACCACATGGAGATCCGACAGATGCGCGACACGAACGAGCGACGCGCCGGCGCCCGGCGGACTAGGCATCCAGTCGCGGGCCAGGCTGTCGAGCGAGAACTCGCGCCATATCCAATAAAGGCTCTCGATGGCGGCGGCCAGCCCGAGGACCACCGCCGCATTGCCCAGCGCCGCCCTCGCCACGGTCCAAAATTGGACATGCAAGATGTCGACGAGCTGGAGACCGAGCGAAACTTCTACGGTCGCCGCCAGCGCGAGGCCCCCGGCAACGACCAGCATTGCGGTGGCGATGCCGCAGATTTTCCGTCCGCGAGCGAGCTGTTCCGGAGTAACCGACCGACGGCCGAACCGCTCGGCCATCGATCGCAGCAGCTCTCGCAACGCAACAAGGATCGGCAGCACCAGGCTGTAGTGGAGATGCCAGAAATTATCGAACGCCATGGCCGCAAGCGGCCGGCCGATCCAGAAGGCAGCTCCGGCCAGCACCAAAAATAAGGCGAGCCCAACGATCGGGCTGTATCCGGCTAGATATGATGTGTGAAACATCAGGCGCCCATAGTCGATCACGACCGACGGCGCGATGCCGATGAGCAAAGCCGGGGCGACGATAAGCGCGATGAAGCCGATCGGCGCCTTTAGATAATTGAACTCCAGCGCTGCCGAGAAGACGAGGCTGCGGAGACCGCGACCGTGCGGGCTGGTGCAGTTATCGTCGTCGTCACCACGCCGCAAATCCCAAACCCGCAAGTCCCCTCCCTAAGGTGCGGCGATGATCGGGAATCACACCCGAGACGCCAACCCTAAGGCTCGGAGACGAGCCTCGACTGACGCTATGATGTCAATCCCGGTTGAATTTCCGAGCCGCTTCGCGACCGGCACATGCGCCGGATCCTCGTCTAAGCGGTGGAAAAACCGTCTGGCGAGGCGCGCCCGCCCTGTGCCTACCGGTTTGCCCGGTCATCCGTCGCGGCATCTGCCGAGAGCGCGATCGCGATACCGCGGGTCGCCGGATTTTTCGCGCAAAGGCTCGCCAGCGCGATCAGGATCGGGACGCCGATAAAGGCGCCGGCGATGCCCCACAGCATCGCCCAAAAAAACACCGCGAACAGCACCATGAAGGGAGAGATCGAAACCGCCGCCCCGGCGACACGCGGCTCGATGTAGCTGCCGACGACGAATTGGACGACGTTAAGTCCGAGAAATACCCAAACGGCCGACGAAAACGATTCGTATTGCGCGGCGGCAAACAGAGTGGGGAGCAAAGTGGCGATGAACGATCCGATGAACGGGATGAAATTCAGAACAAAGGCGATTACGCCCCACTCGCGCTGGAGCTCGAGCCCGTAGGCCGCGGTAAAAGCCCAGAAGCCGAGCCCGGTCAGCACGCTCATGCCGAAACGCACGAGCATATAAGTCTGCAGCCTGCCGGCGATTTGAGCAGCGACATCAATGGCGGCCGCACCAAAGGTTCCGTCGCCGATCCGGCCGAGGCGCCGCCCGAGCGGCTCCAATTCGAGCAAGCCGAGGATGACGAATATAAAGGTCACGAGCGCGAAGCTGACGATGCCCTGCAGGCTGGCGCCGATCCCGCGCACGACGCCGACAATCCATGACATGTTGAATTGCTCGGCGATCAGCTCGGCGGCGTAGAGCCCGCGCTGCTCCAACAGGTCGGCCAGGTGCAGGTACAGGCCTTGTAGCCGCGCGGAATTGGCGATGACCCACTGCGCGATCCTGCCGAAACCCCACACGATCAGCCAGCAGCCGATACCGATCGCGAAGAGTGCGACCGCGGCTGTCAGCAGGATCGCCACCAGCTGTGGCAGGCGCGTCTTCAGCCGCCGTTGCAGTGGCCAAACCAGCGCGATGATGAACAGCGCGAAGGCCACCGGCGTCATGACGCCGCGCGCCAGATACAAGGCGGCGAGCGTGAGGATGATGGCGCAGGTCAGCGCCGCGAGGCGGAGCGTGCGGTCGCCGGTCGGATTTGCAGGGCTATCGAGATCCACGGCCGGCCTTGATCATCGGTCGGGAGTTAACGCCACGCCAGCATCGCGGCGCCGAGCAGTATAGCGACAGCCAGCAGCGACGAGCTCGCGACCGGCCATTGCCGCAGCCAGCCATCGGCCCGCTCGATCGCCTCGCTCCAGGTGGCGGCCGCGCGGACTGCAGCTTCGCCCGCCACCACGATATCCCCCTCCGGCACCCGCGGCAGCCTCCCTCCCCAGCGCCACAACCCGGCCGCGAAAACCGCTCCGAGCAAAACCGGCCACAGCCCCGCCCAGAGCTCACCGGGGGCGAGAGCATCGAGCCGCGTGCCGCTTTTGGCCATCGGATAGAGCAGCCAGGGAATTGCAACCGCGGCGAACGCGATCGCCAGCCAGGGCCAGATAAGCCCGGTCGGTGACGCTCCCTCGGAATCCGTTGCCCCGGTCGCGGCGAGACGGCGAAGGAAATGCAGCATCAGCAATGTGCTGCCGGCCGCCGACAACGCCGCCAGCACCCCGACAAAACCCTTTCCAAACTCCGCCTTCACCGCCAGCTTCGCCAGAGCGCCCCCGGTGAGGGGCAGGCCGCCGAGCCCCAGCGCCAAGACCGCCGCCGGCAACAACACCGGCCATAAGCGCGGCCGAGTTGCAGCGGCAACGCCGATCGCGAGAAACAGCCCGCCCTTGACGAGGATGTGATGCGCCGCCGAGAAGCTGGCTCCCAGCCCGGCGCCGGCGTCGCCCGCGGCCCACCCCATGCCGAGCACCGCCGCCAGCAACCCCATCTGGCTGACGCTGGAATAGGCCAGTACCGTCCTCGGATTGTCTTGGGTGATCCCGACCACGACACCGTAGAAGGCCGAGAACATTCCCGCGGCGGCCAGCGCTTCGCCCCATGCCGGCATGGCCACTCCGAGCGGCAAAAAGCGGATCAGCCCGATCACGCCGGCCTTGACCGCCGCACCGCTCAGCACGGAAGCGGCAGGGATCGGCGCCGCGGGATAGGCAAGCGGCATCCACACATGGCCCGGCACCAGGCCAATCTTCAAGCCGAAGCCCAGGATCAGCAGCGCCAGCGAGGCATCGCGCCACGGCGACGCAGGCAGCGCCGCCACGGCATCGCGTATCAGCAGGCTGCCGTTCGGAGTGGCTTCCGCCATGAACACAAACGCCATCAGCAAAAAGGCCTCGCCCAGCACCGCAAGCGCGACATACACGCCGCCGGCCCGCCGGGCGCCGGGTGTGCCGTCATGCACGACCAGACCATAAGCGGCGAGGCTGACGACGGAATAAGTCAGATAAAAGCTCACCAGGTCTGCGGCCATGAAGACGCCGAGGCTGCCGGACAGGGTCAGCAGCCACCACTCGGCAAAGCGTCCGGCATTCGGCTTGCCGCGCAAATAGGTCGCGGCGTAGGCGCCGGCGACGATCCACAGCAGTGCCGCGACCCCGAGCAGCATCGCCGCAGGCACGTCAAGTGTCAGGGTCATACGCAACGGCGGCGGGAATAACACCAGCGGCGCGCCGCCAGGGGCGAGCAGCGCCGCCGCCAGCGCCGGTATCGGGGCGAACGCCAACGCCGCCGGCATGCGGTCCCTCAGACGGCGTGACAGGCAGGCCAACAGCATTACCAGCGGTGCCGCCAGCGCAGCGACAAGCAACGCGTCTGCGGTGATCACCAGCCGGAAGCTCCCGCGCAAGGTTCAGTCTAACCGGCGACCACGATAGAGAGTTGCCGGCGGTGAGCCGCGCTTCACTTGAAGTCCATTACGGCTGCGTCCGGACGGCCGATCAGCAGCAATCCCGAGGGCCGCAGCGGTACAAAGCCCAGCATCAGCGCAACCAGCGCCACCGCCAATACCACTGCCTGCCGGGTGCGAGATATCTCTGCGACCAAGGTCAACGGCTCATCCGGGTCGGCCAGCGCTCGGGCCAGCACACGGAACACATAACCCCCAGCAAGCAGCCCGCCCACCAGGATGACCAGCGCCCACCACCACTGGCCCTCCCCAACCGCCGCTGTCAGCAACATTGCTTTCGCCACGAAGCCCCCGCTGGGCGGTAGACCCATCAGCGACATCCCGCCGAGGCCGAACGCAAAGACGGTGATCGGCAGGGCCCGGCCGATGCCCGCGAGCCCCGCGATCCGGTCGTGCCCGAGCGCTTCGTATACCAGCCCGGCTGCCATGAACATGGCGGCCTTGGCAAAAGCGTGGGAGATGGCCTGAAGCACGCCGCCGGTCCAGGCGGAACTGCCCCAGGGATGGCCGATCTCGGCGCCCCCGGCAAGCGGGAAAATCAGGAACAAATAGCCGATCTGCGCCACCGTCGAGTAGGCGATCAAGAGCTTCAGCCGGACCTGCCGCAGGGCGATCACGCTGCCGAACAGGATCGCCGCGGCGGCCAGGATGCCGAGCACCTGCGCCGCTGCATGGTCGGGCAGCCTGGGCATGACGTCGAACCACAGCCGGACCACCAGAAAGAACGGCGCCTTTACCACGAGCCCCGACAGCACGGCGCTGGCCGGAGCAGGCGCACCGGCATGGGCGGGCGGCAGCCACAAATGCAGCGGGTAGAGCGCGCCCTTGGCCAGCAGCCCCGCCGTCATCAGCGACAGCGCCGCCCAGGCGACCGGCTCCCCATGGACCCGGCTGGATAAAAGGACGATATCGAGCGTGCCGTAAGCGCCGTACAACAGCACGGTCCCGAGCAGATAGAGGACGGAGCCGAGCAGCGCAAAGAGCAGGTAGCGCAATGCGGCCGCCAAGGTCTCGGCGCGGCCGTCCAGGCAGACCAACGGCACGGCGGCGAAAGTCAGCAGCTCGAGGGCGACATAGAGATTGAACAGATCGGCGCCGAAGAACACGGCGTTCATCGCCGCCCAGACGGCCAGCAGCAATGTCCAGAAGATCAGCGGCGCCCGCGCTTCCGTATTTGGCTGGCGTCGGAAATTGCGCTCGTGCGAACAGCCCGATGGCCGGGATCAGCAGTGCCGTCGTCACCACCATTACCGCGGAAAAGCCGTCCGCCCGCAACGCCACGCCGAGCGGCGGCGCCCAACCGCCGACGAAATATTGCAACACGTTGCGGGAGCGCCAGACGCCGGCAGCAACCGCGATCGCGACGGCGAGCCCGACCGGCATTACCGCGAGGGCGACGCGCTCCGCATAGCGCCCGCCGAGAAAGAGCGCCAGGAGCAAGCCCATCACCGGGAAGGACGATCGCCAGAACAAGCAGGAACCCGCCTGGCGTTGCAGAATTCGGCATCAGGGTTGGCTATTCATCCGACGCCAAGGTCGCTTGCCCCGTCTGCTGAAAAAGCCGCAGCACCAGCGTCACCGCCAGCGCTGTCGCCGAAAAGGCGACGACGATGCCGGTGATGACCAACGCCTGCGGCACCGGGTCGCCGCCGAACCCGGCGGCGGCGCCTCTGCGGGCGACGACCCCGAACAGCAGAAACACACCCCCGCCGATCAGGTTGAAGCCGACGATCTTGCGGAGCGGCTGCGGATGCGCGATCAGGCCGAACAGACCCAGGCCAACCAGAACGGCGCTGCACAACCCATAGAGCGTCGCGGCGCTCATCGCTGCTCCGCCCGTTCCGGCGGACCGGCCACCAACAGGGCGAGCGTCGCCGCGATCGACAGCGTCACCGGCACCTCGATCGTCACAATCAACAGCTTGGCGTGGGATTCCGGATATGCCAGGAAGGCGCCCGCCATCGCGAAGCCGGCAAGCCCGATCGCGAGGAAAGTCGCCGGCCCTGCGACCAGCACAAGCCGCAACCAACGCCGGCTCACCGCAGGTGCGTCGACGAGCCCAGCCATCATGGCGAGAATCCACATGGCGGCGAGGATCGTTGCACCTTGGAATTCACCCCCGGGAGCAATCGAGCCGATCCAAAAGATATGGATGCCGACGAGTATCCCGACCGGCGCCAGCAGCTGTGCGAGAAACGTCAGCGCACCGTTTGAGCTCAGGATAACGAAGTGCGCCGGGCAAGCCGCCCCAAACGCGGTCCGGCGCCAGCGACCAGATGCCGAGGAGTGCGAGCAGCAGCACCACCGTCTCGAGCAGCGTGTCGATCGCGCGGTACGCCATCAGGACGGCGGTAACGGGATTGCCGAGGCCGGTCGCCGCCAGGTTTTCCGCCGCCCGAGGAGCGAGCGTCGGCGCGGGCTCGGGCAACAGCAGCACAATCGCCGCGAGCCCCGCCGTCACCAGAGTGCACAGCACCGCTGCCGCAAGTCGCTGAATTTTCCGCGGCCCCGCGCCGTCGGCCAGCGCCTCGCTCGGGCGCAATCGGGCGCTCGCGCCGACCAGCAGCCCGCCGGTCACCCCGCCGCCGATCGCGGCCTCGGTCAGCGCGACGTCCGGCGCGGCCAGACGCACCCAGACCAGCGCGAGCAGCAGCCCGAAGGCGACAAACCCGACCACCGCGGCGAATGTGTCGCGAGCGGCGACGGTCCAAACGGCCAATCCGAGGACCAATACGGCGAGGCCGACGTCAAAAGCCAAGGCGGGTCGTCACGCGGGCGGCCCGCCCAGTCGGGCGGTGCGCGCAATCAGTTGGGTGACGGTGGCTCCGGCCAGCAAAGCGAGGAGCCAGACGCCGATAAGCTTCAGCGCGGCGAGCGGGCCATCGACCTGAAACAGCAGTCCGAGCACGACCAGGCCGAGCCCGAGATTGTCCGCCTTGGTCAGCGCGTGAAGGCGGCTGAGCGCGTCGGGAAACCGCAGCAGCCCGACCGTGCCTGCGAGGAAAAAGAAGGCGCCGGCGGACACGGTGATGATGGTCAGGGCATCGAGCACGAGGCTCATGCTGCGTCCGTCTGCTCGGCCGCCTTGACGAAGGCGACCGAGACGAAAGCTGCCAACAATGCAAGGACCAGCGCGACGTCGATCATGCCGGGCACCCGGATCGCCGGCGCCAGCAGAAGCAGTACGGCAATGCCGCCGGTGCCGAGCAACTGCGCCGCCATGATGCGATCGGCCCGGCCGGGTCCGCGCAAGATACGCACCAGGCCCAACGCCACCATCGCCAGCACAAAAGCCGCCGCGGCGATCATGAAGTCAGCCATTGCCCGGCGCTCCGCCCATGACCCGGACCAGCAGCGCTTCCTCGGCGGCGAGCTGCGCCGCCACCGGCTGCCGGATGTCGAGGCAGTGGATCACGAGCGCCCCGCTCTGGTCCGAGCCAACCGGCACCGTACCGGGAAGCAGGCTCATCAGCGCGGTGAAGGCGTTTCGCGCCGTACCCGGAGGCAGGCCCGTGGAGTAGCGTATAAAGCCCGGATCGAGCGGCAGCTTAGGGTCGAGCGCGCGACGCGCGACATCCGCTCCGGCGAGCAGGGATTGGCGCAGGAACCGCAGCGCGACTTTGGTCAAGGCGAGCGGTTGCATGCGGTTCGGCCCGGAGGGCAGCAGATGCAGGCTCGACCACGTCGCAGCAAGCGCCGCTATCACCCCGGGCAATAGATCAACTAAGGCGTATCCTGAAAGAACCACCCAGACGCCAAGAAATCCGACCGCGCGCATTACTGCCGGGCGCAGCGGGATCGCCGGGTTCATGCCAGGTCCGTGACGGTAGGGTTGGACATCACCTTCCTCTCGGCTGCCGCGGGCTCCTTGACACGGAACCAGGCGACATAGAGCGCCGGCAGAAATATCAGAGTGAGAACCGTGGCGACCAGCAGACCGCCCATGACGGCGATGGCCATCGGGCCCCAGAATATCGTAACCGCAATCGGGATCAGCCCGAGAACCGTGGATATCGCCGTCAGCATGATCGGGCGGAAACGGGACACGCTCGCCTCGATGACTGCATTCCAGACATCGAGACCCTGCGCCAGTTCGTAATCGATCTGCTCGATAAGGATCACCGCGTTTCGGGCGATCATTCCAATCAGCGCCAGAATGCCGAGAATGGCCACGAACCCAAGAGGCTGGCCGAACAGAAGCAGCGCCGCAACGACGCCAATCAAGCCCATCGGGACGACGCTGAGGACCAGAAAGAGCCGGTTGAAACTTCTCAATTGAAGCATCAGGAAAGACAGCATCACGAACAGCATCAACGGCACGACGGCGAAAACAGAAGCCTGGGATTTCGCGCTTTCCTCCACCGTGCCTCCGACCTCGATCCGATAGGATGCCGGCAAGTTCTCGCTCAATTTGGCTACCGCCGGAGCGAGCGCGGCGACCACGGTCTCGGGTAGCACACCCGGGGCGACATCGGCTTGTACGGTCAATGTCGGCAAACGGTCACGCCGCCAGATCAACGGGTATTCCTGAGCGAACTCGAAGGTCGCGATCTGACTTAGCGGAACCGTGCGGCCGTTTTGCAGCGGGATCTGCAATGTCCGCAAGGTCGAAAGCGACAGGCGATCTTCGTCGGTCGCTCGCGTCAGGACCTCGACCAGGTAGATGCCATCGCGGACCTGGGTAACCGGCTGGCCCGTCACCACGCTGTTCATTACCGTGGCGATCGCCTGCGTGCTGACGCCCAGCAACCGCGCCTGATCCTGGTCGATCTGGACGCGAACCATCCGCGCCGGTTCCATCCAGTCGAAATTGACATGCCTCGCACCGGGATCGCTCGCCACGATTTGCGCAAGCCGCAACGCGATGTCGCGCAACTCGCTGATATCCGAACCGCTGACGCGATACTGCACAGGCCACCCGACCGGCGGACCTAGACCCAGTGGCGACACTCGGTTCACCGCACTCGGGATTTTGTCGGCAAGCTCTGCCTCGAGCTTTTTCTGCAGCCGTTCACGGGCCGCCACATCCTTGGCAAGAACGACAGCCTGGGTGAAGAAGGGGTTCGGCAGTTCGACGTTGAGGGGCAGATAAAAGCGGATCGCGCCGCGCCCGACATAGGTGCTCCACCGATCCACGTCGGGGTCGCCCGCCAACAGGCCATCGAGTGTTTTAGCTGCGTCTTCACTGGCAAAAATCGAGGCGTTCTGTGGCAATGACAGGTCGACCAGAAGGTCCGGACGATCCGACGGCGGAAAGAACTGCCGGGCCACGAACGGGCTCGCCAGCACCGCCGCGACAAAACCCGCCACGGTTATACCGATGGTGACCCAGCGCGCCCGCATCGCGCCGAGCAAAAACCCGCGAAAGTAGCCGAGGATCGCGCTGGGCTTGTCGGACGGTTTTGTTTTGGGTTTGGCGAGGAGCACGACGCCGAGCAACGGCGCAAAGATGACCGCCACAAACCAGGAGAGTATCAGCGCGTAGGACACAACCGCGAAAATCGAAAAGGTGTATTCGCCAGCCGAACTCCTGGCGAAGCCGATCGGTATGAAACCCGCTGCAGTGACAAACGACCCGGTCAGCATCGGCACCGCGAGGGTTTTATAGGCGAATGTCGCCGCATCCTCTTTGCTGTCGCCGGCTGCGAGGCGAGAAGTCATGACGTCGACAGTGGTCATCGCATCGTCGACCAGCAGGCCCAGAGCGATGATCAGCGCGCCCAGGGAAATCCGCTGCAGATCGATCCCGGTCATCTCCATGATCGGGAACACCAGGGCGAGCGTCAGCGGGATCGAAAGCGCGATGACGGCGCCGGCCCGAATGCCGAGACTGACAAAGCTCACGGCCATGATGATGGCGATCGCCTGCCACAGCGATGTCGTGAAGTCGCGAATGGCGTGATCGACGACAAACGGCTGATCGGCAACAAGTATCGGCTCGATGCCAAGCGGCAGATCGGCCTTGATCTCGCGCATGGCCTCTTTGATGTTCCGGCCGAGGGTCAATATATCGCCGCCATCGCGCATCGAGATGGCGATTCCGATGGCCGGTTTTCCGTTGACCCGGAACATCGGCTGCGGCGGGTCGGAATAATCGCGGTGCACTTGGGCGATGTCGCGCAGCCGGATCAGGCGGCCGTTCGCGACAAAATTGACCGCCAGGATGTCCCGCTCGGATTCGAATGCCCCCGATACCCGCAGGATCAGCCTTTCCTTGCCGGTTTGCAGAACCCCGGACGGGCTGACGATGTTTTGCGCTGCCAGGGCGGCGGCCAGAGCCGACCGGTCGATCCCCAAACCGGCGAGTTGCTGAACCGAGAATTCGACGAAGATCTTTTCGTCCTGGGCCCCAAGGATCTCGATTTTCGCTACGTCCGGCACTTGCATCAGCCGGGAGCGGATATCCTCTGCGTAGTCTTTCAGTTCGCGATGGGAAAATCCGTCGGCGGTAACGCCGTAGATAATACCGTAAACATCGCCGAATTTATCGTTGAACCCCGGACCGATCACGCCAGCCGGGAGAGTATGGCGCATATCGCCGATGCTGGTGCGAACGTCGTACCATATGGCGGGAATTTGCGCGGCGCGGGTATCGCCTTTCAGATTGACAAAGATGGTCGTCAGACCAGGGCTGGTAAAGCTCCGCAGAAAATCGAGGCTCGGCGTTTCCTGAAGGGTCCGCTCGAGCCGGTCGGTAACCTGCTGCAAGGTGTCGTTCAACGTCGCGCCGGGCCACGCGGCTTGCACAACCATTGTCTTGATGACGAAGGGCGGATCTTCGTCTCGCCCTAAGCTGAAGAAAGCAGCCAATCCGGCGATCGTCGCCGCGATCATGATGTAGACGACGAGAGACCGGTTCTCGAGCGCCCACTTCGAAAGATTGAACTGCATCTAAGAGGACGATCCGAGCAGTCGCACTTTCTGGCCGGGATGAAGCGCCTGGATTCCTGCCGTCACGACAATATCGCCGGTGTCGAGGCCATCGGCAATTACGACCGTGCCCGGGTCGTGGCGCAGCAATTCCACGTTACGCAGAGACACCGTCAGGGCTTTCGGGTCGACGATCCATACAGCGGGTTGGCGATTGAGTTCGGTCAGGGCTGTGGCGGGGATGGCGATGACCGGTTCGGATGGCAGATTGACGGTTCCGGTAACGGTTGCGCCGAGCCGCATCGCCTCCGGCGGCTCGTTCAATCCAACTTTGACCTCGAAGGTCCGGGTGACAGGGTCGGCCCGCGCCCCGACTTCCCGCACTCGCCCGGTCGCCGTCACGCTGGGATCGTCGGTCAGACGCACCGTGATCGGGGCGTCGCTTGGCGCTGACCTGAGTAATTGGGCCGGCACGTCGAAAACGGCATCGCGGCCGCCCTGACGGGCAAGTCGAACGATCATCTGTCCGGCCTGCACGACCTCGCCCGGTTCGGCGCCTCGGGCAGTGACCGTCCCGGTCGCATCCGCCGTCAAGGTGGTCCAGCCGACGCGGTCGCGCGCGATCTGCAACTGAGCTTGCGCGTTGTCGACCTGGGACTGCGCGCTTTGCAATGCGTTCTGGGCCTGATCGAAGCGGGCTCGAGGTGTATGTCCGTTAGCCAGCAACTGTCGCTGCCGTTCGAAGGTGCCGCGCGCGTAGGTCAGTTGTCCTTGTGCGGCCGCAAGGGCGGATTCCGCCGAGCGCAGTTCGTTGAGCTCATTCTCCGGGTCGAGCTTGGCGAGCACTTGTCCCGCCTTGACCCGCTCGCCGATATTGACCGGTCTCTCGATAAGCCGCCCGGCGATACGAAAGGCGAGCGCCGGCTCGTCTTCGGCCTGGACGTGCCCGGTTAGCACCACGGTTTCGCTGGCCTCGCCCCGGCTGGCGGTGACCGTCCGCACAGGGCGCACCTCGGGCGCCTGGGCTTTGGTGTCCGGCTTGCACGACGCCAATCCGATCGCGACGGCCGGCAAAATCCACCAAAACCAAAGGGAACTGCGATTTCTCACCGGAACCCACCCCCGGCGAATTTCTTAACCCGCGGCTCCGCGGGTCGCAAGCGACATGGGACACGATCGCAACCCCGCAACGCGGACGGCCGTCCGATCCTAGCCTGTGGGCACTCGGCGCCGGGACCGGCGCGCGACGTCAACTTCGGGCTCGTAAGTAGGCTTGGGCAAAAGCCTGGGCGGCCGACCAGTTGGGGTTCTCTTGGCAGTAAGTGACGGCTTGAGCCTCGATACTGGGGATCACGCTGACATTGATGGTTCTGGCCCGGTAGTGGGACGCCTGATAGCCGACATAAAACATCGACGCTGCGGCGCGATCCTCCGGCGATAATCTCAGCAGGTTTTGGCAGCTTGCCTCGCGAATATTGACGATATGGTCCGTTGGTGCCGATTTGGCCGCCGGTGGCTGAGCCGGTGCTGCCGCGGGGACCGCGGATGGTGCCGGAGCCGGGGGTGGTGTTGGTGCCGCCGCGGGAGCCGGAGGCGGCGACGATGCGGATGAAGCTGCGACCTGCGGCGGTGGTGTTTGCACACAGGCAGCCAACACTGCCGACAACAGTACAGCTGCGGTTTTGCCGTTCATCCTTTCCTCCCGTCGTCAGAAGATTTTTTTCGAGACGGCCACAGTTACGGCGGAATTTGCTCACTTTAAGTGATATGAATCAATCACAAAAGCGCGGATTGTTGTCGGTCGTGGGATCGGCTATGCCATAATGGCCCCCACATTAGGCCGAAGCAGTCCTAAGCCGGGCCGAAACTTAGGCCAAAGCCACCGAGGGAGGCCGGGATGATAACCAAGTATCTGCTTTTCGTTTCGTCGATCGCGTTGGCCGGATTGATGGCCACCAAAGCGCCCGCCGCGACCGCCGTCTGGAGCGGCAGCATGGCCCGCGGTATCGCCGCCATGCCGACGGCGGAGGCGCGAATGCGCCATTGGTGCTTGTGGCTCGCGGCGGCGGCGGCCGAGGCGGTGGCGGCGGCCGAGGCGGTGGCGGCGGCCGGGGTGGCGGCGGCGGCCGGGGCTGGCGGCGGTGGTTTTCGCGGTGGCGGGGTGGTGGTTATCGCGGTGGTGGCGGTAGTTTTGCCGGAGGGGGCGCCAACCGCGGGGGTTACAACCGCGGCGCCGGAGGCGGGGTCAACCGTGGCGGTGCCGCTCGCGGTGGTTCCTGGGCCGGCGCCGCCGGGGGAAGTGTCAACCGCGGAAACTTTAACAGCGCCAATATCAACCGTGGCGGGAACGCCAATATCAACCGCGGCGGGAACGCCAATATCAACCGTGGCGGTACCGCCAATGTAAACCGCAACGTCAACGTCAGCGGTGGCGGCTATTATGGAGGAGGCGGCTATTACGGCGGCCCAGGTTGGGGCGGTGTTGCCGCCGGTGTCGCGGCGGGCGCCATCGTCGGCGGTGCCGTTGCCAGTACGGCCTATCCGGCGTACGCGTACCCATACCCGTACCCGAACCCGTCTTGTCCCTACCCAAATTACCCGAATTGCGGACTTTGAGCGGCGCCAGCACGACGGCACTCTGGGCCGTCGCGACTGGTCACGCGCACTTCACGTCGTTCCGATCGCCTGTTCCGACATTTCCCGGAGCCAGCGGCTTGCCTCGCGCTCGGGGCGGATCAGCGCCATCCCGATGAGGCCGCCGACCAGCATGATGATGCCGCAAATCATGAAGCCGGTGTTGAACCCGGCGAGCGGCGTTGCCGCGGTCTGGACGACGCTCCCCATCACGTAAGGCGCGAGCAACCCGGCCGAGGTGCTGACGGCAGTACTGATCGCGAGGAGCGCGCCGCGCTGTGCGACCGGCGTAATCTCGCCGACGACGGTCTGGGCGATCACGTAAATCGCCGAAGGCACGGCCACCCCGATCGTCGTCAGGGCGATCTTTGCGGCGATCCCCGGCGCGTATGGCATGATGGCCATTGCCGCGCCGCCGAGCGCGACGCACGCGCCGCCAAGGATCCCTCGCGCCACCCGGCTCGATACGCCGCGGGCGAGGAGCCGCTGCGAGCCCCAGCCCGTACTGATGACCAGGATCACGCTGAGACCCGCCGGCAGCGCCCCCAGCAAACCGATAGAGCCCTGCGACAGGCCGAGCCCTTTGATCAGAAAGGCGCCCAGCCACGACAACGCCAGCGACAATCCCCATTGGGCGCCGAACATTGCGCACCAGCACCCGATGATGGTCGGACTGAGCAACAGCCGCCGGTAAGCAATCTTCGGTTGCGTAACCGCCGCCTCGTTCGCGCCTCCGCCAGCGACCAGGGGTCCCTCGCGGCCGAGCGCCAGCCACGCCACGGTCCAGGCGAGCCCGGCGACGCCGAGCACGCCGAACGCCCAGTGCCAGGAATAATGCACGATGACCCAATTGAGCGCCGGCAGCGCGACCATGATCCCGACGCCGGCGCCTTGCGCGACGATCGCGGTCGGCAGGGTGCGCAGTTCGTTCGGGAACCACTTGTAGGTCGAATGTAGGGCTACCGGGTAGGCCGGGCCCTCAGCGGCGCCGAGCGCTATCCGCGAGGCCACGATGGTGAAAAACCCGGCGCTCCCGATCATCGGGAACTGCGTCAACGCCCACATCAGGCCCATGACCAGCAAGGCCCAGCGCGTCTGCACGTGATTGACGATGAAGCCGGTAATGATCGCGGACAGCGAAAACAACAGGAAAAAGCTCGAGCCGAGCAAGCCGAACTGGCGCGGGCTCAGCCCCAGCTCGGTCATCAGCGGAACGGCGGCGATGCCGATCACCGCCTTGTCGGCAAAGTTGATCAACATGAACAGAAAGAGCAGGCCGACAATCAGCCAGGCCGCTCGCGGTGCTCCGGAGCGGTTGGCTGTGCCGGCGCCGCCGGCCCGGGCATGGCCTTGCCGGCTTCGCGCGGCGGAGGAACGAAGAGTCTGGACACTCATGGGACGCTCGGGGCAAAGTTGCGGGTACCGTTCAGTACCGATAATACGGTACGCCCTGGTACCGCCACAAGAGGAATTGTTGGCGAGCATGAAAAGATCCAGCCACCCCGTGCCGGCTGCAACCGCAATGCACGACCGCATTCTCGGCGCCGCCTTCGAGGCATTCACCGACGAGGGTTATGCCGGGACCAGCACGCTCGACATCGCCAGGCGCGCCAAGGTTTCCAAACGCGATCTCTACGCGAACTTCAGCAGCAAACAGGCCGTGCTTGTCGCCTGCATCAAGCGCCGCGCCGAGCGGATGCAGCTGCTGCCCGACCTGCCGGCGCCGCGGAACCGGCAGATGCTGGCCGCCACCCTTACGGCGTTTGCCACGAACCTGATCCGCGAGACCACCGACGCTCATGTGATTACGGCATTCCGCTTGGCGATCGCGGAGGCATCGCGCTCACCCGAGATTGCCCAAACTCTCGATGCCGCCGGCCGCGGTGGTGCTCGCCGGGCGCTCACCAAGCTTTTGGCGAATGCGCAGTCGAGCGGGCTGTTGGGCCCGGCAGATCCGACGGAAATGGTGGCGCAGTATTTCGGACTTCTCTGGGAGGGGCTGATGGTCGGCTTGCTGCTCGGAGTCGCCCCAGCCCCAGGGCCGGCCGAGGCCGAGCATCGCGCCGGTAAAGCGACGACAGCTTTTATGCTCCTACATCCCGATCCCGCCACGAACGGTTAGCCCGGAGCGTCACACCGCGATCTTCCCCTTTGGCATAAGTCGCCGTCGCCGTCCGGTCCGCCGGTTCTATCCGGGTTGGTGGCCCGGGATCAGCGATTTGGCAGCTTTGACAACGTGTTCCGGGGTGAAGCCCAGCTCACGCATCACGATCTCACCGGGCGCCGACGCACCGAAGCGATTCAGCCCGATGATTGCGCCGTCGAGGCCCACATAGCGCTCCCATCCGAGCGTGGAGCCCGCCTCGATGCTGACTCGCGCCCTGACGCCGGGAGGAAGAACCGTGTCCCTGTAGGATTGCGGTTGCGACTGAAACAAATCCCACGACGGCATCGAGACGACCCGGCTTGCAATTCCTTCGCGCGTCAGTTGGTTGTGCGCTTCTAGCGCAACCGACACTTCGGAACCGGTAGCGATCAGGATAACGCTCGGCGAACCCGTAGCGCAGTCGCTGAGGACATACGCTCCTTTCGCCACTCCCGAAGCCGGCGCCAGCGTTGAGCGGTCCAGAATAGGTAATCTCTGGCGCGTAAGCACAAGTCCTACCGGCCCCGAGGTGTGCGCAACCGCGATCTTCCACGCCTCCACGGTCTCATTGGCGTCCGCCGGGCGCAGCAGCGTCAGATCAGGAAGCGCGCGAAGGCTTGCCAGGTGTTCCACCGGCTGATGCGTAGGTCCGTCCTCGCCCAATCCGATGCTGTCGTGGGTCCATACATAGATGACGTGGGCCTTGCTCAACGCCGCCAGTCTGATGCTTGGCCGCATGTAGTCGGAAAACGTAAAGAAGGTGGCGGCAAAGGGCAGGACGCCGCCATGCAGGGCCATGCCCGTGGCAATCCCGGCCATCGCGTGCTCGCGAATACCGAAATGAATATTCCGTCCGCCATATCCCTTCGGACCGCCCACCAGTCCCTGGGTCGGCGGCGCACCCTCGGGAGGCTTAAACAGGGGACTCTCGAAGTCGCCGTGTCCCTTGAGCGCGGTGCGCGTGGACGGATCGAGGTCGGCCGAGCCGCCAATTAGGTTAGGGAGGACATCGGCCAGCGCGTTGATAGCTCTCTGCCCGGCGTCGCGGGTCGCCATCGCGCCGTCCGCCGGCGTGAAGCGGGGAAGTCCCGCTTCCCATCCTTTCGGCAGCTCACCGGTGAGCACCTGCCGAAACGTCCCGGCTGCCTGTGGATCGACGGCGCCCAACGCGTCCACCCGTCCATTCCATTGGGTCTCCAACTCGCGCCCTTGCTCGACCGCCTTGCGAAACTGGGCCAAGGCTTCCTCGGGGATGTAGAAAACCTTGTCTTCAGGCCATCCCAGCGCGCGTTTGGTTAACCGCACCTCCTCGACGCCCAAGGGCTCGCCATGCGCCTCAAAAGTGTCATGCTTATGCGGACTGCCATAACCGATATGCGTGCGCGCCACGATCAGCGACGGCCGGTCATCGATCGCCTTTGCCTTGGTTAGGGCAGCATCGACCGCGGCTGTATCCTGCCCGTCGATATGCTGCACATGCCATCCATAGGCCTGGAATCGCGCGCCGACATCTTCGGTGAAAGTTACATCGGCGCTGGCCGAGAGCGTTATCTGGTTGGCGTCGTAGAGCACGATTAATCGTCCGAGCCCAAACTGACCCGCGATCGAGGCGGCCTCCGCCGCGACGCCTTCCATCATGTCGCCGTCGCTAGCCATTACATACGTGTAGTGCTTCACCACCTCATGGCCCGACCGATTGAAGGTGGCGGCCAGCCAACGCTCCGCGATTGCGAATCCCACCGCGTTTCCAACACCTTGACCCAACGGACCCGTCGTAACTTCCGCACCTGGCGCCACGCCATACTCGGGATGCCCCGGGGTACGGCTATCCCATTGGCGAAATTGCTGTATGTCGTCCATCGTAAGGTCGTAACCGGTGAGGAACAGCAGGCTGTAGAGCAGCATGCTGGCATGCCCGGCGGACAGCACAAAACGATCGCGATCGGGCCATTTGGGGTTGGTGGGATTGTGCCGCAGATGGCGCGTCCACAAGACGTACGCCATCGGCGCCGCGCCCAGCGGCATCCCCGGATGTCCCGAGTTCGCTTTCTGGACCGCGTCGATCGACAGCGTCCGGATGGTATTGATGCAAAGCTCGTCGATTGGCTCAAACGTCGTACTCATGGCTCCTCCGGACTGTCCCAACCTTAAAGCGAATGAATATTTGCAACGAGACCAGAACTCCCATCCTACCCTCTCCCTTTGTGTGTAAGGAAGAGGGCAAGGATAGTTTTGTGATTCTTGGTAGGTCCTGTCGGGGTCAATCCGCATCGTCTGGATCTCCGTATGCGGCTCGAAGCCAGTCGCTTTTCTGTCCGTCGCGCCGGTGCCGATCCGTCTCACCGAGCGTCAGCCGGCGCCGATGGGTGCAAGCCCGTCTCAATTATCGCGAGCCCAGGATCATCGAGTGTGAGCCCACCGTGCCCGATAGTCTCAGCAAGCGTAGGGCGCAGCGCATTCCGCCTCGACTTGTGGATCGGCGCGCCGGCCAATAGAATGGCCGTGTCGCTCGGCCGACTTCCGCCGCTTCGATTTCACTGCCGTTCGCCAGTCTGTTGCGGCTCATCGCTACCGCCCCTCTAGTCGGCGGGATACGCTCCGCTGGTGACATACCGGCGAAATGACGAATGCGGCCAGTGCCCCGGGTGCGCCACGAGACCATGCTTGACCCGGTTAAACCTAAAGGAGGAAGGCCATGGAACGAGAGATCATCCGCGTCGAACCGTTCGACACCAATTTTGAGAAATGGGGCGTTCCCGTCTCGGTCTGCACCCGAGCTGGGGACATGGTGTTCATGTCCGGCATGCCGCCCTTCGACCCGGACACCGGCGAGCTCCTGCAGCATGCGCCGTTCGAGCGCCAGGCCGAGCGCATCCTCGAACAAATGAAGACAGCGCTGGAGGCGGCGGGGTCGGACCTCGATCACGTGCTGAAGTGCAACGTGCTCTGCATATCCGCCGAGCGCTTCAAAACCTTCAACGAGATCTACAAACGCTACTTCCCCAAGAACCCGCCTGCCCGAATCTTCTTCACCGTCCCGGAGTGGACCGGTCCGTTCGATATCGAGATCGACTGCGTGGCCGTCACGAAGCGCTGAGATCACCGGTAAGGACAGCGGCGTCGGCGGGCAGCAGGTCCGCCAGGGCGGCGCGCAGGCGTGGCACGCAGTAGTCCAGGAAGCTCCGCGTCTTCAGCGGCAGGGAGCCGTGCCCGCCGTGCACCAGGTGAATAGGGAATATACTGAAGTGAAGCACCGGATAGACGTCGCGCCATCTGATCCAGGCCGTGCCCCGCGCGCGAACTCGCCTCGTGCAACGGGAACCCGGCGACCGCGTGGTGGCTATCGGGCTGCGCAATCCATGGCTGGGCGACTTCTATCATCATCTGCTGACATTGCCGTGGTGGGCCTTTCTCTTAGGCTTAGCGGTCGTCTATCTCGGTTTGAACGTTCTGTTCGCGGAGCTTTATTTGCTCGGCGACCATGCGATTGCGACCGCACGCCCTGGAGTCTTCGCGGACGCGTTCTTTTTCAGCGTGGAGACCATCTCGACGATCGGCTACGGGCAGATGTCGCCGGCGACGCTCTACGGGAATATCGTTATGACCGTCGAGGCAATGTTCGGGTTGACGCTTCTGGCGGTCTCCGCCGGCGTGGCGCTCGCACGGTTCACACGGCCGACGGCGCGGGTGATGTTCAGCAAGGTCGCCGTCGTAACGCCCTTTGATGGTGTTCCGACGTTATCGTTTCGTCTCGCGAACGAGCGCCGCAACCAAATCCTCGAGGCACAGGTCTCAGTCACCCTGGTCCGAGACGAGCGCACCGCCGAGGGCGAGTGGATGCGCCGTTTCTACGATCTGCAGCTGGGACGCCAACGCAGCCCAATCTTTGCGATGACCTTCACGGTGATGCACGCGATCGATCCGACGAGCCCTTTAGCGAATGCGACAGCATCCTCCCTCGCGACCGAAGCGGTGGAAATCGTCGTGACCGTCACCGGTCTCGACGAGACGCTGTCGCAGCCGGTCCACGCCCGCACTTCATATCTCGCGCACGAGGTGTTGTGGGGCCGCCGTTTCGCCGATGTTTTCACCCAGACCAAGGATGGCCGCTTGGCCATTGATTACCGCCGGTTCCACGATACCGAACCTCTCCAGCCGCCCGTGCCAAACCTGCCCTAATCTCTGAACGCGATCTCATCCGTACCGGCGAAGGCAGAGAACGTGCAAAGCGGCGCGGGGTGAGATTGGGTCTAATTTAAAACCTAGGCATCCTAGCCCGAGCAAATCAGGTTAAAATGCGCATAGTCCATGTGAGCCGCAAAGTCGCGATCGTCGCTGATCGTGCACCCGCAGTATCGCCGCTAGCAAATGCCGCGTTCGCCGAGGCGCGTCATGACCGGTGACCGCGGCTCGCCGATCGGCAGTGATTTCGCGAACCCGGTCTTGATCGCTCGCCACCGACCCGGAAAATCGGCATCGTCTTGCGGCAACGTCCACACACAGTACATGTGGTCGGGGAGGACGACCCAGGCGTCGATGTGAAAAGGTGCGCGGGCGCGCACTCGGCGAACTGCATCGCGCAGCGCGTCGATATTCGCCGCAACAGGTTCGAGCGCCGATCAAGCAGGTTTACGGTAAAGAAGAAGGTTCCGCCCGGAACCCGATTGCGGCCATAATCCGGCATCTAAGGGTATGCATGTTGCGGAAAGGGCGGAATGCGCTGCGCTGTTCCGTTGGGGTGGACGGCCCCGCGGCATCTGGTGCCAAAGTTCGGTCGTCGAAACGCGAACTGGAGACCGTCCATGACCGAGATTACGCGCATTGCCATCGACACGTCCAAGTCGGTGTTTACCCTGCACGGGGTTGACCTTGAGGGCCGCGCGGTATTGCGGCGCAATCTGCGGCGACGCGAGCTGCTGCCATTCTTTGAAAGGCTGGCCCCGCTCGAGGTGGCGCTGGAAGCGTGCGGCGGCTCGCATCACTGGGGGCGCGCGCTGGGAGCACTCGGCCACCGCGTACGCCTGATCCCGCCGCAATATGTCAGGCCGTTTGTCAAGCGCAGCAAGAACGACCGCAACGATGCCGAGGCGATCAGCGTCGCCGCGGCGCAGCCGTCGATCGCCAGCGTACCGGTCAAGTCAGCCGAGCAGCAGGCCGCGGCGATGCTGTTGTCGGTTCGCGAGCTATTGGTGCGGCAACACACCCAGCTGGTCAATGCGCTGCGCGGCCATGCCGCCGAGATCGGGGTGGTGGCGCCGCTCGGCGAGAAGGGCTTGGCCGAGCTGCGGACCGAGGTCGCCGCGGCCGATGAGGCAGCGGTGCCGTCGGCGGCGAAGCAGGCGATCGCACTGTTGGGCCAGGAAGTCGAGCGCATCGAGATGCGGCGGCGAGCGATCGACACCACGCTGATGCAACAGCACAAGGCCAACCCGGTCAGCCGGCGGCTGGCCGCGATCCCGGGGATCGGACCGATCGGGGCGTTGAATTTAGCGCTGCGGGTTGACCCGACGCAGTTCAAATCGGCGCGGCATTTTGCGGCCTGGCTCGGGCTAGCGCCGCGCGAATGCTCGACTGCCGGCAGACAGCGCCTGGGCGGCATCAGCCGCGCCGGCGACGAGCGGCTGCGCCAGTTGCTGGTATTAGGGGCGACCGCGGTCATCCAACATGCCAAACCCGGCCAGCCAGCCACCTCGCCGTGGCTGCTCAGCCTGCTCAGCCGCAAGCCGCGCAAACTCGCCGCCGTGGCTTTGGCCAACAAGACGGCCCGCATTGTGTGGGCCATGATGACGCGCGGGGAGGCCTACCGGCCGCGGCCGGCTGCTGCCTGACCCTCGTGTGCCGCGGGTGCAGGGCTTAAAGGGAGAAGATGCTGATCGGTCGGACCGACGATCCGCAAAACCCGTGTAGGGTGGCGGCCGGCAAGGTCACTGTTCCGTTTGGGAGCGGATCGCGGAACCCATCTGGGCCAGCGGCGGGTGCCGCGACAAACAGGCCGGACACACGATCGCAACCGCACCGCAGGATTTTTCTCCTCTCACCCCTTGCACCCAAGGGGCCGTCCACACACGCCCTATGTTTGCTAAGCTGGCGGGTGTCATCCTTGTTATGTCCGATCGTCGATCAGACACCGTATGAACTCGGGACGTGAAGCCCGCGCAGTTCGCTGATCCGCCACTTCCTGGATCGCCAAGTTCGTGGCGCTCCTAAGCCGAACGATGACGGGCGTCCAAGCAGCGCATCGCGCCGCTCGGACCTCCCTTGACCGAGCTCGCCCCGCTCTGATGGCGAATACCATAAGAGCGGTGGGCCCACCGCTGTTCTTTGGCCTGCGGCTGTGGATCTCGGTCTGCCTGGCGCTTTATGTCGCGTTCTGGCTCGAGCTCGACAATCCTTACTGGGCGGGAACGACCGCGGCTCTGGTTTTTCAGCCCCATCTTGGCGCTTCGTTGCGCAAGGGCTGGTATCGCATGATCGGTACGATCGTGGGCGGAATTGCAATCGTGGCGCTGACCGCCTGTTTCCCGCAGGACCGCATCGGCTTTCTCGCGGGCCTGGCGTTGTGGGGCGCGGCGTGCGCCCTTGTCGCCACAATACTGCGCAATTTCCTGTCCCTTGCGGCGCAACTCGCCGGGGTTACGGCAGCAATTATCGCGGGCAACCAGCTCGGGGCGACCGGAGGCGTGAACGGCGAGGCTTTTACGTTGGCGGTGATCCGCTGTACCGAGATTTGCATTGGCATCGTGAGTGCCGGCATCATCCTCTCGGGAACCGATTTCGGCAGGGCAGATCGCCGGCTGGCGACCCAGATCGCAGCCATCGCGACCGAGATCAAAGGCGGGTTCGCCGACGCCTTGGCACTGGTTGGGCGTGAACTTTTGCAGACGCAGCCTTTACGGCAAGAACTAACCCGGCGTGTCATCGAACTCGATTTGTCCATCGAAGAGGCGGTCGGAGAATCTTCCCAGCTACGTCAGAATTCGCCGGTGTTACGGGCGGCGGTGGACGGTTTGCTCAAGGCGCTGGCCGGCTGGCGCATCGTTGCGGTTCACCTTGCCCAGCTACCGCATGACCACGCGCAACAACTGGCGGCGACCGTGTCGCAAGCCGTACCGAACGAACTGAGGCCTGGGTTCGAGAGCGCAGACCCGGCGGAATGGCTTGGCAACCCCGTCGCTCTGCGTCGTATTTATGACCAAGGTGCAGCGGCGCTGAACGCCCTGCCGGCGGACATACCGTCGCTGCGGCTGCTAGCCGATCAGACGGCTGAAGTGCTGGCGGGTGTCTCGTGCGCGCTTAACGGGCTGGCGCTGATCGTTGGGGATTTCGTCCGGCCGGTTCAGCGCCGTCGTGGGGTTCGGCTGCATGTGCCGAACTGGCTCCCCCCTCTGGTCGACGCAGCGCGCGTCTTGGTTGCGGTTGGTGCTGTCGAGCTGTTCTGGATCCTCACCGCATGGCCGAATGGCGCCTTCGCCATAACCTTCGCGTCAATCGGGACGATTTTGTTCGCATCACGAGGCGACCAGGCATATCCGGCGACCATGAGTTTCACGGTCGGCACCTTTCTCACCGCGGCTCTTCGCGGCGATCATCGGCTTCGCGGTGCTGCCGACGTTGACGACCTTCGCCGGTTTTAGCCTCGCGATCGGCCTTGTTCTGGTGCCGGCCGGCGCAGGGATGGCCCAGTCGTGGCGGACGCCAATGTTTACCGCCATAGCAGCGTTCTTTTGTTTTCTCCTCGCACCGACCAACCAAATGACGTACGACACTCAGCAATTCTATAATGCGGCAGTGGCCGCGATCGCAGGATTGGGTAGCGCGGCGCTCTCGTATCGCTTGCTGCCGCTGTTGCCGCCGGCATCGCGGGCCCGTCGGCTGCTCAGTCTCACTTTACGGGATCTCCGGCGCCTCGCGACGGGCAAAAAAATTCCTCAGTCTTCGGAGGGCTGGGAGGGTCGCGTCTATAGCCGCCTCTCCGTCCTGCCGAACGCGGCCGCGCCGCTGCAGCGCTCCCAGCTCCTGGCGGCGCTGGCGGTCGGTTGCGAGATCATCGGCCTGCGAAACATTTGTCACCGTCTCGATCTTGGCTCCGGTCTTGATGAGGCGCTTGCGGCTTTGGCGGGAGGCAACAGCGCGGCGGCGGTTGCCAAACTTGCCAATCTTGATGACGCGCTCACGGCTCGGCCGGGCACAGCCATTCTGCAGGCGCGTGCCGGGCTGCTCGCCACCTCGGAGGCGCTTACCGAACACGCCGAGTATTTTGACGCCATAGCGCCCGGACGATGAAATTCGCGGCCTTATCCCACCCACCGTATGACGCCCGCGTCGGGTCGCGACCCGTCAACGGGCGATCGCCATGCTCTTGCCAAAAGATGGTCGTAGCATCGCGCGCGATTGCGGCTTTCGGCATGATGGTGGCGGATGATCGGAATGTTGCTCGGACGGCTCTTGCTCGGCCGGTTGCAGAGCATCGGACCTCGCCGCGGGCGATTACCGCCTGTTCCCGTAAATTCCCGGTTACGCGGAATTAATTCCCGGTTCGACCGAAAAAATTCCCGGTTAGTCCGTCGACGGGAATTTCCTCGCAACCCATTGTTTAAGAGCATGTATTTTTGCCCGAATCGCCGGTTTCGGAGCCGAATCCAATGAATTCCGGGTTATATTCCCGGTTATTCCGGTTCTACGGGAATTTCGCCCGGCCGGCGCCGGTCAGCGCCAACCTCCGTCGGGAGAGCGGCGCAGGGTCAGGCGGCGACGCGGCCGGTGCCTTCGATCACGGCGTCCCAATCGTCGACATCGCGGTCGAGCGGATGCACCATGACGTGCTGCACCCCGGCCTCGGCATAGGCGGCGATGCGCTCGCGCAATTCGCCCTCGTCCTTGCCGTTCCAATGGGTGCGCATCGAGATCGTGAATTCGGGCTCGGGCCGGTCGCGGCGCAGCCGCGCAACCACCGGGGCTGCCTCGGCGGGCGTCAGCTGGCTGCCGTGCCAGCCGTCGCCGATCTTGACCGTGCGCTTGTATGCCGCCTCCGAGCGCGCCCCGAACCAGATCGGGATCGGCTTGCCGGGGAATGGCCGCATCGTCATCTCGTTGATTTCGGCCGGGATGTATTTGCTGCGGAACGTCACCGGGTCCTGGCTCCACACCGCGCGCATCATCGCGATGCCCTCGTCGGTGCGCCGGCCGCGCTCGCGGAACGGCGCGCCGAGTGCCGCGAACTCGGCTTCGAGCCAGCCGACCCCGGCGCCGAGGATCAGCCGCCCCTCGGAGAAATTCTGCAAGGTCGCCAATTCCTTGGCGAGCGGCAGCGGGTGGCGCATCGGCAACACCAGGACGCTGGTGCCAAGCCGCACCCGCTTGGTCACCGCGGCGGCCCAGGTCAGGCTCAGCACCGGGTCGAAGAACAGCGGCGAGCGTGGGAATGCTCGCGCGCGGCACGATGATGTGCTCGCTGACCCAGACATCGCTGAGCCCCATATCCTCGGCCCGCTGCGCCGCGTGCCGGATCCGCTCCGGCGTGGCCTGCTCGCCCGCATGGGGCAGATGAATCCCGATCTGCATCGCCGTCCCTCTCGCCGCTGCATGCCGCGCACCGCCGGAGGCGCGCCGATCGAGCATTGTCGGCGCGATCGGCGTCTATTCGCAAGCGCCCGTGGCTGGCGACGACCCGATCTGCCCGGACCCGATGCACCACGGCCGGTCGATCGTCGGCCGCCCGAAATGGTAGCCTTGGAGAAAGCCGACGCCCTCTTCGCGCAGCAGCGCCGCCTCTTCGGCGGTCTCGACGCATTCCGCGATGGTGCTGAGCCCGAAACCGCGGGTCAGGCCGAGCAGGTGGCGCAGAATGACCCGGTTTTCGCGGCAGCCCGCGAGGCTGCGGACAAAGGAGCCGTCGATCTTGATCGTATCGACCGCCAGCACCTGAAGATGCCGCAGTGAGGTATGGCCGGCGCCGAAATCGTCGAGCGCCACGCGGCAGCCCGCATGACGCAAGGTCTCGACAAAGCGGGCCGATTCGTCGAGATCGTCGAGCGCTGCCGTCTCGGTGATCTCCACGACCAGGCGATGGGCCAGCTCGGGCTGCTTGCGCAGCAGCGACATCAACGAACGCAGCCATGGCCGGTCGCAGGCGGTCAGCCCGGAAACATTGAAGCCGAGCCTGACCTCGGGATGGGCGGCCAGCTCGGCGAACGCGCGCTCCAAGACATAACGGTCGATCAGGCCGATCAAGCCCACCTGCTCGATCGCCGTGATGAATTCGCCGCAGGTGACCAGACGATCGTCGTGCTCGCGCATACGCAGCAGGCACTCGAAATAATCGATTTGTCCCGATGCCGCGCATATCACCGGCTGAAAGGCGAACAGCAAACGGTTCTGGCTCAGCGCATCCCGAACCGCCTCCCCAATCGCCGCATTACGCCGCTGCCGGCTCGGCGCCGACGGACGGTCGTGGGGCTGCGCCGGACCAGCCATCACGCGCCGGCTTCGCCCTGCCCCAGGTGTCGATGCTCCGCGCCCCCGCCAGCCTCGGCGCCGATCTGGTTTGGCAGACTACATGCCGGCACAGTCCCGCCTCGATCGCTGCTTCGACCTCGCATCCAACGGTCAACACCGAGGATGCGCGTTCGGCGGCAAGCTAAGGGCGACGGGTTTAGGAACGCTTAAGGGGCGGCGCCGATACGGCGAGCGGTGGCGCTCAGGGCGGCGTGTGCGAGACCAGAAACGGCAGGACCGCGTTATTGAATTCACGCGCGCGGACATGGGTCAGGAAATGGCCGCCGCGCGGGAACAGCTTGACCTCCGCCCCCGGGATCAGTCGCGCCAGCTCCTCGGAATAATAGGACGGGGTCACGATGTCGTCCTCGGCGCCGATCACCAGGGTAGGCGTCTTGATGCGGCCGAGTTCGGCGGTGCGATCGAAGGCCAGCATGGCGTCGATCCGGGCGGCGACGATTTCGGTCGGCGCGAAGGTTGCCAGATGCTGCGCCTCGATCTGGCGCAGGCGCTCGTTATTGCGGGCAATCCACCAGCTCGGATACCACAGCAAAGTCGCCGATTGCAGATACATGCTGGGCCCGAGGCGCTGCAGGATCTCCTTGCGCAAGGCGTAGATTCGGCGGAAATAGGCGTCCGCCTTGGTCCAGGTCGCGGACAGCACGACGCTGGCGAGCCGGTTCGGGTGCTCGATCGCCAGAACCTGAGCGACCGCGCCCCCGGTCGAATGGCCGACGACATGAGCGCGCCGGATCTCGAGCGCGTCGAGGAGCGCCACCGCATCCACCGCCATCCGCTCGACGGTATAGCCCATCCGCGCCGGATCGCTCTGCCCGATGCCGCGGTGATCAAAGGTCACGACCTCGAACCGCTTGGCGAAAGTAGCGACTTGATCCTGCCAGAAGGACGCAAACCCGCCGAGCCCCGTTATGAACAGGACGGGGAAGCCCATGCCTTGGCGCTCGTAATAGAGCGAGCACTCTCCGATTGAGATGCGCGGCATCGATCGACGGTTCAGAACGGAGCAAGGTCGGTATCATCGGCGCGGGTACGCTGTCAACGCGGAGGGCATGCACGAAACGCAAATGTGAGTGGCGCGGTGCACCGCGGTAGCGGTAGGGCTGCCCAAAAATTGCCACATCGCAACCGTTCCATACGCCGACGCCATGTGGTTGAGCATGGCGGCCAAAGCTAGCGTCGGCGTTCTGACGACGCGGCCAGCAGCACCGGCAAAACGAGTGCCTCCTCGCGCGGCACGGGCCTCACGACCTGATCGAGGTGCGAGATGAGAGAGCAGGAAGCGAAGATCACGGCGCGTCATACCGACAAGCTGCAACCCGACGGCGCGAGCCATATAGACGCATCGCGCGTCGCGCCCTCGACCCGGCGCTCGACGAGCCGAACTCAGGACGTCGATCGCCATGTCGGGGCTCGCGTCCGCGAACGGCGGATCATGCTCGGGTTGACGCAACAGCAGCTCGCGGATTTGATCGGCGTCACCTATCAGCAGGCGCACAAATACGAGCGGGCGATCAATCGGGTTTCAGCCGGCCGGCTATTTGAGATCGCCCACGTGCTCAGCGTGCCGGTCAGCTATTTTTTCGATGGTCTCAAACAGGACGGCGATCGCGCGGTCAGTCCGCGCGAAAGAATGTGCCTGGAGCTCGCCCGAAACTTTGCCCAGATCCCGAACGAGCGTCACCAGGAGGCGCTGAGCCAGCTGGCGCGCGTGCTCGCCGCCGAGTGAGCGGCCGCGGGAAAACCGCCGGCCAGGTCAAATCGGAGGACGCCGCCGGCCGGCGAAGCCCGTCACCAGCGCGATCACGAAAATGACCAGGAAGATGAAGAACAATATCTTGGCAATGCCGGCGGCGGCAAACGCGACTCCGCCAAAACCGAGAAACCCGGCAATCAGCGCAATGATTAGAAAGACCAGCGCCCAGTAAAGCATGCTCTCCTCCTTCGCCAACCCATCCGAGAGTTGCGTGGAATTGCCCGGTAGGGCGTTGGCTATCGGTCAAACAAGCGGCGCTGCGGTGCGGTTCCACTGATCGCAGGCGACACGGCGGCGGGTTGGACGAGGAGCAGCGGACTTGCGGCGATCTCGATCGCCAGCGGCAACCGGCCGCGAATTTCACCGTCGGTCTGCACCACCGAAGGTCCAGCCGCGGCGGGTTTGCCCGCGGCGACCGACGCGCGCCGCGCAGTGAGGATCGAGACGTCCGCCAGCCGGTGCAGCCTACCCAGCAACATCGCGCCGAGATAGCGCAGAACGGCGAGCCGCCCCGCCCTTCGAAACAGCACGATATGTAGCAGCGGGACGTCCAACCGGGCATCGGGCGCGATGATAAATCGCCCAGCGTAAAGGCGTCCCGTGGTGACTATTGCCGAGGCAGCGCGATACGCGCCGCCCTCGGTGCCGACGACGAACTCCCCTCGGCGATAGCGGCCCAGACATACGAGGATTGCCCAGATAAAGGCCAGCTTGCCGATTCGACGCTTCAGCCACGGGTCGAGCGCGCCGAGCACCTCGGCATCGAATCCAACCCCGATCATCGCGAGGAACAGGCGATCGCCGGCGCGGCCCGGCCAGATCGGCTTTGGTGTCCCGTCGGCGATCACCCCAGCGAGCCGTCGCGGATCGCGCGGCAGGCCAATCTCGTTCGCCAGCACGTTGCCGGTCCCAAGCGGTAGCACCGCCAGCGGCCGCGACGCGGCGAAGATTCCATTCGCCACCTCGTTGACGGTGCCGTCCCCGCCGGCAGCCACGATCAGATCGAAAGCGGGGTCGGCCTCGCGCGCCAGCTGCTCGGCATCGCCAGGAGCGCCGGTCGGGAGGATCGTGACCGTGCAGCCCCGGCGTTCGAGTTCGGCGACGACGCGGCCGAGGCGTTTGGCGTGACGTCGTTCCCGCCCCGCCGCTGGATTGAAGATGACAAGGATTCGTCGGGGCAAGCGCGCCTCGGCGCGGACGGAAGCAATGGGCGGCCGCCGGCGGCTAAGCCGCCGGCTGCAGCACCGCGGCGTCTGCGGGCGCGTCGATCCACATCCGGAACCACAGTTCGAGCATCAACAGGGCCCACAGCCGGTTCTGGTGATCGAAGCGGAACGTGCAGTGTTCGTCGAGCAGACGGTCGACGTAATCCGGCCGGAACACCCCGCGCTCGCGCGCGCTCTGCGACAGCAAGGTATCATAGGCCAGCTCCTTGAGCTCGCCGCGAAACCAACGGTCGATCGGGCAGCCGAAGCCGCGCTTTGCCCGATAGAGGATTTCGCGTGGCAGATAGGGCGCCATCGCTGTTTTGAACAACGCCTTGGTGACCCCGCCGGCCATCTTGACCGAATCCGGCAGCCCGGCCGCCCATTCCAGCAGCATAGGATCGAGCAGTGGCGATCGCGCTTCGAGGCCGTGCGCCATGGTGGCGACGTCGACCTTCACCATCAGATCGTCGGGCAGATAGGTGTGAATATCGGCCAGGTTGGCGCCGGCGACCAGGCTTTCCGCCTCGGCGAAATAAGGATCGAGCAGATCGGCGGCGGAGTGATCGAGATGCGTGCGCATCTCCTCGCCATAGCCCTCGCGTTTGTCGCGGTCGGCAAAGAACGCGATCGTCGGGGCGTAGCGCTGGGCCGGTGAGTTCCCCGGCGCCTGAAGCACGGCGCGGATCTGGCGCAGCTTTAATCGCCGCTGCAGCGGCCGGGGGGCTGCGGCGAGCAGCTGGGCCAGTCGCTCGCGGCCCCAGCGTGGCAGCCGGTCGAGGCGGTCGAGATAGCGCATCGCCCGGTATCGGCCATAGCCAAGAAAGCATTCGTCGCCGCCATCGCCGGTCAGCGCCACCTTGACTCGGCGCCGAGCGAGTTCGGCGACATACCAGGTCGGGATCGCCGAGGGGTCGGCAAAGGGCTCGCCATAGTGCCATACCAGCCGCGGCACCACCGCCACCGCGTCGGGCTCGACAACCTGCTCCTCGTGGTCCGTGCCGTAACGCTGCGCCACCATCCGGGCATAGCGGGTCTCGTCGTATTCCTTGGCGGCGAAACCGATCGAGAAGGTTTTGACCCTGCCGCCGCCGGCGCGCGCCATCATCGCCACCACGGCCGAGGAATCGACGCCGCCCGACAGGAAGGCGCCGAGCGGCACATCCGAGACCAGGCGAACACGCACCGCCTCTTCGAGGTGTGCCACGAGTTCGGCGCGCAGTTCGTGCAGCGGCCGCGATCTCGGGACGCCAGGCGGGCGCGTCAGTCGCCAGTAGCGCACCAGCTCAGGCTCGTCGACACCGCCGTCGGCGGCTGCTGAGATGGTCAGATAATGCGCGGCCGGCAGCTTGCGGATCCCGGCAAAGGCGGTTTGCGGCGCCGGCACATATTGCAATGTCAGATAATGGTCGATCGCCGCTAGATCGGGCATGCGCGACACGCCCGGCCAGGCGAGCACAGCCTTGATCTCCGAGCCGAACACAAACCCGGTGCCGGTACGCGCCCAATAGAGCGGTTTTTTGCCGATGCGATCTCGAGCCAGAATCAGACGTCGCGAGCGCCGGTCCCACAGCGCCAACGCAAACATCCCGCGCAGCCGCGAAAAGATCCGCGGTCCCCAGGCGTGCCAGCCATTGACGATGACCTCGGTGTCGCTGCGGCTGCGAAACGGATAACCCAGCGCCGTCAGCTCGCGGCGGAGTTCTACAAAGTTATATATCTCGCCGTTGTAGGTAATCCAGACATTGCCATCGGCGCTCGCCATCGGCTGATGGCCGGCCGGCGAGAGATCGATGATCGACAGTCGCGCGTGGGCAAGGCCGGCCCTGCCGTCAGTCCACACGCCCTCGTCATCGGGCCCGCGATGCCGCAGGGTCGCGATCATCCGCCATAGCCGCGCTTCGAGCTCGCCGCCCCTCGGCGGTGCTCCAGCGGTCAAAAAACCGGCAATTCCGCACATTTCCCGACCTCTACTCTTTAAGCCACGGTTCCTGCCGCGTAATCGCGGCGGAAAACCGCGCACGCCGGCGCTAGCGCGAACCGCCGCCCTTTGCCGCCGCCTCACGCCTTGGGTTCGGCCGATTGGGCGAGCGCCTTGGTCATGTCAAGGAATTGTTGGCGAATGATCGGGTCGGGAATAGCGTAATAAAGCCGGATAAACTCGATCGTTTCCGGCCTCTGAAGCTGCTCGCGCCAGCGCTGATCCTCGGGGCTGACCTCAGCGTCGTCAGACCGCAGATCGCCAAAAAAGTACGAGATCGGCACGCTCAGGATCTCGGCCATTGCCGAAAGTCGGGATGCGCTGACGCGGTTCGCGCCACCCTCGTATTTTTGTACCTGCTGAAAGGTCAGGCCGAGCGCGTTGGCAAGGGTTTCCTGGTTCATCCCGAGCAACAACCGGCGCATCCGGATACGGTTGCCGACATGAATGTCGATCGGGTTCGGGACACCGGTGCCGCGCCCGTATTTCGGCGCCGGTTTGGTCTCATCCACGGATCTTGCCGAGTTCTTCAACGCACCCCCCTCGCCGCAGCAGACCCGTATCACGTTGCATCGGGTTCCGCGGAAGCGCAAGCAACATTCGACAATTCGCGGCAAACCGCGAGCGCCCGCCGGGCCGGACATAAGCCCAGGTTGAGTAGCAAGACACAGAATTGGTTGTTTTTTCGCGTCGCCGACAGCATCCCGCGATGATAGATCGGCGACCAGTCGACGAATCGTATCAGCAATCGCGGCGGCCGCCCTCGTCATAGCCACGCCGGTTACTGATGTACATCAACGTCATGAGCCCGATTCCGAGCGCCAGGGTAATGATGATGCCGAATATCATCGCCAGCCAACCGGCAACGCTGATCTCCGAGGCGCCGAGCCGGTTCCAAAACATCACAACCACGGCCGCCACCGCCAGGACAGCGGTCACGGCCGCCGCGGCTGCTGCCCAGGTGAATGTCGAACCCATCGCCTTCTCCTGGGGTCTTTCGCTTCCCCCGCATTAAACGCTGCAATAAGCGAGTTTACCCCTGCGCTGGGCGACGATTGTCCATCGCGTTGCAAATCTCACTTACGCCGCAACTTCATACGTGGCACAGTGAGCGACCGCCGCCCTCCTCGACGGAGACCTCAAATGCCGACCAAGAGCCAGCATCCGGAAACGCTCGTGCTGCATGCCGGATACCGCAGCGACCCGACGACAACCGCGGTCGCGGTGCCGATCTATCAGACCACCAGCTATCAGTTTCGCGATAGCAAACATGCCGCCGATCTGTTCGGGCTGGCCGAGCTCGGCAATATCTATACGCGGATTATGAACCCAACGAACGCGGTACTCGAAGAACGGGTCGCCGCGCTCGAGGGCGGGGTCGCCGCACTGGCGCTAGCGTCGGGCCAGGCCGCCTCGCTGTTCGCGGTCCAGAACATCTGCCAGGCTGGCGACAATTTCGTAAGCTCTACAGATCTTTATGGGGGAACTTGGAACCTCTTTCTCAATACGATGATGAAGACGATGGGGATGGAGGTCCGGTTCGTCGATCCGGCCGATCCGGAAAATTTCCGGCGCGCGACCGACGCTAGAACTCGCTGTTATTATGCAGAGACGCTCCCCAATCCGAAACTCGAAGTGTTCCCGATCGCCGAAGTCGCCAAGATCGGCCGCGAGCAGGGCGTGCCGCTGATCGTCGACAACACCGCTGCGCCAGTACTGTGCCGTCCGCTCGATCACGGCGCTGCCGTGGTCGTGCATTCGACGACCAAATACATCGGCGGCCACGGTACCTCGATCGGCGGCATCGTAGTCGACGGCGGCAATTTCGATTGGGAAAAGCACGCCGCCCGCTTTCCGCTGCTGAATCAGCCTGATCCCAGCTACCACGGCGCGGTGTGGACCCAGGCGACCAAGCCGATGGGGCCGGTGGCTTATATCATCAAGATGCGAGTGACTTTGCTGCGCGATCTGGGTGCGCCGATGAGCCCGTTCAATGCCTTCCTTTTCATCCAGGGGCTCGAGACCTTGCCACTTCGGATGCGCGCGCACTGCGCCAACGCGGTGATTGCCGCCAAATTCCTGTCCGAGCATCCTAAGGTCACACGCGTCATCTATCCGAGCTTGATGACTGGCGAAGCGCGGCGCCGCGCCGACACATATTTGAAGGGCGGCTACGGCGGCCTTCTCGGTTTCGAGTTGAAGGGCGGGCGCGAGGCCGGGCGGCGCTTCATCGATTCGCTGCAAATGTTCTACCATGTCGCCAACATCGGCGATTCGCGCAGCCTGGCGATCCACCCGGCCACGACGACGCATTCCCAGCTCTCGCCCGAAGAACAGCTCCAAACCGGCGTCACCGACAATTATGTGCGCCTGTCGATCGGCATCGAACATCCGGACGACATTCTTGCCGATTTGACTTCAGGCGCTCGCCGCCGCCTGACCGGTACCGCGGCGGAACGGCACGATACCGGTGAGCGGCGCCGGCGAGATCCTGCTGCCGCTACCCTCGCCGATCGACCTCGGGCTGACCGTCGCGAGCCACGGCTGGGCACATTTGGCCCCATGGCGTTGGGATCCCGAAGCGCGTGTCCTCGCCCGGCATGAACGGGTCGATGGCCGGCTCGGCACGATCACCGTGGCCCAGCGGAACCTCGGCGCGGTCGTCATCCATCGGGACGGTTTCACTACCGCGGACGACGACGCGATACGGAGCCGCGTGCTGCGCTGGCTGTCGGCCGATTGGCAACCGTCTGAGGCGATTGCGGTCCTCGGCGACGACGCAGCGCTGATCGGGCGCGGCGGCGGCCGCATATTGCGCTGCTCGACGTTCTACGAGGATTTCGTCAAGACCGTGCTGACCATCAACACCAGCTGGTCCTCGACCTGCCGGATGGCGGCGGCGCTGGTCGCCGAGCCGGGTGACGGCAGCTTTCCGGGGCCCGAGGCGGTGCTCGACTACGGCGAACAGCGGCTGCGCGAGCGTGCCCGGCTCGGCTTTCGCGCGCCAACAGTGATCAGCACCACCCGCCAGATGCTCGACGACGGCGCCATTGACACCGCCGGCGAAGGCCAGACCGAGCGGCTGGGCCACGATTATCTGATCGGGCTCAAGGGCATCGGCCCTTATGCCGCGGCGCATTGCCGGCTGCTGCTGCACGATTTCGCGCGCATCCCGGTCAATTCTTCGGTCGTAGCCTATTTGCGCGAGCGGCACGACTGCGACCCCGCGGCCTTCGCCGCGAGCCGCGGCGCCTGGGGCTCCTATCTGGCGCTCGGCTACAAGCTCGCCCGGCTGCGCGAAAAGATGGAAGCCGCGGCCCCGCCCTGACCCGCCGGCTTCGCCGGACTTATAAACTTGCAAAAATGTGAGCTGGTTCACACACGGAGGCGCTCATCCCGCTATAGCTTCAGCTCGCCCAACGAGGCTAACCCTCGGTCGGGTGACGACATAGGGAGTATTGCGATGAACAGCCCTGGTGCCAATCGGCGCATGCTCGCCGACAGCCAGCATCATCTGCCGCCGGGTTCGGTGGCCAAACGGAGGACCAATCCCAACCGCTGGATCGAGCTGACGGTAGGTGTTCGCCGGCTCAAACAGCTCCCAGACCTCTCTGCCCTAGACGGTAAGCAGCCAGGCGAGCGCAAATATATGACCCGCGACCAGCTGCGCAACGAATACGGGTCGGACCCCGCGGCAGTCAAAGCGATCGAGAATTTCGCCGCGGCTCACCATCTAACCGTGACAAGGAACGAGCCCGCTTCGGCGCGGCTCGGGATCGGCGGCACTGTTGCCGATATCAGCGGCGCCTTTGGCGTCACGCTGTTCGATTACAGTCATCCCAAGCTCGGCGATTTCCACGCCCGCACCGGGCCGGTTATGCTGCCGACCGATGTCGGCAATGCGATCACCGGCGTCTTCGGCCTCAATAACCATCGCGTCATGCGGCGCGCCCCGCATCGGCAGCGGGCGGTCGCCGCGGGGACGTCCTCGGGCTCGCGATCGCACCCGTGGTTCTATCCGACCGATCTTGCGCCGATCTACAATTTCCCCGCTGCAGACGCCGGCAGCCAGTGCATTGGACTGTTGGAATTCGGTGGCGGCGTCAATCAATCCGACATCGCGCCCTATTTCCAGAAAATCGGCGTGCCGGCGCCGAACATCCAGATTGTCGCGGTCGACGGGGTTGACACCGATCCGGCTTCCGACCCGGAGTCGACCGAGGAGGTCATGCTCGACGTCGAGGTCGCGGGCGCGCTCGCCGGTGGGGCCAAAGTCGCGGTCTATTTCTCGACCTTCGACGAAAAGGGCCTCGTCGACATCTTGAGCGCAGTGATCAACGATTCAACAAATGATCCTGGGGTGCTTTCGGTCAGCTGGGGCTTGGACGAGAACCAGCCGTTCGGCAACCAGGTTCTGTGGTCGCCGGCGGCGATTGACCATGTCAATCACAGCCTTCTGGCGGTGGCGCAGCTTGGCATCACTGTCTGCGTATCGACCGGCGACGACGGCTCCGAGGCGCAAGTGCAGGACGGCCACGCGCATGTCAACTTCCCGGCGAGCAGCCCCTATGTGCTAGCAGTCGGCGGCACCTCCTTGCATGCGCGCAAGGCAAGCAACGGGGAGATGTCGATTACCGAAGTGGTCTGGAACGACGGCCCGGGGAGCGGCACCGGCGGTGGAGTCAGCGACATCACCCCGGTCCCGAGTTGGCAGGAAGGCATCGTGCCTCGCTCGATCAACACTCCCAATTTTGCCGGGCGCGCGATCCCCGATGTTGCCGCCAATGCCGATCCCGCGACGGGCTATCGGGTGATGATCGGCGGCAAGCTCACGACTGTCGGCGGCACCAGCGCCTCGGCGCCGCTATGGGGAAGCCTAATCACCCGCATTAACGCGTTGAACGGCGCACGGGCCGGCAATTTCAACGCGCTGCTCTACAGTACGATCGGGCCCGCGAAGGTGCTGCGCGACATCACAACCGGCAACAACGACACTGACGGGCTGCTCGACGGTCAGTTCCAGGCGGGTCCGGGCTGGGATGCCTGCACCGGTTGGGGGGTGCCCAACGGCGCCAACCTCCTGGCCGCGCTCAAATCGCCCGCAAGCTGAAGGTACTCGACGCCTCTCGGGCACGGATGGCGCCAGGGACCGCACGGCCCCTGGCGCCCCTTTCTCGCCCGACGCGCGACCGGCTGCCTAAACCCGCAGCGCCGAGTTGGATTTCTCCGTTCGTTCATTTATGGTTAAGCCACGCTGCGGCGATACCGGGGATCGGGCCGCGTCGAACCACGGGGGCCGTGATGCAAAAAATGTGTCCGATAATGTCGCGCCTCGTCCCGGCGGTCTGGCTCCTAGCGGCGGCCATCGGCCTCGGCAGCCCGGCAAGAGCACAAGCTGTCATCGACGAGGCGCGCCAGGCAGGCCGCGCCGCGCAAACCTTCCCGGCGGCCGACGAGAATTATTTCCACGACATGGACGGCGGCATCCAACTGACCCCCGACGAGGTCAAGGGCCGCAACATGTGGCTGGTCTGGACCGGCGGCGATGACCGGTTGTGGGACAAGCTGACAAACCTGACGTTCGGCGCTTTCGACCTGTTGAAGATTCTGTCTTCATCTCCCGGCCTCAATTACAGCCGTGACAACCGCTGGAATTATTTCGGGCTGGTCAACGAGCCGTGCTTTACCAAAGCCACCGGGCCTGATCCACAGCATTACGGCCTGTGGCTCGATCAACGCAGTCCTAGCTGTCCGCCGGACCCCTTCGCTAACGCGCAGAAATATCCGGGCGTCGCCGTCGGCGCCCGTGGCAAGAATATCCCGGCCGGATCGTATTACGGCGAGCCGACCGGGATCCTTGGATTGCGGCTCTTCCCCAACCCGGCCTTCGATGAAGCCGCCGCTAAGCGGTGGGACCCGCAGCGCTTCTACAACGATCCCAACTATTACCTGTCAAAGGATCTGGTCCGGCCCTACCGCGTCGGCATGTCTTGCGGCTTTTGCCATATCAGCGCCAACCCCGAGAAGCCGCCGGCCAATCCTGAGGCGCCGCAATGGGGAAATTTGAGCTCGACCGCCGGCGCCCAGTATTTCTGGGTCGACCGAATCCTGGCGTGGAACGGCGATCAGTCGAACTTCCTGTTCCAGGTATTGCACACGGCGCGCCCGGGATCGCTCGATACCTCGCTGGTTTCGAGCGACAACATCAACAACCCGCGCACGATGAACGCGGTCTACAATCTGTTGCCGCGACTTCTGATGGCGAAGCGGCTGGGGCGTGAAACCCTCGGCCGCGACAATCTCGCGAACAAGCAGTTCAACGACTTCATTGCATCGGGACCCCTCACCCAGTTCTTTCAGCCGCCGAATACGGTTTGGACCCCGCATGTGCTGAAGGACGGCTCTGATTCAGTAGGCGCGCTTGGCGCGTTGAACCGAGTTTATTTGAATATCGGCCTGTTCAGCGAGGAATGGCTGCGCCACTTCAACCCGATCCTAGGCGGCAAGCCGATCACCCCGATCCAGATCACGACGGCGCGCGCGAATTCGTCCTATTGGCAAGTGACCGAGGCGACGACCCCGGATATGGCGCTGTTCCTTGTGAAGGCTTCCTACCCGCACAAGCTGAAGAACGCGCCCGGCGGTAGCGCCTATCTCAACGACCCACCGGCGACTGTTCAGCAGGGCAAACTCGTCTTTGCCGACAATTGCGCGGCCTGCCACTCCAGCAAGGCACCCGATCCTCCGGCCAGCGTCAGTCTCGGCGCGTCCTGCATTGGCCCCCATTATCTGGAGTGTTTCAACCGCTACTGGGCCTGGACGCAAACCGACGACTTCCACGCCAAGATGCGCCAGATCGTCCAGGCGGACGATTTTCTCGACGACAATTATCTGTCGACCGATGCCCGGGTGCCGGTAACCTTGTTGCAGACCAACGCCTGCAGCCCCCTCGCCACCAACGCGATCGCCGGCAACATCTGGGACAATTTTTCGTCGGCGTCTTACAAATCACTGCCTTCGGTCGGCACGATCACCGTCTACGATCCGTTCACAGGAAAGCCGCAGCCATACAAGATGCCGGCCGGCGGGCGCGGCTATACCCGCGTGCCGTCCCTGGTCAGCCTGTGGGCGACGGCGCCCTACCTGCTCAACAACAGCGTCGGAAAGTTCGAGGCGAGCCCATCGGTCGAGGCGCGGATGACCTCGTTCCAGGACTCGATCACCCAAATGCTGTGGCCGGACAAGCGCGACAAGGACCCGGTGCTTGGCGACAAGATCCCCGGCGTCATCGACCGCACGACCGTGACCAGTTGGCTGCGGATTCCGACGGGTTATCTGCCCGACGTGATCAAGCGCTCGCAGACGGTCCTGAAGCTCGTTGTGCCGATCTTTGATGAGAAGGGGATCGAGATCGGCCCGATCCCGAAGGGCACGCCGGTCGATCTGTTGGCTAATTTCTCCCCGTTGCCGCCGGAGTCGTCGACACTGGGCGCTCGGCTCGCGCACGACAAAGCGGTCGTCGCCGCCGTCTTCAAGCTGGTCCATGATCTGCGTGCCTTGCCGAAGAATGCTACCGACGACCAGGCTCGCCAGGTCTTTGCCAATGTCGGCGAGCAGCTCTTCGCGCTCAGCAAATGCCCGGACTACATCGTCAACCGCGGACATTATTTCGGTACGAAGCTCAGCGACGCCGACAAGAACGCGCTGATCGCCTACCTCAAGACATTTTAGACGGCCGACCAGGGCAGGCGCTATGAACAGCGGCGACGCATTCGATTACATCATTGTCGGCTCGGGCGCCGGCGGCGGGACCTTGGCGGCGCGGCTTGGCCGAGGCGGGTCGGCAGGGTGCTGCTGCTCGAAGCCGGCGGCGACCCGCGCCTGCTCTCCGGCACCAACGATTATCAGCCGGGAATCGACCGCCTGCCGGACGATTACGATGTGCCGTCGTTCCACGGTTTCGCCTCCGAGAACGACGCAATGCGCTGGGATTTCTTTGTCCGCCACTATGCCGACGAGGCGATGCAGGCGAAGGACCCGAAATATGTGCGCGATTACCGCGGCCAGCCGGTCAATGGCGTACTTTATCCGCGGGCCGGGACCCTGGGCGGTTGCACTGCGCACAATGCAATGATCCTGGTCTACCCGCACAATGCCGACTGGGACGGGATCGCCCAGCTGACCGGTGACCCGTCGTGGAACGCGCAAGCGATGCGGCGCTATTTCATGCGGCTCGAAAACTGCCATCACCGGCCGGTTGAGCGCGTGCTGGCCAAGCTAGGGCCGAACCCGTCGCGGCACGGCTGGGACGGCTGGCTCCACTCCGAAAAGGCTGTCCCTGAGGCCGCTCTTGGCGATTTCGACCTGGTTCAGACGCTACTGCATTCCGCTGCCGATGCGTTTGACGATATCGGCCAGCCTATCGGCTCGCTGATCGGTCTCGCTGAGTCCAAGGCCGACCCGAACGACTGGCGGCTCGTCACCGAGAACGCGGTCGGTGTGCGCTATACGCCGCTGACGACGCGCGATCACCGGCGCATGGGCGCGCGCGAGCGGGTGCTGGAGACCGCACAAAAATTCCCGGACAGGCTGCATCTGGAACTCGACGCGCTGGTCACTCGCATCGTCCTCGACGCCAACAACCGCGCCACCGGGGTCGAATATCTCAAGGGCGAACGGCTCTACCGCGCCCACGGCCAACCGGCCACGGCGCCGGGCGTGGCGATGCATGCCGAAGCCACGCGCGAGGTGATCCTCTGCGGCGGCGCCTTCAACACCCCCCAGCTTTTGATGCTGTCCGGCATCGGACCGCGCGACGTGCTGGAGCCGCTGGGCATTCCGTTGCGGATCGAACTTCCCGGAGTCGGCAGGAACTTACAGGACCGCTATGAGATCGGCGTCGTCAATCGGATGAATTTCGCGCGCTGGGAAATCCTGGACGGCGCCACCTTTAGCCGCGGCGACCCGCAATATCGTGAATGGGCGAGCGGGAGTGACGGAGTCTATGCCAGCAACGGCGCGGTGCTGGCGGCGATCCTCAAATCGCGGCCCGAGCGGCCGCTGCCTGATTTGTTCTGTTTTGCGTTGCTCGGCCTATTTGGCGGATATTTTCCCGGCTACTCGGCATTCGAAGTGACCAAGCCTAACTACCTGACCTGGGCGATCCTCAAGGCGCATACACAAAACCGCGCGGGCGAGGTTCGTCTGCGCTCGGCTGATCCGCGCGACACGCCGCTGATCGACTTCCACTATTTCGAGGAGGGCAGCGACGCCACCGGGGAGGACCTCGATTCGGTCGTCGCCGGCATCCGCTTTGTCCGCAAACTGACGAAAGAAATCAAAGACCGCGGCCTGATCGCGGCCGAGGAGCAGCCTGGCGACGCGCTCCAGAGCGATGACGAACTTCGGGATTTCGTCCGCACCCGGGCCTGGGGCCACCACGCCTCGTGCACTTGCGCGATCGGGCCGCGGGATAGCGGCGGCGTGATCGGCAGCGACTTCCGCGTGCACGGCGCCACCGGATTGCGGGTCGTCGACGCCTCGGTTTTCCCGCGCATCCCCGGCTTCTTTATCGCCAGCGCCGTCTACATGGTCGCCGAAAAGGCCGCCGACGTTATCCTCGCTTCCTGACTACACCGTCGGTGTCGCGCTGGGATCGGGGAGGTCCCAAATCAGCAGGCTGGCGGGTTGCTGCGGGTCGAGGGGCATGACTTGCCGCTCGATATAGAGACGGATCATGGTCGTCGTGTATGGCCGGAAAAACTCGAACGCAGCGAGGGCGGCGCCGTCGAATTTGAGCGAGGCGTCCCACGATCCAGGCTCGGTCTGCTCCTCATAGCCATAGCCCAGATAGGCGACATAAGTCGTACCCGACGAGGCGACGATGTTGATGGTTAGCCCTGGCACCGGCTGGCCGTCCTGAGGCAACAACTTTTCGACATCGACGTGAAAGCAGCGAAAGCTGGAATCGCCGCTGTAGACGTCGACATCTGCGTCGAACTCTTCGATGCGCGCCTCGGTTCCATCTGTCAGATTTAGATATAGCTGCAAGTTGTAGTCGGTGATCGGATCGCCGCGCTCATCGACCGCGTGGACGATGAATTGCTGATATTGCTGCGGCAGGCGCTTGAAGCGGGTTTTGGCGTCGGCCTTGGCAAGCCAAGCGTCGTAGCCCGTCGCGGGGTTGCCATCAGGAGCGCTCGTCGGGTCCGTCATCTGGAAAGCGTCGACGACGAGGTCGACCAGTTCGGGAATGGGGTCGCTAAGAATCGTCGCGTGATTGACGTCCTCCCCCTTTTGCGGATCGCCGACCAGATGCACCGGAATCGACACGTTCAGCCATTTATTGACGACGATGCGCTCGCTTGGCGTCAACTTGGCAACCGCCGCAAGGGTGGGCGAGCGCCGGCGCGCCACCATCCCGGTTTCGCGTCATGTCAAGCGCGATCGCTCGCACATTCATGCCGCAGCCCGACGCGCCGCACCGTCCCGTCGGTGCCGGGTTTGTCGACAATCTTGCGCAGTCCCCCGTAGGTGCCGGTACCGCAAAACACGAAGACATAGGGTGTGCCGGCGCCGGCATCGTAGCGCGGCGGGTCGGCGAAAAAATCCTCCTCGGCGAGGCGCCAGGTGAACTCGCTGGCCAGCTCGAGCTCGAGCAGGATCTGGTCGCCGGCTTCGAGAAAATCGGGACCGAGATGCTTGTTGCCCTTGAATACCGCGCCGAGCCAGCTGCGCCCCTGTTTGGCCAGCGGCGAGCCGAATGTCGCGGGCGCGAGCGCGATCAGCCGTTTCAGCCGCTTGGCGCGCAACGGGTCGGCGGCGAGCCAGGCGCGCACCACCAGCATGCCGGTCGAATGCACCACCGCATCGAAAGGCTGATCCGGGCCGAGACCGCCCTGCGCGTCGAGCGCACGGTCGAACGCCTCGGCTAGGTCCTTGATCGTGATTTCGTTATTCAGCGACACATAGGTGCAGGTGCGCATCAACGCGTCGTCGATGCCGAGGCGCTGGCGCAGGATGACGCGCCACGGCCCCCAGGACGAGCCTCGATCCGAGTAACCATGCACGAAAACGATTGGGTTGCGTGGCTCTGGCATGGCTTTATCCGGTTGGCCGGTCAGGTCTGTCATGGTCTCGCCGGGAAGGCTCGCCAATTGGGTCCGTTCGCAGGCTTGTCGAAAGACCGGCTCAATGATGCAAGTGGAATTTGTCGACGGCCGGATTAAGCATCATTGCCCGATCCCGAAATCTCCGCGCTTCGGCTTCTCGACCCGCCGCCATGTAGATCCTTCCGGCTTGCCGAAAGAGATGTGCGGTTGCCGCCCCGGAAGACAGTGCTCGATCGATCCAGTCGCGCGCCTCACCATATTGGCCGTCGCGGTAATAAGCCCAGGCCAGCGCCGCCTGGGTCGAAAAATTTTCGCGCAGGCGCAGGTCCTTTCGCGCCCAGGCGACCGCCTGCGTCCCGTCCTCAGCCACTTCGGCGTAGTAATCGGCGAGGTGGTGCCAGTAATGCACCTCGCCACGTCGTGCGGATTCGAGATAGGCGGCAAGGGCCTGCTGCAATCGCTGGCCGGCACGCTCGTCCTGGCCGGTCAGCTGGTAGAGTTCCCCGATTGCCTGCTCCAGCTCGGGCCGGCGGACGGCGGACGCCAACCGTTCGAGGATCGCTATCGCTTCCGCGTATCGGCCCTCGGCCGCGAGCAACTCGGCAATATGCTCGTCGACCAGCCAGTATCCGGGATAAGCCCGATCGGCGCGCTCGTAGTGCACTTGCGCTGCGTCGTACCGGCCATGCGCAAAGTCGAGAAAACCGCGCTGCACTTCGAGCCAGGCAAAGGAGCGCAATTGCTTGGCGGTCAGCTCGTCCTCCGCCTCCTGATAGAGCCGGTCGGCGCCCGCTGGATCGCCCATTTTGCCGCTGAAATATGCCAACCGGGCGAGAGCGCCCCAGGACCGGCTGATTTCGAGCGCGTCGCAATAGCCTCGTCTCGCCTTCTGATACTGACCGTTCTGGAAATCGAGATCGGCGCTGATCAACCGGCCTTCCTCGCTGTCGCGAATCGATGGGGCGACGAGCAGAGTCGCTTGCACATCGGCCAATCGGTGCAGCTTGAATGCGACGTTCGCTCTCAGCAGGTAAAGGTCGTCCGGGTGGGTCAGCAGCGGAATTGCCCGATCGATTGCGCCCTCAACCGCGCCGAGTGCGGTCAGATCGCTGGCGATCGAGGCTCTCTGATAGAGGCGATAAACATATTGCGTTACCCGCTCCGTATCGGTCGGCGGGTCGAGCGCCGTGGCGCCACCCACCGCAGCAATATCCTGCTCTATCTGCCGGATCTCGGCCTGGTAGCCGGCCAACGGCACCATGGACGGCTCACCAAGGTTCCGCCAGATATGGGAAGTCGGGCAAAAATTCCTTATCGTTCTTCAGTGGATTGGGTGGTGTCTTCGGTTCGATCGGCGCGGCAGCCCACAGCGCCGGATCGTTCAGTAGCTCGACGTGATACTTCTTGCCATTAAGCGTGGCGCTCATATCGAGAAAGGTAGACAGGAAGCGGGTCGCCACCTGGTCTTCCAGACGACGGCCGAACGGCCAGGTGCCGGTCGTATCCATGTCGATCGAATTGACGTTGGGGATGAAGATATCGACCGGGCGCCGCAGCGATATCGGCAAACCTTTTGGATTCCACGAATCATCCGGCATGTTGAGTTCCTGAAACAGGACCTTTTTGACGCGTGGAAAGGCCTCGGCGACCAGGGCATAGGTCCGATAGACCGAGACCGGAGAATTGTCGTGGTCGAACGCGCAGGCGAGCCCGAGCGCCGAAATCGACGGTCCGAAGCCCCAGCCGAGATGACCCAGCCGCTTGATGAAATGCGGCGCCAGCCAGAAATTGTTCGCGCCCAACTGCCGGTTATCTTCGCGCTCGCTAAGGGCAGCATCGGCAAAGGCCTGGCCGTCGGTATCGACCAGCTTGTATCGCTTCAACTCCTCGTCGAGGGTGAACGCGTCCAGCAGCACATGCGGATGCTCGATCCAAAATGGATCGTCGGGGATCGATTCGACCTTGTGCGCCGCCTTCATCACCCAGCTTTCTCCCCAGGCGTTGACGATCCGGTGTTCCGCGGGTCGATCGGTCAGGAAAGCGAGCGGCAACTCCAGGATTATGGCATTGCAGTTCATGTCCGGCTCTCGCGTCGATGCCCGAATAGACGAAGCGAAAATTGCCGTTTTCGTCCTTGCGGAAGCGGTCGCCGCTCCAGGTCAGGGGACCAGCCGGCAAATCCTTTTTCAGGCCGTGTCCCCATTGCGGCAGCTCTGGATTGTAATTGAACAGCTGATTACCTTCTAGCTCAAGGAAAGTCTTCGGAATTTTAAGCTCGCGCACATCCGGCATTGTATGCGGTACGTGATAGAATTGGGGTGCATAATTGATCGAGCGGAAAAAGCCGGTCAGATCATTGAAAAACGCATCGTCCCGGCCGCCGATATAGGCTTTGATCGAGTGTCCGCCGGGCGATCGCAGGCCGAGGCTGTGATTGGCGTCGACCACGGCGGCGAAATCGCCACCGGGGAAATTGATAAAGCGAATGTTCGCCCGATTGCTTGCATCGACGGTGACGCGCACCTCCGACGGCCGCAATACGCTCGTATAGTTGTTCTTGACCCCCTCCAGATAGGCCAACAGGCCATCCAGGCTCGGCTCCTCGCCGGTCGGCCGGACCAATCGGCGATCGGTCGCGATGCGGATCCGATACAGCATGTCCGTGTCGAAAACACCGGCCCGCGGTACGGCGGCAAAGGTCAGGGCGATCACAACCTTCTCGCCGCCGGCCGTCTCGGCGCTCGGGAAACCGAAAATGTCGTAAAGGTCGGCTGCGCTAACGTCGATATCGGAAAAGATCGAATTGACGGCGTTCGGATCGTTGTGGTCTGCCATGATTCCGTCCTCGCTAAATTCCTCACGGTGAAACCGGCAGAAATTCACGTAAGTCGAATACGTAAAGTTGCGGGTCAGTTAGTGTCAACTTTTGTAACTGCAGAGCATCTGCGCAATCATTGCCGCCGGCACCGTCCTGTGACAAGATCCTCTCCCGCAGATTGCACCAGGTAGCAACCGGGAGCAGCGATCATGCCCAATTTCGCGGGGAACCCGCGCACCTCAACGGCCATCTCGCACACATCTATATTGATGGCGCGATTTACACGCTCGCCAAGCGCGCGCATTGTAGGGTCGCCCAGGACTTTCCGTCGAGTTCGGACGATTCCGCGACGCCGAGCAGTTCGCAACGGCCTGAGCCGGCGCGGTTGAGCCCGAGATGATGCGTCTCGCAGCCTACCTGCTCGCGGCGATGGCGGCGTTGTCGCCGGCATGGGCTGCCGACGCCTCGAAATGTGGAGCCAAACTGTTCGTCCTGTGGGGCGATGGAAAGCACGACGACACCGCGGCATTAAACGCTTGGTTTCGCGGCGACGATGTGATGTGGGGACAAACCGGCCGCGCCGTCGGCCCGCAGATCGCCGACCATGTCTTTCGCCTCAGCACGGCCATCTACATCCGGAGCGGCGCCGGCCGGCGCATCGAGCACTTCCAATTCGTCTGGCCTGAGCGCAAGGAACTGGTCGCCGGCGGCACGATCGTCTCCGGCACCGATCCGAACCAGCCTCCGGTCGCCGCCGGCCTGACCAAGGTCGGCGCCGGGCCCAACGAAGGGATCCCGTTCCCCGATCTCACGCCCAAGCCCGCCGCGCACGACGACCGGACCGACTGCCTCGTCTCCTAGCGTCCCCGCAGTCGTCGCCGATCAACCGGCTCCGCCAGCTGCCGTCAGACCCGAGCCGGATAGACCGCCTTGTAAGCCCGGGCGCGCACATGGGCATCGATGTCGTCCGGGCGCGCGATACCGGCGAGTTCATGATCAAAGATATATTCGGCGATTCGCGCGGCAGTGTGCAGCGATGCATCGAGGATGTTGCTGGTCGGCGGATAAATCAGGCCAGTGGCGAGATTGGCTTCGGTGACCTGTTCCGCGACGGCGCGGGCGGCAATGATGAACATCTCCTCGGTGACCCGCTTGGCTTCCGTCGCCAGCACCGCCATGCCCATCGCCGGGAAGATGTAGACGTTGTTGCCCTGACCGGGGACGAGCGTCTTGCCGTCGATCTGCACCGGCGGGAATGGGCTGCCGCTGGCAAACACCGCACGGCCGGCCGACCATTTATACGCCTCCTCCGCCGTGCATTCCGAACGCGAGGTCGGGTTCGAGTAAGGGAAGATGATCGGCCGCTCGTTGATCCGGGCCATTGCCTCGATCACCGGCTGGTTGAACAGTTTCGGGACCGTGCTGACCCCGATGATACCGGTGGGCTTGATGGCCTCGATAGCGGCGACAAACGTCGCGATCGGCGCGTGCGCATGCGCAAAGGGTTTCTGGAAATCGGCCAGGTCCGTGCGCGAGGTGACCATCAGGCCGTTGATGTCGAACAGCCAATTGCAGGTGCGCGCCCGGTCGATCGGCAGGCCCTCCAGCGCCATGGCCTCGCTGATCAGTTCGGCGATGCCGGTGGCGGCCGAGCCGCCGCCGAGGAACAGGAACCGCTGCTCGGTGAGTTTTTGTCCGGTGATCCGCAGCGCCGCGAGGACCCCGGCCAGCGCCACCGCGGCGGTGCCCTGAATGTCGTCGTTGTAGGTGCAGATCTTGTCCCGGTACCTCGCCAGGATCGGCACCGCGTTGATGTTGGCGAAATCCTCCCATTGCAGGCAGCTCTTCGGAAACAGCTCCTGCACCGCCTGGACGAACTCGTCGATGAACGCCTCGTACTCCGCGCCGCGCACGCGGTTCTGGCGCAGGCCGAGATAGAGCGGGTCTTCGAGTAGAGCCTGGTTGTTGGTGCCGACGTCGAGCATGACCGGCAGGGTCAGCTGCGGCGGCACACCGGCGCAGGCGGTGTAAAGCGCCAGCTTGCCCACCGGGATGCCCATGCCGCCGACGCCGAGGTCACCCAGACCGAGGATACGCTCGCCGTCGGTCGCGACGATGAAGCGCACGTCTGGCAGCGGCCAGTTGGCGAGCAATTCGCGCAGCCGCCCCTTCGCTGATATCGGCAGATAGATGCCCCGCGCGGCGCGGAAGATATGGTCGAACTTCTGACAGGCCTCGCCGACCGTCGGGGTATAGACCAGCGGCATGAAACTCGCCGGATCCGACATTAGGACAGCAAAGAACAGGACCTCATTACGGGACTGCAGATCTGTCAGAAAGATGTATTTCTGCAGGTCGTTGTCGAGCAGTGCAAGTTGAGTGTGGACGCGGGCGATTTGGGTCTGGAGCGTATCGGCCACCGGCGGCAGCAGCCCCTCGATGTGCAACGCGCGGCGATCCGCCGGCGGGAAAGCGCTGCCCCGATTGAGGTGGGGGCTGTGCAGCAGGTCGGCTCCGGTTGGTGCCGGACGGATTGACTCTGGCATGATCCTCACTTTCCGCGTTTAAGACACGTCACGAGTTGGCTATGCTTCGGTGGCGACATACGGCTCGACCATTTTGATCGGATCGACGACGCGATCGAATTCAGCTTCCGTGACGTAGCCGAGGTCGAGCGCCGCCGCCTTCAAGGTCAGGTCGTGGTCCATCGCATGGTGCGCAATCTTTGACGCCTTGTCGTAGCCGATGACCGGCGCGAGCGCGGTCACCAGCATCAGCGATCGATCCACGTACTCCTTGATTTTTTGAAGGTTCGGCTTGGTCCCCTCGACCAGATATTTGCGGAAGTTCGTGCACCCGTCGGCCAGGATCGTAATCGAATGCATGACGTTGAAGATGATCAGCGGCTTGTAGACGTTCATCTCCAGATATCCGCCGGCGCCGCCGAAGCCCACCGCCACGTCGTTGCCCATCACCTGCACCGCGATCATCGTCAACGCCTCGGCCTGCGTCGGGTTGACCTTGCCGGGCATGATCGACGAACCCGGCTCGTTCTCCGGGATCAGCAATTCCGCGAAGCCGGCGCGCGGGCCGCACGACATTAGCCTGATGTCGTTGGCGATCTTGTAGAGCGAGACCGCCAGGGTCCGAAGCGTGCCCGACAAATGCACCAGTGCGTCATGCGCCCCCTGCACGGTGAACTTGTTTGGCGCGCTGACGAACGGCAACCGGGTGAGCCGGGCGAGCTCAGCCGCGGCTTGCTCGGCGAAGCCGGGTGCGGCGTTGATCCCGGTGCCCACGGCCGTACCGCCGAGCGCTAAGCGATAGACGCCCTTGAGGCCCTCCTCGATCCGCTCCAGATCGTCCGCCAGCATGCCCGCATAGCCCGACCATTCCTGCCCGAGCGTGATCGGCGTCGCGTCCTGCATATGGGTGCGGCCGATCTTGACGATGTCCTTCCACGCTTCCGCCTTGGCCGCGATCGCGTCGTGCAATGCGCGCACCGCAGGGACCAGACGCTCCGTCACGCCGAGCGCCGCCGCGACATACATCGCTGAGGGAAATGTATCGTTGGATGATTGCGACATGTTGACGTGGTCGTTGGGATGCACCGGCGCCTTGCTGCCGAGATCAGTGCCGGCGAGCTGGCTGGCGCGGTTGGAGATCACCTCGTTCACGTTCATGTTGAACTGCGTGCCGCTGCCGGTCATCCACACGTGCAGCGGAAACATGTCCTGATGCTGGCCCGCCAGTATTTCGTCGGCGACTTGGACGATCAGCGCGTGAACCTTGTCATCGAGCCGCTTGCCCTGGTGATTGGCGTTGGCCGCGGCCTTTTTCAGGATGGCGTAGGCGCGGATCATCTCGCGCGGGATCAGATCCTGGCCAATGCTGAAATGCTCTAGCGACCGCTGAGTCTGCGCTCCCCAGAGCTTGTCTGCCGGGACCTCGACCTCGCCGAGGCTATCGTATTCCCTACGAAACTCGGTCATGATGGAACCTCCGGCGCGCGTCGCTGAACATTGCTGTCGAACGGGGCGGCGTTATTGCGTTTGACATTCGGAACTCCCAACCTGGGATTTTGTACTCGTAATGGGGAAGCGGCTCCAACTCCGATGCAAAAATATCATGCGCTGGCTGCCGTAACACTGGCGGCAGCAGTCTGGCTCGCCGCGGGCACGGAGAGCACGACCGCTACCCCGATCACGCTGACGACGACACCGATACCGAATGGGCCCGTCGTGCTGGGTAGCGGCGTCATGCTGATGGATCAGGCGACCTGGTCGGGTGCAAACAACTTTCCGACCGGAACAATCACCTTCACCCTCCTCGATCCCATGAATCAAACAGTCCTCACCTCTACGTCCGCGTTCGATTCAAGTGATATGGCGCTTAGCCCCGGGTTTCTGCCCGGTTCGCTCGGGATCTACACATGGGAAGCGGCCTACAGCGGCGATAGCAACAACGCCCCGACGCAGGCCGCTCCAGAAATGGTGAGCGTGGTTGCCGCGGTCAAAACCCCTGAGCCGGCCAGCCTCGCCCTTTTTGGCACCGCCCTCGCTGGCTTCAGCTGCTTTCTGTGGGGACGCCGGAGTATGCGCGTTTAAAGAACCGTATCTTTCGGGTCAGTAAGCGTAAGGGGATCGGCAAAGGACTTTTTGCGGACCCGTTGCTCCTATTCTGCCGGCGGGTCCTGGTTGCCGTCATGTGGCCCCGCGCCGTGGGCTTGCCGGAACATTCCGCCATCGCATCTATCTGCTGTTTGGCCGTGTTGAGCGAGATCCGTATGAGTTTCCCGGCGATCCGGTCATGCGCGGCCGAGGCGCCGGTTCGCCCGTGAGCTGAGAAGGAAGAGCCCAATGCGGCGGTCAGGAGGGCAAAACTAGTGAGTTCGGGGATCGGGTTGGGACACGCTGGAGTATAATCGTAGGTGACTGAGCCGGGAATTGTTGGCTGCCCCTTTCAGCTGAACGCGATCTCGTCTCAGCTGCCGCCGCTATTCGGCGGCGGCGAGCAGCGGCGGCTGAACGGCGGCGCGCTCGGCGCGGGCCATCGGCTGCGGCCACCAGCGGTCCTCCCATTCGGAGAACAGGCCCTTGAGCTGCGGCAATACGCGATCGGCGAAGAGCTTGGTGTTGTAGGCCGCCAGCTCCTTGCCCATGCTGCCGAACTGCAGCAGTAGCATCAGGTGGCCGACATTGAGGTCGGTCGCGACCTCGGTCAGTTGTTCGACGACCTCGTCGGGCGAGCCGACGATGACATAGCCGCGGTCGACGATGTCGCTGATGTCGGTTGTCGCGCGGGCCTTTTGCCGGGCGTCGAGGCTCGCCGCGCGGCCGATCTGGCCTTGGATGCCGGCGCGCTGCGTCGCCTCGGTGATATAGCCGGGCGGCATCGCCCAGCGCGGGTCGACGCGCAGGCAGCGGCCATAGAAATATTCGGCCGGCTCCTTGTAGAGCCGCATCGCCTCGTCGCGGTTCTCGGCGACGCCGACGAATTGCAGAAAACCGGCGCGGTACGGGTTCCGGTCCTTGCCCAGCCGCGCCATCTCGTCCCAGAAGCCCTGCATCGTGGCGCGCCCGTCCTTGAAGCCGAAATAGGACAGGTAGGCGTAGACGTAATCCATCTGGGCGCACCACTGCCAGGTCTCGACCGAGCCGCCGCCCGGAATCCAGATCGGCGGGTGCGGCTTCTGCACCGGGCGCGGCCAGATGTTGACGTAGCGCTGCTGGTTGAAGCGGCCGTTGAACGCGAAGGTGTCCGGCTCGGTCCAGGCGCGCAACACCAGATCGTGCCCTTCGTGATAGCGCTCGCGCAGGCTCGACGGGTTCTGGCCATAGGCAAAGCAGGTGTCCATCGGCGTGCCGACCGGGAAACCGGCGATCAGCCGCCCGCCCGAGATCACGTCGATCATCGCAAACTCTTCGGCCACCCGGGTCGGCGGATTGTACAGCGCCAAGCGAATTGCCCATCACGCACAGCGCCGCGTCGCTCGTCCGGCGGGCCAGCGAGGAGGCGATCAGGTTGGGCGACGGCATCAGCCCGTAGCCGTTCGAATGGTGCTCGTTGACGCAGACCGCGTCGAACCCGCATTCGGCGGCGAATTCGAGCTCGTCCATAAAGTCGTTGTACATGTGATGGGCGCGCCGCGGGTCGAACAGCGAGGAATGGATGTCGACCCACACCGAGGGATGCTTCTCGCGGAAATCGTCCGGCAATTCCGTGTAGGGCATCAGGTGAAACCACATCAGCTTCATGGCGCTCGTACTCCGCAGCATCGTTCCCAAGACCAGCCTGACCGCGGCCCGCATCCGCGTCAATCGGATCGTTACCGCACATTGAGGATTGACCTAGGCGGGGTCGGCGCGCGGTAATCGCGGACGGTGAGAGAGCGATGACCGCACCTCCATTTGCCCCTATCCTCGAAGCGGCGCAGGCCCGCCTCGGCGCCGCGGCGCTCGAAGCACGGCTGACCCAGCCGCGCGCGCCCGGCCGAGCTCGAAGCGTCTGGGCGACGACCGCTATCTGTCGCAAATGTCGCTGCGCATCTTTCGCGCCGGGCTCAGGCACAGCCTCGTCGACGCGAAATGGCCGGCCTTCGAGGAAGTCTTTGGTGGTTTCGAGCCGCGCCGGGTGCGGGCGATGCCCGACGAGGCGCTCGAGGCGCTGCTCGGCGACCGGAGGCTGATCCGCCACTGGGGCAAGCTCAAAGCGGTCCGCGACAACGCCGCGGCGATGATCGCGGTCGCCGAGGAGCACGGCAGCTTCGGCGCCTGGATCGCGCGCTGGCCATCGGCCGACATCGTCGGGCTGTGGGAGGCGCTGGCCAAGCGCTTCAGCCAGATGGGCGGCAATTCCGGGCCGACCTTTCTGCGCATGGTCGGCAAGGACACCTTCGTCCTGACGCACGCGGTCGGCGCGGCGCTCAAGCGCTGGGGCGCCGTCGAGGGGCCGGTGAAAAACCGCAAGGACCGCGCCGCCGTCCAAACCTGCTTCAACGCCTGGGCCGCCGAGACCGGCCGGCCGCTCTGCCAACTCAGCCAGATCCTCGCCGCCTCGATCGAGGATTGAGTATCAGGCGAGCGGCGGGCTCGACCTCTATGGGCTACGGCTGGCTTAAGCGCCGGCGGGCTATTGGGTCAGGCGGAGAGCGAGCAGCGACTTCGCGATATCCTGAAACACCGTCTGGAGGTTGCTTGTGGTTGCGGCCTCGAAATACCCCCCGGTGTTGCCGGGACAATTTTGCAGGTCGGTGTTGCTGGCGCCGTCGCTGCCCAGGCCGATCGTGTAGATGATGAAATTGCCGCTGGCCGCCATGTTGCTGCAAACGTCTGCCAGGCGCGTGCCCAAATTGGTCACCGCCGTTGTCGTGCTGGTCGTGTCGATCTTGCCGTCGGCGATCTGGCCGAGGCCGGTCATGTTGTCGGTCGCGGGCCATTCCTCGGTGCCGTCGGTCATCAGCACGACGACCTTCTTCCATCCGGTGCTGGAGGCATTGCTGTAGCTCAGCGGATGGCCGTTATTCGACGTAAACGGCCCGTTCGACGACAGCGCCCGCCAGCCCCAGATCATGCCGATATGGACCTGGGTGCCGCCGGCGTCGCGCGGCCACATGCTGCTGATCGTATTGAGGATCGTGGTCTGGCCCGCGGCGGTGGTCGCATCGGTGAGCGGAATCATCGGCACCGGGCAACCTTGATTCGGGCCGTACAATGTCAGCCAGTCCGTCACCACCGCGCCCTGGGTTTCGGTGGCGGTGCTCTGGGCCTTGACGCCATGTGTTACCCAGTTATTGCCCGAGTCGTTGGCCCACCACAGTGGGTACCAGTTCGGCCAGCCGCCCGCGGGCTCGCTGTAATCGGGGTCGGTGACCGCGGCGTTGACGACGCCAGTGCTACCACTGTTTTCTCCGGAGCTGGTGGGTTCGATCACGCAGCCGCCCCAATTCTGCGTCGTCGACGACCCGGCCGGGCTCGCCGAGTTATACGTCGAATCATAGGTAAGCGGCGTGAATGCAGCCAGCGCGGTATTGCAACACGTGCCCGTCGCGCCGGAGAAATTGCTCGGCGTCGTCGCGGCGTTGGAGATCGTCAACGTGCCGGCGCCGGCCGCGAATTGTGCCGCGGTGCCGGTGACGGCGGTTATCGTCGTGTTCGCGGGAATGCCGTTGCCGACGATCACCTGCCCGACGCTCGGGACCGTCGCGAAGGAAACGTTGGAGACTGTTGTCGACCCGGTCGTCGTTGTCGCCCCGAGGTTGGTGAAGGTCAGGATATCGCCGGCCTTCGTCGCCGTCGCGGCGGCCGAAATCGTCAGAGACGTAGGTGGGCTGCCAGTCGTGCCGGTGACATAGGCATTGGCGGGAATTCCGCGCGTTCCGCTGATGCCCATGCCGACCACGATGCTGTTGAGGCTGGCGGTGGTTCCCTTGAGGCTGCTGATCGTTTGTGCTGCCGCTCGTGGTGCTGCCGGCCAGGCTGAATGTCACCGGTTTGTTGGCCTGCGTCACCGTCGCGTTGGCCGACAGCGTGACCGTCGTCCCGACGATCGACGAGACGGTAGTGGCGGTAGCGGTGGGATGCCGGTGCTGGTGCTGGTGACGACCATTCCGGCCACGATCCCGCTGGCGCTGGCGACGGTCAACGTCTTGCTGCCGTTGCGTCCAGCTTCCTGTGGTCGTAAAGGTCGTCGGGTCCGTGTATAGGCGCGCTGGTGTTACCGCTGGTGGGGCCGACCGCCAGCGAGTTGCCGGTGAAGGTCAGGGTCGCAGTCGAGGAAATCGTGATCGACGAACCGCTGACGCTGCTGACGGTCGCGCCGGCTCGGAATGCCGTGTCCGTATATGTACATCCCCGACTGGATGGCGGCAGTACCCGAAACCGAGCCGCTCGGCGTAAGCATCGAGACGCTGGAGATCGTGCTGCTGCCGCTGGTCGTGGTGCCGATGATTGGGATTACCGGCATGATGTTGCCGCGCAGATCGGTAAAATCGCCGCCTGTGGTCGCGATGCCGCTGCAGCTGGTCGCGCCGGTGCACAGCGCATTGCCGACATTGACCGTGGTCACATAGGGAACGACGCTGATGTAAAGCTGCTGAGCGCTGCTGATGGCGTTGGTCAGCGTGTTGACGAACTGCGTGGCGGCGTTGATCAGGGTGCAGATGCGGCTCCCGTTGGCTGCGTTGGTGCAAGTCGTGTCCGCTGCCACCACCCCGGTTCCACAGGTGGCATTACTGTAATTGGGCGCACCGTCGTTTGGGCCGCACAGCATCGAGCCGGTATTGTCGAGCACGACGGCGATTTCCAATCCGGTGGTCTTCTGGGTTTGCGCGGTAGCGGTCACGGTGATGCTGTTGATGCCGATAATCCGCATCAGGGTCATCGGCACCGTGGCTTGCGCCTGATAATTGACGGTCGATGCGGTCAGGCTGGCGTTCGCCGGGCACCGGCGTGACGGTAGCAGTGGCTCCGCCGAGCGCGGTCGCCGGATAATTCGCGGTGAAATAATTTTGCAGATCCGTCGCCAACTGCGCCGCGGTTTGATTCGACTGCGACCCCACCGCCAACGCCGCCGCGTCGAGCGCGGCGCCGAGCCGCACCTTGACGGCATAGGCGCGCCCGATGTCGACCGCCATGCCCGCCGCGATAAAAATGGGAATTGCGCACAGAGCAAAGATTATTGCAACGCATCCCCTCCTGCCGTTCGATGAGCCGGCGTAGGCGCGCAATGGCGGCGGCAATCGAATGAAGCATCGCCAAGCCTCCTTTTTATCTCTGGCTTTCGTTCACGGGCAGACGCCGCCGGCATTCAAATATGTCGCCACGCAGTTGGTGTAGCGCGGCCGGTTGAAGGCGATTTCGGACAGCGTATAGGACGAATTCAATACATGGCTGAACGACGAGGTGTAGGCGTATGTCAGTTTGACGATGATCACGCTATCGGTCGACCCGTTGGTTTCGCTACCAAGTTTCGCCAGATTTTGGCTGCTGGAAATATTGGCGATGGTGAGCGCGGTGGCGTCGTTGAACTCGTAATGCCAGTCGATCACCGGACTGCCGGTGCTGTATGTCACGCTGGCATAGGCGATCTTAAGGTGGGTACCGCTTGTCGGCAGCGGCGACAACACCTGTTCGACCGCGTTGGTAAAGCCGGTAAAGTCCGAGCTTTGAAGCTCGGTGTTGACTGTAGCCTGGGCGACCAGATCAGCTGCCGTCTCGGCCGCATCCTCCAGCTTCATGTAGGCGAGGACGAGGCTGGCAGCCTCGTAGCTGCCAAAAAAGATTATCAGCATGATCGGAAGGATCAGCGCGAACTCGATCGCTATGACGCCCGAGCGATCGCGGGCGAGGTTGAGAAAGCCCGTATTCCGCGACCACCGCTCGATCATGTGAACGGTTCGTTCTGGAAGATTACGGTCGATGTCAACGTTATGCCGCCGGTGCCGGGGTTCGCGCCCCCGGCGCTACCGGGGACCGGTCCAGCAGCTGCCGCCGCTCATGCACGCTCCGACCCATGGAACGATGAAGGATCGGGTATAGGTGGCCCGAACCGCGACGATCTGGCCGCCAGTGCCGGGCGTGAAATTACATTGCGTGCCGTTCCCGACCTGGTTGTTGTTCAGCGTGCAGGGCGTAAAACTAACTGAACCAAAAGCTGGTGAAGGTCTGGACTTCGAAAATGACGTTGCTGTCGCATGTTGGCGACCGACATCAGCGGCGCCATGTCGGAGCACAGCAGGGTCTGGAATGTGGTAATCGGGCTGTTCTGGGACTGGACCTGCCCGGTGCGGATCAGCCGCGCCGCGTCGCGCGTCGCGCCATCCAGCAGCGATTGGGTGGTAAGGGTCAGGCCGAGTTCGACGATCACCAACAGCAGCAGCAAAAAGATCGGCGCAACTAACGCAAACTCGACGGCGAGAGCGCCCTTTGCATCGCGCGCGATATGGCGAAATTTCCGCATTGGGAAAGCCCTGTCTCCACTCAACGGCGCTTTGCCAGCGGCGGACCCAGATGGGCTTCGGGCGAACAGACGCCACATTTGCACTTTGCGATCCCTAGCAGCCCTTTCGGCAAGGGTCGGCTGTCGTCGCTCTCTAAGCTTGAGCACTCACGAGCGCCGACCCGCGCGTTCGATCATCAAGCAAAATTATTTAGCCCGGGTTAAAATCGGGTTACCGAGACCGGTCTAGCCGCGCGGGATGGGACGCGCGACCGTCGCCAGGGCGAGGCGGCGGGTCGGCCGTTCTCGCCTTGCACCTCACCCGCGGCGGAGCAAAGCGTCGGCGACTTCGACAAAGCCGCTGCCGCCGCCGCCCTGGGTCACCCATTGTGGCGGCGTGGTCATGCGATCGACATAGCGGCGCACCGTCGCGACGCCGACCGAATTCGGAAAAAAGCCGAACATCGGTTCGTCGTTGAGCGAATTGCCGACATAAATGAAGGCGTGGCGGTCGCGCTTGATATCGGTCGCGAACAGCTCCGCCAGCATCCTGCTGGGTCATCGCCAACTTGTCGAAACTGCCGAACCAGCCGAGCACCCACAGCGAGTTCACGACCGTGCGCGCCCCTGCTCCGGCGAGTTCGGCAACGATTCGCTCCGACACCGGCGGCGAGGTGTTGCAAAATGCGAGCGTCGCTTCGCGGTAGGCCTGATCGGCCGCGAGCGTGGCGCCCGGAACCAGGGCCTGGACCCTTATGCCCAATTCGCTCAGCCGCTCGCGGTCGCGCCGGCGGTCGGGTGCCGACGCCCAGAAATGGCGCTCGGTCGTCCCCGATGCCGGATCATGGCGGAAGCACAGCCCGCCATTCTCGCCGATGACCGCGGCAACCGGCCACATCCGGCACATCAGGTCGCACCACCCGGCCGGCGCGGCGGTGATCGGAATCACCTGAAAACCGGCGTCTCGAAGCCGCTCGAGCGCATCGAAAGCGGCGGCCGGCAGGCGCGCCCCGTCGGTCAAGGTGTCGTCCACGTCGGTCAGCACAAAGCGGATCGAGCCGAGCCGGGCGGCAGGGAATTGGGCGAACGGTTGCATCGCGAGCTTACCTTGCCGGAGGGAAATGCTTTCCCTCGATATGCCCCTTGTGCTAGCGCACGCCCATATGTAAATGCGCGATCAGGTGGTCTGGGCCGCGACCCGCGCGGAGAGCGAGAGGATGCAGAGCCAGAACCGGTTTTTCGACGACCTCGCCCGTGTCGCCGCGGGCGCCATGGGTACGCTGTCAGGGGTCAAAAGCGAAGTCGAATCGCGACTGCGCGAGCAGCTCGAACGGGTGCTGGCCGGCATGGATCTCGTTACCCGCGACGAGTTCGAGGCGGTCAAGGCGATGGCCGCCAAGGCCCGCGCCGAGCAAGAGGATCTGGCAAAGCGGCTGGAGGAGTTGGAAGGCTTGCTCGCCGCTCGACGTGACCGCGCGACTGAGCCCCCACCCACCGGCTCGGATCCCTCCGGCTAGAATTAGTTAGTGACTCTGTTTTGCGACCATTTTGTCGAGCCGCCCGAAGGAGCGCCCGATGACTTCCGTTGCCCTCTCCGAACCGACGCCCTTTTCCGGGAACCCGATTGATCTCGTCGAAGAGATCGTCAGCGCCAATGATTGGGCGCACGACCGGGCCAGCGACGAGGAATTGGTGGTCGAGATTTCCGGCCGGTGGTGCGATTACCGCCTTTATTTCGTCTGGCAGGAAGAAATCTGCGCAATGCATTTCTCCTGCGGGTTCGACATGAAGGTGCCCAAGGGCCGGCGCGGCGCGGTGTACGAGCTGTTGGCGCTCGCCAACGAAAAGCTGTGGCTCGGCCATTTCGACCTTTCGGCTGAGGACAACTCACCGGCCTTTCGGCATGCGGTGCTGTTGCGCGGCGTGATGGCGGCGAGCGCGGAGCAGGTCGAGGATCTGGTCGATATCGCCTTGTCGGAATGCGAGCGCTTTTACCCGGCGTTCCAGCTCGTGCTGTGGGGCGGCAAGAAGCCGGCCGATGCGATGGCCATGGCGATGATCGACCCGGTCGGAGAAGCCTGAGGAGAGGCGGCTGGCGATGAACGGCGGAGCCGGCGAACGGGGCGACGCCGCGCGCCGCACGCTCGCCCTCGTCGGTTGCGGCAAGATGGGCTCGGCGCTGCTGCGCGGCTGGATCGCCGGCGGCGCCGCATCGCGCTTTTTCGTGGTCGAGCCGGCCGGGCGCGCCAGCCGAGCTTGCGGGCGCAGCCGGCGTCTCGTGGCATCAGACCCCCGAAGAGTTGCCGGACGAGCCCGCGCCCGGCGCCGTCGTCTTCGCGGTCAAGCCGCAGGTCATCGATGCGGTGCTTCCGGGTTACCGCCGTTGGGCCGGGCCGGACACCCTGTTCGTCTCGATCGTGGCCGGTAAGACGATCGCTGGAATAACCCGCCACCTCGGCCCGGCGGCACTCGTCCGGACCATGCCCAACACCCCGGCTGCGATCGGGCGCGGGATCACGGTGGCGTGCGCCAACGCGCGCGTGACGCAGGCGCAGCGCGCGCTCTGCGACAAATTGCTCGCGGCCGCCGGCGAAAGTGCCTGGGTCGAGGACGAGGCGCTGCTTGACGCGGTGACCGCGGTCTCCGGCAGCGGTCCCGCTTATGTCTTTCTGTTGATCGAGGCGTTGGCTCAGGCCGCCGAGGCGGCGGGACTGCCGCCGGATCTCGCCTTGCGTCTCGCGCGCGCCACCGTCGCCGGGTCGGGCGAGCTCGCCCGCCTATCCGACGAGAGCCCGGCGCAGCTCCGCGAGAACGTAACCAGTCCCGGCGGCACGACGCGCGCCGCTCTCGACGTGCTGATGGCCGGGGACGGTCTCGTACCGCTGATCGGGCGCGCGGTCGCTCGCGGCGGCGGCGCGCTCGCGCGAACTGGCGAGCTGAGGTGGAGGCGGACGGAGGACCTGGACATGGCCAAGAGCGCCGGCAGGGGTGGCGGAGCGGGGCGCAGCCGCAATAGCGGCGCGGAACCGCCCGACGAATCCGACCGAATTATCGACGCGGCCCTTGCCCGCATCGCGCAGGATGGGTGGCGGCGGCTGTCGCTGGCCGCGATCGCCGGCGAAGCCGGGCTGCCCAATTCTGCGCGTCTACCGTAATTTCCGATCGAAGCAGGCGATTTTGTGCGGGTTTTTGCGGCGGGTCGACGAGACGGTCCTCGCGGAGCCGCCGCCGGCAGAGGAAGACGAGCGGCCGCGGGACAGGCTGTTCGACCTCCTGATGCGGCAATTCGACGCACTTCGGCCGTACAAACCGGCCCTCGCAGTGCTCCGCCGAGAATTGCCCAGCGACCCGGCGGCAGCGCTTTGCGTCGCCGTCTCGCTGCTGCGCTCGATGCGATGGATGCTCGAAGCGGCCGATATCGCCACCTCGGGGGTGCGCGGCGCCCTTGCGGTCAGGTTGACCGGGGCCGCCTATGTGGCTGCGATGCGGGTCTGGCAGCACGACGATGCGCCGGATCTCGGGCAAACCATGGCGGCGCTCGATGGGCGGCTGCGCCGGATCGAACGATGGCTCGCGCCGAACCGGTGCGTTACGCCGCGATGGCGAGACGGCGGCCGCCTAATTTTGCTGCACTGCAAAAAAAGTTCCTTGACGACGGCCGGGCAAACGCCGATATTTTGGGCGTTGTGCAGCGCACAATAACCCGCAGCCTGAACGGAACCCCAACCATGGATGCCCGCCCCAGCTTTTTCGATTTCGACGTCACCAAGATGATGACCGACTTTCGCTTTCGTCCGTTTGACGTCGAAGCGCTGATGGCCTGTCAGCGCCGAAATATCGAGGCGCTGAGCCAGGCCAACCAGCTCGCCGTCGAAGGCGTCCAGGCGGTCGCCCGGCGTCAGATCGAGATCGCCCGCCAGGCGGTCGAAGACATGTCGGTACTGTTTCGCGACCTCACCCAGCCGGTCTCGACCGAGGACCGGATCGTCAAAAACACCGAATACGCCAAGCAGATGCTCGAAAAGAGCGTCAATCACGGCCGCGAGATCACCCAGTTGGCGGCCAAAGCCGGCGCCGAGGCAGCCGATGTTCTGCGCAAGCGCGCTTGCGAAAGCCTCGACGAACTGCGCGAGATGGCAAAGCACCAAGCCGCGCACTGACCGCAAGGCTTATTCTACCGGGAGGCCGTGCCGCGCCTGCGGGACGGCCTTTTTGTATTCATTCCGTAGCGTCACGCCTCCGGGTCATCTTGGCAGGTGAAGTCGGGCACGCAGACCGCCCTGCGGCGAATCCTCAAGTCTGACATCGCCGCCATGGCCGCGGGCTACGTCGCGCGCGATCGTCAGCCCGAGCCCAACCCCACCGGTCGACGGGTTGCGTGAGGGATCGAGGCGGACGAATGCTCGGAAGACGCGCCCGCGGTCGGCCAAGGGTATCCCCGGCCCGTCATCGTCGACGAGGATGTCGATGCCGTCGGCAACCGGCAGAGCCGTCACCCAGACATGACTGCCGTGGCGACGGGCATTGCCGATCAGATTTGCGAGGCAGCGCTTCAGCGCGTTCGGCCGGACCGGCAACACGTATTCGGCCGGGGCCGTCAACGACAGTTGCGAACCCTCGCGCCGCATTGCAATGGCAACATCATCGAGCAGCAGCGCGATATCGGTTTCGATCGGCGGCTCGGTCCCCTCGCCGCGGACAAAGTCGAGATAGCCGTGCACCATGTGCTCCATCTCGGCGACATCCGACTTCAGTTCCTCGACCGCCGGATCCTCGCCGAGTATCTCCAAGGCCAGCTTCATCCGCGTCAACGGCGTGCGCAAATCATGCGACACGCCGGCCAGCATTTGCGTGCGTTGGCGAACCTGGCGCTGAATTCGATCGCGCATCGTGATAAACGCGACCGCTGCTTGACGGATCTCGACCGCGCCTTCGATCTTGAAAAACGGCACCGGGCGGCCTTTGCCGAACCCGTCGGCCGCCGCCGCCAGACGGCGCAGCGCTTTGACTTGATTGCGCAGGAACAAGATCGCCACCGCCAGCAGAACCAGCGAGGAACCGACCATCCACATGACGAAGATGTAGGTGGTCGGGCTGTACAGCCGGTTCCACGGCACTCCGACCGTCAATAGCCCCTGGGCCAGCTGCACCCTGATCCGCGGCCCAAGCGGATCATCTAGCCGGTCGATGCGCCACGGCAGGTCGACCCGGCCATGCATCGCCTGAGTCAGCTGGTCCTCGATCAGCGTGCCGCTGGGCGGCAGCGGCGGCGGCAGGCGCGCGCCGCGGTGCAGGGTGAATTCGAGGTCGGTCAGCAGCCCCGCGCGCTGCAATAGCCTGGTTGTGGCCGGTCCGGAACCCGCGAGCGGGATCGCCTCGATTAATCAGCCCGATGTCGCCGGCAACGCCGGTCGACAGCCGCCAGGATATCGCCGCCCAGTGACGATCGTAAAAGATCCAAGTCGCGATCGCCTGCAACAGAATGAGCGGCATGACCACGATCAGCAACGAGCGGCCGAACATCGTGCGCGGCAGCAGCTGTTTGATCCATCCGCGCGGACGGATATCGCGCTCGCCGACGATTTCGGCCTCGGCCTCCTCCGCGGGATCCGCCGCGGCCAACCCTAGCGGTGGATCATCAATCCGGCTTGAGGACATATCCGGTGCCGCGTACGGTTTGTAAGTAGCGCGGGAAGCGTGGATCGCGCTCGATCTTGCGGCGCAGCCGGGTCATCTGGACATCGACATTGCGCACACTTCCGCTGAACTGCGCCGACAGCGACAGCTCCTCGCGCGAGACCGCTTCCCCCGCCTTCTCCGCCAGGCTGCCGAGCAGTCCGGCTTCGGCGGCGGTCAGGCGGATCGGGTCGCCGCCGCGGAACAGCTCGCCGCGGACGAGGTCAAAGCGGCAGCCGCCAAAGCGGACCTCTCGGCGATCGGCGTCCGTCGCCGGCCGGCGCTGCAGCAGATTGCGGATGCGCAGGACCAGCTCGCGCGGCTCGAAGGGCTTGGAGAGATAGTCGTCGGCCCCCTGTTCGAGCCCGTTGACGCGATCCTCGGGCTCGCCCATCGCGGTCAACAGCAGGACCGGCACGCGACCCTCTTGCCGCAAGGCGCGGGTCAGGACGAGCCCGTTCTCGCCCGGCATCATCACGTCGAGCACGACAAGGTCAAAGGCGAAGCTCGCCAAATTCGCCCGCGCCTCGCCCGCATCCGCCGCGGTGGTTACCCGGAACCCGCTCTCCGACAGATAGCGGCGCAGCAATTCCCGCAAACGCGCATCGTCGTCGACAACGAGGAGATGGGGTTCGAGATCGCTCATGACCGCGAATTATACGCCGGGTCGGCGGTCAACGCTCCCTGGTCGCCGCGGCCTCGAAACGGCGCCGGTCGCTGGCGTCCGCGATGATCCCCAGCAGCACCTTGCGAAACCCCTCTACCGCCGGCGAGCCGGCATGACGATACGCATTGGCGACGCGGACGCGCTGCGGCGCCGACACTTCGCGCTCGAGCGCACGGCCCTCGGCGGTCAACTCGAGCAGCCGCTGCCGGCGATCGACCGGGCCCGGGCGCTGACGGATGAATCCCTGTCCGACCAGCTCACCCAAAACCCTGCTCAGACTCTGCTTGGTGATGCGCAAGATGCTGAGCAGCTCGCTGACCGTCATCTGCGGATGGCGACCGACGAAATGGATCACCCGGTGATGCGCCCGACCGAAGCCATAGCGCGCGAGGATCGCGTCGGGTTCGGCGGTGAAATCGCGATAGGCGAAGAACAGCAGCTCGATCCCGTCCCTGACTGCATCCTCGGCCGAGAACACCGGATCGGCATCCAATTTTATGTCAGACATATTGACTTATCTCGCAACCTTGGATACCGTTTGGGTGTCCTCTTGGATATAAAGTTCCATCGCGACCGGGCCGGCGAAGTTCGCGACCAAGCGCCGGCGCCGACAGCTTCGGTGCAAGGAAGACAGGAAGACAAGGAGACATCCATGTCCATGATCCCCTTCGACGACCGTGACGGCTCGATCTGGTATGACGGCCGCTTGGTTCCCTGGCGCGACGCCAAGCTGCATGTATTGAGCCATGGGCTCCATTATGCGAGCTGCGTCTTCGAAGGCGAGCGTGTCTACAATGGCGCCGTCTTTCGGCTCGATGACCACAACGAGCGTCTGGTGAACTCGGCTCGGATATTGGGCTTCGAGGTGCCGGCCAGCATGGACGAGCTGACTAAGGCGACCAACGAGGTCATCGCCTCCAACAATATCGTCGACGGCTATGTCCGCCCGATCGCGTGGCGCGGCGCCGAGCAGATGGGTGTTTCGGCTCAGGCGACCAAGATCCATCTCGCGCATGGCCGCCTGGGATTGGCCGGCCTATTTCTCGCCCGAAGCCCGCGCCAAAGGCATCCGCATGAAATGGGCGCCGTGGGCGCGCCCGGCCCCGCACACCGCGCCGACCCAGGCCAAAGCGTCCGGGCTCTACATGATCTGCACGATGTCGAAGCACGACGCCGAAGCCGATGGCTGCGACGACGCGCTGATGCTCGACTGGCGGGGCCGCTCGCCGAGGGCACCGGCGCCAACCTCTTTCTCGTCATCAATGGCGAATTGCATACCCCGACGCCGGATTGCTTTTTGAACGGGATCACCCGCCAGACCGTGATCGGCCTTGCCAAGAAGCGCGGCATCAAGGTCGTCGAACGCGCGATCATGCCCGAGGAGCTCGGCAACGGCCGACGAGATGTTCCTGACCGGTTCGGCGGCCGAGGTGACCCCGGTCGGCGAGATCATCGGCGAGCGCGGCCATTACCGCTTCACCCCGGGCGCGATCTGCCGGCTGATGTGGGAGGACTACGACCGCACCGTCGGCAAGAAAATCGCAACCGCGAGCGCCGCCTGACTGCGCCCTTCGCGTCCGCGCACGCGGCTTGGGATCGGTGGTTCCGCTCCCAGGCCTTCAGCGTCTTGCCGCCACCAGCAAAAATGGCGGGCGATGCCGCTCATCTGCCAAATTAGGCCGCAAGCGGATTTGCTCTTCGGTCGGCCCCCATTCCTCAACGTGAGATATGGCGAAGCCGGCCCGGATTAGCATGTTGAGGTAGGTTGCGACGGTTCGATGGTGCTTGATCACGCCCTTGGCGAGCCAGTCGGTCGAACGAGGCCCTTCATCCAAATACGAATTGATCGGCCACGTATTGCAGCCATCGGCGTTGTGAGACCAACCCGGCTTGGCAGGAGCGGTGAATATCGGATGTTCGACCGAGAAAACCAGGCTCGCGCCCGGTAACAGCGACCGGTGCACTACTCCCACCAGCCTGTCCAAGTTTTCGACATAATGAAGGGCGAGAGAACTGTAGGCGAGGTCGAATGACCCCGCGGGCAATTCGAGGTCTTCCATATCGGCCCTGGCGTAGGTGACTGCCGGGTCCTGGGTGGTGGCCCGGGCCTGCGCCAGCATGCGCTCGGAAACGTCGATGCCGAGAACGCGGGCGGCTCCCTGCTGCCGCGCCCAGCGGCAAAACCAGCCGAAGCCGCAGCCGAGATCCAGAACGCCGCTCCCGCGCAAATCCGGCAGCAGAGACCGCAATGCCGGCCATTCCGGCGCACCATCCAAGCCGTCGACCGAACGCCTCAACCGGCTGTATCCGGCAAAGAACTCGCCGTCGTCATAAATGTTTTGCGTCACCGTACGTTCTCGCGACCGCCCGGGCGGCCAGAAGCCCCTCGCCTATCGTTCGCCTTCCGACCGGCCCCGCCCAGGATTGCGAGGGCAGTTTTGCGCCCGGCACCGACGTATGGTTCCTCAAGCTCGACCGGTCGACCGACCAACTTCTCGCCAGGGAATGGCCTTGGCGGGCCAAACCGACCTTTCTCGAGCAAATCGACGATCCAGCGCGCATGCTTACGTATCTGCAGGATTTGTGCTGGTCCGATGTCCGGCGCTGTGGCCGGGATAATCGCAAGGAGCTGAACCTCGCAATATCGGTGATTGCGCGCCTGGTCCTGCAGGGAGGTCAGGCCGGCTATCTTAGCCGGACCCGCCTTCCAGCCAGTGTTCGAGCGCTTCGTTCGCGATTGGCAAGACCCGCAGACCGGCTTCTTCGGCATGACCTACATCGTCGATGATGAGGGCAGCGAGATCAGGACCACCGATTTGAGCCTGACCTTTCACATGGCGCGCTATGTGCCGCATCTGGTGCGCTGGTGGCCGACCCTGATCGACACCTTGCTCGGGATCAGCGAGCAGCAATATCCACAGGGCTGGATCCAAGACGGTAAGATGAGCGATCACAATAATTACGATGTCGTCGAGCTGTTCTATCGCGGTTGGAAGCACATGTCTCCGGGTCAGCGTCGGCTGGCGAGCCGAGCGGTAGCTACAATGTTCGAGTGGTGCCTGGCCCATTCGGTGGGACAGAACGGGGAAATCATCGAACCCGATAAAGGCGACATGATCCCCGACTCGTATTACTTCGCCGCAGCCTTTCTCGACACAATCGGTTTCTTCGACCGCGGCAAACGGTTCTGGACCGATCGGATGCTGCCCGACCCGGAGCCGATCAGAAAAGGTATGGTCGCCCAGCTGAGCCGCTTCAACGCCGATTTGACCGTCGTCGACGACACGCTCGAGCGGCTCCACGCCCGGAGTGCGGCCATGGTCGAACGCGATTTCTTAGCCGGACCGGCTGTCCGTCGTAGAACCTCGTTCCCGCATCCCTTCCCACCGCTCCTTCGCCGCGTCGTCTTCGGCGCGGGCTTCGACCCAGCGCTCGCCGTCGGGCGTCTCCTCGCTCTTCCAGAACGGAGCGTCGGTCTTCAGCCAGTCGATCAGGAAATGGCAGGCGGCGAGCGCGGCCTCGCGGTGCGGCGAGGCGGTGGCGACGAGGACGATGCGGTCGCCGGGTTCGAGCCGGCCGTAGCGGTGGATGATCAGCGAGGCGTCGAGCGGCCAGCGCCGATGCGCCTCGAGCTCGATCTCGGCGAGCTTCTTCTCGGTCATTCCGGGATAGTGTTCGAGGGTCAGGGCCGAGACCTGGTCACCGCCGCCCATGTCGCGCACCAGCCCGATGAAGCTGGCGATCCCGCCGATCCGGTGATTGCCGGCGGCGAGCCGATCGAGCTCGACGCCGACATCAAAATCCTCGCGCTGCACACGGATCATCGTCTCAGCCTCCGGTGACGGGCGGAAATATTGCCACCTCGTCGCCGTCCCGCACGGGGTGCTCCGACCCGACATAGTCCTGATTGACGGCGACGCGGACGATCGCGAGGTTCTGTAAGGCCTCGGCATAGCCGCCCCCGCGCGAGCGCAACCAGCCGAGCAGCTCGGCCACGTCATGCACTTCGGGTGGCAACGCCAATTCCTCTTCGGCGCAGCCGATACGCGCGCGCAACCAGGCGAAATAGAGGAGCTTCACCCGATCACCTCGGCGAAGGGCAGAAAATCGACAATCGAGCCGGCGGTGAGATCACCGGTCGCCTCGTCGAGGATGACGAGGCCATCCGATTGCACGATCGAGGACAGGATACCGGCGCCGTCGCGGGCGTATTTGACGGCGACGACTTGATCGCCGTCGCGCTCCAGCCGCGCCCGCAGATATTCGCGCCGCCCGGGCTTTTTGCGATAGGCGAAGCCGGCGCGCACCGGGAACAGCCTCGGCGCCGCGGCCTGGGAGCCCGCGAGCTTGAGGATCAGCGGCCGGGCGAGGACGGCGAAGGTCACGACAACCGCGACCGGGTTGCCGGGCAGCCCGATCAGCGGCACCCTGCCGACCTGGCCGAGCGCCACCGGCCGGCCCGGTTTGATCGCCAGCCGCCAGAAGTGCAGCGCCCCGACGCGCTCGATCGCCCCTTTGACGTGATCCTCTTCGCCGGTCGAGACGCCCCCAGAGGTCACGATCAAATCGTGCTCGGCGCTCGCCGCGGCAAGCGTGTCGGCGAGGGCGGCCTCGCGGTCGGGGCGGATGCCGAAATCGGTCACGACACAGCCGAGACTTTCGAGCAGCGCCTTGAGCATGAAGCGGTTGGCGTCATAGATCGCACCGGGCGGCAGCGTCATGCCGGGCTCGCGGACCTCGTCACCGGTCGACAGCAGCGCCACCCGCAACCGGCGGAACACCGGCAATTCATGATGGCCGAGGGCCGCGGCGAGCCCAAGATCGGCGGGGCCGAGGCGCCGCCCGGCGGCGAGCGCGGTCTCGCCCAGCGCGACATCCTCGCCGGCGTGCCGGCGGTTCGCTCCCTTTCTGATCCCCGGCTTTAGCCGGACCCGCCCGTCGGCCGCGACACAATCCTCCTGCATCAATACGGTGTCGGCGCCCTCGGGCATCGGCGCGCCGGTAAAGATGCGGATCGCCTCGCCGCGGTGCAGCGCGCGGTCGAGCGGGTGGCCGGCCGCGGCTCGACCGCCGACCGGCAGAGTCGGTCTCGCGATCGGGCAGGAGGTCGGCATGGGCGACGGCGTAGCCGTCGACCGCGCTGTTCGCATGCGGCGGCAGGTTCATTGTCGCGACGAGATCGCGCGCAAGCACACGGCCGGCCGCTGTGCCCAGCGGCGCCATCTCGCTCTCGACAACCGCGACGACGCGCCGATCGATTCGGGCGAGCGCCTCGTCGACGCTCAACAGGGCGCCGCCAAAAGCAAAGCAATCGTCGCTCAGCTGGGCCATCGCACACGCCCATCATATTGCAGGATGAAATCGGCTATCGCGGCCGGGTCGCCGAGCGGCAGCCGGGGCAGCGCCAGCCCCGGCAGCTCTTCGTCGGAAGCGACCGCGACGACATAGGGATCGTCGGGATGCAATGGCGGCTTGCCGAGCGAGGGACGGTAGATTTCGATCTTGGGATGCGGGTGATGCTTGAACCCTTCGACCAGCAGCAGATCGACCGGCGTCACCCGCGGCACCAGCTCGTCGAGACCCGGTTCGGGCGCGCCGCGCAGCTCGTGCATCAACGCCCAGCGGCGTTCCGACACCACCATGACTTCGCTCGCCCCGGCTTGGCGATGGCGCCACGAATCCTTGCCCGGCTGATCGACGTCAAAGGCGTGATGCGCATGCTTGATCGTCGAGACGGTTATGCCGCGGCCGACGAATTCGGGGATCAATGCCGTCATCAGGGTAGTCTTGCCGCTTCCGCTCCAGCCGGCGAGGCCAAAGATGCGCATCGCCGCGCGTCCCTGCGGCCTCACTTGGGGGCTGAGGACGGCCGAGGCAATGCGCGCCTATGCCGGGGTCTGGGATTTGCCGCGGCCGATCGCGCCGGCGCGGCGGGGGCGGGTGATATGCGGAAGTCCCGCCCGCAAATAGTCGTAACCGGTGACCAGAGTCAGCGCCGCTGCTATCCACAGCAAGCTTTCGCCGATCACCTTGCCACCGGCAAAACAGCCGGGGCCGGCATCACCGACGATCAGAAAGCCGATCGCCACCATCTGGATAAACGTCTTCCATTTGGCGAGCCGCGATACCGGCACGCCGACGCGCAGCCCCGCAAGATACTCGCGCAATCCGGAAACCAGGATTTCGCGGCACAGGATCACCAATGCCGGAAACACCGCCGCCGCCGACAGCCGGCCGAATGTCGTCAGCATGAACAGGGTGGCCGAGACCAGCAATTTGTCGGCGATCGGATCGAGAAAGCGGCCGATCTCCGACTGCTGCTGCCAGCGCCGCGCCATGTGCCCGTCGAGCCAATCGGTGATCCCCGCGGCCGAGAACAGCGCGCAGGCGAACCACCGCGCGTAATCGCCCGGCACATAAAAGGTCGCGATCACCACCGGGATCGCCAGGATGCGCGACAGGGTCAGCAGGTTGGGCAGGCTGGTCAGCAGCACGCGCCGCTCCCGGTGGGCGAGAGGGATGTGGGGCATCTTACTCATCGGCATGAAAATGATCATAAATCTTTTTTGCGACGGTTTTGCTAATCCCGCCGACGCGTTCGAGCTCACCCAACCCGGCGCGGGCGACTGCGCGCGCCGAGCCGAAATGGTGAAGCAACGCCTGCTTGCGGCGGGCCCCGATCCCGGCGATCTCGTCGAGCGGCGAGCGCCCGATCGCCTTGGTCCGCCGGGCGCGATGCGTGCCGATCGCAAACCGATGCGCCTCGTCGCGCAGCCGCTGCAGGAAATAGAGAACGGGGTCGCGCGGATCGAGCGAAAACGGCGGACGGCCCGGCATGAAAAAGCGCTCGCGGCCGGCATTGCGGTCGGGCCCTTTGGCGATGCCGACGATCGCGACGTCGGCGATGCCGAGTTCGTCGACCACCCCCTGCGCGACATTGAGCTGTCCCAGCCCGCCGTCGATCAAAACCAGGTCGGGCCAGCTGCCCTGCGCGCGCTCCGGATCCTCCTTCAGCGCGCGGGCAAAGCGCCGCTGCAACACCTCGCGCATCATCGCGTAATCGTCGCCGCCGGCAATGGCCTCGCTCTCACCCGGCTTTGCCCCCACCCTTCCCTCCGCCGCACGCGGCGGCGGGTCAGACAGGGGCCCGGAGAAAATTGGAACCGATGCTGGTTGCACCGCTGCGACGCCGCGGATCGTGAATTTGCGATAGGCGTTCTTCATCAGCCCGTCCGGGCCAGCAACGATCATCGCGCCAACCGCGTTGGTGCCTTGGATGTGGCTGTTGTCGTAGACCTCGATGCGGTTCGGCGCGGCGTCGAGGCCAAACGCCGCGGCGACGCCCTCGAGCAGCCGGCGCTGCGAGGCGCTCTCGGCGAGCCGGCGGCCGAGCGCCTCGCGCGCGGTGGCGAGGACGCGCTCGATCAGCTTCTTTTTATCGCCGCGCTGCGGCACCGCCAGGACGACACGGCCGCCGCCGAGCGACAGCGCCTCCTCGACCAGCTCCTGCTCGGCCAGCCGATGGCTGAGCAGCACCAGCGGCGGCTTTGGCCGGTTGTCGTAGAATTGGCCGACAAACGAGCTCAGCACCTCCTCGACCGAGAGCTGGCGATCGTGGCTCGGGAAATAGGCGCGGTTGCCCCAATTCTGCCCGCCGCGGAAAAAGAACACCTGCACGCAGGTTTGCCCGGCCTCCTGATAGGCCGCGATCACGTCGGCATCGACGATGCCGGGCACGTGAATGTCCTGATGTCCCTGGACCAGGGAGAGGGCGCGGATGCGGTCGCGGATCAGCCCCGCCGCCTCGAAATCGAGCGCCGCGGCGGCGGCCTGCATCTCGGCCGCGAGACGCAGCTGCACAGCGCGGCTGCCGCCCGACAGAAAGGAATGCGCCTGCTCGATCAGGCCGGCATACTCCTCGCGGCTGATCCGCCCGACGCAAGGTGCGCTGCACCGCTTGATTTGGTGCAGCAGGCATGGGCGGGTGCGGTTGGCAAAGATGCTGTCGCTGCACGAGCGCAGCAGAAACGCCTTTTGCAGGGTCACCAGGGTGCGATTGACCGCCCCCGCCGAGGCGAACGGGCCGAAATAGCTGCCGCCCTGGCTCTTCGCGCCGCGATATTTGGTCAGTTGCGGGAAGTCGCGATCGGCGGTCAGATGGATCAGCGGAAACGATTTGTCGTCGCGCAGCAGAACATTGAAGCGCGGCATCAGCCGCTTGATCAGATTGCATTCGAGCAGCAGCGCTTCCGCCTCGGTGTGGGTCGAGACGATCTCCATAGCGGCGGTCTCGGCCACCATGCGCCGCAGCCGGTTCGATAATGCCGCGGGGTGGGTGTAATTCTGCACCCGGCTCCTCAGGCTGCGCGCCTTGCCGACATAGAGCGCATCGCCTTTGCGGTCGAGCATGCGATAGACGCCGGGCGTCGCCGGCGTGGTCCTCAGCGCGGCGCGGATAACAGCAACGCCCGCCATTACCCCGGTCGCGGTCTTCAGCTGCGCCGCGGGGTTCGCCAAGGCAGGATCGGTCGCCACTTGCGAGTCCGGCGCCGGCTCGTATAAAGGCCCGGAGAGGACGTCCTCCGGAGCCCGCCGCGGGTCCATCGGCGGCAATTTCCGACGCCGCCGTCGCCGCTGCCGGGTTTTTGACGTTTGTCAGCGGATCGTCAACTGTTTGTGTTGCCATCGTAATTCAAACCACTCCAACGATATCCACGAAATCTGTGGATAACACTGTTGAAAAACCAGTCTCATCAGAGCCCAAACCCAACGGCACTTCGGGTTCTTAGCGTTTGCCTAATAATTAGGCAATATCATAACTTATTGATTTGACTTAGCTTTCGAATTGAATGGTTAATTTTTTTTGACAGCAAATCGATCGCTCACCGGCCCGAGTTGCTGTCGCACGATCGTCACATCGCCTGTGAACAAATTGCCACCGCTGATCGCCAGACAACAAGATTCAATAGTTTCCTCAACTTAACATCGAACTGCGACAAATGTCGCATTCGCGCATCGGGCGAACCCGCTATTCGAGCAGCGGGGGGCGCTGCGGCTGCGCCCATCCCAGATGCTGCCCGCCGTCGAGCGCGATCATCTGCCCGGTCATCGCCGGCGCCGACAGGATAAAGCGCAGCGCCGCCGCGATCTCCTGTGGGCTGGTGCCGCGGCCGAGCGGCATCATCGCGCGCTGACGAGCGAATTGCTCGGGGCTCTGCCGCGGGCTCGGCAAGGTCGGGCCTGGCCCGATGCCGTTGACCCGGATGCGCGGCGCCAGGGCCAACGCCATCGTCTGGGTCAAAGCCCACAACCCCGCCTTCGACAACGTATAGGAAACGAAATAGGGGGTCAGCGACCACACCCGCTCGTCCAGCATGTTGACGACGACCCCGCCCGCCTCCGCCGGCAGCCGCGCCGCGAAATCCTGGATCAGCACGAATGGCGCCCGCAGATTGACCGCGAGATGCAGATCCCAGCTTTCCCGGGTCGTCGTTGCGACGGTGTCGTCGCCAAACACCCCGGCGTTATTTACCAGGCAGCCGAGCGGCCCGAATGCGCGCTCGGCCTGCGGCAGCAAGCTGCGCACCGCGTCCTCGTCGGCGAGATCGGCGCCGAGCGCCAGCGCTGCGCCTCCCCCGCCCCGGATCGCCTCGACCACTGCTTCTGCCGCTTTGCGCGAGCGGTGATAGTGAACGGCGACGGCGAACCCGTCCTCGGCCAGCGCCAGCGCCAATGCCCGGCCGATGCGCCGTCCGCCGCCGGTCACCAGCGCCGCCTTTGGAATGGGCGGAGCCGGCAGCGCTCCGGTCAGCTCGTCAGCCGGCTCGACGTCAGCGGCGGAGGGCACGGCGTTCCTTGCGCGCTCGTATCTTGGCGCGTGTCACCTCGCGCGCCGAGACGCCGGCGCGCCCCGCGATCGAACGGCCGCGCGTGCCGTCCGAACGCCTCGCCCAGGATCCGGCCGCGCCCGCCGGGGCTACCGGCAGCCCGAGATCGGCCTGTTCGAGCCGGCGGATCTCGTCGCGCAGTCGCGCCGCCTCCTCGAATTCGAGATCGGCCGCGGCGTCGCGCATGCGCTTTTCCAGGTCGGCGATCACGGTTTTCAGATCCGCGCCTTGATAATGGGCCGCCTCGCCCTCCGACAGGCCGAAGGTCACATGATCGCGCTCGTAGACGCTTTCGAGAATGTCGGCGATGCCCCGCCGCACGCTCTCGGGCGTGATCCCGTGTGCGGCGTTGTAGGCCTGCTGCTTTTCACGCCGGCGGTTGGTCTCCTCGATCGCCGCCTTGAGGCTGTCGGTCATCCGGTCGGCGTAAAGAATGGCCCTGCCGTCGATATGCCGCGCCGCCCGCCCGATCGTCTGGATCAGCGAGGTGCGCGAGCGCAGATAGCCCTCCTTGTCGGCGTCGAGCACGCCGACCATCGCGCATTCCGGAATATCCAGCCCCTCGCGCAACAGATTGATGCCGATCAGCACATCGAACACGCCGAGCCGCAGATCGCGGATGATCTCGATCCGCTCCAAGGTGTCGACATCGGAATGCATGTAGCGCACCCGCAGCCCGGCCTCGTGCAGGTACTCGGTCAGGGCCTCGGCCATCTTCTTGGTCAAGGTCGTGACCAGCACGCGGTGGCCTTTGAGCGCCTCCTCGCGGCATTCGGCCATCAGATCGTCGACCTGGGTGTCGACCGGGCGGATGATGCAGGGCGGGTCGACCAGGCCGGTCGGCCGCACGATCTGCTCGACGAAGACGCCGCCGGCGCGGTTCATCTCCCACGGCCCGGGCGTCGCCGAGACAAACACCGTCTGGCCGCGCATCGCCTCCCACTCCTCGAATTTGAGCGGGCGGTTGTCGGTGCAGGACGGCAGCCGGAACCCGTATTCGGCGAGGGTCGTCTTGCGCATCCAGTCGCCGCGGAACATGCCGCCCAATTGCGGCACCGTGACGTGGCTTTCGTCGACAAAGACCAGCGCGTCGCGCGGCATGTATTCGAAAAAGGTCGGCGGCGGCTCGCCCGGCTTGCGCCCGGTCAGATAGCGCGAATAGTTCTCGATGCCGGCGCAGCTGCCGGTCGCGTCGATCATTTCGAGATCGTAGGTCGTCCGCTGTTCGAGCCGCTGCGCCTCCAGCAACTTGCCTTCGGCGAACAATTCCTCGAGGCGGATCTTGAGGTCGCGCTTGATCTGCTCGATCGCCTGCAACAGGGTTGGGCGCGGCGTGACGTAGTGGCTGTTGGCGTAGACCTTGATCGATTGCAGTGCCGCGGTCTTTTCGCCGGTCAGCGGGTCGATCTCGTGGATCGCCTCGATCTCGTCGCCGAACAGCGATAGCCGCCAGGCGCGGTCCTCGTAATGCGCCGGGAACAACTCGATCGTGTCGCCGCGCACGCGAAACGCGCCGCGCACGAAATTGTGGTCGTTGCGCCGGTATTGCAATTCGACGAATCGGGCCAGCAGCTGGGTGCGGTTGACCCGGTCGCCCTTGGCCAGGGACAGGATCATCTGCGAATAGGTCTCGACCGAGCCGATGCCGTAGATGCACGAAACCGAGGCGACGACGATGACGTCGCGCCGCTCCAGGATCGCCCGCGTCGCCGAATGGCGCATCCGGTCGATCTCCTCGTTCAGCGACGATTCCTTTTCGACATAGGTGTCGGTGCGCGGGACGTAGGCCTCGGGCTGGTAGTAATCGTAATAGGAGACAAAGTATTCGACCGCGTTGTCCGGGAAAAAGCTCTTCATCTCGCCGTAGAGCTGCGCGGCCAGGGTCTTGTTCGGGGCGAGGATGATCGCCGGCCGCCCGGTGCGGGCGATGACATGCGCCATCGTAAAGGTCTTGCCCGAGCCGGTGACGCCGAGCAGCACCTGATCGCGCTCCTCGCGGGCGAGCCCTTCGCACAATTCGTCGATCGCCTCCGGCTGGTCGCCGGCCGGGCGGAATTCCGAACTGAAGCGCAAATGGCTTGCCGACATCGCTGTGCGGGCGTTCGGCGACAAGAAGCGGAAGCATGGCGATAGAATGTAGGACCTCAGCCGAGTTCATGCCACCCACCGCGATGCCGGTCGATCGCTGGCGCCTACGACAGCTCGCCGGCGGCGGCCGAGACGAGACCGCGCACGTTCGAAACCGCGACCGGACGGCTCAGTCCCTTTAGCGCAAGATCGCCCAGCGCCTCGAACTCGGCGAGGTTGTCGATCGCTGCGGCGATGCGTCGGGTCACCAGAATTTGCCCATCCCGCGCCTCGTCGCACAGTCTCGCCGCGAGGTTGGTCACCGTGCCGATGGCGCTGTAGTCGAAACGGTCGGCGAACCCGATCCGGCCGAGGGTGGCGTAGCCTTGGGCGATGCCGACGCCAAAGCCGATTTCGTGCCCGCGGGCCGCCCAAGAGCGGGCGAGCGCGGTGACCGCTTCGCGCATCGCGACCGCAAGGCGCACGGCGCGTAGCGCCGGATCGGGACATGGCACCGGGTCGTTGAAAAAGACGATCAGACCGTCGCCGGCAAAGCGATCGAGGGTGCCCTCGTAGCGATGGATCAGCGGCCCCAACGCGTCGTGATATTCGCCGAGCACAGCCATCACGTCCTCCGGCTCGGCGGTTTCGGCAAAGGCGGTAAAGCCGCGCATGTCGCAGAACAGCACGACGATATCGCGCCGGTGATGATCGAGGATCGTCTCGCCGCCAGACGAGACGATGGTTTCCACGATCTGCGGCGCCAGAAACCGCTTCAGCCTGCCGATCCGCTCGATTTCGTCGACCTGCGCTGCGACCCGTTCCTCCAAGGTCCGGTTCAACGCCGCGAGGTCGGCCGCCTGCTCCTCCAGCCGCGTCGCCTGCGCTTGCACCGTGTCGTGCAACGCCTTGATCCGGAGCATCGCCCGCACCCGCGCCGAGAGCGCGGCATGGTCGACCGGCTTGGTCAGGTAATCGTCGCCGCCGCTTTCCAGCCCGGCGATGACGTCCTTGGCGTCCGCCCTGGCGGTAACCAGGATCACCGGGATGAACGGCAGCGAAGGGTCGGCCTTTATTTGCTTGACCGTTTCGATGCCGTCCATCTTGGGCATCATGATGTCGAGCAGCACGAGATCGGGCCGAAGCTCGCGGACCTTTTCCAGCGCTTCGACGCCGTCGCCGGCGGTGACGACCTCGTAGCCCTGACTTTCGAGCCGCATCTGCAGGATCTCGACATTGTCCGGGACATCGTCGACGACCAGGATGCGGGCCGGCTCGCGCACTTCGTTACCCCGCGTCGGGCAGAAATTCGCGGATCTTGGCGAGCAATTGGCGCGGGCTGAAGGGCTTGGCGACATAGCCGTCGCATCCCGCCGCCCGCGTCTTGGCCTCATCGCCCGACAGCGCGTAGGAGGTCACCGCGATGATCGGCACGGCAGCCAGTTCGGGAATCGCGCGGATGCGGCGGGTCGCCTCGTAGCCGTCGAGAACCGGCAGCTGGATGTCCATCAGGATCAAGTCGGGCCGCTCGCTTTGCGCCAATGCCACGCCCTCGGCGCCGTCGACCGCCTCGATCAGCTCGTAACCGACGCTCGACAAAAGATCGCGGATGATCTTGCGATTGTCCTCGGTGTCCTCGACGACCAGGATGCGCTTGGTCATGCCGCCCTCCGTTTCACGGATGGACAACGAGATTGCTTCGTGGAGTTTATCCTCGGGCCGCGCAAAGCGCGGACCCGTGGGCTCGCAATGATCACAAAAAGACTGTCATTGCGAGCGCAGCCGAAGCAATCTCGTCCCAGTGGCGCTCATGCCGCCTCCTCCAATGCCGGTTCGACATGGACCGGCAATACGACGCGGAAGGTCGACCCCGCGCCCAGCACCGAATCGACCGAGATCATGCCGCCCTGCATCTCGACCATGCGCTTGGAGATCGCCAGGCCGAGGCCCGTCCCGCCCTTTTTGCGCGTGTCGGAATTGTCGATCTGCTGGAACTCGCCGAAAATCCGCTCCTGATCGGCGTCGGCGATGCCCGGCCCGGTATCGCGCACGGTCAGCACGAACTGGCCGTTGACGGCCGAGGCGTTGATCTCGACCTCGCCCTGATCGGTGAATTTGATCGCATTGCCGACGAGGTTGAGCAGCACCTGCGAAACGCGCCGGGCGTCGCCATGCGCCATCGGCATGCCCTCCTGGACGATCGCCGTGAACTTCAGCCCCTTTGCCGCGGCCAGCGGCTCGGTCGCGGTGACGACCCCGCGCACGACTTCGGCGAGCGCATAATCCTCCAAGGTCAAGGCCAGCTGACCCGCCTCGATCTTGGCCAGGTCGAGCACGTCGTTGATCAGCGCCAACAGGTGCTTACCGTTGTTTTGCACGCGTTCGAGAACGCCCTGCGCCTTCTCCGGCAATACGCCGTAAATGCCGTCGACCAGCAGTTCGGCATAGCCGAGGATCGCATTCAGCGGCGTGCGCAGCTCGTGGCTCATATTGGCGAGGAATTGCGATTTGTGCTGGCTGGCCAGCGCCAATTGCTCGCTCTTGTCGGCGATCTCGCGGAACAGCCGGGCGTTCTGGATCGCCAATACCGACTGGCTCGCGAGGGTCTGCATCAGCCGCACCGTCTCGGCGGGGAATTCGCCGGCTTCGCGGCGCTGCAACACCAGCGCGCCGAAGATGCGTTCGGCGCCAACGAGCGGCACGATCAGCACGCTGCGAAAGCCGGCGGCGAGGCTCGCGTCGCGCAGCGGCGTGCTCGGCAGCTCGGCGAGATCGGGGAGCTGGATCGGAGTGCGCTGCACGCCGCCTCGCCCATCAGCGGTCTCGGTCTCGGCAATGCTCAGATCGCCGACCGAGCGCAACAGCGCCTCGTCCCACCCCACCGCCTCGACCAGCCGGAAGGCGCGCTCGGCCCGGATGTAGCGAAAGACCGCTCCGGCGTTCGCCCAGGTCATCCCGAGTGAGGCGGTGAGGATCGTCGACAGCACCGCCCTCAGATCGAGCGTCGAGCTGACCGCCCGCCCGACCTCGCCCAGCATCTTCAGCTCTTCGACCGAGCGCCCGAGCTCTGCGGTGCGCTCGCGCAACTCGCCGAACAGCCGCGCGTTCTCGATCGCGATCACCGCCTGGTCGGCGAAGGTTGTAACGAGGGCGATCTCGCGCTCGGAAAACCCCTCAACCCGTCGCCGGGCCAGGCCGATGACGCCGATCGGGACGCCTTCTCGCAATAGCGGCACGCCGAGCATCGTGTGCACGCCGCCGATCCGGGCATCGTTCTTCACTTCATAAAGCGGGTCGGTCCAGGCATCTCGAATCTGAACGGTCTGCCCCGCAGCTGCAACCCGCCCGACCAGCGTCCCAGGTCCGAGCCGGATCTGGACGTTGCGCTCGATCTCCTCGTAATCCGGCAGCAGCATGTGACCTGCTGCCCAGCGGTATTCCCCGCCCTCGTTGCGGTAGATCGTCGCCGAATTGGCGCGGCACAGTCGGACCGCTGTGGTCACGACAGTTTGCAGCACGGATTCCAGATCGAAGAATGACTGGCTGATTACCTTCAACACATCGCTGGTTGCGGTCTGGTATTCGAGCGATTCCTGGAGATCGTGCGTGCGCGTGCGCAATTCGCCGAAGAGCCGCGCGTTCTCCATCGCGATCACCGCCTGCGCCGCGAAGTTCTCCAGTAGCGCGATCTGCTTGTCGGAAAACGGCCGTACCTCCGTTCGGTAAATGACGAAGTCGCCGAGAAACCTGCTGTCCCTTCGCAGCGGCACCGCAAGCAAGGTACGGCCGCCGCCCATCTCGACCAGGGTGCGGCGGGTCGGGTCACCGGATCGGTAGGCCTCGTCTTCGGCAACATCGGCGATATGAACGACAGGCTCACCGGCCAGCAGCCGGCCATGGGCGTTGTCTGGGCCGACCGGATGTGGAGCTCGAGTTCAAGAACTTCGCAAACCGCGGCGGCACCCCGCGCAGCGCAGCTGCCTGGACCTGCTCGCCATCGTAGGTCCACAGGACGCCAAACGCGGCCCCGCACAGCGCGAGGGCCTTCTGCAGCATCGCATCGAATACCGGAGCGAGGTCGCCCGGCGAGGAATTGATGACCTGCAAGCACCTCGGCGGTCGCGGTCTGCTGCTCCAATGCCTCGCGCGTCTCGGTCAGCAGCCGCGCGTTCTCCATCGCGATCACCGCCTGCGCCGCGAAGTTCTGCAACAGCGCGATCTGTTTGTCCGAGAACGGCCGCACCTCCTGGCGGTAGGCAGTGATGTAGCCGAGCAAGGCCTCGTCCTTGCGCAGCGGCACGAAAAGCACGGTGCGCAATCCGTATTGGGCGCCGGCTTGGGCTCTTCGATCGTCTAGCCGCTGCCGAGCAAGTTCGGATAGATCGGCAAGTTGAACGATTGGTTCTCCGGCGAGCAGGCGTGCAGGCGGAGATTCGCGGCGGCGGCGCAAACGGCTGGCGCAGCAGCTCCGCGAACGCGCCGGAGACGCCGCGGATCGCAACCGCGCGGAATTTACCACCCTCATTGAGTTCCAATTCACCGAGTGCGATTCCGCATAGGTCGTGCGCCTTTATCCAGTATCGCATCGAACACCGGCGCCAAGTCGCCGGGCGAGGAGTTGATGACCTGCAACACCTCGGCGGTCGCGGTCTGCTGCTCCAAGGCCTCGCGCGTCTCGGTGATCAGCCGCGCGTTCTCCATCGCGATCACCGCCTGCGCCGCGAAGTTCCGCAGCAAGGCGATCTGCTTGTCGGAAAACGGGCGGACTTCCTGGCGGTAAATGTTGATCGACGCCAAGCAGCGCGCTCGGTCCTTCGAGCAATGGCACAGAGAGAAACGTCCGCGCGCCGCCGAGATCGACTAGCGCCCGCCGGTGCGGATCGCCGTGCCGATAAAGGTCGTCATCCCTCACATCGGCGACGTGGATGACCGGTTCGCCGGCGAGGATGCGAGCAGTCGATGCTTCGCCGGGATAGGTGCGGGCAGGATTACGACGCCTAGACTCGGCAAAAGCCGGCGGGGTGCCGCGAAGCGCAACAGCGCGCAAGCTCCCCGCTATCGGTGGTGACAAAGCTCGCCAAACTGCGCCCCACAAAGGCGCATAGCCCTCTCAAGCATCGCGTCGAACACCGGGGCGAGGTCGCCGGGCGAGGAGTTGATGACCTGCAATACCTCGGCGGTCGCGGTCTGCTGCTCCAACGCTTCGCGCGTCTCGGTCGATCAGCCGCGCGTTCTCCATCGCGATGACCGCCTGCGCCGCGAAATTTTGCAACAACGCGATCTGCTTCTCGGAGAACGGCCGCACTTCCTGGCGGTATATGTGGATCGCTCCGAGCAGGGCGCTGTCGTTGCGCAGCGGCACCGCCAGTATCGACCGCACGCCAGCAACCTCGATCACCGCTCGGCGCCTCGGGTCATCGACCCCGTCGGCGGCCAGATCAGGGATATGGACAACCCGTTCGCCCGCGGATCAGGCGGTCATGGGTGCGTATTCGGACTGGAACGGTAGGCGGCGCTAAGCCATCCTTCGGCAAACTCCTGCGGCACACCATGCAGCGCGACAGCATGAAAATGCTCGCCGTCATAGGTCGACAAGACAGCCGAACGCGGCTTCGCAAAGCCGCATGCGCCTTGTCCAACATCGCGTCGAATACCGGCGCGAGGTCGCCGGGCGAGGAATTGATGACCTGCAATACCTCGGCGGTCGCGGTCTGCTGCTCCAAGGCCTCGCGCGTCTCGGTCATCAGCCGCGCATTCTCCATCGCTATGACGGCCTGCGCCGCGAAGTTCTCGACCAGCGCGATCTGCTTGTCGGTGAACGGCTGCACCCGATCGCCGGTAGATAAGAATCGCGCCGAGACAGTTGATTATCCTTGATCATCGGCGTGCATAGATGCGAGCGCACGCCTGGCATATTCGGGATCTGCGGCGCGCACCGGGTCATAGGCCGGTTCGGCGGCGCAGTCCGCCAGCTGAACACGTCCGCAGCGTCTTTTCGCAGGCCGTCGAGGGTGGTGCCGGGCACGGGGCGACGGAAGCGCGAGAGGGTGTCGGGGAAGCTAGATGGGGCGCCGTGCGCCGCCAACGACCCCGGTAGCCCTCACCGTCGTAGAGGGCGAGCGTACCGAAGGTGCCGGCGCAGATGCGCATCGCCTTGGCCAGCATCGCCTCGAACACCGGCGCGAGGTCGCCGGCGAGGACGTATGATGACCTGCAGGACCTCGGCCGTCGCCGCCTGCGCTCCAGCGCCTCGCGCGTCTCGGTCAAGAGCCGCGCGTTCTCCATCGCGATGACCGCCTGCGCCGCGAAATTCTGCAACAGCGCGATCTGTTTGTCGGAAAACGGCCGCACCTCCTGGCGGTAGATCCTGATGTAACCGAGAACTTCCGCGTCTTTGAGAAGCGGGACGATTAGGCCGGTCCGCGCACCGCCGAGATCGACCAGCGCTCGTCGATGCAGATCTCCTGCCCGATAGGGCTCCTCGTCGGCAAGATCGGAAACGTGGATGACGCGCTCGCCAGCCAATATGCGCGCCCGTCCAGTCCCCGCGCTCGCCAACGGCGCGTTATGTTCCAGGAATTCCGCATAACGAGCGGGGACGCCGCGATACGCCATGGGGCGGAAACGATCCTCGTCATATGTCCATAGGGTGCCGAAAGCGGCTCCGCACAGGCGCATCGCCTTTTCGAGCATCGCGTCGAACACCGGCGCAGGTCGCCGGGCGAGGAGTTGATGACCTGCAACACCTCGGCGGTCGCGGTCTGCTGCTCCAAGGCTTCGCGCGTCTCGGTCAACAGCCGCGCGTTCTCCATCGCAATCACTGCCTGCGCGGCGAAATTCTGCACTAAAGCGATCTGCGTATCGGTGAAGGGCCGCACCTCCCGGCGATAAATGACGATAAGCGCCGACCAGTGTCGTCTCTTTAACGCAGCGGGACCGCCATGAAGTGTCCGGATTCCGCCGAACTCGACCGACGCGACGCTCAGCGGGTCGCCCTGGCGATAGCTTTCGCGCTCTGCAAGCATCGATTAGATGTATCAGCCGGCGTTCGCGAGCCATGCTTCCAAGGCCGGTACTGGGGCTTGGCCGAAGCGGCTCGCGGCGTCAAAAATTGCCGGAACGGCTCAGGTGCCCCGTGCCAACGCGACCGCAGCGAACGATCCGCTGTCGTGCTCGAAGAGGATTCCAATGGCCGCCCCGCACAGCGTCGTGGCCTTCTCAAGCATCGCATCGAAGACCGGAACGAGGTCGCCGGGCGAGGAATTGATGACCTGCAATACTTCGGCGGTCGCTGTCTGCTGCTCCAAGGCCTCGCGCGTCTCGGTAATGAGCCGCGCATTCTCCATCGCGATCACCGCCTGAGCCGCGAAATTCCGCAATAGCGCGATCTGCTTGTCGGAGAACGGCCGCACTTCGTGGCGATAGGCCACGAATAGCCCCGAGCAGCGCGTCGTCCTTGCGCAGCGACACGATCAGCAGCGAATGCGGCGGCTCAACGCCTAGCTCAAGCAAACGCACGGCCAACATCAGTTTGCCGATAAGCGCCGGAATGCTCTGCACATCGGGAATATGGACAAGACGCTCGCCTGCCACGCGCTCGAGCAAAGGGCGGCGGCGTGGAGCTTGCAAATATCGCCAAAAGCGCTCGGGCACCCCGTGCCTAGCGACGGCGCGGAATACGGTCCCGTCATAGGTCCACAGCGACGCCAAAAATCGACCTCGCACAGCCGAACCGCCCTTTCGAGCATCGCGTCGAACACTGGCGCGAGGTCGCCGGGCGAGGAGTTGATGACCTGCAATACCTCGGCGGTCGCGGTCTGCTGCTCCAAGGCCTCGCGCGTCTCGGTCAAGAGCCGCGCATTCTCCATTGCGATGACCGCCTGCGCGGCAAAGTTCTGCAGCAGCGCGATCTCTTTTTCGGAAAACGGCAGCGTTTCTTTCCGAAACGCCACTATCTGGCCCAACAGATCCGCGTCTTTTCGCAGCGGCACGAACAGCGCGGTGTGCAATCCGTATTGGGCGCCGGCTTGTGCCCTGGGATCGTCTGGCCGCAGCCGGGCCAGTTCGGACATATCGGTAATTTGAACGACCTTTTCGCCGGCGATTAGGCGCGCTAGCGGAGATTCCGGCGGGGGCTCAAACGGCTGACCCAGCAGCTCCGCCAGCGGTCCCGAGACGCCTCTTACCGCGACAGCGCGGAATTTGCCGTTCTCATGGAGCTCCAGGGCCCCGAGGGCGATCCGGCACAGCCGCATAGCCTTTTCGAGCATCCCATCGAACACCGGCGCGAGGTCGCCAGGCGACGAGTTGATGACCTGCAATACCTCGGCGGTTGCGGTCTGCTGCTCCAAGGCCTCGCGCGTCTCGGTGATCAGCCGCGCGTTCTCCATCGCGATGACCGCCTGGTCGGCGAAGGTGCGCACCAGCTCGATTTGCCGCTCGGTGAAGGGCTCCACGCGCAGCCGCCCCAGCGCGATGACCCCAATCGGCGTATCACCCCGCATCAATGGGACGCCGAGCGCCGTGCGGAAGCGTCCGATTTGCGCGGCTTCCTTCCAGCCGTATTCGGGATCGGTGGCCGTGTCCTCGATATGCACGACCCTGCGCTCGAGGGCGACAAGTGCGGTCACCGACCCGCGGCCTGGCTCCACGGGATGACGCGCGACCAAATCCTTCCACTCTTCCGACACGCCGAAGCCCGTTTCCAGACGATACATGCCGTCCCGCAACCGCATGATTGCGGCCGTGTCGGCCGCGCAGATGCGCGCGGCCGTCTCCACCAGCGTGTCGAACACGGGTTGGAGCTCGCCGCCCGAGTGGCTGATCACCTTCAGCACGTCGCTGGTGGCAGTCTGATATTCGAGCGACTCCGCAGATCCTCGGTGCGCTCGCGGAGTTCGCCGAGAAGGCGTGCGTTCTCCATCGCGATCACCGCCTGCGCCGCGAAGTTCTGCAGCAGCGCGATTTGCTTGTCGGTGAACGGCCGCACTTCCTGGCGATAGACATTTATCGTGCCGAGAAATGCCTCGTCTCTTCGAAGCGCAACTGTGACCCCGGTGTGGATGCCGCTGCGGTCGATCAGTTCCTTGAACGCCGGAGAACTGCGGTATGTCTCTATTTGAGTTGCATCGGCGATATGGATGACCTGCTCGCCACGCAACGCCCGCTCCGTAGGGCTCCCAGGGGTTACGGGGTGAGAGCCGCGACGCCGTTGCCATTCGATAAATTGTATTTCGCCGCGTAACGCCTCCGCATGAATTTGCCCATCCGCGTAAATGTAGAGATGGCCCTGCGTCGCCTCACAAAGCCGCATGGACTTTTCAATCACCGCGTCGAACACCGGAGCAAGCTCGCCGGGCGAGGAGTTGATGACCTGCAATACCTCGGCGGTGGCAGTCTGCTGCTCCAATGCCTCGCGCGTCTCGGTCAAGAGCCGCGCGTTCTCCATCGCGATGACCGCCTGCGCCGCGAAATTCTGCAGCAACGCGATCTGCTTGTCGGTGAACAGCCGCACTTCTTGGCGAAAGGCGGAAATCGCTCCGAGTACAGCCCCGTCCTTGAGCAACGGCACGGCGATCACCGTGTGCGCGCCCCCAAGTTCGACCAGAGCGCGGCGCACCGGACCGATGCTCGCCTCCGCAGCGGCATCATCGATTTGCGCGTAGGGAGCGCCGCGAAGGAGGCGCTCGTGGGCGCTCCCGGCCTCCGGGCGATATGGCGCCCGCGTCAGAACTTCTGCGAAGCCGGCCGGAACACGGCGCAACGCAACCGCGTGGAAGCACTCGCTGTCAAAGGTCCATAACGTGCCAAAAGCCGCCTCGCAAAGGTGCAGTCCTTTGTCGAGTATTGCGTCGAACACCGGCGTGAGGTCGCCCGGCGAAGAATTGATGACCTGCAATACCTCGGCGGTGGCGGTCTGCTGGTCGCGCGCTTCTTTGAGTTCGGCGCTGCAGGCGTCGAGCTGCCGCCGCAGTTGGGCGTTGGCTCTTTCGAGCTCGGCCACCCGGTCGTCGATCGTCGCAGCCATCCGATCACCGCATCGCGCTGAGCACCACCGCGCAATATAGCACCAAATGGCCGCTTCTCTCGCGCTGTGGTTGCGGGCGGCGGCCCGGCGCGTATGCTACCGGCCGGCAGCGCAATTCCGAAAGCCGTCTGAGGACGTTGCAACGGGCGCGGTTAAAATCCCGAAGAGCTGGCCGGCCCCCAACGCACCCCGGGGTCCCGGCCAGCCATAGAATTGACGAATTGGCAGTCCATATTATGCGGTGAGCACACGACCGATCGAAAGGCAGCGACGGAACTACCCGCTTGAAATCAAGGCCGACAACAACCTATAGATGAGACGTCGCTGCTGATTCGCTGCAGGAGCAGCAAGCGGCGCTGACGCAAACAACTGGTGATTGTGGTCCGGCGGCACGCGAAGACGCCGATATCGGACCGAACGGACCCCGTTGCTCTTCCGGCTTGTCCATAATCGGGGCGCGCCCGCCTGGAGCAGGTCCGCTGGGCCGGTCGATTGACAAAGTGGCTTCTAGAGGCTACTTCATTTCTATGCAAAAGGTCGGCCTCAAAACCCTAAAAAACAAGCTGAGCGAATATGTCAGGCTCGCGGCGGCGGGCGAGACCGTCGTCATCACCGACCGCGGCCGCGCCGTCGCCGAAATCGTCCCGCACCGGCCGGAAACGGCCTCACGCCATTCCAGGAAAAAGGCGTCCGGGAAGGCTGGCTGACGCCCGCGAAGCGGCCGTTTGCGCCGCTCCCGCCGCGCAAACCGGTACCCGGGCTAACGCTTGGAGCAACTGATGGCGGATCTGGATCGAGGACCGGGAAGATCGGGTCTGATCTACATCGACAGTTCGGTCCTCCTCGCCTCGGTGTTCCGCGAGACCCGGCTCCCCGCCGGCGACGCTTTGGGACAGAGGACTTGATCTCCAGCCGGCTTGCTGGAATACGAGGTCTGGAACCGCGGCTCAACGCCTATGGCCTGCACGCCTCGCACGGCGATCGAGCCCAGGCTCGGCTGGCTCGCGTGAACCTGACGGCAGCTGAGCGAGGCCACGTTGGCCCGCGCCATGGAGCCATTTCCCATCGCGGTTCGCACGCTCGATGCGCTGCATCTGGCGACGATGGATTTCCTGCGGGGACGCAGCGAGGCGATAGAGCTCGCCAGCTACGACAACCGCCTGCTGGCCGCGGCCGCAGCGCTCGGCATTCCGCTCGCCGGCTTGTGATCGCCGCTGCCATCCGCGCGGCCCGCGTTGATCCGGCGGCGCCGCATCCCTATGTTCGGCCGCGCATGACCCCGCTCAGCCACATCCGCAATTTCGCGATCATCGCGCATATCGACCACGGCAAGTCGACCCTGGCCGACCGGCTGATCCAGGCCTGCGGCGGGCTCGAGGCGCGCGAGATGCGCGAGCAGGTGCTCGACAACATGGAGCTCGAGCGCGAGCGCGGCATCACCATCAAGGCGCAGACCGTTCGACTGCAATACCGCGCCAAGGACGGCGAGAGCTATGTCCTCAATCTGATGGACACGCCGGGGCATGTCGATTTCGCCTATGAGGTCAGCCGCTCCTTGGCCGCCTGCGAGGGCTCGCTGCTGGTCGTCGACGCCAGCCAGGGGGTCGAGGCGCAGACCCTGGCCAATGTCTATCAGGCGATCGAGGCCGGGCACGAGATCGTCCCGGTGCTGAACAAGATCGACCTGCCGGCGGCCGAGCCCGAGCGGGTCAGGGAGCAAATCGAGGATGTGATCGGGCTCGACGCCGCCGATGCGGTGCTGATCTCGGCCAAGACCGGGCTCAACATCGAGGGCGTGCTCGAAGCCTTGGTGACCCGGCTGCCGCCGCCCACGGGCGACGCCGCGGCGCCGCTCAAGGCATTGCTGGTCGACAGCTGGTACGACCCCTATCTCGGCGTCGTGATCCTGGTGCGGGTCAAGGACGGCGCGCTGCAGGCCGGGCAGAAAATCCGGCTGATGGCGACCGACGCGGTGCACACGATCGAGCGGGTCGGCGTCTTCACCCCGAAGGGCGTCGCGGTCGATTCGCTGGGGCCGGGCGAGATCGGCTTTATCACCGCCGGCATCAAGACCGTCGCCGATTGCCGGGTCGGCGACACGATCACCGAGGACCGCCGCCCCGCCGCCGCGCCCCTGCCCGGCTTCAAGCCGGTGCAGCCGGTCGTGTTCTGCGGCCTGTTCCCGACCGATGCTGCCGATTACGAGCGGCTGCGCGACAGCCTCGCCAAACTGCGCCTCAACGACGCCAGCTTCGAATACGAGCCCGAAACCTCGGTGGCGTTGGGCTTCGGCTTTCGCTGCGGCTTTCTCGGCCTGTTGCATCTCGAAATCATCCAGGAGCGGCTGGCCCGCGAGTTCGACCTCGATCTGCTGGCGACGGCGCCCTCGGTCGTCTACCGCGTGCATCTGACCAATGGCGCCATGCGCACCCTGCACAACCCGGCCGACATGCCCGATCCGGTGCGCATCGACCACATCGAGGAGCCGTGGATCAAGGCGACGATCCTGGTTCCCGATGCCTATCTCGGCCCGATCCTGGCCTTGTGCGAGGAGCGCCGCGGCGAGCAGGTCGACCTGACCTATGCCGGCAACCGCGCGATGCTGGTCTATCGCCTGCCGCTGAACGAGGTCGTGTTCGATTTTTACGACCGGCTGAAATCGGTCAGCCGCGGCTATGCCAGCTTCGACTACCAGATCGACGACTACCGCGAGGGCGACCTGGTGCTGATGAACATCCTGGTCAATGGCGAGCCGGTCGACGCGCTGTCGGTGATCGTCCACCGCCACGAGGCCGAACGCCGCGGCCGCGCCTTGTGCGAGCGGCTGAAGGATCTGATCCCCCGCCAATTGTTCCAGGTCGCGATCCAGGCGGCGCTCGGCGGCCGCATCATCGCCCGCGAGACGGTCAAGGCCTTGCGCAAGGACGTGCTCGCCAAATGCTATGGCGGCGACGTGACCCGCAAACGCAAGCTCCTCGAAAAGCAGAAAGAAGGCAAAAAGCGGATGCGCCAGTTCGGCAAGGTCGAAATCCCGCAATCCGCCTTCATCGCCGCCCTAAAGATGGGCGACAGCTGACCCGAACCAACGCAGCGCGAAAGCCAGGAACCCCCGATGATCGACCTTTACGCGATGGGCAGCCCAAACGTCGTCAAGATCTACATCGCTCTCGAAGAGATGGAGCTGCCTTATACGGTGCACCCGGTCGACGTGTTCGGCGAGGCGCAGTTCGATCCCGAATTCCTGCGGCTCAACCCGCTTGCCAAGGTACCGGTCATCACCGATCACGACGGTCCGGGCGGCAAGCCCTACACCCTCTTCGAATCCGGCGCGATCCTGCAATATCTGGCGGAGAAGACCGGCCAGTTCCTGCCCAAGGACCCGATCGGGCGCTTTGACGCGCTGCAATGGATGATGGTGCAGATGACCCTGGTCGGCCCGATGTTCGGGCAGTTCGTCCATTTCATGCGCTTTGCCCCGAAGGGCAATGATTACGCGCTCGACCGCTATCGCACCCAGGCGCGCCGTGCTCTCGAAGCGCTCGACACCAGGCTCGGCGTGGCGCCGTTCCTCGGCGGCGGCGAGCTACTCGATCGCCGATATCGCGACGTTCCCCTGGGCGCGCAATGTCGGCTCCTTGCTCGGCAAGCCGGCGGAAGCCGATTACCCGAAGCTGATGGCCTGGGTCGGAACCATCGCCGCACGGCCGGCGGTGGTGCGGGCGTTGGCAAAGGTCGACGAGGTGCGGGCCAAGACAACCCAATTCGACAAGGCCGATGCCGAGGCGATGGATCGCCTGTTCGGCCGCGGCAAGCACGCCGCGGCGGCGTAACTTCGCGCGGGCCAGGCCGCGATGAGTGAGGATATGCTCGGGCTGTCGCCGGGCGCCTTCGCCAAATTAGACGCCGAAGAGGACGAAATCTTTTACGAGCCGGCGCGGCTCGTCTGCCATATCGACGACGGCGCCATCGCCGCCCTGACCGGGTTCTACCGCGAGACGCTTCCCGTCGGGCGGCGTGCTGCTCGATCTGATGTCGAGCTGGGTCAGTCATTTGCCGCCCGAGATCGCGTATTCCGAGATAATCGGCCACGGCATGAACGCCGAGGAGCTCGCCGCCAACCCGCGCTTCAGCCGCTGGTTCGTGCAGAACCTCAACCGCGATCCGATCCTGCCGCTGTCCGACGCCAGCATCGATGCGGCGATGATCTGCGTCTCGATCCAGTACCTGCAGCAGCCGGTTGAAGTCTTGCGCGACGTCGCCCGCGTGCTCCGCCCCGGGGCGCCATTGGTGATCGGCTTCTCTAACCGCTGCTTCTGGACAAAGGCGGTGGCGATCTGGCGGGCGCTCGACGACGCAGGTCACGCAAAGCTCGTCGAGCACTACCTGCGCTACGCCGGCTTTGCCGAAATCGAGACCCACCGGTTGGCGGAATGGGTCGAGGACGAGAGCGATCCGATGACCGCGGTGGTCGGGCGCGCTCCCTCGATGTAATTTCACCGCAGGCAATACTGAACCGGGGAGATGACGGATGGAACTGGGCACCTTGCTGCCGTGGAGCGACATCGGCGGCGATCCGGCGGTGATACGCGAATACGCGCAGGCGGCCGAATCGATTGGCTACGATTTCCTCGAGGCGCCGGACCATGTGCTCGGCGTTAACGCCGCCAGCCGGCCGGGCTGGGACCGCAACGATAACAACGATCTGTTTCACGACCCGTTCGTGTTGTTCGGGTTTCTCGCCGGCTGCACGTCGAAACTCGGCTTTTCGACCGGCGTGTTGATCCTGCCGCAGCGCCAGACGGTGCTCGTCGCCAAGCAGGCGGCCTGTCTCGACGTATTGTCGGGCGGCCGGTTTCGGCTCGGCATCGGTGTCGGCTGGAACGAGGTCGAATTCACCGGCCTCAACGAGAATTTCCACAATCGCGGCCGCCGCTCCGAGGAGCAGGTGCAGGTCATGCAGAAATTGTGGGCCGAGCCGCATGTCAGCTTCAAAGGCCGCTGGCACACGATCGAGGATGCCGGCATCAACCCGCGGCCCGCGTCGGGCAAGGTGCCGGTGTGGTTTGGCGGGCATCACGACCGCACCTTGGAGCGCATTGCGAAATTCGGCGATGGCTGGATGCCGAACGCCTATCCGCCAGGGTCCGAAGCGACAGAAGTGCTGGGCCGGCTGCGCCATCTGACCGAAGCCGCCGGCCGCGACCCGGCGCAAGTCGGAATCGAGGCCTGGGTGTCGATGGGCACCGGCAGCGAAGCTGATTGGGCCAAGGAAACCCGGTTTTGGAAGGCCGCCGGCGCCTCGCATATCTGCCTGACGACAACCTTCAACCGCCGCCATCACAAGCGCATCCCCGGCTACACGCTCTCCGACCACCTCGCCGCGCTGCGCCGCTACCACAGCGCTGTCGCCGACGCCCTCTGAGTGACGGTAGTCCGGTAAGGTGGTGCGCTTGATTTTGGATTGGCCGCTAAGCGATTCGCGTAGCCATCAATAAAGCGTAAGGACCAAGTTGACGACTTTTTGACGGGCGGTCCGGTTAGTCTCGCCTCGCGCGGAGCGGCGGGGCGGTGATGGCGGATGCGGCGATCGCGGACGGCGGCCTTGGCGCGGCGCCGGGCTGGGGCATGCGGCTGTTCCGAGCCGCCGCCGAAGCCTATGTGAGCGAGGGCGAGCGACGCCTGCTGTGGCTGCCGGTCTCTTTCGGCGCTGGGATCGGCGTTTATTTCGCGCTGACGGTCGAGCCGCCGCTGTGGCTTGGCCTCGGCGCTACGATCGCGGCCGGCGGGCTGACTGTTGCGCTGCACCGGCGCCCGTTGCCGTGCGAGGCGACGTTGGCGCTGACCTTGTTCTGCGCCGGCTTTGCCCTAATCGGCGAGACCACTTGGGAGCGCCAGGCGCCGATGCTGCAACGGCGCCTCGGGCCGGTCTCGTTTACCGGGCGGGTCATTGATATCGACTCGCTCGACCGAGGGTGGCGGGTCATCGTCGCTCCCGATGCGCTTCCGGGGCTGGATCCCGGCGACCGGCCGCGGCGGCTGCGCGTGCACATCGCGGCGTCGAGCGACCTGCTCGCTCCCGGCGATCGCGTCAGCATGCGCGCGGTGCTCTATCCGGTGCCGGGCCAGATCGTGCCGGGCGGACACGACATGCAGCGCGAAGCCTATTTCGCCCGAATTGGCGGCGTCGGCTATACCTATGGTCCCGCACGTCGTGCCACCGACGCAGACGATAGGTCAGGCGGCGGCTGGCGCGAGGATCTGCGGCATCTGCGTACCGAGATGTCGCGCCGGATCATCGCCGTGTTGCCCGGCTCGACCGGCGGCGTCGCGTCGGCGCTGATCACCGGCAAGCGCGGCGCGATCTCGGAGGAGGTCAAGCAGGCATTCCGCCAGTCGGGCCTGCAACATCTGCTGGCCATTGCCGGTTTGCACCTAGGCCTCGTCGGCGGCTTCGTTTTTTTCGTCGTGCGCGGCGGCCTGGCGCTGATCCCTTGGGTGGCATTGCGCTATCCGATCAAGAAGATCGCCGCCGGAGCAACGCTCGCGGTGCTGACCGGCTATCTGCTGCTGTCGGGTGCGGCGATCCCGACCGAGCGAGCGTTTGTCATGAATGGGTTGGTTTTTGCCGCGATCCTGATCGACCGGCTGCGGATTTCGATGCGGATCTGCGCGCTCGCCGCCGCTTTCGTGCTGGCGATCGAGCCGGAAAGCCTGGTCGGCGTCAGCTTTCAGATGTCGTTCGGTGCGGTCGTGGCGCTGATCGCCGTCTATGAAACCTACGGGCAGCGCTCTGGCGCGCCTGCTCTATCGCCGCTCCTTGCCGGGGCGGGTGCTGGGCTATGCCGGCGCGGTAGTGGTCACGACAGTCGTTGTTACGATCGGCACCGATCCGTTCTCGATCTATCACTTTCATCACATCGCTTTGTATTCGCCGCTGGCCAATGTCGTCGCGGTGCCGCTGAGCGCGATGTGGACCTTGCCCTGGGGGGTCGTCACCTGTCTGTTGATGCCGTTCGGCCTCGAGCGCTTCGCGCTGATCCCGATGGGCTGGGGGATCGATGCGACGATTGGGGTCGCACAGGCGGTCTCGGCCCTGCCCGGCAATGTCTGGCCGATGCCGCAATTGCCGGCGGCGGGGCTGGTGCTGGTCTCGCTTGGCGGGCTATGGCTGTGTCTGTGGCGAGGACCATGGCGACGCTGGGGCGCGATCGCGATCGTCGCCGGGCTCGCCGGCATGGCGCTGACCCGTCCGCCCGATATCGTTATCGCCGATATTGGCCGTTTCCTGGCCGCGCGGTCGGCCGACGGGCCGTATTTCGCCTCCGCCGGCCATGGCGAGCAGATCGAGGGCTCGTTCCTGGCCGAGGAGACCGGGCTGAAATTGACTGCGTGGCCGCAATCGGGTGCAGAGGGCGGGCTCGATTGCGCCGGAGAACGCTGCCGCTATTCGGCGCGCGGGCGAAATGTCGCGATTGTTACCGGCGACGCCGGACTGCCGGTCGACTGCGGCGAGACCGACGCTATCGTCAGTCAGGTGCCGGCGGGGTTTCGCTGCCGCTCGATGATTCCGGTGATCGATCGCATCGATTCATGGCGGCTCGGCGCGGTAGCCTTATGGCTCGACCCGGACGGCGTCACCGTCGAGAGCGCCAACGGCAGCCGCGGCGATCGTCCCTGGGTCCCGCATCCGGTCCCGCGACGGCGACCGCCGTCTCACCCTTACTGATTGAGTTCGCAGCCCGGCCACCGGCCAGTCGACCGCGACTAACCGGCCAGTCCAGGACAGCGTGATGAAAGCGGTACGCATGTCCGCACCGCCAAAGCAGATATTGGTCGTGATCGGATCGGGCATCGGATGGTGTTCGATGTGGCGGCCATCGGGCGAGATGACGGTGATCCCGCCGTTGATCAGGGTGGCGACGCAGATCCGCCCCTCGGCATCGAGCGCCAGCGAGTTCGAAGCGTTGATAGCCGCCGACCCCCGCGACGAGGCGCCCGCCATGCGGCGAAGGCCAGGGCTCCTTGCGGACCGTTCCGGGCTCGACGATATCGAAGGCCCAGAGCCGCGCCGGCTCGGTTTCGGCGACATACAGGGTCTTTTCGTCAGGCGACAAGCCGATCCCGTTGGGCGTCACCATCGGGAACGCGACCTCGGCGATGCTCGATCCATCGGCAGTGGCGTAATAGACCGCACCGCGATCCATCTCGCGGGCGCGGACCTTGCCGAGATCAGTAAAATAAAAGCCGCCTTGCCGGTCGAAGACGAGATCGTTCGGACCTTTTAGCGGCACCTCACCCGCGCTGCGATAGAGGCATTCGACGGCGCCGGTCGCGAGGTCGATCCGTTCGATCCGGCCACCGGCGTAATCCTTAGCCTGCAGGATCGGCCGCTTTCGCCCGGCTTCGTCGACATGCCATTCGAAGCCGCCATTGTTGCAGACGTAACATTTCCCGTCCGGACCGATCGCGGCGCCGTTCGGCCCGCCGCCCGGTCGTGCAACGACGCGTCTTGGCACCTTCGGGTGACACGAGGGTCAATGCCCCAGCCGCGATTTCGACCAGCACCACCGAGCCGTCGTCGAGCGCCACCGGCCCTTCGGGAAACTCCAGGCCTTCGGCGAGAGTACGGATTTCCATCGCCCAGGCGACCCCTCGGCTATCTGGTCAGTCCGCCGACATCAACGACCAGTACCAGGCGAAAAACTGCGATCGAGCTCGACCGACCGGGCCACTGCCTCGGCGTCGCCGGCCCGCTCTAATCCGTCCGCCACCCGGTCGGGACCATCCGCCACCGGCGTGCTAGGTGGGGCACCCTTTGCTTCCATCCGAACCAGCTGGATGTCGGTGCGCACGGCCGATTTCGGGATCACCCGAAGGAGCGCTGCGTGCTGCGGCTGCACCATCATCAAGCTCAGTGGCCCGAACACGACACAGGTGGCGCCATCGTCGGCATCGTCGGCAAACAGATGCGGCGACGCCTTCAGAAATTGCAGGGCGAGCTTCCAATTCCAATTGGTGGTGTAGCGGCCGCGCCCCGTCACGCTGCCCTCGGCCAGCCATTCGGGGACAACCCCTGCCGCGACGGGGTCGACGGCGGCTTCGCCAGCGACCGCCGCGCCCGATGGATCGACAAAGATCAACCCGTCGTGGACACATACGGGATGACGGGCAAGCCGCAGCCGCGCGGGATCGATCCGAGCCGACAGGTTCGGGTTCGACCAGCCGGCCGTCGAGCTGCGAATTCCCAACCATGATACGGGCAGATCAGCCGTGCGGCCGTGCCGTCCTCGGCCTCGCAGACCGGGTAGCCGGCATGGATGCAGACATTGCGCAGCGCATGCAGGCCGCCTTCCGCGGTGCAGAGTCACCAACAGCGAGCGGGTGGCGGCGTCGAACCGGAAATAGCATCCGTCGCCGTCGAGCCGGGTTTGGTGGTCGACGGCGACCCACGGGCGCAGGAAGAGCTCGGTCGCGCTCGGCGGCAAACACGTCCGCGCCGTGCAACAATTGCGGGTCGGCCACGATCGCGCAGTGCCGCCCAGCCGCTCGCCGATCGCGGCAACGCTCTCAGGAAGGTCCATTTGGGGGATTCGCTGATTTTGTTCGATTGCGCGTGCAGACTGAACCCGACCCGGTAGCAAGGTCAAAAGGTTTGTGGCGGACGGCAGGTCACGTCAACGCGCTGCCGGTAGCGCCACACTTCCCGTTTGGGCCGCGCTCGAGAGCTGCGATTGGGTCGCCGCGAGTTCGCGCGCCAACGCCTCGCTGCGCCGGCGGCAGCGTCTGAGTTCGCGGCGGCGGTGGGCGCCGGCGATCCAGGCGGCGAACGCGCCGGTCAGAAAGCCGACAATTGCGGCGCCAAAAACCACCAAGTAGAGCGGGACCCCCACCAAAAACGGCAGCGGCCACAGCCCCAGCGATACGGCCTCGCGGTTAGACGCGGCGAACAGGCTCAACACTGCGGCGACGGCGAGCGTCACCGCCCAATAGACGGCCCTCATCCGCCCGAGCCCATTAGCCCCCCCGTTTAGGCGTGCGGCGCACTCCGGTTCAAGCGGTCGCGCAACTGCTTGCCGGTCTTGAAGAACGGGATGTGCTTCTCGGCCACGCGCACGCTGTCGCCGGTTCGCGGATTGCGGCCGACGCGGGCGTCCCGGCGCTTGACCGAGAATGCCCCGAACCCGCGCAACTCGACGCGGTCACCGCGCGCGAGCGCCGCCGCGATTTCCTCAAAAATCGCGGTGACGATGACCTCGACGTCGCGCTGATATAAATGCGGGTTCGTTTCCGACAGCTTCTGCACGAGCTCCGATTTCGTCATCCCGGTCGCCGCTCCTACGCCCAAAGGGGGAATGCCCGAGCGTGCCAAAGCGCTGGGCGAGCGTCAAGCGACAGTCAAGCCTCTCCCCGGATTGCCTTCGGCCCCTGCCCCTTCGCCCGAAGAGGACCGGGATGAGACAACGCCTTTCAGCTCTTCTCGCCAGTCTCGGTCTCGGTCTCGGTCTCGCCCGCCTCGCCCTGTCGGTCTGCGTCCTGACGGCGGGCACGGTTGATCGCGGCGCCAAGGATGTCGCCGAGGCTGGCGCCCGAATCCGATGAGCCGAACTCGGCCATGGCACGCTTTTCCTCGTCGACCTCGCGCGCCTTGATCGACAAGCTGACCTTGCGTGTGGCGCGATCGATCGCGGTGACTTTGGCATCGACCTTTTCGCCGACCGCGAAGCGGTCCGGCCGCTGCTCGCTGCGGTCGCGCGACAACTCCGACTTGCGGATAAAACCGAGCAGGCCGTCGCCGACGGACACCTCGACACCGCCCTCGTTGATCCCGGCGATTGTGCCGGTCACGACCTCCCCTTTTCGCAGCTTGGACATCCCGGCCTCGAACGGATCGGCCGAGAGCTGCTTGATGCCGAGGCTGATACGCTCCTTTTCGACATCGACGTCGAGCACTTTGACGCGCACCACCTCGCCCTTGCGGTAATTGTCGATGGCGTCCTCGCCCGGACGGTTCCAGTCGATGTCGGAGAGATGGACCATGCCGTCGATATCGCCGGGCAGGCCGACAAATAGGCCGAACTCGGTAATATTGCGGACCTCGCCCTCCATCTCGCTGCCGATCGGATGCTCGTCGACAAAAGCCTCCCACGGATTGGCCAAGGTCTGCTTGAGCCCGAGGCTGATCCGGCGCTTTTGCGGATCGACATCGAGCACCATGACCTCGACCTCCTGACTGGTCGAGACGATCTTGCCCGGGTGCACGTTCTTTTTGGTCCAGCTCATCTCGGAAACATGAACCAGCCCCTCGACTCCCGGCTCCAACTCGACAAAGGCGCCGTAGTCGGTGATGTTGGTAACCCGGCCGCGGAACTTCGCCCCGGCCGGGTATTTCAGCTCGACACCTTCCCACGGGTCGGCTTCAAGCTGCTTCATGCCGAGCGAGATGCGCTGGGTCTCGGGGTTGAAGCGAATAACCTGGACCTTGACGGTCTGCCCGATGTTCAGCGCTTCTGAGGGGTGGTTGATGCGCCGCCAGGCGATATCGGTGACGTGCAACAGCCCGTCCACCCCGCCCAGATCGACAAAGGCGCCGTAGTCGGTGATGTTCTTGACGACCCCGTTGAGGATCTGGCCCTCCTTGAGGCTGGCGACCAGTTCCGAGCGCTGCTCGGCGCGGCTCTCCTCAAGTACGGCGCGGCGCGAGACCACGATGTTGCCGCGCGAACGGTCCATTTTGAGGATCTGGAAAGGCTGCGGCGATCCCAGCAACGGGCTGATGTCGCGCACCGGCCGAATGTCGACCTGGCTGCCCGGCAGAAACGCAACGGCGCCGCTGAGGTCGACGGTAAAGCCGCCCTTAACCCGCCCGAAGATCACCCCGGTCACCCGATCGTTTGCCTGAAAGCTCTTTTCGAGCTGGGTCCAGGCCTCCTCGCGTCGCGCCTTCTCGCGCGACAGCTGGGCCTCGCCGTTCTTGTCCTCCATCCGCTCGAGGTAGACCTCGACGGTGTCGCCGACATGAAGGTCGGGCTCGTCGCCCCCGGCGGCGAACTCCTTCAACGGCACGCGGCCTTCCGATTTGAGGCCGACATCGATGAGCACGGCGTCGTTTTCGACCGCGATGACCCGGCCCTTGACGACCGTGCCTTCGAGACCGTTGACCATGCCCAGGGATTCGTCGAGAAGCGCGGCGAAATTCTCCTTCGCAGACGCCCCCCCCATTTGCAGTTCTACAGCCATTCCTTCTCCTTGAGTGCGCGCGCGACGATAATCGGCGGCGAGCTCGACCACCGCAGCGGCATCGAGAGTTGTCGTGTCGATGACTTTGGCGTCGGGCGCCACCGATAGTGGAGCAGCCCGACGCTCACCGTCGCGCGCGTCGCGTTCGTTGAGATCTTGCAAGACGTTTTCGTATATAGCCGTGGCGCCGCGCCCGCGCAACTCTTTGACCCGGCGCTTGGCGCGCGTCTTTACGTCGGCGGTGAGAAAAAGCTTGAGATCCGCCTGCGGGCATACGACCGAGCCGATATCCCGCCCGTCGAGGACCGCGCCGCCCGCCGGGGCCGGCGGGTGGGCGGCAAAGTCCCGTTGAAAAGCGAGCAAGGCGCTGCGCACAGCCGGGTTCGCGGCAACCACCGAGGCTGCCGCTGAGACCGCCTCGCCGCGCAGCCGCGGATCAGCGAGCTGCCGCAGATCGACATGGCGCGCCGCTCTTTCCGCTGCAACCGGATCGGCCGGATCGCCCTTGTTGTCGAGGACGCCGAGTGCCGTGGCACGGTAGAGGGTGCCGGTGTCGAGATGGGCGAAGCCGAAGCGTTCGGCGAGGCGGCGCGCCAAGGTGCCCTTGCCCGAAGCCGCCGGCCCGTCGATCGCAACGACGAACGGCCGAGAGGTCATGGGCTGGCTGCGATTACACCGCCGAGGCTGTTGATCAGATCGACGAAACCGGGAAAGCTGGTTGCGATCGGCCGCGCGTCGTCGACCCGCACCGGCTCGTCTGCTGGCGAGCCCCAAAACCAGGAAGGCCATGGCGATGCGATGATCCAGCTGGGTCTCGATCTGCGCCCCGCCTGCGGGAAATTTGCCTGCGCCTTCGACGATCAAATTATCGCCCTCGACCGCGACGCGCACGCCGCAGCTGGCGAGACCGCCGGCGATCGCCGCCAGACGGTCGCTTTCCTTGACCCGCAGCTCGCTGAGCCCACGCATCACCGTGCGACCCCGGGCGCAGGCGGCGGCGACGGCGAGGATAGGGTATTCATCGATCATCCGCGGCGCCCGCTCGGCCGGGATGTCGGCGCCGGTCAGGACGCCGGCGCGGGCGAGCAAATCGGCCACCGGCTCGCCGCCTTCGTCGCGCTCGTTCACCAGGGTGATGTCAGCGCCCATCTCGCGCAGACACTCCAATAATCCGGCGCGCAACGGGTTGAGACCGACGCCCTCGATCGTCACCTCCGATCCTGGAACGAGCAGCGCCGCCACCAAAGGGAACGCAGCCGAAGAAACATCGCCCGGCACCGTAATCGGCGCCGCCACGAGTTCGGGAAAACCTTCGACCGTGATGCGCTTGCCGCCGCCTTCGGCTGGTTGGGTCGTGACCGTCGCGCCGAAGTGGCGCAGCATCCGCTCGGTGTGGTCGCGGGTCCCCTGCGGCTCGATCACCGTAGTCTCGCCCGGGGTGTTGAGCCCAGCCAGCAACACCGCCGATTTGACCTGGGCCGAGGGCACCGGCAACGGGTAGACGATCGGGATCGGGTCCGCCGCACCGGTGACGGCGAGCGGCAGGCGGGCGCCCTCGCGGGTCAGGAAGCTCGCGCCAAAGCGGCTCAGCGGGTCGACGACGCGGCCCATCGGCCGGCGTCGCAGCGAGGCGTCACCGGTGACGAAGGCAGTCAGCCGGTGGGTCGCGAGGATGCCGAGCAGAAGCCGCGCCGAGGTCCCCGAATTGCCTAGATCGAGCAAGTTCTCCGGCTCGCACAGGCCGCCGACCCCGACGCCGTCGACGATCCAACGGCCATCGCCGGACAGGAGCCGCGGCGGCGCCGAGCGCATTCAGCGCCGCGGCGGTGGCGAGGACGTCCTCCCCCTCCAGCAAGCCGCTGATTTCGGTCCGCCCGACCGCCAATGCGCCCAGCATCAGCGCGCGATGCGAGATGGACTTGTCGCCGGGTACCCGGATTTTGCCGGAAAGCGGCGCGTTGGGCCGCGCCGACATCAACTGTGCGGGCGACGGCGGCGACGACGGATCGGCCATGGGATGGCAGGCCTCGAAAAGCAGGGTTGGCGGTTGCGGCGGCGGCGTCTTCAGCCCATATGCCGAAGCCGTCGGCGCGCCGCCGTTGGGGATTTGTTTTTGACAGGGTGACGTCCCTGTGGCAATGGCGCGTCGATCGACCCCGGCGAACCTCTGATGGAGTTGGATCGTGGCCAAGCCCGAATGGGGCAGTAAGCGGATCTGTCCAAGCTGCGGGACACGCTATTATGATTTGCTGCACAAGCCCGTGATCTGCCCAAAATGCAGCACCCCGTTTGATCCCGAAGCGTTTTTGAAATCGCGCCGGGCGCGCCCGGTTGCTCCAGTCGAGAAGGAACTCGAACCGATCGGCGCCGGGGAGCTCGACGCCGATGTCGAGACCGAGGAGGCCGAGATCCCCGGAGACGAAGAGGAAGCGCTGCCGCTCGAAGAGGCCGAGGAGGAAGACGAGGAGCTGCTCGAGGACGCCTCCGAGCTCGGCGAAGACGAAGACGACATGGCCGAGGTTATCGAGAACGTCGAAGAGGATGAACGCTGACCTCGCGGCGCCGGCGAGGCCGCGTTTTTTGCTTGCCGGCGCCCGGTCGCGTTCCTAATTTGCCGGCCTGATCTCCGGCTCGTCGCGGCGAGCCCTTGGTTTGGGGCCATAGCTCAGCTGGGAGAGCGCTACAATGGCATTGTAGAGGTCACCGGTTCGATCCCGGTTGGCTCCACCAAATCAAGCAAGGGGTTAGCTGATCCGACGGCTAGCCCCTTTTCCTTACCCGAAGCCCCGCAGACGCCCGTGATATCATCTCGCTACGATCTCGGCCGCCTCCGTTATGGCCGGGGTGCAGACACGCGCTATTTTGCACGCGCCTCGCGGATGGCGCGCCAGACGCGTTCGGGGGTGGCGGGCATGTCGAGGTGACGGATGCCGTATTCGGAGAGGGCATCGACCAGCGCGTTCATGACCGAGGGCAGCGCGCCGGCGCAGCCGGCCTCGCCGCAGCCTTTGGCGCCGAGTGGGTTGGTCTTGGCCGGCACCGGATGGCTGGCGTTGACGAACAGCGGAGCGTCGTCGGCGCGCGGCATCGCGTAATCCATGTAGGAGCCGGTCAACAGCTGGCCGTGCTCGTCGTAGACCGTGTGCTCGCGCAAGGCCTGGCCGATCCCCTGCACGATGCCGCCATGCGCCTGGCCGGTGACCAGTAGCGGGTTGATGACGACCCCGAAATCGTTGACGAAGCTGTAGCGCACGACCTCGACCACGCCGGTTTCGGGGTCGATCTCGACCTCGGCGATGTGGCAGCCATTCGGAAAGGCCGAGGGCGGGCCGTCGCTGATATTGGCTACGTCGAGGCTTTGCGGCAGGCCCGGCGGCAATTCCAGACCGGCATGGATCTTCTGCCGCCAGTTCCATGATCCCGACCGAACGGTCGGTGCCAGCGATCACAAATTGGCCGGCGCGGAATTCGATATCGGCGACGGCCGCCTCCAGCACATGGGCGGCGATCTGCTTGCCCGCCTCGACGACCTTTTCGCCGGCCTCGACGATCGCCACGCCGCTGGTCATCATCGATTTTGAGCCGCCGGTGCCGCCGCCGGCGATCAGCTCGTCGCTGTCGCCTTGCAGCAGCCGGATGCGGCGAAACGGAATGCCGAGCCTCGTCGCCAGCACCTGGGCAAAGGGAGACCAGTGCCCTTGGCCGTAGTCGAGGGTGCCGGTGATGATCGTCACATCGCCGTTCGGCTCGAAGCGGATACCGCCCATCTCGCGGCCGGGTGGGCCGGTCAGTTCGAGGTAATCGCTGATGCCGCGGCCGCGCATCCGGCCGCGGGCCCGGCTTTCCGCCTGGCGCGCGGCAAAGCCGTTCCAATCGGCGAGTTGTAACGCCTCGTTCGAGCAGATTAGTGAAGTCGCCGCTGTCATAGGTCGTGCCGTTCGGGGCCTTGTACGGCATCGCCTCGGGCGGGATGTGGTTGCGGCGCCGCAATTCGACGCGGTCGATGCCCATCTCGGCGGCGGCGGCCTCGACCAGCCGCTCCATGTAGTAATTGGCTTCGGGCCGACCGGCTCCGCGATAGGCGCCGACCGGGGTCGTGTTGGTGAACACGCATTTGGTCGACACCTCGATCAGCGGCGTCTTGTAGACGCCGAGCGTGTTCCTGACCGCATTGCGGGTCGCCGGGCCGGGCGCGCCGTAGGTGGCGCCGAGATTGCCGTAGCCCGTCAGGCGCACCGCGAGGAAATGGCCGTCGCGGTCGAGCGCCAGTTCGGCATTCATGTCATGGTCGCGGCCGTGGCTGTCGGAGACGAAGCTGCCGGAGCGCTCGTCGGTCCATTTGACCGGGCGGCCGAATTCGCGCGCCGCGTGCAGGATGCAGTAATACTCGGAGTAGGTCGGCTGCTTCATGCCGAACGAGCCGCCGACCCGCTCGGTCAGGATGCGCATCTTGTCGCGGCCGACGCCAAAGACGCCGGCGATGTAGTTGCGAAAGCCGAACACGCCCTGGCAGCCGACATTCAATGTCCAATGCTGGCGTTCGCGGTCGTAATCGCGCGACGGCCGCGCGCGGCTCCATCGCATTGACGACGATGCGGTTGTCGCGCAGATCGAGCCGCGTGACATGCGCGGCAGAGGCAAAGGCGGCGGCGACTTTCTCGCTGTCGCCGAAATGGAAGTCGAGCCCGACATTGCCGGGCACATCGTCGTAAAGGATCGGCGCATCGGCGGCGTCGGCCAGGCTCGGTTCGGTGACTGCCGGCAACGGGTCGATGTCGACTGTGACGGTCTCGGCCGCGTCTTTTGCCTGGGCGCACGGTCTCGGCAATCGACCGCGGCGACCGCCTCGCCGACATGCCGGACCTTGTCCGACGGCAGCGCGTAATGAACCGGAGTCAGCATCGGCGTGCCGTCGCGGTTGTTCATGACCTGGCGCGCCGGCAATGGGCCGACGCCGCCCTTCGCCAAATCGGCCGCGGTGTAGACCGCGAGGACGCCGGGCATCGTCCGCGCCGCCGCAGTGTCGATCCCGCGGATGACGCCGTGGGCGATGTGGCTGCGCACCATCACCGCATAGGCCTGGCCGGGCAGGCTGATGTCGTCGGCGTAATGCCCTTCGCCGCGCAACAGCACCGGGTCTTCCGAGCGCGGCACCGGCTGGCCAATCGCAAACTTCTCTTCGGGCTCGAGCAAGGCCGGATCGATGTAGTCGTCCATGGGTCACCTTTCTTATCATGCGCCATCGCCGTGCCGATCGCGCCGCGGCGCTCGATGGCAAGCTGGACCTAGGATATAGCTAACGCGAAATCAGCAGGATGGAAAATCGGGATGAATGCCGGCAAACCCGAACTCTACCGCGATCTCGCCCGGCAACTGATGGCGCTGCTCGCCGGCGAAACCGATCGGATCGCCAACGCCGCCAATATGGCGGCGCTGATCTATCACGGCCTGCCCGATCTGAACTGGGCCGGCTTTTATTTCCGCAAGGGCGACGAGCTGGTGCTGGGCCCGTTCCAGGGCCGCCCCGCCTGCCTGCGGATTGCGATCGGCCAAGGCGTGTGCGGGACCGCCGCAGCGCGCGGCGAGGCCGTGCTGGTGGCGGATGTGCACGATTTTCCGGGGCATATCGCCTGCGATCCGGTTTCGCGCTCGGAGCTTGTCGTGCCATTGATCGAAGACGGTGAAGTCATTGGCGTGCTCGATCTGGACAGCCCGCTCCTCGGGCGCTTCGACGAGGCGGATCGGCAGGGCTGCGAAGGGCTGGCCGCGCTGTTTGTCGACCACCATCGCCAGACTGCCGACGCAAGCCGGGTATCCCGAGGATGTCGATCCGGAATCGGGCTGTCGCCTGCCATTACCCAGACGCGAGGATCTCGACGCGGAAGGGCAACGGGCCTACGACCGCCTCGCCGACCCCGCCGGCGGAACCCTGCGCGGGCTCAGAGGCCCCGGCGGCATCCAGCTGCACAGCCCCGAACTGTCGCGCCGCTGCACGGCCGGTAAACCATTATTTGCGACACGAGGCGGGGCTCGGCGGGCGGGTACGCGAATTGGCGATCCTGACGACGGCGCGCGAACTCGACAGCCGGTTCGAATGGGCCGCGCACGAGCCCGCGGCATTGGGCGAAGGGATCTCGCGCGAGATCATCGGCATCATCAAATACCGTCGAGACACGAGCGAACTCGCCGAGGCCGACCGGATCGTCATCGATCTCGGCCGCGAGATTTTCGGGGCGCGCAAGGTGTCGCCGATGACCTACGCGCGGGCCTTGCAGCAATTTGGCCGCCGCAAGCTGATCGATCTGGTGGCGCTGATGGGGAATTATGCGGCGACTGCGGCGCTTTTGACCGCGTTCGACATGCAGCTTGACCCCGATCGGCCGCCACCAGCGGCGTCTTGACCGGCTGGGCTGCCGCCGTTCAATATCGCTGCAGTGCAACAGGGCGGCGGGACGGGGCGTCAACCGATTGGGCAACACCGCGCGTGAAGGAGAGACATAGTGTCCGAGAGAGCGCCGTTTCTGAATATCGCCTACAGCGCCTATCACCATCGCGAGCGACCGCCGGAGGACGAGGAGCTGACCCGCGTCGGGCCGGGCACGCCGTGCGGCGAATATCTGCGGCGCTTCTGGCAGCCGGTCATCCTCTCCAGCGAACTGGGCGAGCTGCCGCGGCGGCTGCGCATTCTCGGCGAGGACCTGGTCGCGTTTCGCGACAAGAGCGGCGCCATCGGCCTCCTTGAACTGCATTGCCCGCATCGCGGCACCTCGCTCGAATTCGGCCTGATCGGCGACAAGGGCATCCGCTGCTGCTATCACGGCTGGCTGTTCGACGTCGACGGCACGATCCTCGAGACCCCGGGCGAGCCTGCCGACAGCACGTTGAAGGACCGGCTGTTTCACGGCGCCTATCCGGTGCGCGAATATTCGGGCCTGGTCTTTGCGTATATGGGGCCGCCGGATAAGCAGCCCGATTTTCCGATCCTCGATACTTACGAGCTGCCCGGCTACCGCCAGATTGCCCGCGCGCCGACCCTGTGGGAATGCAACTGGCTGCAGGTCAAAGAAAACAGCATGGACCCGGCGCATCTCGCCTTTCTGCATACCCTTCCCGGCAGCGAGGGCTTTACCGACGATTTCAAGGAACTCGGCCGAGTGGGACTGGATGGAGACCCCGGTCGGCATGGTCTATATCGACACGCGCCGGCAGGCCGATCGGGTGTGGGTGCGCGTCGCCGACTTTATCCTCCCCAACATCCACCAGTTCCCGCCCAACGCGGACCCGATGGCGCTGCGCAACTCGATCAATCGGCCGCATGGCGACCACCTGGGCGGTGCCGCTCGACGACACGCCACACGATGCAGATCGGCTATCAGCGTGCACCCGAAGGCCGGGAGGTCAGGCGGGGCTCCGGTTTCGGACAGGACGGCAAGCGGTCCTACGAGGAGCGGCAGCGGGTTCCCGGCGACTACGACGCGCAGATCAGCATTCACGGCGGCGTATCACGGCACGGGCTCGAACATCTCGCTTCCGACCGATCGCGGCATCATCATGATGCGCAACATGATCCGGCAGGGGATCCGCGCTGTCCGCAACGGCGAGGATCTGGGATACCCGATCCTGAAGAACGGAGCGGCGGTGCCGACCTACAGCCACGACCGGGTGGTGTCGGGCATCCCCCCGGCATCGACGCCCGCGGAGGACAAGCGCCTGCTGCGCGAGGTCGCGCGCAACGTGGTGGCGCAAACGGTGCAGGCCGGCTCCGCCGAAGCATAGTCGCGGGCTGCGCCTGCCGGCTTTCGCCGCGACGACCTCTCGGCGGCCGCGCTAGCGTGTAAAGGAGCTCGGTCGAGCACACAGAATCGCGGAGCGTCATCGGCCTGGCGCTCATGGCGCGGTGCGAACGAGGTCGCTTCTGTGCCGGCTGCTCGCAGGCTGGCCATCGTTGCGCGGCGCCGGGGTGGCGAAAGCGCTGTCGTGCTGCAACACCGGCAGCACGCGGCTGGCGAAGAGGCGCATGTTCTTTTCGGCATCGGCATGCGGGATGCCGCCGAACGAGAATTCGGTGACCACATGGTCGGTCCCGGTCACCCGCTGCAACTCGGCGATCTGCTGGATGCAGTCCTCCGGCGTGCCGACGATCTGGATCTTGACATAGAACTCGGTGGCCCGGACCCGTTCCTCGTCGTCTTGCAGCCGGGCATAGGTCTTGGCCATCTTGCCGTAGGTCTCGTAGCCTTTGACCGTGGCGAGATGGCCGTCCGAGAAATGGTAGTGGTTGTCGATCGACTCCCATTTCTTGCCGAGCCATTGCATCGCCCGGCTTGCGCCTCGTCGCGGCTTTCGGCGCAGGAGACGTTGGTCAGGATGATCGGCGGCGGCGGGTTGTGGCCGACACTCAGCGCGATCTCGCGGTAATTGACGATGTTCTCCGCCGCCTTTGGCCATTCGTTCTGCATCACGACCAGGATGCCGAAGCCGAGCTTGGCCATGATCTCGGCCGATTCCGGGCTGACCGACGAGGCGAAGAAGCGCTCTTCGGGATGCGAGATCGGTCGCGGCCGGATCGAGGTGCGCGGGATCTGGTAGAACTCGCCCTGCCATTCGAATTCGGGCTCGCGCAGCGCCTTGCGGATCAGTTGCGCGGATTCGGCAAAGCGCGGGCGCGCCTCGCCCATCGGCATGCGGAACCCGGCATATTCGACGCTCGCAGCACCCCGGCCGAAACCGAACAGGCAGCGCCCGCCGCACAAAATGTCGAGAAGCGCGATCTCCTCGGCGACGCGGATCGGGTCGTGCCATGGCAACACGATGACCGAGGTCCCGAACGTGATCCGCTTGGTGCGCCCGGCGAAATAGGCCAGCAACTGGAGCGGCGCCGGCGACATCGCATAGCCGGTAAAATGATGCTCGAGCGCGAACAGCGAGTCGAAGCCGAGCGGCTCGGCGAGATCGCCCATCGCCAGATGATCGGTCACGACCGCCACATCGGTGCGGCCGGGCTCGGACAGCATGTTGAGCGCAATGCCGACTTTCATGGTGGCTCTCCTCCGCTCATTTCGCCCGCAGCCGGTACCACGGATGCGGCTGCCCCGGCACCTTGGCGCGCAACGTGTAGACCGAAGTCCGCGCGGTGAAAAAGATCGTCTTCAGATCGGGGCCGCCAAAGGCGAGGTTGGCCGGCACTTCCGGCGTGCGGATCACACCGAGCTTGCTGCCATCGGGCGCGAAAACCCAGGTCCCGCCGGGACCGGTGCAATAGACGTGTCCCTGCTGATCGACCTTCATGCCGTCGGGAACGCCGTCGGTCTCCTCTGACGACATATCGGCGAAGATCCGCCGCTTGACCATGTTGCCGGCGCTGTCGAGATCGATCGCGTGGATATATTGGGCGTGACGCGTATTGGCGACGTAAAGCACGCGCTCGTCGGGCGAAAAGGCGAGCCCGTTCGGATATTCGAACTCGGCGACGAGGCGGCTGGCGCCGTTGGGCGCGACCGCGTAAACCCCCGAATGCGGCAGCTCCTTATCGGCGAGCGGCGACGCGCAAGCCCGGGATCGGTGAACCAGATGCTGCCATCCGATTTGCAGACGACGTCATTCGGCCGGTTGATCCGCTTGCCCTCATAGCGGTCCATCAGGACCTCGCTATGCGTGTCGTCGGACCAGCGGGCGACCCGGCGGTTGCCGCCTTCGCAGATCACCAGCCGGCCCTGCAGATCAAAGGTCGTGCCGTTGCCCTCGCCGGTATTGGTGCGCACGGTTTCCGGCGCCTGGCCGAGCCTCAGCCGGTAGAACATGCTGCTGCGCACATCGGCGAAATAATAGAAGCCGTCGGGGTGCCACAACGGCCCTTCGGTAAAGACGAACCCGGTCGCCGGGCGTTCCGCTGTCGTCGTCTCCAGCACCGCATCGAGACCCGCCATCTTCGTCCCTCCCATCTTCGAGACATCGTTTGAGGCAGGTTATCCCGCGCCCGTCCGCGTGTCCAACCGGCGTCCTCTTCGGCTGTCGCGAGGGCCGGATAGCCGCGAATTTCTTTCGGAGCCGCGGCTTTGGGCCGCCGACGGTAGAGCTGGCGTGGATATCCCACGCGGCCGTTTTCGGCGCGGATAAGACGAGCCGCGACGCCGTCGCCGGCATCGACTAGTCCAGCCGGCGATTATCGGAGCCCCTAAACGGAGGCTCCGGTCTTCCATCCCACTGCCTCAGACGGGCAAACCGGGACGCGTACAGCGGCCCAGTTTGCCTGTCCGGGTTTGCCTACTCGGGACTACGCGGCGTGAAGCAGTTCCAGCGCCTCTTCGTAGACCGCCATGTTCTTGCCAAACGAGACCGCCGCGGCCCGAACGCCACAGACCAGATGCATCCAGCGCCAGGGTTCGCGGGTGGCGGCGAATTCTTCCACGATCGACTGGTGATGCTTGAAGGCGTGCATCTCGGTGAAATTGTCGTGGCACACGATCTCGGCAAGACGCGCGATCAACGCCTGCGGGTCATACCCGCAATTTACATATTGCTGGGCCAAGTTCGACCGTGGCTTCGACCTCGGGCACCGCCCGCGCCTGGCCGAGATTGGTGACCGTGGAGAAGTCGATCGGCGGCTGGTTGTAGATGCCGTCGGCGATCGCATCCAGCAATTCCTGCTGCGTGCGCGGCGGCAACGCTGCGACTTCGGCCATATCGGGCCGCGGCGCGGGCTGCATCCGACCCGCTGTCGAGCGGATCTCCGGGCCCGACTGCCAGGTCAACAGCAGCATCAGCTTGTTGCGCATGCTCACCCCGTCGAGCCGCAACAGGTAGCGCCGCAGGTTGATGCTGGTGTGGAGGTGGACATCCATCGGGTTGCCACCGAGGGAGCGCAGGAAGAGGCCGGCAGCCCCGATCGATAAGGCTTCGCCCGCGCCTTCCAGAGACAGCCCATCCGCCAAGGCTTTGGCCATCAGCGCCGGAATGTCGGCAAAGACGTCGACCCGGCCGATGGCCTCCCCGAGCTCGCCGATCGCGGCCGTTTCGTCCTCGCCGCTACGCTGGCGCAGGATGCGGCTCAGCAACTCGTGCTCCTCGATCAGCGCTTCGATCTCCGGCAGCGGCGAAGGCATCGGATTATTCGGCGCGACCGGAGAACGAGTTACGAAGCGCACCACCTGCCGCATCACCACCGGCAGATACGCCTTGTCGAGAACGCCGGTCTCGAAGGCGCGCCAGACGGTACCGGGAAACATGAAGTAGTGGTCATCGTGGAAATTTTTCGGGATCGCCACGCCCAGCAGCAGATCGAAGGCCTCGATCCGGGGAGCATTGTCCCATAGCCACAGGAAAACATGGTCCGCCTTGTTGTACTCGCCGCGATTCACCGCAGCCAGGAACGCCTCCTTGGCTGCCTCGACCCCGCCGACATCCTCCGGCTCGAATTCGAGCAGGCCGTACGGCCCCATCGCCGGGTGGTGGATGTGCTTATTTGTCAGCGCCACGTGTTGCAGCACCGGGAGAAAGCGATCCTCGCCCTGCTGGCGCTCAACCAGCTTCGAGACCGCATAGAGGCCTGCCAACGCGTGCAGCGCGCCTCCGTGATGACCGGCCGGCATATCGGTGGAACGGGTCACCGCGAGGGCGGAGGCGGTCAGCATGGTCTGCGTCGGCACCCCGGCACGCAACTTCTCCAGGGCCCCAGCCATAATATCATCGGGAGATGTATCCTCGATAAACTGGACCAACGGCTCGATGGCGTCGGAATACTGGACCCGTTGTGGCATCGGCATGGTGACTTCTCCTCTGCGTAAGTGCGGTGTGTCTTGGTTGGCTGGTTTCACTCTTTCGATGGACTTGGCGCCTCCCGGGCGACTACTTTTGGGGGGCCGGCACAGGAATTCCGGCGATTTTTACATTGACCGCGCCGAGATGGTTGCGGCTGGTGAAATAGAGGGTCTTCCAGTCGGCACCGCCAAAGGCCAGATTGGTCGTGGCCGGGGCGCCGTGGACGATGCGGCCGAGCTTTTTGCCCTTTGCATCAATGATCCATAACCCGCCCGCCCCGCCGCAATAGACATTGCCTTCGACGTCGACCTTCATGCCGTCGGGAACGCCCGATTCATCGCCGCGCAGATCGACAAAAACGCGGTCGGTATTCTTGGCGAGCGTGCCGTTGGGCGCGACATCGAAGGCGCGGATATGGCCGCGGCGCGAGTCGTTGATGTAGAGCACGCTCTCGTCGGGCGAAAAGGCGAGCCCGTTGGGCACGATGAAATCGTCGATCAACAGGGTCAGCTGGCCGAGGTCGGGGGTCACGCGATAGACGCCGGAAAAGGTCAGATCCCATTGCTGCGCCGCGGAGGGATGGGTCCACGGATCGGTGAAATAGATGCATCCGTCGGACTTGACGACGACGTCATTGGGCCGGTTGAGCTGGCGACCCTGAAAGCTGTTGGCGATAACCGTGATGCTGCCGTCCAGTTCTTGCCTGGTGACGCGGCGTGAATCGTGCTCGCAGGCAACGAGCCGGCCCTGCAGATCACGGGTCAGGCCATTGGCTCGATTGGTCGGCTCCTGCAGCAGCGACACTCCCTTGCCGGGATCGTATTTCATGCGACGGTTGTTGTGGATGTCGCTGAAGACCAGATAGCCGCCCTCGCGCCACCACAGCGGCCCCTCGGCCGGGCCTTGCGGACCGCCAAAGCCGTCGGCCAGTTCCTGGATTTGCTGAGAACCGGAGATGATCCGCTCCAGCTCCGGAGCCAATTGCTCGATCCGCTTAGCTCCATTAGCCATGGCGTCCCTCCTGTTTCGTCCCGACCGGACGAATTATCAGCACCCCCATTGTTACGACACAGTGCCGGCGCCCCGTGACCTGCCAGCGGAGGTCCCGGGGTCCTGAGCGCGGTTCCAGACCACGCGTCGGCATGCCCGGAGTGGCTCCGGGCATGCGCGACAATGTGGTTCGGCGAGCTATGCCCGCGCGCCCTGGTAGAGCGGGCCGCGGATGATCTGGCCGGGCAAGGCGTCGGTCAGTTCGCCCTTGTCGAGCAGCACGCTGCCATTGACCACGACGTAGTCGATCCCGACGGCCTCGCGCTTAACCTGCACGCCGCCCGCCGGCAGCGTGGCGACCGGCTCCCGCGGCTTCGAGGCGATCGTGTCGGGATCGAAGATCGTGATGTCCGCGACCTTGCCGGCGGCGATAAAGCCGCGATCGGTAATGTCGTGCATCAGCGCGGTCTTGCCGGTCAGCCGATAGACCGCCTCTTCGAGCGTCATCACCTGCTCTTCGCGCACCCAGTGGCCCAGCAGATTGGTGCTGGTCTCGTGCCGGTCGGCGGTGTGCGGCCGGCCGCCGCCGTCGCTGGTGCCGATCACGGTATATTGCGAGCCGAGGATGTGCTTTTGCGCCTTCGGATCCTTGTTGCGGTCGATCGCCTGGAAGCAAGTGTTCAGATCTTCGTCGAGCGACAGATCGAGGAAGGCGTCCATGATGCCCTTGTTCTGCTCTTTCGCGATCTGCTCGACGCTCTTGCCCTCGAGATGCCGGTTCTGCCCCTTCGTCGTCATGAACACCTCGACGAGGTCCCAGCGCCGGTTGAAGAAGCCGCGCGCGCGACCGCGCCGGTCGGTCATGCCGCCTTCCTGCGCAACCGTCCCTTCGACCGCCTCGGCGGACAATCGCCTTGCGCAATTCGGGGTCGCGGAACGCGCGCATGCGTTCCTGATAGGGCAAGGCCATGACCTTGTCCCAGGTCGGCATGCCGCGGAAGACGCCTTCGGGATGCGTGATGTCCTCGTCCTGCGGCACATTGAGGCCGCGCTGCAGGTCAAAGATCGCGCCGGCGACGGTCGAGAGGCACGAGCCGTAGCAGCGCGCGCCGCTCTTGAACCCGTCCTCGAGCCAGCGCAGATGCTCGACCCACTCATCGGGGTTGGCGATCGGATCGCGACATCAAGTTGTAGATCGACGGCCGCCCGGTACGCGCCGCCAGCTCGCGGGCGACCTGCGCGGGTCTGCTTGGTGCCGCCGGGGGCGCCGCCGGCGACCTGGAACACGCCGGTGCCGAGTTCACCGAGCACGCTGGCAAGCGCCCAGCGCTCGGCGTCGTCGCCGACCCCGGCCGGGTCGCCGCGATCCTTCGGCGCCGTCGAGAAGCCGAGCGCGCCGTCATGCATCGCCTCGCGGATCAGCCGCTGCATCGCCGCCATTTCTTCCGGCGTCGCCTGCCGCTCCGAGGCCGCCTCGCCCATCACATAACGGCGGATGCCCGAATGGCCGACCAAGGTGCCGACGTTGATGCCGCGCTTCTTGCCCAGCGCATTCAGATAGTCGCCGACCGATTCCCAGGTCACGTCGACCCCGGCCTTCAGGACCGGTAGCGGGATCTGTTCGGCGTCGGAGAAGAATTCCAGATACCACTCGCTGTCGCCGGGCCGGACCGGGGCGATGACCTGGCCGCACTGGCCGACGACGACCGTGGTGTGGCCGTTGTGGACCCACGAGCCGCAATAAGGGTCCCAGACCGCCTGCGGGTCGAAATGGGTGTGGTGGTCGATAAATCCGGGCGCCACGACGCGGCCCGCGGCGTCGATCGTGCGCTTGGCGGCAGCGCCGGCGTATTTGCCAACTCCGACGATCTTGCCGTCCTGCACCGCCACATCCGCTGCAAAGGCCGGCTCGCCCGAGCCGTCAACGACGCGCCCGTTTTTGATCAACAGATCATACGCCATGATTCTTTCTCCTTATTGCCCCGCTCAGTCCGAGCCTAGGGCCGTCGCGGCAGCCACTTTCCCACCAAGGCTCGCGGCCACCCCGCACCCTTCGAAAGATGCAAAACGAATGCTACCCCCCTGGCGCGCGGTCCAGCAACATCTTCTCTGCGATTACCGTGTAGACAGTCGCATAACAAACCCCAGTCGAGACGCATGAAGATTATTCATCTTTTTAATGCAGCGAATTCATTCGTTCAGACTGTGCCGATCGTGACATCACTGCCGATGCCGCGGCTTTCTCGCCGATGCCGTACCCGCCGCGAATCTTGTCCGATGGTATCGGAGAGTGTCGAATGCGCGACTATCGACCGGGAGGAAATGATGATACCGATCCGAATTGCCGGCGCCGCCGTGGCGCTCGCCATCATCGCCGCCGTCGTACCGCTCGCGGGATCGGGCGACGCGGCCAACCAAGTGATAGAAATGCCAGACGGATTGAAATACACCGACACCAAACTCGGTGACGGCGCCACCGCCGCCGCCGGCAACAAAGTTACCGTCCATTACACCGGATGGCTGTCGAAGGATGGCGCCAAGGGCGCCAAGTTCGACAGTTCGGTCGACCGTGGCCAACCGTTCGACTTCACCCTCGGGGCGCACCAGGTCATCGCCGGTTGGGACGAAGGTGTCGCCGGCATGAAGGTCGGCGGCCAGCGCACCCTGATCATCCCGCCTGAACTCGGCTATGGCAGCCGCGGCGCCGGCGGCGTGATCCCACCCAACGCGACCCTGATCTTCGACGTCGAGCTGTTGAAGGTGCAATGATGCGGCGCTGCGGAGAGAACGCCACGGCGCCGAATTTCGATCGCTAACAAGCAATCCTGGCGCAAGATGGAAATGACGAGTGGTCCGCGTCGTTCGAATTCTTGCCGCCTTGGCAGCGGTTTTGCTCAGCGCCGAGGCCGCTTTGGCCGTCTCCATCGAAACCAAAGCGCGGCTATGCGCCTCATGCCATGGTGCGCACGGACTGCCGTCCGATCCCAGCGTGCCGATCATCTGGGGGCAGCAATCCGCATACATCTTGAAGCAGCTGAACGACTATCGAAACGGCGACCGAAACAGCCAAATCATGTCATCAATTGCAGAGAGCTTGAGCGAGGGTGATCTGGCGCAAATGGCGGCGTATTTCAGCAACGCCAAGTGGCCGACTCGGGCAGAGTCACCGTTGCCTGCGGCTCCTGAGGCGATCGCGACGTGCCAGGCTTGCCATCACCCGAATTTGGCTGGTGGGGTAAGTCCATCGGGCGTGGCGCCGCGCTTGGCCGGCCAATTTTCGCCCTACCTGATCGACACGATGACCGCCTATGCAGACGGTGAACGCGCAAACAGCACCGTGATGCCGGCTCTGATGCAGAGCTTGACGCCAGCCGATCGAAAAGCGATCGCCGATTATCTGGCGGCAATGCACTGACGCTAGCTCGTCGAGGACAGGAGACGGCGACGGGAACCCTCGGGAGGAACTTCGCAATGGCCACGCAACGCGCCATCAAAAAGGCTTCAATGCTCAAGAATCTCGCTCGTCACAGCGGGCGCCATGCTGGCGCTGGTCGCAACCTCGACGTTCGCGTCCGCGCAGAGCGTTCGTGTCGGCAGCGCTGCCTATGGCGACTGGCATACCGACGCGCCTGGCGTCATACGCAAGATCACATCTGCAGACTTGCCCGCGCCGCTGGCCTCGCCGTCCACCGCCAACAGATCAAAGGTCGGCCCAAAACCCGATGGCGCCGAACTCAAGACCATGCCCGGCTTTACCGTCGCACCTTTTGTCACCGGGATGACAGGCGCGCGGGTCCTGCGGATGGCTCCCAATGGAGACATCTTCCTCGCCCTCTCTAGGCCCGAGGGAAAGATCATGGTCATCCGGGCCGGGGCCGACATGAGCAACCCCAAGGTCGAAACCTTCGCCACCGACTTAACGAGTGTCTACGGAATCGCCTTCTATCCGCCAGGTCCCGACCCCAAATGGGTCTATGCCGGCGAATTCGGCAAGGTCGTGCGCTTCCCTTACAAAAACGGCGACCTCACAGCCTCCGGTGCTCCTGAGACGATCGTGTCGGACCTCGCCATCGGCGGCAATCATTGGACTCGCGATGTTGCCTTTTCGCCTGATGGCAAAACCATGTACGTCGCAGTCGGTTCGGCGAGTAATGTGGCGGAGCTAATGGGGCCGCGGCCCGCGGATTTTGCTGCATTCGAGAAAAGCCATTCCGCGGGTTCGGCATGGGACCGGGAGGAATGGCGGGCCAACGTCCTCACCTATGATCCCGACGGCAAGAACAAGCGGGTGTACGCGTCGGGTATCCGCAATTGCTCGGGACTGGCCGTACAGCCCGGCACCGGCGTGGTCTTTTGCGCCACCAACGAGCGCGACCTACTGGGCGACAATCTGCCGCCCGATTATGTCACCAGCGTCAAGCAGGGGGCATTCTACGGCTGGCCTTGGTACTACATCGGCAACCATGAGGACACCCGCCCTGGCGGCGGCAGACGGCCGGATCTCGCCGACAAGGTCACCGTGCCCGACGTTCTGATCCAACCTCATTCGGCGCCGCTCGGACTAGCGTTCAACCCCGGGGGTCAATTTCCTCCGGATTGGAAAGGCGATGCGTTCGTCGCGCTGCACGGCTCGTGGAACCGCGCGGTGCGGACCGGCTACAAGATCGTTCGGCTGCCGTTCAAAGACGGAAAGCCGACCGGGGAATATCAGGATTTTGTCGTCGGTTTCGTCGCCGACGATCAAAGTGTCTGGGGCCGTCCTGTGGATGTGGTCTTCGCGAAGGATGGTTCGCTGCTGTTCAGCGATGACGGCAACGGCGTCGTCTACCGTGTCGCTTACAAAGGCGAGTAAAATCTCACGGACAACGACACGCTGGTCGCTGCGGAGTGGCGTAAAATAGGCGGCGGACTGTAAGTAATCATTACTCACCTTATAGAGCAAGATGTTTGCATTACCCGATAACTCGAAAAATAACCGAGCGTATGGGTCGAGATTCTCAGGAATGCGTATTGACTAAAGCCAGGGTTCAGCGTGTCAACGACGTCGAGATGGCATGTGGTGGGCGAGGTCAGTGTCACGGTCATTATCCGCGTGCTTTGGGGATCGCGCTGTGTGCGGACTAATCGGGTGTTCAACTCGACACGCCAGGACGCGTATGTCCCCGACTGCTCGGTCCCGCCCAATTCTTGGACCATCGTATTGCGATCCGAGAATTGGCGGGCGTTACGGTCGCGATCTTCGGCGACATTCTGACCTGAAAACACGATCTGCAGGTTGTGGTGCACGATGATTCCCGGATGCTGCTCCGGTCGGACCATGTCCATCATCGAGTTGTAAGTCAGATCAATTCTGGTCTGTGCAACTGTTTGCGACGCGCAGCGAGCGCGACCGCCGGAAAGATAAGCGCCACGAAGAACAACGGCCGGGCTAACATCATTCCTTGGCATTTCCCTGCACAGCGCTTGCAACCAAGCTCGAATTGAGAAGTGTGACGTATCACGTTACCCCGCAGCACGCGAGAGGGTGGTGATCCTTGCGCTCGGGCGCGGCCCGGGCAACACTCGTCCCTAACGGCTTACGATCGGCGGAGGGGAACATGCGCGTCGGATTTATCGGCCTCGGCATGATGGGCAAGGGCATGGCGGCCAATTTACAGAAGGCCGGGCACCAGCTCGTCGTGCACGATCTCTCCCGTGCCGCGGCCGAGCCGTTCTTGGCGAAGGGCGCGGTCTGGGCCAATTCGCCGAAGCTGGTCGCTGAGCAGTCCGAAGTGGTCTTCACTTCCCTGCCGGTGCCGGCCGATGTCGAGTCGGTGGCGCTCGGGACCAACGGGCTGATCGAGGGCATGCGCCCCGACACCGCTTTCTTCGACATGTCGACCAATTCGGTGACGATGGTGCGCAAAATCCACGCCGCCTTTGCCGAGAAGAACTTCTACATGCTCAATTCCCCGGTCAGCGGCGGCCCGGGTGGTGCGGCCAGCGGCAAGATGGCGATTTGGGCCGGCGGCGACCAGCAGATCTTCAATCGCCACAAACACGTCCTCGACGCGATGGGCGACCAGGCCGCCTATATCGGCCCGATCGGCGCGGGCTCGATCGCCAAGCTCGTGCACAATTGCACCAGCGCCGTTATGGGCGTGGCGCTCGCCGAAGTCTTTACAATGGGGATCAAGGCCGGGGTCGAGCCGATTGAGCTGTGGGAGGCGGTGCGCCAGGGGGCGACCGGCCGGCAACGCACTTTTGACCGGCTCGGCCGGTTTCTGTCGGGCAAGCACGACCCCGCGGATTTCGCGTTGCGCCTGTTGCACAAGGATGTCGGGCTCGCGGTCGGTCTCGGGCGCGAGGTAGGCGTGCCGATGCGGCTGGCCAACATGGCCTTCGAGGAATTGACCGAAGCGATGAACCGCGGCTGGGGAACGCGCAACAGCACCGTCGGTCAGTTATTGCAGGTCGAGCGCGCCGGCATCGAGCCCCTCGCCGTCGATCCGGAACGGGTGCAGGCGATCCTCGACGCCGACAAGCCGAAGTAACCGCGCTCGAAATCGCTTCCCCGCGGGGCGCAATCGCAGGCCCGCGCGCTACATTGGCTTCGCGTCCTGCGGGCGGGCAGGCACGCGTCAGTTCGCGCGACGCGCTAGGCTTCGGGCGCTACGCCGTCTAAACCCATGGCCGGTTAAGTGACGGGCGATTACCATAATAGCACAATCAAGGTAATTGACGATTTGTGAATGATGTGTCAGGTTTTAGAGCGGTTTCCAGTTGGGTAGATTCGAAATTTTCGCCGGCTGGGATTTCCAAATATGGTGGATTGAGCGAGAATGCGCCCATAGATGCTGTTGGGGGACGGCATGGCGAGGGCGTATTCGAGCGATCTGCGGATCCGCGTCATCCGCGCGGTTGAGGGCGGTTTTTCGGCGCGCGGGGCGGGGCGCCGGTTGGGCATCGGCGAGTCGACGGCGACCGCTTGGATTGGCCGCTGGCGGCGCACCGGCAGCGTCGGCCAAGTCGCAGAAGGGCCGCAGCCGCTCGCCGCTGCAGCCGCACACCGACTGGTTATTGGTGCTGATTGGCGAGCGTGCCGATCTCACTCTGGACGAGATCCGCGAGCTGCTCAGCGAGCGTGGCGTCCGGGTTGGCGTGAGCTCGGTCTGGCGGTTCTTCGAGCGGCACGGCATCAGCTTTAAAAAAAAACCGTGCACGCCGCCGAACAGCAGCGCGCTGACGTGGCGGCGGCACGGCTGGTGTGGAAAAACCTCCAGCCATGGCTTGATCCGCGTCGGCTGGTGTTTATCGACGAGACCGGCACGGCCACCAACATGGCGCGCCGACGCGGGCGTTGCCGACGCGGGCGTTGCGTAAGCGTCAGCTGGTGGCCGCTCAGGCGGCGAGGGTGGCGATTTTGGGCTGCCAGTTCCACGGCAGCAGTTCGGCTGAGCCGGTTGATCGGGTGCCCCTTGGCCATGCGGTCGATCACGTCGGCGAGCCAGGCTTGCGGATCGAGGCCGTTGAGTTTGGCGCTTTCCAGCACGGTGTAGAGGATTGCGGCGCGCTCGCCGCCGGCCTCGGATCCGAGGAACAAAAAATTTTTGCGGGTGACGGCGATACCGCGCAGTGCCCGCTCGGCGACATTATTGTCGATCGCGAGCCGGCCATCACCGGCATAGCGGCTCAGCGCCTCCCAGCGGCTGAGCGCGTATTGGATCGCCTTGGCGAGCGCGTTCTTTGCTGACAGCCGGCGGCGCTGTGCCGTCAGCCAGTCGCGCAAGGCGTCGAGGATCGCCACGGCACGGCTCTGTCGCGCCGCCAGCCGGGCTTCGGCCGACTGGCCAGTGATCTCGGCTTCGATCTTGTAGAGCTCGCCGATCCGTTTCAGCGCCTCCTCGGCGATCGGCGATTTGGTCGACTCGAACACGTCGTAAAATTTGCGCCGGGCGTGGGCCCAACACGCCGCGTGGATCAGCGGCGGCGGCTCGGCCAATCCGGTCTTTGGCGGATGTCGGTCGCGTCAGGGCCTGGTAGCCGCTGAAGGCGTCGGCCTGGATCACGCCGCGAAAGCGGGCCAGATGATCGCGCGGCCGCTCGCCGCGGCGATCGGGGCTGAAGCGGTAATAGGCCGCCGGGGCCCGCTCGCCTTGCCAGGGCCGCTCGTCGACGACATAGGTCCACAGCCGCCCGGTCCGGGTCTTGCCATTGCCCGGCGCCAGCACGGCGATCGGCGTGTCGTCGGTGTGGATGATCGGCGCCGCCATGACATGGGCGCCGATCAGCTCGGCCAGCGGCGTCACCCACCAGGCGGCATGCCCGACCCAGTCGGCCAGGGTGGCGCGCTCGATCTCGATGCCTTCGCGCGCCAGGATCGCCGATTGGCGGTAGAGCGGCAGCCCGTCGAGATATTTGCTGACCACGACATTGGCGACCAGACCCGGACCCGGCCGGCCCTTCTCGATCGGCAGATCGGGCATCGGCGCTTGGATGATGCGCTCGCAGCAGCGGCAGCTCAGCTTCGGCCGGATATGGCGGATCACTTTGAGGCGTGCCGGGATCTTCTCCAAGACCTCGGTCACGTCCTCGCCGAGCTTGGCAAAACGGGTGCCGCCGCAGCCCGGGCACACCGAACCCGGATCATGCACGATCTCCTCGCGCGGCAGATGATCGGGCAACGGCCGCCGCACCGGCTGGCGCCGTTCGCGGCGTGGCTGATCAGGGACACGCCGTGCCGCCGGCGCTGTGCGTGCCGCTTCGCCTCTCCTCCAGATCCTCGAGCATCAGCTCGAGTTGCGCGATCTGGGTGTCGAGTTTTTCCGACGAGCGCCCGAACTGCATCCGCCGCAGCTGGGCAAGCTGGGCCTTGTACTGTTCGATCCGCAGCCGGGCGCCGGTCAGCTCGGCCCGCGCCACCGCCAGTTCCGCCTCGCGCTCGGCCAGCAAGGCGCGCAGCTCGGCGATCTCTTGGACGGGGTCAGCAGCATCTGGCATCAACCAAGAGTTTACTCCCGCGCTCATTGAGCAGCGGCGACATCGTACCCGCCTGAGTCACTATGTCGCGCCGTTCAGCCGGCCACCTCCGGGGCCCAGCTGCGGCGCGGCGCACGCCAGTCGATGCCCTCCAGCAGCATCGACAATTGCGCTGCCGTCAGCACCACCGATCCGTCCTTCGCCTGCGGCCACAGAAACCGGCCGCGCTCCAGCCGCTTGGCAAACAGGCACAGGCCTTGCCCGTCCCACCACAGCACCTTGATCAGATCGCCGCGGCGGCCGCGAAACACGAACAGCGCGCCGCCATGCGGGTCGAGCCGCAACGTCGTCTGCACCCGCGCCGCCAGCCCGTCAAAGCCTTTCCTCATGTCAGTGACGCCGCATGCCAGATAGACGCGGACATTGCCCGGAATGCCGATCACGACAGCGCCGACAAGACCCGGCGCAACGCCACCTCGTCGACCGCGCCGGTCAGCCGCAGCTTCACCCCCGAGGGCAGCTCGACCTCGATTATCCCGTCCGCTCGCCGATCGGGTTCGGGCAGTGTCGGCACCGGATCAACCGGCGCTGCGGCCAGTGCAAGCTGTTCAACCGGCGAGCGCCAATCTCACCGGCGCAAACCCGGTCAGCTCGCCGGTGCGGAACTGCCGGCGCCAGGTGTAAAGCTGGCCGCTGCTGATCCCGTGCAGCCGGCAAACCAGACGAGGGCGACGATCCCGGCGCCACGCTCTGCGCCAATATCCGCAGCTTCTCTTCGAGGCTCCAGCGCCGCCGCCGCTCCGGACCGGTGAGAACCTCGCCGCGGACCTCCCGAGCCCTCGTATGAGTACTCCCGAGGTCCTCCTTATCGACCAGCCCCGCATCATCCATTGCACCGCCGCCCATAAAACAGCGGCAGCATCCAGCTCAACACGCCCAGCGCAAGACGACCCTCAGCTGACGCGACGCGGTTCCCGGTTGATCGGACGGGTGCCGCACGGTCATCGGAAGACAACCACGTTTGTGGCCGGTCTGCGCGTCGATGGGGTGACCGCACCCTTTGTCAGCGACCGGGCCATGAATGGCCAAATCTTCCGCGTCTACGTCGAGCGCTGCTTGGCCCCGACGCTGTCGCCTGGCGACATCGTGATCATCGACAATCTGCCCGCCCACAAGGTCGCCGGGGTGCGCGATACGATCGCGGCGGCCGGCGCTGCCCTGCTCTACCTGCCGCCCTACTCGCCCGACTTTAACCCGATCGAGATGCTCTTCGCCAAGCTCAAGGCGCTGTTGCGCCGCACCGCCGCGCGCACCATCGCATCACTGTGGGACGCCATCGGCCGGCTGCTGGACAACTTCTCCGCCGCCGAGTGCTCCCACTATCTTGATCATGCCGGATACGCCTCAATCTAAGTGGAAAATGCTCTAATTCCCGGTTCGGCCGAAAAAATTCCCGGTTCGCAGCCGACGGAAATTCGCCAGCAAGCGATTATTTTGATGTATATTTTTCTTGGAAAAGCGGAGCGAAGAGGGCGAAATCGATCAAATTCCCGGTTATTTTCCCGGTTCGACGGGAATTCCGCAGCGCGGGCGCTTCGCCGCTCAGCTCGCTCGCCGGGTCAGTTCGATGTAGCCGAAGGCGTCGACGGTTGCGTCGAACAGGCGGGTGACCACGGTCGAGGTCTCGTCTTCGACGATGACCGCGGGGCCGGCTATTTGGGCGCCGGGCTTCAGGTCGCGGCGGTCGTAGATCGCGACGGTGACGAACTCGCCCAATTCCGGGTCGAAGACCGGGCGATGACGGGCGGGCTCCGGGGTGTGGGGGGTGGGCGATGGCGGGACGGCGGCGGGTTCGGCGGGGGGCGGGGCGGAGAGCAACAGGACCCAGCTGAGGATTTCGACTTCGACGCCGGGGATGATGCGGCTGTAGAGCCGGCGATAGGCGTCTTCGAAGGCAGCCCGCAGGGTCGCGGCGTCGGCGGCATTGTAGGCTCTGGTCGGCAGCGGCACCGCGATCTCATGGCCCTGGCCGCGGTAGCGCATGAACGCCGAACGGGTCTCGGTCAACGGCGCCGCGCCGGCCCCGCGGCGCACGATCGGCTCGGCCTCGGCGCGCATCGCGGCGAGCAATGCGTTGGCCGCGGCGGCGTCGAACGCATCGAGTCGCTGCAACCCGGAGCGCACGATCTCATAGGCGATCGGCGCGCGCAGAAACCCGACCGCCGAGCCGACCCCGGCATAGGACGGCACCAGCACCCGGTCGAGGCCGAGCTTTTCGGCCATCCGCGCGGCGTGCAGCGGCGCCGCGCCGCCAAAGGCGACCAAGGTGCGGCCGCGCGCATCCTTGCCGCTTTCGATTGCGTGGACGCGGGCGGCATTGGCCATGTTCTCGTCGACGATCTCGCTGACCCCGAGCGCCGCCAGCTCTGTTGCCAGGGCCAGCGGCTCAGCCACTTCGTGCCGTAGCGCCGCTTCGGCCGCGTCGCGGTCGAGCGCCATGCGCCCGCCGGAAAAGCCGGTCGGGTCGATCCGCCCGAGCAGCAAATCGGCATCGGTCACGGTCGGCCCGGTCCCGCCGCGGCCATAGCAGGCCGGCCCCGGATCGGCGCCGGCGCTGTCCGGCCCGACGGTGATCCGTTTCAGCCGGTCGACCCGCGCGATCGAGCCGCCGCCGGCGCCGATCTCGACCATCTCGATGACCGGGATGCGCAATGGCAGCCCGCTGCCCTTCTTGAAGCGGTAGATCCGCGCGACCTCAAAGGCGCGGTTGGTCTGCGGCTTCAACTCGTCGATCAGGCAGATCTTCGCGGTGGTCCCGCCCATGTCATAGGACAAAACCTTGTCGAGACCGCGTTGGCGGGCGATCTCGGCGGCGAAGATGGCGCCACCTGCCGGCCCCGACTCGACCAGCCGCACCGGAAAGCGGATCGCGGTTTCGACCGCGGTCAACCCGCCGCCCGACAGCATCAGGAACAGCGGGCAGGAAAAGCCCTCCCGACGCAACAAGGTTTCGAGATTGGCGAGGTAGCGGCCGATCAGCGGCTGGACATAAGCGTTGGCACAGGCGGTCGAGAAGCGCTCGTATTCGCGCATCTCGGGCGACACGTCGCTCGACAGAGTGACCGGGACCCCGGGCAGGCGATCGGCCAGAATCTCGCCGACGCGGCGTTCGTGCGCCGGGTTGGTAAAGCTGTGCAGAAAGCCGACCGCGACCGCCTCGATCCGCTCGGCCATCAGGCGGCCGGCGAGCGCCGCCACCCCCGCCTCGTCGAGCGGCACCAGCACCCGGCCGCGCGGCATCGATGCGCTCACGCACCGGAAAGCGCAACCGGCGCGGCACCAAGGGCGGCGGCAGGTCGATGTTGACGTCGTATTGCTCGAACCGGTTCTCGTGCCGGATTTCGACCGTGTCGCGAAAGCCCTCGGTGGTCAGGAGCGCGGTCTTCGCACCCTTGCGTTCGATCAGCGCGTTGGTCGCCAGGGTCGTGCCGTGGATGATGATCGAAAGATCGGCGGGAGCGAGTGCGGCTTCGCGCAACACGCTATGGATCGCCTCGATGACCGCGCGCTCGGGCGCCTCGGGGGTGGTCAGGATCTTGGCGCTGTGGCGCCGCCCATCTGCTTCGAGCGCGACATCGGTAAAAGTGCCGCCGATGTCGACACCCAATCTGCCGCCTTTTGCCACCACCGATCGCCTCGCGCCGTCAGGCGTCGCTGATCCGGTAGGCCCGAGCCGCGGCGTCATGGAACAAGGCTGCGCGCTCGGAGGCCGAATAGCCCTTGGAAAACCGTTTGAAAGCGTTGAACAAGACGTGGTGGGAAAACGACACCTTGTCCACCGGGAAGTTGCTTTCGAACATGCATCGGTTGGGGCCGAACTGCTCGATGCAGTAGGTCATCAACGGGGCCATCGACGCCGCCAATTCTTCCGAGCCGATCGGCTTCTCGCGGGTGTGCCAGTCGAACCCGATCCGGGGCATGCCGATGCCGCCGAGCTTGAGATTGACGTTGGGGCATTGCGCCACCTCGGCAAGACCGCGCCGCCAGGTGGCGAGGACCTCGTCGTCCCGGTTGCCGTAGGGGCCGACCCGGTTCAAGCCACCGAGATGGTTTAGGATGATCGTCAGATTGGGGATGGCCTTGGCAAAATCTGCCAGCTCGGGCAATTGCGGGAAGCAGACCCCGGTGTCGAGAGACAGCCCCATCCCCGCCAATACTTTAGCGCCGGCGAGATATTCGGCGGTGGCCAGCACCCCCTGCTTTTCCCGGTTTCCGACCTCGGGATGGGGTCCCAGGTGACCGTGTGCCGGATGCCGCGAAACCGGTTGGGGCTGGCGGCTTGCAGCGCCTCCAGCACCGGCTTGACCCGATCTCCCAGTTTCAAATCGGCATGGCCGATGATGCCCGCAGCCGCCCGGCACGGACCATAGAGCCCGGTGGCGCTGGCCGCGGCCAGACCCTGGACAAATTCGACCTCGCCGACCGGGCGCAATTCCGCCGGCCCATCCGGGCGGTACATGGATCGCGCCTCGATGAAAACGGTGGAACGCACGTTATGGCCGCAATTAACGTCGGCCGCCAATTCGTGCAGCAGATAGCGCTGGTAGGGGACGCGTTCGGACCGAAAATCCCAGAAATGATGGTGGGGGTCGCAGATCGCGATCTCCGGCTCCAATGTCGGTTCCTGGGTCAGGGCCAGCCAGTCATTTCCTCCGTAAGCCATCGGGATATCCTCCGTCGGTGTTGATTTTCCGCTGCGTCAGGCGACAGCATATTGAGAGGACATAGGCCAAACAATCTCCGGAGGGAGGAGCCTGCGATGATCGTCGGCAGCAACCAGTTCAAATACCGCGTCAATGCCGATTGGGCGAAATTACCCGACGGCTGGTCCTTCAAGGAGGTCGGCGGGGTCGGCGTCGACAGCAACGACAATGTCTACGTCTTCAACCGCGGCGAGCACCCGATGATGGTCTTCGACCGTGCCGGTAATTTCCTGCGGTCGTGGGGCGAAGGCGAGTATCCGCGCCCCCACGGCGTTCACATGGCGCCTGATGATACGATGTTCCTGACCGATGATGGCGGCCATTTCGTGCGCAAGGTGACGCTCGCCGGCAAGGTGCTGCTCGAACTCGGCGTGCCCGGCAAGCCGGCGCCCTATATGAGCGGCGAGCCGTTCCACCGCTGCACCCATACCGCGCTGTCGCCAAAGGGCGAGATCTACGTTTCCGATGGTTACGGCAATTCCCGCGTCCACAAATATTCGCCCGACGGCAAATTGCTGATGTCGTGGGGCGAGCCCGGCACCGGCGAGGGCGAGTTCAACATCGTCCACAACATCTGCACCGACGCGGACGGCTGGGTCTATGTCGCCGACCGCGAGAACCACCGGGTCCAGGTGTTCGACGGCAACGGTAAATACGAGACGCAGTGGAAGAACTTGCACCGGCCCTGCGGGATGTACGTGCCCTACGGCCATCAGCCGATTTGCTACATCGGCGAAGTCGGCCCGGCCGCCGCGGTCAGCCGCGACATTCCCAATCTCGGGCCGCGGGTCAGCATCGTCGACTATCAAGGCAAGTTGATCGGCCGCTTCGGCGACACCCCGGCCGGGACCGAACTCGGCAAGTTCCTGGCGCCGCACGGTCTCGCGGTCGACCGGCACGGCGACATCTATGTCGGCGAGGTCTCGTGGACCGCCTGGCCGCAAATCTACCCAGGCAAGCCGCACCCCGCCGACCTGCGCTCGCTGCAAAAGTTCGAAAAGGTCGAATGACCTTTAGCGACTGGCGACAGCTCTCATCCCGGATCGCGGAGGCTTTCCGGTTCTGCGAGGACCTTCTCGGACAACCCCATTGCCAGATCGTGGAACCCGGCGAGCGGCACTGGGACATCTTCTAAACGGCTCTGCACCGAGACCGACACGCGAGGACCGAACATTACCGATGCCTGGTTCGCCGCCCTCGCCATCGAATCAGGCTGCGAATGGGTCACCTTCGATCGCGACTATGCAAGGTTCCCTGGGCTGAAATGGCATATGCCGCGGGCCCGATAGTCGCGAACCTCGGCGCGGCGCTATAGCAAAACACCACCCTGCGGCCGATATGCGGGTTCGGAGGTCTTGTGCCATGAACCAATACGGCATCGGCCAGCCGGTCCGCCGCGTCGAGGACCGGCGGTTTGTCACCGGCCGCGGCAGTTATGTCGATGATCTGGTCCGTCCGCGGCAGGCCTACGCCTACATGCTGCGCTCGCCGCACGCGCATGCCCGCATCCGCGCCCTCGACACCGCGGCTGCTGCGGCCGCACCGGAGGTGCTCGGCGTCCTGACCGGCGAAGATGTGGCCCGCGACGGGCTCGGCCCGATCCCGTGCCTGAGCGCGGTGACCAATCGCGACGGGTCGACATCGCCCGTACCACCGCGCCCGGCGATGGTCCGCGACCGCGTGCGGCATGTTGGCGACACCGTGGCGATGGTGGTGGCGGAGAGCCTCGCCGCCGCCCGCGACGCGGCTGAACTGATCGAGGTCGATTACGAGCCGTTGCCGGCGGTGGTCGAGACCGCGCATGCGCTCGATCCGGGCCAACCGACGGTGTGGACTGAGGCGCCGGGCAATCTCGCCTTCGATTGGGGGTTGGGCGACGAGGCCGCGGTCGAACGGGCGATGGCGGCGGCGCGCCACCGCGTCGGTCTCGATCTCGTCAACAATCGCATCGTCGTCAATTCGATGGAGCCGCGCGGCGCCATCGGCGAATACGAGCCTGGCGAGGATGCTTACACCTTGTGGAGCTCGACCCAAGGCTCGCACTTTCTGCGCAATCTGTTGGCCGAGAGCATCTTCAAGATCCCGGAAAACCGCATCCGGGTGGTGACCCGGGATGTCGGCGGCGGGTTCGGCATGAAGTTTTTTCTCTATCCCGAGCACATCCTGGTGCTGTGGGCCGCCAAAAAGCTCGGCCGCCCGGTCAAATGGACGCCCGAGCGCTCCGACGCGTTCATGACCGATACCCAGGGCCGCGATAATCTAACCCGGCTCGAACTGGCGCTCGACGATGAGTTGCGGTTTCTCGGGCTAAAGGTCGCGACGATCGCCAATATGGGCGCCTATCTGTCGAATTTCGCGCCGGAGATCCCGACCGGATCGGGCGGGGTAATGTTCAGCGGCGTCTATGCGATCCCGGCGATCCATGTCGCGGTCAAGGGGGTGTTCACCCACACCGTTCCGGTCGACGCCTATCGCGGCGCCGGGCGGCCGGAGGCGGCCTATGCGATCGAACGCCTGATCGACTTTGCCGCCCGCCGGCTCGGGGTGGCGCCGCAGGAACTCCGCCGGCGCAATTTCATCAGGCCCGAGGCGATGCCCTACGCCACCCCACTCGGCCTCGTCTATGACAGCGGCGACTTCGGCCGCAACATGGTGGATGCACTCGCCGCCGCCGACGCGACGGGCTTTCCGGCGCGGCGGGCCGCCTCGCGCTCGCGCGGGCGTTATCGCGGGCTTCGGCCACGCCGTCTATATCGAGCAGTCGGGGATGCCCCCCGATGAATTTGCCGAATTGCGGTTCGACCCGAGCGGCGGCCTGACGATCCTGATGGGGACCCAGTCCTCGGGCCAAGGACATCAGACCGCCTATGCCCAGCTCGCCGCCGAGCGGCTGGGGCTGCCGCTCGAAAAAATTCGGGTGCTGCAAGGGGATACCGACGCGATCGGCTTTGGCCGCGGCACCGGCGGTTCGCGCTCATTGCCGGTCGGCGGCGCCGCACTCGCCAATGCCGCGGACAAGCTGATCGCCAAAGGCCGCCGCATCGCCGCGCATCTGTTGGAGGCGGCCGAGGCCGATCTCGGCTTTGTCGACGGCGCCTTCCGCATATCGGGCACCGACCGCGAAATCGGCATCGAGGCGGTGGCGCGGGCGGCTTTCAACCCCGCTGCCCTACCCGCCGATGTCGAGCCGGGTTTTGCCGAGAGCGGGCATTTCACCCCGCCCGCTGCGACTTTTCCCAATGGCTGCCATGTCTGCGAGGTCGAGATCGAGCCGGAGACCGGACAAGTCGATATTGTGCGCTATCTGGTCGTCGACGATTTCGGCACGGTCGTCAACCCGCTGCTGCTGAAGGGCCAGGTGCAGGGCGGGATCGCACAGGGAGTAGGACAGGCGATGCTCGAACATTGCGTCTTCGACCCGCAGACCGGCCAGCTCGTGACCGGCTCCTTGACCGATTATTGCCTGCCGCGGGCCGACGATCTGCCGGCGATCGAATTCGCCTATAACGTCGTGCCGTGCCGCACCAACCCGCTCGGCCTGAAGGGGGCCGGCGAGGCGGGCGCGATCGGGGCGCCGCCGGCGCTGGTCAATGCGATCGTCGATGCGCTCGCCCCGCTCGGCATCGAGCATATCGACATGCCGGTGACCCCGGAGCGGCTGTGGCAAGCGATCCGCGCCGCGGAACGGCGGGCGGCGGCATGAGCGAACCTCGCGATCAGCTGCTCGAAATCGCGCGGCGCGCCGCTGTGGCGGCCGGCGAGGCGATCATGCGGGTCTACGCGCAAGATTTCGACGTACGCCAGAAAGCCGACAAGACCCCGGTGACCGAGGCCGATCTTGGCGCCGAACGGATCATCATCGCGATGCTCGGCAACGCCTTTCCCGATATTCCGATCTTTGCCGAGGAGTTGGTCGAGGCCGAAGGGCTGCCGCCCTCGGCGGCGCGCTTCTGGGCGGTCGACCCGCTCGACGGCACCCGCGAGTTTGTCGCCAAGAATGGCGAGTTCGCGGTGTGCATCGGCCTCGTCGAGGATGGAAGGCCGGTGCTCGGCGTCCTTCATGGCCCGGCGGTCGGGCTGACCTATGCCGCATATGGGCCGGGAACCGCGACCCGTCAGCTCAACGGCGGCGGCGTCGAGCCGATCCAGGCGCGCATTCCGTCGCCCGAGGGGCTCGTCGTCGTCCACAGCCGCTCGCACGAAAACAGCCGACGGCTTGGCGAGTTCCTGCAGGATTATCCGGTGCGTTCGCGCGTCAGTTGCGGCAGCGCGCTCAAATTCGGGCTGATCGCGGCCGGCGAAGCCGATCTCTATCCGCGCTTCGGCACGACGATGGAATGGGACACTGCGGCGGGCCAGGCGATCCTCGAAGCCGCCGGCGGCCGGGTCGAAACCTTCGCCGGCGCGCCCCTCGCATACGGCAAGCCCGGGCTCAAAAACGACGGCTTCATCGCCTGGGGGCGCCGCTCGTGACGAGCGATCGCGTCCCCTGAGAATCGCCGTCTCACGTGGCAGGGGCTGGGTTTGGTTGCGGGGGCACGCAACTGCCTTGATTTGCTGTTATCGGCGTCTATCGATGTTAGCCTGTCTTCAAGCCGAGCAGCTAAGAGCATTTGACTTTTAATCAGTAGGTCCCGGGTTCGAATCCCGGCGGGCTCATCACTTAAATCAATGAGTTACAAGAAAATATACCGAGAGCTCTCAACGCCACGGGTAACGCTGCGGGTAACAACGCCGATATCTCCGAAATTTAGAGCCATCGGCTCGGTCCGTGGCTACGGGCCCCGCTCTTCGCCCAGCCGGACTATCGCTCCCCGGTCACCCAGTAGACCAAACCGTGGCGGCGACCAGGAAGTCAGAGAGCAGGTCCGACGATACGCAATCGCGGATGCGCCGGCATCAATCGGAGCAGAGAGAGGCCGAACTCGACGTCTTAAACATTTCTAGGTCAGCCCGATTTACTCTCTCGGCGTGATAGCCGAGATCGACATTTGGCGCGTCGCTTACCTGATGTTTAGATGGTAAGGTGACACGGCCCAGACAGAAAGCTTCAGGCGGATTGACGAGCACATAGCGGCCGGAGACTTCGCCGGTGCCACGATCTGGCTTCGGATCATCGATGCGGTCGAACAGCTGGCGAACACGACACCTCCCGGGCCCGCCCACTAATGCTTGCGATCTGATCCGGAACCCGGCGATTGCCGTGATCGAGATTACGGTGCCTGCAGCGCACCGCCATCGACAACGATGGTCTCGCCGGTGCTGAAGCCGGTCTTCATCAGATAGAGGTAGGCTTCGGCGATATCCTCAGGCTTGCCGACCCGGCCGACCGGGAGGCGGGCGCCGATGCGCTCGAATGTCGCCAATCTCTCGGCTTCCGGCAATCGATGCCAAAGCTCGGTGTCGACCGCGCCGGCGCACACCCCGTTGACCCTGACCGGCCGGAGTTCGGCGGCGAAGCTCTTCACCATGCCCTCAATCCCGCCAAGCACGCCGGCATAGATACCCCGTCCCGGCGACGCGCGCTGCCCGGCAAGGCCGGAGACCAGCGTGATCGAGCCCGACTTGCTGATATGCGGATAGGCCGCGCGGACGGCATTGAACTGACCCCAGAACCGCACTTCGAAGGCCGAGCGTGCCTCTTCGTCGGTGAGCTCCATGATCTGCTTGCTCAGCAGCGCATCGCCGACCGTCACCGCCAAGTGATCGAACGGACCGAGGCCGGCAAAGAACCGCTCCAGCATCGGCTTGTCGGTGACATCGACGCATTCGCCGCTTGCGTGATTGCCGAGCCGAGCGAGCGCGCCGCTCAATTTCTCGGCCGAACGCGAGGCGATCGTGACCCTTGCACCCTCCGCCAGGGCCGCCTTGGCAGTGGCAAAGCCAAAGCCCGACGTACCGCCGAGGACCACCACATGCTGATCAGCGATCGAGGGCATGCATCCACCTCGCTAAATCTCGAAGCTGAGAATCAACGCTCAGACCCTCTCATCTGGCCACGATATCCTTGCCGCAGCCAACCTGCACCACGCTCATGCTCGGCCAGATGGGTGTCAACGGCCTCCATTCTGTCGTGCGCGGACGCTCGGCCTCTTCCCGCTCCCGACCAGGCGAAACAAGCGCTGCGGGGTCATCGGCAGCTCGAAGATCTCGGCTCCAACCGGCGCCAGCGCATCGGCGAGCGCGTTGGCAATAGCTGCCGGGGCGCCGATGGTCCCGCCTTCGCCCATGCCACGGAAGCCGCCGACCGTCGACGGAGACTCGGTTTCGAGATGCCGGGTCGTGATCGCCGGCACCTCGCTTGCGACCGGGATACCATAATCGGCGAGGCTTGCGGTCAGCAGCTGGCCGGCCTCGTCGTAGACGATTTCCTCGTAGAGCGCCGCCCCGATGCCCTGGGCGACGGCGCCGTGAACCTGGCCCTCGACGATCATCGGGTTGATCAGGCGACCGCAATCCTCGGCGACGACGTAGCGGCTGAGCGTGACCTTGCAGGTCTCCGGGTCGATCTCCAGTGCGGCGATGTGCGTCGCGCATGTCGTCGTGCCGAAATACGGGTCGTAGAGCTTGGTGACCTCCATCTCCTCGCGCGCCTCTCTCGGCAAGCGCCCGATTTCGGAATAAACCGCCCTTGCGATCTCCCGGAAGGTCAAGGAGCGGTCGGTACCCGAGACGAACACCCGTCCGTCGGCGGCCTCGATGTCATCGACCGCCGCTTCGAGCAGGTGCGAGGCCGCACGGATCACCTTCTCCTTGAGCAGGCGCGCTGCCAACGTCGCCGCTCCTCCGGCCAGCACCGCGCTGCGGCTCGCATAGCTTCCGGTGCCGTGCGCGACGACGGCGCTGTCGCCCTGCAGGATTTGAATGTCCTCGATCCGGGCGCCGAGCTCGTCGGCAATCACCTGCGCGAGCGTGGTCTCAAGCCCTTGGCCGTGTGAGGCAACCCCGAAACTGCCGGTCACCGCCCCGGTCGAATCGAGGCGGATCGTGGCGGTTTCTGTTCCGGTGTTGATCGGCATCCCCGGTGCCGCCGAAATGCGAGACCCGATGCCGGTCAGTTCCGCGTAGGTGGCGATGCCGATGCCAACGAGCCGACCTTCGGCCCTTGCCTTCGCCTGTTCCTCGCGCAGCAGCTGGTAGCCGGCGGCCTGGCACGCGCTCGTCAGGCTGTCGACAAAGCCGGAACGGTCCCAGACGATGCCGGAGGCCACCCGGTAAGGGAGCTCGTCGGCTCGGATCAAGTTCCGCAGACGAAGTTGAACGGGATCGATCGCGAGACGCTGCGCCGCCATGTCGATCAGCCGCTCCATGACGAAGGTCGAGATTGGCCGGCCGACGCCGCGATAGGGGCCGGTCGGGGTCTTGCAAGTTGCGACCGCCCGTACCTGCCCGCGGTAGGTTGGCACCCGGTAGGGACCCGGCAGGAAACTCGCGACCTGGACGGGCTCGAGCGCGGCAGTCCACGGATAGATCGAATAGGCGCCGACATCGCCGATCACCTCGGCGGCAAGCGCCAGAATGTGGCCGTCCCGATCCAGCCCGAGTTCGGCTTCAACGATTTCGTCGAAGCCATGCGTCGTCGAGACGAGATCCTCCTGTCGGCTGCCGGTCCAGCGCACCGCTCGGCCGAGGTGACGGGCGAGCACCGAGACGACAATCTCCTCCTGGTAAAGGGATGCCTTGCCGCCAAAGCCGCCTCCGACATCGGGCGCGACGACGCGGACGCTATGTCCCGGCATTCGGAGGAGATCGGCGAGAACGTCGCGGAGAATGCCGGGGATCTGCGTCGATGCGGTCAGGGTTAGCAAACGGCGCCCGCGATCGTACTCCGCGAGACAGGCACGGGGCTCAAGGGCGACAGGCGCCTTACGGCGGAACCGGAAACGGCCGCCGACGCGCACCGTGGCCCGCGCCATCGCCTCGGCAAGATCGCCGCGCGCAAACTCCCGGGTCGCGAGGATGTTCGTCCCCGCCTCTTCGTGCAGCAGCGGCGCGTCCTTGAAGACAGCCCTCTCGGGGTCGATCACGGTTTCGAGCGGTTCGTAGGCGATCTCGATCCGATCGAGCGCGTCCTCTGCGCGGTACCGGCTCTCGGCCAAGACAGCGACGACGGGCTCGCCGACGTAACGGACTTTTTCGCGCGCCAGCGGATATAGCGCGGTCGAGTGATAATCAGGCAGCCGCGAAGTGGCATACACCGGCTCGATCAAACCGTTGAGCTCTCTCGCGGTATAGACGCCGATTACGCCCGGCATTGCTTCTGCCGCCGCGGTGCTGATGCTCGAGATCAGAGCGTGCGGATGATCGCTGCGGCAGAATGCGATATGCAATGCGCCCGGGACGATACGATCGTCGGTAAACGCTCCCTGGCCGGTCAGCAACCGCCGATCCTCGACCCGCTTGACCCGCGCGCCGATGTTCTTTGGCCGCAGCCCGAGGCCGAAATCCGCGCCTTCGAGCCCCAACGCTTGCCTGCGATCGTCAGTCATCGAAAATCCGACCCTTTCCAGTTTGCGCGAAGCATAGAAAGCGTTGAATCGAGCGCGGCCATGAACCGACAGCGAGGTCGCCGAAAGGAGATGGTACGATGGGCAAGCTAGACGGAAAGGTGGTGATCGTAACCGGCGCGGCACGAGGCCTCGGGCGGGCCTATGCCAAGAGGCTCGCCGGGCTTGGTGCCAAGCTGGCGGTCGCCGACCTAAACCTGCGTTCGTACGAGGAGTTCGAGACCGAGGCGCAGGATATGACCGGTGTAAATACCGTCGCCGAGATCGAGGCATCGGGCGGGACGGCGTTGGGGATCGAGGTCGATGTGCGTGACCACGAGGCAGTCGAGGCAATGGTGGCCCGGGTCGTCCAGGAGTGGGGGCGGGTCGATGTGCTCGTCGCCAATGCCGGCGGCGGCCGTGGTCGGCCCATGGATACCAAGGCCAGCACCCTCGATCCGGCCCTGTTGCACCTCGTCACCGAGATGAACCTGTTCGGGACCGTGTATAGCTGCAACGCCGTCGCCCCGACCATGAAGCAGCAGCGTTCCGGGAAGATCATCACGGTGAGTTCAGTGGCCGGCACGGCACCATCCGCTGATGGTGGCTACGCCCATTACGGCGCGGCCAAAGCGGCGATCGCCCACTACACCCGCTATCTGGCCCAGGATCTCGGCCCGTTCGGGATTACTGCGAATTGCATCGCCCCCGGTGTTATTGCGACCGGCCGGATCATGGCAACGGTCATTCCGGGCAGCAGCCAGAGCAACCGCGATCGGGCTGAGTTGGTCGCTCTCCGGCGTCTTGGGACGGTCGAGGATTGCGCCAAGGTGGTCGAGTTTTTGGCGACCGACCTGTCAGATTATGTGACCGGAGCAGTGATCCCAATCGACGGCGGATTGGTGAGAGGATAGCGGAATTGGAGGCGACACTTCATGCAGCCCAGCTTTCGCCCGGCCCCTTCACCCGTGGCTGCTGAAGCGATCATGAGCATGCTCCAGCGATCGTAGGATTATCATGTGGGGCGCTTCCCAACCACCTGCGGCGCGGGTATCGCTTTTCAGCCCCTCGCACTGACGGAAGGCGTCTCGCGCACGACCTCACGCGCCGGCTTGTCCTCGCGCATCCCTTCGTAGACGACTTGGCGCAAGAGGCCGTCCTCGGTCCAGGTCAGATACTTGACCTCGACGACGAGCTCAGGCCGAACCCAATGGACCCGCGACAGCACCAGCGGCGAGCCGAAGCGGGTCGAGCGCGGCGGCGCGACGTCGAGCGGCATCCTGTCGGTCCGTAGCGGCTGAAGCCGGCGCAAAAGTTCCTCGAGCTAGTCGGCGCGCATTCCCGAACCGACCCGGCCAGCGTAGATCAGCCGCCCATCTGGATCGTAATACGCCGAGCAGTAGTGCGCCGATGAACGGCCGGCTGCCCTCGGGGTCGGCCCAGTCGAAGCCGTCGAGCGTCTTGATTGCCGGGAAGCCGGCGACGCGGGCGAACATCTCGCGCGCTCGGGCGCTGCGCGCATCGCACTCGGCGCGCAAAGGTGGACGGCCGCCAGCTTGGAGGATGCCGTTCCCGAAGAGTAATCGCAGCGTGTTCGTCGCCTCCCAACTTCTTCAGCGCAAGACAATCCTCTCCGGTCAAACCGGCAAATCGGAACGCCGATGACCCATCCGAGCCTTTTACGTCCCCTTGACAAATCCGATGCTAAAACAGGGGACAAAATCATATTTGGTGACCCATTTATTAGATAACAATCTGAGAAATGGTGCGCATTTACAGTCGTTGAATTCCACAAAACCTGAGTGAACCATGACCGCAGATCAACGGCGGTCGCATGGCAACAGGTCTCAGCGCATCGACAATCAAGTCCTGGTTTCAGTATCGGTGCGATCGAAAAACTTCGGTACGACATCACCGATGCGAACGATCTTGGCGCCGTTCCCGTGGTCAAGGACCAGCGGGATGCACCGTGGGCCAAGCTGGGTCAGGAATTCGAAGATCGAGTCATAGGTGTAAGCGTCAGCTGAGGGTCGCCTTGCGTTGGACGTGTTGAGCTGGATGCTGCCGCTGTTTTATGGCGGCGGTGCAATGGATGACGCGGGGCTAGTCGATAAGGAGGACCTCGGGAGTACTCATACGAGGGCTCGCGAGGTCCACGGCGAGGTTCTCACGGGTCCGGAGCGGCGCCGGCGCTGGAGCCTTGAAGAGAAGCTGCGGATATTGGCGCAGAGCGTAGCGCCGGGGTCGTCGCCCTCGTTGGTTTGCCGGCTGCACGGGATCAGCAGCGGCCAGCTTTACACCTGGCGGCGTCAGTTTCGCACTGGCGAACTGACCGGCTTTGCGCCAGTGAGATTGGCGCTGCCGGTTGAACCGCTGGCATTGGCCACAGCGCCGGCTGATCCGGTGCCGACATTAGAACCCGATCGGTCGACAGCCGGGATAATCGAGGTCGAGTTGCCCTCGGGGGTAAAGCTGCGCCTGACCGGCGCGGTCGACGAGGCGGCGTTGCGCCAGGTTTTGTCAGCGTTGTCGTGATCGGCATTCCAGGCAACGTCCGCGTCTATCTGGCGTGCGGCGTCACCGACATGAGGAAGGGCTTTGACGGGCTGGCGGCGCGGGTTCAGCTGACGCTGCAGCTCGATCCGCATGGTGGTGCGCTGTTCGTGTTTCGCGGTCGCCGCGGCGACCTGATCAAGGTGCTGTGGTGGGACGGGCAAGGCCTGTGCCTGTTTGCCAAGCGGTTGGAGCACGGCGATTTTTGTGGCCGCAGGCCAAAGACGGGTCGGTGGTGCTGACGGCAGCGCAATTATCGATGCTGCTGGAAGGTATCGACTGGCGTGCACCGCGCCGCAGCTGGGCCCCGGAGGTGGCTGGTCGAACAGCGCGACATAGTGACTCAGGCGGGTACGTTGGCGCCGCTGCTCAATGAGCGCGGGAGTAAACTCTTGGTTGATGCCAGACGCTGCTGACCCCGTTCAAGAGATCGCCGAGCTGCGCGCCCTGCTGGCCGAACGCGAGGCGGAACTGGCGGTGGCGCGGGCCGAGCTGACCGGCGCCCGTCTGCGGATCGAACAGTACAAGGCTCAGCTTGCCCAGCTGCGGCGCATGCAATTCGGGCGCTCATCGGAAAAACTCGACACTCAGATCGCGCAGGCCGAGTTGATGCTCGAGGATCTGGAAGAGAGCGAAGCAGCACGCACAGCGCCGACAGCACAGCGTGCCCCAAATCAGCCACCGCGCGAACGGCGTCAGCCGGTGCGGCGGCCGCTGCCCGATCATCTGCCGCGCGAGGAGATCGTGCATGATCCGGGGTCGGTCTGCCCGGGCTGCGGCGGCACCCGCTTTGCCAAGCTCGGCGAGGACGTGACCGAGATCTTGGAGAAGATCCCGGCTCGCCTCAAAGTGATCCGCCATATTCGGCCGAAGCGAGCTGCCGCTGCTGCGAGCGCATCGTACAAGCGCCGATGCCCGATCTGCCGATCGAGAAGGGGCGGCCGGGGCCGGGTCTGGTCGCCAATGTCGTGGTCAGCAAATATCTCGACGGGCTGCCGCTCTACCGGCAATCGGCGATCCTGGCGCGTGAAGGCATCGAGATCGAGCGTGCCACTCTGGCCGACTGGGTCGGGCATGCCGCCTGGTGGGTGACGCCGCTGGCCGAGCTGATCGGCGCCCATGTCCTGGCGGCGCCAATCATCCACACCGACGACACGCCGATCGCCGTGCTGGCGCCGGGCAATGGCAAGACCCGAACCGGGCGGCTGTGGACCTATGTCGTCGATGAGCGGCCCTGGCAAGGCGGGCGGGCCTCCGCGGCTTATTACCGCTTCAGCCCCGATCGCCGCGGCGAGCGGCCGCGCGATCATCTCGCTCTCTTTCGCGGCGTGATCCAGGCCGACGCCTTTAGCGGCTACCAGGCTCTGACGCGACCGACATCCGTCAAAGACCGGATTGGCCGAGGGCCGCCGCCGCTGATCCACGCGGCGTGTTGGGCACACGCCAGGCGCAAATTTTACGACGTGTTCGAGGCAACCAAATCGCCGATCGCCGAGGAGGCGCTCAAACGGATTGGCGAGCTCTACAAGATCGAAGCCGAGATTACTGGCCAGTTGGCCGAGGCCCGGCTGGCGGCGCGACAGTGCCGTGCCGTGGCGATCCTCAACGCGTTGTGCGACTGGCTGACCGCACAGCGCCGCCGGTTGTCAGCAAAGAACCCGCTCGCCAAAGCGATCCAATACGCGCTCAGCCGCTGGGAAGCACTGAGCCACTATGCCGGTGATGGCCGGCTTGCGATCGACAATAATGTCGCCGAGCGGGCACTGCGCGGTATCGCCGTTACACGCAAAAATTTTTTGTTCCTTGGATCCGACGCCGGCGGCGAGCGCGCCGCAATCCTCTACACCGTGCTGGAAAGCGCCAAACTCAACGGCCTCGATCCGCAAGCCTGGCTCAGCGACGTGATCGATCGCATGGCCAACAATCACCCGATCAACCGGCTCAGCGAACTGCTGCCGTGGAACTGGCAGTCCAAAATCGCCACCCTCGCCGCCTGAGCGGCCACCAGCTGACGCTTACGGAGTTCCGGGTAATCGACGTGAAGGCGACACGACGAGCCACCGTCTTCCAAAAGGCGCAAGTTGCTTACTACGCCCTCATGCTCCGCGCGGTTTTGGAGGAACTCGGCGTCTCGGCACGCATCAACCCGGTTGCCGAAATCTGGCGCATCCCGGATGACGGCACGGCAGAGGGCAGCGTTTGGAAAGATGACCCGTTCGAACTCGGCCCCTACCTGCGTCTCGTTGAAGAGTTCTGCCGGAAGGATCTCCCGCTCATCGCCGCGCAAGAAATCGGCCCGGGGCGCGACGAGACTTTCTTCCACCTCTACTTCAAATGCGAGCAATGCGAGTACCTGACGCATTGCTGTGGGTCCCTCGGACGGCCAGCACCGCGGCGCGATATCAGCGCTGTCCCCGGGTTGTCTCACGAAGGAAAGCGGGCGCTCAAGCGTGCCAATGTCAGGACAGTCGGCGATCTTGCCAAAATTTCGCTCGCGTCGGCGACCTCTTTCGGTGGCTGGTCACTTCAGCGCCGGGGCGAGCTGCTCGTTGCTCGCGCCAAAGCGCAACTTGCGGGGCACCTCGACCGGCTGCCGAACGCGACGAGCTATCTCATGCCGCCACGCGCCGAGAACCTCATGATCCTCTCGGTCGATCACGACCCAGTCGACGATACGCTGGCGGCACTAGGCTATCTCTACAGCGGACCAGAGGGCGAACGGAGCGTAATCGAGGTTCTGCCGGACGGCAGCCGCGCGGCCGAGACGGCGGCGATCGTCGGCGTGCTCGGCCCTCTCATCGCGGATCTCACAGCGATCGACAGGGCCAACGCGGCGGTGGCGGAGGACGACCCGGCGGCACGTTACGCGCACATCGTTGTCTACGAACCGTCCGAGGCGGTAAATCTCCAGGCCGCAATCGGGCGTCATCTTGATGATCCCCGCAATCCGCGCCGGCCTCCCCAGCCGATCAGCGGCATGCCGATCATCAGGGCATACAGCGCGTAATGCGACAGGTGCGCCGCGAGCTTCATCGGCTCGGGCAGGTCGGCCGGCAGCGCCGGCGCGCCGTAGCGCAGACGCACCGCCAAGCGGATCAGCGCCAGCACCAGAATGGCGATGCCGAGCGGTTTGTGGATCGAAACGAGCGTCAGGTATTTCGGCGTGACGGTGGACACCATGCCGACGCCGATGAACAGCATCGCCAGGATGCACACCGCCATGAGCCAGTGCAGCAAGCGCTGCAGCGGGGTGAAGCGTCGGCGGACCCCGATCATGGCTTGGTGCCCGTTGCGGTTCGGGGATAATCCTTGGCCTCCGCCGTCCGCAGGTCGTACGACTTCGCGTAGGCGGCCGACCGTGCGGCCGGGAACGGGTCGTCCGAGGTCCGCATGCCGGTCGGCAGGACGGTCGGATCGAAATTGATGTCGCGGCACGGGCCGTCCCGCTCGGCCTCGATCTGCTGCACGATGAGCGTGCCGACCTCGATGGTGCGGCGGTCTTCCGGCCAGGCCTTGCTCGGATCGGCGGTGGGATCGCCCGGATTGGCGACGGTCACCACCATGGTCCAGCGCAGCGGCCCGCCGCCGACCCGCTCGGCGATCTCCTGTTCGAGGAAATCGGGGCCGCGCTTGGCAAGGTCATCGGGCGAGACCGCGACCGGTTGCGCCGCCGGCAGCAGCGACCACCGCACCGCGTGCTCCGCGCCGGAACCGTCGATGAAGACGAAGCTGTTGAGGCTGTTGAACCGCTCTTCCGCGTAGCTGCCGGTCCACGGCGCGTTCTTGGCCCAAGCGCCGAACGCCGCGATCTCGGGATGCGCGCCGGCGAATGTCTTCATCGCGTTCGGGTCCTTGCTCGCCGAGGCGAGCAGCAGCTCGTAGAAGGCTTGCGGCGTCGACACCGGGAAGACCGGCGGCGTCGATCATGGCGCTGCGCCATTCCTGGCCGTCCGGCGTCGCGATCCGCATTCCCATGCCGTGCACGCGGACCGTCGCATCCGGCGCGTTCGGATCGGCGGTGGCGAGATTGAAGCGCCCGAGCGCAGGATACTGGCCGCGGGCGAACACCTGCGCCTCGACAGCGCCGACCCGGCCCCGTTCGCTTCGAACTCGCCGGTGAAGCAGATGCCCTTGGCATGGTTGCGGCGATGGCCGAGCGCCGGTCCGGTCGGGCGGCGCGAACGCATCCACCAACTTGTCCGGCGTGAGGCGCTGCGGCGAAAACCATCCCGCCGTATAGGCGAAGGCCGCGGCGCCGCCGCCGACGACGACGGCGATCAGCACCAGCGATCCAAGCACGGAACGCGGTTCTGGCATTCGAACCTCACTCTTACGGTCGACGAGCCTGCGACTAACTTACCATCCCCGTGTGTTATAACCAGTCTGCCGAGAGATCTGTGTTCAACCACATCTTTGACCCAGGGCTGATCCATCCCCCATTGGTTTCTGACCGATTGCCGGCTTTGGGTCGACTTGAACCAACCGATCGTCGACACGCGAACTGCCGGAATCCGCGCGATTGAGCCATCGGGCCGCAGTCGCTTGGGCGCGTGCTGATGCCCCAGAGCGGACGACGGTGGTTCCCTTTCAAGAATTGGACCCGCCGTATTGAGGCGGGCGGAAACGACCCCTCCACGACAAGTTCGCGCACGCGCTGCATTCGTCCGTACATGAGCGCGAGATGATCTGCCATCGCGGCTCGGCCGTACGAGGAAGCATGACCTCCCCGGATGTCCGCGCCAACAGCCGGGCATATGTCGCCGGACCGGAACGGCATAAGATGGAAGAATGGCGAACGAACGCGGCAAGTGGCCCAAGGTTGGAGGCAAGTTCAATGACCAACCGCTCTACTCATCCATGGATGAAAGACGGGGCTCAGGTCATTCCCAACTTCATTCTCAAGCGTCGCTTCCCGCCTATTTCTTAGCCGGACGCGGCATCGGCCTCACCCCGACCTGCTCCTTCGCCGTATACGGCGCTCCATAATACGGGAAATCCTTGCGAATGCGCCCGCGGTCGGGAGCAAGTCCATCGACAAGTGGCGTGTTGGTCGCCAGCGTCAACATCACATCCAGCGCATCGTCGCCGAGCGCGCGTCCATTGAAGCTGGCCACCTCAAATGCGGCGGATGTTCCAAGCTCGTAAGGCAATGTCTCGGGACAAAGCCGTGCGGCGATCAGCTTCCCGTATTCACCCGGGTCCGCCGCCGAACCGGCATAGGTCGTCATCTTCTCCGCAAAATCCGCGATTGACTTCCCGAAGCGCTCTAGATCTTCAGACGGAACCGACGCATTGAATTGTTCTTTCACCTCTTGATCGCTCGGGTCGTTCAGGAAGAGATGCGTAACCATAGGCAGACCCCAACGCGAGACTTGTACCTCCGGCGCATGGCCAAAGAGGGAGATCGTCGCCCAGGCGTTGATTTTTCCCTTCCCAATCCGTTCGCTCGGCACGACGCGGCCCGTCCTTACGGGTGAGCGTGATAAAGGCCGCCTCAGCGGTGACACGTTGAAATCCCTTTGGCTCACTGATAACCCGTGTGCTCATCGGAGTTCCACAGCCAGCGTGTCCCAAGTTCTGCCGAAAGGTTTTCAGCAACTCCACATCAGCCGCCGCACCGCCTTCAAGAGCCCGCCGTTCTAGTTCACTGAGATAGGCTTTCACCTTTTCATCAGCGGCAAGGAATCCCGATGAATCCCGGCGCCCAAGACCGCAGAATTTCCTCGACCGTAGGCATAAATCCAAAGTCCGCGAAGCCCTGATCGTTGGTTGTAGTGGTGGCTGATATGGGCGATTCCGCGTCCCAATCGCCACCGGCGGCACGCGCTGGCTCGTCGGCAAGCATGCTGCGAAGCCATAAGAGGAAAGTTTGCGGATCGAGATACTGCGAGATAAGCGCATGATCTCGTGCCTCATCCGGTGGTGGGTCACAAGGGGCTATTTGCAGCCACGCGCACATCCTGTCGCCCTTGTCACACGGATTTGCACGAAGTCCGATCTTTGCCATCTATGCGAGTTGGAGATCAGAATGCGATCAAGATCACGAAGCCAGATGTTCCACGGCCCCCCTAAAACGGCAACCTCAAGGAGGATAGCGGGGTCTGCGAGAGGTGGCGGCGTGGACCCTATAATTTCCAGTTCGCCTTCACCGATCCGCTGTCTAAGCGACCAGTGGCCGCTCAACAGCTTGCGCGCGTGTTCAAGAGCCTCCTCATCTTCGTCGGTTTCGGGCCGGGAGGTGCCGGGAGTGAACCGTTCGCACGTGGCGACGAATTCCTCGATGGCGTCCGCAGCATCGCGTGCGATCGACAATTCGGCAACTATCTCGAAATTGCGACCCTGCCAGCCACGTTCCGTGGCGTTAGCGCTGCCCAACCATAACTGGCGACGCGCTCCCTTAGCGGCGAAGAACAGTTTCGCGTGTAATCCGGTAGGCTCCAATTCTTCGCTTTCTGCGGACTCCGCGGCTGTATGAATTTCTTCATCGCGAGCGTCGGCACATTCCGCCGGCAGATCGGGGAGCGGTTGAATGAGAAGGTTGTTAAAGCCCGTGAAGACCATACCGTCTTCATGCAGTAGGCGTTGAAGCTCCATTGTCGTGGACACGAGCGTGCGCCGGGTCTTGGTGTTCCCCCATTGGGACGCGGCGTGAATCGTTTTCGCGTCGAGAAAGGGACTGACGATAAACATACGCTCGGTATCAGAGGGTGGTTTCGGGAAAGCCTTATTCATCCCCGGACCAAGTAGGTTCACGTGGCGCACCTCACTCCCCGGTGGGCACTCCCATGTTAATTTGGCAAGCTCTGCGCCGATGGTATTGACGGGAAAAGGAGCGAGCTTGGCTCGAACAGCGAGGGCCTCGCTCACGGCAGCCAACCCGTCTATGCGCTGACCCTTGCCATCTGACCGACTAGCGAGGATCAGACCCGCTTCCCAATTAAGAGCCCGCGTCAGATTGCGACTCCCGAGCCATACGCGCCACTGATGATCGGTCGTGTCTTGGATATTGTGATAGCGAATCAGTGCCATCTTGGGGTGCCAGGAACTAACATTCTCGTCGGCATCAATGGTTCTAACGAACTTGTCGAGAAGCTTGAGAATTGGACGTGGCGTATTCGGAACTGTCATGCGACCCGTCTGCGCGAGCGCGCAGACTTTCCCACGCAGTGCTTCAATTGCTTTAATCGAGTTCGACGCGACTGCCTGTACGTCGGCTATCGAGATCGCATCCCCCGAGCGCAAGCAAAGCCGTCACAACTACGATGAGGTCCGCGGAATAGGTGCTGAGAATGGCGCAATCGGTCCTCCATCCCTCTGGGGGACTTAACGATTTGGTAAAAGAAAATGTGGGCCACGCCTCGTTCGCCATCGTTATCGGCTCAAATCAGCGAGCATGTCGCGGACGATTTGCCAACGGTAATGCAGTGGGGTCGTGTTGTGCCGCCCCGGCTTCCATTCAGCCCGTCTCTGGGCGGCGCGTTCTGTATCAAGGAGGCGCGCGCGGCGGGCAGATTTGCGAGTCACCTCCGCTTTTTGGTAGCAGTCGCGCAACCTAGAAAACGTGTCCGGCTTTCCTTCACGGATATAAGCCCGAGTTTCGCGAAGCACGTTTCTGAACATGTGCAGGAAGATCGGGAAGCAAGATTTCCGCAGTGTCGAGGTCACAGCGGCTCGCAGGCTCACCATAGGTCGCGAAGTGCGTTTCGAGCTGGCACCGAAACATTCTTCTCGTCTGGACCGCCATCGCGGGCGAGCAGTTGTTCGACAAGCGCCCCATAGACGGCGCGGCCGATAGCGGCGAGCGCGGCGGCGTCACGCGCAACGCCAAGGGCTGTCTTATCAGTGGCGTCGGCGCGGGCATCGAGTGCCTTGGGAAGTTCCAGCGACGTGCCCTTGAAAGAATTGCCGCCGCTACAAGGCGGGCGAGTAACGATGCGGCTTTATCAGAAGGGCGGGTGAGGTAGGCTCAGTTTTTGACGCAAAAAATCACGCTCGCGGTGTGGCATTTCGAAATTGAGCGCAGATTGTGGATCGTCCCAGCCGTCGGGAGGCTCGGGCAAACCGGCGAAGGCCTCGATGGCATCATCACCAAGCCGACCCCCGTCGTCGTCGACGGCGGAGGTCGCGCAGCGGCTTGTAGGCGCCGCAAGACTTCCGAACGCGAGTCCACAGTGGGAAGCAACAGTCCCCACGAGCGGAAGCGCGGTCCAATACACCCGATCGGGCGGCTGCGATGTCAATTGCCCCAGTTTGTCGCCGCCAATAACATCGTAAGGCTCGCCGCCCAGTTGTTTTAGGCGAATCGCCAGCTCGAATCATCAGCCGACGGATCATCGCATCGAGGTCACTTCCGCGCCGTCGATTTGAGGCGGCTCGGCGGTAAAGCCACGGCACGAACAATGCATAACGAACGCGTGTGTGAAGTACCGATGTACCGGGGAAAAAGCGGTCGGCGAATCCCTGGTGGATGAGCAGAAAGCCGATCTCGTCGCGCGTGTCTTGCTCATTGTTCGCCAGTGAGCGCTCGACTTGGCGCATCTCATCGCGAGACAGCATTGTCCAGCCAAGGACAGGTTTCATTTTCTGGCAGCCCCCTAGCTAAACTGCATCACAACGTGCTGATGCGCAACGGTATTGGTCGGTCAGCTTATGTGACAGAACTTTCGTCAAAACGACCTATGTCGCAGGGATTTGCGCCTCGCCACAAACGCGCCACAGCGCCGAGCGGAGTGAAATAGGAGAATGGCGGAATTCTGCGGGTTACAGCGGAGGCGATTTCTGTGGCAAAAAACGGCCCAAAGAGGCCGTTTCTTTCCATAGTCTTTCGTTAAGTGATTGATTTCAAAATGGTCGGGATGACAGGATTCGAACCTGCGACCCCTTGCACCCCATGATATTCCAAACACAGTTGAATCAACGATATTGAGCGCTCTCGCCACAGATTTGCCACATCATTCTGCGGCCATTGCGGCAAGGAGCCCAATTGGCTTCTCTTTTTTGGCTTCCACACGCTCGATCAGATGGCCGTAGACGTTGAGCGTAGTGCGGATGTCCTCATGGCCCATGAGGTATTGAACGCGCTTGAGGTTGACGCGCTGCTCGATGAGCATCGACGCAAAGAAATGGCGTAGGTCGTAGGGCCGGTATTTAGGCCGGTACGACGGTCTCACCGTCCTCTTCGGACTCCGTCACAACGCCGGCCTTCATCGCACGCGACATAGAAGCCGCGCTTGCGTCCAGTTCTTCGGATCCAGCCATCGACCGTTCTCCGCCGGAAAGACGCAAATCGTATTTGTTGGGCACGGGAGCATGCTTCTCGACGTAGTGCTGCACCATGCGCAGTGTATCAGGACTGAGATCGATGAAGCGGTGGCCGGCGGGCGTCTTCGTAACCGATATTTCGCCGAGTCGCTCCAAGCGCGCGATCAACCTTGAACGCCCTGTCGTTCAGATTTGCGCGGGCAGCAGCGATATATTCCTGCGGTCGCATCCCTGAATCAGCAGCGAGATAGAGCATGGGACGATAGCGCCGCCATGCACTCGCGATCGGTCTCGTTCCTTGCATTTGCAAGCGCATCCGCGGCGGCCAGCAGGCATGCACCTCGCTTCTCGGTCGGTATCGTCATGGGCTCGGTCATATCGCGAGTTGGACTGGGACCGCGATGCCCGAGGCAAAATCATGCGCCACGATCCCGCGGCGCATCAGTTCAAGCACCATTGAATGAAGGTCATGAGTGCCTTCTGCGCCACCGACGCGGCTGTGGTTCCGTAACAGCCATGACCGAAATTCGACAACGTCCGGAGCGGTCAGTTCGTGAAGCTGCTTCGTCCACTTGTAGGCGCTGATGACGGCGGCGCGGTATTCATAGTTCTGGAGCGTGCCCTTCGTGATCGGATCGCGCCCGTTGCAGCCTTCCTTCTCACAAACGTCCAGCCATTTCTGGAGCCCCTGCTCGACAGTGCGGATTTCGGTGGAGAGCGGGCCGCTCTTGCGACGGGCGGCGGAGTTCTCACGAAACTCCCGCGCCTCTTTCAGCGTCGCAAACGTCTGTAGGCGTAGCCGGATTTCGCCGCCTTGCTTGGGTATCGGACCTGATACGTAATCCCTTTGCTGCCGTTTCTTTTTCTTATGTCTGCCATACCGAATAATGCAATAAAAACGGGCTGAAACGCAAGTTTTAGCCAATTGTATATCTAATTTGGTCTCAGATTTCTTTGTGCCTCGACTTGCTTCTTGAAATACACGCTCAGCAGATCGTCCTTCTCGATCTTCAGCTTGTGCTCGATAGGATCGACGAAGAACGGCAGCTTGCGTCGTCCCTGCGCGTCCTTGTCGGCGGCGCGCTGCATCTGGCGTGGTGAATTGCACACCCATCTCGGCGAGCACCTGGCGGGCTTCTTCAAGGCCGATATAGCAAGGCTGTTTCATGCTCATCCCTCCTATAATTTGTAATCGAGACAGGCCGGGCGATAGTGGTGCGTGTCGAGGCGCTTGACCGGCGCGCCGGTCGATAGCCGCTTCACCACGCAAGGGATCGCCATATTCGTTGGTGGCGGGCACCATAAGCTTGACGTCGGTCACATACGCGACGCCGAACTCATCCCTGAGCGCTTCAATGTCTTCCCAGATCGCCTGCTTCCACTCGTCGAGCTGGGATCGTGCCCAGATTTTGTAGTCAATTTCGAGAACCGGATCAATCTTCACCATGAATGTACCTGCCCCTATGAATTCAAATATTCCCCGTTGCGCCTGTTATAATTCCATAATACAACCGTACGTATTAATCTTAGTTAAGACCAACTGTGACGCGAGACAGTATTCAGTGCCGCTAGTGCTCTGTTCGCGATCATGATTACGCGCGTGTTCATAGCGCGCGGCATGTTTCTTCACTCCGCAGCGCGTCCTTCTGATCCGCGCGCGCCTCTCTCACGCTGCCGATGACAGATTGACACCGCACGCTTGCCGCCGTGCCGAGACCGGCTTGCGCTGCGCACCATCTCTTCCCGAACCTTTCGTCTCAGGTCGCATTTCTCAATGCGCTGAGGTTTAGCCGCGCTGCCTGTGCAGCCGCGTGGCCGATTTTCTTCCTCTTCCTGTCCTTCTCCGCGCCCGCCGCCCATGGCGGGCCGTCTGCTGCTGATTCTGCCTCTGGGACCGCATGACGGCCCTGATGGTCGGGGCCGCGAGGACAACAGAGGAGAAAATCCATGTCCACGGTCTACACTACTGTCAGCACTTCAACACCCTCAGCGATCTCCAACTGCGGGGCCTGCTCCAGCAGGGCCCGGTACGATCTGGATTGCAGCACCACGGGCTCGTATCGAGCGCCGCGATGCGCTGCTCAATCTGGAGAACATCAGCCGCGTGCTCGCGCAGCGGCGCGCGCGGCCCCGGCCGCCGGGGTGCTGAACCCCGACGGCCTGCCGGCACTGCCGAAAGGCAGTGCCGGTTTCGCGCGAGGATGCCGCGAGGAAAGCTTGCCCGGCCTGTGAGACCGTTGCAGGCATGAGCAAGGGTCAACAAAATCGGCAGACGAAAAAGGCGCGGAAGACGCCGCCGCGCCCGATCCGTTGCTCGTCGAGCTGGTAAAGCTGCTTGCCCGCGCCGCCGCCGAGAGAGATTATATTCGACTCTGCCGCAAGGATTCCGACGGAAAGGCACCCAAGCCGGCAGGGCGAATAAGGAGAGACCTTCGTCATGACGGCCGCCGCCATCTACGCCCGCTATTCCTCCGACCTGCAACGCGACGCCTCGATCGAGGATCAAATTCGCCTGTGCAAGGAGCGGGCGAAGCGCGAGGGCTGGCGCGTCGTCAACTGCTACACCGATCATGCGATCTCGGGCGCCAGCCTGATCCGTCCCGGCATGCAGATGCTGTTGCAGGACGCGCAGGCCGGCAAATTCGAGGTCATCGTTTCCGAAGCCATCGACCGGCTGTCGCGCGACCAAGAGGATATCGCCCATATCTACAAGCGCACGCGCTTTGCCGGCGTGCGGATCGTCACGCTCTCCGAAGGCGACGTGAACGAGCTGCATATCGGCCTGAAAGGCACGATGGGCGCGCTGTTCCTGAAAGACCTCGCCGACAAGACGCGGCGCGGCCTGCGCGGGCGCGTCGAGGCGGGCAAGTCGGGCGGCGGGAATTCATTCGGGTATGACGTGGTGCGGCGGCTCGATGATGAGGGGCTGCCGGTGCGCGGCGAGCGGAAGATCAATGCCGCGCAGGCCGGGATCGTCCGGCGCATATTCAACGACTATGCGGCGGGCAAAGCGCCGCAGGCGATTGCCAAGCAACTGAACAAGGAAGCCGTTCCCGGCCCCTCCGGCACGGATTGGGGACCGAGCACGATCCACGGCAACCCGGATCGCGGCACCGGCATCCTCAACAACGAACTCTATGTCGGCAAGCTGGTCTGGAACCGGCTGCGCTACATCAAGGACCCGGAAACCGGCAAGCGCGTCTCGCGCCCGAACCCGGAATCCGAATGGATCACGCAGGACGTGCCGGAGCTGCGGATCATCGCCGATGATCTGTGGCAGGCGGTCAAGGCGCGGCAGAAGTCGCTGCGCAGCACGCGCACCGGCAAGAAGTCATCCGGGCTATTGGGACCGGCGCCGCCCGCATTATCTCTTCTCCGGCCTGATGCGCTGCGGCTGCTGCGGCGGCGGGTTCGTCGTCCTCAATGCCGAGCGGATCGGCTGCGCGAACGCGCGCAACAAGGGGACCTGCGACAACCGCCATACCATCCGGCGCGACGCGCTCGAAGCCACGGTGCTAGAGGGCTTGCAAAGCCGCCTCATGGACCCGGCGCTGTGCGATGAATTCTGCAAGGAGTACACGCGCCACACGAACCGCCTGCGCGGCGAGGGCAATGCCCGGCACAAGGTTGACCGGGCCGCGCTCGTGAAGATCGAGCGCGAGCTTGACCGGCTGGTGCAGGCGCTCATGGACGGCGTGCCGGCCAGCCGCGTCAAGGACAAGATGACGGACCTTGAGAACCGCAAGGCGGAGACCGAAGCGCGGATCAAGGACGCGACGGATAACCCGGTCCTCATTCATCCCGAACATGGCGAACTACTACCGCGACCAGATCGCCGCAGCTCCGCGAGGCGCTGGGCGATGAGCTGGCGCGCGTGCAGGCGGCGGACCTTATCCGCAAGCTGGTCGACAAGATCGTGCTGGTGCCGGTGACGGACGATGAGGGCCATAAAAGCCTGTCGATCGACCTGCACGGCCATCTGGCGGGCATCCTGTCGCTGGCCACAAAAGCCAAAAGGCCGCTCGGTGAGAGCGGCCTTGAGATTGGGTATATGAAATTGGTTGCGGGGGTAGGATTTGAACCTACGACCTTCAGGTTATGAGCCTGACGAGCTACCGGGCTGCTCCACCCCGCGGCAATCGCGTGTTGAGGGGGGCGTGTTTGGGGGCGTGTTGGGGGCCCA
>CAWJTR010000001.1:0-581174 GCA_963845735.1 uncultured Alphaproteobacteria bacterium | reverse complement strand
AACGGCCTGCCGGAAATCGCATTTGATCCCGCCCGATTCGAAGCACTGCCGTAAAGTAAACGACTGCTCCTCAATTATAAAATACTGCAAGCCAAACGGTCGGCTTCGCCGGGTCGGTCCAGTCGACGCGGTGGCGGCGGTGCGGCGCGATGTCAAGCCAATCACCGGGAATGAGCAAGCGTGGCTCGGGCTCGTCAGCGAAGCGCAGGCGGGCGGACCCGGCCAGCAGCATCACCCATTCCGCTTCGGCCTGGTCGTACCAGAAGCCGGGTGGATTTGCCTGGCCAAACGAGACGATGCGTTCGATGCGGATGTCTGGCCGGCTCAGCAAGGTATCGACAGCTTCTGCGGCACGCGCATCGGGGAGCGGCGAGAGCAGATTCACGCCGTTGGCGCCTCGCGTTCCAGCGCGGCCCGATCCCAGTGCGCCGAATTGGCCGCCGCCTCATACGTGCTTTGCAGGAAATCGAGCAAAGTCTCGTCCGGCGATGCCGCCTGGCGGACCTCGTCGTAAGGCAGGATGAACTCGCCGAACTCGCGGGAATATCGGGCGGCTCGCGGACGTACCGGCGTATCCTTGAAGCCTGCCGGCTCGGCATAGGCGTAGGAATAAAAGATCGGCTGCTCCAACCCGGCGCCGCCCGGCCAAAAGCCGCAGCTGCTGACCTCGTGCGAATAGGCCTCGCGCGTGATCCGGTCGGCGATGTTCGGCGCGCCCGGATGCAGCGGCGCGCGGCGGCCGGAAAAGCGCGTCACTGCCAGGTCGAAGCTGCCCCAGAAGAAATGCACCGGGCTCACCTTGCCGATAAAGCGGGCGCGGAATGCGGTGAACACCCGGTCGGTCTGCACCAGGACCCGCCAGAAGCGGTTGGCGTATTCGGGGTCATAGGCGGCGTGCTGCCGATCCTGCTCGAAGGGTATGGGATCGGGGATCTCGACCGGCGTCGTCCAAATCCGGATGTCGAGCCCGAGCGCCTTCAGCCGCTGCATGACCTCACCGTAGAAATCGGCGACGGCGCAAGGACGTAGTGCGAAACCATCGGTCGCGCCGTCATGGGTCGTGATCGCCAGGCGGTGATCGATGAAATCGAAATCGATCTGGAAGGTCCGCGCGCCGTAGGGGATCGGCGAGGTGGTCAGCCCGCGGCTCGTCACATAGAGCGGGACCTGCCACCAGTGATTGATCAGCGGCGCTTGCGCCAGCCGGATCTTGCCGATTAGCTGGGTCCACATATGAAGCGTGCCGCAGGTGTCGCGCCATTCCGAGAAGGGTAGGCTCGGCCACTCGTCAGCCCGTGTCATCGCTTGCTCCATTGTTGGAAGAGGGCGCCGCGGCGAATACGCCGGCGACCGCGCGCTGCCAGCCTGCGTAGCGCTCCTCGCGCTCGGTTTCGAGCATCTGCGGCAGAAAGCGGCGCTCGGGCCGCCAATGTGCAGCCATGGTATCGGGATCGGGATAGATCCCGCGCACCAGCCCCGCGGCATAAGCAGCACCCCAGGCGGTGGTCTCGACCCCGGCTGGGCGCTCGACGATGGCGGGCAGGATGTCGGCCAGAAACTGCATGGTCCAGTCGCTCACCGCCATACCACCATCGACCCGCAAGGTCGCGATTTCGATCCCGGCATCGGCCGCCATCGCCGCGATCAGGTCGCGAGTCTGATAGCCGACCGCTTCGAGGGCGGCGCGAGCGATTTCCGCCGGCCCGCATTCCGCGGTCAACCCGACCAGCGCAGCCCGCGCTTGCGGCGCCCAGTGGGGCGCGCCGAGTCCGGCAAAGCCCGGCACCAGATAGAGGCGCTGGCGTTGGTCGGCGCGCGCGGCGAGAGTCGTCGCCTCAGCCGCGCTCGCAATGAGGCCGAGCCGATCGCGCAGCCATTGCACCGCTGCTCCGGCGACGAAGATGCTGCCCTCGAGCGCATAAGCAGTCCGGCCATCGAGCCGGTAGGCGATCGTCGTCAGCAGCCGATGGCCCGAGGCAGCCGGTTCGCTGCCGATGTTGAGCAGCGCGAAGGCGCCGGTGCCGTAGGTCGATTTGATCATGCCGGGTTTGAAGCAACCCTGGCCAATCAGCGCCGCCTGCTGATCGCCGACCAGCGCCGCGATGGGGATCGCTGCACCGCACAATTCGGGAGAGGCAGTACCGAAATCGGCGCCGGTATCGAGCACCTCGGGCAGGATCGCGCGCGGAATCCGGAATGCGTCGAGAAGCTCTTCGTCCCACCCGAAACGGCGGACGTCGAACAGCATCGTGCGCGCGGCATTGGTTACATCCGTCGCGTGGCGGTTTCCGTCCGAAAGCCGCCATAACAAAAAGCAGTCGATCGTGCCAAAGGCGATCTCGCCGGCCTCGGCGCGTCGGCGCAGGCCGGGCACGGCGTCGAGCAGCCAGCGGATCTTCGAAGCGGAGAAATAAGGATCGATAACCAGGCCGGTGCGCTGCGCGACGGTTTCCGCCAGCCCCTCGCGGCGCCAATGCGCGCACAGTTCCGCGGTTCGCCGGTCCTGCCAGACGATCGCGTTGTGCACCGGGCGACCGGTGGCGCGATCCCACAAAACCGTCGTCTCGCGCTGGTTGGCGATGCCGATTGCGGCGATCGGGCCGTCGGCGGCCGCTGAGGCTTCTCGACAAGTCGAAACCACGCTTCGCCAGATTTCCTCCGGGTCGTGCTCGACCCAGCCGGGTTGCGGGTAATACTGGGTCAGCTCGATCTGCGCCGTTTGCCGCACCTGGCCTTGTGCGTCGAACAGCATTGCCCGCGTGCTCGTGGTCCCCTGGTCGATCGCCAGAACATAGCGGGATGCGGTCATGGCCCGGCTCCGGCGGCGCGCTCGCGGCCGCTACAAGACTTTAGCAATAGCGGGTCGGTAAAGTTTTGGATCACGGCAACTTGTCCAACAACCCCTTGGTCGATGCCGCAGCCGGTCGTATGGTCGCCGCGCCGGTTGCTTCGAGGTTCTTTTATGAGATTGGCTGGGTTCTTTGCCGCTCTCGCCGCAGCTATGATCGGGGCCGGGACAGTCGCCGCCCAAACGTCGCCACAGGTCTATCACGTTGGGGTGCTCTCGGTCGGGGCCGACCCGACCGACCAGAGCCCACTTGGCGCGGGGCTCATTCGCGGCTTTGCGCGGCAGGGGTTCGTTCTCGGCAAAAACCTCGCGCTCGAGCGGCGAGCAGCGCATGGGCAGCTCGACCACCTGCCGGAACTGGTGGACGAATTGGTCGCAAGTAAGGTCGCGGTGATCGTCACCAGCGGCTACCCGGCCGCGCTCGCCGCCAAACAGCATTCGACCTTGCCGGTCGTCGTGGTGCAGGCGGGCGACCCGGTTGAGGATGGCCTGGTCGCCAGCTTTGCCCGACCCGGCGGCCACGTCACCGGGCTGTCCGAGATCGCCGCCGAGCTGTCCGCCAAGCGCCTGGGGTTGCTGAAGGAGGCGGTGCCGAGCGTGCACCGCGTGGCGATGCTGTGGAACGCCGAGGACCTTGGCATGTCGTTGCGGTACAAGGCGGCAGAGGCGCAGGCGCGCAGCCTTGGCATCGACGTCGAATCGCTCGGGGTGCGTGCGCCCAACGGGTTCGACACGGCATTTGCGGCGATGATGAACCGGCCGCCGGACGCGATCCTGATGGTAAGCGACGTGCTGACGACCTTGAACCGCAAGCGGGTGTTCGATTTTGCCGCCCAGCATAAATTGCCGGCGATCTATGAATATGACTTCCTGGTGCGCGAAGGCGGCCTGATGTCGTACGGTCCGGATGTGAGCGAGATGTACGATCGCGCCGCCGGACTTGCCGCGCGCATCCTCAAAGGCGCGGACCCGGCCCAACTGCCTCTCGAAGAGCCGAGCCGGTTCGTGCTGGCGATCAATCTCGGGACCGCCAAGGCGATCGGGCTGACCATTCCGCCATCCTTGCTCGCCCGCGCCGACGATGTGATCGAATGACAGGGGAGCCGCCGTATCGTGCTCGCCGGTGACGGTGTCGCTTTCGAGGTGACCGAGGCCGCGAGCCAACCCGCCCGCCGGCATTTGCGGATGGGGCTTGCGCCCAAGCTCGCGCTCGCCTTTGTCGGCCTTGTCAGCTTCGTTCTGGTCGTCAACGGCGCGGTCAACATGTGGCTCGGCTACCGTGAAGCCGAAAACGCCGCGGCGCAGATCGAGCAGGAGAAGGCCCAGGACGCCGCCCAGCGCATCGGCGAGTTCGTGTCGGAGATCGAGCAGCAGATCGGCTGGACCACCCCGCCGCAATGGGACGCACTGGCGCTCGAGCAGCGCCGCTATGACTTTATCCGCCTGATGCGCGAGGTGCCGGCGATCACCGAACTGACCGAGATCGACGGCTCGGGCAAGGAAGAACTCAAGCTCTCGCGCATTGCTCCCGATGTCGTGGCGAGCGGCGCCAACGATGTCGCCGCGCCGCGCTTCGCCGAGGCGGAGGCCAAAGGCGTCTGGTTCGGCCCGGTCTATTTCCGCAATATGTCCGAGCCCTACATGACGATTGCTGTCGCCCATGCCGGGCATCACGCCGGGGTGACCGTTGCCGAGGTTAATCTGAAATTTATCTGGGACTTGATTACGGCGCTGCAGGTTGGGCGGACCGGATATGCCTATGTGGTCGATTCGCGTGGGCGGCTGATCGCACATCCTGACCTCAGCCTGGTGCTGCGCGAGACCGATCTGTCGCACCTGCCGCAGGTGGCGGCGGCGCAGGCCGGTCTTCGCCAGGAAGCCGCGGCGAGCGGCGCCCATACCGCGGTCGGCCCGGCCGGCGCGCCGATGCTGACCGCCCGTGCGCCGGTACCCCGGCTCGGCTGGATCGTGTTTGTCGAACTGCCCTTGAGCGAAGCGCTGGCGCCGGTCTATGCCTCGCTGTACCGCATGGCGGCGCTGCTGGCGTTTGGCCTGCTGCTGGCGGCCGGCGCCGGCACGGTGCTCGCCCGGCGCATGGTGGTGCCGATCCGGCGTCTGCAATCGGGCGCGGATCGGCTGGGATCGGGCGAACGCGGCGAGCGGATCGAGATCCGTACCGGCGACGAGATCGAGACCTTGGCGGACCGGTTCAATCAGATGGCTGCCAAAGTGCAGGAATTCACACGATACTCTGGAGGCTAAGGTCGAGGCGCGGACCGAAGAGTTGCAGGCGCGCGAGCATGAAGCCAGGGATGCCCGCCTCGCCGCGGAACAAGCGCTTGCCAGACCTGCAGAAGGCGCAGGACCGGCTGGTCGAAACCCAAAAGCTGGCCTCACTCGGCCAGCTGACTGCGGGCATCGCCCATGAAATCAAAAATCCGCTCAATTTCGTCAACAACTTTGCCGAGCTGTCGGCGGAGTTGACCGAGGAGCTGCGCGCCGTGCTCGTGGCCCAGAACGCATCTCTGCCCGACGCGACCCGCGCCGAAATCGACGACCTGACCCAGATGCTGAACGGCAACCTCGCCAAGATCGTCGAGCACGGGAAGCGGGCCGACAGTATCGTCAAGAATATGCTACTGCACTCGCGCGCCGGCGTCGGCGAGCGGCGCGCGGCCAATCTCAATGCCCTCGTCGACGAAAGCCTGAACCTCGCCTATCACGGCGCCCGCGCCGAACATCCGGACTTCAACGTCACCCTACGCAAGGATCTCGACCCGACGATCGGTGAGATCGACCTCTATCCGCAGGAAATCACGCGGGTTCTTCTGAACCTTTTCGGGAACGGCTTCTATGCCGCGCGCGAACGCCAGCGCAGCGGTCGAGAGCCTGGGTTTGAGCCGACACTTTCGGTATGCACACGCTCTCTTTCCGACCGGGTCGAGATTCGCGTGCACGACAACGGCACCGGGATCCCCGGTGAGGTCAGAGCGAAAATCTTTGATCCTTTCTTTACCACCAAGCCGGCGGGCGAGGGGACCGGCCTCGGCCTGTCGCTCAGCTTCGACATCGTTGTCAAGCAGCATGGCGGGACCTTTGAGGTCGAGACCGAGCCGGGCGCGTTTACCGAGTTCATCGTGACGTTGCCGCGGGCGATGATGCCTGCGGCCGGCGCCGGCAGAGGAGGGGTGGCATGACCGCGACGATCCTCGTGGTCGACGACGAGCCGGATCTGGAAGCGCTCGTCGAGCAGAGGTTTCGCCGCCAGATCCGCGACGGCGAGTTTGATTTTCGCTTTGCCCGCGACGGGGTCGAGGCGCTTGAAATGCTGACCAACGGCTCCGCTGTCGACATGGTGGTCAGCGATATCAACATGCCTCGGATGGACGGTCTGACCCTGCTGCAAAAAATTCAGGAGGCTGACGACCAACTCTCGACCGTGATCGTCTCGGCCTACGGCGACATGGCCAATATCCGCACCGCGATGAACCGCGGGGCCTTCGATTTCGTGACCAAGCCGATCGATTTCGCCGACCTCGAAGCGACCATCAGAAAGACGCTCGCGCATATCGAGCGGCTGCGCGAGGCGCGGCGGCGGCAGGCCACGGCTGAGCGCGCGCATGCGCTGCTCTCGCGTTATTTCTCACCCAATCTGGCGGAGCGGCTGGCGAGCGATCCCGACGCCGTCGATCTGGGCGGGCAGCGGCGCGAGATCACCTCGCTGTTTACCGACATCGCCGAGTTCACCTCACTGGTCGAGACCCTTGATCCGGAAATCATCGCCCCGCTGTTGAATGATTATCTCGGCGCGATGACCGACATCGTCTTCGCTCATGGCGGGACCGTCGTGAAGCTCGTCGGCGACGCCATGCACGTGCTGTTCGGGGCGCCATCCGACCAGCCCGACCATGCCGAGCGCGCGGTCGCCTGCGCGCTTGAACTCGATATGAGCGCGCAGGCCTTTCGCGAACGCTGGCGGCAACGCGGAACGATGCTCGGCGCGACCCGTCTCGGCCTAGCCGCCGGCCCGGCGATCGTCGGCAATTTCGGCGGTGGGCGCTATTTCGATTACACTGCCTATGGCGATACGGTGAACACCTCGGCGCGTCTCGAAGCAGCCAACAAGCAGCTAGGCACCCGCGTTTGCGTCGGCGAGAGCGTGGCGAGCCGCGTCGCGGGATTCAAGGGAAGGCCGGTCGGCGATCTGCTGCTGCGCGGTCGCAAGGAACCGCTGCGAGCGTTCGAGCCGCTCTCGGCCGAGGCCTTTGACGATCCCGCGACCCGGTCCTATCTCGACGCATTCGCCAAGCTCGAAGCCGAGGATCCGGCGGCGATGCCGGCTTTCGCCGCTCTGCTCGGCCTGCGCAGCGAGGATCATCTGGTTGGATTTCACTTAAAGCGCCTGCTCAGCGGCGCCGCCGGACCGCAGATCGCCCTCGAATAATCTAAGAGGCTTACACCCCCGCGCGGCGACGGATGCGTCAGCGTTCCGTCAGCTTCAGTTCAATGCGCCGGTTGCGCCTATAGGCGTCGGCGGTATCTCCCGGATCGATCGGCTGGGTGTCGGCGAAACCCGCCGCGGCGAGCCGGTCCGCGGGGATGCCCTGACTGATGGCATAGCGCACGACCGACAGCGCGCGCGCCGTCGACAGCTCCCAATTCGAGGGAAACTGCGGGGTGTCGATCGGACGATGGTCGGTGTGTCCGTTGACCAGCAGGATCCATTTGATGTCGGGCGGGATCTCAGCGGCGATCTGTTTAAGCGCAGCGATGACCGGGTCGAGTTCCTTTTTGGCGGAGTCGCTCAGATCGGCGCTGCCCGGCGCAAACAAGACCTCGGACTGAAACACAAAGCGGTCTCCAGCGACCCGGATATCCGGCCGGTTCCCCAGGATTTCGCGCAACCGGCCGAAGAACTCAGAGCGGTAACGGGCGAGCTCTTCGACCTTGGCGGCCAGCGCAATGTTGAGCTTCTGGCCGAGATCGGCGATCTGGACCTGCTGCGTTTTGACCTTGGACTCGGAAATGTCGAGCGCCGCGGCGACGGCCGAAAGCTGCTGGCGCAAGGCCGCGATCTGCGCGTTCAACCGGTCGACCTGAGAGAGGGCGTCGGCGCTGATCTGCTTTTCTGCCGCAAGCTGGCCCGTCGCCTGCTCGGTTTGCGTCGCCGCCTCCTTGGCCTTGGCGGTGAGTTCTGCGACCCGCGCGGTCAGCCGGTCGCGTTCGGCCTGGGCGCTCTTCAGCTGAGCGGTCAGCTGTGTCGCACCAAGACGGAGGTCCGCGTTGCTGTGTCGCTCGAGGGACAACAGATCGGCGAGCTGGTCGACCTGCTGCTGCAATTTGTGCAGGGCTTGGTCGCGCCCCGACAATGCCGCCGAGAGATAGAATTGGCCGGCGGTGAACACCAACAGAATGAAGATGATCACCATCAACAGCTGCGCCAGGGCGTCGACGAAGCCCGGCCAAATGTCGATGCTCGATCGGCGGGGATTTCTTCGGGCGATCGGCATGGCTCAGCAGCCCGTCCGCGCTCAGCGCCGACCTTCTTCGGCCAGCGCGGCGATGGTGCGGGCCAGGATGCGGATCTCGCCGCGCAATTCCTGCACGCTTTGCGCCCGGCCCTGCGCCAAATCCTCGATCAGTCGCGCGGTATATGCCTCGATATTGCGCAGATGACCGCGCAGCGCGTCGTCGTGCCCGACCGCGCCTTCGGCGATATCCCCGAGACGGGCGAGCGCCGGTTTCAGTTCCAGCTGGTTCTCGGCGAGCCGCAGCATCAGCATCTGCCCGGCCTTCATCTGGTCGCCGAGGAGGCCGAGGCGATCGGTCAGAGCGGTTAGGGTGGAATTGGCGCCGATGCGGCTTTCTTCGCCGCGGGCGAGGATGCGTTGCAGGTTTTCCAGGCTGTCAGCAGTTTGTTCGAGCAGCGCCTGGATATAGACCGGGACCGCGGCGTCTCCGCCATCGCCCAGACCACCGCCCGACAAGCCGCGTGTAAGTCGACAGCCACTCTTCCAGATCATTGTAGAAGCGGTTTTGCGCCTGACCCGCCTGGAGGTCGAGAAAACCCAGCACGAGACTGCCGGCGAGCCCGAACAGCGACGAACTGAACGCGGTGCTCATCCCGGCCAGCGGCGATTCCAGCCCCGATTTGAGGTTGGCGAAGGCGCCGGCGAGATCACTGCCGCCGACGTTCAATCCGCCGATCACCCCGCCGACCGACCGCACCGTCTCCAGAAGCCCGTAAAAAGTCCCTAGAAGGCCTAGAAAAATCAGCACGCCGATCAGATAGCGTGAGGTCTCGCGGGTCTCGTTGAGGCGCGAGCCGATACCGTCAAGCAGGGTCTGCAAAGAACTCGTCGACAGGCTGACCCGCCCGACCTGGCGCGCACCCAGCATGCGCGCCATCGGTGCGAGCAGCCGGGCGCGCTGGCCGGCGGCCCGCCACCGCTTCCTCGCCGCCCGCCTCCAAATGCCGAAAATTCTCGATCCAATCAATTTCGGGATCGAGCAGCAGCACCTGACGAAAAATATAGGCGATGCCGGCAATTAGGATGCCGATAATGACGCCGTTGACCCCGGGATTGCCCATGAAGGCCGCCACCAGCGGACGCCCGAGCGCCATCGCCAGCGCGGCCACCAACGCCAGAAACACCACCATCCGCACCAGGAAGCGGCGCGAGCGGTTCATGAAGAAAGACCCGATCGGCTGGTCATCGCGAAGCTCTCACCAGGTCCGAAGGCGCGGCAAGCCGGCTGAGCACGATGCACATTTCCACCGCCACCCCCAAACCCGGTCTCCCGGGAGACTACCATAGAATTGGTTGCCGCACTCTTAGTCGGATGAGCCCGGTCTCGGGCAGCGAGGTTCCCGAGGGCGGTGTCGCTATTCGGCCGCCGCCCGGGAGGTGCGCATCGCATCCCGGATCAGCGCCGCCAGCGGCAAATGCAGGTGATCGTTGGCGGCCAGCACGTCGCCGCTCGTCATCATCGCGTGGCCACCGGACAGATCGCTGACATAACCCCCCGCCTCGCGCACCAGCAGAAACCCGGCGGCGATGTCCCACGGCGCGAGCCCGAATTCCCAGAACCCCTCAAACCGGCCGGCGGCCACGTAGGCGAGATCGAGCGCCGCCGCGCCGATGCGGCGCACCCCGCTGGTCGCAGCCATGACTGCGGCCAGGCTTGCGAGATAGGCCGGCCGATCGCCACGATCGGCGAACGGCATACCGGTGCCGATCACCGCCTCGGCGAGCCGCCGCCGCGCCGATACTCTGAGCCGGCGATCGTTGACGTAGGCGCCGAGGCCCTTTTCGGCCGAATACATTTCGTCGCGGACCGGGTCGTAGACGAGGCCGGCAACGATCTCGCCATCGCGCTCGAGCGCAATCGAGATCGCAAAGTGCGGGATGCCGTGCAGAAAATTGGTCGTGCCGTCGAGCGGATCGACGATCCAGCGGTGGTGGGGGTCCGATCCCGTCTCGGCGCCGCCCTCCTCGAACAGCAGCGAATAGCCGGGGCGAGCGCGGGTCAGCTCGTTCTTGATGGTGCGCTCGGCCTTGAGGTCGGCGGTCGAGACGAAATCGCCCGGGCCCTTGACCGAGACCTGGAGCTGCTCGACCTCGCCGAAATCGCGCAACAGGCCGCGCGCCGCCTTCAACGCGGCATTCGCCATCACATTCAAGACCGGCGAGCGCATCACCATGACCGCGCCTGACGCTCAGTCCTTCGCCCGTTCCATATAACTGCCGTCGGCGGTGTTGACGACGATGCGGGTGCCGGCCTCGATGTAGGGCGGGATCAAGACCCGGCGCCCGTTGTCGAGCTTGCCCGGCTTGTAGGAGGACGATGCGGTCTGGCCGCGCACGACCGGATCGGCCTCGACCACCTCCATCACCACGCTCGGCGGCAGCTCGACCGAGAGCGGCGTGCCTTCGTGCAGCATCACCGTGCACACCATGCCGTCGCGCAGAAAATCGGCCGGCTCGCCGATCATCTCGGCCGGGATCGAGATCTGCTCGAAGCTGTCATTGTCCATGAAGGTTGCCTGTGCGTTCTCCATGAACAGGAACTGCATCTCCTTTTCGTCGAGGCGAACGCGCTCGACCGTCTCCTGCGTGCGAAAGCGGTCGTTGAGCTTGGTTCCACCCGCGTAAATCGCGCATCTCGACCTGGGCAAAGGCGCCGCCCTTGCCCGGCTGCACCAGCTCTCGCTTCAGCACGATCCACAATTTGCCCTGGTATTCGAGGACGTTGCCCGGCTTGATGTCGATGGCGTTGATCTTCATGACAATAGTCCTGGAAGGGCGCTTGGATCGGGCGCGATTGCTGCCCAGACATTAGCACGGGCCGAGCTTACGACAAGACGGAGCGGCGAAGTGGTGGAGCAATGGTGGCGACCGGAGCGCTTTGCATTGCGCCGTGGACGGCTGGAAAAGCGCGGTCGCATTCTGGCCGCGGCACGCGCGTTTTTCACAGCGCGAGGGTTTGTCGAGGTCGATACGCCGGCGCTCCAAGTGAGCCCCGGGCTCGAACCGCATTTGAAGGCCTTTGCCACCGAATTGCACGACCCGCGCGACGGCCGGTCATTGCGCCGGTATCTCCATACCTCCCCGGAATTTGCGATGAAAAAACTGCTGGTCGCCGGGATGCCGCAGATCTGGCAGCTCGCCCATGTCTTTCGCGACGGCGAGCGCAGCGCCACCCATCATCCCGAATTTTCGATGCTCGAATGGTATCGGGCCGGCGCTTCATGGCGCGATCTGCTTCCGGACTGCGTTGGCCTGCTGTGCGCGTGCCAGGCGGCGGCCGGCGGCCAGGCGTTGGCATGGCGCGGGCGCACCGCCGATGCCGGGCGGGCCTGGCAAGAAATCAGCGTGGCCGAAGCGTTCCAGCAACATTGCGGCATCGACATTCTGGCGACGGCGCCCGACCCGCTCGATCCTGATGTCGGATTGCTGGCTGCCGAGGCGCGTCGGATCGGCGTCGAGCCGCATCCGGGCGACGATTGGGAGGCGCTCTATTTCCGCATCTTCCTCGACCGGATCGAACCCCATCTCGGCATCGGCGCGCCGACGGTGCTGTACGATTTCCCGGCGTCGATGGCGGCATTGTCGCGGCGCAACCCCGCCGATCCCCGCCTCGCCGAGCGCTTCGAGCTTTATGTCTGCGGCCTCGAGCTCGCCAACGCCTTTGGCGAATTGACCGACCCGGCCGAGCAGCGCGCCCGCTTTCGCGCCGACCAAGCCAAGAAACAGGCGCTCTACGGCGAAACCTACCCGATCGACGAGGATTTCCTCGCCGCCCTCGAATACGGCCTGCCGCCCTCAGCCGGCATCGCGCTCGGCTTCGACCGCCTGGTCATGCTGCGCACCGCCGCCCACCATATCGAAGATGTGCTGTGGGCGCCGGTAGAATGAAATAGGCTCACTTGCAGGCGTTTGTCCCCCGCTGCGCATCCAAAGGGCAGCACGGCGATCAGCACTTTCGCTCCAAGAGCCGCTGCGGGACTTTTCTACCGGCGAAAAGCCCTCCCGTATCTGGCGAACACTTCGTTGAAGTCGGCGACGGCGGCGCGGGGGCCGGCGGGATAGGACCAGATCGCGCCGATGACGGCGAGGAAATCGGCGCCGGCTTCGACCAGGGGTCCGCAATTCTGTTGGGTGATGCCGCCGATCGCGCAGCACGGCACGACCGTCGTTTCGCTCCAGTCGCGCAGCACCTCGGGATCGGCGCGGTGCTTGGTCGCAGTCTTTGTCATGCTCGGAAAAAACGCGCCGAAGGCGACATAATCGGCGCCGGCCTCGGCGGCGGTAATGGCGCGGTCCCGGCTGTCGCCGCAGGTCACCCCGACGATCCGGTCCGGGCCGAGCAGGCGCCGCGCCTCGGCATAAGGCATATCCTCCTCGCCGACATGGACGCCGTCACAGTCGAGCTCGGCGGCGAGGTCGGGGCGGTCGTTCATGATAAAGGCGACATCGTGCGCCTGCGCGATCGGCTGCAATACCCGCGGTAGCGCGCCGAACCGCGTCGTCGGCAACGTCCTTGAGCCGCAATTGCAGGCAGGCGACATCGCCGCCCGCCAGCGCCTCTTCGAGTTCCTTCGCAAATCGGTCGGGATCGAGCGCCGGCGGCGTGATCAGGTAAAGCCGCGTCGTCGCCCGGTCTTCAGCCGATCCGCTGCGTGCTAACGCCATTCTTGTTTCCCTACTCCCCGTCGTCCCCGCGAAAGCGGGGACCCAGGGATCAAGTGCTGCGTCGGTTGCCCTGGATTCCCGCTTTCGCGGGAATGACGAGAGGAGCCGACCGATTTGGGGTACGGGCTCCGGGATCAATCCTTAACCCTGATAGATCCTGATGATCTTGATCCACGATTCTGCGCTCCTCAGGCCTTGGCGGTCGAGGCGCTGTAGATCTCGTCGATCGATTGCGCTAGGGCGGCCTCGAATTCGGCGTCGCTCATCGACACCCTCAGATCCTGGGCGAGGGCGCGGGAGAAGCTTGCGATCATGCCGTGATTGGCGGCGAGCTTTTGGCACGCGTCGGCTCGGCTGTAGCCGCCGGAAAGAGCCACGACCCGGGCGCAGCGCGGGTGGTCGACCAGCGGCTTATAAAGATCGGGAACATCGGGCAAGGTCAGCTTGAACATGACCTGCCGGCCCGCCGGCAGTGCGTCGGCGCGTTTTTTGAGCTCATCGCAAAGGATCGCCTCGGCGCCCTTTTTGTCGGGGCTCTTGATCGACACCTCGGGTTCGAGGATCGGCATCAGCCCGTGGCGGGCAATCTGGTCGCCAAACTCGAACTGCTGTGCCGCAATCGCGGCAATCCCGTCCTTGTTGGCGAGGTTGATCACCGAGCGCATCTTGGTACCAAAGACACCGAGCTTGACCGCGCGCTCGCACAGCTGATCAAGCTGCGGCATCGGCCGCATCAGCTGGACGCCGTCCTTTTCGGATTCGAGCCCGCGGTCGACTTTGACAATCGGCACAACGCCCCGGTCTTCCCACAGATACGAAGGCGTCGGCTTGCCGCGCACCTCGCCGTCCATCGTCCCTTCGAACAGGATCGTGCCGATGACCTTGTCGCCGGTAAAGGCGGGCGCGGTCATCATTCGCACCCTGAACTCGTGGATCAGCCGAAACATCTTCTGCTGGTCGTCAGCGTAGGCGCTGTCGGGAATGCCATAAAGGCGCAGCGCCCCTGGCGTCGAGCCGCCGCTCTGATCGAGTGCTGCGATGAACCCGGCTTTTCTGGACATCTGCGACATCATCTGGTCATCGGCCATGATCGTCATCCTTTTGTCGAAGCCGCCTCTACGAGAACGCGTCTAGGTTCCACTCATTGCCGTCGAAGCGAAGATTGGCGCGAATTCGCTGTCTCCGCAATCCAACGCACGCCTTCCCCGCGGCGCATGACGCTCCAATCTACCAGAACCAAGGTGCCGGCGCGAGCAGATCGCCGGCACAGCGTTTATCGAACCTCTCGGGCGCGGTCCCTGCTATAGTCGTCCCGATGCAGTCCTCCACGATCACAGAAAATGGGAAGGGGGAAATGATGGATCCCGTCGTCGGCACCGGCAAATACACCTACAACGTCAACGAGAATTGGATGAAGCCCTCCGGCCAATGTAGAGGTCAGGGCGTGCGCGGTTTCAGTCGATTCTCAGGACCGGGTCTATTGCTTCAACCGAAACGCCGAACATCCGGTGGTGATCTTCGACCGGGACGGCAACTTCCTGTCGTCATGGGGCGCAGGATTGTTTTCTTTTCCCCATGCGATCCGCATCGACGAGAACGATTTCGTCTGGCTCACCGACGAGTACCACGGCCAGTTCATGAAATTCACCACCGATGGCAAGCTGTTGCAGACCATCGGCGTCAAAGGCGAGCGCTCCGACACCGGCGTGCCGCCGGACCAGTTCAGTTCGGCCGCCTATAAGCAGGTGACGCATGGCGGCGGCCCGTTCAACCTGCCGACCGACATCGCCTTTGCGCCCAGCGGCGAGATGTTCATGAGCGACGGCTACGGCAACGCCCGCGTCCACAAATTCTCGGCGGACGGGAAATACCTCTTCTCCTGGGGCGAGCCGGGAACTGCGCCGGGGCAATTCAACCTGCCGCACGGGGTATGGATCGACCGGCGCGGGCGTCTGCTGGTGGCCGACCGCGAAAACGATCGGGTGCAGGTCTTCGACCAGAACGGCAAGCTGCTGAGCGTGTGGCCGACCGAGCTGATTGGCCCGGCGTTCTTCTATGTCGATGACGAAGACACCGTTTACATCCCCGAGCACAATGGCGGCATGATCAGCATCCTGACTCTCGACGGCGAGAGGCTGGCGCGCTGGGGCGACGGCCCGGTCAACCGCTCCTGCCACGGGATCTGGTGCGACTCGCACAAGGATCTTTACGTCGTGCAGCCGGGCGAATGGGGCCGGGTGCGCCGTGTGGTGAAGTACACCCGGCAATAGCTGGAGACCGCGAGGCGGCCGATAAAACTCAGCCGGGCCAGGGGGTTCCCCAGCGGTCGGCATGGCTGACCTCCGCCGGCGGGCGGCGGGTCAGCGGGCCGAACTTGTCGAGGGGCCAGCCGATCGGCATCAGCGCAAAGGTCGCGACGTCGTCGGGGATGCCGAGCAGGGTCTTGACCTCGCCCTCGCAGCGGATGTGGTTGGTGGTGATCACGGTGCCGAGACCGAGGGCGCGGCAGGCGAGCAGGATATTCTGCACGGCAGGGTAGATGCTGGCGCCGCGAATGCGGTCGGCATAAGCGAGTTCGTTCGCGTAGCCGGCGGCAATGTCGGGCGGCAGCGACTCGCGCGGCGGCACCACCGGGAGGTGCTGGCACGGGACAAGGAGCACCGGAGCCTCGCCGATGTGCTCCCATAGATGCCCGCCCGCTCCCAGCATCCGAGCGAATTGCTGCTCAGTGAGGTGGGCCGGCCGGCCGCGCGCCGCATACATGGCTGCGGCGATGTCGGAGGCCTTGCGGTAGATGGCGCCGAGTTTGCGCCGCTGCTCGGGATCGCGAACGACCACAAAGGCCCAGTTTTGCGCGTTGCCGGCGGACGGGGCGCGGATCGCGGCATCGAGGATTTTGGTGATCAGCGCCTCGGGGACCGGGTCGGGCTTGAGGCGGCGCAACGAGCGCGCCGAATAGATCGCCTCGAATAATCCGATCTCCGGCATAGGTCAGCCTCAGCGAAAGAAGGCGGGTGGCGCCTGGACGATCGGAGCCGCCGCGTCGAGAATCTCTCGGCGGTCGCCGGAACGCGGCGGATAGATGCGCTGACGGTTGATGGTCTCTTTGGTGCGCTTGGCGGCAGCCCCTGTGGTCGCGACGCGGCGATCCCAGCCCTCGGTGCAGACCGCTCCCCAAGGACCGAGATCGAGAATGGTCGTGTACCAGTCGATTTGGAGCGGCAACATCGGCAGGCCCAGCAAGTCGCAGACGACATTGTGCCCGGCGAAGCGGCCCATCGGCCGACCGTGCTGGCACGACATCACGCAGGAATGGCTGCCGTCGATCGCAAACCAGGCGGCGTCGCCGGTCGCAAACTCGGCCGGCATGCCCTCGACCTTGAGAAAGGGATCGACCGGAACGCGGCCGAACCGATCGCGCTCGACCGGGAAGAGTGTCGTCAGCGGATGCGCCTGCATCCCGGCGCACCAGACGATTGTCGCGGCGGCGATGCGCTCGCCCGAGGTCAAGGTGGCGCCGGCTTCGTCGATCGCGGCGACCGAGACGCCGGGCCGGGTCTCGATGCCGAGCGCCGTGAGCGCCTCGTCGATTATGGCGCTCGCCTCCTCGCCCATATCGGAGCCGATCCACGGTTGCCGGTCGGCAATGATCACGCGTGGCGTGCCCGGCGCACTCCCGAGGGCCGCGCGCAATTTCCCAGGCATCTCGGTCGCGACCTCGATGCCGGTCAGGCCGCCGCCGATGATCAGCGCGGTCCACTGCCCCGGAGATGGCGCTCGCTCCGGCAACGCCGCGATGTGGGCGTTGAGCCGGCAGCCGGCGTCGTAGGTGTCGACATCGAAGGCGTGAGAGTCGAGGCCCGGGATCGGCGGGCGGGCGAGCCTGCTGCCGAGGGCGAAGACCAACCGGTCATAGGGCAAGAGACTTGGCGCGTCCGGTCCCGAACATGCGACCTGCCGGCTTGCGAAGTCGATGCCGGTTACCTCGGCCTGAATGCGCTTGACGCCGATCGGCCTCAGCACATCGTCGAGTGGGACCCTTGTTGCGTCGAGATCGACCTCGTAGTTGCGCACGCGGATCGAATGCCATGGGCTGCGGTCGACGAGCGTGATCTCGACCCGGTCGGGGGCGATGCCGAGCTCATCGAGCTTGCGAGCGGCGCCGATCGCGGCCCACAGGCCGGCAAAGCCAGCCCCCAGGACGACGATCCGCTGCATCAGGGCCGCTGCGGCCAGGGCCGCGTCAGACCCGTTCGAGCACCGCGGCGATGCCTTGGCCGACGCCGACGCACATCGTCACCAGGGCATAGCGGCCGCCGGTGCGCTGCAATTGGCGTGCGGCGGTCAGCGCGATGCGCGGACCCGAGGCGCCGAGCGGATGGCCGACCGCGATCGCGCCGCCGTTCTGGTTGACCCGGCTGTCGTCGAACGGCAGGTCGAGCCCGCGCAGGCAGGCCAGCACCTGGGCGGCGAAGGCCTCGTTGATCTCGATCACGTCGATGTCGGCGAGGCTGAGCCCGGCGCGAGCCAGCGCCTTTTTCGAGGCTTCGACCGGGCCGATCCCCATGATCCGCGGCGGGACCCCGGCGACGCCGCTGGCAACGACGCGGGCGAGCGGCTCGGCCCCGGCCGCGTCGCCGGCCTTGCGGCTGGCGACGATCATCGCCACCGCCCCGTCATTGATGCCCGAGGCATTGCCGGCGGTCGTCACCCCACCCTCCTGCAACGGCCGCAAGCGGGCGAGTGCGGCGAGATCGGTCTGCGGGCGCGGATGTTCGTCCTCGGCAACCTTGACCGGCCCGGCGCGGCCGCCCGGCACCTCGACGGCAAGGATCTCGCCCTCGAAGAAGCCGTCGGCCTTGCCGGCCGCGTATTTTCGTTGCGAGCCCGCGGCGAACACATCGCAGGCCTCGCGGGTGATCTGATAGTCGCGCGCCAGATTGTCTGCGGTTTCGGGCATCGTGTCGGCGCCAAACTGACGCTCGATCTTCGGGTTCGGAAAGCGCGCGCCGATCGTCGAGTTGAAGACGCGGCCGTCGCGACCGAAGGCGCTCTCCGCCTTGTTCATCACATAGGGGGCACGGCTCATGCTCTCGACGCCGCCGGCGACGAAGGTCTCACCCTCGCCGCAGGTAATCGCCTGCGCCGCCATGACGATGGCGTTGAGCCCGCTGCCGCAATTGCGCTGCAAGACCGAGCCCGCCACCTCGATCGGCAGCCCGGCGAGCAGGCCGGCATGGCGCCCGACGCAGCGGCTGTCCTCGCCGGCCTGGTTGGCGCAGCCGACGACCACATCCTCGATCTTGGCCGGATCGAACGGGCTCTGCTCGACGACGGCGGAAATGACCGAGGCCAGCATGTCGTCGGGCCGCATCCGAGCGAGCGCGCCGGCATGGCGGCCAAAGGGGGTGCGCAAGGCGTTATAGATATAGGCGTCGAGCATGGCGGGTTCCTCCTCGCCGCATCTCCGCGCGCCGGCCGGCCGCTGTCAAGCCCCGCAATCGGCAGCCGTGACTAAGGTGAATTTCGGTTCCCGACCCTCTACGGTCGCTCGTGCTGTCAGGTGATTTCAGGTGCCGATGCCTCATCTCGCGATCAGTGTAAAATGGGTTTCTAACCTTCTTGAATAAAATCGCGGTTACTTTGCTTTCTTGGATAATTTTCCAGCCACAAGAGACTGGGCTCTGGGCATGAGCCTGTCGACGATTCGTGAAGTAGTTATATAATCTCGTATGCCTCCTGGTCCGAGTCCCCACAGAGCGGATAAGGCATTGCCTAAATAACCGTAGTTTCCCTGAGCGGCCGCTGCAAGTGCCGTATTTACGGTCATGGACGTTTGCCCGAGGGACAGGACTCGCTTACGCCTTGGTTCGTCAAGTCTATGCAAATGACGTTCTAAAACGATCTCATGTTGCTTTTGGAACTCACTAACATCCCTGCTTCCGAGCGCCGTAACCGAACTGTTGTGAATTCGATAATATGTCAGCGGAATAGGATGATAAAAAGTGTCTCCTGTTGCTGCAATTTTTATCCAAAGGTCCCAATCTGGCGTGAACCAAAGGTGATTATCCATACCGCCGGCGCTCACAAAGGCGTCGCGCCGAAACGTCGGTGCCGGTGCTGCAATGAAGTTCTGAACGAGTAGGCATTCTAACATGCTTTCTGGGGATATGGGTTGGTCGGAACTGAGAGGACATCGCCAAATTCCTAGCGTTCTTCCCCATTCATCGATGATATAGGACGGATGAAGGTGCATCACAACTTTGGTAAAAATCGAAATCCACTTCTTCAGTTCTTGACACCGCCCTGCAGCCCAAAGATCATCATCGTGTAAGATGCAGATGTAATCCGCTTGTGCCTGCGTCACACCGAAGTTGACTTTCTGTCCCTGTGATACAAGGTCTACACGTCGTTCAGCTCTTATGCTTAGCTTACTATTGTAAGCATTGATAATGCGCCAACACGTGTCATCTGCGCTGCTGTCGATTGCAAGAACCTCGATTCCGGCGTCATTCTGATCGACAAGCGACTGGAGTGCCGCGTCAAGCCATCGATCACGATTGTGCGAGAGCACAATCACGGAGAGCCAAGGCTCCCAGTAACGGAAAGTCAAGGGCACCGCTGGTTTCGTACAACCATCATCGGTTATAGCTTAACGGCCTTTACGAGATAGCTTCCGTATACAGCTCGAACAGGAAAATGCTCGCCGACAAGTTGGCAGACACGGCCGCTACCGCGGACTTTAATGCGTGTAAATCCCATATCCTCCAGGCGACGACACAAGCTTCTCGGGGTATGCTGTGATAGGTGCGCGGGATCCAGCAGCACGCTGCCGACCCCGAAGCGCCTTAAAATAAAACGTGGATGCGGAGTGGTGAGCACAATTTGTCCGTTGAGGCGCAAAAGCCGAAAGAACTCACTGAGCGAAGGAGACACCTCCATCGGAGGCAAATGCTCAATAAATTCTCCAGCAACGATTGCATGGAAGGAGCTATTCGGAAGGTCAATTGAGGTGGTGAACGAGCATATTGCTTTCTCATAGATGGCAGGGTCGACGCGTTTAACCCGTTCGGGTACGCAGTCTACGCCTACTAGGCGCGAGGCCGGCAATGCGGACTTGAGTACGGCGCCGCCACGCCCAGTATTGCAGCCAATATCTAGAATATCCACCGCAGCTCTATCCAGATGTCGTGCAAATTGACGGTACCTAGTTAAGGTGAAAGTATCTTCCTCACTATGATGCTGTTCGACGTTCAGTGCAATAATAGTGGATGCATCGACTGACGAACCCGGCGCGTAAGGTAGTCCGACAGAGCGTTGGGGGGGACCTGCAAGGCGCCAACCCTCCGCGTTCGATGATCAGGGCCAAAGTGCGGGATGTTAACTGCTTAACTATAATAGCGCCGGGCGGTCTATTCAAGCTGCGCCATGCTCGATCGGCGAGGCGGTGTATCAATTGCGAACAAGAGCTGGCACGAGGAGTGGCTCGGCGAGGCCCCTGACGCGGGCCGGGCCGGATCTACGCGGCTGCGCCTCCTTCACCGGTTCCTTCGGACATCCAAAGGGGCTGCTTCGGGCGAAACCTCGCGGTCGGCTCGGTGGCCGAATTACCGCTTGCCCCCCATTATGGAATCTCAATCCTAGGCGCTACCCGATCGGCGTCCCCGCCCGAACGCTTCCAACTTTTCGTCGAGCCGTAATTTTCGATTATACTGTTAGCGGGTATTGGACGAGTTGCCCCGCATGCAGCACGATCACTCCGCCCACGGGCATTCCTCGCACGGGCACGGCCGGCCGGATTACGGGCGGGCTTTCGCGATCGGGATCGCCCTCAATGTCGCCTACGTGCTGATCGAGGCGGCGGCCGGGGTGGTTTCCGGGTCATTGGCGCTGCTCGCCGATGCCGGGCACAACCTCGGCGACGTGCTCAGCCTCGCCTTGGCCTGGGGTGCCGCGATGCTGAGCCAGCGTCAGCCGAGCGGCCGGTTTACCTATGGGCTGCGCTCGACCTCGATCCTCGCCGCACTCGCCAACGCCGTCATTTTGCTGGTGGTCACTGGCGGCATCGCCTGGGAGGCGGTGTTGCGCTTTGCCGATCCGGTTCCGGTCGCAAGTGGAATCATGATCGGGGTCGCGGCGGTCGGGATCGTGGTCAACGGCGGGACGGCGCTGCTGTTCGCTTCGGGCCGAGCACGCGACCTCAACGTCAAGAGCGCCTTTGTCCACATGGCCGCCGATACGCTGGTCACCGCCGGCGTCGTCGCGGCCGGGATCGCGATCGGGTTGACCGGTTGGCTGTGGCTCGATCCGGCGGGCAGCCTCGTCGTATCCGCGGTCATCGTCATCGGCAGCTGGGGATTGTTGAAAAGCGCGATCGGCCTCGCCCTCGACGCGGTGCCGGAAGGGCTAGACGCCGATGCCGTGCGCGCCTGCCTCGCGACGCTGCCGGGGGTGACCGCGTTGCACGATCTGCACATTTGGGGCATGAGCACGACCGAGACAGCGCTGACCTGCCATCTGGTGATGCCGGGCGGCCACCCCGGCGACGCAGCACTCAACGCGATGACGCACGAGCTGCACGACCGCTTCGGCATCGCCCATGCGACGCTTCAGATCGAGCTCGCCGACACCGACGAAATCTGCGCGCTGACCCCGGAGCACGTCGTCTGAGACGGTTGCCCGAATGGCGCACCGGGACTAGCTTCGCCGCGAGCATTATCGGGAGGAGAGAATGCGCGAACGTGCCTTTGTCCGCGAAGTGGGCTTGCGCGACGGGCTGCAGAGCCTCGCCGAGATCATGCCGACCGAGCAGAAGATCGCCTGGATCGACGCCGAGCATGCCGCCGGCGTGCGCGAAATCGAGGTCAGCTCGTTCGTCCCGCCCAAATTGCTGCCGCAGCTCGCCGACGCCGAGGCGGTGGTGCGCCATGCACTGTCCTTGCCGGGGCTCACCGTGTCGGCGCTGATCCCGAACCTCAAGGGTGCCGAGCGCGGCCTGGCGCTCGGCGTGCACGAGATGAATTTCGTGCTGTCGGTCAGCGAGGGGCACAACCGCGCCAATGTCCGCCGCAGCACCGAGGAATTTGTCGAGGATTTCCGGCGAGTGGTGGCGCTGTGCCACACGGCCGCCGAGGGCAAGCGCCCGCGCCTGACCTGCGGGCTCGCCACCGCCTTTGGCTGCACGATCGAGGGGGCGGTCGACGAAGACCGGGTGCGCCGGATCGCGGTCGAGGTCGCCGAGGCCGGGGCGGATGCGATCATGCTCGCCGATACGGTCGGCTATGGCCAGCCGGCGGCGGTCGAACGCGTTTTCCGCCGGGTCATGGCCGATGTCGCCCCGCTGCCGGTCGGCGGCCATTTCCACGACACGCGCGGGCTCGGCCTCGCCAATGTGCTGGCGGCGCTCAATGCCGGCGCGCGCGCCTTCGACGCCTCGCTGGGCGGGCTCGGCGGCTGCCCTTATGCGCCGGGCGCCACCGGCAACATCGTCATCGAAGATTTGGTGTTCATGCTCGAGGCGATGGGCTTCGAGACCGGGATCGATCTCGACCGGCTCGTCGAGGTCCGCGAGCTGGTGCACGGCGCGTTGCCGAACGTCGTCCAATACGGCGCCATCGCCAAAGCCGGTCTGCCGAAGAATTTCCACGCGCTGCCGACCGCGCAAGCGGCGGAGTAGAGGACCGTCATGGCCGAGCAGTCGATTTCAGCCGAGCGCTTCGCGGTTCTGGTCGAGCGCGCGGGGTTGAAGCTCACACCGGAGCAGTTCGAGGAATTGCGCCAGGCCTATCGCCAAGTCGAGCGCATGCAACGCTCGGTGCGGCGGCCGCGCGATCGGGCGGCCGAGCCCGCCCACATCTTCGTCCACCCGAGAGCGTGAGCGGCGGCGATGGATCCGACCCAACTGACTATCGCCGAGGCGAGCCGCGTTATCGCCGACGGCAGCCTTTCCCCGGTCGCGCTGACCGAGGCCTATCTCGAACGCATCGCGGCACTCGACGGCGAATTGCACAGCTATGTCCTGGTGCTGCGCGACCAAGCCCTCGCCGCCGCGCGCGATCTTGCCGCGGGCAGGTCGCGCGGGCCGCTGCACGGCATCCCGATCGGCCTCAAGGACATCTACAAGACGCGGGGCATCCGCACGACGGCGGGTTCGCGGCGCTATCTCGACCATGTGCCCGACGAGGACGCCGAAACCTGGGTGCGGCTGCGCGATGCCGGCGCGATCCTGCTCGGCAAGCAAGAGACGCACGAATTCGCGATCGGCGGCCCTGATTTCAGCTTGCCCTTCGAGCCGGCGCGCAACCCGTGGAACACTGCGCATTATCCGGCGGGGTCGTCGAGCGGCTCGGCTGTCGCCGTCGCCGCCGGGCTTTGCGCCGCGGCGATGGGCTCGGATACCGGCGGCTCGATCCGCGGGCCCGCCGCCTATAACGGCATCGTCGGGCTCAAGCCCACCTATGGAAGGGTCAGCCGGCGCGGCGTCTTTCCACTGTCCTATACGCTCGACCATTGCGGGCCGCTGACCCGCACCGTCGAGGATTGCGCGATCATGATGCAGGCCTTGGCCGGCTACGACCCGCAGGACCCGGCCTCGGCCGATGTTCCGGTCCCGGATTACCGGGCGGCGCTGACGCCGCGCCTCGACGGGATGACGATCGGCGTCATCCGCCATTTCCACGAGCGTGACGCGGTCGCCGATTTCGGGCCCGACAGCGCGCCGAGCGCTGCCTATACCGCCGCTTTCGACGCCGCCTGCCGGACCTTGGAGAGCCTCGGCGCACGCCTCGTCGATCTGCAATTGTCGCCGCTGATCGACTATGTCGACGCCAACCGGCTGATCATGCTGGCCGAGGCTTATGCGCTGCACGAAAAGGATTTTCGGAGCGCCCGCAGGATTTCGGCCACCACATGTTCGCGCGGATCGCGCTCGGCGCGTTTTTGAGCGCGGCGGATTATGTCGAGGCAATGCGGCAACGGCGCGAATTATGCGTCGAATTCGCCCGCGCGCTCGCTGGAGTCGATGTCGCGGTCTCGGCCAACGCGACCGGCCCGGCGCCGCGGATCGACTAGGTCCCGACCTATTCGACCTTTGAGCGGGCGTCCTATACAGGCCCGTACAACCTGACCGGCAGCCCCGGCACTCTCGGTGCCGATCGGCTTCGAGGACGGGTTGCCGCTCGCCTTTCAGATCGCCGGCAAGCCGTTCGACGAAGCCGGCGTCATGCGCGTCGGCCACGCCTTCGAGCAGGCGACCGACTTCCACCGCCAGCGCCCGGCGATCGCCGCCTCCTTACCGTCGCAGCGCTGAGGAGGTCCCTATGGCCGATCCTGGTCTTGCCCATCCGGAATTTCTGATCGATACCGAGACCCTGGCGCGCGAGCTCAGCGATCCCAATCTGCGCGTCTTCGACTGCACGACCAATCTGATTCCCGACCCGAAGACGACCTATCAGGCGGTGCCCGCCCGGGCCGATTTCGAAAAGGGTCATATTCCGGGCGCGCAGTTCATCGACCTTCAGGCCGATCTTTCCGACAGCAGCCAGCGGTTGCGCTTTATGTTGCCTTCGGCTGAGGCGTTCGCCGCGGCGATGAGCCGCTTTGGTGTCGGCGAGGGAACGCGGGTCGTGCTCTACAGCACCGCCAATCCGTGGTGGGCGACGCGGGTATGGTGGCTGTTACGCGTGTTCGGCTTCGACGACGCGGCGGTGCTCAACGGCGGCTGGCAGAAATGGGCTCGCGAGGGCCGGCCGGTCGAGACCGGCCCGGCAAAACCGCGTCCGCCGGGGAATTTCGTCGTCCGCGAGCAACGCCCGCTGATGGTCGGCAAGGACGAGGTTCTGCGCGCGATCGGCGACGGCGGCGTTTGCACGCTGAACGCGCTGGCGCCCGAGCAGCATGCCGGCACCGGCGGCAACAGCTATGGCAGGCCGGGCCGTATCAAGGGCAGCGTCAATCTGCCCGCCGCGCACCTGCTCGACCCTGCGACCAACGAATTCCTGCCGGCGGACGAGCTCCGCCGGCGGTTCGAGGCGGTCGGCGCCTTCGACAAACAGGTCATCACCTATTGCGGCGGCGGTATCGCCGCCAGCGCCGATGCGCTGGCGCTGGTCATGCTCGGCCATCCTGAGGTCAGGCTGTACGACGCCTCGATGAGCGAGTGGGCGGTCGACCCCTCTTTGCCGATGGAAACCGGCTGATGCCGCGCCGGAGAGTGCTCCGGCTGGTGTGACCGACGCGGCCAGCGCGGGGGATGAATTGGTCATCGCGACGGGCTCGGCGCCTACAATTTCGAAAAGGCGGGTTATCGCGATCAGCGACCTCTGGCGATCCTGGTCTCCGACCCCGAGACCGGCGAGATTGTCGGCGGGCTGCTCGGCGGGACCTCGTTGGGCCTTCTCCGGATCGATCGCTTTTTCCTGCCGGAAAGCCTGCGGAAGCAGGGTCTCGGCACCAGGATTATCAAGGCAGCCGAGGAAGAGGGAAGGCGGCGCGGCTGCAGCCGGGCGATCCTGACGACCCTTTCGTTTCAGGCGCCGGGTTTTTACAAGCGACAGGGCTGGGAGGTGCTCGCCGAATCGAAGGCGAGCCGCCTGCCCCAGCCGGTTCCTGATGACGAAGAAGGCCGGTCGATAGGCCGCTTGCCGCGGTCGGGGTTGGGGGCGCGCCGGTCGGCGCGGATCGCCGCCATGACCAGCTTCATGAAGCCGTCCATCGCCGCCGGATCGGTCCAGCGCAGGACTGCGACGAGATCGTTCTCGGGATCGATCCAGGTCAGGTTGCCGCCGGCGCCGCGGGCGTAGTAGCTGCTGGCCGGGGCATTCGGATAAAGACCGCGATCGGTGTTGAGCCACCACAGATAACCGTATTGCGGATGGAGCGGGCAAGGTTCGAGCATCCGCTCGATCCATGCTTCCGAGAGAATGCGGCGGCTGCCCCACATGCCCCGGCGCAATAGCATCAGGCCGATCCGGGCCTGGTCGCGCGCGTTGATGAAGACGCCGCCGCCCCAATGGCCGCCGCCCGAGACCGATTGCACCCGGCGCCCGTCGATCTCGACATAGGAATTGCGGTAACCGTGCCACTCCCAATCGGGCGAGGCGCCGATCGGATCCATGACCAGTTCGCGGAATACCTCGGGTAATGGCCGGCGCCACAGCCGCAGCAGAGCGAGGCTGAGCCGGTTGACCCGGACGTCGTTATATTCCCAGAAGCCGCCGGGCGGCCGGAGATCGCGGTGAGTTCCCTTTGGCGCCAGGCTCGGCCGACCCGCCGACGAGCGATTGCGGTCGATCAGATCCGGCTTGCCCCACAGCTCGCCCTCCCACTCCGAGGTCTGCTGCAGCAGATGGTGCCAGGTGATCGCATCGTTATGCGGCGGGTCGAAGCCGCCATCATCGACAGTGCGCGAGACCTTGTCGTGCGGGTCGGCGATCAGCCCGCGGTCCCAGGCGAGCCCGGCGAGGATCGAGAGATAGCTCTTGGCGACGCTGAACGTCATATCGGCCCGCGTCGTATCGCCCCATTCGGCGACGATGTCGCCGCCGCGCAGCAACAGGCCGTTCGGTCCACCGCGGGGACGCACCGGCCCGAGCGTCTCGTTCCACGGCGGGCGCTCGCTGAAGTCGCTCATCACCATCTCGGCCAGATCCCGCGTCCACGGCGTCTCATGTTCGGCGGCGTGGCGAGCGGCGGCGGCAACCGCGTCGGCATCGAGCCCCGCTTCGGCAGGCGCGCGTCTTGGCCAATCGGCGGGATATGGCGGCGGGAAGTCGGTCATCGGCGGCGCTCCATGGCTCAGCGGGCTTGATTTTCGGGTAATTCGCACGACCTCGTAGGGGAGCGGCGCGGGGATGCGCCGCCATTAGCTTGCAATTCGGCGGACGCGCTCTATAGAGAAGTCGTCTCGTCAGGGTTCCGAGGTCGTCGATATGGGTTCGTTCAGCTTGATGCACTGGATGGTGGTCCTGGCCATTATCCTCATTCTGTTTGGCGCCGGGAAGCTGCCGCGAGTCATGGGCGACTTCGCCAAGGGCATCAAGGCGTTCAAGGCCGGCATGCGCGAGGAGGACGAACCCGAAGCCGCGTCGGCGCCGGCACAAGTTTCGCCGCCTGTTGCCGCGGCGAGCACGGCGGCGCCGGTCGGGACCGCCGATCGGCCGCACGACCACGTCTGATCCCCGCGGACGGCGGGAGAATGTCGGCCGCGGCGAGGCCGGATCGCTTTTCGCCGATTCCAAACCATCGGGTGGAGGTCCGCACCGGTCCCGAGCGCGGGCGAGGCGTGTTCGCGCGTGAACCGATCGTGGCCGGAACCGTGGTCGAGGCAGCGCCGGTGATCATTGTGCCGGCGGCGGAATGTCGCCTCTTGGACCGCACGATCCTCTACAACTATTACTTTCACTGGGACGGCGACCCCGATGGCGAGGGGCGCGGCGCATTGGGTCTGGGCCTGGTCAGCCTGTGCAACCATGCGAGCCGCCCGCGCGCCCGGGTCGACCGCAACTTTGCCCGGCATACGCTCGACCTGGTCGCGATCACCGACATCGGACCCGGCGAAGAGATCACGATCGACTATGGCTGCGAATTGTGGTTCGAGCCGCACGACTAGCCGGGCCGGCTGATCGACCATGGCAGGACTGGCGTCATGCCCCGCCACAGGTTATGTCATCGCGCGAATAACAAGGGGCATAAACAACATGCGACGTTTCGAGGGCACCGAAAGTTATGTGGCGACGCCGGATCTGCAGGTCGCGGTCAATGCCGCGATCGCTCTCGAACGCCCGTTGCTGGTCAAAGGCGAGCCCGGCACCGGCAAGACCATTCTCGCCCACGAGATTGCCCGCGGCATCGGCAAGGATCTGATTACCTGGCACATCAAATCGACGACCAAGGCGCAGCAAGGGCTTTACGAATACGACGCGGTTTCGCGGCTGCGCGACGGCCAGCTCGGCGACGAGCGGGTCCACGACATCGCCAACTACATCGTGCCCGGCAAGCTGTGGGAGGCGTTCGAGGCCGATGAAGCTCCGGTGCTGCTGATCGACGAGATCGACAAGGCGGATATCGAGTTTCCCAACGACCTTTTGCTCGAACTCGACCGCATGGAGTTTTACGTTTACGAGACGCGGCGGACGATCCAGGCGCGCCAACGCCCGATTGTCATCATCACCTCGAACAACGAAAAGGAATTACCGGACGCTTTTTTACGCCGCTGCTTTTTTCATTACATCCGCTTCCCCGACCACGAGACGATGCTGCAAATCGTCGACGTACACTTTCCCGATTTGAAGCACGAATTGCTGCACGAGGCGCTGACAATCTTTTTCGACATCCGCCAGGCGCCGGGATTGAAGAAGAAACCCTCGACCTCCGAGCTGCTCGATTGGATCAAGCTGTTGCTGGTCGAGGACATCTCGCCCGAGACCCTGCGCACCCGCGATCCGGCAAAGCTGATCCCGCCATTGCACGGCGCCTTGCTGAAGAACGAGGAAGATGTGCACCTATTCGAGCGCCTGGCCTTTCTGCACCGGCGCGAACGCGGCTAAGCTGAGGCGGGTCCGCAAGTTGCGTGACCTCGGTGAACGATACGGCCCGGAACAGGCAGGTGAGCAGCATGCGCTTCGGCATCGGACAGCCCGTCACGCGCAAGGAGGACGGCCGGTTCCTCACCGGGCAAGGGCGCTACGTCGCGGACATCGATCTGGCCCGCCAGAACCATGCGGTCTTTCTGTTTTCGCCGCATGCCCATGCGCAGATCCGCTCCATCGATAAGGCCGCGGCCGAGCAGGTGCCCGGCGTCTACGCGGTGCTTACCGGCGAGGACTGGGCGGCCGACGGGCTTGGCAGCCTCGATCCCGAGGCGATGCCCGAGGATATGGGCGGGCCCAAAGGCTACCGAACCAAGCGTCCGCCGCTGGCGCAGGGCCGCGTGCGCTATGTCGGCGAGCGCGTCGCCGTCGTGATTGCGGCAACCGAAGCGATCGCGCGCGATGCGGCAGAGCTGGTCGCGGTCGATTACGAAATATTGCCCGCCGCGGTGACCGTCGAAGCAGCGGTCCGGCCGGGTGCACCGTTGGTCCATGACGGCATCCCCGACAACACCTCGTTCACGATGCGCCTGGGAAATGGCGATGCGGCCGACGCGGCCTTCGCCAGAGCGCATCACGTCACGCGGCTCTCGCTCTACAACAACCGCCTCACCGCGGTCACGATGGAGCCGCGCGGCTGCATCGCCGATTACGATCCGGGCACTCGCCGCTACCTGCTCTACTCCAGCACGCAGAACGTGCACGGCGTCCGCCAGACCCTGGCGCATCACATCCTGCATGTCCCGGAAAGCCGCATTCGCGTCGTCGCCCGCGATGTCGGCGGCGGCTTTGGCATGAAGGGCAACGTCTATCCCGAAGAGGCGATCCTCGTCTGGGCGGCGCGCCGCGTCGGCCGGCCGGTCAAATGGATCCCGACGCGTTCGGAGGCCTTGCTCGGCGATTATGCCGGGCGCGACCAGAACGTCGCCGCCGAATTGGCGCTCGACGCCGGCGGCAAGTTCCTGGCCCTGCGCTGGACCGGCTCGCACAATATCGGCGCCTATATCGAGGGCGCCGGCGCCATCCCGATCATCTTTTCGCTAAAGCTCGCCTCGACCGTCTACGACATCCCGGCGGTGTCGGTCACCAGCAGCCTTGTTTTCACCAATACCGCGCCGACCGTGCCCTATCGCGGCGCCGGCCGCCCCGAGGCCGTTTACATCATGGAGCGCCTCGTCGATCAGGCGGCGCGCGAGATGCACATCGATCCGGCGGAATTGCGCAAAAGGAACCTGATCCGTTCCGACGCCTATCCCTATCAGACGCGCACCGGCTGGACCTACGACACCGGGAACTACGCCGCAGCGATGGCCAAGTGCCAGGCCCTCGCCGATTGGGCCGGCTATGCCGTGCGGCACGCCAACAGCAAAGCCGCCGGCAAACTGCGCGGCCGCGGCATCACCTACTATGTCGACAATACCGGCGTCTTTAATGAGCGCATGGAAGTGCGCTTCGACCCGTCAGGCGAGTTGACGATCCTCGCCGGCACCCTGTCGCACGGGCAGGGGCACGAGACGACCTATGCCCAGATGGTGGGCGACTGGCTCGGCGTAGCCGAAGACAAGATCCACCTGGCTCAGGCCGACACCGACGAGGTCGCGATCGGCCGCGGCACCTATGCCTCGCGCAGCATGATGATCGGCGGCAGCGCCCTGCGCGCCGCCGCCGACGAGGTCATCGAGCGCGGCAAGCGCTTTGCCGCTCATTTCATGGAGGCCGATGCCGCCGACATCAGCTTTGCCGATGGCGCCTTCACGATTTCAGGCACCGACCGGTCTATGCCGATCGGGCAGGTGGCGCAGATGTCGTTCATCCCGGTCGGCCTACCCTCGGCGCTCGGGGTCGGGCTGCAGGGAGCGGGCGCCTTCAACTCGGATCTGCCGAGTTTCCCCAATGGCTGCCATATCTGCGAGCTCGAGATCGACCCGGAGACCGGTGCGGTCGAACTCGACCGCTACACCGTCGTCGACGATTGCGGCACCGTGATCAATCCGTTGTTGGCCAAGGGCCAGATCATGGGCGGCGTCGCCCAGGGCGCCGGCCAGGCGCTGCTCGAAGATGTCGTCTACGACCATGACAGCGGCCAGCTGTTGACCGGCACCTTGATGGATTACGGCATCCCGCGCGCCGATACGATGCCGTCGATCACAATTGATTTCAGCCCCGTCCCCAGCACGACCAATCCGCTCGGCGCCAAGGGCGTCGGCGAAGGCGGCACCGTCGCCAGCACGCCAACGGTCATGAACGCGATCCTCGACGCGCTCGCCCCGCTCGGCGTCCGCGACGTGCCGATGCCGGCGACGCCCGAGCGGGTGTGGCGGGCGATCCGGCAGGGATCACGGCCTTAAACCAGACCCCCTTTAGGTCGGCTTCACCGGGAAATGCCCTGACGATGTTCTTCTCGTTCTTTACCGAGCTGCGCGCGGCCAAGATCCCGGTCTCGCTGCGCGAGTACCTGACTTTGATGGAGGCGATGGAAAAGCGCGTCGCCGCCTTTGCGATCGAGGATTTCTACTACGTCGCGCGCACCTCGCTGGTCAAAGACGAGCGCCATCTCGACCGGTTCGACCGGGTTTTCGGACATTGCTTCAAAGGAATTGAAACCCTATCCGATCCCAAGGCCGAAATCCCCGAAGAGTGGCTCAAGAAACTCGCCGAGCGGCTGCTGACCGACGAGGAAAAAAAGCTCGTCGAAGCGCTCGGCGGCTGGGAAAAGCTGATGGAAACCTTGCGCCAGCGGTTGGCCGAGCAAAAGGCGCGGCATCAGGGCGGCAGCAAATGGATCGGCACCGCCGGCACCTCGCCTTTCGGCGCGCACGGCTACAACCCCGAAGGCGTGCGCATCGGCCAGCAGGAGGGCAAAAACCGCAGCGCCGTCAAGGTTTGGGACCGGCGCGAGTTCCGCAACCTCGACGACACCGTCGAACTCGGCACCCGCAATATCAAACTGGCCTTGCGCCGATTGCGTCAGTTTGCGCGGGAGGGCGCCGACGACGAACTCGATCTCGATGGCACCGTGCGCTCGACCGCGCACAATGCCGGCTGGCTCGATCTGAAACTGGTGCCGGAGCGGCACAATGCGGTCAAGCTATTGCTGTTCCTCGATGTCGGCGGGTCGATGGAAGACCATGTCCGGATCTGCGAGGAATTGTTCTCGGCCGCGCGCTCCGAATTCAAACACCTGATCCACTTCTATTTCCACAACTGCCTTTACGACACCGTGTGGCGCGACTCGCGCCGCCGCCATGTCGAGCAGGTGCCGGTCATGGAACTGATCCGCACCTACGACCACAGCTATCGGATCGTGCTGGTCGGCGACGCCAGCATGAGCCCCTACGAGATCGAAAAGGAGGGCGGCAGCGTCGAGCGCTGGAACGATGAGTTCGGGCGAAGTCTGGCTGCGCCGCCTGTTCGGCGCCTATCCCCGAGCGGTATGGCTGAACCCGGTGCCGGAGAAATACTGGAACGGCACCGCCAGCATCGGCATGATCCGCGATATCACCGAAGACCGCATGTTTCCGCTAACCCTCGACGGCATCGACCGCGCGATGCGCCGCCTCAAGCGCCGTGGTTGATCAGGCGGCGTCGGATTTCTGGTCCTTCGGCCGGACATAGGCGAGTGCCGCGTGCTCGGCGCAATAGGGCTTGCCGGGCAGTGGGCGGGCGCCGCAGAAGCGGAAATTCATGTCGTTCGGATGACCGTAGGGCCACATGCAGCTCGGCCCGGTGAATTCGAAGACATTGCGCCGCACCGGCTTTGGCGCGGGGTCGCGCCGCGTCATCGCGCTGCGATGCAGCCGCCCGATGACGGCATTTTTGGTAAGGCCCAGGCGGCGGCCGATCTCGGCGGTCGGCAGCCCCTCCTCGAACAGCTGGTTCAGGCGCTCGACTCGCTCCAGAGTCCAGGTGATTTCCATCGATTCCCCCGCATTCTGTGGATCCCCCGATCCACCCCCACAAAATACGGTATCACCCCTGCGACTCGATGCCAACAGATATCTATTAGTGGTGTTAAAAAATTTCAGTTGCTGGATTGGGCCGATGCCTTCCTACCCAGGCGGCTCGGCGGCTGAGGGATAGGACCGCCCTTTCTTGTGGTCAGCTGCGTGCCGCCGAAGATGCGGGTGGCGGCGTCGGGGATGACGGTTCGTCGGTAGAGGCGGCTGGCGTCGGCGGCAGCGCAGGCAGGCACTTCGCGACCAAAACGGTCAGGTCGAGCATGCCTAACCCGATCGCGATCGCGAGTAGCCATGCGTTCATCTGGCTGGCGATCCGGTCGAGATGGATCAGGCGCTGTTTCATCCGGAACCTCGCACTTTATCTCTTTAAACGGACGCACCGAGCCTACAGCAGGCTATGCTGCAATGCAGCATGATATTTTGGAATAGGTCTTATAACCGCGGTTAAGGCATTGCTGTATCGCGATTGCTGCAACGATGCTGGCCGGACTGATCCGGGAAGATTCACTTGACCAAGGTCACCGGGACACGAGCGAGGCGGGCGACCTTGGTGGCGACTGAGCCGAGAACCAGCCTGCGGATGGCGCCGAGCCCGCGGCTGCCGATCACGATCTGATCGACGTCGAGTCGGCGTGCGAGCCGGTCGATGGTCTCGGCGATCGGACCCAGTTCGACGCGCGTTTCGAATTTGACCTGGGCATCTTGGCAGATCCGGGCAGCCTTGCGCAGCGCCGTCTTCGACCGCCGTGCCGCGAGCTGGCGATCGGCCTTGCGCGACATGACCGCGGAAACGTCCGACACTTCGAGTGTCTCGGGGCCTTGGACATTGACCAAGGTGAGCAGCGCGTCGTCCCGGCCGGCGACGAGCGTCGTCGCATAGGCAACCGCTCGATTGGCGGGCGCCGAACCATCGACGGGGACGAGAATTCGCATCCCGATCCCGCCGCGGTCACGCTCGGGTGGCGCCGAATGCGCTCAAGACCCGCCGTAAACCGGGATCACGGCGCCGCGGGTCACCCGGTTTGCCGGTGAAGCGAGAAAGGCGATGATCTCGGCGAGGTCGGCGAGCGCCACCCATCGGCTGTGGTCGGCGTCCGCCATCGCCGCCCGGTTCGCCGGGGTGTCGAGGATCGAGGGGGCCACGGCGTTGACCCAGATCTCCTCGTCGACAGTCTCTTGTCCGAGCGCCTGGGTCAGCGCCGCAACCGCGGATTTGGCTGCGGTATAGGCGACCATGCCGGCGCCGAGACGCGGCTCCAGCGCCGGTCGCGCCGCGACGTTGACGATCCGGCCGCCGCGCGCCCCGCCCGGGCCCGGCGTCTGGCGCTTGCGGAACGCGGCGATGGCTGCCGCCGAGCACAAAAAGCACGACAGCGCGTTCATGCGGAACTGCGCGATAAAATCCGCCGCTGAGATTTCGGCGACCGGGGCCATCGCAAAGCCGCCGGCGAGGTGAATCGAGGCCCAGAGCGGCGGCAGCGCCTGGTAAAATCGGTGGACTGCCGCCTCGTCGGCGACGTCGACGCCGCCGGCAATGTGCACCCCTGCATCGCTCGCAAAGGGGAAGTCGGCGAGTTCGGCGGCGACGAGATTGGGCACGTGGCAAATGGCGCCGGCGGTACGCAATGCGGCGATGACCGCCCTACCGAGAGCGCCCGTGCCGCCGGTAACGACGATGTGACTGCCGGCAAAATCGACCATGACGACGATCCCCGCAAAATCTCTCGCGACATGATAATCGCGACATTGCACGCCTGGCGCGGGAATTCGTCAAATGCCGGGGCTGCGGCTGCGAGCGACGCAGCTTCTATTTATCCGTCAGCGGGCTGGAGCGGGTGAAGGGAATTGAACCCTCGTCGTAAGCTTGGGAATTGTCGGGTTTTTCAATGGTTTCAAGGGGCGATCGTCAGGTTCGTCCGATAGAGACCGATAGGGGCTTATGGGGCGGGCGAGGTCCGACAAACGCCGATGACGGGTCAGACAGGCCTCCATTACCACTAGACGCCGGCCAACCGTCACCAAAAGTTCACTATGTTGCCCCCGAGCTATCCCTTTCGGGTATTCGAACCGGCCTATTCCCTGCTTTTTGCGATCACCGTAATCCGAGGCACCACTAATAGTCAGGCTCAACAGGACCGACGCGTGCTAACCACCTTGTTCGACAAGTCGTTTCTCCAGTCGCTTTCTGTAGATGAATTGTATGGTTCGACCGAACATTTCATGCCGTGTCTGCCCAGTCTTCTACGCAGAGACGCTAGCCGATCTTGCCTTGGACCACCGAGTAACCCGGCGTTTGCGGAACGCGAGGTCCGGGAGATCGCGGACAAGTTCCCGCAGATGAGCGGTACCCCGTGCGCCAGCCACTTCACCATGATAGTCGGCGAATCTCCTCGGAGAAGTCGCCCCAATGGATGGCCGCGTCCCAATTCCAGGCGGGCGGCTACGTTAAGTCCGGAGAGGGCGCGGCATTGTGTTCGATGAGAATCCTGAAGCCCTCGCGTTCATACGATGGCAACGTGGAGAATTCTTCGCATTCGAGCGCCTCTATGCCTCCGGCTTCAGACGCGCTCTCGCCGCTCTCGATTTCGACGGCGCAACGGACATCCTCGCGCTCGTTCGGGATGACCGAACAATCGTCAACTCCCATGCAAACTCCAACGCGCTTGCTTCCGCCATCCCGACCAGCGAGGACAAGCGCTTCGAACCGTTCCCCATGTGCACGGCTCCTCGCTGCTCCGTCTAACGCCTTGAAGAGCCGATCTTTCGCGTTAGCACGAGGCTGGTCGCACATCTCTATCCAAGTTCACGCCCTATGAGGCTTATGCCATGACGGTCAGCTTTTCTTCCTGATGGCCCTCACGGGCCCGAATTTGATCTCGGCCGAAAGGCCGTCAAACCGGATGGACTTCGCGTATCTGTTCTATCTGCCATTCTCTCAGGTGTTCATGTCCGCGACAGGCTGCACCGGCAAGTGCGCGCCTTTCTTCTTGCGGGTAATCAGCAATTTATCTGAGGTATCTGACCTTAAAGCTGATCTCGCGCGGATGAACGCTCACTATCTCCTTTGCCCAAATCAGAGCACGACGAGGTGTCATGACATTTGCTCACCTTCCACCGAAGACTGGCGATTTCCTGACCGCACAGATATATGACCAATCTGGCAAACACTGGCGCTGAGCGAGATGACATACGAGATCCCCGCTCAACGATGCCGCCAGTAAGAGCTCTTGCAGACGACATCCTCTCCCTTCACCGAATTAACAGAGACAATTCCCGTCCCCTATGCCCGATGATTCGAGCCTTAAATATGTCTACACTCTCTAGAGCGTCCACAAGCGCAAAGGCAGTTGGTGGCAATTGCCGAAGGATTTGCCTGACAATCCGCCAGATCTGCCTTAAGGAAACACTGAGCAATCCTGGGTAACCGGCGGTCTGGCGGTCGAGGAGTTGTTTCTGGCCGCGGCGCGCCGCTTGGAAAGGTCGGAGGTAGCAGAAATCGGGGTTGTGCTGGCGTTTTTCTGTGTTGTTTTGCCGGATCGGGGCAGAGTTCGGGTGTGATCACGCTGGCGTTTGCGCGAACAGGGCTTTCTTGACGATCACCAGGTTGGCCAGGGCAAACAGGGTGCGCAGCTGCGCGGTGTTCTTGGCCAGGCCGCGATAGCGCAGCTTCTTATGCGGAACAGGTTCTTGACGATGTGGAAGGGATGCTCGACCCAGGCCCGCAGCTGCGCCAGCGCCCGCTCGACCGGCTCCGCCAAATCCCGCAAGGTTTTGGGCAAAGCTTTGATGATGCTGCGCTTGATTGCGATGTTCCAGGACACATCGCGGTCGGCAAGTTCCGGCCGCTTGCCCGCCCCGGCATAGCCGGCATCGGCGAACACCGACTCCTCCCGACCGTGCAGCAGCACCGCTGTCTGATTGATGTCGGCTTCGTTGGCGGCGGTGCCGATGAGCGTGTGCACCACCCCCGAGGCGACATCCACCCCGATATGCGCCTTCATCCCGAAGTGCCACTGATTGCCTTTCTTGGTCTGGTGCATCTCAGGATCACGGCTCTTCGGCTTGTTCTTGGTCGAGGACGGAGCGGCGATGATCGTGGCGTCAACGATTGTCCCCTGGCGCATCAACAGGCTGCGCTCCTCCAGCATCCTGCCGACCTCGTCGAACAGCACCCCGGTCAGGTCGTGCCGCTCCAGCCAATGGCGGAAGTGCAGCACCGTCGTCGCGTCCGGCACCAGGTCGCGGCTCAGCTCAACCCCGGCAAAGCCGCGCAGCGCCTGACTGTCGTACAGCGCATCCTCCAGCGCCTCATCCGCCAGCCCATACCATTGCTGCAAAAAGTCGATCCGCAGCATCCGCTCCAGCCCGATTGGCGGCCGGCGCGCTCACCCTTCGGATAAAGCGGTCGCAGGCGATCCACCAGCCGCGCCCACGGCACCACCTGCTCCATCTCGGCCAGAAACTTGTCCCGTCGCGTCTGCTTTTTCTTCGCGGCATATTCCGCCTGCGACAAGTCCCCTGCCGCCGCATTGCCCCGCCCCTCGGTCCCCCCGGACCCGTCGCATCTACCCGATCCAACCACCCGAAACCTGACTTATTTCAGTGTTTCCTTAAAACCGATCCTGACACAGCCGATGCCTGATCTTCCCTTTTACAATCCACCATGTTGGCCAACGGTAGGTTCCCAATCTTTAACGCGGGCTATCTCGATTCATATTCGAATGTTTTTCTCTTCGTCTGAGTTTTGAAACCGCCCTCGAATATTCTCTACATTGCTTTGTTCGCAGGCTAGGCACTCTGAAACGGTCCATCGAAAACGTCTACTCAATATATCCGCCCGAGCGTTTCGATAAACCGACGAGAGACGAATGTCTCGACATCGCCATCAATCTGCAAAGTTTTCTCTTCAACGTTTTCGCATGTATTCTATAACTTGGCCCGCGTGTGGGTAAACGAAAACCGGTCAAAGATAATCAAGGCCGTCCATTACGCGATCAACACATCGGCTCACGATCCAGATACACCGCAGTCCGCGAAACATTTTCAGCAGGTTTCAGAAATATTTGATCAGCCGCGACGATTAGCTTGGTTATTTGCAAAATTACAGGCACTCATCGGCTCACAGAATACCCTTATACATTGCTCCCTACACTCTCAACCCTGTCAAAATTGGAGGAGCATAATGAATTAGAAAGACGCAAAACCGAAGCACAGAGCCAAAGGTGATCATCATCTCTGGTACGATCTGAATACCGAACAGTAAGATTTAGGTACGTTTACGCCATACATGATGCACTCTTTTTCCGAAGGTGCTACGCCCGTCGCATTCCATCCTCAGGTTTTAGCTGATTCGAATACCGTCGTTGAGATGGCCGATGAATTTTTGCAGGAACTCCGATCTTCGCTGAGCGCCTCTCATGCTCGATAGCCTCAATGATCGCGTGTTGTCCCAGCCTCTACGAATGCTGCGCAGCAGGAAGAACGCCAACTCGCTGACCTCTGGCCGGCACCTGACCAGCATGCAGGGCTACATCAGCCTCAACGTCCAGCGAGCAGAGGAATTATCCAACAGGGCAAACTGACAAATTTGACAACCGCCAGAGCGCTTAACCTCTTGAAAAGCTGGAGCGGGTGAAGGGAATCGAACCCTCGTCGTAAGCTTGGGAAGCTTCTGCTCTGCCATTGAGCTACACCCGCGCCGCCGCCGATGATAAGCGATCGGCGGCCGCCTTCAAGCGCCTTTCGGCTCTAGGCGCCTTGTGACGGCGGTTCGCAGGGAACCGTACCCATATTCGCCGGCAGGCACACTTCGAGGATCTCGACATCGTCCGAGGTGCGCAGCTCGTTGTGCTTCAAGCCGCCGGGAATAAAGCAGGAATCGCCGGCTTCGAGCCGGCATTGCGTGCCGTCCTCGAATTCGAGCTCGACAAAGCCCTTCAGCGCATAGACGAACTGGCCCTCGCAGACATGGTAATGCCAGCCGGTCGGCTGGGTCATCCCGGTGACCGCCTTCATCACCTGGGCGCGCATCCAGCCCTCGCTGGCGCCGGTAACGCCGAGGTCGCGATATTTGAAAAAGCTGCGCCGGCCTTCGACATAGTCGGGCTTTTTCGCGCTCGTCACCGCGACCTTCATTTTCGGCTCAGCCTGGGCCGCCGGTTTCGCCAATGTCGCCGCTGCACCTGCCATGGTCTCCTCCCACGAATGAAATCGTGGGCATTATAGCAGCGCTTTGTCGTCCGGTGCTATCCTGCGGGTCTCGTCTTTGAGGAGGATCGGCATGGCGAACATACCCGGTGCGGTAACCGACCCCAGCCGCGTGCGCGTTGAAAACATCGAGCTGAAAAGTGGTGGCGACACGATTACGGGCTATCTCGCGCGCCCGAGCCAGTCCGGGAATTACCCGGGCATCGTGGTCATTCATGAAGCCTTTGGGCTCGTCGAGCACATTCGCGATATCGCCCGGCGCTTCGCCAATATCGGCTACAACGCGCTGGCGCCCGACCTCTATGCACGGGCCGGAGGGCCGTCCAATCCGAACGACATGGCCACGGTCATGCCGGTCATGTTCGGTAAGCGCGACGCCGAGGCGGTGCAGGACCTCGAGGCGGCGGCGGCGCATCTGCGCGCATTGCCGTCTGCCACCGGCAAGATCGGCGCGATCGGCTTCTGCTCGGGCGGGCGCCAGACCCTGCTGTTCGCATGCAGCAGCAACAAGGTCGATGCCGCGGTCGATTGCTGGGGCGGGTTCATCCATCGCGCCACCCCCGACGCCGAAACGTCGCCGGCGCGGCCGACGCCGATCCTCGACCTGGTCGGCAAGCTCGCCTGCCCGCTCTTCGCGGTGTTCGGCGAAGAAGACCAGAACCCGTCGGTGGCGCAGTCCGAGGAACTGGGCAAGCGCGCGACAAGCCGCCGGAAAAGACGTCACGATCAAGGTCTACAAAAATGCCGGCCACGCGTTTCTCGCGGATTATCGCCCGAGCTATCGCGAAGGCCCGGCGACCGAGCTGTGGGGCGATGCCGTCGCCTTCTTCGACAAGCACCTGAAAGCCTAGGCAGATCGCCGTCGCCCCGGGCCGGGTTCGCGGCGGTAGCTCAGCACCTTTGAGAAATAGGCGGGGAAGCGCTCGGCCGGGGCAAAGCCGGGGCTCAGCAGCCGGTCGAGATCCTCGCGCAGATAGCTCGCGTAATAGGGCTCGTGAAACGCCGCCGGAAACGATTCCAGCATCGCGTCGTAATCGGGTTCGTCGCCGGTTTGCAGCGAGTTCGACCAGGATCGCGGTTCCGCCCGGCTTCAGCACGCGCCGGATCTCGCCGATGACGGCCCGACGAATTCGCGGCGGCAGCTCATGGAAGAGGTAGATGCAGGTGACGACAGCGAACTCTCCGTCGGCGAACGGCATCGCTTCGGCGGCGCCTTCGACGAGGCGGGTGCGCGACCAGGGCGCCAGCTCGCGCCTGGCGACAGCGAGGTAATGCGGCGACAAATCGAGCCCGGTGACGTGCAGCGCGCGGGTAGTTCGCCTTTACCTCGCGTAAAAAGCGCCCGGTTCCGCAGGCGAGGTCTAACAGCCGCGCGGTGTGGCGCGCGCCGGCTGGGTGGTCGGCGAGCGCGCGTTTGAGCGGCACCAGCGCCTGGCGGCGCATCGCCGCGGCCCCGCCGCCGAACAATACCTCGACCTGGTGGTCGTAGCGCTCGGCCGACGCCTCGCTCAAATACCCGTCGCTCTGAAAATGAAATTTTTGCAGGAAATATCGCGGGTAATTCCCGGATGGGGGCGGGTTCAGTAAGCGCTCCCTGGGCTCGCCATGGCGCCTGGCCTCGACCGCGGCGAGATCGGCGAAAAAATCGACGGCGCGGCGAACCGCCGCAAGCGGGCTGTCGAACCCGGCGGCCGGCGGCGCATAGTATCCGGCCTCGATATTGCGCCAGTCCTGCTCGATCAGCGCCCGCAGATCGCGGAGAATGCGCTGCCGGTTCGGCATCGGTCGGCCGCGCAGCGCGCTCCGGCAACGGCACCGGACGGCTCATCCGCGCCGCGAGCAGCTTCTGGCCGAAATACCAGGACACTCGCGCAGCCTGTGTAGTGTCGAAGGCGAGCTTGTCGAAACGGGACGGCATGGCGCGACAGGAGTTACGCCAGCGGCGAAACTTTGCAAGGGGTTGCAGTTCGGCCGCGGGCTGTGGGATCCGGCATCGAAAATCGGGATCTTGACACTTCGGTTACGGACCTTATCCTCATATCCAGCATAACCGGAGGCCGGGCGCATTTTGCCCGGCTTTTCCAGGGCCGTTGAAATGCTCACTATGAGTATAAGGAGAGGATCGTGCTGGAGACCACCACTTCCCCGACCCCCGCGGCGCCAATGCCGCTGCCCGAACTCTACCGGCGCGTGGAGCGGCACATCCCGCCCATGGAATGGCCGATCCTGGCCGACGACATCGACGCGATTTTGCGGCTCAAGCGCGAGCGCAACGCCGTTGTCCTGGCGCACAATTACCAGACGCCGGACATCTTCCACACCGTCGCGGACATCGTCGGCGACAGCCTCGCCTTGGCGCGCGAGGCGGCGCGCACCGACGCCCGAGGTGATCGTCCTGGCCGGCGTCCATTTCATGGCCGAGACCGCCAAATTGTTGAACCCGGCAAAGACCGTGCTGATCCCCGACCTCAAGGCCGGGTGTTCGCTCGCCGCCTCGATCACCGCGGCCGACATCAGGCTGATGCGCGAGCGCCATCCCGGCGTGCCGATCGTGACCTATGTCAACACCTCGGCGGCGGTAAAGGCCGAGTCGGACATCTGCTGCACCTCGGGCAACGCCAAGAAGATCATCGAGGGGCTGGGCGCGCCGCGGGTGATCATGCTCCCCGACGAGTATCTCGCGCGCAACACCGCGGCCCAGACCAAGGTCGAGATCATCGCGTGGAAAGGCCATTGCGAGGTGCATGAGCGCTTTACCGCCGAGGATGTCCGCAGTGTGCGCGAAAGCCATCCCGGCGTTGTCGTGCTGGCCCACCCGGAATGCCCGCCCGATGTCGTCGCCGAATGCGACTTCACCGGCTCGACCGCGGCGATGGCCGATTATGTCGGCAGGGAGCGCCCGGCACGCGTCGTGCTGCTGACCGAATGCTCGATGAGCGACAACGTGGCATTGCAATACCCCGATCTCGACTTCGTGCGGCCGTGCAACCTATGCCCGCATATGAAGCGGATCACTTTGCCGAAGATCCGCCGCGCGCTCGAAACCATGAGCCACGAGGTCACGGTCGATCCGGCGATCGCCGGGCGAGCGCGCCAAGCGGTCGAGCGCATGCTGGCCTTCGGCTGACGGCGGAGACGGCGCGATGGTTATGCGGCTGATCGTCGAGCCGATCGTGCGGGCGGCATTGCTCGAAGATCTGGGCCGCGCCGGCGACATCACCACGGATGCGATCGTGCCGGAGCATGCCGAGATCGAAGCGGTGATCGCCGCGCGCCAGCCGGGGGTCGTCGCCGGGCTCGATGCCGCCCTCCTCGCCTTCGAATTGCTCGACCCCGGCTTGCGCATCGAGACATTGCGCGCCGATGGCGCCCGGGTCGTGCGCGGCGAGACGGTCGCCCGCATTGCCGGCCGAGCCCGGCCGGTTCTGGCCGCCGAGCGCACCGCGCTCAACCTTTTGTGCCGGATGTCCGGGGTCGCCACGGCGACGCGGGCATTGGCCGATGCGATCGCCGGCGCCAAGGCCAAGATCGTATGCACGCGCAAGACCACCCCCGGCCTGCGCACCTTGGAAAAGGAGGCGGTTCGCCTGGGCGGCGGGGCAAATCACCGCTTTGGTCTCGACGACGCGATGCTGATCAAGGACAACCATATCGCGATGGCAGGCGGGGTGCGGCCGGCGCTCGAACGCGCTCGCGCGCATGCCGGGCACCTGGTCAAGATCGAGCTCGAGGTCGACACCCTCGACCAGCTCGCCGAGGCGCTCGAAGTCGGTGTCGACGCCGTGTTGCTCGATAATATGGCGCCGGAGACCCTGCGCCGCGCAGTGGCGATGGTCGACGGCCGTGCCGTGACCGAAGCCTCAGGCCGGATCAGCCTCGAAACCGTCGCCGCGATTGCCGCCACCGGCGTCGATCTGATCTCCTCCGGCTGGATCACCCACAGCGCCCCGATCCTCGATCTGGGGCTCGACATCGCGGATTAGGCGTCGGCATCCGTCGTCCCGCAAAAAATTCGGTACGCCTAGACATGCTCTCCTGGCGTTGCGGCACAGCATGGCACGAGGTCTTCCGCCTCGTAACGGTCGTGAAGTTTCACCCAGTCCGTCAAATTGGACTTCTCGTTTCGGCCCTTAGGCGTCATGTCGAGCAGAGCGTAGGCGCCGAGCATCACCTCGCCGCCGCGCGCGAATGCCGAATAGGTGTGGAGATCGCGCCGCTTTCATCTTTGTAGAAGATGCTGCGCCCCGACATTTCCTTCATCGGCGCCGCGCCTGTCCGGTAATTGTAGGTGGCCTGTCCGGCGGCGATCTGCTCGCGCGTGAATGAGACGTTGAAGTCGTAGTTGAAATCGCTGCCGAATGACGACACCCACCTGAACCGCCAGCCCATCCGCTTGTGCGCCGCGGCGATGTCGGGGTAGGGGGCGCGCGACACCGCGACATAGGACACGTCGTGGTGCTCGAGATGGGTCACGGCGCCGTCGATATGGTCCGACTCGAACGAGCAACCGACGCAAGGGTCCTTCCACCCCGGCCCCAGCATGAAGTGCTTAATGACCAGCTGGCTGCGCCCGGCGAAGAGATCGCTCAGCGTCTGCCGCCCGTTCGGGCCATCGAAGACATACTCTTTGTCGATCCTCACCCACGGCAGGGCGCGACGTTCGGCACTCAGCTTGTCGCGCAGCCGTCCATTCCTTCTCCTTCGCCAGCAATGCCCTGCGCGCCTCGACCCATTCCTCGCGCGACACGACCCGGTGTTCCATCGTCCCTCTCCTCACTTCCGATGTTGGACAAGATAGTCGGCGAACCGATCCAGAGCGCTCGACCAGCCGCGGTGATGGTCATCTCGCCCCGCGACCGTCTCGAACCCCTCTTGGCGCAAGATGAACTCGGTCCGCTGGTCACCGCAATCGCCGAACGTCAGGTGACGAGGGTTTCGGGTCCATGGCCGGGAGACCCGCCCTTCTCCCAGGAAAAGGTGAAGACCAGCCGTTTCGGCTCGATGATCTCGCGATAAACCCCGCGAGAGCGATGCTCGGAGCCTTCGGGAGACCGCATGTCGCGTCGCCACTCGCCGCCGACCCGCACATCCATCGCCAGGAGACCGAGGCAAACCCGCGCGGACCCCACCATCGCGCGCGCCTGCGCCGGATCGACCCATGCGGCGAAGACCAGTTCGCGGGGGGCGTCGAGCACCCGCCTGATCACCAGCGTGCGTCGTCCCTCATCGCGTTTTGTCCTTCGATTGCAGCTCGCGCAAATGCTCGGCCAAGCGATCGAGGCTTTCGTCCCAAAAACGGGCGATAGGCTTCGAGCCAGCCGGTCGCCTCCTTGAGCGGCGTGGGCGCCAGCCGGCACGGTCGCCATTGCGCCGCGCGGCCGCGGGTGACGAGGCCCGCGCGTTCCAGCACCTTGAGATGCTTCGAGACGGCCGGCAGGCTCATCGCGAAAGGCTTGGCCAATTCGGTAACCGAGGCCTCGCTCGCAGCGAGGCGCGCCAAAATCGCCCGGCGGGTTGGATCGGCTAGCGCACCGAAGGTGGCGCTGAGCGGGTCGGGGGTCATCAATATGTAACCGATAGGTTAATTAACTGTTCGGCTACATAAGGTCCCGCCGGCGAATTGTCAAGATGGTGGGAAGTGCCCGCCGGGTCCGGCCGGAACGCGACCCGCCTTCGGCGCTACGCTCCGCGAGGATCGGCGGTCGGTCGAGCGGCCAGACCCGACAGCGGAGCTTGATGAACAGGGCATAGATCTCCGCGCACGAGGCGCCGGTGTCGACCAGCACGATCCGGCGCGGCCGAGGAGCGCTGTCTCTTCGATGTCGCGTTAGCAGGTCCTCGATCCCTGGGGCGTGTCGCCTTATGGCGTGGGCATACACCAGAGTTTGGCGCCACGCGCTTCCGGCCTTACCCGGCCGCGACACGCGGACTTAACGGCCTCGCCCTCGGGTTCTTCTTTGCCCGCTTCGCATCTATCATCTGTTCTTGTTTGAGGGATCAGCATGACGAGCGAAAACGGTCGGCCTTTTACACCCGAGTTGCTCGCTGGATGTTGGCAGGCGCCCGCCGGGAGAGTCCGCCAGCTGGCGCCCGGAATTATGTTGTTCCTTCGATTGACCGCGATATTGGCAGTGACCATCGTTCCTGTGCGGGCCTCGGAGTTTTCGACGATGGGCGCAGAGGTAAATACCCGAACCTTGTTTCATCAGGTGGCTGTGTTTTCCGACGCTCCAAACTCTATTCATGATCCAAGGCATCCGCAGTCCCAAACTGGTCCCGACAAAATGTTCGCACCTATCGGGCTGATCTGGACCAATCACCGCCAACCAGACCAGGGCACAGCGCCAAGATCAGATTTTCATATGGGAACGGCCTTCCTTGTTTCGCCATGTTACATCTTGACCGCCTATCACGTCGTTTTTGGGTATCGGCTTGGGTTCCTGAAAGGCAAGGAACAGCCGGAGCAGAACGTTTCCGCGACTTTTAGCGTGGGCGGCCAGAAGTCACGTGCGGTGCCGGTGAAATATGGCCAGTTCTCCATGTTTCCCGGCAGGGATTGGGTGCTCCTGCGGCTTGAGCCGGATGCCGGGCATCGGTGTTTGGGTGAGGAGCCAAACATCGGCTGGGTTCGGCTGGCTCCTTTAGCGCCCACGATAGCAACAAAGAAATCGCTTTCGGTGGCTAGCTATCCTTCCGATAAAAGTCTTGCATCGCTATGGCGGCAGGACAAATGCCATTTCTTTCAAATGCAACACGACATAGACTATGATGGTATGTGGACGACTGACTGCGCGACCCGGCCGAGATCCTCCGGCGCTCCGATTTTTTACGTCGCGGACGGTGTATTGAACGTCGTGGCTGTCATGAGCGGACACCTAGGAAATGTCGCTGATAACGGTATCCTGCCCAAATGGGACCCGAACCGTGCCAACCTTGCGCTTGGTATCGATAAAATAATTTCATCAGATCGCGATGTCTTAAGGCTTATCAAAGCTGATATTGATCGATTTCATCAGCCAAACCCGGCGCGGGCGCCGAGCGGGCGCGGGCGCCGGAATTACAATCAGGTTCGGCCGCACAGCTCGCTCGAGCACCGCCCGCCGGCGCCGGTAACCGAAGCCTCCGGCCGATCAGCCTCGAAACCGCCGTTGCCGTTGCTGGCATCGGCGTCGACCTGATCTCGTCGGGCGCGATCACCCGCGGTGCCCATCCTCGACCACGGCGTCGACATCGCGGGGTAACGCATGCTCCACAAACGTTGTGAGCCGAGCGCGTTTGCGACTTTCGGGTGAGGGGTTTCGGGCAAGCCGGCGGGCCGGGCGGCCTCCTCACGGCGCTCCAATTCGGCGTCGAGCTTGGCGCCCGACCAGCACGACGATGATCGACACCCACATCCAGGTCATAAAGCCGATGATCGCGCCGAGCGAGCCATATGTCTTGTTGTAGCTGCCGAAATTCGCGACGTACCAGGAGAACAGCGCGGAGACGGCGAGCCATGCGATGGCGGCAAAAGCGCTGCCCCAGGTGATCCACCGCCATCGCGGCGCGCTGCGGCTGGGACCGTATCGGTAGATGACGGAGAGCGCCAACACGATCGAGCACGAACAGGATCGGCCATCGGATTATCTTCAACAGCGCGGGCGGCACGCCGGGATGCGCGATATGGTCGAGGACAAGCGGGAGCGCGATCAGGATGGCGAGCGACAGCAGCACGAGGACAATCATTCCAACCGTAAACGCCAATGTCAGTGGCGTAGTATTTGACGAGGCTGCGCTTTTCTTTCTCTTCGTAGACCGCGGTCAGTGCCTCGACAGCGCCGAGACGCCGGCGTTGGCGCTCCACAGCGATATCACCAGGCTCACGGCGAAACCGAAGCCGAGCGCGGCCCTGTTTTGATGGGCGAGGCGCATCAGCTCCTCCCGCAGCACGTCGACGGCGCCAGCCGGGGCCAAGCCCGACAATGTGTCGAGATGAGCGGCGATGCTGCTCGGGTCGGCAAACAGGCCGTATATGGAAACGATGGCCCCGATGCCCGGGAACAGAGCAAGTATCGCGTAATAGGTGACGCCGCCGGCGATCAACATGATCCGGTCCTCCGAAATACCGCGGAAGACGCGCAGCAGGACATCCTTCGATCCCTGTCGGGATCTGCGCTGGCGGACGGTCTGGCTGCTGCTCTTCGCTCCGGCGGGCGCGCGGTCATCTGTCGCCGAGATCGATGCCGGATGCTGCCGCCCGAAAACACCAACAGCGACCAGCGCCGCGCCGAGCAGAATGACCCATGAGGGCGCCGTCCGCCCGGCGCCCAGCGGGACCGGCGTCTCGCTGCGCATCGCCAGCGCCGATCGGCTTCCGTTGATCGTCCATGGTCGCTTCCTTGCGGCACGCCGCGGTGCCGCCGCATCGCGGACGAGCGATCGCGCGGGCCGCTACTACGGCGAACCACGGCGCCTCGGCCCCGGTTCCGACGATCTGTCAGATGCTATCGGCGCGCGCGGATCGGCGATCGGGTCGAGCGGCCAGACCGGGCGGCGGACCTTGGTGAACAGTTCGGGCGTGTAGATCTCCGAGCACAGGGCGCCGGTGTCGACCAGCACGATTTCGCGGGCGATCGGCGCGAAGGCGGCGCGGAAATGCTGCATCGATTTGACCGCGACGGTCGTATAGCGCGTCGGGTCGATGCCCAACGAGGTGAACTGGCCGAGATCGGTCGCCTGGCCGTTGTTGGTGATGACGACGATGTCGATGCCGCCGACGCGGAACACCATCGATGGCCCGTAATTGCGCTCGACCCCGCCGCCCATCGGGCCATAGGCGATGAACTTGCCGTTGGTCAGGCACACGATTTCGCCGTCGAGCGACAGCGGGCCGCCGCCCATCGCCGGGTCGGTCTTGCCGCCGAGAGCGAGGGTGGTCTTGGCGCCGATCCCGGCGCGCATTCCCTGCTTGCACCGCCTCGGGATCGCAGATCGCATGAAAGGCGACGCTTGTCGATCGCCGGCCTCGACCAGGCCCTTCAGGAACGCGGTGGCGTCGCCATAACCGCCGCCGCCCGGATTGTCGGTGTAGTCGGCAACGACCAGCGGCTTGTCGCCGGGCTTTCCGTCGCGGGCCAGCGCGACTGCCTCGGCGACCGAGATCAATGAGAAGCTGCTGAAATCGCGCGTCTCCCAGGCGTAATCCATAAAGCTCTCGGCGATCGCCTGGCGCGTGCGGAGCGGCGCCATCGGTGGTGACCGTCACCGACGGGCCGACATCGCGGATGTTGGAGCGGCTGAACCCGGCGCAGATGCTGACCGCCAGCGCCTCGCCGCGCCGTTCGATCGCGTCGGCGCGGGCGAGCAGCTCGGCCATCGGCCCGCTTTGGTGGCGGCCGCGGTCGAGCCCGTAGACCATCGGCCGGCGGGCGATCACGGTCACCGGCCGGACCTCGCCCCGCATCGCGCGCTCGAGAAGCTCGGCACCCTGCCAGGCGCGCTCGTACATGTCGACATGCGGATAGGTGCGAAAGGCGATCAGCGCATTCGCGTTGTCCGCCATCTTCTGCGTGACGTTGGCGTGCAGGTCGAGGGTGACGACGATCGGCACCTGCGGCCCGAGCCTGCGCCGCAGCCGCGCCAACAGCTCGCCCTCGGCGTCTTCGTGGCTGTCGGTGACCATGGCGCCATGCAGATGCAGCAGGACGCCGTCGATCGGGCCTTTCTGCTCGCGGCGTCGAGGATCATCCCGGCGATCTGTCTCGAACGCATCGTCGGTGACGATGCCCGACGGATTGGGGTTGGCGGAGACCGGATGAACCAGGCTCCAGCCGTATTTGTCCGCCGCCTCGAAGGTCGCGCCAAGGGCCGAGCGGGTGCCGCGAAACGCCTGCGGGATCTCGTTTTCGAGATGAAAGTCGCGGCGCCGGATCAGCGCCATGTCGGTCGGCACGCGGCTGAAGGTGTTGGTCTCGTGCATGAAACGGGCGGTCAGAACGCGCGTCATCCTCACCCCAGATTACGTAAACGTGGCAGAAATCGCTAGGCGTCCGGCTCACTCGAGCTCGCGGATTTGCGCCGGCGTCAGAAAGCGGGTCTTGGCGCCGCGCAGCAGCAGATAGAGTTTCGCGGTTTCTTCGAGCTCCTCGATCGCGTTGACCGCGGCGTCGAGGTTCGAGCCGGCGACGACCGGTCCGTGATTGGCCAGCAATACGGCGTGATGCTTGCCGGCAAAGCCACGCACCGCTTCCGCCAGCGCCATGTCGCCGGGGCGGAAATAGGGGACGAGCGGCAGCTTGCCGACGCGCATCACGTAATAGGCGGTGATCGGCGGCAACACGTCGGCGGGGTCGATCTCGGCGAGGCAGGAGACCGCGACCGAATGCGTCGAATGCAAATGCACGACAGCCCCGGTGCCGGCGCGCTCCTCATACATGACGCGGTGCAGAAAGCTCTCCTTGGTCGGCGGGTCGCCAGAAACGAGATTCCCGTCACGGTCGAGCTTCGACAGCCGCGCCGGGTCGAGGCGGCCGAGCGAGGCATTGGTCGGGGTCATCAGCCAGCCCTCGTCCGTGCGCAGGCTGATATTGCCGGACGACCCGGCGGTCAGGCCGCGGGCGAAGATCGACGCGCCGATCGTGCAGATCGCCTCGCGCTGTTTCGCATCGCTCATCTCGTCGCTCCCTCGGACAGCACGGAAAATGCGCGCAGGAAAAAGTCGGGCGCGCCGAAATTGCCGGATTTGAGCGCCAATGCCAGCGCAGGCTCGCCGAGGCTCCCAGGGAGACTGACCGTCCACGGCACGCCGGGATCGATCTGGCGGCCGATGCGCAGCCCGGTGACGCCCAGCGCCTGAACCACCGCCCCCGCGGTCTCACCGCCGGCGACGACAAACCGCCGCACCCCAGCCGCGGCAAGGCCGCTGGCGATCGCCGCCAAGGTTTCCTCGACCAATGCCCCGGCGCGTTCGCGGCCGAGCCGGCTTTGCGCCTCGGCGACCTTCTCGGGCGGTGCGGTCGCCGAGATCAGGATCGGCCGCTCGCCGAGCAGCGGCCTCGCCCAAGCGAGCGCCTGCTGTGCGACGTCGCCGCCTTCGGCGACGGCGATCGGGTCGATGGTGAAGGCAGGGCGCGCGCTCCTTCATGTACGCCACTTGGGCGAGGGTCGCCGTCGAGCACGAGCCCGACAATACCGCTGCTGCGCCGGAGATCGCCGGCAGGCTGTCGGCGGCGCCGCCGTCCAGCAGACCTCGGCGGCGAAAATTCTCCGGCAGGCCGAGCGCGATCCCGGAGCCGCCGGTGATCAGCTTGAAATCGGCCGCGGCCTCGCCGATCGCTTCGAGATCGCGATCCTCGATCGCGTCGACGATGGCGTGCGCAAAGCCCTGACGCCGCAGCGCGGCAAAAGCGTCGCGGATGGCGTCGGCGCCGCGGCTGACGATCGCGGCCGGCACCAGCCCGACGCGCCCGCGGCTCTGCCGCTGCAATACCCGCACCAGCGAAGGATCGCGCATCGGCGTCAGCGGGTGGTCGCGCATCCCCAATTCGGACAGCAGCACGTCGCCGACGAACAGATAGCCGCGATAGATCGTCCGCCCCGCTTCGGGAAAGGCCGGGCAGAACAGGGTGAAATCGGTGTCGAGCGCGCTCATCAGCGCCTCGGCGACCGGGCCGATATTGCCGGCGTCGGTCGAGTCGAAGGTCGAGCAGTATTTGAACAGGATCTGCCGCGCGCCCGCCGTTTTGAGCCAAGCGAGGGCGGCGAGGCTCTTGTCGATCGCCTCCGCGGCCGGGACCGTCCGGCTCTTCAGCGCGATGACGACCGCCTCGGCATCGGGCATATTCGTCGCCGGCCTCGGCACGTCGATCAGCTGCACCGTGCGCATGCCGCGCCGCACCAAGGTGTTGCACAGATCGGTCGCGCCGGTGAAATCGTCGGCGATCGCTCCCAACAGCACAGCCACCTGCGGCCTCCCTTGCCTTCGCTCGCGCGCCGCGGAAAGAGTAGCGATCACCGCCATCACGCGCAAACAGGCAGATTGGTAAAATCGATTGATTTCCCGGCCAAGCCCAGCTCACAGTGAAACTGTGAAAAATATCACGGTATCACTGGATGACGAGACCTATCGGCGGGCCCGCATGATCGCCGCCGAACGCGATACCTCGGTGTCGGCGTTGGTCAAAAGGTTTCTCGTCGAACTGGCCGCAGACGAAAGCGACAACGAGCGGCTGAAACGGGAGGAACGCGCGCTGCGGGAACGGATTGCAGCCTTTCGGGCATCCGACCGGTTGCCCCGCGACGAACTGCATGAGCGGGAGAGGTAGTCTGCCGCATTTTCTCGACACGAACGTACTGCTCTATTCGATTAGCCGCGATCCGACCGAGACGGCAAAGCGCGAGCGAGCGATAGATCTGCTCGATCGCAATGACGGCGCTTTGTCCGTCCAGGTGCTGCAAGAATTCTACGTTCAGGCAACGCGGCCGACCCGGGCCGATCCGTTGCCGCACCAGATCGCCGTCGGTTTGATCACAACCTGGACCCGGTTTCGGGTTCAAGAGATCAACCTTGCCATCCTCTCGGCCGCGCTGGCGATCAAGGCGACGCACGGATTTTCCTATTGGGACAGCGCGATCATTGCGGCGGCCCATGCGCTCGGGTGCCGCGAGCTATACTCGGAGGATATGGCGCATGGCCGACAGATAGAGAGTATTACCATCGTCAACCCGTTTCGTTGATCCGCGCCGCCCGCCTTGCTTTCTTCAGCGCGGTCGAAGAGAAGGCGCGTTCATACCGCTTCAGCATACAACGGAGGCGGTGCCGCCCGTCGAGGAGGACCATCCCGTGCCGAAATTCGCCGCCAATTTGAGCTTCATTTTTCAGGAAATCGGCTTTCTCGACCGCTTTGCCGCCGCCGCGCATGCGGCTTCAAGGCCGTCGAGTATCTCGGCGCCTATGACCATCCGCCGGAAACCGTCGCCGCGCAGCTGAAGAAAAACGGGCTCGTCCAGGCGCTGTTCAACATGCCGCCCGGCAACTGGGCCGCCGGCGAGCGCGGGATGGCGGCATTGCCCGGGCGCGAGCAGGAATTCCGCGCCGGGGTCGAGCAGGCGCTGACCTATGCCAAGGCGACGAATTGCCGGCTATTGCATGCGATGGCCGGGTTGTGGCCGGAGGGCCGCGATCGCGCCGAGGCGCTGCGCGTCTATGTCGAGAATCTGCGCTATGCGGCCGATCGGCTGGCCCCCGAGGGCATCACCGTGATCATCGAGCCGATCAACAACCGCGACATTCCCGGCTATTTCCTCAATACCACGAGCCAGGCGATGGCGGTCATCGAACAGGTCGGCCGGCCCAATCTGCAGCTTCAGCTCGACCTCTATCATGTCCAGATCATGGAGGGCGATCTCGCCCATCGCATCCGGACCTTGGCCGGCCATTACCCGCACATCCAGATCGCCGGCAATCCCGGCCGGCACGAGCCCGATATCGGTGAGATCAACTATCCGTTCCTGTTCGATCTGCTCGACGAGATCGGCTATTCGGGCTGGATCGGCTGCGAATACCGGCCGAAAGGGAAACAAAGGCCGGCCTCGGCTGGGCCGACCGCTACGGCATTCGAGGCTGACGATGCGGATCGTCATCACCGGCGGCTGCGGCTTTCTCGGGCGGCGGCTGGCGCTGCTGTTGCTGGAGCGGGGCAGCAGCCTCGGCCCGATCGACGAGTTGGTGCTGTTCGACAATGCGCCACCGGCCCTGCCCTTGCCCGACGACAAGCGGTTACGGCTCGCAACCGGCGATATCGCCGATCGCGAAACAGTGCGGCAGCTGCTGCTGCCGGGAGCGAGGTGGTGTTCCATCTCGCCGCGGTGGTCAGCGGCCAGGCCGAGGCCGACACCGATCTCGGCTATCGGGTCAATCTCGACGGCACCCGCGCGGTGCTCGACGCCTGCCGCGCGCTGGGCGCCTGCCCGCGCCTGGTTTTCGCCAGTTCGCTGGCAGTCTATGGCGGCGCGCTGCCCCCTCGGTCGGCGACGACACGCCACTGACGCCGCAGAGCTCCTATGGAACGCAAAAGGCGATCGGCGAATTGCTGGTCAATGATTACAGCCGCAAGGGATTTGTCGACGGCCGCGCGCTGCGGCTGCCGACCGTGGTCGTGCGCCCGGTCGCCCGAACCGTGCCGCCTCGACCTTCGCCTCCTCGATCATCCGCGAGCCGCTGGCCGGGAAGGACGCGGTGTGCCCGGTCTCGCCCGATCTGGTCATGGCCTTGGCCTCACCGCGCCGGGTCGTCGCCGCGCTCCATCGCGCGCATGAACTGCCGGGTAGCGCCTTTGGCGCAAACCGCTCGTTGCAGCTACCTGGCTTCTCGGTCGCGGTCGGCGAGATGGTCGCGGCGGTGCGCCGCGCCGGCGGCGAGGCGGCCCATGCGCGGATTCGCTGGGAGCCCGACCCGGCGATCCAACAGATCGTCTCCGGCTGGCCGCGAGCACTGGCCGCGCCGCGGGCGCGGGCCCTGGGCTTTGCCGCCGATTCCGGCATCGACGAAGCCGTCCAAGCCTTTATCGAAGACGATTTGGAGGCGCAGAAGCGGCTGGTCTGATGTGCTAGCCGCGCCCGCGGCGCAAGAAGACGAGCCGCGCGGCGCCGTAGACGCGTTCGTCGAGCAGGGTGAAGCCCTCTCCCGGCGGGAATTCCTCGCCTGCGGCGGTTTCGATCACGACGAGCGCTTCGGGGGTCAGCCAGCCCGCCGCGGCGAGGGCCGCCAACGCCGGACCGGCAAGCCCGCTGCGATAGGGCGGATCGAGAAAGGCGACGGCGCAGGCGACCGTCCCGCGCGGCGGGCGGGTCGCATCGCCGGGCATGATCCGGGTGCGGGTAGTCTCGCCCAGTGTCTCGATATTGCGGCGCAAGATCGCCAACGCGTCGCGGTCGCGTTCGATGAAGACCGCTTCGGCGGCACCGCGTGACAACGCTTCCAAACCGAGCGCGCCGGTCCCGGCAAAGGCGTCGAGCACGGCTGCATCGGCGAACGGAAGGCCGCTCGCGGCGAGGCGGCCATGCGACAGGATGTTGAACAATGCCTCGCGGGCGCGGTCGCTGGTCGGCCTGACCGCGTCTCCCGGCGGCGCCAGCAGGCGGCGGCCGCGATGCCTACCGCCGACGATCCGCATGCGCGGCCCATTTGGGCACGGCGGTTCCGAGCTGCTCGGCGAGCGCCTTCTTCGGCACTTCGGCAATCGAGCCGCGCTCGAGACTGCCGAGCTGGAACGGGCCGTAGGAAAGACGGATCAGCCGCGTGACCTGAAGACCCAAATGCTCCAGCACGCGGCGCACCTCGCGGTTTTTGCCCTCGGTCAGCGCCATCGCGATCCAAGCGTTGCTGCCCTGGGTGCGTTCCAATTCGGCGCGGATCGGACCATAGGCGACGCCGTCGATCTTGATGCCCTTGGCCAGGGCGGCGAGGCGCGCCGGCTCGACTTCGCCGTGAACCCGGACCTTGTAGCGCCGCACCCAGCCGGTCGCCGGCAATTCCAGCCGGCGGGCGAGCGCCCCGTCATTGGTCAGCAGCAGTAGCCCCTCGGAACTCAGATCGAGCCGGCCGATCGAAATCAGCCGCGGCAATTCCTTAGGCAGCGCATCGAAGACGGTCGGCCGGCCCTTTTCGTCGCGATGCGTGGTGACCAGGCCGGCCGGCTTGTGATAGCGCCACAGCCGCGCCCGGTCGGGCTGCGGGATCGGTTTGCCGTCGACGCGGATGTCGTTATCGGCGGTGACCGTCACCGCCGGGCTCGCCAGCACAGCGCCGTCGACCGACACCCGCCCTTGCGCGATCCAGCGCTCGGCGTCGCGGCGCGAGCACAACCCGGCGCGCGCCAGCAATTTGGCGATGCGCTCGGGGGCCGCGCTGTCGCCCGCTGCGGGCTCGGCGAGTTCGCTCTTCACCCGCAAGCAGCCTCGACAAAGGCGCGGAAGATCCGGCGGTCGGCCTCGCCGATCTCGAATTCGGGGTGCCATTGCACGCCGAGGCAAAAGCGCCGCCGCGGGTCCTCGATGCCCTCGACGACGCCGTCCTCGGCGACCGCATCGATGACGACGCCCGGCCCGGCGGCTTTAACTGCCTGATGGTGGGCGCTGTTGACCGCGAGATGTTCCGCCCCGGCGATGCGGTGAAGCAAGGTCCCGGCGATCACCCGGACATCGTGGCCGGGCTCGTCGCGCGGGTTCGGCTGGCGGTGCGGCAGCGCGCCGGGACCTCGTCCGGGATGTGCTGGATCAAGGTGCCGCCGAGCGCCACGTTCAGCAATTGCTGGCCCCCGCAAATCCCCAGCACCGGCATGTCGCGGCCGAGCGCGATACGGGTCGCGGCAAGTTCGAAGGCGGTGCGCCGGTCCTTGGTCGTGACCGTCGGATGCCGGGTCGCCGCGCCGAACAACGCCGGGTCGACGTCGAATCCGCCGCCGGTGACGATCAGCCCGTCGATCCGGTCGACATACTCCGCGGCGGCATCGGGGTCGTGCGGCAGCAAGATCGGCAGCCCGCCGGCATGGCGCACCGCGTTGCAGTAGTTTTCGCGGATCGCATACCACGGAAACTTCGACCAGCCGCCCGGCGGCTCGTGATCGAGAGTGAGGCCGATGACCGGTTGTGTCATGCTGGGTCCGATCGAAAGCGGTGTGACGATGAGCGAATTCTACGAGCTGCCGCTGCGGGTGCAGACCTACGACATAGACTTCGCCGGCATCGTCAGCAATATCGTGTTCATCCGCTGGCTCGAGGATTTGCGGCTCGGGCTGATGGACGAGGCCTATCCGCTGGTCCAGGCTTTGGCCGAGGATGTGGCGCCGATCCTGGTCTCGACGCGGATCGCTTATCGCCGGCCGGTGACGATCGCCGACAAGCTGGTGGACGCATGCGGGTCGCCTCGCTCGGCCGGGTACGCTGGCGGCTCGCCGCCGAATTCACCGTCGGCGGCGTCATCTGTGCCGAGGCCGAGCAGGAGGGGCTGTTCATGCGGCTGTCGACGCGGCGGCCGATCGCAATCCCCGAGCCGATCCGGCGCCGGCACCTCGGATGACCGCGAGCCCGCCGCCGATGGCGCTGGCGCTGGCCGAGGCCGAGGCAGCCGCGGCGCGCGGCGAGGTGCCGGTCGGCGCGGTGCTGATCGATGGCGCAGGGCAAGTTGTCGCCGCCGCCGGCAACCGGGTTGAGGCCGACCGGGACCCGACCGCGCATGCCGAGATGGTGGTGCTGCGCGCCGGCGCCAAACTGCTCGGGGTCGAAGCGTCTCGCCGGGTGCGATCTGTGGGTCACGCTCGAACCTTGCGCGATGTGCGCGGCGGCGATCGCTCTCGCGCATCTGCGCCGGCTCTACTTCGGCGCTTACGACCCGAAGGGCGGCGCGGTCGAGCACGGCCCGCGCCTGTTCTAGCCAGCCGACCATCCATCACCGCCCGGAGATCTATGGCGGGATCGACGAGCGGCGGGCCGCGGAATTGCTGCGCGCTTTTTTCCAAGGCCGGCGCCAGCTCCTCAGACGAGATAGACGGCCGCAGCGGCGAAGCCGAGCCGCGCCAGACTTGGAGGGAAGCATGCAGCCATGCCACCAATGCAATAAGAACAGGGTGAACCGCTCGGCAAGCGCGATCGAACGGCATGGGTGTGTCTACCATGCCGCCCGCATGATACAATTGGCTCGATCGATCGCCGCGACGCGCAGGAGGTATAGATGCCAGATGCACCTGACCCTGATCCGCCATGCCGACCGGCCGACCGTGGCCTTCGTCGGCGGCGCCACCTATCAGCCGATCATCGGCGACGATACCGGCGAAGGCCTGCCGATTCGCACCGGGATCCAGACATCGCCGCCCGGCTACGCCACGCAGCCCCACTCGCATCCCTATGTCGAGCTGCTGACCGTGCTCGAAGGCACAGGCGAGGCCTGGCTCGACGGCGAAGACGGTGTCGTTGTGATGGAACCCGGTATCACGATCGCCATTCCGGCCAATCGGGTGCACGGCTTTCGCACGACCGGCGACCGGCCGCTCGTGACTTTTGGCATCCACACCTCGGGCAAGCGCATCGTCAACTACGCAGACTCGCCGGCCAGCGCCGGCTGACGCCCTCAACGTTCCAATTGCACAGGGGAAGACCATGGACATCCGCCGTATCGATTTGACCCAGCCGCCCGGCCCGCGCATGAGCCGCTGCGTCGTCCGTGGCGACACGGTCTATCTCGCCGGCCTGACCGCCGGCGACACCTCGCAGGACATCAAGGGGCAAACCAAACAGATCCTCGACAAGATCGATTCGTATCTCGCCCAGGCGGGGAGCAGCAAATCGAACCTGCTCGCGGCGAATTTGTGGATCAAGGACATGGCCCTGTTCGCTGACATGAATTCGGTGTGGAACGCCTGGGTCGATCCCGAGAACCCGCCGGCGCGGGCCTGCGTCAAAGCCGATCTCGCGCGGCCAGAGGTACTGGTCGAAATCATGGTGACCGCCGCGAAATAGCCTGCGGCGGGATAGAGAGCAGCCGATGGTTATAGGAGCGCCTAGTGCTTTAGAGCCATTCATGTGATTTACCGGATCCGACAGATTAATGATAGCGCCAAAAGTCTCGCCACACCGGCGCAGGCCGGCGCCCACGGCTGAGATGGGTCCCGGCCTTCGCCGGGAAGACAATATTGGCAGACACCACGGTGAACCTCTTAATCAGTCTGAACACTAGCAGGCGGCTTCGGACGCCGCGCCGTTAGCTAGCGCGGCGCCCGAGATATCGCGTTCGGACCGCAACCGCCTTGGTTCAACCTCGATTGGCATGAGAGGAGATAGCTCACTTGCGGTTCCCTCGACCTCGAGCTCGTTGAATCGACGAGCTTGAGGCATCACGGCGCTCTCCAGGCTGCCGACGAAATCATTGTACTTTCGAATACTTCCGGCGAGGCTATTGCCGAGCCCGAGGATATGCCCACCCATCGTCGTGAGCCGCCTGTACAGTTCCCGACCAATTTCATGAACACGTTGCGCGTTCTCAGCAACCTTTTCCTGCCGCCAGTTGTATGCAACTATTTTTGCCAAGGCGATTAGTATTGCTGGTGTAACAATGAGAACGCGTTGTTTAAAAGCAAATTCGAATAGCTCAGGATCTCGTTCAGCGGCGGCAGCGTAGAAGTTCTCGCCGGGCACGAACATAACCACGTAGTCCGGCGTTTGGGTCAGACCCTCCCAATAAGCCTTCCCAGAAAGCAGCTTGACCTGAGAGCGGAGTTGCTGCGCGTGAAGCGAGAGATGGCGGTCTCGCTCTGCTTCCTCAATCGAGTCGATCGCGTCGAGATAGGCTGCCATCGAGGCCTTTGCATCCACAACTATGCAATGACCGCCGGGAAGGCGAATCACAACATCCGGCCGTGAAAGCGCCCCGTCTTGAGCGTAGCTATGCTCTGTAGCAAAATCGCTATAAGCATTCAGGCCAGCGAGTTCCAGGACGTTGCGCAGCGTATTTTCGCCCCAGCGGCCGCGGGTTTTGGGTGAAGCACGAAGTGCGTTCACCAGCTTCGATGTCTCGTTGCGGACAGAGTGTCCCACATCGACCACGTTCCTGAGTTCGGCTGAAACCGCACCGTATGTCTCAGATCCCGCCTGTCTAATTCGGCGAGCGCGCCCTGGATCGGCGTAACTGATGCTTCCATAGCTGTCTTACGAGCATCGAGATCCGCCGCCGCGCTCTCCTTGTGCTTGTCGAGTACCTGGCTCGCAAGTTCAAGGAAGGTGGTTTGGTTGGCGCGTAGGCTGTCATTGGCGATATTCTTAAGATCCTTTTCTATTTCGCCGCGGATTGCAGTCAACACGTCTATTTTTTGATGATGCCCTTGTTCTTGTTCGGTTAATGTTGCTTCGAGACGGGAAACGGCGGCGATGGAGTTGGTCAGTTGTTTTCGCAGCTCGTCACAATCGGCTTCAAGGCCGCTGACGCGAGATGCGGTCGCTTCGGCGGCCGCCCGAGCTCTTCCCTCATTTTCTCCCTGCGTTCGCCAGAAATTCGCTTCGTGCCGTGCGGCAGCGAGCTCGGCCTCGGTCTTGCTGATATGGTCACGCAGCAGCCTAGTCTCTGCAGCTGCGGCACGCAGTTTGGCGGCGACTAGCAGCCATGCCACCCCGGCGCCCCCTCCAGCCGCAACGACGATTAACAATAGGGACAAAATTTCCATTGGCGCTCGCCACCTCGCGCTTTCCGCGAGCGGTGAACATACTTGGAACACTGCTGGGCGTCAATCCGGTGTTCGGTGATTGTTCCTCCAACCTAATCGAGAACGGCAGATTTCGGAAGGCGTAACCTGCTTAGCGGCCTAACCAGTTTGGGTTATGATAAGCCGATTTCGCCGTCGATGACGTGTTCGAGGCCGATCTCCGGAATCGATAAGGTCACCTTCGGCTTGAGCACGGTATTTTCCGCGAATGCCCCTTTGGCAAGCGCGGCACGCACCGCCATTTCGATTTCGCGCTGCGAGGTCACCCCGACGACCTTTAGAAACTTGCGGATATCCATGTTGAAACGGTCTTCGTTCATCGCCTTCCTCCTCTGCATTGCGAGCGGGTTGCGCTGCGCCCTCGGCTGAAGTAGACCCCCCGGCCGCGTCCGGCAACTCCCGGCTGGTCCGAACCTCCATCCATCGCCATGATCCCCGATCGTTGCCAATCGCGATGACCCCACCAGTCGCCGCTGACCCGGATTCGCCGCCGGAACCGATGGCACGCTATCGGGCATTGCGCCGACAAGGGGTGCTCGAACCCGACGCGGCACAGCAGCTGGCGATCGAACGGCTGCAGAGCCTCCATCGGGCATTGCTCGATTACCATTCCGAATCGGGGCTGCGCGGGTGGCTCGCCCGTTTTGGCCTGGCCGAGCACAACGGCGAGCACGCACCGATGGGTCTCTACTTATGCGGACCGGTTGGGCGTGGCAAATCGATGCTGATGGATCTGTTCTTCGCCACCGCGCCGGGCCAGCACAAGCGGCGGGTTCATTTCCACGCCTTTATGCTCGAAGTTCACGATCGCATCGAACAGGAGAGGCGGGACCGAACCCGCGAGCCGATCGCCAAGGTGGCGGCGGAGATCGCTGCCGAGGCGGCGCTCCTCTGCTTTGACGAATTCCAGGTTGAGGACATCGCCGACGCGATGATCCTCGATCGCCTGTTTACCGCGTTGTTCGATGCCGGGATCGTGGTGGTGGCGACCTCGAACCGCGCCCCCGACGAGCTTTACCAGCACGGGCTGCACCGCGAGCGGTTTTTGCCGTTCATCGCCCTGCTCAAGCGAAAGCTCTACGTTCTCGAGCTCGACAGCGGCCGCGACTACCGGCTCGCTCGAATGCGGGGTAAGAAGGTCTATCACTTTCCGCTCGGCGAGGCGGCGCATCAGGCGTTGAAGGCAACCTTCGCCGAGCTGACCGACGATGCGGCGGGCGAGAGCGCCAGCCTGATTGTCAAAGGACGGACGCTGACAGTCCCGCGCGCGGCGCGCAACGTCGCCTGGTTCGGCTTTGCCGATCTTTGCGCGCAGCCACTCGGCGCAGTCGACTACCTGGCGATCGCCGAGCGGTTTGCCGCGGTGATCGTCGAGGGCATTCCGCGTCTTGCTCGCGAGCAGCGCGACGAGGCCCGGCGGTTCAACATCCTGATCGACACGCTCTACGAGGCGCGCACCCTGCTGATCGCCTCGGCCGAGGGGCCGCCCGAAGAAATCTATGTCGCCGGCGACGGCACCTTCGAGTTCCAGCGCACCGTCTCGCGCCTGATCGAGATGCAGAGCGAGGATTACATCGCCAACCGCCCGCGGCGGTGAGCCGTCCGGAGAGGCTGTTCCAAGGCTCCGGATCGGATCGCGGGCCACCCAAGAATACGTTCGGCTCGCGCGCCCGCTTGACCGGTAATGACTCAGTGAGTCACTACCGCATGGCTCGCCGCCTTGCCCGTAGCCGGAATTCGCGGTAAGAGGCGAGCCGTCCCGCGCCTCCACCCGGCGCCTGAAAAAAAGGAGGCATTCCTATGGCACGCAACAAGATTGCGCTGGTCGGCGCCGGGCAGGTCGGTGGCACCATCGCGCTGCTCGCCGGGCTCAAGGAGCTCGGCGACATCGTCCTGTTCGATATTATCGAGGGAGTGCCGCAAGGAAAGGCGCTCGATATCGTGCAAGGGTCGACGATCGAGGGCTATGACGCTGTCGTCAAAGGCACCAACGACTACGCCGACATCGAGGGCGCCGATGTCGTGATCGTCACCGCGGGCATCGCGCGCAAGCCCGGGATGAGCCGCGACGATCTGATCGGCACCAACGCCAAGGTTATTTCGACGGTCGGCCAGGCGATCAAGAAGCATTGCCCCGACGCCTTCGTCATCACCATTACGAACCCGCTCGACGTGATGGTGTGGGTCATGCGCGAGGCCTGTGGGCTGCCGGCTCACCGTGTGGTCGGCATGGCCGGGGTGCTCGACAGCGCCCGCTTCCGCTATTTTCTCGCCGAGGAGCTGAAGGTTTCGGTCGAGGATGTCAGCGCCTTCGTTCTCGGCGGTCACGGCGACATGATGGTGCCGCTGGTGCGGTATTCGACCGTTGCCGGCATCCCGTTGCCGGATCTCGTCAAGATGGGTTGGACGACGAAGGAGCGGCTGGACAAGATCGTCCAGCGCACCCGCGACGGCGGGGCCGAGATCGTCGGCCTGCTGAAGACCGGGTCGGCGTTTTACGCGCCGGCGAGCTCGGCGATCGCGATGGCCGAGGCCTATTTGCGCGACAAAAAGCGCGTTCTGCCCTGCGCCGCGTTGCTCCAGGGCCAATACGGCGTCAAAGACCTCTACGTTGGCGTCCCGGTGGTGATTGGCGCCGGCGGGGTCGAGCGGATCGTCGAAATCGAGCTCAATCCCCAGGAACAGGCGGAGTTCGACAGATCGGCGGCCGGGGTCCGCGAGCTGATCGATGTCGTCAAGACGATGAAGGTTCTGGGCTGATCCGATGAATATCCACGAATACCAGGCGAAAGAGCTGCTGGCGAAGTTCGACGTCAGCGTGCCGCGCGGCGGGGTCGCCTATACCGCCGCGGAGGCGGTCGGAGTGGCGCGGCGGCTCGGCGGGCCGGTTTGGGTGGTCAAGGCGCAGATCCATGCCGGCGGCCGCGGCAAGGCCGGGGGAGTCAAAGTCGTCCGCTCCGAGGAGGATGTCGCCGCCGCGGCGCGGGCCTTGCTCGGCCATAATCTCGTCACCCACCAGACCGGACCGGCGGGGCGCGAGGTCAAGCGCGTCTATGTCGAGGAAGGCTGCGACATCGCTCGCGAGCTGTATCTGGGGCTCCTGATCGACCGCGAAACCGGCCGAGTAACCCTGATCGGCTCGACCGAAGGCGGGGTCGAGATCGAGGAGGTGGCCGAGCATTCGCCTGAGAAAATCATCAAGGTTGCGATCGACCCGGCGAGCGGGATCGAGCCATTCCATGCGCGCGAGATCGCCTATGGCTTGGGCCTCGAAGGCAAGCAGGTCGGCGTCGCGGTCAAATTCGTGACCGCACTCTATCGCGCCTTCACCGAGCTTGATGCCTCGATCGCCGAGATCAACCCGCTGGTGGTGACCGGATCGGGCGAACTGGTAGCGCTCGACGCCAAGGTCGGGTTTGACGACAACGCGCTGTTCCGCCACCCCGAGATCGCGGCGTTGCGCGACGAGGACGAGGAGGACCCGACCGAGGTCGAGGCCAGCAAGCACGCGCTCAACTACATCAAGCTCGACGGCAATATCGGCTGCATGGTCAACGGCGCCGGCCTGGCGATGGCGACGATGGACATCATCAAGCTCTATGGCGGCAGCCCGGCCAATTTCCTCGATGTCGGCGGCGGGGCGACGCGCGAGCGGGTGGGAACCGCATTCAAGTTGATCCTCAGCGACCCCAATGTCGAAGGGATCCTGGTCAATATCTTTGGCGGGATCATGCGCTGTGACGTGATCGCCGAAGGCGTCGTCGCCGCGGCGCGCGAAATCAATCTGCACGTGCCGCTGGTCGTCCGCCTTGAAGGCACCAATGTCGATCTCGGCAAAGGGATCATGCAGCAATCGGGTTTGCCGATCCTCGCCGCCGAGAACCTTGCCGACGCCGCCCAAAAGATCGTGACCGCGGTCAAGGAGGCGCGCTGATGTCTATTCTGGTCAATGCGTCGACGAAGGTCTTGTGTCAGGGCTTCACCGGCTCGCAGGGTACGTTTCACTCCGAGCAGGCGATCGCCTACGGCACCAAGATGGTCGGCGGCGTCACCCCGGGCAAAGGCGGGACCCGCCATCTCGATCTGCCGGTGTTCAACACGGTTCACGAGGCGCGCGCCAAAACCGGGTGCGACGCCAGCGTTATCTATGTGCCGCCGCCCTTTGCGGCCGACGCGATCCTCGAAGCGGTCGATGCCGAAATCCCGCTTGTCGCCTGCATCACCGAGGGCATCCCGGTCCTCGACATGGTGCGGGTCAAGCGCAGCCTGACCGGCACCAAGACCCGGCTGATCGGGCCGAACTGCCCCGGCGTCATCACCCCCGACGAGTGCAAGATCGGCATCATGCCGGGCCATATCCACCGGCGCGGCAAGATCGGCATCGTGTCACGCTCGGGCACCCTGACTTATGAGGCGGTGGCGCAGACGACCGCGGTCGGGCTCGGCCAGTCGACCTGCGTCGGGATTGGCGGCGACCCGGTCAACGGCACGAACTTTGTCGAAGTGCTCGAAATGCTGCTCGCCGACGACGAGACCGAGGCGATCGTCATGATCGGCGAGATCGGCGGGACCGCCGAAGAGGATGGCGCGGCGTTCCTCAAATCTCGCGCAGAGGAAGAAGCCGGTCGTCGGGTTTATCGCCGGCAGCACCGCCCCGCCGGGCCGACGAATGGGCCATGCCGGCGCTATCATTGCCGGCGGCAAGGGCGGCGCCGAAGACAAGATGGAAGCGCTGCGCAGCGCCGGCGTTACCGTCGCCCGCTCGCCCGCCGAGATCGGCACGACGATGCGCGACGTGCTGCGGGGCTGAGTTAAGGGCGGTATTCGCGTGGTAAGTGCCGTCATCACGGGAAGGCACGCGCCATGCAGCCGAGGTAATTGGCATTTCATGGCTCGGAAACGGATAAATTAAGGAATATATTGAATGGCTATAGCATCTGTTGCACTGCTATCTGAGCACATCTTGCCTTCGCGGCCAACCTGATCCACGAAGTGGTATGACCGGACTGACTGTAATGCGGTGCGCGCACTACGAGAGCCGAAGACATGCAAGGCGGTGAGGTGTTCGAATCGCCGATCGTGCTCTCGGCCAATAAACGTGGAATGAGCGCAGACCGTGCCGCTACGGCCACGGGACGATTGGGGTGAGGACAAGGATCATGTCGCGACGTGTCGCCCGGCAAGATGCGGGCGATGGCGCGACGCAGCCTGATCCAGTCGCGTCATAACGATCGACCTGCGTGTTCTGACCGGCGGAGGCGGCCGGTCACGCCGCCGGTCGGAATTCGAGCCATGAGCCCTCTGAACTGCCGAGAGCTTGACGCTCATGCTCGCCAAATGCGCAGGCGCGGGTGGGCCTGCCACGGCTCAACGGACGCGGATATGGCGGATATGAGTGAAGAAAACACCGTTCTCGACCAGATCGGGGAGCGCGAGCGTCGCACTGAGGACATGACGACCGCCATCGGCTCCTTTGGACGCCCCGCACGCATCGGATCTTCCAAAGCGGCAGGTGCGGCAGACCACGGTCATGAATGCCGCGCGCCCGAGGAGGAGCGGCCTGCCTGGATCTGCTCAGCCTTTGAGCCCGTGCTCTGGCGCTCAGGGATCGCGGTCATCCGATCCCTTCGTGCAGCGATCGATCGCTGCGTTTCGCAGCATTTCGACATCGCCCCCCTATATTCGTAGAGCGTTTCGCGCGCAAAGCCGGTCCTCCGCGATAGAGGGTCGCGGTCCCGGTTTTTGCCCGGCATGGCGAAACGGATAGATCTCAGAATCGCTGATGGCTGATATCGACGGCGCAACCTTTCTGACTGGCGCCAACGCCGGGTTCATTGCCGATCTCTATGCGCGCTTTCTCGACGATCCCGGCCTCGGTCGACGAGAGCTGGCGGCGGTTTTTCACCGAAATCGGCGAGGATGGGTCGGCGGTGCTCGCCGAACTGCGCCCGCCGTTTTGGGAAAGACCCGGCGCGGCCGGGCGGCAATGGCGCGACGCCGCCGGCGACAGTCGCCCGATGCGACGGCATTGCGCCAGGCGACCTCCGACTCGATCCGCGCGCTGCAGCTGATCCGCGCCTACCGGGTGCGCGGCCATCTCGAAGCCGATCTCGACCCGCTCGGCCTCGATAAGCGCGGGCCTTATCCGGAGCTGGATTACCGCAGCTATGGGTTCAGCGAGGCCGATCTCGATCGCGAGATCTTCCTGAACAACATCTTCGGCCACGAGCGCGCGAGTCTGCACGAGATCATAGCGATCCTGCGGCAGACCTATTGCGGCAAGATCGGCGTCGAGTACATGCACATCCAGGTCCCGGCCGAGCGCGCCTGGATTCAGCAAAAATTCGAGACACGCGACCGCCGAGCCAGAACTGTCTGCGGCCGACAAGAAAGAGATCCTGGAGATCCTAACCACTGCCGAGACCTTCGAGCGCTTTCTCGACCGCCGCTATACCGGCACCAAACGGTTCGGCATCGAGGGCGCCGAATCCCTGATGCCGGCGCTGGAGGCTATCCTGCGCCGCGGCAGCGCGCTCGGCATCCGTGAATTCGTGATCGGCATGCCGCATCGCGGGCGGCTCAACGTGCTCGCCAATTTCGTCGGCAAGCCGTTCGCCGCGATCTTCTCGGAATTCCAGGGGAATTCGACCAATCCCGAGCACGTCCACGGCTCAGGCGACGTCAAATACCATCTCGGCACCTCGGCCGACCGCGAAATCGGCGGCAAGACCGTCCATCTGTCGCTCGCCGCCAACCCCTCGCATTTGGAAGCGGTCGACCCGGTCGTACTCGGCAAGGTTCGCGCCAAGCAGCAGCAGCACGCCGACAGCGGACGAGATGAGATCGCGGGCATCCTGATGCACGGCGATGCCGCCTTCGCCGGCCAAGGGCTCGTCGCCGAATCGCTCGAATTGTCCGAGCTGACCGGGTTTTCCACCGGCGGCACGATCCATGTCATCGTCAACAACCAGATCGGCTTTACCACCGCCCCGTCCGCCGCCCGTTCGAGCCCTTACCCGTCGGATGTCGCCAAGGGCGTCCAGGCGCCGATCTTTCACGTCAACGGGGACGATCCCGAAGCGGTCGTCGAGGTCGCTCGCATCGCCTCCGAATATCGCCGCGAGTTCAAAAAGGATGTCGTCGTCGACCTGTTCTGCTATCGCCGGCACGGGCACAACGAGGGCGACGAGCCGGCTTTTACCCAGCCGCTGATGTACCGCACGATCGCCCGCCATCCGACGACCCGGCAGATCTATGCCGCACGCCTGATCGCCGAGGGGGTCCTCGCCGAAGGTGAGCCGGAGGCGATGGCGGCCCGGTTTGTCGCCCGCCTCGAAAACGAGTTCGAGAGCGGCGAAGAACTATCGCCCGAACAAGGCGGATTGGCTCGAAGGCGCCTGGGCGGGGCTCGAACCAGCGCCGCATGACGATAATCGCGCCGATACTGCCGTTGCCACCGAGGTGTTGCGCGAGTTGGGACGGGGGCTGGTGACTGCTCCCGAAGGTTTCCGGCTCAACCCCAAAATAATCCGCCAGCTGGACGCGAAACGCGCCGCGATCGAATCCGGCGAGGGGATCGATTGGGCGACCGCGGAGGCGCTGGCGATCGCCTCGCTATGCGCCGAAGGGACCCATGTCCGCATGTCCGGGCAAGATAGCGGGCGCGGCACCTTCTCGCACCGCCACGCCATCTTGGTCGATCAGGAAACCGAAAAGCGCTATATCCCGATCAACCATGTCCGCGCCGGGCAAGCGCCGTTCGACATCATCGACAGCCCGCTCTCCGAAGCGGCGGTGGTCGGGTTCGAATACGGCTACAGCCTCGCCGATCCCTCGACCCTGGTGCTGTGGGAGGCGCAATTCGGCGATTTCGCCAACGGCGCGCAGGTCATCATCGACCAGTTCTTAAGCGCCGGCGAAGCGAAATGGCTGCGCATGAGCGGCCTCGTCCTGTTGCTGCCGCACGGCTATGAGGGGCAAGGGCCCGAGCATTCCTCGGCCCGGATCGAGCGCTATCTGCAGCTTTGCGCCGAGGACAACATCCAGGTGTGCAACCTGACCAGCGCCGCCAACTACTTTCACGCCCTGAGGCGTCAGAATTCGCCGCAATTTCAGAAAGCCGCTGGTGATTTTCACCCCGAAATCGCTGCTGCGCGCAAAGGAAGTGATGTCGCGGCTCGACGAGATGGGGCCGGGCAGCGGCTTTCGCCGAGTAATCCCGGAAATCGGGCCGATCGCCGCGGATGATGCGGTGCGCCGCGTGGTCCTGTGCAGCGGCAAGGTCTATTTCGATCTGGTCAAGGCGAGGGCCGCGAGCGGCGACAACCGGGTGGCATTGATCCGGATCGAGCAACTCTACCCGTTCCCGTTCGACTCGCTCGGCAAGGAATTGGCCCGCTACCGCAACGCCGAAATCATTTGGTGCCAGGAAGAGCCGAAGAACATGGGTGGGTGGAACTTTGTCGACCGGCGCATCGAAGAGGTGCTCGCCGGGCTCGATATCGCTGCCAAGCGGCCATGCTTTGCCGGACGGGCGGACGCCGCCTCGCCGGCCACCGGTTTGTTCAAGCGCCATGTCGAGGAGCAGGCGCAGCTGGTCGCGGACGCTCTTGCGGCTTAAGCGGATGACCGCCGAGATCAAAGTGCCCAACCTCGGCGAGTCGGTGACCGAGGCGACCGTGGCGAAATGGCTGAAGCGTCCCGGCGAGGCCGTTGCCGTCGACGAGCCCGTCGTCGAACTCGAAACCGACAAGGTGACGTTGGAAGTGCCGGCGCCCGCGGCCGGGACGCTCGCCGAAATTCTGGCCGAGGAAGGAGCCAATCTACCGGTCGGCGCCGTGCTCGGCCGCATCAGCGAGGGTGTGGTGGCGGCAGCAGCCCTCCCCCCAGCCCCCTCCCCGCTCGCCCGGCGAGGGAGGGACCCGCAGGTCCGCAATCGACGGAGCCGCGAAGCGGCGGACGAGATGTCGGATCCGCGCAGCGGGAGGGTGAGGGGCAGCGAGCGCTCGAACGCTCGGGCCCAGCGGTGCGAAAGTTGATTGTCGAGAGCGGGCTTGACGCCGCGACGATCGCGCCCACGGGCCCGGGCGGACGGATCAGCAAAGCCGATGTGATCGAAGCGCTGGCGCGCCCGGAGCCGGCTTCGCCGCCGACCCCTGCCCTGCCCTTACCCGCCGCTGCCTCGGCGGAGCGCGAGGTTCGGGTGCGGATGACGCGCCTGAGACGGCGGATCGCCGAGCGCCTTAAGGCGGCGCAAAACACCGCGGCAATGCTGACCACCTTCAATGAAATCGACATGGGCCAGACGATCGCGCTGCGCGAGCGCTGGCGCGAGGCCTTTGAGAAAAAACACGGCGTTCGCCTTGGCTTCATGTCGATCTTCGTCAAGGCGGCGATCGTCGCACTGAAGGAAATTCCCGGGGTCAACGCCGAGATCGACGGCGACGACATCGTCTACAAGAACCATTACGACATCGGGGTCGCGGTCGGCCTCGAGCAAGGGCTCGTCGTGCCGGTGCTGCGCGACGCCGATCGGATGAGCTTTGCCGAGATCGAAAAGACGATCGCGGCGCTCGGCCACAAGGCGCGTGACGGCAAACTATCGATCGAGGACCTTTCCGGCGGCACGTTTACGATCTCGAATGGCGGGGTCTATGGGTCTTTGTTGTCGACGCCGATCCTCAATCCGCCGCAATCCGGCATCCTCGGAATGCACAAGATCGAAAGGCGGCCGGTCGCGGCAGGCGACAAGATCGAGATCCGGCCGATGATGTATGTGGCGCTGTCCTACGATCATCGAATCGTCGACGGCCGCGAGGCGGTAGCCTTTCTCGTGCGCATCAAGGAATGTGTCGAGGACCCGTCGCGTCTGCTGTTCGATATCTGAAGCCGCTTACCGCGCCGCCGTCTCGGGCAAGCCAGCGGACGCCGTAATCCGGGCGATCATCGGCAAAATCTTCTGCTCGATATCCTCGGAGCTCAACGGACCGACCTGGCGGTATCGGATATGGCCGGTGCGGTCGACGACATAGGTTTCCGGCACCCCGTAAACCCCGAAGTTTATCGCGGTGGCGCCGTCACGATCGACGGCGACGCGGCTGAATGGATTACCGAGTTCGTCGAGGAACCGGCGCGAATCCGCAGGCTTGTCCTTATAGGCGATGCCGTCGAGGGTAACATCGGGACGATGCGCCAGCGCCGACAGCGCCGCCTGTTCTTCGCGGCACGGGGCGCACCACGAGGCGAAAAAGTTGATCAGTGTGACCCCGCCGCCGAGATCCTTGCGTGACAAGCCGTGCGCAGGGTCGTAGAGGCCGGGCAGCGCGAAATCCGGGGCGGGCCGATTGATCAGCGCCGACGGCAAAAGCTGCGGGTCGTGGTTTAGGCCCATCGCAAAGGCCACGAGCAACACCGCGAACAGCGCCGCCGGCAGCAGAAAAGCGAGCTTGCGTACCATCTCCGCCGACCGGAAGCTAACGCCCGCCGGTGACAGCGGCCTTCAACGGAGCAGCAGCCTCATCGGATGCCGCGCCTTCCTGCCAATGCCCACTTTTCTTCAGCGCGTCGACGACTTCGCGCGGCATGTATTTCTCATCATGCTTGGCGAGAACGGTCGAGGCGGCGAAGACGTCGCCCGGCTCCAGCCTTCCTTCGGCGACGACCCCCTGCCCCTCGCGGAACAGATCGGGCAGGATGCCGCGATAGACCACGGCGATGTCCGTCTTGCCGTCGGTGATGCGGAACGAAACCGTGTGCCCGTCCGCCGAATGCGACACACTCTGCCTCTCGACGAGCCCGCCGATCCGCATCAGGCGGTCGGATGCCAGCGCCTGCGTCCTCAGATCGCTCGGGCTGTAGAAAAACACCAGGTTGCTGCTGAAAGCGCTGAGGACCAGCGCGGTCGCCCCGGCGAGCGCCGCCATGCCGAGCGCCAGCAAGCCCAGCCGCTGCTGCTTGCGGGTCATCACCGGATCTCGATTTGCCGCTGCAGCTGTTCGAGGGTGCGGACGCTCTGCCGATAGCGCCGCCAGGAATGCAGCGCCAATCCGCCGAGCACGACAAGGGTCAGGCCATAGGCCGGCCACACAAAGACGGCGTAGCCGCCCATCGCCAAAAAAGCACCGATATTGGTCACCGCCGGTCTCTTCAGCGCAGCACCGGGCGCGCCGATCCTGCGCCTTCCGCCCGGGGTCGGACGGATCTCGGCGCGATAGCACCGCTGAGGCGCAGCGCCAGAGCCTTGCGCTCGTTCAACGCTGTGCGCATGCGCAGCATCAGCAACGTTGCGAACAAGAGCATAAAACCCGCCGCCATGATCAGCAGCGGCATCAGCATCGATAGCGCAATCGTCGGCTTGCCGAAGCGCAGCACGCTCGCCGGCTGGTGCAAAGTGTTCCACCAATCGACCGAGAATTTGATGATCGGCAGATTGACCACGCCGACCAGCGCTAAGATCGAACCGGCCCTGCCGCCGCGGGTCGGGTCATCGAAACCGTTCACCAGCGCGATATAGCCAAGATAAAGAAAGAAGAGCACCAACACCGAAGTCAGTCTGGCATCCCACACCCACCATGCGCCCCACATCGGGCGACCCCAGAGCGATCCTGTGGTCAGGCACACAAAGGTGAAAGCGGCGCCGATCGGCGCCGAGGCGCGCGCCGCGATTTCAGCCAGCGGATGCCGCCAGACGAACGCGACACCACTCCCAACGGCAATAAACAGATAGATCGAGAGGGCCATCCACGCGGCCGGGACGTGGACGTACATGATGCGTGCCGCGTCGCCTTGCTGGTAGTCCGGCGGCGCCACTACCAGGGCCAAATAGATCCCGATTGCGAGCACGACGACCGTCGACCAGCCGCACCACGGCAACGCCCTTGCGCTAAGCCGCATGAAGCGCGCCGGGTTGGCAAACCAGTTGATCATCGCCTCGTCAAACCCAACTAAACGACTGCTCTAAAACACATCTCGTCGGCCGGCTACCGCATCGAAAAATTCGTGGCGACTGGATCTGCAACCCAACGCTGTCACTTCGACCTAACGGCGCCGTTTATAGCAGATCGGAAAACTGGGTCGAGCCGGTTACAGCATACTCGTCCGTGTCGGGGCCACGCGTTGATCCGACCGATCGATCAGATGGAGGAAGGAGCCGAAGACCGAGCCTCGCCGCAACCCGGACATGCCGAGATCGGTTCCGGCGGCGTCGGTAATTGACCATAGCCGCTCGCCACTTTCCTGTTGGGCAATTGTCGCGTAGTGGAATTCGTGGCCGCGAAAGCCCGAATCAGTGCGGCCGAGCGGTCCGTCGGCGAGCAGCGTCGCGCAGCGATAGCCGAGCGACAAGCGGCGTTCGGCAAAGCTGCAAACCACCGGCAACAGCCCCGCCATCGAGTGGCTGTGCCCATCGGCGTCGATCAGCGCCTCGCCGAGGACCATGTAGCCGCCGCATTCGCCGTAGATCGGTTTTCTGCCTGCCGCAGCCCGGCGCAGGCCGGCGAAAAAGATATCGGCGGCGGCGATGCGGCCGGCCCACAATTCGGGATAGCCGCCGGGCAGATAGACCGCGTCGGCGGCGGGGTCGGGCGCCTCATCGGCGAGCGGCGAGAAGAAGGTAAGATCGGCGCCATGACGCCGCCATCCATCGAGTAATGCCGGATAGATGAAGCAGAAGGCGTCGTCGCGCGCTACGGCGATGCGACGGCCGAGCGGCGGGATGCCGGGGGTCACGGCCTCGCGGGAGAGTGTCGAGGGCCGAGCCAGAGCCAGCAGCCGATCGATATCGAGGGAGGCGCCGACCTGTTCTGCGGCGCGCTCGATGACCCTCTCGGCCTCGCCGATCTCGCCGGCCGGGATCAGGCCGAGATGGCGCGACGGCAGCGCCAATGCCGGGTCGGCGGCAAGCGCGCCTGTTACGGCGAGGTCGGGAAGATGCCGCATAACCGCCCCGGCGAGCACTGCACGATGCCGTTCGCTTCCGACGCGGTTGAAGACAACACCGGCGAGCGGTAGCTCGGGCCGGTGGTCGGCAAAGCCGCGCAGCAAAGCGGCGACCGAGGCTCCCTGCCCGCGGGCGTCGACGACCAGCACGACCGGCCAGCCGGTCAACTGGGCGAGTTCAGCGGTCGAGCCCGCCTCGCCGTCGGCCCCCGTGCCGTCGAACAGGCCCATGACGCCTTCGCACAATACGATCTCGGCTGCGGCTTCCAACCCGGCGACGAGCCCGGCAAGGGTCTCCGGCCGCATTGCCCACGGATCGAGATTGATGCATGGCGCGCCGCTGGCGAGCGCGTGAAAGGTCGGATCGATGAAATCGGGCCCAGCTTTGGCCGCGGCGACGCGCACGCCGCGCCGGCGCAAATGCCGCAACAGGCCCGCCGTCACCAGGGTCTTGCCGCTCCCGGAAGCCGGGGCGGCGAGGATCAGCCCGCGGGCTTGCATACGCTCGCGGGCCTGAGGCCCCGACCGGATCAGCTCGGGAGTTTGTCGCCGTCGGGCGGTGCCGCAACTTCGAACGCGTTGACCATGCCGGAGAGGAACGCGAAATAATTCGCCGCCCCGGTCAGCTCGACCATCCACTGCACGCCGTGGCGGTCCTTTAGCCGGTCGAACAGCGCCGGATCGACCTTGTTGGTGCGGATCAGCTGGCGTGTGTAGTTGATGATATCGCGCTCGTCGGCGGGAAGCCCGGAGGGATCGCCCTTGGCGCGCAACAGATCGATCGTCGCCTCGGGCACGCCGGCCCGGCGCGCGGCCCCGACCTGGGCGGCCCAGACGTAGGCGGCCTCCTTCTCGCGCACCGAGGCGAGGATGGCGTGCGAGCGCAGCCTGCCGTCGACCACGCTGCCTTCGCGGAAGAAGGTCACCAACGGCAGCACCCGCTCCGCTAAAGGCGGGCTGTGCAGCATGATACTGAACGGGCCGCGCACGCCGCCGAAGACCTTGACCACGTCGTCGACAACGGCGTGATGCTCGGCCGGCACGTCGGCCTTGCCGGTGACCGGGGCGATTCTAGGCATGATTTCCTCCCTCTGATCAGATGCCCGGATAGGCTTTGCCCCACCCGTCGAGATAGACGATTTCGGACAGCGGGCCACGGCCGACCGGGCCGAAACGCCCTATCGGATAGCCGATCGGCAGGATGGCGTAAGAGTGAAAGCCGGGCGGGATGCCCATTGCTTCGTCGCACTCCTTCGCGTAACCGATATGCCGGGTTGTCAGGGTCGAGCCGAGCCCGAGCGCGCGCGCCGCCAGCAGCATATTCTGTACCGCCGGATAGATCGACGCACCGGACGAGTATCCCGGATTCTCGCCTTCGAGGCAGGCGACGATCCACACCGGCGCCTCATGGTAATGGTCGGTCAGGTACTGGTTCGACCGCCCATCTGACGCAGTTGCCGCGCCTGATCCGATCCGGGCGGCGGCGAGCTGTTGCGGTAGCGCGGCCCGACGACCTCGTCGAACAGCTTCTTGTAATAGCTCTGCACGACTTTTTTGCCGGGATGATTTTTCAGCACCAGGAAACGCCAGCGCTGGGTGTTGCCCCCATTAGCCGCCGCCTGTCCGGCCAGCAGGATTTTGCGGATCAAATCGTCGGGCACCGGGTCGGGCTTGAGCCGCCGCATTGCCCGCGTCGTGTGCAGTATTTCGAAGATGTCGGTTCCGCCTGGCGTCGCTTCGGGCATTCATTCCTCCATGGCCGATTGCGGCGAAGTCTAGTTGGGATGAACGCGGCCTCACAAGGATGATGAATTATTCCGCGGCAGCGCCCAGGGCTGCGAGCCGGCGCTGGGCGTCGAGCATGTCCGGGCCGCCCGCGGCCGCAGGTTTCAGCCGGAAATCGAACTGGGTGGTGTAATAGGGCCGGTCGATGCCGAGCCCCCGGGCCTCCGCGTCGGGGCTGTCGTGTCGGACAAAGTCGCAGATCAGCGAGTCCTTGACCGCGAACACCGCGTCGCTGCCCAGATATTCGTCGGTGCGGTCGAAGATGTGCGTCGTCACCGGCTCGTAACCCTCGGCCGAGACGACGAAATGGATATGCGCCGGGCGCCACGGATGACGGCCGGTGGCGCTGGAGCATCGCGCCGACCGGGCCGTCGGATGGGATCGGATAATTGACCGGCAATACGGTGCGCACGAGGTAGCGGCCCTCGGCGTCGGTATGAAACTTGCCGCGCATGTGCAGCTCATGCAGGTTCGGGTCCTGAGAATCATACAGGCCGCTGGTCTGCGCCTGCCAAACATCGAGCAATGCGCCGGCGATCGGCCTTCCATCGAGATCGAGCACCCGGCCGCTGACCAGGGTCGGCGCGCCCTTTTTATCGAGATGGGCGATGTTGCCGCCCCACGGCAGCTCGGGCGCATTCTGGCGATGGAACGGCCCGAACACGGTCGAACTCGGTGGCCCCGTCGGGTTTGCGGTGGCTCAGCAGATCGACCACCATCGACACGCCCAAGGTATCGGAGAACAGGATGAATTCCTGGCGCTTGTCGCCGGACAAGTGGCCGGCCTTGGTCAGGATCTCGATCGCCTGGAACCACTCCGCCTCGGTCAGGTTGACCTCCTTGACGAAGGCGTGCAGATGCCCGATGAGGCTCAGCATTATCTCCCTGAGCCGCGGATCGGGCGTCTGCTCGAAGCGCTGCAGCACCTCGGCGGTGATGTCGTCTTCGGTCGTGTTGCGCGGCATCGGCATCCTCCTTGTGGCTCCCGCCCGACCAATACCATGAAAAACCCCGCCTAGGCTTGAGCCTTGCGCCGCGGCTTCAACCCGATCTCGCTCGACGCGCTGAATTTTCTGCTGGCCGATGTGCGCGGCGCGCTCGGCCCTTATCTGAACGTGTTTTTGGTCACCCAACAGCACTGGAGCCAATCGGCGGTCGGGCTGGTGACCAGCCGTGGGCGGGTTGCTCGGCCTCGCTGTACAAACCCCGATCGGCGGATTGATCGACGTCACCCAGGCCAAGCGGGCATTGATCGTGGCCGCGCTTATGGTGCTATCGGCCGGGGCGGTTACGATCTATGCGGCGCCCATATTCTGGCCGGTGATGATCGCCAACTGCCTGATCGCGATCGTCGGCGACGTGTTCGGCCCGGCGGTCGCGGCATTGACCCTGGGGCTCTACCCGCGCGCTGCGCTGGCTCGCCGGATGGGCCGCAATTCAGCCTTCGATCATGGCGGAAATGTCGCGATCGCCGCTGCTGCGGGTTTCGTCGGCTGGGCTTTGTCGCAGCGCGCGGTCTTTCTGCTCGTCCCATTTTTTGCCGCGCTCGCCGGTATCGCCGTGCTGTCGATCCCGGCCGGCGCCATCGACCATGTTCAGGCGCGGGGCGGCGAGCAGGAGCATGACGGCGAGCCGCACCCGTCGGGTCTCCGGATGTTGCTGACTTGCCGCCCGCTGCTGCTTTATGCCGGCTGCGCCATGCTGTTCCACTTCGCCAATGCGCCGCTGCTGCCGCTGGTCGGGCAAAAGCTGGCGCTTATACACAAGGAATGGGCGACGGCGATGATGTCGGCCTGCATCATCGCCGCGCAGATGATCATGCTGCCGATCGCGCTGTTCGTCGGACGGAACGCGGATCACCTGGGGGCGCAAGCCGATCCTGCTGATCGGGTTTGGTATTCTGCCGGTGCGCGCCGTGCTTTATACCCTCTCGAACAGCAGCGTCTGGCTGATCGGAGTGCAATTGCTCGACGGGATCGGCGCCGGGATCTTCGGCGCGATTACCCCGCTGGTCCTGGCCGATTTGATGCGCGGCACCGGGCGCTACAATGTGGCGCAAGGAGCGGTGGCCACCGCGCAAGGGATCGGCGCCTCGGCGAGCGGGCTCGCCGCCGGGCTGATCGTCGATCATTTCGGCTATTCGGCGGCGTTTCTGACCTCCGGCGCCGTCGGCGGCGATTGCCTTTGCTGTGCTCGCCCTCGTCATGCCGGAAACGGCGCCCCCATCCGACGCGGCTGCCGCCGAGATAGCAGCGGCTGGTGGTCGGGCTGGCAACCAGCGAACGACCTGATGCCGGGAGAGACCCATGCGCATCGTCGCGGCGAGCGCGACGGCGCCGCGCGCTGTCATTGGATCGCCGGCATCGCGGCGTTGGCGGTTATGTTCGCCGCTCGTCTTCCTTGCCGCGACACGATTGGCCGGGGATCGTCGCCGGGCTCGCGGCGAACCCGACGCGCGCCGCCGCGATGGCGATCTTTGCGGCGACCTACATCGTCATCGCTATCGGCAAATTGCCGGGCTCTTATCTCGACCGCGCCGGGGCGGCATTGCTGGGCGCCAGCCTGATGGTCGGCCTGGGGGTGCTGTCGCTCGACCAGGCGTTACGCTCGATCGATTTCGATACGATCGCATTGCTGCTCGGCATGATGATCGTCGTCGGCAATCTGCGCCTCTCCGGCTTTTTCCGCCTGGTCACCAACTGGGTCGCGACCCGCGCCCGCCATCCGCTGTTGCTGCTCGCCGCGGTGATATTCACTTCCGGGCTTTTCTCGGCCTTTCTGGTCAACGACACGGTCTGCCTGGCGTTGACCCCGGTCGTTCTCGATCTCGTCTTGCGCCTGCGCCGCAACCCGGCGCCGTATCTGCTGGCGGTGGCGATGGCATCAAACGCCGGCAGCGTGGCGACGATCACCGGCAACCCGCAGAACATCATGATCGGCAGCTTCTCGCGGATCCCCTATGGCGCTTTCGCCGCCTCGCTGTCGCCGGTCGCTGCGATCGGGCTGGTTGTGACCTTTGCGCTGATCGCGCTGTTTCATCCGGGCGAGTTTTGGACACGCGACCGCCTGCGGACAGCGCCAGCGCCGGTCCACGCCTACCGGCCGCTGGCAATCAAAGCGGTGGTGGTGACCTTGGCGATGATGGCCGGTTTCTTCGCCGGTCTCGCTCCGGCCAAGCTGGCTCTGATCGCCGGCTCGATCCTGCTGGTGACGCGCGCAGTCCGGAGCGAGAAGATCTATCGAGAGATCGACTGGCCGCTGTTGTTGATGTTCGCCGGGCTGTTCATTGTCGTTTCCGGGTTTGAGAAGGCGCTGCTGTCGCCGCGGATCATCGCCGAGATCGGCCAGCAGCATCTGGACCGACTGCCGGTGCTGGCGGTGGTGACGGCGGCGTTGTCGAATCTCGTCAGCAACGTGCCGGCGGTACTGGTGCTGAAGCCGTTCGTCACCGCCTTGCCCGACCCGCAGCGCGCATGGCTGGTCGCCGCTATGGCTGCGACATTGGCCGGCAATCTGACGATCCTCGGCTCGGTCGCCAATCTGATCGTTGTGCAGCGCGCCGCTCGGCGTGGCGTGACGATCGGATTCTGGCAATATTTCCGCGTCGGTGCGCCGGTGACGGTCTTGACGATCCTTGTTGGCCTGTGGTGGCTCTGACGCGGATACCGCACGGTTGGGCGGGAGGTCGGGATGACTGGGCAGCGTAAGAATGAGTTCGGCCAACCAATCGGCGCCGCCTTGCCGAACTGGTCGCCGCGGCCACTGCCGCCGCGCATCCCGATCGAGGGGCGGTTCTGCCGGATCGAGCCCCTTGAGCCGGAGCGTCATGCCGGCGATCTCTTCGCCGCCAACAGCGACGACGCCGAGGGACGCAACTGGACCTATCTGCCCTATGGGCCATTTCCCTCGTTCGATCTTTACCGCGAATATCTGGTGACGGCGGCCGGGCGTGATGACCCGCTGGTCCATGCGATCGTCGACCGGGGAAACGGGCGCGCTGTCGGGGTGGCGAGCCTGATGCGCATCGATCCGGCGGCGGGCGTGATCGAGGTCGGCGGGATCAATTACAGCCCGCGCCTGCAGCGCCAGCCGGCAGCGACCGAGGCGATGTATCTGCTGATGCGACGGGTTTTCGATGAACTCGGCTATCGCCGCTACGAGTGGAAATGCGACTCGCTGAACGCGCCGTCGCGAGCCGCGGCGCAGCGCCTCGGCTTTCCGCTATGAGGGGCTGTTCCGCCAGGCGACGGTCTACAAGGGACGCAACCGCGATACCGCCTGGTATTCGATCCTTGACAGCGAGTGGCCGGCATTGCGGGCCGCGTTCGAGCGCTGGCTCGACCCGGCCAATTTCGACCGCGACGGCCGCCAGCGCGCCAGCCTGAGAAGTTTACGAGAGGCTGAGGGCGCCGGGTAGCCGTATTGTGGAGGATCAGCGCTGGCCGAGATTGGTCAGTGTCGGAAGATATTGCTGCCCCACCTCAGGCGACGCGGTCAGGACAGTAAAGCTGCTGCCCCCACCGGTATGGCCCGCTTCCCAGTTGGGTTCCCATTGAATTTGCACGTAACCCTGGGTCCCCGGGGCGAGCTGGAGAGTGTCGTGCTGGTTGGTAGGGGTTCCGAAGGGCTGTACCGTGAATCTGTACTTTCCTGGCTGGAAATCGTGAAAAAAAGCCGTCCCCTGGGATATTCCACCGATCGGTGCGCCATTTGCGTAAATTATCGGGTCTGATGCGTAGACGCTGCCCCCTGGCGGATCCGCCTGACGAAAGAACCAGACCCGGGCCACGTTGGGTCCAACCGGGGGAACCTGGGGCTGAGAGGTGGATTGCGGCGCGCAGCTCCCAAGCACAACGAGGCAGAGGCCGAAACTTATTGCTGCAGCCAGCCGATACCTGAACATGACGCTTCCTCCCATCTTGGTTGGCCGACATTCCCCGGGTTCGGACCGGCAAGCGCCATCGTCCGGTATTTCTGCCGTTCGTAGCAAGAGATTCCGCCTGTTACATCACCGACACGTTGTGAATTGGGCTCTGCGCTCAGCTTCTTGGCCTTGACGGGCTAGAAGCGGCCACTGCTGCGCCGCATTGTTTGCCCAATTGTGTCCGACTCGACCGATCTGCTTACCTAAGCGAACAAAACTTTACTGACTAACACTGACGATACATCAAGGAGTTACAGACGCCCCTTATAACACTGATCATCCAACGGCCCTGCGAAGCTCGGGGTCGGAACATTGCCAGGGTGAGCAGATGAGCGATTTCGCACGGCTCCTCGAAAACGAAATCCCGCGCTTGCGGCGCTATGCGCGCGCGTTGACCAGAGATGCGTCGCGGGCCGACGACTTGGTGCAGAGCTGCCTGCTGCGCGCCGTCGCCAAGCAGCATCTGTGGCAGCCGGGAACCGATCTGCGCGCCTGGCTCTTCACCATCCTCCACAACCAAAACGTAAATGATGTCCGGCGCTCGGTGCGCGAGGGGGTGGCCGTCCCAGTCGAGGATGTGGCTCCCGTCCTGACCGCCACGGCGAACGTCGAAGCGTCGCTGCAGCTGCGCGATCTTGATCGGGCGATCGCCAGCCTGCCGGAGGAGCAACGCCAGGTAATCCTTCTCGTCGGGCTCGAGGGCATGCGCTACGAAGAGGTCGCCACTATTCTCGGCATCCCGATCGGCACCGTCCGCTCCCGCCTGTCGCGCGGCCGCGATATGTTGCGTGAGCTGATGGACATAAAGGACACAAGCGCCGATGGCGCGCACCGACGGGCTGGCGCCATCGGTGCCCGATCGCAAGCCGCCTAATCGGCCGCCGGTGTTACGGCGCTTCCACGCCGTACTCATATCGGGACCTGAGCCCCGATCTGACCGGATCGTTGCCGCCTCGCGGCTTGCGAGGCGGCCCCCGATCGCCTAAAACCGCGCGTCCCTGGACCGGGGCGTGGCTCAGCCTGGTAGAGCGCCTGCTTTGGGAGCAGGATGTCGGAGGTTCGAATCCTCTCGCCCCGACCACCTCAAACCTGCTTTTCGAGGCGGCCCAACAGGCACGAGATCAGCGGGAGGCGGAGCTCGGCAATGGCACAGGCGCGGATATTCAGACCGGCAAAGACGGCCATGCAATCGGGGCGACGGCAAACCCGTAAGTGGGTTCTCGAATACGAGCCCACGGCCGGGCGCCGACCGGATCCGCTGATGGGATGGACCAGCGCCGCGGACACTCTGAACGAGGTGCGGCTCCACTTCGACACGATCGAGGAAGCGCGCGCTTTCGCCGAAAAACAGCAGCTCGCCTATACGGTGATCGAACCGCACGCCGTCAGCGAGAAGCCAAAGAGCTATGCTGACAATTTCCGCTATGATCGTGTCCGCGATTGACCCGCTGGTCCCCGCGACGGTCGCCTTTCATGTGACCCCGTAGCTCAGCTGGATAGAGCACTCGCCTTCTAAGCGAGACGTCGCCGGTTCGAATCCGGCCGGGGTCGCCATAGTTATCAAACACTTATGAAAGTCTAACGCTGCCTCTTGAGCCGATTTCGGTGAGCGCCTTGTTTTGCTCGGTTGCCGCAGATCGCCATACTGCACCACTTGCGCGTGTGGCGTCGGGTTCGATCGATAAAGAGCAGCGTGCAGGGTGCTCCCTCGCAAGCTTTGACATAGGTGAAATCCTCGCTGCAGACGAGGTACGCGAGCGACCGGGCGACAGGAAAAAGCAGCGACTCGGGTGACCGCCAGCGCCGCTGTATGTGCCATGCAAGGCCGGAAGCCTCTCCGTTCTTCCGTGCGTGATCATGCTGTCGATCATAGAACCTCTCACGAACCACGACCTGGCCGAACTCCTCCTCGCGCCCTAACACCTGATTCAGGGGGTCCAGTTCGCGCAACGAAGTCGGCTCGAGCGGTCTGCCCCTATGTTTGTAGACAAACGGTTTGAACCAATCCCTTAGGGCGCGCGCTTGCCCCGCGACGCCATCCAGTTCGCCGGGAACGGCGTTTTCCCGGAAAGCGTCCATAACCTCATCGGGGACCAATCCCGCTAGCTTTAGCCACGCGAGAAGATCCTCCCCGGAGGTCAGCCAGTCGACCTTAGTGTCCACCGGAACCGCAATGGTGTTTAAGAAATCCAGTCCCAGGTTGTCGGCAATGAAAAACGGGGGTGGGCGCGTAGCGATCATCGATATGCGTGGAAGGCTCGGTTAACATCTAAGCATAGATAACCTCTTGTACTCGATTTTGCAAGTTATTATCACCAATGCGTCGATCGGCCGGAGAAGGGCGGCATATCGCCGTCGCTGTCGGGTGATGACCCTTGACGCGACGAGGACGAGGGTCGGGCCATCATCCTCGTCACAACCTCAAAAAAACTTGACGGGTTGCGGATCATAACCATTATAAGGATCGTTTGTGGGTTAGGCACCGGACGACCAACTCCAGGGATCGATCATGGCCGAGTCCAAACCAAGCATGAGTGTCGTGTTGGTTCACGGCGCCTGGGCCGACGGCTCGAGTTGGAACGACATTATCGGACCGCTGCTGGCCAAAGGACTGAATGTCCTGGCCGCCCCAATACCCCTGACCTCCTTGTCGGATGACGTGGCAGCCCTCGATCGCGCGCTCGAACGCACCCATGGCCCCGTGGTCCTGGTAGCGCACGCCTATGCCGGCGCCGTGATAGCGGCGACTACCAACAACCGGGTCCAATCATTGGTCTTTATAGCGGCCTTGGCGCCTGACCAGGGCGAGACAGTCGCCGAAGTATTCTATCGAGGGAAGCCTCATCCGCAGGCGCCACAATTGGCGCCTGACGCGCACGGGCTGATCTGGATGCCGCAGGAGGCATTTAGCGCCGCTTTCTCTCAGCATGCGTCGCCCGAACGGGTCGCACTTTTCGCCGCAACACAACGGCCAATCGCCGTCGCATGCATTCAGGAGAAGGCCCCAAGACCTGCTTGGAAAGAAAAGCCGTCTTGGTACCTCCTGGCCGAAGAAGACCGGATGATCAACCCGGCCACTCAACTTTTTATGGCGCAACGCATGGGCGCGCGCATTCGGTCGGAGAAAGTGGACCATACGCCATTGGTCACCGCACCAGGATCTGTCATCGACGTGATCCTCGATGCTGTGGCGAGCCTGGCGGTGATGAGCCTCACGGGTCGCAACGCGCACTGCGTGACCCAGCCCGACGCTCATAGCCCGCGCATGACAGGAACATAGCCATCAGAACGCAACACTGGTTATAGGCGGACGACGAGGCCCCAAATGCGCAAGGTCAGTTTCCGGAAGGTCGACGTAGACGGGTTCAACATCTTCTATCGCGGGGCGGGGTCGGAAGACGCGCCGGCCATCCTGCTGCTCCACGGTTTCCCGAGCGCCGGCCATATGTTTCGCGACCTCATCCCGCAGCTTGCGGATCGGTTTCACGTCATCGCGCCAGATCTTCCAGGCTTCGGCCAATCCGACATGCCGGACCGGGGCAAATTCACTTACACATTCGACAATATCGCGCGGGTCATCGACCGCTTCACGGAGGTCGTCGGGCTCGGTCGCTTCGCGATCTATCTGTTCGACTACGGCGCGCCGACCGGGTTCCGACTGGCGACATGGCACCCCGAGCGTGTTATCGCCATCATCTCGCAGAACGGAAACGCCTATGCCGAGGGGCTGAGCGACGGGTGGAAACCCATCCGGGCATATTGGGAGGATCCGTCGCGAGCGAACCGCGATGCGCTGCGCGCCTTCCTGGCGCCCGAGACGACAGTTTGGCAATACACTCGCGGCGTCCCTGACGCGACGGCGGTCTCTCCGGACGGTTACTCGCTCGACAATTTCTACCTCGCGCGCCCCGGAGCGGACGAGGTGCAGCTCGACCTCTTCGCGGACTACAAAAGCAACGTCGCGCTCTATCCGGCCTTCCAGACGTATTTCCGCGCCCACAAGCCGCGCTTCCTGGCGGTGTGGGGCAAAAATGATCCGTTCTTCCTGCCGGCGGGCGCCGAAGCGTTCAAACGGGACATTCCGGAGGCAGTCGTCCGCTTCCTCGACACCGGGCATTTTGCGCTGGAGACGCACGCTACCGAGATCGCTGCTGCGATCCGCGACTTCCTACTTCCCTGACCGAACGGGAGAATTGCGATGCGCGCGATCGTATTCGAGAAATTCGGCGGCCTCGACAGCACCCCTAAGGCGATATCGGACCCCTAGCGTTCAGGACGAAGCATCTTCTGATATAGATTTTGCAAATCGGGGCCTCATCACATGGCTGCTCTTCCTCTGATCGTCTTCGACGTCAATGAAACGCTGCTCGATCTGCAAACAATGGAGCCGATCTTCGAGCGCATCTTCGGCGAAAGACAGGCCATGCGCCTTTGGTTCGCCAACTTCATTATGTATTCCGCGGCGCTGACGGTCGCCGGCTGCTACGTTCCGTTCACGGATATCGGTGCGGCTGTGATGAAGATGTTGGCGGATACGCGGGGCATCAAAATTGCGGACGCTGACAAGAAAGAACTCACCGAGAAGTTTTCGACGATGCCCCCGCACGCCGAGGTGCCCGCTGCTCTTCGCAAACTGCGCGACGCCGGTTTCCGGCTGTTCACGCTCACGGACAATCTGCTCGAGGTGCAAACCCGTCAACTCGAGCACGGCGGTATCATCGATCTTTTCGAGCGGCGCTTCAGCGCAGACGGCGTGAAGCACCATAAGCCATCGCGCCAGGCCTACGCCTACGTCGAGAGGGAGCTTGGGGTTGAGCCCTCCCAGCTCTGTCTTATCGCCTGCCATACATGGGACACGCTTGGCGCCGTGGCGGCCGGCTGGGAAGCAGCGCTGATCAAGCGGGTCGGCAACGATGTTTTAGGGGTGGGCCCTCAGCCGCAGATCGTCGGCGATGACCTGAATGACGTTGCCGATCAGCTCATCGCCCGACACAAAGGACATGGCTAGCGTCGGCCTTAGGACAATGAGAGTCGAATACGGAGGAAGCTCATGCCTCAACCAGAACGGTATGACGTGCTCGTCCTTGGCAGTGGATTTGGCGGCAAGCTACTGGCGTGGCATATGGCGCGATCGGGACGACGTACCGCCGTCGTCGAGCGCCGGTGGATCGGGGGCTCCTGCCCCAACATCGCCTGCCTGCCGAGCAAAAACGAGATTTGGAGCGCCAAAGTCGCGCATCTGGCGCATCACGCCGCACAGTTCGGCACGGTGACCGGTCCCGTCACGGTCGACATGGCGAAGGTACGCCAGCGCAAACGCGACATGGTCGATCGCGAGATTGCCCTGCATTTGCAGAACTACAAAGAAAGCGGCGCCGAATTGATCATGGGGAGCGGGCGTTTTGTGGCGCCGAAGACGCTCGAGGTGCAGCTGAATGACGGCGGTACGCGGGTGCTGGCCGGGGACCAGGTCTTCCTCAACCTCGGAACGCACGCGGCAATCCCCAACATTTCGGGCCTCGAGGCGGCCCGGCCGCTGACCCATATCGAGGCTCTGGAGCTCGACTACCTGCCATCACATCTGATCGTGCTCGGGGGCGGATACGTCGGTCTTGAATTGGCCCAAGCCTATCGTCGCTTCGGCAGCCGCGTGACGGTGATCGAGTCCGGGCCTCAGCTGATGGGGCGCGAGGACCCGGACGTCGCGGATGAAATGCAGCGGATTCTGAGCGACGAAGGGATGCGGTTTTTGATAGCAGCCGAAACCCGCAAGGTGAACGGCCGATCCGGCGAGGAAGTAAGCGTTGCCGTGCGCACGAGTGCCGGCGAGCAAACGATCGAAGGCAGTGACATATTGGTCGCGGCAGGCCGCGTTCCGAACACCGTCGGGATCGGGCTCGAGGAGGCCGGCGTCGAGTTGGACGCTCGCGGCTACATTCGCGTCAATGAGCGACTTGAGACGAGCGCGTCCGATGTCTGGGCCATTGGCGAATGCGCCGGCAGCCCGCAGTTCACGCACGTCTCGATCGACGACTTTCGCATCATCAAGGACAATCTGGCTGGCGGGAAAGAGAGCACGCGCGACCGGCTGGTTCCCTACTGCATGTTCACCGAACCCCCACTCGCCCATGTCGGGCTGAGCGAACGCGACGCGCAACGCCAAGGCGTCGCCGCGCGGGTCGCACGGCTGCCGATGGGTTCGGTGCGACGAACAGCGACGACGGACGAAACCCAAGGCTTCATGAAGGTGCTGGTCGGTGGCAGTGACGACCGGATTCTCGGCTTTACGATGATCGGCGCCGAGGCCGGCGAGGTCATGACCGTGGTGCAAACGGCGATGCTTGCAGATTTGCCCTATCCGAGACTGCGCGACGCGGTTCTCGCGCACCCGACGATGGCGGAGGGGCTCGGTTCGCTGTTCGCGAATGTACCGCCTCGGTCCGCACAACCATGACCGGCAAGCTCGCTGGTTACCCTGTGCCGCGGCCGTACGGTTCCTCCGTGGCTCTAAGTCGTCCGAAACGGCGGATGATCAGTGCCAGCGGCACGCACAGCAGCGCCATGAGCGTGCCAAGAATAAAGAAGCTTTCGCTCACACCCCAACGATCGGCGATGCCGCCCATCAGGGGCGGGATCATGATCGAGGTGAGCCGCTGACCGGTCTGACGCAGGCCCACCACCGCGCCCTGCTGATGGCGGCCGACCGCCCGCGCTTGCACCGACAAGACAACCGGCTGGATCACCCCTTCCAGCCAGCCGCGCGCGACCTGAAATAACAGCAGAAACGCAAAGATCCCGCCTAACAGCGGTGTCATTGCAATCAGCAGGATCGACAGCGCGGTCCCGATGAGCATCGTGCGCTGCGCATCGCCCAGACGCATTGCGCGCCCGGCAAAAAGCGCGCCGAACCCACTTGCGATCTCGGCGGCGGCGAACAAGACGCCGATGGTCGTGCCGACGAGCCCCACGCCGTGAAGGTAAACAATATAGACCGACGTCTGGATGCTGTATGTCGAGTTTCGCATCGACATGATCGCCATCGACAACGCAATCGCCGGAATGGCGATAAGCATGATCGAGTTGAGGTAATCCGAGACCCGAGGCCAGGCGTCGCGGGCGCGGAACCGCGCTCGACCCGCCCCTTGCTGTCGTGGCGGTGCGACGAACTCCGCCTCGGGAGCGCGCAGCAGCGCGATGGTCAGCACCCCGCCCCACGCGGCGCCGACGAGATAAGCGGGCCATGCACCGCCGAAATCCCAAACGGCGCCACCGAGGATCGGCGCCGTCGTCGAGCCAAGCCGGGCGAAGAAAGTAAACCTGCCAAGATATCGGGCATCGCCCTCGGCAAGCTGGGCAATCAGGGTCTGCGCGCCAGACCAGGCGAACGAAATGGCGGCGCCGTTAATCAGTTGCAGGAGAAGCAGGGCCCAGAACCACGGCACTAGCGGAAACAGGGGTGCCAAAGCCATCCCCATCCAGACAAAAAATAGGGTCACTTTGCGGGTGCCGAACCGGTCCATCAAAACGCCGATGTGGATCGACAGGAACATGGCGACGATCGAACGGGCGCCGACCAAGATCCCGATCTCGGAGGCGTCGAACCCCAGCGACAGGCCATAAAGCGGAATCAGAAAGGTGTAGAAATCGACATAACCCATGCTGAACGGCCCGGCGACATACAGGGACGCCAGGGACCCGGAGCGGGAAGCGTTCATGCCGGCGCATCAATCCGTGAGTGGGCTTTGGGGAGGGCGCGGCATCAGCGGACGCCGGGCCCCTTGGCGTTGACGAGCGCGGCTCTAATACGCGCTCGTGACCACGGGGTCGTCTCAGCTCTGCAGTGACGGCCAAGCGGGTTGCTCGGCCGCCCAATCAATCTCGCAGCCTCGCCGCCCTGGTCGAACTTCCGAGCTTATCTTCTCAGTAACCTGACCGGCATCTAAGTCAGAGTCGAGCCGGGATGCGAACGTGCAACCTATTTATATAACGTACAACCTATTCATATAACGTGCGTTTTATCCTATGGGGTTGGTGGAGCCGAGGGGGATCGAACCCCTGACCTTCGCATTGCGAACGCGACGCTCTCCCAGCTGAGCTACGGCCCCATCGCGTGATTCGAACTGTCTGCCGGGTGCGGCAGACTATGATGAGCACGGTCTTCCCTGTCAAGCGCGGCCCCCCCCATGCGCGCCCTCTCGGCCAAGAGCGCCGCGTTGCTCCGCTTGCGGACCCCGACGGCTAACGCTACGGTCGCGACGTCATTTGCCGCCGAGGTTTTGTTCGGATGTATGCGTTGCTGAACCTCGTCGACACGGTGATCACGATCTACATCTGGCTCTTGATTATCCAGGCGGTGCTGAGCTGGCTCGTCGCGTTTGGCGTCGTCAACCGGCACAACCGCGTCGTCGCGATGGTCGGGGATTTTCTGTGGCGCGTCACCGAGCCTGTGCTGCGGCCAATTCGCCGCGTACTGCCTGACCTCGGCGGCATCGACATCTCGCCAGTGATCCTGATCCTGTTGCTGTATTTCGTCCGCAACCTGATGTTCGAATACCTTGCCTGATGGTCCGCTGACCCCGGCGCGCGACGGTCTTAAGCTGGCGGTCCGCCTGACGCCGCGGGCCAAGGCCGATCGCGTGCTTGGCGTCGCCGCGACGGCAGAGGGGAAGCGCGTGGTCAGGGCCTCGGTTACCGCGCCGCCAGAGGACGGGCGCGCCAATGAGGCGTTGCTGCAGCTGTTGGCCCGGGTTTGGCAGCTGTCCCGCCGCGACCTGGCAATCGTCGCCGGCACGACTAGCCGGCACAAGACCGTAAGCGTCGCCGGCGACCCTCGGCAGCTCGCCGGCAGACTGGGCGCTCTAATCGCGGCCCTGCCCGGTCTCTGAGACGGCGGGAGGGGGGATGGACCATGCCCTGGTCTCTCTCGCTGTCGCCGGCGTCGCCTTTTGCGGGTCGCATACCCTGCTGTCGAGTACGCGATTGCGCGGATCGTTACGCGATCAACTCGGTGAGCAGGGGTTTCTGCTCGTCTACTCGCTGACTGCACTGGCGATCTTCGCGTGGTTCGTGATGGCTTATGCGCGGGCGCCAGTCATCGTGCTGTGGGTCCCGCCGCGGTGGATGGCGTTTGTCCCGGTGCTGATCATGCCGTTGGCGACTCTGCTGTTGGTTGGCGGCTACACAACGGCGAATCCGACCGCGGTCGGCATGGAGCGGTGGGCAAGAGCTGATGATCCGGCTCCCGGTATCTTGCGGGTGACCCGCCATCCGGTGATGTGGGCGGTCGGACTGTGGGCGCTGAGCCATCTGGTTGCGAATGGCGGTCTCGCCTCAGTGTGGTTTTTTAGCTTGATCGCCGCCTTGGCCCTCGGCGGCACGGTGCTGATCGACCGCAAAAAGCGGCTAGCCCTCGGCAGCCATTGGCAGCCGCTTGCCGCTGTCACCTCAAACATTCCCTTTGCCGCTCTGATTGCCCGGCGGACACAGCTGCGCTGGCGCGATATCGGGGTGTTGCGGCCGGTCGCAGCGCTGTTGCTCTACGCCGTCCTCTACCTCGCCCACCCGATCTTTACCGGGGTGCCGGTTATGGTTCCCTGGGCTCTGCACGGTTAGAGTACGACCGCCCATTCGCCTTTGATACGGAGGATTTGTCATGCTGCTGCCGCTCGAAGGGCGCCGCCTCTACTACGATCTCGCCGGCCCCGAAGATGCCCCGGTCGTCTGCATTACCCATTCCTTGGCTTCCGACGGCGGCAGCTGGGCCGAGCAGGTGCCGGCGCTGCTGGCGGCCGGGTTCCGCGTGCTGCGGCTCGACATGCGCGGGCATGGCGGCAGCGACCCGGTAGCCGGCGACTATACGATGAGCCAGCTCGCCGGCGACGTCGCGGTGGTGCTCGACGCACTCAGCTTCGCGCGGGTCCATTACATCGGGCTGTCGATCGGCGGGATGATCGGCCAGGCTTTCGCGCTGGAGCACGGGCAAAAGCTGATTTCGGCATTGTGGTGCGACACCCTGCCGGCGAGCCCAGCAAGCGCGGCCGAGGTCTGGGGCCCGCGCATCAAGGCGGTGCGCGCGGCGAACTCATTGGAGCCGATCGCCGAAGCCAGTATGGACCGCTATCTGAGCCCCGCCTTCCAGGCCAAGAACCCCGGCCGTTGGAAGCAATTGCGCGACACCGTTGTCGGCACCACCCCGGCCGGCTATCTCGGCTGCTCGGCGGCGATCATCGATTTCGACTTCGTGCCCAGACTGCCTTCGGTGAAGCTACCCGTGCTGATTGTCTGCGGCGAAAACGACGCTGGCACGCCCGCGGCCGAAAACCGCCGCCTCGCCGGCCTCGTTCCCGGCGCGCGCTATGAGGAAATCGCCGGCATGCGCCACTTCCCGAATGTCGAGGCCCCCGACGCCTTCAACCGGATCATGCTCGGTTGGCTCGACGCCCAGCGGAGGGGGGAATAGGCAACTCAGAGACTTGCTCAGGAATGAACGAGACCCAACATCCGTGTTGTATCGATGACGGCTCGCGAGTTGCGGAGATGGCTGGCCAAGCAAGGTTGCACCTTCGAGAACTCACAAGGGCGGGAGTGGTCATTTGACGGTGATCCGCGACAGCCGGCGTTCGCAACTCCCGATGCACGGCAGCGGCAAAGAACTGGGTGCCGGTCTGATCAACAAAATCAAAAAGGATCTGGATCTCGATTAATGGCTTCCGCGAAGCGACGCTTATGTACCGTGTGACCCTCACACCCGACGAGAACGGCACCGTTCTCGTCACATGCCCGGACCTGCCGGAAGTCACCACCTTTGGCGAAGACGAGGAGGATGCGATCGGACGCGCCGCCGACGCGATCGAAGAGGCTCTTGCCGCCAGGATCGCCCGCCGCGAGGATATCCCGGGACCGAGCCTCGAACCGCAGAGAGCCGTCAAGCTTGGCCGCCGCAAGATCCGCCTGTCCCTCCCAACACCGCCGCGCGAGCCTGATCGACGAATGGTTCCGCTGCCGCCACTCACCATTGCCAAGGTCGAGCTTTATCGAGCGGTGCGCGCGGCCGGCGTTTCCAAGGCGGAGTTGGGGCGCCGTCTCGCCTGGCAAGGGCCCCAGGTAGACCGGCTTTTCGATCTGAACCACCGCTCGGCGATCGAGCACATTGATCAGGCCTTGCGCGTGATTGGCAAGCGTCTCGACGTCAGCGTCCGAGACGCGGCGTGAGCTTTTGGCGGCGTCTACCGACCGTGGCGGGCGGCGAGGCGGAGGCGCAGCGCATTCAGTTTGATGAAGCCTTCGGCGTCGCGCTGGTCGTAGACCGCGTCTTCTTCGAAGGTGACGTGGGCTTGGCTGTAGAGGCTCTTTGGCGACTCTCCGGCCGACGACGCTCACCGAGCCCTTGTAGAGCTTCAGCCGCACGACGCCCTCGACATTCTCTTGGCTGTTGTCGATTAGCGCCTGAAGCATCCGGCGCTCGGGGGAGAACCAGAAGCCGTTGTAGATCAGCTCGGCATAGCGCGGCATCAGCTCGTCCTTCAGATGCGCGGCGCCGCGGTCGAGGGTCAGGCTTTCGATGCCGCGATGGGCGGCGAGCAGGATCGTGCCGCCCGGCGTTTCATAGACGCCGCGCGATTTCATCCCGACAAAGCGGTTCTCGACCAAGTCCAGCCGGCCGATCCCGTGCCGACCTCCGAGCGCGTTCAAGCGTGTGAGCAACTCCGCGGGCGAGAGCTGCTCGCCGTCGACCGAGACCGGATCGCCGCGCTCAAAGGCGATCTCGACATATTCAGGCCTATCGGGCGCGGCTTCGGGGGCGACGGTGCGGCTGAAGACGAATTCCTCGGGCTCGGTCCACGGGTTCTCGAGCACTTTGCCTTCGGCCGAGACATGCAAAAGGTTGGCATCGACCGAAAACGGCGCCTCGCCGCGTTTGTCGCGCGCGATCGGGATCTGGTGCTGGTCGGCATAGTCGAGGAGGCGCGTGCGCGAGGTCAGGTCCCATTCGCGCCACGGAGCAATGACCTTGATGTCCGGTGCGAGAGCGTAATAGCCGAGTTCGAAACGGACCTGATCGTTGCCCTTGCCGGTGGCGCCGTGGGCGACGGCGTCGGCGCCGACCTCGCGAGCAATCTCGATCTGGCGTTTAGCGATCAACGGCCGGGCGATGGAGGTACCGAGTAGATAGGCGCCTTCATAGAGCGCGTTGGCACGAAACATCGGAAACACAAAATCGCGGACGAACTCCTCGCGCAGATCGTCGACGAAGATTTTCGCGGCGCCGAGCAACTCGGCCTTTTTGCGCGCCGGCTCCAGCTCCTCGCCCTGGCCGAGATCGGCGGTGAAGGTGATAACCTCGCAGCGATAGGTCTCCTGCAGCCAGCGCAGGATTACCGAGGTATCGAGCCCGCCCGAATAGGCGAGCACGACTTTTTTCACCATATCGGGCATCGCCCCGTCCTCTCGCTCCATCGATTGCGGCGCACTAATCGATGAAATTCTCGCCTGCGGCAATCGGTTCCGGCCGTGTGCGGCGGACCCGCCGCTCGATAAAGGCGATGGCAGCGTCGAGCGCGCCGAATTGCGCGAGGTTTTGGTGCCCGGCGCCAGGTGCAAACCAACCCTCTTTCGGCGCCGATGCCGCCGCCAGCAGCACGCGGCCGTGGCGGACCGGAACGATCATGTCGCGCTCGCCATGCAGGACCAGCAGCGGCGCGCTTACCCGCCCGATCCGCGACAGCGAGTCGAACCGGTCGCGGACCAGACGGCGGACGGGTACGAAGGGATAGCGGCGCTGTGCGGCAGCGGCGATGCTGGTGAAGGCGGCTTCGAGGATCACCCCCGCGACTGCGTGGCGTGTGGCCAGATAAACGGCGAGACCCGATCCGAGCAACTCGCCCCACAGCATGATCCGACTCGGGGTGATCGCTTGACGGTCGAGGAAATCAATGGCCGCCTCGGCATCGGCGTATAATCCGGCTTCGCAGGGCATTCCGGGGTTGCCGGCATAGCCGCGATACTCCGCTAGAAGCACCCCGAAGCCATCGCGCGCAAAACGGCGCAAGCGCTCGGCGCGATATCCAATATGCCCGCCATTGCCGTGAAAATAGGCGATCACTGGCCGGCCACTGCCGGGCGGCAGATACCACGAAAAGAGCGAGAGGCCGTCGGAGGTCGTCAGCACCACCTCACGCACGCCTAACAGCTCCAGATCTTCAAGCCTGGGTCGGGTCCTGTTGGGGCGAAAGAGAAGTCGTCGCTGGAATTGATAGAGGCCGCCCACGATGCCGCCATAGGCGGCGAGCGCACATCCGAGGAGCGAATAGAACACGCGCGGGGGCTGAATTAGCGAGAGGTCAGGCGGCGGGCAACGCCGTGTGCTCGCGCTCGCTGTGGCGGAGCCTGACGCTCGTGGATTTGAGCTGGCCGCAGGCGGCGAGAATGTCGCGGCCGCGCGGGGTGCGCACAGGGGCGGAATAGCCAGCGGCGAAGACAATGTCGGAAAACGCCGCGATCGCCGCGTCTGTCGAGCACTCGTAAGGAGTGCCGGGCCAGGAATTGAATGGGATCAGATTGACCTTGGCGGGGATGCCGGCCAATAGCCGCACCAGCTCGCGCGCCTCGGCCGGGCTGTCATTGACACCGTTCAGCATCACGTACTCAAAGGTGATCCGTCGCGCGTTGCTGCTGCCTGGATAGGTGCGGCAGGCCTCGAGCAATTCGGCGATCGGATATTTGCGGTTGAGCGGCACGAGTTGGTCGCGAATATCGTCGCGCACCGCGTGCAGCGAAATGGCGAGGTTGACCGCGAGTTCGGCGCCACAGCTTCGGATCATCGGCGCCACCCCGGCGGTCGACAGGGTGATCCTGCGGCGCGAGATCGATAGGCCCTCGGCATCCATGACGATCTTCATCGCCCCTGCGACGGCATCGTAATTGTAGAGCGGCTCGCCCATGCCCATCAGGACGATGTTGGTAAGTTGCCGGTCGTCGTGCGGCGACGGCCATTCACCCAGCGCATCGCGCGCAACCATGACCTGCCCGACGATCTCCGCTGCCCCGAGATTGCGCACCAGGCGCTGGGTGCCGGTGTGACAGAAGGTGCAGTTCAAGGAGCAGCCGACCTGCGAGGAGACGCACAACGTGCCGCGATCCTCCTCAGGAATGTAGACGGTCTCGACCTCTTGCCCATCGTCAAACCGCAACAGCCATTTGCGCGTCCCATCGACTGAGGTGAGAGCGTGCGACACCGCCGGCCGACGCAGTTCATAACGCTCGGCGAGGCGGTCGCGAAACACCTTCGACAGCGAGCTCATCTGCGCAAAATCGGTGGCTCCGCGATGATAGATCCAGTGCCACAGCTGACGCGCACGAAATGGCTCGGCTCCGAACTCCTGCATCTCGGCCACAAGGGCGTCGCGTCCGAGGCCGACGAGGTTGCGGCGCGGATCGCAGGTAGGGGTTTCTCGGGACATCATTCGCAGATATGGCAGCGCCTAGGCTGCATCGCCATGTCCGATCATTAGCGCTTGACGTCGCAGGCCTTGTCGATCACGGCCAGGGTCTGAGTAAAGCCGGCGAGAGAATAGGTTTGGGTTGTCGGCGGCCCCTTCTGCGGCATGGCTTTGAAGATCGCCTGCTTGCCTTTCGCCATTGCCTCGACGATCGTCCTGTCGAGATCCGAGGTGCGCGACCAGGCGCCGTCGCCCTTGGTGAACAGATCGAACGTCGTGCCGTCGACATCGACCGATGCGGCGCTGCCCTCCTTCAGCGGATAGCCCTCTTCAAAGTTTACAACATTGAAGACGTTTTCTTCCGGACGATGGGTAACCGTGGCCGCGGGCGGCCTGTGCTTGAACTTTGCCGGTTCGGTTTTCTGCGGCGCGCCAGCGAGATAGCAAACTCGCCCGGATTTCCCCTTGTAGAAATAGGCATTCCAGGCGCCGACGCCGCCGATCCGATGCGCCGAGGCCGATTGCTTTGACGCCGGGTGCTTCTTCTCGGTTTGCGCACGAACCGGCGGCGCTAGCGAAAGCATCACTACAATCAGCAGGCTGACCTGGGTTCGCCAAGATCTCGTCATAGCTCGTATCATTAACATCCCGTCAAACAGACGCCAAACGTTAGCAGGCGGCTGCGCCTTGTTCTTGCCGGACGAAGCGGATTAGGTCGAGTGATGGCGGTGGTACCTCGGTCTGTGCCAGCAGCGCGCTTGCCTTGCCGCGATAATGCGCCTGATGGTTGAACATATGTCCTAGCACCAAGCATAGTGGCGTTTGGAATCGGTCGCCTCGCCGATTGCGGTAAACCAGCGGCTGATCGAGCGTTGCTTGCGAAAGACCGGCGACGAGATTGCGCAGATGCGCGTCTTCGGCCGCGCGGGCGACCTTAAGGCCGATCAAATCGGCGTAGAGAATCTGTTCAAGGTCGAGGCCCGGCGGGGTCCGGCCCTCGATCCGGGCGAGCCAGACCCGGTCAGCAACCAGGATGTGGTTCAACGTGGCATGAAGCGAGCCGAAGGCCGGGAGCCGGTCGCGCAGATATTCGCTCTCGCTCAACCGCCCACAGGCTCGATAGAGGCGTCGGTTGGCCCATGCATTATAGCGCGCGAGGGTCACGAAATAATCGCTGGGCATTATGGCGGTCCTGATGCAACGGTATCTTCCCAATACTACCAGATAGAGCGCCCATACACATCGCTCTCCCCTCGGCCGGCGAAACAAGGCAAAATGTGGGGCGATGGACGAGATCACGATCCGCCCGGCGCGTCCGGGAGACGCACGCGGTATCGCCCGGCTCGATGTCGAGACCTGGCGCACGACCTACGCCGGGGTGCTGTCGGCCTCGTATCTGGTCGGGCTATCCGAGCGCCGGCGCGAGATCGGCTGGCGCATGGCGATTCTGCGCGAGCCCCGCGACGTGCGCGTTGCGCTCGATGCCGCGGGCATGATCTTGGGCTTCGGCAGTTGCGGACCGAGCCGCAGCGAGCGGCACTTTCCCGGCGAGGTATTCACGCTCTACGTGGCGCCCGACCAGCAGAATCAGGGAATCGGCCGCCGACTATTGATCGCACTGTTTCGGCGCTTGGTTGCATCCGGCCTCGATGCCGCGATCGTCTGGGTGCTGCGCGACAATCCGAGCCAATTCTTTTACGAGCGCCTCGGTGGCCATCAAACGATCCGCAAGGCGATCCCCGTCGGCGGCAGCCTGGTCGAAGCGATCGGTTATGGCTGGCGCGACCTGCCGGGCTTTCTCGCTGCCGTCTCCAACGAGGGCCGAGAGCCCAAAACGTGACAAGCGGTTCAGCGGAGCCGGAAATAGTGCACGCTGAACAATTCGGCCGGATCCGTCCAGGTGTCGACGGGGCGGAAACCCGCGCGCGCGGCCAAGGCGCGAAACTCCGGCACCGCGTACTTGTAGGAATATTCGGTATGGATCAATTCGTCCGCGGCAAAGGCGAAGCGTCGGCCGGCGATGGCCGCTTCCTGGTCGACGAGGCTGCGGACATAGATTTCGACCCGCCCCTCGGCTTCGTTATAAAAGGCGAAATGCTCAAAAAAATCGAGATCGAGATCGCCGTCCAGCTCACGGTTGATCCGCCCGAGAAGATTGAGGTTAAAGGCGGCGGTCACCCCTGCCCGATCGTTGTAGGCGGCGTCGAGGACCGAGGCGTCCTTCTTCAGATCGACGCCGATCAGCATCTCGCCGCCCGAGCCGAGAATGCCGGCGCAGTTGACAAGAAAATCCTCGGCGGCGCCGGGCTCGAAATTGCCGATCGTCGAGCCTGGGAAAAACCCGACCCGCTTGCCGCTCGGCCCGGGCAAGGGCGGCAGCCGGAAAGGGCGGGTGTAGTCGGCGCAGACGGCAATCACCGGCAGCTCGGGGAAATCCTCGGCGAGCGAGGCGGCAGCCTCGCGCAGGTGATCGCGCGAAATGTCGACCGGCACATAGGCGGCCGGGCGGTCGAGCGCCTGGAGCAAGATGCGCGCTTTTTGGCTCGCTCCGCTGCCGAACTCGATGATCCGACCATGCGAGCCCATCTGCGCCGCAATCTCGCCCGCATTCTCCTCGAGGATCGCGATCTCGGTGCGGGTTGGGTAATATTCGGGCAAGCGGCAGATCTCTTCGAACAATGCCGAGCCGCGCACATCATAGAAAAACTTGCAGGGAATCGCCTTGCGGGGACGATTGAGTCCCTTCAGCACGGCGTCGCGAAAGCTCTCTTCGCCGGGGGCCAGGTCGAGAAAGGCGAAATGCGAGCCGTCCATCATCAACAGTCCTCCGCGAGCCGCAACCCGGCGAAGGCCCAGCGTGCCGAGGGCGGAAAAAAGTTGCGATAGCTCGCCCGCACGTGTCCGGCCGGGGTGACCGCGGCGCCGCCCCGCAGCACCATCTGATTGCACATGAACTTGCCGTTGTACTCGCCGACGGCGCCCGCTGCCGAGCGAAAGCGCGGGTAAGGGATATAGGGGCTCGCAGTCCACTCCCAAACGTCACCAAACATCTGGCGCGGGATCGGCCGGTCGTTCGCCGCCGCCACAGCGCCCTCGGCGCCGGGGTGAAATAGCCGGCGGTCGGCAAAATTGCCCGATATCGGCACGCCCTCGGCGGCAGTCTCCCACTCCGCTTCGGTCGGCAGCCGCTTTCCGGCCCATTTGGCATAGGCGTCGGCCTCAAAAAAACTGACGTGGCATACAGGTTCGGCCGGATTCAGGCGGCGCAGGCCGCTGAGCGTAAACAGCGACCAACCGCTGCCGTCGCGCAGCCAATAGAAAGGAGCGTCCCAGCCCTGCTCGCATACCGTCGCCCAGCCGTCCGATAGCCAGAATTCCGGGTTGCGATAGCCCCCGGCCTCGATGAATTCGAGGAACTCGCCACAGGTCACAGGCCGCGTGGCGAGGCGGAAGGGCTCGAGCCAGACCTTGTGCCGGGGCGTTTCGTTGTCGAAGGCGAAGCCGGAGCCGCGATGTCCGATCTCGACCAGGCCCGCCGGCAACCTCGATCCAATCGAGCGGTGCTAGAGGGGCCGCGATCTGCGGCTGCGGCGCCTGATAAGCGGGCAACAGCGGGTTGATCGAGAAGACGTGCTTGATGTCCATCAGGATCAGTTCCTGATGCTGCTGTTCGTGGTGCAGACCGAGTTCGAGCAGCGGTGCGGCCTGATGCCACACCGGCTCGCGCGCGCGCTCGACGAAGCGGCTGATTGCAGCGCCGACATGGTCGCGATAAGCGCCGATGATGTCGCCGGTCGGGCGCGACAACAGGCCCCGCTCGGGCCTCGGGTGACGCGGGCCGACCGCCTCGTAATAGGAGTTAAAGAGGTAGGCGAAGGCCGGATCAAAAACCCGATAGTCGGAGTCGAGCCGGTTCAGGATGAACGTCTCAAAGAACCAGGTCGTATGCGCCAGATGCCATTTTGTCGGGCTTGCATCCGGCATCGATTGAATTGCCTGGTCTTCGGGCGTCAGGTTGACCGCCAGCGCTTCGCTGTCGCTCCGCACGGTTGTGAACCGATCGAGCATGACCTGGCGATCCGCGCTGCAGGTCTGTGTTTGCGCGGCACTTTCCGACACGGGACCCCCCAGTCTATTTCGTTGTCTCGGTTAACACTCCGAAAGCTGGTTCGTTGCGCCCGCCGAGATAGCGGTCGCGCAAATGGCGCTCGAAGCTCGCTGTGCCGAGCGGGCGCCCGGTGGCGCGCTCGACCAGCTCCGCCGTCGACCACAGTGATGCTTGGCTATGCACCCTCTCGCCCAACCACGCAAAAAGCGGCGTGAAGTCACCTTCGGCGATCGCCGGCATCAGATCCGGGATCGTCCCGCGCGCGGTCTCGAACAGCTGCGCTGCGATCAGCGCGCCAAGCGTATAGGTCGGGAAATAGCCCCACGACCCGTCATACCAGTGGATGTCCTGCAGGCAGCCGTCGCGATCGTTGTCGGGCGCGACGCCGAGCAGCGCGCGCAACCCCTCGGCCCAGGCACCCGGCAAATCCCTTGGGATCAAATCGCCGGCGATCATCGCCTGTTCGAGACGGTGGCGCAGGATCACATGGGCCGGATAGGTGACCTCGTCGGCCTCGACCCGGATCAGGCCGCGACTGACCCGGATTTGCCGGCGGTGGAGCGCCTCGGCCTCCCACCCCGGCCCGATCGCCGGCGAAGACCTCGCGTAGGATCGGTGCGGCGAAGCGGGTGAAGGCCGGACTGCGGCAGGCCTGCATCTCGAGCAGCAGGGATTGGCTCTCGTGGATTGCCATGCCGCGCGCCGCGCCGACCGGCTGCAAGCGCCATTGCGCAGGCAGGTTGCGCTTGTAGAGTGCGTGCCCGGTCTCGTGCAAGACCCCCATCAGCGCCTTGGTGAAGTCGCCCTCGTCGTATCGGGTCGTGATCCGCACGTCATCGGGGGCGCCGCTGCAGAACGGATGGGCGCTGACATCGAGCCGGCCATGCGCGAAATCAAAGCCGACCGCTTCCATCAGGCGCACCGCCGCCTGGCGCTGCGCCGCGATCGGGAACGGGCCGGGCGGTTGCGGGAGTGGCGGTTGCGCCGCTTGACGGGTCAGCACCGCCTCGATCAGATCAGGCAGAAAATCGCTCGATCTCGCCGAACAGGCGATCGATCGTGGCGACCGAAGCGCCGGGTTCGTAGCGGTCGAGCAAGGCTTCATAGGGACTTACCCCGAGCCCCTCCGCCTTAGCCGCGGCAACCTCGCGCTGCACGCGCAGCATCTCGTCGAGTGACGGCAGGACGGCGGCAAAATCGTTCGCCGGGCGGGCTTTGCGCCACACCGTCTCGCATTCGGACGACACGCGGGAGACTGCTTCGACCAGCGCGCCGGGCACCGCCGTCGCGTTGCTCCGGCGTCGCCGCATTTCGCGCAAATTGCCGCGTTGCCATGGATCGAGTACGTCGCCCGCGCTCTCGGCCTCGGCCAGAAGGTCGCCGATCTCGGCGGCGGTCAGCTGCTGGTGGGCGAGCAGGCTCAGTGTTGCCAGCTGCTCGGCCCGGGTCTCCGCACCCCCCGCCGGCATCATCGTCGCAGCTGTCCCAATTGAGCACGCCGATCGCTTCCTCGATCGCACCCAGACGGCGAAAACGCGCTTCCAACTGCTGATAGGCGGTCATCGGGGCTCCGCATTGCGGCGATGAAACAGGACATAGATGACGATCATCGCGACCGCCAGGGAAAACCACGTGATCGCGTATTGCAGGTGATCGTTCGGCAGGGCCAGTCGGGTGACCCCGCCCTTGGGCCAGCCGCCGGGGTTGGGGGTCGCGTCGGCATCGATGTAAAACGGCGCCACATCGTCGAGTTTATCAGCCGCCGCCATCGCCGGCAGATCGACCCAGAACCAATAATTCAGGTCAGGGCGGTTGTCCGGAAGAAACCAGTTGGGCCGGCCGTCCGGCGGCAGCCGCAGCAATCCCTCGATCCGAACGTCGCCGGTCGGCTCGCCCGCCATCCGCTTCGTCCGGTCCTTGAGCTCGGACGGGATAAACCCGCGATTGACGAAGACGATGCGGCCGCCGGGCTCCTTGAGGGGGGTCAACACTTGATAGCCGTTCTGTCCGCCCTCCGAGGTGGCGCCGAGAAAGATCTCCTTGTCGTTCAGAAAGACGCCTTCGGCGGTGACATGGTGGAACTCCATGTTCCGCGCCGGCGGCGGCAATGCCGGATGCCGGAACCGGCGGCGCCGCCACCGCCGCGGCGCGCGCCGCGATCAGGCCCTCTTTCCAGAACAATCGCTGAATCTGCCAGGAGCCGAGCCCCAGACACAACAGGACGATCGGCACGGCAAATACGGTCGGCCAGAATTGCGGGCGAAACCCGGTCATCGCGGGTCCGCCGCTTAGCAGAGCGGCGGCGCCCCGAGCAGATGATGGCGATACTGCAGCGCAATCAGCCCGGCCTTGAACAGGCGCAGCATCACCACCGCCCCGACGAAGATCAACGGCGTCCATAGCACCAGATGAACCCAGATCGGGGGAGAAAACCTGATCTCGACGAGCGCGGCCAGGGCGACGACGATCAGGCCGAGAAAGAGGATCACAAAAACCGCCGGGCCGTCGCCGGCATCCTGCGCCGACAGATCAAGACCGCAGACTGCGCAGGCGGGACGCACCTGCAATAGACCGGCAAAGAGCGGGCCCTTGCCGCAGCGCGGGCAGCGGCAGCCGAGTGCTGCGCGCGTCACCGAAACGGCCGGAAACCTATCGGCGCCGCTCTCGCTGGTCCCCATCGACTGCGCCGCCGCCGCGATCAGCCGGCAGCCCCTTCATAAGCGCCGCCGCCGCCCCACCAATAGATGCAGACGAACAGGAACAGCCAGACGACGTCGACGAAATGCCAATACCAAGCCGCCGCCTCGAAGCCGAAATGGTGGTCCGGCTTGAAATGCCCGAGCCATGCCCGGGCCAGGCAGACGATTAGAAAGGTCGTGCCGATGATGACGTGAAAGCCGTGAAAGCCGGTCGCCATGAAGAAGGTGGATGGAAAGATGCCGCCGGTAAAATGGAAGGCGGCGTGGCTGTACTCGTAGGCCTGGACGCGAGGTGAAGCACAGGCCGAGGAAGATGGTGAGCGCCAAGCCGCGCAGCATGCCGTTGCGGTCGTTTGCGAGCAGCGAGTGGTGCGCCCAGGTCACGGTCGTGCCCGACAGCAGCAGGATCAGGGTGTTGAGAAACGGAAACTCGAACGGATCGAAGGGATGGATGCCCTTGGGCGGCCACACTCCGCCGACCGGAAACAGGCTCGAGGCAAAGAACGCCCAGAAAAAGCCCACGAAGAACATCACCTCGGAGGCGATGAACAGCGCCATGCCATAGCGCATGCCGAGCTGCACGATCGGGGTATGGTAGCCCTGGAAGGTCGCCTCGCGGATCACATCGCGCCACCACACCGCCATGATCCCCAATACGCACAGAACGCCGATGATCATCAGCGTCCAGCCATGGCCGTGCATATAGAGGACGGCGCCGCCGAACAGGAGGCCGGCGCCGATCGCGCCGAGGATCGGCCACGGGCTGGGATCGACCAGATGGTAGGGATGCTTTGGGGCGGCGTGCGCGGCGTCTGCCGCGTGCATTTCGCTCATGGGTTCGGGCCTCGATGGATCAATTTACGGAACGCGCCGCTATCGCAGGGAGCGGTGCAGCTTGAGCGTCGGGAAGCGCCGCGCCCGCCGCCCGGAACATCGTGTAGGACAAAGTGATCGCCCGCACCTCGCGCGTATTCGGATCCGTCGACAGATCGGGATCGACAAAGAAAACCACCCCCATATCGACGCTCTCGCCGGGTCCCAGGGTCTGATTGCTGAAGCAGAAACATTGGATTTTATCAAAGTAGATCCCGACCTTGGCCGGGCGTAACGTCATACACCGCACGGGCAGTAACCGACCCGGCGCTGCGATTGATTGCGCGAAAAAACGACTTGCGGTCTCCGCACCCGGATGCACAGTCACGGCATGTACCGGTGGGCGGAACTCCCAAGCGAGGCCGGGAGCCGTCTGCGCATCGAAATTGACCGTCACCAATGCCGGCGGAATCTTCGTCGGGTGCCGCCTCGGCGCGCTGGGTTGTACCGCCGAGGCCCGTTGCGCCGCAGAAAATGCGGTAAAGCGGCACTGACGGCGAAAGACAGCCCGATCATGCCATCGACTACCACCGCCAGAACCAGCGCGGTCGTAAAGTGGCGCCGCGGCGAGCCTTACCCGCTCTCGCCACGCTAGCCCCGGATCCGCACGAGCGTGATGACGTAAAACAGCGCCACCAGCGCCAGCAGCACGGCGACGAGGGCGCGATTGCGCGCGCGGATCGTCCGCTCGCGCTCCGCGTCGTCCATCGCGGTCACGGCCAGCCCATCCCAGCCAGCCCGCACCGGCGCGATCGACGAGCAGCAGGCTGAAGATCAGCAGCAGATAAAGCAGCGAAAAAGTAAACATCTGTCGAGCGCTGCGGTCGCCCTCGTCGCGCCATACGCGGACCGCCGAAACGCTAAAGAGCGCACTCAGCACCAGTGCAGAGACCCCGTAGAACGCGCCGGCGATGCCCAGCAGCCACGGCGCCAGCACTGACCGGCCACAGCACCAGAGTGTACAGCAGCATCTGGCGCTTGGTCTCGGCTGGACCCGCCACCACCGGCAGCATCGGCACGCCGGCCTTGGCATAGTCATCGGCGCGATAAAGCGACAGCGCCCAGAAATGCGGCGGCGTCCAGAAAAAGACGATCGCGAACAGCGCGATCGCCCCCCAGCCGATATCGCCGGTGACCGCCGCCCAGCCGATCAGCGGCGGAAAGCGCCGGCCGCGCCGCCGATGACGATGTTCTGCGGCGTGCGCCGCTTGAGCCAGATCGTATAAACGAAGACGTAAAAGCCGATTGTCAGCGCCAGCAGCCCGGCCGCCACCAAGTTGACCGCCAGCGCCATCATCAGCACCGATCCGACCGCCAACACGACGCCGAAACCGAGCGCCTCGCCAGGCATCATCCTGCCCGCCGGCAGCGGCCGGCCGGCGGTGCGGCGCATGATCGCGTCGATGTCGCGCTCGTACCACATGTTGATCGCGCCGGCGGCGCCGGCGCCGACCGCGATGCACAGCACCGCCACCGCGGCGAGCACCGGGTGGAGATGCCCAGGCGCGATGGCCAGCCCGACAAGCCGGTAAACACCACCAGCGACATGACCCGGGGCTTCAGGATCTCGACATAGTCGCCGACCCCCGCCGCCGACGACCCCAAAAGACGCAGGCCGGCGGTTGGCCGGGTCTCGGACAATTCGGTCACGAAAAAGGCGCTCCCTACGAAACCACCGGCAGCTCGTCATAGCTGTGGAACGGCGGGGGCGACGGCAGCTTCCACTCGAGCGTTGTGGCCCCCTCGCCCCAGTAATTGGCCCCGACCCGGCGGCCCAGGAACAGGGTGTGCAGTACGATGAAGACAAAGAACAGGGTCGAGGCGTAGGAAATGAAGGCGCCGATCGAGGAGACGAAGTTCCAGCCGGCGAACGCGTCCGGGTAGTCGGCGATCCGCCGCGGCATCCCGGCGAGCCCGAGGAAGTGCTGCGGGAAGAAAGTCAGGTTGACCCCGATGAAGGTGGTCCAGAAGTGGATCTTGCCGAAGGTCTCGTTGTACTGCCGGCCGGACATCTTGCCAATCCAGTAATAGAAACCGGCAAAGATTGAGAAAACTGCGCCGAGCGACAGCACGTAATGAAAATGAGCAACGACGTAATAGGTGTTGTGTAAGGCGAAGTCGACGCCCGCATTGGCCAGCACCACGCCGGTCACGCCGCCGATCGTGAATAGAAAGATGAAGCCCATCGCCCACAGCATCGGCGTCTTGAACTCGATGGACCCGCCCCACATCGTCGCGATCCACGAGAAAATCTTGACCCCGGTCGGCACTGCGATGACCATCGTCGCCGCGGTGAAATAGGCGCGGGTGTCGATCGAGATCCCGGTCGTGAACATGTGATGCGCCCACACGACAAACCCGACCACGCCGATCGAGACCATGGCGTAGACCATGCCGAGATAGCCGAAGATCGGCTTTTTCGAAAAGGTCGAGACCACTTGGCTGATCATGCCAAAGCCGGGCAGGATCAGGATGTAGACCTCGGGATGGCCGAAGAACCAGAACAGGTTCAAGAACAATAATGGATCACCGCCGCCCGCCGGGTTGAAAAAGCTGGTGCCGAAATTGCGGTCGGTCAGCAGCATCGTGATCGCTCCCGCCAGCACCGGCAGCGACAACAGCAACAGGAACGCGGTGACCAGGATCGACCATACGAAGAGCGGCATTTTGTGCATGGTCATGCCGGGGGCGCGCATATTGAAGATCGTGGTGATGAAGTTGATCGCCCCCATGATCGACGAGGCGCCGGCCAAATGGATCGAAAAGATCAGCATGTCCATCGCCGGCCCGGGCGACCCGGCCGGACCCGACAGCGGCGGGTAGAGCGTCCAGCCGACGCCGGCGCCCTCGCCGACCATGGTCGACCCGATCAGCAGCGCAAAGGACGGCACCAGCAGCCAGAAGCTGATGTTGTTCATGCGCGGAAAGGCCATGTCGGGCGAGCCGATCATCAACGGCACGAACCAGTTGCCGAAGCCGCCGATCATCGCCGGCATGACCGTGAAGAAGATCATGATCAGGCCGTGCGCGGTGATGATCACGTTGTAGATCTGATGATCTGTCGATGAAAGTGATTGTCGGGGTGCATCAGCTGGAAGCGCATCATCACCGACAAGGTGCCGCCGATCACGCCGGCGATGATGGCGAACATCAGATAGAGCGTGCCGATGTCCTTATGGTTGGTCGAGAACAGCCAGCGGGTGAAGAACCCTGGCCGGTGATCGTCGTGAGCATGCGCGCCGTAGCCGTGAGTCGTCGGCAGTATGCGCCTCGCGCTCGTAAGTCATCCCGGAACCCTCTCGCTGTCAGTTGCCGGCTGGCGCCGAAACGGCGGCGACGCGCATCGCATCCTCAGCCGGCTGATCATGTGCAAACTTTTTCTGAGCCTCGCCCAGCCAGCGCTGGAACGCATCCTTGGACATAGCGACGATCTTGATCGGCATGAAGGCGTGGTTGACGCCGCAGATCTGGTTGCATTCGCCGTAATAGGTGCCCTCGCGGTCGACATTGAACCAGCTCTCGTTGAGCCGGCCGATGACCGCATATTCCTGGACGCCGAAGGACGGAATGAACCAGCTGTGGATCACGTCGGTGCTGGTGACCAGCACGCGGATATTGGTGTCGACCGGCACGACGAGCGGGTTGTCGACGTCGAGCAACCGCAGTTGGCCCGGCTTCAGATCGGCCTGCTGGATGATGTTGCTGTCGAAGGCCAGATCCCTTCTGGTCGGGATATTCATAGGACCAGTACCATTGATGCCCGGTGACCTTGATCGTCATGTCCGGGTTTGGGCACCCGATCCATGTAATACATCAGCTTGAAGGACGGGATCGCAATCATGACCAGGATCACCACCGGGATCGATGGTCCACAGCATCTCGATCACGGTGTTGTGCGAGGTGCGCGTCGGTACCGGGTTGCGCCGGTGGTTGAAGCGAACGATCACATAGAGCAGCAGGGCCAAGACGAAGCCGGTGATCAAAAAGATGATGACCAGTAAGTCGTTGTGGAATGCGTTAGCCGCTCCTTGACCGGGGTGGCCGGCGGGCTGCAAGCCCATTTGCCAGGGCAGCGGCTGCGCCGCCCAGGCGACGGCCGTGAGCGCCCCGGTGGCGACGAATGCGAGCGCCAGCACGGTCAGCGCCCGGGCCGCCCGCTTGCTTGTCAGCAATCTCGTCAACCGCACCATGCCTTGCCGCCTCTGATCCGTCCCATCCGGCCGATCGGCGGCCCGCCGCGGCTGTCCGCGAAGGACGGTCCGAGCGGCGCCACTCCGGCCTCGCGCCGCTCGACCTGCCGCAGCCGGCGAGCCGCGGCCGAAGCACAGCGACGAGCCTACACCATCGCCCGCGCGCGTCACAACCGGCCCAACCCGTTGCGTCAAGCCGCCGCAGGCGTTTGCGATCAGCCCGTGCCTGCCGCACGCGGCCTTGCCGAGACGGCGATCGCGACTTCCGTTCGCGGCTGACGGCGACCATATTGTGGGTCGGCATCAAAGGAGCAGCGAATGACCGATCTCGCCGTCACCGACGAATTGTTTTTCGAGCGCACCGGCATGGATCCCGGCCGGGTCGAGGCGATCGTCGCCCAGGCGCTGGCCGGCATGGACGACGGCGAGCTGTTTCTCGAATACAGCCAATCCGAAAGCCTGGCGCTCGACGATGGCCGCATCAAGAGCGCCAGCTTCGACACGACCCAGGGCTTCGGGCTGCGCGCGGTGGCCGGCGAAGCGGCGGGCTACGCCCACGCCTCCGACCTCTCCGAGGCGGCGATCCGCCGCGCCGCGGCGACGGTGCGGGCGGTGGCGAGCCGGCTATTCCGGCGTGATGGCGGGGCCGCCTCCGGGCACCAACCGCAGCCTCTATACCGACGTCAACCCGCTCGGCCTCGTCGATCTCGGCGCCAAGACGCGCGCTGCTGGCCGAGATCGACGCCTATGCGCGCAGCCGCGACCCGCGGGTCAGCCAGGTCATGGCGTCGTTGAGCGGCGTGTGGCAGGCGGTGCAGATCATCCGCGCCGATGGCCGCCGCGTCGCCGATATCCGCCCGCTGGTGCGCCTGGGTGTCGCCGTCGTCGTCGGCGACGGCGACCGCATGGAGACCGGCTCCTCGGGCGCCGGCGGCCGGCTCGCCTATGAGCGCTATCTCGATCCCGTGCACTGGAAGGAGCAGGTCGACGAGGCGCTGCGCCAGGCGCTGGTCAATCTCGGCGCGGTGCCGGCGCCGGCCGGCGAGATGACCGTCGTGCTCGGGCCGGGTTGGCCCGGGGTCATGCTGCACGAGGCGATCGGTCACGGGCTCGAAGGCGACTTCAACCGCAAGAAGACCTCGGCCTTTTCCGGGATGATCGGCGAGCGCGTCGCGACCAAGGGGGTGACGGTGGTCGATGACGGGACCTTGCCCGACCGGCGCGGCTCGCTGACCGTCGACGACGAGGGCACGCCGACCGAACTGCACCGTGCTGATCGAGGACGGCATCCTCAAGGGCTACATGCAGGACCGGATGAACGCCCGGCTGCTCGGCGCCGCACCGACCGGCAACGGCCGGCGCCAGAGCTTTGCCCACGCGCCGATGCCGCGGATGACCAACACCTACATGCTGGCCGGCGACCAGGACCCGCAGGAGATCATCGCCTCGGTCCAGCGCGGCCTCTATGCGGTCAATTTCGGCGGCGGCCAGGTCGACATCACCTCGGGCAAGTTCGTGTTCTCCGCCTCCGAGGCCTATCTGATCGAGGACGGCAAGATCGGCCCCGCGGTCAAGGGCGCCACCCTGATCGGCAACGGCCCCGATGCGCTGACCAAGGTCACGATGATCGGCAACGACCTCGGCCTCGACCACGGGATCGGCACCTGCGGCAAGGACGGGCAGAGCGTGCCGGTCGGCGTCGGCCAGCCGACCTTGCGGATGGACGGCCTGACGGTCGGCGGCACCAGCGCGTAAGGCCGGCCGCCGGGCCGACGGCTCGGCATCCGGGGGGATCATGCGGTTTCGGCGCCGTCGGTGGGCGCTGGCGCTCGCCGTGCTTGTCGCGGCGCTGCCGTGCGCCCGCGCTCGCGCCTGCACCGATCTCGACACGGCGCGCGTCGACGCGCTGGTCGCTGGCGACCGAGCACGGCGTTTCCTGGCTGGTGACGCCTTGCGGCCAGGCCTTTTTCAGCCTCGGCGTCAACGCGCTCGACGGCGGCTACCCGTATCGCGAACGGAACGGCAAGGTCTATTACAGCTGGACGGCGTTCGCTCCGACTCGAAGAGGCGTGGGTCGAGGCGACCCGCCGGCGGCTCGCCGCCTGGGGGTTCAACAGTGCGGGGGGCTGGTCCTTGCCGCCGCAGGAGCTGCGCCTGCCGACCATCGTCAATCTCGAACTCGGCCGCAACGCCCGCTTTCACTGGTTCGACCCGTTCGCGCCCGAGACCGAGACGCGGATGATGGCGCTCGCCCGCGAGCTCGTCGCTCCCTATCGCAACACCCCCTATCGCATCGGCTATTTCTCCGACAACGAGGTCGGCTGGTGGGCTGGGGCGCTGTTCGTCTTCTATTCGATGAAGCCGGCGAATTCGGCAACGAAGCAGCGCTGGGTCGAGGCGCTGCAGCACCACTATGGCGGTGATTGGGCGCGCTTTACCGCCGATTTTGTGCCGCCGCCGGGCGTCGATTCGTGGGCGCAGCTGCTCGCCACGACCGGGATGACGCGGATGCGGCCGGGCGGCGCCGGGATCCATGTCGTGCGCGAGTGGACCGGCATCGTCGCGCGCCATTACTACGCGCTGGCGGCGCGAGCGATCAGGGCCGCCGATCCCGACGCGCTCTATTTCGGCGACCGTCTGCCGATCTACTACGATCCGGCGGCGGTGCGGGCGATGGCGCCCTATGTCGATGCGATCGCGACCAACTACAATGTCGACAGCAGCGACGGCTGGATCGCCGACTACTTATTTCGACGGACTGCGCAAATTGTCGGGCGGCAAGCCGGTGCTGATCTCCGAGTGGTTTTTCGCGGCGCGGCAGAACCGCACCGGCAACCTCAACAACGGCCATCTGATGACGGTCGAGACCCAGGCCGAGCGGGCGGCGGGTGCGGCGGCGGCGACCGAGAACTTCGCCGCGATCCCGGAAGTCATCGGCGCCCACTGGTTCCAGTATTACGATCATCCGAAGGGCGGGCGCGACGACGGCGAGGATTACGATTTCGGACTGGTCGACATCAACGACCAGCCCTATCGGCGGCTGACCGCGGCGCTGGCGATCGCCAATCGCCGCGCCTACGAAATTCATGAGCGAAGCGACGGTCCGGACGTCTCGGGACGGGCGGTGTTCGCTATTCCGCGAGCCGAGGTCGAGCTGCGCAGCCGGTCGTTGTCGGATTGGCCGAAACCGGCGAGCCTGCTGCCGCGGCTGACCGCCTCGCCGGGAGCCGTCGAATTCGGCGAGGCCTATCTGTCCTGGAGCGAGCGCGGGCTCCAGCTGGCGACGATCGGCCAGGACTATTTCGATATCGATCTGTTGGCCTATGACGGCCCGTTTCCGCTCGAGCGATGCCTATCGGGTCGAGTTGGGCGTCGATCTCGGCGACGGGCCGCGGCGCTTCACGCTGTTCTTCATCCCGCCGCGCACCAAGATCCACGATTATCCGGAAATGGCCGCCGAGCTCTGCGCCGGAGCCGCGCCACGGGCGATCAGCCAGGGCTGCACCCCGCGTCGCCGGCGCCGAAGCGGTCTATTTCGGCGCCGACCAGCCGCGCATCACCGCCGAGGCGCTGATCCCTTGGTCGGCGCTGGGGCGTGGCGTCGCCGGGCGCGGGGACGCCGCTGCGCGTCGAGATCGCCGTCACCTCGTGGGACCGCGACCGCTGGATGTCGCTGTCCGGCCGCGATCCCGCCGCGGCGATGCGCGATCCCGCCGGATGGCGCGCGATGCGCCTCGGCGACGGCCCGCAGACGATCGAAAGCTCGCCGACGCTGGCCGCGCGGGCGCACGGTTGATGCGCTGGCGGATCCGCGGCCGGCGTGATTACCACCGGCCGGCTCGGCATCATCTCGGCGGAGCACAAAGAGCGGTGAGGCGGCAGCATGGCGACGCATTTCCCCGACGGGTTTCTGTGGGGCGCCTCGACGGCGGCCTACCAGATCGAGGGCGCGGTCAGGGAGGACGGGCGCGGGCCGTCGATCTGGGACACCTTCAGCCACCTGCCCGGCAAGATCCTCGGCGGCGACACCGGCGACGTCGCCTGCGACCATTACCATCGCTGGCCGCAGGATGTGGCGCTGATGCGCGAACTCGGCCTCGGCGCCTATCGGCTGTCGACGTCTTGGCCGCGCATCCTGCCCGAGGGTCGCGGCGGGACCAACGCCAAGGGGCTCGAATTCTACGATCGGCTCGTCGACGGCGTCCTCGGAGCCGGCATCGAGCCCTGGATCTGCCTCTACCATTGGGACTCTGCCGCAGGCGCTTGAAGATCGCGGCGGCTGGCAGAACCGCGACACCGCGCATCCTGGTTTGCCGATTACGCGCATCTGACGGTGCGGCGGCTGGGCGACCGGGTCAAGCACTGGGCGACGTTCAACGAGCCCAACTGCGCCTGCGTCAAGGGCTATGGCGACGGCGAGCACGCGCCCGGCATTCGCGGCCGGGCGAGCGCGCTGACCGCGATCCACGTCATGAATCTGGCGCACGGGCGGGGCATCGAGGCGATGCGCTCGGAGCGCGCCGACCTGCTGCTCGGCAACATCTACAATTTTCATCCGCGACGAGCCGGCGAGCGACCGCGAGGAAGACGAGATCGCGACTGCCAGATGCTCGACGCGCTGTGGAACCGCTCGTTTCCCGACCCGCAGATGCTCGGGCATTATCCCGAGCCGCTCGCCGCCGAGATGGTCGAGCCGCTGGTGCAGCCGGGCGACCTCGAGATCATCCAGCAGAAGCTCGATTATTTCGCCTTCAACCACTACACGCGATCGCGGGTGCGCCGCGATCCCGACCATCCGTTCGAGGTCGGCACCCTGCCGCCGCCGCCCGGCACGCCGGTCACCGAGATGGGCTGGGAGATCGCTCCCGACGCCTTTCGCGCGGTGATGATCGAGGCCAAGGAGCGCTACAGCCGGCGATCTGCCGATCTACATCCTCGAAAACGGCGCCGCCTTCCCCGACCAGGTCGAGCCGACGGGCGCATCCGCGACGAGCAGCGCATCAGCTATCTGCGCGGCTATCTGGGCGCGGTGCTGGACGCGATCGAGGCCGGGGTTCCGGTGCGCGGCTATTTCGTCTGGTCGTTGATGGACAATTTCGAGTGGACGCTCGGCTACAGCAAACGCTTCGGCCTGGTCCATGTCGACTATGAGACGCAGGAACGCCGGCCCAAGGATTCGTTCCACTTCTATGCCGAACTCGCCGGCGGCGCCGGCCTCGAACGGGAGTAGGATTAAGTTCCTAATACGCATAATCGGTGAAGACCGGGTCGATCGCGCCGTGCCAGCGGGTGCGGAAATCTTCGAGCAATTCTTCGGCCGGGGTGCGGCCGGAGCCGGCGATCGCGAACAGCGGGTCGAGAAAATGCGTCTCGTCCTCGCCGAAGGCGCTGCGGCGGGCGCGGCGATGCAGCCCTTCGCGGGCGATGTCGAGCATTTCGAGCGCCACGTCGCGCAAGGTGCGGGTGCGCAGCGGCGTCGCCAATGCCAGCCGCGGCACGTCGCGGCGCATCGCCTCGCGCTCCTCGGCGGTCCAGTCGGCGACGAGGTCGTGGGCGGCGTCGAGCGCCGTCGAATCGTACAGAATCCCGACCCATAAGGCCGGCAGCGCGCACAGCCGCCGCCACGGCCCGCCATCGGCGCCGCGCATTTCGAGAAAGGTCTTGAGCCGGACCTCGGGGAAGGCGGTCGTCAGGTGGTCGATCCAGTCTCCCAATCGCGGGATTTCGCCGGGCAGCGCCGGCAGGCGCCCGGCCAGGAAATCGCGGAACGACTGACCGCTCGCATCGATATAGCGGCCGTCGCGGTAGACGAAATACATCGGCACGTCGAGCATGTAGTCGACATAGCGCTCGAACCCGAAACCCGGCTCGAAAACAAAGGGCAGGGTGCCGCAGCGGTCGGGGTCGGTGTCGGTCCAGATATAGCTGCGCTGGCTCAGCAGACCCGACGGCTTGCCCTCGACAAACGGCGAGTTGGCGAACAGCGCCACCGCCACCGGCTGCAACGCCAGGCTGACCCGGAACTTTTTGACCATGTCGGCTTCGGACTGATAGTCGAGGTTGGTCTGCACCGTGCAGGTGCGCAGCATCATGTCGAGGCCGAGCCGCCCCTTTTTCGGCATGTAGTCGCGCATGATCCGGTAGCGCGCCTTGGGCATCCACGAGATGTCCTCGCGCCGCCATTTCGGGTCGAAGCCGAGCCCGAGCATGCCGAGCCCGAGTTCGTCGCAGACCTCGCGCACCTGGCGCAGATGCTCGTGCACCTCGTCGCAGGTCTGATGCACGGTTTCGAGCGGCGCGCCGCTCAATTCGAACTGGCCGCCGGGTTCGAGGGTGATCGAACATTGCGCATCGTTCGACAGTGCGATCGTGTTGCCGTTTTCGATGACCGGCTTCCAGCCGAAGCGGGTCATTCCCTGCAGCAGTGCGGCGATGCCGTCCGGCCCTTCATAGGGCACCCGGCGCAGATCGGAGCGGCGGAAGACGAATTTCTCGTGCTCGGTCCCGACCCGCCATGCCGCCGGCGGCTTCGATCCGGAATTCGAGGTATTCGACGAGCTGCCGCTTGTCGGTGATCGGTTCTCCGGGCGTGCTCGGCGTGGTCGTCATTCTCGGCGGAACTCCCTGGACAATTGGGCCGGAGGATTGGCAGCGCTCGTTGCGCGGCCAAGCGGCAGGCCGCTCACTCGGCCGCGGACGCGGCGCCAATCGCCGGCGATCGCCTGCAAGCACCGCCAACGCCGCGAGCGCAGCCGTATCGGCGCGCAACACCCTGGGCCCGAGCCCGACGCGAGTAACAAAGGAGAGTTTCCCCAGAGCGTCAAGCTCCGTCTCGGCGAACCCGCCTTCGGGGCCGGTCAGCAGCGCCGTCGGCCCGGGACCGAGCCGCGCAACGGCCGCGCCGATCGGTTCGCCGCCGCCGGTCTCGTCGCAGACGACGAGACGCCGTTCCGCCGGCCAGCCGGCGAGCACGCGATCGAGCGCTTGCGGTTCGTGCAGTTCGGGCACCGAGAGCCGCTCGCTCTGCTCGGCGGCGGCGACCGCATGGGCGCGCAGACGTTCGAGATTGAGGCGCTCGGTTTGGGTCCGCTGCGTCCACACCGGCAGCAACGCCCCGACGCCGAGTTCGGTCGCCTTCTCGACCAGCCAGTCGAGACGGGCCCGCTTGATCGGCGCGAACACGAGCCACAGATCCGCCTCGGCCTCGGCCGGCCGCATTAGCCGCTCGACCGCGAGCCGCCCGCGGTCCCGAGCGATTTCGGTAGATCGGCAGAGCCATTCGCCATCCGTCGCATTGAACGCCGCGACCGCAGCGCCGGCCCCGAGCCGCAGCACCGTGCGCAGGTGATGCGCCTGCCCCGGCGCGAGATCGATGACGGCGCCGGGCGCGAGTGGTTCGGCCACGTAGAGCGCGCGCTCTCGCGCGCTCGCTCATCGCCGATCCTCGAATCGCACCGTCGCTTGACCGCTAGATTAGTTCTGGGTCAAGAAAATGATCATGACTTGGCTGCCCCAGATCCGGTTGCCCCTCACCCTGACCCTCTCCCCGCCTGCGGGGAGAGCGTGGGACCCGCAGGTCCGCACTCGCGGAGCGGCAGGGCGGACGAGCGCCGGAGGCGGCGTGAGGGACTGGCGGCATGGCGCCGACCCGAGCGACATTCGCCGCGGCGATTGGGTCGAGCGCTATCTGCCGGCGGGCGCCCGGCCTTATGCCCGCCTGGCCCGGCTTGACCGCCCGATCGGGACGTGGCTGCTTGCTGTTTCCCGGGTGGTGGGGGATCGCGCTCGCCGCGCCGCGCTGGCCGGACCCGCGCGCTGTTGGCGCTGTTCGCGCTCGGCGCCGTCGTCATGCGCGGCGCCGGCTGCACCCTGAACGACATCGCCGACCGCCACTATGACGGGCAGGTCGCGCGCACCCGGCTGCGGCCATTGCCGAGCGGTGCGGTGAGCGTGCGTCAGGCGGTGGGGTTTCTGCTGCTGCAATTGGCGGTCGGCGCCGCCGTCCTGTTCAGCCTCAATCGGGACCAGCATCCTGCTCGGCATCGCCGTACTCGGGCTGATCGGCAGCTATCCGTTCATGAAGCGGATTACCTATTGGCCGCAGGTGTTTCTCGGCCTCAATTTCAATTGGGGGGCGCTGGTCGGCTGGACCGCGGTTGCCGGGACGCTCGGCCGGCCGGCGCTGCTGCTCTATCTCGGCGGCGTCTTCTGGACCATCGGCTACGACACGATCTACGCGCATCAGGACAAGGAGGATGACGCGCTGATCGGCGTCAAATCCTCGGCCTTGGCGCTCGGACCGCACACTCGCCCGTGGCTCTTCGTCTTCTACGCCGCCGCCGTGCTGCTGTGGGGCATGGCGGGCTGGACGGCCGGGCTCGGCGGATGGTTCTGGGTCGGGCTCGCCGCCGCGGCGGTGCAGCTTCTCTGGCAGGCGGCGCGCGTCGATATCGACCGCCCGGCCGATTGCCTTGCCAAATTCCGCTCGAACCGCGTGGTCGGCTGGCTGATGCTCGCCGGGATCGTCGCCGGTCACGTGATCTGAGCGCTGCCTTGGATCCCGCCCTTTTCGTCCGCCGCAACACCGCGATCGCGGCGCCGCCGCTGGTGCCCGAGATCCGGCTCCATCTGGCGACCGAGGTTACCCCGATCTGGCAGGCGAGCGAAGAAAGCCTGGCGCGCGGCGCCGTGCCGCCGCCGTTCTGGGCCTTCGCCTGGGCCGGCGGCCAGGCGCTCGCCCGCTACCTGCTCGATCATCCCGAGACGGTCGCCGGGCGCTTTGTGCTCGATTTCGGCTCCGGTTCGGGGCTGGTCGCGATCGCCGCCGCCAAAGCTCGGCGCCCGCTCCGTGCTCGCCGCCGAGATCGACCATTTCGCCGCCGCCGCGATCGCCGCCAACGCCGCGCTGAACGATGTCGCCGTGGAGGTGATGACCGCGGATGCGATCGACGCCGCCGACCCGGCTGGCAGGTCGTTACCGCCGGCGATGTCTGCTACGAGCGCGACATGGCGGATCGCGTCATACCCTGGCTGCGGGCGCTCGCGGGGGGTGGTTGTCTTGTGCTGCTCGGCGACCCCGGGCGCGCCTATCTGCCGACGGAGGGCCTGCGCACACTTGCCTCCTATACCGTGCCGACAAGCCGAGAGCTCGAAGACAGCGACACCCGCGACGGCGTCGTCTGGCAGGTGCTGCCGCCCTGAAGCACGCTCGTCAACCGGCCGCGCCGCACCCATATAGCGCGGCATGCCCTATTCCAGCCTGCGCGACTTTATCGACCGGCTCGAGACGAGCGGGCGGCTGGCGCGGGTCGCGGCGCCGGTGTCGCCGCATCTCGAAATGACCGAGATCCAGACGCGTCTGTTGGCCGAGGGCGGGCCCGGCGGTGCTGTTCGAGAACGTGACGGCGACAACGGCAAGAAATATCCGATGCCGGTCTTGGTCAATCTGTTCGGCACCGTCGAGCGCGTCGCCTGGGGCATGGACCGCGAGCCCGGCGGCCTGCGCGAGATCGGCCAGACGCTCGCCTTTCTGAAGCAGCCGGAGCCGCCCGGCGGCTGGCGCGAGGCGCTTGAGCTGCTGCCGCTGTTGCGCACGGTCATGGCGATGCGCCCGCGCACCGTAGGTTCGGCGCCCTGCCAGGAGATCGTATTGCGCGGGGCCGAGATCGATCTCGCCGCGTTGCCGGTCCAGACCTGCTGGCCGGGCGAGCCGGCGCCGCTGATCACCTGGCCTTTGGTGGTGACCAAGGGGCCGGGCGAGCGCCGCGAAGACGGCTTCAACCTCGGCATCTACCGCATGCAGGTGACCGGCCGCGACACCACGTTGATGCGCTGGCTCAAGCATCGCGGCGGCGCGCAGCATCATCAGCGCTGGAGCGCCGAGCGGCGCGAGCCATTGCCGGCGGCGGCGGTCATCGGCGCCGATCCGGGCACGATCCTCGCCGCGGTGACGCCGGTCCCCGACACATTGTCGGAATACCAGTTCGCCGGGCTGTTGCGCGGCCGCAAGGTCGAGTTGGTCGACTGCAAGACCGTGCCCTTGAAGGTGCCGGCGCAGGCCGAGATCGTGCTCGAAGGCCATGTCTCGCTCGACGAATACGGTGACGAAGGCCCCTACGGCGATCACACCGGCTATTACAATTCGGTCGAGCGCTTCCCGGTCTTTCGCCTGTCGGCGATCACGATGCGGCAGAGCCCGATCTATCTGTCGACCTTTACCGGCCGGCCGCCCGACGAACCCTCGATCCTCGGCGAGGCGCTGAACGAAGTCTTCATCCCGCTGTTGCAGCAGCAATTCCCGGAGATCGTCGATTTCTGGCTGCCGCCCGAGGGCTGCTCCTACCGCATCGCGGTGGTGGCGATCCGCAAGGCCTATCCCGGCCACGCCAAGCGGGTGATGATGGGGATCTGGTCGTTCCTGCGCCAATTCATGTACACGAAATTTGTCATCGTCGTCGACGACGATATCGACGCGCGCGACTGGAAGGATGTCATGTGGGCGATCTCGACCCGCATGGACCCGGTGCGCGACGTGACCCTGATCGACAACACCCCGATCGACTATCTCGACTTCGCCTCGCCCGAATCGGGGCTCGGCGGCAAGATCGGCCTCGACGCGACCGGCAAATTGCCGCCGGAGACGCGGCGCGAATGGGGCCGGCCGATCCGCATGGCCGAGGCGGTCGTCGCCGAGGTGACGAGCAAATGGGCGAGCTACGGGCTGCCCGGATCGGGCAAGCCGATCTGGAAATAGCGGAGATCCGATGAATGATATCAGCCGAGACTCGGCGGCGTTCGACCTGTTGCACGATCTGATCGGGCGCGCCCGCCGCGCCGGCGCCGACGCCGCCGATGCGGTGCTGTTCGAAGGCGCCTCGCTGTCGCATGGACGCCGCCTCGGCAAGACCGAAAAGCTCGAGCGCTCCGAGGGCCAGGACCTCGGCCTGCGGGTCTTCATCGGCCGGCAGCAGGCGATCGTGTCGTCGAGCGACCGCTCGCCAAAGGCGCTCGGCGAACTCGTCGAACGCGCCGTGGCGATGGCCAAGACCGTACCCGAGGACCCCTATTGCGGCATCGCCGAGCCCGAGCGAGATCGCCCGCGACTGGCCCGCGCTCGACATGTTCGACGCGCAAGAGCCCAGCGCCGAGGTACTGATCGAGCGGGCGCGCGCCGCCGAGGAAGCCGCCCTCGCGGTCAAGGGTGTGACCAATTCCGAGGGCGCCGAGGCCGGGTGGGGCCGCTCCGAGATAGCGCTGGTCGCTTCGAACGGGTTCGCCGGGACGTACCGGGGTTCGAGCCACGGGGTCAGCGCGTCGGTCATCGGCGGCACCGGCACCGGCATGGAGCGCGACTATGATTATTCCAGCGCGGTCTATGCCGCCGATCTGCGCGACCCGGCCGAGATCGGCAAGAGCGCCGGCGAGCGCGCGGTCAAGCGGCTTGGCGCCAGGAAGATGCCGACCTGCCGCTGCCCGGTGGTGTTCGATCCGCGGGTCGCGCGCAGTTTCATCTCGCATTTGCTGGGCGCGATCTCCGGCCCGTCGATCGCCCGCGGCACCAGCTTTTTGAAGGACCGGCTCGGCGAGCGCGATCTTTCCCGAGGCGATCACCATCATCGACGACCCGCACCGCCGGCGCGGCCTGCGCTCGAAGCCGTTCGACGGCGAGGGCATCGCCAACCATCGCCGCGCGATTGTCGACAAAGGCGTGCTCACCACTTGGCTGTTGGATTTGCGGTCGGCCCGCCAATTGGGCCTCAAGACCACCGGGCACGCCGCACGCGGCACTTCCTCGCCGCCCGGACCTTCCGCCACCAATGTGTGGATCGAACCCGGCGCGATAAGCCCGCAAGCGCTGATATCAGACATCGAGAGCGGGTTTTACGTGACCGAGATGATGGGGATGGGCGTCAACGGCGTGACCGGCGATTACAGCCGGGGCGCCGCCGGCTTTTGGATCGACAAGGGCGAGATCGCCTTTCCGGTCAGCGAGATGACGGTCGCCGGCAATCTGAAGGAGATCTTCGCCCGCCTCGTCGCCGCCGACGACCTCGAATTCAAGGCCGGCATGGACGCGCCGACCCTGCGCGTCGACGACCTGACCGTCGCCGGCGCCTGAGCCGGCCTCTTCGCCGACCTAGAAAGACGACGAGGTCTGAGCAAGTCGAATCGATGGGCATTAATAAATAAAATTATTGTTAACCATATCTCCATTTGACATATCATCCATTTCGGCTAATTTCGTCGGAAATCGGTCGACGATAGCCGGACTTCTGACGCGTTTCATTAGTATTCGCCGGTGTTCGTCCGCCTCTTCGCGTTGAGCGAGGCAGAGTGGCGCGTTTTTGCTGGCGGCCGCGAGGGAAGATGGCAAGATGATCGGAACTAAGATAACCGGAAAGTTCGCGGCCGGCGGGCTCGCTGTCGCAATCGTTGCGGGCGTCGTCGGCGCCTGCAGCAATACGGCGTTCGCGCTGCCAACGACATGGGTCTTGCAAGGCGCCGCGCTCGACGATGGCGGTACCGTTTCCGGCCAGTTCACGATCGGACCCTACGGCTATCTGATCGCGCCGGTCGCTGTCACCACCACTGCCGGCGCCTTGCTCGATGGGTTTTCGTATGCGCCGCCCGACCCGTCTGACATCGTGCCAAGCACACCGCCCGCCTTCGGCGTCGATTTCTTTTCGCCGTCGTATAATCTGGATCTGCACATCGTCTTCCAGAACTCGCTAGAATCGAGCGGACCGAACCCGATCGTTCTAGCCTCATCGTACGAGTGTTCGGCTTTTACCTGCCCCGGGCCGGACACCGGCAGTCCCGGCGCGGACACCCGCTTTTTCACCGCCGGCGAAGTCGTCGCAGCACCCGAGCCGGCCAGTTTCGGCCTGCTTGCCCTCGGCGTCGGCGCCATCGGCATCATCGCCCTCCGTCGCCGGCGCGCCAGCGCGCACGCCTAAGTCGACGCATCGGGGATCGAGTGCGGCGCCGGCATCAGGGGCTCAGAGCCGCGCATGGCGGACTGACTGCCGCCAGCTGCTGAACGGCACCGGAGCGCGGCGCCCCGCTCGGTCCGCAGGCTTGCCGCGGCCCTACGGAAGCTGACCTCCAGATGTTTGCCGAATTCTGTCAGACGGGGAGGTTTAGCTTGCGCCTGCGCCGCCTCCCATTTGGACCCCTTTGGCATAGGCGAGCCAATCGATCCCCCTCTGTAACTGCTCCGCCACACTTTCCCGCGCCTCGGCCCTCTATGCCTGTTGCCGAGCGGGCCTTAATATCCGTGCCGGACGAGGTGAAATCGGATAGGATCGGTGCCGGCCTCAAAATGGCGCGCCGGTCGTGGTGCGGCGCTCTGAGAGAGGAGCGGGGAAATGGGCGAGATTCTTGGTCTTGGCTGCACCCACTATCCGGGGCTGACGGTCCCCGACGAGCAGTTGCCGTCGCTGTTTCATCGGCTGCTGACCGCACCCAACGTGCCCGAGCACTACAAGAACCCGGCCAATTGGCCGGCCGAACTGGTTGCCGAACTCGGCAATGACGAGGGTTTTTCCTCGGCCCAGCGCTACAGCGCGCGAATGGCAGAGGGCTTTCGCGCGGTGCGCAAGTCGCTCGACGCGTTCAACCCGGATGTCGTGCTGGTGTGGGGCGACGACCAGTACGAGAATTTCCGCGAGGACATCATCCCGGCCTTTTGCCTGCTCGGCTATGACGACGATTTCGCGGTCCAGCCGTGGAAGAACGGCAATGGCGGCAGGACAAACCGCTGGGGCGAGTCCGGCGACTGGGCATTGAAACTGCACGGCCACCGCGAGGCCGCCAAACACCTCGCCACCGGGCTGATCGAGCGCGGCGTCGACATGGCCTATGCCTATAAGCCGCTGCACCATCCGCTGGCGCACGCCTTTACCAACACCTTCCTCTATCTCGATTGGGACCGCAAAGGCTTCCCCTACCCGGTCGTGCCGTTCGCGATCAATTGCTACGGCAGCAACCTGTTGCACGCCAAGGGCGGCACCGCGGCCTTGTTTATGCCGCCGCGCGATCCGTCGATCGCCGGAGACCCGCCCTCGCCGCATCCGTGGCGCTGCATGGAAGTCGGCAAGGCGGTGGCCGAGACCTTCGCGGATTCGCCGTGGCGGGTAGCGGTGATCGCGTCGTCGAGCTGGTCCCATTGCTTCCTGTCGCCGACCAACGGCTATATGTGGCCCGACCTAAAAGGCCGACCGGCTGCTGTTCGACGCGCTGTCGCAACGCGATTACGACACTTGGCGCAAGCGCCCGTTGAAGGCGATGGAGCAGGCCGGGCAGCACGAAATGCTGAACTGGTGCGCGCTGATGGGGGCGATGGAAACAGCTCGACCGTCGCCCGGTCGTGCACGATTACATCGAGACGCACATCTTTGCGTCGGATAAGTGCTTCGTCTCCTACCCGGCGTAAGGTCGCGGGGCGGCGGCGCGGCGGGCAAGCCTCTGCCAGCCGCCGCCGCCCTTGCCAAGGGCGGTCCCCGTCTTTAACACTGCCGGCGGGGACCCATGTTCGGAAAGCCGCCGATCCTCGAGGAGGGCGCGCGCACTGCAGCGCTGGTATGGCGCTTGGCGCGCGATTTCATGCGCCCGCATGCGCCACGGGTGGCATTTGCCTTTTTGCTGATGGGGCTGGCGGCCGGCAGCACGGCGCTGCGCGCCTGGCTGATGCAGCCTGTTCTCGACCGCATCTTTGTCGGGCGCGACGGCTCGCTGCTGCTGCTGATCGCCGGCGGCGCACTCGCCATCGCCATCGTCAAAGGTCTCGCCGATTACGGTGAGGCGGTGCTGATGAACCGCGTCGGCCAGCGGGTCATCGCCGATGTGCAGATAGCGCTGTTCACGCGACTGATGCGCGCCGATCTCGCCTATTTTCACGCGCATCCGAGCGGGACCTTGATCTCGCGGTTTACCAGCGACGCCGTGCTGCTGCGCAACGCCGCGGCGAACGTCCTCGGTGCGATCGGCAAGGATGCGCTGACCGTGGTGTTCCTGGTCGGGGTCATGTTCTATCAGGACTGGCTCTTGGCATTGGTCTCGTTCTTCGTCTTCCCGGTGGCGATCCGTCCGATCGTTGGCATCGGCCGCCGCATGCGCCGGGTTTCGGCCAACACGCAGGCCGAGATTGGCCAGCTGACGACGTTGCTGAGTCAGACCTTTCAGGGCGCCCGCCTGGTCAAGGCCTATGGCATGGAGGATTACGAGGAGCGGCGCGCCGCCGGCCTGTTCGAACGGCTGTTCGCGCTGATCGACCGGGCAACACGGACGCGCTCACGCGCCTCGCCGATGATGGAGACGTTGGGCGGCGCGGCAATCGCGATCGTCATCCTTTATGGCGGTCATCAGGTCATCGTCGGGACCCGGACGCCGGGCGCGTTCTTCTCGTTCATCACCGCGCTGCTGCTCGCCTATCAGCCGCTGAAGAGCCTCGCCAATCTGAACGCCTCGCTGCAGGAAGGCCTCGCCGCGGCCCAACGGATCTTTCAGGTGCTCGACGTCGAGCCGACAATTCGCGATATGCCCGAGGCTCGGCCGCTATGCGTTGCCGGCGGCGAAATCCGCTTCGACCGGGTGCGCTTTGGTTATGCCCCCGGAGCAGTTGCTCTCGACGATGTCTCGCTGACCGTCCCGGCCGGGCGTACGGTCGCGCTGGTCGGCGCATCGGGGGCCGGCAAATCGACCATCCTCAACCTGATCCCCCGTTTTTTCGATGTCGAGGAAGGCAGCATCGCGATTGACGGGCAGGATATCCGCAGCGTGACCTTGGCCTCGTTGCGCGGTGCGGTGGCGCTCGTCGCCCAGGAGGTAACGCTGTTCGACGACACCCTGCGGGCCAACATCGCCTATGGGCGGTTCGGCGCCGCAGCGGAAGATATCGAGGCGGCAGCGCGCGCCGCCGGCGCCGACGAGTTCATCAGCGAGCTGCCGAACGGCTACGACACGCAGGTCGGAGAGCACGGTGTGCGCCTCTCCGGCGGGCAGCGCCAGCGCCTGGCGATCGCCCGGGCGATGCTCAAGGACGCACCGATCTTGCTGCTCGACGAGGCGACCTCGGCCCTCGACAGCGAGTCCGAACGCCAGGTGCAGGCTGCGTTGCGCACGTTGATCCGCGGGCGCACGACTCTGGTCATCGCCCACCGGCTGTCGACGGTCCAGGGTGCGGATCTGATCTGCGTCGTCGATCGCGGGCGTATCGCCGAGAGCGGCCGGCACACCGAGCTGCTCGCCCGCGACGGTCTCTATGCGCGGCTCTATGCGATGCAGTTCGCCGATGAGCGAGACGTCGCCGCTGCCGCTCCTGCGCAATAGCGGCGTGGCGCTGATCTTTACCAGGCGCGGCATGTGGCGGCGCCTCATGCGCAATGCTCGGCTGCGGCGGGCAGCATGCTGGGCGATGCACTGCTACATTCGCTTCGTCTATCGCACCAACCACTGGACCGTGGAGGGCGGCGAGGCGCCACGCCGGCTGATCGCCGAGGGGCGAGCTTTCATCGGCGCATTCTGGCACGGGCGCATGATGATGATCCCGATGGCATGGCAGCGCATGGCGCCGATGCACATGCTGATTTCGGCGCACCGCGACGGACGGATCATCGCCGACGCGGTGTCGTATTTCGGCATCCAGGCGATCGCCGGCTCGACCCGCCGCGGTGGCTCGGCGGCATTGCGCAACATGCTGAAAAAGTTGAAGGAAGGGGACTGTGTGGCGATCACTCCGGATGGGCCGCGCGGCCCGGCGATGAGCGTCAGCATTGGCATCGTCAATGCCGCGAGGCTGGCCCAGGTGCCGATCGTGCCGATCACCTATGCCACGAGCCGGCGGTGGATATTCCCTAGCTGGGACCATTTCCATGTCGGACTGCCGTTCGGGCGCGGTCTCTTTTTGTGGGGCCAGCCGATCGAAATCGCTACCGAGCTTGACGAGGCCGGGCTCGAGCACGCCCGATCCCTGATCGAGGCGCGTATGATCGAAATGGTCGACGAAGCCGACCGCCGCGTCGGGCACGGGGTAAGCGCTCTTCAGCCACCCGACGCGAGGCGGTCTTCCTCTCCCCGCGCACGGGGAAGTGGCCAGGGCGAGGCGCCCTCGCCGCGCCATGCCGTTCCACCAGAAAAGCCGCGCTGATGTTGCCGCTCGTCTATCGCATGCTGACCCGGCCGTTGGCGCCGCTGGTGTTGCTGTATCTGGAGCGGCGGCGGCGGCGCGGCAAGGAGGACGGGCGGCGCCTGAGAGAACGCCAGGGTTTTGCATGCGGCGCTCGACCGCCGGGGCCGTTGGTGTGGGTTCACGCCGCGAGCGTCGGCGAGGCGACGGCGACGCTGCGGCTGATCGAGCGGCTGACCGAGATGCGGCCCGCGCTCGAAATCCTCGTCACTACCGGCACGGTCGCTTCGGCCCGGCTGCTCGAAGGGCGGCTGCCGCCGCGGACGCGCCATCAATTCGTGCCGGTCGACCTGCCGGGCTGGATCGGGCGTTTTCTCGATCACTGGCGACCGGACCTGGCGCTTTGGGTCGAATCCGAGTTGTGGCCGAACTTGGTGCTGACGACGCATGCGCGCGAGATTCCGATGATGTTGGTCAGTGGCCGGCTATCGGCGCGCTCATACCGGCGCTGGCGCCGGTGGCCGGGACTAATCGGCCCGATGCTCGGCGCTTTCTCGCAATGCCTCGCTCAGGATGCGGACCAGGCCGAGCGGCTGCACCGACTCGGCGCCCGCGATGTCGCCGCGGTCGGCGACCTCAAGGCTGCAGGCGCCACCCTGCCGGTCGACCAGGCGCAGCTGTGGCGGCTGCGCCGACAGATCGGCTCGCGCCCGCTATGGCTCGCCGCCAGCACTCACGCGGGCGAGGAGGAGATCGCCGCCGCCGCCCATCGATGTCTCGCTGCTGACCAGCCCGGCCTGTTGACGATCATCGCCCCCCGCCATCCGGCGCGCGGCGACGCCATCGCCGCGATGCTCGCCGAGCACGGGCTACGGGTCGCCCGGCGCAGCCATGGTGAGCCGATCAGCGACGAGACCGCAGTCTACCTTGCCGATACGATTGGCGAACTCGGCCTGTTTTACCGTCTCGCCGGGATTGCCTTTATCGGGGGATCGCTGACGCGAAACGGCGGGCACAACCCGTTCGAGGCGGCGCGCCTCGACTGCGCCGTATTGCACGGGCCGGACATGAGCAATTGCGTCGGGATGGCCTCGGCGCTGGCGGCGGCCGGGGCGGCAGAGGTTGTGACCGGCGCCGACGAGCTGACCCGGGCCGTGGCGGCGCTCCTCACCGATCGCGGGCTGCGTGCGGCACGTTGCGCCGCCGCCGCGCGGGCGGCCGCCGCCGGCCAGGGCATTCTCGACGCCATCCTCGCCCGTCTCGCCCCATGGCTCGACGGCCTCGCGCCGGTGCAAAACGGGCCGGCGGAAGGCGCACTGATCGAAAGCCGCGCCGGCGCGCCGCGTTCGCTGCGGGCCTGATGCGAACCGCCCCGGATTTTTGGGGAAAGGAGCCGGGGCTTGCGGCTGATCTGCTGCTGCCGATCGGCGCAGCCTGGGATGCTGCAGGCCGGCTCCGCCGCGCCTTGGCACGGCCATATCGTCCGCCTGTGCCGGTCATCTGCGTCGGCAATCTGGTGGCCGGCGGCGCCGGGAAGACCCCGGTCGCGCTGGCGCTCGCCGCATACCTCTCGGCGCATGGCATCGCGGTTCATGTGGTGACGCGCGGTTATGGCGGCCGGCTCGCTGGCCCGGTTCGCGTCGATCCGGCGCGGCACGACGCCGCTGCAGTCGGCGACGAAGCATTGTTGCTGGCTTCACGCGCGCCGTGCTGGGTCGCACGCGCCCGGGGCGCGGGGGTCGCCGCCGCAGTCGCAGCCGGAGCCGAAGCTATCCTGCTCGATGACGGATTCCAGAATCCGACCGTCGCCGCAACCCTGGCGCTGATCGTCGTCGACGCCGTTTATGGCTTTGGCAATCGGCGGGTGATGCCCGGCGGCCCATTGCGCGAGAGCCTGCGCCGCGGTCTCGCCCGCGCCGATGGCGTAGTGCTGCTCGCGACCGAAGGCGAGACGCGCCCGCACCGGCCAATCGCCGCAGATGCCAGTCGGCCGATCGTACCTGCGGTGCTGACGGCAGTGGACGGCGCCCGGCTCGCGGGGAGCCGCGCCGTCGCCTTTGCCGGGATCGGGCGGCCGGAAAAATTCTTCGCAACCGTGCGCGGGCTCGGCGTCGAACTTGTCGCCGCGCGCCGCTTTCCCGACCACCACCCGTTCCGCTTCGATGAGATCGCCGAACTGCGCCGGTCGGCGGCGCGCGAGAATGCGCGGCTGGTGACGACGGCAAAGGACTATGTGCGGGTGCCGCCCGCGGCGCGGGCCGGGATCGAGGTACTCGAGGTCGAAGTCCGCTGGCCCGATCTTGCCGCCCTCGATGGCCTTCTCGGCCCCGATGTGCTATCCGCCCAGGGCAATGGACACGGCCCAGACGAATACCGTTGTTGAGGCGCCCCGGTTCGGTCATCGCCTAGAGGCTTGGGGGGCAGCGGCTTTCTTCGGTGTGTTCGGATTGCTGCCGCTCGATTGCGCCTCCGCCCTCGGCGGCGCGCTGGGGCGGCGTCATCGGCCCGTTTCTCGGCGTCTCCAAACGGGCGCGGCTCAATCTTCGCCGCGCGTTTCCCGACCTTCCCGACGCTGAGATCGAACAGATCGTCATCGGCATGTGGGACAATCTCGGCCGCGTCGCGGCTGAGTACCCGCACCTCCGGAAATTCCGCGTCTTCGAGCCGGGCGGACGGGTCGAGACCCACGGATTCGAGCATATCGACCAGGCGGTCGCTGCCGGGCGGCGGATGATCGTCTTCTCCGGCCATATCGCCAATTGGGAGATCGGCTCGCTCGCCGGCGTCCAGTACGGGATCTCGGTCGCCCAGATCTACCGCGCCGCCAACAATCCGTTGGTCGACCGCTTGATCGCGAAGTTGCGCGGCGATCGCGAGGAGTTCATCCCGAAGGGCGCCGTTGCGGCGCGGCGTGCGATTTTGGCGCTAAATCGTGGCGTGCATCTGGGCTTGCTCGCCGACCAGAAGATGAATGACGGAATCCCGGTTCCGTTCTTCGGGCGCCCCGCGATGACCAGCTCCGCCCTCGCTTTTCTGGCGCTCCGCTTCGACTGCGACGTGTTTCCGCTTCGGGTCGAGCGGCTCGCGGGTGCACGCTTCCGGGTCACGGTCTCACCGCCATTGCCCCTGCCTCGAAGCGGTGATCGTCAGGCCGACGCCGCCGCCCTGATGACAGCGGTCAATGCGACCTTGGAGGCATGGATTCGCGACCGACCCGAGCTGTGGCTCTGGGTGCATCGGCGCTGGCCGGATTAGGCCGAACGAATCGGCGCCATGCCGCCGCCGGTCATCGGCCGCTCTCCAAAAAGCGCAACTCATCGCCCTTTAGTATGGAAATCGAGAGAGCTGTTGCACCTGACGCAATTTTGTGCAGGCTTGTTACGCCAACCAGCGAGTCGGGCTCATTGAGCCCGACTCAGCCGGATCGAATCGGAGAGAAACCATGGACATGACGCGTCGTGCCACTGCGGAATTCTTCGGCACGCTCTGGCTGGTTTTTGGGGGGTGCGGCGCCGCCGTGCTCGCCGCCGCCTTTCCAGCGCTTGGGCATCGGATTCCTCGGGGTGGCCTTCGCCTTCGGGCTGACCGTGCTGACGATGGCCTATGCCGTCGGACATATCTCCGGCGGCCATTTCAATCCGGCGGTGACGATCGGGCTGTGGGCCGGCGGGCGGTTCAAGGCCGCAGACGTACTGCCCTACATCATCGCCCAGGTGATCGGCGCGATCGTCGCTGCGGCAATCCTTTATCGCGATCGCGTCGGGCAAGCCGGGCTGGGTTGCCGGGCGGTTTCGCCTCCAACGGCTATGGCGATCTAAGCCCAGGCAAATACGGGTTGGGCGCCTGCTTTATCGGTGAGGTCGTCGCTACCTTCTTCTTTCTTTTCGTGATCATCGGCTCGACCTCGCGGGGCGCCGCGGTCGGGTTTGCCGGCATCCCGATCGGACTGTGCCTGACCCTGATCCATCTGATCATGATCCCGGTCACCAATACCTCGGTCAACCCGGCCCGCAGCACCGGCCCCGCGCTGTTCGCCGGCGGGCACTATATTGCGCAGCTGTGGCTGTTCTGGCTGGCCCCGATCATCGGCGCCGCGCTAGCCGGCTTTTTCACCCGTTGGCTCTATCAGGACGAGCTGGTGACAGTCGGCACCGTTGTCGTCGAGGAACAGCGCATCGGCTAAGGAAGCCAAGCGGTCGTCACCGCGCTATTCGTCGTCGCGGAATTGTGGCCAAGGCGCGCGGCGTTCGAGCCGCCGATCGATCCAGAACACGACCAATGTCACGAAGAGAGGCAGCGCGAAGATCAGAAACGCGACTGAATAAAGCAGAGTGTCGTTGCGGATGTCGATGATCGGCTGCTCGATCTCGTCGACCGGCACGGCGATCGCCAGCAACTGGTCGCGCCCATAGCGCGGCGGGATGTCGGTCACCCGGCCGATATAGGTCCGGCCGGCAACGTCGTAGACGCGGGTGCCGGCCATCTGCTGGTTCTGATAGGCGGCGACAAGGCCGTTGATTACCGGATCGTGCATATCGGCGATCTTGGGCAGCATCGCCTTGGTCTCGCCGTTGGCGCGCACCGCTTTGGCGATCCGGCTCTGGTCGGGCAACGCTACGATCTCGCCGGCCTTGGTGAAGATGAAAGCGGTGCTGCCCGGCGTAATTCGCTGCTTTCGCAAAAACCTCGCCAAATCGACCGCGGCCAAAGTCGGCGCCCATCACGCCCGGCGTCGGCCCCTCGAAGCTGCGGCTCAAGGTAAATCCCGGCTCGCCGCTTGAAGCAAAGATATAAAGATCGCTGTGTTCGACCACATCGCTGCGCTTAGCCGCCGCGTACCAAGGCCGCTGGCGGGGATCGAAGGGCGGCGCCTTATCGCGGCGGCCAACGACCGCCCCGTCATCGCCCAGAAAGACCCAGCGCACGATGCGCTGGCCGGCGGCATCGACGGTGACGATCTCGTTGGCAAAGACCGCCTCGGGGGGTGCTTGCAGTGCCTTGCGCAATGCGGCGATCTTTTCTCCCGCGATATGGGTCACCATGAAGAACTCGCCGTCGTCGAACCCGACATAGAGCGACAATATTTGCGGATAGATGCGCAATGCCCGCAGCAGCAAGGCCATGGCGCTCGGATCGTCCTTGATCGCCGGCGTGGTCAGCTCCGGCACCAGCGAGGCGATGCCGACGATCGCATACATCGGGTCGTAAAGCAGCCTGATCCGATCGGTGATTTTCTCGTCCGCCTCCTGCATCAGCCGTTGTGCAGCAGCGATCGCCAACTCGCTCGACTTCTTCGAATTGTACCAAATGATCCCGCCGGCCAGCGCCACTAGGATGAACAAGAGGAGGCCGGTGATCCCGAGATAGGTCGGCCAGCGCCGGCTCTCGCCGGAGCCAAGGAAATTCTCCGGCCGCTTCCGTGGATAGTTTTGCGGGTTGGTCACGGCCTTCCATCCTCCCGGCGCGCGACCGGCTCGCGAGACCTCGGAGAGCCGATGATAGAAGTCCGGTCTCGGTGATGTCTAGGCGCGGCCGGCGTCGAGGCTCGCTGCAGCCAAGATCAGCCGCCGGCTAGCGACCGGCGCTCCTGTGACGCGGCCTCGACTGCGGCACCGGCCTCAGCGGTGACCTCGACTTCTACGGTCATGCCGAGATGGTCCGAGGGGAAACCGGTCCAGCTCCCGGAAATCGGCACAGCCTGGCGCGGATCACGAACAACAGCGACGCGGACCAAATCGTGATTGCCGACGTTGCCGTTCGTGGGATCGAACTCGATCCAGCCGGCGCCTGGCAGATAGACTTCGAGCCAGGCATGGGTGGCGCCGCCGCCGACCCGGCCGCCGACCCGGCCCTCGGGAACATAGAGATAGCCGCTGACAAAACGAGCCGCGAGCCCGAGCGAGCGCACCGCCTCCATCATCAGCACCGCAAAATCGCGGCAGCTGCCGCTGCCAATCCGCAAAGTCTTGACCGGATCTTGAATGCCGCTCTCTTCGCGCGCCTCATAGGTCAGATCGCGCCGGATAGCGTGGGTCATCGCGGCCAATAGCTCAGTCGTGTCGCTGCGTCCGTCATGGCGCAAAAACTGCCACGCCCAGCGGTCGATTTCGTGTTCGGGATCGAGATACTGGCGCTCGATCAGCCGCAACAGATCCGGCATATCCTCGGCGCCATAGGCGAACGGATAGCGCGTCGCATACTCTTCGATCTGGAAATCGAGCGTATTGGTCGCCGAGTGATCGAGCCGGATCACGCTTTCAAAGCGCAGCTCTGCCGCGCGGCCGGCGAATCGGGCGATCGCAACGCAATTGCCGAAGACATCATGGACCCAGCGAATATCGGCGGGTTGCGGCGTGATCACCAGCTTGCTGTCGAGCAACCTTTGGTCGTAGCTGTCGCGCGGCCGCAGCATCATGCGGTGTTCGCCAAACGCGACCGGCTGCTTGTAACGGTAGGTGGTGACGTGACGCACGGTAATGACGGGCATTGCACCGGCCTATTGCGCGACCGCGGTCTGCGTCTGCGAGGCCTCGGGCGTGTAGCCGAAAAAGGCGATCGACAGGTCGCGGCTGACGGCGATTAGCTGCTGTTGGATCAGATCGAGAAACTCGTGCAGACCCTCGCTCAGGATCGCCGTTATCGTGAGCGTGCCGAGAACGGCGCGCAAGCGGTCGAGCTCCTCGGCGGCGTCATTGCCGCCCCGCAGCGAATAGCGCGACTTGACGTCGCCCAGAAGTCGCCCGACCTCGCGCACGCAATGATGAACCGAACGGGGAAAGGCTTGGTTGAGCAGCAGAAAGCCGGCAACCCGCGCCGGGGTCGTGCTGGCCGCGTGCAGTCGGCGATAGGCGTGATAGCCGGCAGCGGAGCGCAACAGCGCGTTCCATTGGCTGACATCGGTCGGCGAGCCGACATCGGCAATGTCGGGCAACAGCAGGTGGTATTTGATGTCGAGCAGTCGCGTCGTCTGGTCGGCGCGCTCGATATAGCGGCCGAGCTGATAGAAGTACCATCCCTGGTCACGGAAGAAGGTGCCCTCTGTGATGCCGGTGTGGGTCTGGCAGGCTTCCTTTACCGTCGCGAACAACGCCGCCAGCCTGCCGGGAGCGAGGTCGGCGACTCTGAGTGCGGCGAGGCGGTTGTAGAAGACATTGAGCTGTACCCACATCTCGGTCGAGATCAATGGCCGCAGGGTGCGGGCGTTCTCGCGCGCGCCGCGGATGGTGCTGACGATCGAGGTCGGATTGTCGGCATCGACGACGTAGAATTCGAGCACGCTTTGCGCCGAGACCTCGCGATCATCGGCGAAGAACTTCTCCTCGTCCGAATTCAGCTGGATGATCGAGCGCCAGTTCTGGCCGCCCCGGCTGTCGCGTGAGAAGGTTTCGTTGACGTCGAGGATGCGCGCCAAATTTTCGGCACGTTCGACGTAGCGCGCGAGCCAAAAGATGCAGTCCGCGTAACGGGCGAGCAGAACGTCAACCAAGGACCCAGGTATCCTTCGAACCGCCACCCTGCGAGGAATTGACGACGAGCGAGCCGCGGCGCAGCGCCACGCGGGTCAATCCACCCGGTAAGACCCAGGTGCTCGACCCGGTCACCGCGAACGGCCGTAAATCGACGTGGCGCGCCTCGATACGGCCATCGACCAAGGTTGGCGCCACCGACAGGTTTATGCAGGGTTGGCTGATGTAATTAGCCGGATCGGCGACCAGCTTCGCCCGGCAATCATCGAGCTCGGCTCGGCTCGCCTTGGGCCCGACCGTGATGCCGTAGCCGCCGGCTTCGCCGACCGGCTTGACCACCAGCTCGGGCAAATGGTCGAGCGTATAGCGCAAGGCTGCCGGCTCGCGGCAGATATGGGTCTCGACGTTATGCAGAATCGGTTCCTCGCCGAGATAATAGCGGATGATCCGAGGCATATAGGCATAAACCGCCTTGTCGTCGGCCACCCCGGTGCCGATCGCATTGGCAAGCGCGACCGTGCCGGCGCGATAGGCCCGCATCAGCCCGCGCACGCCCAGCATACTGTCCGGGAGGAACGCTTCGGGATCGAGGTAATCATCGTTGATGCGGCGATAGATCACATCGACCCGCGCCAGCCCGCCGGTCGTGCGCATCCACACGCGCTCGTCCTCGACCACCAGGTCCGGCCCCTCGACCAAAGGGACGCCCATCTCTCGTGCGAGAAAGACATGTTCGAAATAGGCCGAATTGTAGGTGCCGGGCGACAGCAGCACGACTTGCGGGTCGGTGACCGCAGCCGGCGCAAGCTCCTGCAATGCCGCGATCAGCTTGGCGCCGTAATTGTCGATCGGGCGCAGGCTGATGTCGTCGAGCAGGTCGGGAAAGGCGCGCAGCATCATGTGCCGGTTCTCGACGACGTAGCTGACGCCCGACGGGGTGCGCGCGTTGTCTTCGAGCACGAGAAAGCCGCCCCTTTCATCGCGCACAATGTCGGTGCCGCAAATGTTGACATAAGCCTTGTGCGGCACGTCGATGCCACGCATCAGCGGGCGGTAGTTGTGGTTGCCAAGGATCAGATCGGGCGGAACGATGCCGTCGCCCAGCACAAGCTGGTCGTGGTAGATGTCGTCGAGCAGCAGGTTCAGCGCGGTGATGCGCTGGACGATGCCGGTTTCCAGATGCCGCCATTCCTCTGCCGAAAGCACCCGCGGCAACACATCGAACGGCAGAATCCGGTCGATCGTCTTGGCGTCGGAATAGACCGTGAAGGTGATCCCGAGATTGTACAGCTCGGCATTGGCGGCGGCGGCCCGCTCCTTTAGCGCATCGATCGACAGGCCAGACAGGCGCTCCCTGACGGCCGTGCTCGCCGGGCTGCCGAGCATCTCGCAATAAAACCCATGCGGATCGTACCCGTCGAGTATCGAGCGACCCATGCACCTGTCCAAGACAACCACCGACAGCAGCGTGACGCATATTTTGCGCCAATCCAAAAACACCGGCCCGGGGCAAACTCTGTCAATCGAACACGATCAAATTTTAGGCATTCGCCACCACGGCGCTCACTTTCAGCGGCCCCTCAGCTCGCTGCGCGGCGCTGGCCTTCGGTCCGCCCTAGGCGGTTCATGGCAATCTCGCCGCCTTTGATCACCAGGGCAATATTCTCAGGGTTCTGCAATATCGTCACATCGGCGAGCGGATCGCCGGCGACCACGACGAGATCGGCGAGCTTTCCCTTTCTCGATGGTGCCGATATCCTGCTCCCGCCCGATGCATTCGGCGGCCCAGCCGGTCGCCGCGCGCAAGGCCTGGAGCGGCGTCATCCCGGCCCGGACGAGGCAGGCGATCTCGATCGCATTCGGCGGATGGCCGTGGCCCCCGGCATCGGTCCCGGCGGCGATCTTGACCCCGGCGGCGAGCGCACTGCGCAAGCTCGCGACATGGTGCTCTTCGAGATGCTGAGCGCGCTCGCGGACATGCGAGAGCGGCGATTTGCGGTGGTAATCGTAGACCGCAAAGGTCGGCACAAAAAAGATGCCGCGCCGGGCCATCATCTCCAGCAGCTCGGGTTCCTGGTCGAGATAGCAGCCGTGGTCGATCGAGTCGACGCCGGCTTCGACCGCGATGCGCAAGCCGCGCCCGCCCAGCGCGTGGCAGATGACGCGGCGATCGAGCGCATGCGCCTCCTCGACCAAGGCCTGCATCTCGTCGAGGTTGAAGGCGCCGTCATGCGGTCCGTGGCCCGGTCGCGAGCTCGCGCCGCCGGTGGTGGCGCATTTGATCACGTCGGCCCCGGCGCGCACGACGCGCCGCACCACCGGTCGGACATCGGCCAGGCTGTTGACGACGCCGTCGGGCAGCAGTGGATCGTTCGGCACGCAGCAGGAAAATCCGGACGGGCTGACCCGGTCGCCGATGCCGCCGATCGGCGAGATGATCACGAGCGAGAGGACCAGCCTCGGGCCGGCGATCAAGCCCTCGTCGATCGCCCGCTTGAAACCGGCATCGAGCCCGCCTGCGTCGCGCACCGTCGTATAGCCGGCGGCCAAGGTGTCGGCGAGGACTTTTGCAGTGCGCAGGGTGCGAGTCGTCTGTGGCTCGTCGATGCCCCAGCGCCGGGCCAGGTCGTAGCCGTGCATCGCCAGGTGATCATGGGTATCGATCAACCCCGGCAGGACGGTCATGCCGGAAATGTCGATGATTTCGGCATTAGCCGGCCACTCGCCGTAGGTGCGGGTCTCGGCAGCCTCGATCCGCTGGTCCTTGAGGACGATCGTCGCGTCGACCGGCCCTGCGCCGGTCCCGTCGATCAGCCTGCCGCCCGTCAGCACCCGCATCATCGCCCTCCTCCCCGTTGGCCTCGAACATTCAGCCCGACGGCGTTCGGTTCTGCAATTAGCGACACCGTTCAGTCAGAGGGACCGAAAGTGATGGCGCTTTCGCGACGCAGCGGCCTGCGGCCGGAGCCTCGGGCGCATCGTGTTCTTGCGAGATGTCAAGGTTGGTGTAGTCCGGCAAAAAGGATGTGGCGATGACGCTGACTGCCGCGCGGCGCAGTTGCCGACTTTGCTCGGCCTCGGAAAATAGACCCGCACCGATACCGGTTGTCATCATCGAACCCTCCCGGCCGACGAGCGGCCGCAGAGCCGCCTGTTTATTGATCGTCCGGCACGTCGAGGCAGTCGGAGCTTCTTTGGCCAGGGATGTTAACGACCCCGGAGAAATGAATAAAGATGAACCTGATTACCGACTATCCTCAGCCGTCACTGTATGGTACATAACGGGAACATACGGCTGTTTCTGCGGGTTTGAACGATGGCGCGCAACAAGGTGCAGTTTCAAAAGGGGCTCAGCGAGGCCCAGTTTGCGGTTCTTTACGGCACCGAGGATCAGTGCCAGGAAGCGATGCTGCGCTGGCGCTGGCCATCGGGCTTCGTCTGCCCGGTGTGCGCGGGCAAGCATCACAGCTTGATCGAGACCCGCGCGCTTTACCAGGGTGCCGCCTGTCGACATCAAACATCGGTGATCGCCGGGACGATTTTCGCCGCGACCAAGGTGCCGCTGTGTACTTGGTTTCGTGCCATGTACCACCTCACCCAGAGCAAGGGCGGCATCTCCAGCATCGAGTTGGGGCGCCGGCTTGGCGTCACCCAGACGACGGCCAGGAAGATCAAGCACAAGCTCATGCAAGTGATGATGGAGCGGGACGCCACCAAGCGCCTGACCGGACGGATCGAGATCGACGACGCCGATCTCGGCGGCGAGCGCAACGGCGGCAAGCGTGGCCGCGGTTCGCCTGGCAAGACGCCGATCGTGGCCGCGGTCGAAACCACACCGCAGGGTAAGCCAATCCGCTTGAAGTTGCGCCCGCGTGAAGGGCTTCCGCCATGCCGAAATCGCGACCTTGGCGCAGCACAATTTCGATCCCGCCAGCACCGTCGTCAGTGACGGGCTGCGCTGCTTCACCGGGGTCAGCAACGCCGGCTGGGTCCATCAGCCAATCATCACTGGATCCGGTCGCAAGGCCGCATTGAACCCCGCTTTCAAGTGGGTCAACACCACCCTCGGCAACATCAAGAGCGCCATCGCCGGGACTTACCGCGCCGTCCGCGACAAGCATGCACCCCGCTACCTCGCCAAATTCGAATACCGGTTCAACCGGCGATACGATCTCGCCGCTATGATGCCGCGGCGCGGCTACCTCGCAGTCCGAACTCCGCCGATGCCATACCGCCTCTTCAAATTAGCTGAAGCTCATGCGTAATCAGGAAAAGAAATACGATCCCGGCGGCCTCTTCGTCGTCCACCACGGCGTCGGCAGCGAAGAATGGAGCGCCGACGGTTTCACGCGGATCGCCGGGCTCTGAGGCGGCTTTCGTCGAGCGGGGCAAAGTCACCCGGTGTAATTGCGAGTTTTCCACCGACGCGCGGTCGCCCCTCGTACATGAAAACCCCCCGGGTGTTATCGCGAGGCGCCGAAGGCGCCGTGGCGATCCAAACGAAGCAGAGTCTGGGGCATCGAGATTGCTTCGTCGCTCCGCTGCTCGCAATGACGGCTTTGGGGCGATTGTATTGAAAAACTCCACAGCCGGATTTGAGATGAAACAATGGTTCACAATAAATACCCTTAATTGCAACAAACAGCCGCAAGTAGATGGGCAGGAACGACAAATATTATACAAATCGATCCACCATTGAGTATTCGACGACTTTTTCAACATTGGGTAATGGGCGGCAGCTCTTCCCTGGAGGCCGATAGGATCGGCTGGATCATCGGAAGAGGAGACCGCAGATGGAGTATTTTGCCGGACTGGACGTCTCGATGGCGCAGACGCACGTGTGTGTCATGAACCGAGACGGCGCCGTCATCCATGAGATGAAGGCGCCGTCGACGGCTGCCGGTATCGCGGCGGCTCTCGCGCAAGCCTCGGCTTGCAGGCGCATTGTGCTCGAGACCGGCCGCATGGCGCCAATGCTCTACCATGGCCTGGGACGGCTTGGATTACCCATTATCTGCATCGAGAGCCGGCAGGCCTATCAGGCACTGAAGTCGTTAGCGACGCGCAAGACCGACCGCAACGATGCCCGCGGCCTGGCGCATCTCGCCCGCACTGGTTTCTTCAAGCCGGTTCATGTGAAGTCGCTGCCGGCCCACGCGGTACGATCGCTGATCATCGCCCGTAAGAAGCTGGTCGGCCAGCGGGTCACGTTGGAGAACCAGATCCGCGGCCTCGCCGTGATCTTTGGGGTCCGACTGCCCCGTGCCCTCAGTCCCGTCTTCGTCAAGCAGGCGCTGCGGGCGAGCGAGGGGATCGCCGGCCTGTCGGCCGCGATGCAGGGGCTGGTTGCGGCGCGCACCGCCGTGCTCGGCGCCGTCGTGGCGATTGACGCCGACATCAGGCGGATGGTCAGGGCATCCGAAGCGTGCCGACGGCTGATGAGCATTCCCGGTGTCGGCCAACTTACCGCTCTCGCCTTCACAGCGGCTATTGACGATCCTGAGCGCTTCCGACGGTCTCGCGAGATTGGCGCCTATTTCGGCTTGGCGCCGCGGCGCTATCAGTCGGGCGAGGTCGATTACACCGGCAGCATCTCGAAGTGCGGCGATCATCGGGTGCGCACCCTCTTGTACGAGGCCGCAAACGTCATGCTGACGCGCTACAAGGGACCGCTGAAGCTAAAGGACTGGGCATTGGCGATCGCCAAACGATCGACGATGCGCAAGGCGCGGATCGCGCTCGCCCGTCGTCTGGCCATCATCATGCACGCCATGTTGCACCACGGCACCGAGTTCAAACCGGCGTAACCGGCAGCATCAACCGGACAGGAGGTCGAACCGAGCTCCCGAGCGGAGCGACGCCCGAGGGAGGGAGCAGATGACGGCGCCGATTCCGTAGCATGCGGCAAGGCTAGCCGACTGCGATTTCAACTGCGATTTCAACCGAGCCTCTCTGCACCCAGCTGACCCCATCAAGCGCCACAATGAGCACGCAGAGAACACAGACACCCGACAGCGTCGATATCGCTCATCACCGAGCCGTCGCCCTTGACCCATTAGAGAACCGATCGGGCACCTACGGGCACTGTTGTCCCGCGGCTGCATTTTAGATCGTAAGTGGAGTGGGTTGCTCCTTGGGAGAAGCTTGCAAATGTTATGGCGGAGACGGATGCTTCACCGCTATCGTGCTGACAGCGAAGGCCGGGCGGCGGTGCCGGGAAGCGCTATGGCGTTTGAATTCGCCTGAGGGACTCGCAACACGGACCTCAGCTGCTTCCGAGATAAGCCAACAGCGTCTCCCGCCACGAGTCACCCCGAATGGCGTCGAGCAGGGCGAGGTCGATCGGGATCCGCAGTTCGCTGCCTTGCGGCAGAGCGATCGCATAGACCTGAGGATCGAAGGTTGCGTCCAGCACCTGCAGCGAGCCGGAGAAGCGGTCGTTCACTAGCCACAAGAGCAGCGGCCGGTCATACACCACGGCATCGATCCGACCCTTCTGCAGCGCTGACAGGCCGGCCTCCGCGTCAGCAAAAACCTGATAAGCGATATGTTCGCGGCCGAGATATTGCGTCGTCTCGGTACCGGCGACGGCCCCCACCCGGACGTATCGCAGATCCAACTCCCCGTGCACCCTCCCGCGCAGCTGCTTCAGGGTGAGCTGCGACGCTAGCCCCGCGGTGAAACTGGCGATCACGATCACCGATGCGACCATCCATAGGATGGCGAGCAGCCGGCCCGGGAGTGTCACGGGCACCTTCTCACCCGCCGCTCCGCCAGCTTGCGTCATCGCTACCGCCGACCACCAAACACTTGAGCCCAGGCCTCGCCGATGAGCGCCAAAATGCTCGTTGTGCCGACGCTCGATGAGCCACAGCACGACGCCGACAGCAAGCGAGACGGCGAATAGTACTCCGACAGCGCGGAGAAAACCGAGGGAAAACACGTTGGCGACGACCGGCCACCAGGTGATGCCCGCCCCCGCGGCCACCGCAATACCGAGGCCGGTGCTATAGAAGGGCTGAGTGAAATCGACGACACGGTGCCGCGCGGCGGTAACAGTCAGCGCGGCTACCGCCGCATCCAGAGAGCCCTCGGCAACGCCTTCGGTGAGACCCTTTAGGGTGGTCTCCTGAAACCGGTAGCGCAGGTGGGTCTGGCTGGCGATGCGCCGCCAAAGATCGATGCTGATGCCGCGCCAGGTGCCGTCCTCCGCCTTCATCGCAAAGGGTGGTGCCACCTTGGTGCCGACGACCAGCTCTCGCGCCCCGGCCGCCGGCACCGTCTGAGCCCAAGCCCGCGGCACCTGAGCGAGTAGCGCCGCCAAAATGACTGCCGCGATAATGGCGCGGACTCCGGCCAATCTGCTCCAGCCTTCCGTAAGTGCACCGCTGGCGATAATGGGTGCAGGTGGTTGTTGGCGCGCCTTTTGTGTCGAGGATCAGCGCGCCGGTCAAGTCGAGTCCCATTTTTGACCCGCGTCCACAAAGGCCCCAGGGATCGCTGTAACAGGCTTGCCACGACCTGCTCGGCAGAGTCCAAATTCTCGGTGCAGAGTTATCCGCTGTACCTTGAGATTTGGGTACGAACTGCCGCCGCCTTATACGTTGGAAGATTGTGCGAAGGTTCGATCTGGTATCTACTAAAGGTACTGGTTACTCCAACTGACGCACGGTGTCTTTGAAATGAAACATGTGGTGCTCGCCATCGTAGTTGTGCTTGGTACGCTCCCTCTCGGCCAACAGACCCGCGCCGCGTCTTGCGTCAACGGCGTCCAAGATGTGTCGGACCCAATGCGGCTGCGATTGCTTAGCCAAACAGAGTAGGTATCCATCCGACCTCGCCGTTCGATGGCGTGCTTTTGAATGACGTATTTGGGGCAGAATGACCAGTTCCCGCCGCCCAACCTGAGCAGCGCCGAATTAGGCTATTACGTCTGGGTCGATCAGCACGACACATTGGGTCTCGGCAAGGACGTGCGATCGCCACGGGCAACCTCAACAGCGGATTACTCGCTCTCGTCGACGGCAAGTTCGTGGTCCTGCGGGTCCCCTATGTAAACGACTATTTCACGAAGGGGATGGACGGGCGCATCGACGACCCCAACGCCGGCTGGAAGGGCATGGCATTGTGGACGACGTATGCGACCCGGGCGATGTTCCACCTCGAAACCGGCAAAGGCACCTTCCCCAAGGTCGTCCGCTTTCAGCTTCGCCCCGACCCGCTCGCCGATTAGCGGACCGCACCGCCGAGCGACCGTATCGGCGTCGCCTGCCTAACTGCGCCCTCTCCCGCTCAACCGGGAAGGGTGAGTTTTTAGGATCGAAGCGGAATTTCGCGATCGTCCGCGCCCCGCCGATCGGTTCTCTAATGGGTCAAGGGCGACGGCTCGGTGATGAGCGATATCGACGCTGTCGGGTGTCTGTGTTCTCTGCGTGCTCATTGTGGCGCTTGATGGGGTCAGCTGGGTGCAGAGTGGCTCGGTTGAAATCGCAGTTGAAATCGCAGTCGGCTAGCCTTGCCGCATGCTACGGAATTGGCGCCGTCATCTGCTCCCTCCCTCGGGCGTCGCTCCGCTCGGGAGCTCGGTTCGACCTCCTGTCCGGTTGATGCTGCCGGTTACGCCGGTTTGAACTCGGTGCCGTGGCGCAACATGGCGTGCATGATGATGGCCAGACGACGGGCGAGCGCGATCCGCGCCTTGCGCATCGTCGATCGTTTGGCGATCGCCAATGCCCAGTCCTTTAGCTTCAGCGGTCCCTTGTAGCGCGTCAGCATGACGTTTGCGGCCTCGTACAAGAGGGTGCGCACCCGATGATCGCCGCACTTCGAGATGCTGCCGGTGTAATCGACCTCGCCCGACTGATAGCGCCGCGGCGCCAAGCCGAAATAGGCGCCAATCTCGCGAGACCGTCGGAAGCGCTCAGGATCGTCAATAGCCGCTGTGAAGGCGAGAGCGGTAAGTTGGCCGACACCGGGAATGCTCATCAGCCGTCGGCACGCTTCGGATGCCCTGACCATCCGCCTGATGTCCGCGTCAATCGCCACGACGGCGCCGAGCACGGCGGTGCGCGCCGCAACCAGCCCCTGCATCGCGGCCGACAGGCCGGCGATCCCCTCGCTCGCCCGCAGCGCCTGCTTGACGAAGACGGGACTGAGGGCACGGGGCAGTCGGACCCCAAAGATCACGGCGAGGCCGCGGATCTGGTTCTCCAACGTGACCCGCTGGCCGACCAGCTTCTTACGGGCGATGATCAGCGATCGTACCGCGTGGGCCGGCAGCGACTTCACATGAACCGGCTTGAAGAAACCAGTGCGGGCGAGATGCGCCAGGCCGCGGGCATCGTTGCGGTCGGTCTTGCGCGTCGCTAACGACTTCAGTGCCTGATAGGCCTGCCGGCTCTCGATGCAGATAATGGGTAATCCAAGCCGTCCCAGGCCATGGTAGAGCATTGGCGCCATGCGGCCGGTCTCGAGCACAATGCGCCTGCAAGCCGAGGCTTGCGCGAGAGCCGCCGCGATACCGGCAGCCGTCGACGGCGCCTTCATCTCATGGATGACGGCGCCGTCTCGGTTCATGACACACACGTGCGTCTGCGCCATCGAGACGTCCAGTCCGGCAAAATACTCCATCTGCGGTCTCCTCTTCCGATGATCCAGCCGATCCTATCGGCCTCCAGGGAAGAGCTGCCGCCCATTACCCAATGTTGAAAAACGGCGTGGCGGCTGCGGTATATCTCACATCAGGATGACTGGGGGGCAGTCGATGATGGGGGAGCGGCAAGTCCAACCGGACGCTCTGTTCTACGAGTTTTCGCTCGAACGACACGTTCCTGAAAAGGACCTGCTGCGGGCGATCGACCGCTTCGTGGACCTCGATGGGTTTCGGGCGCGTCTAATGCCCTTTTACAGCGAGACGGGACGGCCGTGGCAGAGCGCCGCTAATGCCGGGGTATAGGCAGATCATCCTGCCGGCTCATCAAGTGGAGCTTGGCAGCCGTGAAGTCGGAGCGCTTAATTCGACCGTGTGATCGTGACAATGCGAATCTGTTGGAGGCAGTGATGGCGTGCGGGTTCGGTCGCTTCCTGACCACCCATACCGGCAGCCTGCCGCGGCCCGATGACCTGATCCGGGCGATGTTCGCCAAGGAGGAGGGCGTGCCGGTCGACCGCGCCGCGCTGGCGGAGAGGATCCGGACCGCCGTCGCCGAGGTAGTGAAGAAGCAGGTCGAGGCGGGCGTCGATCTCGTCAACGACGGCGAGATGTCGAAGCCGAGCTACGCCACCTATGTCAAGGACCGGCTGACCGGTTTCGCCGGCAGCAGCAATACCTTCGTCTATCAGGACCTGGCCGAGTTCCCGAACCTGGCGAGGCGGGTGTTCAGCGATCCCGGCCGCTCGCGCCGGCGAACGCCCGCCTGCACTGCCCCAATCGGGGTCGGCGACCCGGCCGCGCCGCTCGCCGACGTCGACAACCTAAAAGCGGCCCTGGCCGGGGTGAATGGCGCCGGAGCATTCCTCAGCGCCGCCTCGCCGGGGGTCATCTCGCTGTTCTTCGGCAACGAGTACTACCCAAGCCAGGAGGCGTACCTGTTCGCGATCGCGGAGGCGATGCGCGGCGAGTATGAGGCGATCGCCGCAGCCGGGGTCATCGTGCAGATCGATTGCCCGGACCTGGCGATGGGCCGGCACATCCAATACGCCGACTTGTCCCTTGAGGAATTCCGCAAGCGGGCGAGGCTCCACGTCGAGGCGTTGAACCATGCGCTGGCCGCGGTTCCGCCGGACCAAGCGCGGCTGCATCTATGCTGGGGCAATTACGAGGGGCCGCACCACCACGACGTGCCGCTAGCCGACATCATTGACATCGTATTCACGGCGCGGCCGGCGGCGATCTCGTTCGAGGCCGCGAACCCGCGCCATGGGCATGAATGGACCCTGTTCGAACAGGTCAAGCTGCCGGAAGGCAAGGTCATCATTCCCGGGGTCATCGAATCGAAATCGAACTTCATCGAGCATCCCGAGTTGGTCGCGCAGCGCATCGCCCGCTACGCCAACCTCGCCGGCCGCGACAACGTCATCGCCGGCAGCGATTGCGGCTTTGGCACCTGGGTCGGCCAGGCCGCGGTCGATCCCGACGTGGTGTGGGCCAAACTGGCGGCGATGGCCGAAGGCGCGAGGCTGGCCACGAAACAGTTCTGGGGCGGCTGAAGCGGCCCAGTCCATGATGCGGAACAGAGCGCGGCACGACGAATGAGTGGCCAGCGCCGCATCCTCGGCCGTTCCGTCACGCGGCTGGAAGACCTGCCGCTGCTCCGAGGTCAGGGGCAGTTTGTCGCCGATATCGCTTTTCCGCATCAGCTCCATATGCGAATCGTGCGCGCGCCCTATGCCCATGGCGAGCTGCGCTCCGTCGGCGTCACGGCGGCACGGGCCGCTCCCGGGGTGGCGGCGGTGTGGAGTGGGGCGGACATCGCCGACCTGCCGCCAATCGATTTCCGCGATCCGGCCGGCGAGGCTCTGCGCCCGTACCGCCAGCCGCTGCTAGCGCAAAAGCGGGTGCGCTATGTCGGCGAGCCGGTCGCGGCAGTGTTCGCCACCGACGCCTGCCGCGCCGAGGATGCCGCCGAGCTGATCTCGCTGACGGTTGAGGAGTTGGCGCCCGTGCTCGATGCCGCGGCAGCGCCCGGCAGCTTTGCGCCGGGGCTTTCGACGGAGGCGAGCGTGTTGCGCGCCGGGTACGGCGATCTCGCTGAGGCCTTCGCCAAAGCGCATGCGGTCGTGGAACTCGATTTGACCATCGGCCGGCACAGCGCGGTGCCGCTCGAAACGCGCGGTGCACTGGCTCGCTACGTTGCCGCACGCGACGTGTTGGAACTGTACGGCGCCGCCAAGGTGCCGCACCGCAATCGCGACGCGCTGGCGCGCATGCTCGGCTGCAGCGCTGCCGCGGTGGTCCTGAAGGAAGGCAACACCGGCGGGGGGTTCGGCGTGCGCGGCGAACTTTATCCCGAGGATTTCCTGGTGTGCCTCGCCGCGCTGCGCCTTGGCCGCCCGGTCAAATGGATCGAAGACCGCAGCGAGCATATGATGGCCGCCAACCATTCGCGGCAGCAGCGTCATCTCGCGCGGGTTGCCGTCGATGCTGACGGCATCATCCTGGCGCTCGACGATGAGTTCTGGCTCGACCAGGGAGCCTACGTTCGCACGCATGGCGCCCGCGTCCCGGAAATGACGATCGCGATGCTGCCGGGGCCGTACCGCATCCCGGCCTATCGCGCGGTCGGGCATTTTCGCCTGACCAACAAGACGCCTGCCGCCACCTACCGCGCCCCCGGCCGCTATGAGGGTACGTTTGTGCGCGAGCGGCTGATGGATGCGGTTGCCGACCGGCTCGGGCTCGATCGTCTCACGGTGCGCCGGCGCAACCTGATCGCCGCGGCCGAGATGCCGTTCCGCCGGCCGCTCAACGCGCTCGGCACCGAAGTCGTGTATGATTCCGGTGATTACGCGCTGTTGCTCGACAAGGCGCTCGCTCAGATCGGCTGGAAGCCGCTGCAGTCCGAACTGCGGCGGCGGCGCGCAACGGGCGAGTTGGTCGGCGGCGGGATCGCCATGTTCGTCGAGAAGGGCGGACTTGGCCCGATGGACGGCACGCGCATCACCATCGACGCGACCGGCGCGGTCGAGCTGGTAACCGGCGGCTCGTCCGTCGGGCAAGGCTTTGTGACTGCAATGGCGCAAATCTGCGCCGATACGCTCGGCGTCGACTACCGCCGGGTGCGTGTGGTTCTCGGCCAGACCGACCGCATCCAATACGGCATCGGCGCACACGCCTCGCGCGCCTCGGTGATGACCGGCGGCGCGACGTATGCAGCGGCATTGAAGGTCCGCGCCAAAGCGCTGGAGATGGCGGGTGAGCTGCTGCAAGCGACGCCTGAAGAGCTCGACATTGCCGATGGCGTTGTACGTCATCGTGATCGGCCGGAGGGCCCGTCGATCGCACTCGGCGACATCGCGCGCCATCTGGCGCCGGATTCCCCAGTGCTCGGCGGCCGCGACCCGGGCCTCACCGCCGAAGCCTGGTTCCGCGCCGACCACATGACCTATGCCTATGGCGTCCATATCGGCGTCGTGCGCGTCGATCCGGAGACCGGGCACGTCGCGGTGGAGCGGTTCTTGATCGCCTACGATATCGGCCGGGCAATCAACCCTATGATGGCCGGGGGTCAGCTGGCCGGCGGGTTCGCACAGGGGCTGGGGGGCGCGCTCTGCGAGGAATTTGTTTACGACGCGCGCGGCGAGCCGCTCTGTACGACCCTGGCCGATTACGCCCTGCCCAACGCCGGTGACGTGCCGCCCGTTGAGCTCCTGCTTACCGAGGACGCCCCGAGCCCGCTCAACCCGCTCGGGATCAAGAGCGTCGGCGAGGGCGGTATCACCGGCGTCGGCGCGGTGCTTGCGGCCGCAATTGACGATGCGCTCGGCATCCCCGGCGCGGTGACGCAACTGCCGGCGACACCGCAGCGAATAAGAACGATCTTGCGAGCCGCACGCGATCGGAAGGGCGGATGACGCTGCTGACGCTGCTGAACGCGCCGACCCTAGAAACCTATACGGCGGCAGGGTTCTGGGGCAACGAGACGATCTATCATCTCGCCGCGCGTCGCGCCTGCGCCACTCCCGGGGCGTTTGCCGTCACCGACCGGCATCGCCGCTTGACCTATGCCGCACTGGTCGCCGCCGCCGACCGCCTCGCCGGCCATCTCGCTGGAAACGGCCTGCACGCGGGGGATCGCGTCGCGGTATGGCTGCCGAGCCGGGTCGAGACGGCAATCGCGTTGCTCGCGTGCTCGCGCAACGCCTATGTCTGCTGCCCGTCATTTCACCGTGACCACCGGGTCGGGGAAGTCGCCGCGCTGGTGGAGCGGGTGCGCGCGGCGGCGCTGATCGCTCTGCCCGGTTACGGCGCGGACGGCGACCGGTGCGATATTTTCGTCGAACTCGCCGGCCGCGATTTTCTGCGTTTTTGCTGGCCGGTTGGCGCGGCCGATAAGGCTCCGTTTCTCGCCCTGGCGGGTCCCGCCATCGACCGGCCGGCGAATAGTGACGCGAACCAGATCATGTATCTGCCCTTCACCTCCGGCACGACCGGAATACCGAAGGGTGTGCTGCACAGCGACAACACGTTGCTCGCCAGCGCCCGCATGATGGCGCGCGACTGGCGTCTGGACGAGGCTGTGCTCTACACGCTGAGTCCGCTGTCGCATAACCTTGGCCTCGGCGCCCTGGTCACCGCGCTGGCCGGCGGCGGCGAAGTCGTGCTGCACGATCTGCCGCGCAATGCCAGCCTGGTGGACCGACTGGAAGAAGCAGGCGCCGAATTTCTCTTCGGGGTGCCAACGCATGCGATCGATCTGCTGGCCGAGATGCGCGCCCGCGGCGCGCGCCGGCTCGGCAAAGTGCGCGGCTTCCGCATTTCCGGCGCGGCGGCGCCGCCCGCCGTGGTCGAGGCGCTGATGGAGCACGGCATTGTGCCGCAGAGCGGCTACGGCATGACGGAAACCTGCTCGCACCAATACACCCGACCGGACGATCCGCCCGCGCGCATCGTCGGAACCTGCGGGCAAGCCTGCGCCGGTTACGAAGTGCGCATCTGGCGCCAGGACGACCCGGACGTCGAAGCGTCTCCCGGCGAGATCGGCGAAATCGGTGGCCGCGGCGCCAGCCTGATGCTCGGCTACTTCGATGATCAATCGGCCACCGAGGCCGCGTTCAATGCGCAGGGCTGGTTCATGACCGGGGATCTCGGCTGGCTCGACGAAGCCGGGTATCTGCATATCACCGGCCGCAAGAAGGACATCATTGTCCGCGGCGGGCGCAAACATCTACCCGGCGACCATCGAGGCTTTGGCGCTGCGCTGCGCGGGGATTGAGAAGGCAGCGGCGTTCGCGGTTTCCGACGCCCGGCTCGGCGAGAGGGTTTGCCTCGCGGTGGTCATGGGTAACGGTGTTCGGCTCGATCCAGCCCGATTGCTGTGCGACCTTGAAGCGGCCGGGCTACCGAAATACGACATGCCGGAATTCCTGCTGACGGTTGCGACGATGCCGCTGACGCCAAGCGGCAAGATCCTGAAGCGCGAGTTGATGCGCTGGGTGGCCGAAGGCCAAGCCAGGCCAATCCGGGTGCGCGGCTAGCAATGCGCGCGATCGTTGTCGACGAATTCGGTGGGCCGGAGCGGCTGCGCACCGCCGAAGTCGCGATACCAGTCCCCGGTCCTGGCGAGGTCCTGGTCGAAATTTACGCCGCGCCGGTCAATTACGTCGACCTGCTGGTCGTCGGCGGCACGTACCAGTTCTTGCCGGAGCGGCCGTTTATCCCGGGCAAGGGGCCGGCCGGCATTGTCCGTGCGTGCGGGCGTGGCGTTACCGCGCTGCGAGCAGGCGACCGGGTCCTGGCGATGGCCGAGCAAGGCGGCTATGCCGAAGCCGTCGCGGTTTCGGCTGACCAGTGCTACCACCTGCCGGCCCGTATGTCGTTCGGCGAAGCGGCGTCAATGAGCCTGGTCTACGACACCGCATGGTTTGCGCTGCGCGAGCGAGGCCGGCTACAGACGGGCGAAACCGTGCTGGTGCTTGGCGCCTCGCGCGGGGTCGGCTACGCGGCGGTCCAGCTCGCGCACGCGATGGGTGCCCGCGTGCTTGCCGGAATTGCCCGGCCCGAGACGGCGGCAGCAGCTAGGGCTGCAGGAGCCGACGCCGTCATCGACTTGTCGCGTGCAAATCTGCGCGACACCCTGCGCGAGCAGGTTTACGATGTAACCGACGGCCGAGGCGCCGATATCATCCTCGATCCGCTCGGCGGCGAGGTGTTCAATGCAGCCCTACGGGTCCTTGCGTGGCGCGGGCGGCTGGTGGTGATCGGCTTTGCGGCCGGCGCCATCCCGACGATGCGGACGAATTATCTGCTGCTCAAGAACATCGAGGTCAGCGGGTTGCAGATCAGCGACTACCGCAAGCGCTGCCCAGCGCAGGTGGCGGTCGCCTTTAGCGAGATATTTGCGCTGTTCGAGCAGCGCAAAATCTGCCCCGCCGAGGCGACGGAGTTCCCCCTCGAACGAGCCGGCGAGGCGCTGACTGCACTGCAAGACCGTCGGATCGATGGTCGCGCGGTCCTGCGGTTGCGCGCGGGATAAGCCGATTATCCTGCCGGCGTCGCTCAAAATCGAACCGGAGTTCCAGTCAGGGGCTCTTGTTGGATTTCGTCGGGTTCTGTCGACCGAGCTGCACCGTCGGCCTACGGCGGCGCCGCGAGGCCGAGATGCTTAGCAGGCTGATTACCTTTACGACCGATCGTCGCGGTCATCGCTTGGATGTCGATCGGTTTCCTGTAACATGGCCCCGGAAGGAGGCGATCAGAATGGCGCGTCTCCTTGGTTGCGCCTTTGTCGTCGGCGTGGGCGTCTGGCTTTCCTGCGGGCCACGGGTATCTGCTGCTGCGGCCGATTGCGGGAAACCGGTGGCGCCTTGCACCGCTTGCCATAGCCCGATGCTTACTCAAAACTACTCGGACTGTGCGGCGAAGCCCTGGACGGCGCCGCCGGAGGCCAAGGAGCTGGCCAGCCCGCTCACCGCCTCGCCAAAAGTGATTGCCGAGGGCAAGGCGAATTACGGCATCTTCTGCGAAGGATGCCACGGTCCAAGGGCTGATGGAGCCGGGCCGATTGCGATCAAGTTCGGTATTCCTGTGGCCGATCTGACAACGCCGCAGGTGCAGCAGCAGAACGACGGTGAGCTGTTCTGGAAGCTGTCGCACGGCTACGGCGCCATGCCGAGATGGGGCGATGTGCTGTCGGATGATGATCGCTGGCAGCTCATCGCGTTCATCCGTAGCCTCAAGAAATCGCCATAGTCGCGCGCCAGCCGCGCGTCTGATCACCTGCTTTGCGGGGCCGCGGCGCGATGTGTCGAGTTGACCCCCGGCGCCGCGCGAGCGAAGATCGCGCTTCGGATCAGCGACGAACATTTAGAGAAATCGGTCGTGGCGTTCACCCGCCTATAGGCCGAAAGCCATGGGAGGACGACGATGACGGGGTTCTTGAGCGGTCGCGAGTTGGCGCGGACGAAGCCGGCCGAACGGGCGGCGTTTCGCTCGCCAGTGCCGACTCGGATGGTTTCCAACGGCGAATTCAATCCCTTGCCGCAGACGACCCAGCAGCGCCGGTTTGAGACGCGGCTAAAGGAATTGGCCGACGACGCCGCGAAAAAGCTTGGGCTCAGCCGGCGGAATTTCCTGCGCACGAGTTGCGGCATGGCGGCCGCGTTCGTCGCTCTCAACGATGTCTTCGGCCACGTCTTCGAGGTGACACCGGCCGAAGCAGCCGAGCCTGAGGTCAGCGCCGCCCGCTCAAACCAGCTGGCCGGCCAGTTCATCTTCGACGACCAGACCCACTTCGTCAAAGACGACTACGATGTCAAAGACATCCTGTTCCTTGCGAAATACGCCGACGCGCACTGGAGCCCCGGGCTGCTGAAGGATTCCTATGGGTTGTCGCTCGATCGCTACAAGTTCGACAATTACGTCAAGGAGATCTTCCTCGACAGCGATACCAAGATCGCGCTGCTGAGTGGCGCCCCGTTCGACAACCCGGCGGAATGGTTTCTGACCAACGATCAGATGCGCCAAGCGGCCGACAGCATCAACAGCGTCGCGGGATCAAAGCGTCTTTACTTTCATTCGCTCTTCACGCCGCTGCAGCCGGGCTGGATGGACGAGGTCGAGCGCTGCATTGAGCAGGTAAAGCCGACCAGTTGGAAGGGCTACACGATCGGTGATCCGCTCAACGTCGCGACCACCAAATACCCTTGGCGCCTGGACGACGAGAAAAACCTCTATCCGTTTTACCAGAAGGCGGTGAAGGCGGGGATCACGACGATTTGCATCCACAAAGGCTTGTTGCCCGCCGACTATGCGACCTCCATCCCAGGCGGCAAGTGGAAATATGCCGATGTCGACGATCTGCCTAAGGCGGCGAAGGATTGGCCGCAGCTCAGCTTCGTGATTTATCACTCGGCGTTGCGGCCGTTTGCCGAGTCGCCCGAGGCGGCGCTCGCCCAATTCGAGAAGAACGGTTACATCCAATGGGTATCGGATCTCGCCGAGATCCCAGCCAAGCACGGGGTAGCCAACGTCTACGCCGACATCGGAACCTCTTTCGCGATGTCGGCCACCGCCAACCCGCGCTTCTGCGCCGCGTTCATGGGGACGCTGATCAAGGGGCTGGGCGCAGATCACGTGTTGTGGGGAACCGACTCGGTCTGGTACGGCTCGCCCCAATGGCAGATCGAGGCTTTGCGGCGGCTCGAAATCCCTGAGGACATGCGCAAGAAGCACGGCTTTGCCGCGCTCGGTCCGGCCAGCGGCCAGGTCAAGGCGTCAATCTTTGGCCTTAACGCCGCGCGCCACTACAACGTCGAACTGCACGCCGGGCTGATGCCTTGGGAGATTGACGGGATGGCGACGATCAAGGCGGCCTATCTGACGGGCTCGCCAGCGCGCAGCAACGCCGCCTACGGCTACGTCGCCCGCGGCTGATCAGGGCCGAAAGCCGCGTAGCAGGGGTCCTCGCGTCTGCGCGGCCGACGCCAGACCCGTTTCAGCCAAGACCGCTTTGGGCAACTCCCTCGAACGGCAATTACAAGTCATTGGCCGCCTCGTGCCGCGATAACAGCCGTTCGCACAGGCGGCCGCGCGCTTCAACTCTTGAGTGGGTTTTTGATCCCTCGCACCGTCCCGTCCTTCCGGAGCCACCGGCAGAGACGGCAAGATCGCGGGTCGCTCGCCGCCTATCGCACGCCGCCCGCACGGTAGCTGTCGAAGATCAGGCGGACCGCATGGGCACATTCGCTCGGCGGGAGGATTGAACTTCGGTGTTGTCGGCTTCTCACTCTCCTGTGCCGCGTCGGCGTTTGTCGCTCAGCCGCAAGCGATCGCGTAGCAGTCGCCGGCGCCCTCGGGTAGCCGGCTCTCCGCCCAGCTCTCGCCATTGTCTCCGGTCGAAAAGACCTGACCCGTCTTCGAGACGCCGCAGACCTGCCGCGGGTCGCGCAGATGGACCGCCACGCCCATCATCGTGGCCTCCGCCTTGACGCCGTGATCGAAGCGTCGCCAGGTGCGGCCGACATCGACGCTTCGGAAGATGCCGCCTTCATGGCTGCGGAAGGCCGGGCTCAGCGCAGCGTAGAGCACCTCGGGGTCGTGCGGCGAGACGCGCAGGTCGCGTCCGTAGGTCAACGGCGAGAAGCGCCCGACTTCTATGTCGGCCCAATGCGCGCCACCGTCGTCGCTGCGGAAGAGGCCCATGCGATTGGCCAGGAACACCGTCCCCGGCGCTGCCGCACTGCACGCCAGAGCATGCCCGTCGAGCATGCCTTCGACGTCCGTCTGGCTGACGATCCGGCTCTTGTACTTCTGCTCAGCGGTGAAGCGTAGCAGATCGGCCGTCAAGTCCTCCCAACTCTCGCCGCGGTCTCGACTCTTAATCGCGCCGTTCGCCTCGATGCAGGCATAGACGTCGTCGGGCCGGGCGGGATCGATGTCGAGCCGCATTACCCGGCACGGAAACGTCATATGGACCCGGTCGGGCAGGCCCGGGTCGGCCAATTGTTGCCAACGGTCGCCGCCATTGTCGCTGCGGTAGACGCCGATCGGTCCGAATCCGGCGTAAATCGTGCGCCGATCGGAGGGATGGACCGTGATCGACCAGACATCGGCCGTGGGGTTGGGCAAGGCGAGACGTTGCCAGCTGCCGCCGCGGTTGGCGCTGCGAAATGCCCCCGTTGTCGTGCCGATGAAGACGATGTCCGGATCGTCCGGGTGCACGGTAATCGCATGCACCTCGGTCTCGTCGGGCAGGCCTTCGGTCAGCGCCTCCCAGCGCTCCGCCCCGGCGGCCTGGCGGAAGACGCCGCCGCGGCCGCCCTCGACCGACCGCACCACCCCGGCATACACGTGCGATACCTCTGTCATGCCCGCCTCCCGCGCTGCGCTTGCATCTGATCATACGCCCGCCTGGGGCCTTGGCAACGAAATGGCTTTTTCGCGCCGCGGCTTCCCAGGCATCGTTGCGAGCCCGGAGCAGAACCGCGCGCTCTGGAGCAGAACCACGCGCTCCACAGCGACCTCCGCCCGTCTCGGAACCTTCTTCGCGCCATCGGCAATTCTATCGGCCGATCGGGGTCCCAAGCCGATCGCGCCGAAGGGGCCCCAACGTCACCTCTGGGTCCAGAAGGGGTCCCGAGCCGTCGCGGTCGCCTGCGCTTCGCTTCGCCGCGGCCATCGGGTTGCTCGCAAACCGCGCTGGCTACTGGCCAGCGCTACACCCCGATCTTGAAGCAAGTCCCCGTGTCGGAGCCGATTTTTAGGCCGTCGACCGGGTGAGTGCAGAAGCTCCGACAAGGCCGCGACTGCCTGCTCGGCGCATTCTTAGCGAAATTCGCCGACTTCCTTCCAAACGTCTGCGACCGCCGCGCGCGCCGCCTTGGCCATCAACCCGCTGTCGTTGGCGATCGTGGTCAGGCGGAACCCCATGCGGATCATGCGCGCCGCATAGGCCGGTTCTCCGCAATGAATGCCCGGGTAGATGCCGCGCTTCCGGCACGCCGCCAGCACAATTTCGTACATGCCGAGTTGCTCGGCGTCTTCGCTGTCGAGCTTTGGCGTCTTGCCGAGTGAGAAGGCGAGGTCCGCGGGCCCGACATAGATCGCGTCGATCCCCGGCACGTCCAATATCTCCTCGATGTTCTCGACCGCTTGCCGCGTCTCGATCATCGGGATGACGAGAATCTCGTCGTTCGCAGTTTTCTGGTAATCGCCGGCCACACCGTACATCGCGGCGCGGATCGGGCCGTTGCTGCGCTGCCCCTTTGGCGGATAGCGGCAATAAGACACGAGAGCCTGTGCCTCTTTGCGCGTGTTAACCATCGGGCAGATGACCCCATACGCGCCGCCATCCAGCACCTTGCCGACGACGCCCGGCTCATTCCAGGGGACCCGCACAAGCTTGGTCACCGGAAGCCGGTCCATTGCCTGAAAGCACTGCACCATCGTCTGGTAGTCCTGCACACCGTGCTGCATGTCGACGGTCACGCTGTCCCAGCCGCACTGAGCCATGACCTCCGCCGAGAAGCCGGAGGGGATGGCTAGCCACCCATTGACCGCCGCCTTGCCGGCCTTCCACCGTTCCTTCAGCATGTTCTCAGCCATGCCGTTTCCTTTCGCTGTCATTCAATCAGGCCGTGCCGTCGCATGATCGCACGGCGGAGAGCCCCAGCAAAGCGACGACGGGCGGGTCGGGGTTGTGCGACTGAATCGTCGTGCGTTGCCCACCTTGCCGACCGGCCGGCTTGTTGAGTTCGTGGTCCAGCCCTAAGAAGCGAGCGGCTGCTGTCGGTTCGGCTAGGCGACCTTCGCCGCGACGGACCGCAGATCCTCCGCCGTCGCCGTGTCGGGCGACCGGCCGATAGAGGCCGCGAATGCGCGCACGCGCCGAACGCAGTCATTACGCGTCTCCTCCGTGAAGCCGCGCACCGTCATGTCCTCGATCATGCAGGCGCGCAGCGCGCTGACGGGCCGGGGGGAAAGAGGCGAGGTCATCGGGGGTTCCTCTCGAGCTGAAGGTTGCTGGACCTTCAATGCTCGGGATCGGATGCCCCCACCGTCACCCCCCGCCGCTCATCCACGCACCGCCGCAGCCAAAAATCCACCGGCCCCGACGCGCCCTCCCGCGCGAGCGGGTTCGTTCTTGGGTCGACCTGAGAAATTAAACAAAGAAAAAAGAGGGGCTTGACGGTGGAAATCCGATTACACGAGAAGTGTTGCGCCGCGTCCGTGACGCTCTCGCCAAATTGCGAGGCTGGTCGATATCGGTGCCTTTGAGGACGGCGGCCTAGTAGGCCGAAAGCTGGACCGGGATCGGGCAGGCCAGGAGTTGGTCGCAGTCGGGCACGGAGATGCCAAAAGCGGGGCGGTCGGAGCGAACGCCCGACCCTCGTCCCATGACAGCATGACAGCGCGCCCGCCGCCGGGCGGCGCCCACCAGGACATTGCCATCCTGTCGTCAAATTAGGCGAGTACATGTCCGGGCTTACCCTTGATGGCAGCAAAAGGTCATGGTTCATCGTTGTTTTTGGTAATTCCCGTCTATTCCCGGTTACGGCGATTTAATTCCCGGTTATGCGGAAATAATTCCCGGTTCGGCCGGTACGGGAATTTGGGTGTAACTCTCTGATCTACAACCCCAGTTTCCGCGTGGATCCGACCGCTCCGGCGGGCAAATCGAATAAATTCCCGGTTACTTTCCCGGTTCACGGGAATTTTGGGGCTCGCCCGCGTCCGGCCGGGGCGCGGCTGCCTGCTGGGCCTACTCCACCGTGACGCTTTTCGCCAGGTTGCGCGGCTGGTCGACGTCGGTGCCTTTGAGGACGGCAACGTGGTAGGCCAACAGCTGGATCGGGATCGCATAGAGCAAGGGGGCGACGAACGGGTCGCAGCTCGGCACCGCGATTCCCGACGCGAGCCGATCGGCGAGCCGCGCCACCCCGGCCGCGTCCGAAATCATGACGACCCGGCCCTTGCGGGCAATGACTTCCTCGATATTGCCGAGCGTCTTTTGAAAGAGGTCGTCATTTGGCGCGAGCACGACGACCGGGACATTCTCGTCGATCAGTGCGATCGGCCCATGTTTCATCTCGCCCGCCGCATAGCCCTCGGCATGGATGTAGGAAATTTCCTTGAGCTTCAGGGCGCCCTCCAGCGCCAGCGGAAATGCGCTGCCGCGGCCGAGATAAAGCACGTCGCGCGCCTCGGCGATGGTCGCGGCGATCTCGCGGATGCGCTCGTCGTGGTTCAGCACTTCGGCGGCCCGGGACGGGATCTCGGTCAGAAAGCCGACGAGCTCGGCCCCGCGCGCGGGGCTGATCGCGCCGCGCGCCCGCGCCAATGCCACGGTCAAGCCGGCGAGCACGGCGAGCTGGGTGGTGAACGCCTTGGTCGAGGCGACGCCGATCTCGGGGCCGGCCAAGGTCGGCAACACGACATCCGCCTCGCGCGCGATCGAGCTTTCCGGCTGGTTGACGATGGCGATGATCTTCTGGTCTTGCGAGCGGGCATAGCGCAGCGCCGCCAAGGTGTCGGCGGTCTCGCCCGATTGCGAGACAAAGATTGCCGCCCCGCCGCGCGGCATGGCCGGCGCGCGATAGCGGAACTCCGAGGCGACGTCGATCTCGACCGATATTCGGGCGATCCGCTCGAGCCAGTATTTGGCGACGATGCAGGCATGGTAGGCGGTGCCGCAGGCGATCATCGTGACCCGTTCGATCTCGGTCAGGGCAAACGGCAGCTCGGGCAGGTGAACGGTGCGGGTCGCCGGATTGATCAGCGCATTGACCGTGTCGCCGATCACCGCGGGCTGCTCGAAGATCTCCTTTTGCATGAAGTGGCGATAGTTGCCCTTGCCGATCAGCGCGCCCGAGGCGGCGGATTCCCGGATCGGCCGTTCGACCTCGATATTCTCGGCGTCAAAGATCGTTACCGTCTGCGCGGTCACGACCGCCCAATCGCCCTCTTCGAGATAGGTGATGCGGCGGGTCAGCGGCGCCAGCGCCAAGGCGTCCGAGCCGAGGAACATTTCGCCGTCGCCATAGCCGATCGCGAGCGGGCTGCCGCGCCGGGCGCCGATCAATAGATCGTGCTCGCCGGCAAACAGAAAGGCGAGGGCAAAGGCGCCGTCGAGCCGCGCCAGGGTCTTGGCCACCGCATCTCGTGGCGACAGTCCCTGATCAAGGAAATGCGTCGTCAGGATCGTCACTGCCTCGGTGTCGGTCTCGGTCTGAAAGACATGGCCGAGAGCGGTCAGTTCGCGCCGCAACGCCTGGAAATTCTCGATGATGCCGTTGTGGACGACGGCGACGCGGTCGGTGGCGATCGGATGGGCGTTGGTCTCGGTCGGCAAGCCATGGGTCGCCCAGCGGGTATGGCCGATGCCGATCACCCCCTGTACCGGCTCGCGGTCGAGCCGCCGGGCGAGATTTGCGAGTTTGCCCTCGGCGCGCCGGCGCTCGATGCGGCCGTCGACCAGAGTCGCGATCCCGGCCGAATCATAGCCGCGGTATTCGAGCCGGCGGAGCCCTTCGATCAGCCCCGGCGCCACTGTTTCCTTGGCGATGATGCCGATGATCCCGCACATCAGATTTTCCTCCGTAGCCGGGCGCGGATCTCGGTCGCGCGGCCGGGCTTGTTGACCTGCTGGCCGCGCGCCAAGGTCAGCGCGTCCGGCGGGACATCGCCGGTGACGACGCTGCCGGCGGCGACGATCGCGCCGGCGCCGACCGTCACCGGCGCCACCAGGGCGGTGTTCGAGCCGATAAAGGCGCCCTCGCCGATTGTCGTGCGATGCTTGTTAACGCCGTCGTAATTGCAGGTGATCGTGCCGGCGCCGATGTTGGTGCCGGCCCCGATCTCGCTGTCGCCGATATAGGAGAGGTGATTGGCCTTGGCTCCGGCGCCGAGCCGGGCCTCTTTGATCTCGACGAAATTGCCGACATGGACCTCGGCCGCGAGCATCGCTCCCGGACGCAGCCGCGCGAACGGGCCGACGATCGAGCCAGCGCCAACGGTCGCACCTTCGATATGACAGAACGAGCGGATGCGCGCGCCCTCGCCGATCTCCACGCCGGGACCAAAGACGACGTTGGGCTCGACCACGACGTCGCGGCCGAGCCGCGTGTCAGCGGCGAGGAACACGGTTTCAGGTGCGACCAACGTCGCCCCCGCGGTCATCGCCGCACGGCGCAGCCTGTCCTGCATCAGCGCCTCGGCCTCGGCCAGATCGGCGCGGGTGTTGATGCCGACCAGCTCCTCAACCGGCAGTTCGATCACGCGGCAGACGAGTCCGCGCCGGCGCGCGATATCGACGATGTCGGTCAGGTAGAACTCGCCTTTCGCGTTGTCGCGGTCGAGAGCGTCCACAAGATCAGCGGCGTGCCGCGCCGCGATCGCCATGATGCCGCCGTTGACCAGCCCGATGGCGCGCTCTTCGGGGGTGGCGTCCGCGGCCTCGACGATGCGGTCGAGCGTACCGTCCGCAGACAAGGACGAGCCTTCCGTAAGCACCGGGATCGGTGGGGCGCATGGCCGCGACCAGCACCGCCGCCGACACTCGCCGCCGTTCCGCCAAGAAATGCGCCAATGTTTCGCCGGTAAGCAGCGGCGTGTCGCCGAACAGCACCAGCAGATCCTCGATCTCGCCCTTTGGCGCGAGCTTGCCGTGGAGGGCGGCTAGCCCGGTGCGGACTGCGTCGCCAGTGCCGAGGGGCGGATCTTGCACGACGCTCTGCGCCGGTTCGACGAGACGGGCGACAGCTTCCATCCGCGGCCCGATCACGACGACGGTTGCCGCCGGCCGCAGCGGGGTCAGCGCGGCCAACAGGTGCGCGATCATCGGTCGGCCGGCGACCGGATGCAAGACTTTGGGGATCGCGGATTTCATTCGCGTGCCGCCGCCGGCGGCGAGGATGATGGCGGCGAAACCGGATTGGCTCATCGACTTGGCCCGAATCAGACAATCAGCGCCGGTTGCACTGTTGCGCAGCGGCGCCGAGTCTACAACACACAGATTGTTGCGAACTGTAGCCCAACCACGCAGAGGTTGTCGAGGGACAACGCGAAACAGGCGGCTCGCGGGCGGTTCTGCTCCCACCGCGGCCCGGTCGCCGAAATCTGCCGCGACGCGGACCGGCTCTGATCCGTCGTAGACGGTTGCGCGCCATATCACGGCGGCGCAGACTTTGCGGCGATGGGACATTTTCTGCTGGTCTTCGATCTCGACGGCACCCTTGTCGACAGTGCGCCCGACCTGCGCGCCGCGCTCAACGAAATGCTGCGCGAGCGCGGCCGCCCACCGCTGTCGCTGCCGCAAGTCAAGCACATGATCGGCGACGGCGCGGCTGCGCTCGTCGCCCGCGCCCTCGCAGCGAGCGGCAGTGACCTCGCCGATGCGGCGAGCGCGCTTCCCCGCTTCATCGAGCTCTACGAGGCCGAAGCGGTGCGGCTGACCCGACCCTATCCGGCCGTGCCTGAGACCTTGGCGGCGCTGCGGCGACGCGGCTACCGTATGGCGATCTGCACCAACAAACCGCAGCACGCGACTATCGCCGTGCTCGAAGGCCTCGGTCTGTTGGCGCTGTTCGACGGGATCGCCGGCGGCGACCGCTTCGCGGTCAGAAAGCCCGATCCCGGTCACCTGTTGGGATTGGTCGGCGCAGTCGGCGCCCGGGCCGAGTCGGCGGCGATGATCGGCGACAGCGAGAACGATGCCGCTGCAGCGCGAGCCGCCGGGCTTCCGCTGGTGCTGATGCGTTATGGCTACGCCCGCGCCGACCTCGATTCGCTAGGCGCCGACGCTCTTCTCGACCACTTCGCCGAGTTGCCCGGTGCGCTCGACCGCCTCGGCCTTGTTCCGTGAATCGTCCGTCTGCGCCAGAGCGCTAGGTCAGCATCCTCTCCAAGGTCTCGAGGGTGTCGGCTTCGCGGAAGGGCTTGTCCCAGCGGATGCGGTGGATGCGCGGAAAACGCATCGCCACCCCGGATTTGTGGCGGGTGGAACGGTGCACGCTGTCGAAGGCGACTTCGAGGACGATGCCGGGCGCCACCTCGCGCACCGGCCCGTAACGCCGCACGGTATTGTTGCGCACCCAGCGATCGAGGCGGCGCAGCTCGTCGTCGGTAAATCCCGAATAGGCCTTGCCGACCGGCACCAACGCATCGTCCTGCCAGGCGCCGAACGTATAATCCGAATAGAATGACGAGCGCTTGCCGTGGCCGCGCTGGGCGTACATCAAGACGGTGTCGAGGGTCAGCGCGCCCCGCTTCCATTTGAACCACGGGCCTTTCGGCCGGCCGGCGAGATAGAGCGAGTCCGCGCGCTTCAGCATCAACCCCTCGATGCCGCGCTGCCGGGCGCTATCGCGCAATTCGCGCAATTCGTCCCAGCGCGCAAACGGCACCAGCGGCGACAGGTCGAGCGCTTCGCGCGGCGCTCGCGCATGCCATAACTCGAGCCGCTTGCGGCGCTCGGCAAAGGACAGGCCGCGCAGATCTTCCGGTCCCTCGCGCAGGATGTCGTAAAGCCGCACCGCCGCCGGATAGTCCCGCAGCATCTTTGGGCTCGTGATCTTGCGGTTGAGCCGCTGCTGCAGATTGTTGAACGGCGCCGCCTCGCCGCCGCGCACCACCAGAAGTTCGCCGTCGAGCGTCACCTCCTCGGGCATCGCAACCAGGATATCCGGAAATGCCGAGCCGATCTCGTCCCCGGAACGCGAGTAGAGCCGCTTTTCGCCGCCGCGGCTGACGAGCTGCACGCGGATGCCGTCCCATTTCCACTCGGCCAAATAGTCGCGCGGATCGAGCGCCGCGAGATCGGCATCGTCGAGCGGCTGGGCCAGCATCAACGGGTAAAAGATCGGCAAATCCCCGATCTGCGGCGCCGGGGCGTGCCCCTCGAGCCAAGCAAACAACGCCTGATAAGGAGGCTCCAGCCCATGCCAAACCTCTTCGATGCGATCGACGCCGACGCCGCTCCATTCGGCGAGCGCGGTCTTGGCCATCCGCGCCGAAACCCCGATCCGCAGGCTGCCGGTGACGAGTTTGAGCAATGCCCAACGCCCGGTCGGGTCGAGCGCGTCGAGCCAAGGTTCCAGCAATTGCCCGACCTCGGCGCGGCCCGCTCCTCTCAACGCGTCGACGATCTCGGCGAGGCTCGGGACATGGGTCCGTACCTGCTCGGATGCCGGCCAGATCAACGAAACGGTCTCGGCAAGATCGCCGACAAAATCATAGGACCAACCCAGAAGCTCGGGATCGACGCGCGCCGCGGCGAGAGCGCGCACTTGGCTCGGCTTGGCCTCGGCAAAGGACAGCTCGCCGGTCAATGCCGCCAATGCCCAGCCGCGTTCGGGATCGGGCTGGCTCGCGAAATATTCCTGCATCAACCGCAATTTGCCGTTGCGCGACGGGGTGAACAGCAGCGCATCGAGCAGCGCCGCGAACCGGTTCACTCGTCCTCCTCGAAGCCGGTGAGCGCCAGTGCACGGGCGCGGTAGCCCTTTTTTGTCGCGTAATGGACCAGCGCTTCCTCGCGCCCATGCGTGACCCAGATTTGATCGGCGGCGACATCGTCGAGGGTCGCGGTCAGCTCGTCCCAATCGGCATGGTCGGAGATCACCAGCGGCAGCTCGACCCCGCTCGCCTTGGCGCGCTGGCGCACCCGCATCCAGCCCGAGGCCAGCGCCACCCGCGGATCGGGCAGCCGCCGCGACCACACATCGGCCATAGCGCTGGGCGGAGCCAGTACGATGCGGCCCCTCAGCGCCTCACGCGCCACCCCGGCCACGGGCAGCACCGGTCCCAGCGGCACGCCGAGATGCTCGTACAGTTCGGTCAGCCCGATCAGCGCACCGTGCAGATAGACCGGCTCCTCGTATCCGGCCTGCCGCAGCAGCGCCAGCACCCGCTGGCATTTGCCCAGCACATAGACCCCGACCAGATGGCAGCGCTCGGGAAACAACAAAAGCGAATGCAGCAGCTTGTCGATCTCCTGGTTATCCGGCGGATGGCGGAAGACCGGCAAGCCAAAGGTCGCCTCGGTGATGAAGAGATCGCAATGCAGCGGCTCGAACGGCGCACAAGTCGGATCCGGCCGGCGCTTGTAATCGCCGGAGGCGACGACCCGGCTGCCGCGGTAGTCGAGTACGATCTGGGCGCTGCCGAGCACATGGCCGGCCGGCGCCAGCCGCACCTGCACCTCGCCGATCGTCAACGTCTCGCCGTAAGCGAGCGGCTGCAAGATGCCGCCGGCCTGCTCGCCATAGCGCGCCCGCATGATCGCAATCGTCGCGGCGGTGGCCAGCACCCGCGCGTTGCCGGGGCGCGCGTGATCGCCGTGCCCGTGCGTGATCACGGCGCGCGGCGCCGGCCGCAACGGATCGATGTAAAAGTCGCCGGGCGGGCAATACAGCCCAGCCGGCGTCGTCCTTATCCAGGTCTCGGGCCGCGGCGCGGCGATCGGCATCAGGATCCCAGGGATGGTGGCCGCAGATCGCCTCGGATATGGGGCGCCGCCCTGGAGCGAAAACCGCCCGCCGCGGTAGCGTCGGTCGAAGCCGGCGCAGCGGCGGTGCGATCAGATCAGCCGCTCGAGCGCAGCGGGGTCGCAGATCACGATCGAGCCCTTGGCGAGGTCGATAAAGCCGGCTTTTTGCCACGCCTGCAGCTGCTTGTTGACGCTCTCGCGGGAGCAATTGACGATGTTGCCTAGTTCGCTCTGCGACAGGTGCAATTCGAGGAGCCGGCCTTCGACCTCCGGCCGCCCGCGTACGTTGCGAGAGCTGCAGCAGCGCTTTGGCGATCCGCCCTTCGAGATGACGGAAACTGAGGTCTTCGACCTGCTCGCTCGTGTGGCGCAAACGTTGGCACAAAATCTTGATCAGCATCAGGCAGATGTCGGCGTGATTTTCGAGGAACGGCATGAAATCGCGGCGGTTCAGCACCAGCAGCTCGCAATCGCTCATCGCCACCGCATCGCCGCTGCGCTCGCCACCGTCGAGCGTCCCAATTTCGCCCACGATCTCGCCGGCGTTGATGATGTTTAGGACGATTTCCTTGCCAGCCAACGAAATCGAGCTGATTCTGACCCTGCCGCTCAACACGATCATCAGGCTGTTGCCGGGCGAGCCCTTGGCGAAGATTTCTTCGCCGGCTGGATAACGCTCGACCCGCGAGTAGCGCAAAAGCGCGTCAACTTCCTCTTCGTTCAATTTTCCGAGCAGATAGTTTTGCTCGAAAATTCGACGCTTTTCCTGATAAGTCGGGCCGGCCATGACAGTTCCCCACACGTGTCAACGACACCGCGGGCGCAACTGGCCTACGGCTCGTTCGCGTCGCCGGGACGAGCACGGCGGCCGGCCTCTACCGGCGTCGCGGCCGTCATGTTTGGCGAATTAACCTAACCGGACGTCATCATAGATCGTCTTGCTAATCGTCGTCTCGCCCTATTTGCGGATCCGGACCGCCGAACCAGCTCAAGAGCCAAGGCAGCACCGCCGGGCGATGCCGTGTCGACAGGGGTTGTGGACTAGAGGCGACCGGGCGCGCCGCGGCGCTCTCGGGCTCGCACTCGAATGTTGCTAACGCGCGCACCTGCGCGGCCTCGGACTTCTCGGTCCAGCGCAGCAAGGTCGGCCTTCGCGTGGTCATGACGATCTCCTGACGGTCTTTTGACGGTAACTGTCGCCAAGTGAGATACCATCCTCTGTTGCGCTGCAATGTGAGCCGCTTCACACAGTGAGAAATTTGCTTTTCCGGGCCGGGTTGCCCCGGCGCCAACCTGCCCTGACCGAACGGCTCGGCGCCGAGGCGATGCGGTGACGCTAATCTTTACAAACTCGGCATCGCCCGGCGCGGACCGCTGAGCGGCCGGGGCTCGCCAACATGGACGCGCTGGAAATCCCGCGCATAATGGCGCAAGAGGTCGAACTGGTAGCCCGATCTCTCCATGATCGAGAGGATATCCGATGAAAAAGGTCGAGATCACCGATTATGGCGCACCCGATGCGGTGGCCCACTGTATCGAAGCGCCCGATGTCGGCGCACCGGGCGCGGGCGAGATCGTCTTCGACGTGCTCGCCTTTCCGATCAACCCGGCCGATATCTCTTTCTGCCGAGGGAATTATCGCCTGCGGCCGCCACTGCCCGCGACGCCGGGCGCCGAATGCGTCGGCCGGGTCGTTGCGGTCGGCGCTGGGGTCGGCGACATCCGGCCTGGCGATCTGGTCATCCACATGCAGCGCGAGAATTGGGTGCAGCGCCGGCGCATCCCCGCCGCGGACGCAATCCCTCTGCCGCCGGGGCTCGATCTGGCGCAGGCGGCGATGCTGCGCATCAACCCCGCGACCGCGTTGCTGTTGCTCGAGGACCACGTCGCGCTGAAGCCCGGCGACTGGGTGATCCAAGACGTCGCCAATTCCGCGGTCGGCCGTCATCTGATCGTGTTGGCCAAGGCGAAAGGCGTGCGCACGGCAAACGTCGTGCGCCGCGACGATGTGGCTGCGGAATTGAAGGCGCTGGGCGGCGATGTCGTTTTGGTCGACGGCCCTGATCTGGCTGAGCGCGCGCGTCAAGCCGTCGGCGGCGCCCCGATCCGGCTCGGCATCGATGCCGTATCGGGCGAAGCGTGCAAGCGCATCGGCGAGTGCATTGCCGAGGGCGGGGTCGTCGTCAGCTATGGCTCGATGAGCGGCGCCGATCCGGTGATGAGCCGCGCCGCCCTGACCAGAGGCGTCCGTCTCACCGCCTTCGCTCTCGGCGACGGCCTCGCCAAACGAACGACCGCGCAAATCCGCGGGCTTTACGCCGATCTCGCCGCCAAATTGCGCGACGGCGTGCTGAAGGCGCCGATCGAAGCCTTCTACCCGATCGACGAAATCAAACAGGCGCTCGCTCACGCCCAGCGCGGCGGCCGCAGCGGCAAGGTGCTGGTATTGCCCAACGGCCCGCTTTGACATCAGCCATTTTCGTCGCAGCCTCTTGCGCGGGAATGCCGAAATAAGTAGCTGATCTTAAGAGAAATCGTTATGGGTCGGGCTCTAGCCGGCCTGATGCCACCCGCCGAAAAGGAGCTGCAGTCGATGCCCGAGATCACCACCCTCACCGCTGAGTTGCGCGCCGGCGCCGGCAAGGGCGCTGCCCGGGCCACGCGGCGGGCGGGGCGCGTTCCCGGCATCGTGTACGGCGGCGCGCAAGACCCGGTGCCGATCAGCCTGGAGCCGCGCGAATTGTCGCGCGCGCTTGCCAAGCGCGGCTTTCTCGCGACCCTCGTCGACCTCTCGGTGGATGGCGCCGTGCAGCGCACCTTGCCACGCGAAGTGCAGTACCATCCGGTGACCGACGCACCTTTGCATGTCGATTTTATGCGGGTCGGGGCGACCAGCCGGGTCACCGTGAGCGTGCCCGTCGTCTTCGTCAATCAGGAGCTGTCGGTCGGCATTCGCCGCGGCGGCATCCTCAACATCGTGCGCCACGGGATCGAGCTGGTCTGCCCGGTCGACAATATCCCCGACCATCTGACCGTCAGCCTCGAGGGGCTCGATATCGGCGACAGCGTCCATATCAGCGCGGTGACGATACCGGAAGGCTGCCGCCCGACGATCACCGGACGCGACTTCACGATCGCCAGTGTCGCGCCCTCCCAGGCGGTGCGTGAGGAGGCCGCCACCGCGGCCACTGCGCCGCCCGCCGCCGAGCAACCTGCAGCTGCGCCCCCGAGCTAGCGAGCGCGGGATTGCGGCAGCGCAAGTGGCGCCATCATGCGTCTCGTCGTCGGCCTCGGCAATCCGGGCGCCCGTTATGCTCGCAACCGTCACAATATCGGCTTTATGGCGGTTGACGCGATCGCCCGCCGGCATGGGATTGCGACCTTTCGCAGCCGCTTCAAGGGCGAGCTCGCCGAGGGATCGATCGGCGGCGAGCGCCGTCTGTTGCTGAAGCCGCAGACCTTTATGAACGCATCGGGCGAGGCGGTGCTCGCCGCGATGAGCTTTTACAAGATCGCGCCCGAGGACATCGTCGTGATCCACGACGAGATCGATCTGCGCGAGGGTAAGCTGCGGGTGAAACGCGGCGGCGGTAATGCCGGGCATAATGGCTTGCGCTCGATCGACGCGCTGATCGGGCCCGATTATTGGCGGGTGCGGATCGGGATTGGGCATCCGGGCGTCAAGGAGCTGGTGCAACCCTACGTGTTGCAAAACTTTCCCGGCGAAGAGATGACCGAGTGGGTCGAGCCGCTGATCGATGCGGTGGCCGAGACCACCCCGTTGCTGCTGTCGGGCGCGCCCGACGCCTTTATGAGCGAGGTGGCCCGCCGCCTCGCGCCACCCGAGGCGACGGCGGCCACGGCGCCGCCCCCGTAAACGATGGGCTTCAACTGTGGCATCGTCGGCTTGCCGAATGTCGGCAAATCCGCCCTGTTCAACGCGTTGACCGCGACCCAGGCGGCAGAGGCGGCGAAGTATCCGTTCTCGACGCGTGAGGCGAATATCGGCCGGGTCGCGGTGCCCGACGAACGTCTTGCGGTCTGCGCGCGGCTTGCCAAATCCGCCAAGATCATCCCGACCCAGCTGGAATTCGTCGATATCGCCGGGCTGGTGCGCGGCGCCTCGAAGGGGCAGGGGCTCGGCAATCAGTTTCTGGGCCACCTGCGCGATGTCGATGCGATCGCCCAGATCCTGCGCTGCTTCGAGGATGACAACGTTGTCCATGTCGAGGGTACGGTTGATCCGATCCGCGATGCCGAGACCGTCGAGACCGAGTTGATGCTGGCCGACCTCGAGAGCCTCGAGCGGCGCGCGGTCGCGGCGCAGAAACGCGCCCGCGGCGGCGATCGCGAGGCGCGGGCCCAGCTCGCAATTATCGAGCCGGTATTGGCGGGGCTGCAGGAGGGGGTGCCGGCGCGCCGGGCTGCGCTGACCCAGGAGCAGCAGCTCGAGCTGAAGTCGCTGCAATTGTTAAGCGCCAAGCCCGTGCTCTACATCGCCAATGTCGACGAGACCGCCGCCGTGACCGGCAACGCAGCGAGCCAACGCGTTGCCGAATATGCCGCCGCGCAGAGAGCGGAGATGGTGGTGATTTCGGCGGCGATCGAAGCCGAGCTGGCGGTGCTGGCGGATCCGGGCGAGCGGCATGAGCTTCTCGCGGCGCTCGGCCTCGGCGAGACCGGCCTCGACCAGGTGATCCGCGCCGGCTACGCGCTGCTCGATTTGATCACATTCCTGACCGCCGGGCCGAAAGAGGCGCGCGCCTGGACAATTCCGCGCGGCACCAGGGCTCCGCAGGCCGCAGGCGTCATTCACAGCGATTTCGAGAAAGGCTTTATCCGCGCCGAGACAATAGCCTACGCGGATTTCGTCGCCCATGGCGGCGAGCAGGGCGCCAAGGACGCTGGCCGGATGCGCCTCGAAGGCGCCGATTATGTGGTCCGTGACGGCGACGTCATGCACTTTCGGTTCAATGTGTGACGGTTACCGGCAGCTCGTGAAGTTCCGGTCGACTGCCAAGCCTGCTCAGCGGAAATGCCGTGCAGGAGATCGAGGATGGGCAAGGGGCGGCTTGAAGCCTTTACCGACGGCGTGATCGCCATCGTGATCACGATCATGGTGCTCGATATGAAAGTGCCGGCCGGCTCCGACTTTGCGGCGCTGCGGTCTAGCCTTCCGATATTTCTGGTTTATGCGCTGAGCTATACCAACGTCGGGATCTTCTGGAACAACCACCACCACATGCTGCACGCCACCGAGCGCGTCGACGGCAAAGTACTATGGGCGAACCTGTTCTTGTTGTTTTGGATTTCGCTTATGCCCTTTGTGATCCGCTGGATGGACGAAGCCGATTTCACCGCCCTGCCGACCGCCGCCTACGGCGCCGTGCTCATTCTGGCCGCGATCGGTTATCTCCTGCTGGAATTGGCGATTATCGCCCGCAATGGCCGAAGCTCGAAGCTGGCCGAGGCGGTGGGCAGCGATTTGAAAGCCAAGTTGTCGTTGTTGATTTACGCTGTCGCGATCGTGCTGGCCTTCGTCCGGCCCTGGATTGCCATCGCGTTGTATGTCGTGGTCGCGCTAATGTGGTTTGTGCCTGACCGGCGCATTGAATCAGCCATCTAAAGCGCAGGCGCGAAAAGCCGGCATTTGGCGGCGCAGCTGTCGCGCTACATCGACAGGTCCGGCCGCAGCTCGCGGTAAAGTGCGAGATATTGGCGGGCGGCGGCATCCCAGCTGAAGTCGCGGGTCATCGCTCGTCTGATCATCTGCCGCCAAATCGCGCGCTGGCGAAACAGCACGGCGACCCTCTCGATCGCCGAGCCCAGCGCCTGCGGGCTCTCGACGTCGAAGGTGAAGCCGGTTGCGGTTCCGTCCGCGAGGCTCAACGCATCGGCGCCGACGACCGTATCGGCCAACCCGCCCACCCGACGAACCAACGGCAGGGTCCCGTACCGCAGCGCATAGAGCTGGGTTAGGCCGCCGGGCTCGAAACGAGAAGGCATGACCAAGACGTCGGCGCCGCCGATGATCAGATGCGACAGCGCCTCGTCATAGCCGAGCTCGACCCCGACCGATCCTTGATGGCTTTGTGCCATCGCGGCAAAACCCCGTTCGAGATCGGCGTCGCCGGAACCGAGAAGAGCAAGCTGGGCGCCGCCTGCCACCAGATCCGGCGCAATGGCGAGAAGCAGGTCGAGGCCTTTTTGCGGGGTCAGGCGGCTGACCACCCCAAACAGCGGTATATCCGCTCGCGGTTCGAGTCCGAGGCGGCGCTGCAACGCCGCTTTGGCCGCCTGCTTTCCCGCCGCCGCGTCTTTGAGACTGTAGCTCTGCGGCAGATTGGCATCATTCTGTGGATCCCAAATCCTGTAATCGACCCCGTTCAAGATCCCGGTTAGCACCGCCGCACGGCTGCGCAGCAGCCCGTCGAGGCCCCAGCCGAAAGCCGGGGTCTGGATCTCCAGCGCATAGGTCGGGCTGACCGTGGTCAGGCGGTCCGCATAGAACAGCCCCGCCTTGATGAACGACACCTGCCCGTAAAATTCGACCCCGTTGACCGAGAAGAATCCGGGCGGCAATGCCAGCTCCGGGAAAATCCCGGGCGGGAACAGCCCGCGATAGGCGATGTTGTGGATCGTGAACACGACAGGCGTGGGGCCCTCCGGCGGCGGGAGGGCCGCCAGATAGGCGGGCGCCAGCCCGGAGTGCCAGTCGTGGCAATGCAGGATGTCGGGCCGCCAGCCGCTGTCGGCCCCGCGCGCCAACGCCGCCGCCACCCAGCCGAACAGCCCGAAGCGGCGATGGTTGTCAGGCCAATCGCCGCCATCCGGGCCCCGCGTAGGGATTGCCGGGCCGGTCGTAGAACGGCGGATGGTCGACGAGATAGGCCATCCGCTCGGTCCCGGGCAGGCGGGCGAGCGCCACCCGCACCCGCTCCGGCGCGAACGGCGTCGCCATTCGGGCGGCATCGGCAATGTCCGGGAAAGCATCGAGAAAACCGGAAAAGCCGGGCAGCAGCAGGCGCACGTCCGCGCCGAGCGCGGTCAATGCCGGGGGCAGCCCCGCGGCGACATCGCCGAGCCCTCCCGACTTGACCCAGGGATACAGCTCGGCACAGACATGGAGGACGCGCATCGCTGTCCGAGGGGCCGATCGCAGAACAACTCGGTCGCGATCGGCCGCGGCCTAGCCGGCGGCAATCATCGGACGATGCGCAACCGCACGCGCCAGCCCGGCCACGATGGGCGCGACCGGCTCGCTCAACACCCGGCTCGCCGGCAGCTCGACGACCATTCTCGTGCCCCGCCCTCTTTCACTGGCGATCCGCAGCGAGCCGCCATGCAGTTCGGTCAGCCGTTGCGCCAGAGGCAGCCCGAGACCGGTTCCCTCGCGGCGGCGGGCGGTCCCGGCGTCCACCTGACCAAACGGCTCGAGCGCGATCTCGATCTCGGCCGGCGTCATGCCCAATCCGGTATCGCGCACCTCGAATTCGACGCCTCCGCCGGCCGTGCGGCGCACGGCGAGGACGACGGCGCCGCCGGGCTCGGTAAATTTCACCGCGTTGCCGAGCAAGTTCAGCAGGATCTGCTTGAGCCGCGTCGAGTTCGGCGACGAGCGGCGGCATCGCGGCTTCGATCTCGATCGAGAGGTTTAGCATACCGGCGGCCGCGCGCTCTCTGACCAGGGCGATGCAAGCATCAGCGAGAGCACGCACTTCGATCCCCTCGTCTTCGTCGAGTTCGAGCTTGCCGGCATCGATCTTTGCCAGGTCGAGAATCTCGTTGATGATTTCGAGCAAATGCACCCCACCCTGGCGAATATAACCGACATATTCCTGCTGGCGAGGATCCAGCGGCCCGGCCGTACCCCGCTCCAGCATCTCGGAAAAACCGAGGATCGCATTGAGCGGCGTGCGCAGCTCGTGGCTCATATTGGCGAGAAACTGCGATTTGGCCAAGCTTGCCGCCTCCGCTTCGGCCTTGGCCTCCTGCAGGCTGCGTTCCGCCCGCACCTGCTCGCTGATGTCGCGCGCGGTTCCGCGATAGCCGGAGAATTGTCCCGACGCATCGAAAATCGGCTTGCCGCTGACCGACACGATATGCTCCGGCTGCGCCCCGACCTTCCTCCTATAGACGAATTCGCGAAACGCCTCGTGACGTTCCAAGGCGGCAATGTGATCGCGCCATTTCTGCGGCTCGCTCGCGCGGTCCGCGGCGAGCTCCAAACGGGCGCGGCCGAGGCGGCTGCTTCGGATCCTGGCCGAAATCCCGGATGTGCTCGGACTGATAGGTAAAGCGGTGGTCCCGATCGGTTTCCCAATACCAGTCCGACCCGGTCTCGGCGAAGTCGCGCAGGCGGGCTTCGCTGTCGCGCCGTGCCGCTTCCGCCCTCTGAAATGCCTCCGATCGGCAGCGCAAGGATGAGGAAGCGCCGGTCATGACCCGGATTACGTCGTCGATTTCAACGACACCGGATGAGGATTGTGGCGGCGCTGTGCCGTCGGCCAGAGCCTTAGCCGCCCGCGCAAGCGATCGCGTCGATGCGATCAGCCGGCCCGCCGCCGCCAGCGCCACCACGCCGCCCAGCACCCGCAGGCCGACCCCGGCCAACGCGACTTCGGCAGTTGCACCGAGCTCATGCCAGCGCGCGGCAAGCCGCGCAAGGACCAGTGGAGCTAGGCCGACGGTGGGCAAGATCGGCGCGGCGATCATGATGACCAGCAGCGTCCGCAGTGAACGGCATGATTTGACCGCTATGAACATTGCCGGGCCGCCTTCCGCCCGGCATCGAACACCGCATTGGTTTATTTTCGATTAGCGCCGGCTCGATGGCCAAAACAGCAAGCAGATCAGCAGCGCACCGGTGGTATAGCGAACTGATCCGACGACCAAGCAGGTGAAGGATTAGTTCCTGGTTTTGTCGACGAGGCGGTTTTCGGCGATCCACGGCATCATCGCGCGCAATTTTTCGCCGACTTTCTCGATCTCGTGCTCGGCGGCGCGGCGGCGCATTGCCTTGAAGCTCGGCTGGCCGGCGGTGTTTTCGAGCACCCATTCGCGCGCAAAGCGGCCGGATTGGATGTCGGCGAGGATTTTCTTCATCTCCGCGCGGACATGGTCGTCGATGACCCGCGGCCCGCGCGAGTAGTCGCCATACTCGGCGGTGTTCGAGACCGAGTAGCGCATATTGGCGATGCCGCCCTCATAGATCAGGTCGACGATCAGCTTGACCTCGTGACAGCATTCGAAATAGGCCATCTCGGGCGCGTAGCCGGCTTCGACCAGCGTCTCATAGCCGGCGAGGATCAGCGAGGTCAGCCCGCCGCACAGCACTGACTGCTCGCCGAACAGGTCGGTCTCGCATTCCTCGCGAAACGTCGTCTCGATGACGCCGGCGCGACCGCCGCCGATGGCGCAGCCGTAGGACAGCGCGATCTCGACCGCGTTGCCCGAGGGGTTCTGCTCGACCGCGAGCAGACAGGGAACGCCGGCCCCACGCAGGTATTCCGAGCGCACCGTATGGCCCGGCCCTTTGGGCGCGATCATGAACACGTCCATGTCGGGGCGCGGCTCGATCAACCGGAAATGGATGCTGAGCCCGTGCGCGACGGCGAGTGCGGTGCCTTCGCGCATGTTGGAGCGCAATTCGCCGTTGTAGAGCGCCGCCTGCAATTCGTCCGGCGCCAATACCATGACGATATCCGCCCATTTCGCGGCCTCGGAATTGGTCATGACCCTGAAGCCGGCGTTCTCGGCCTTCTGCGCCGAAGGCGAGCCCGGCCGCAAGGCGACGACGACATCCTTGACCCCGCTGTCGCGCAGATTGTTGGCGTGCGCGTGGCCCTGGCTGCCATAGCCGATGACCGCGACCTTCTTCGACTTGACCAGATTTACATCCGCATCGCGGTCGTAATAGACGCGCATTTTTATCTCCTCTAGCTCACAACCCCGCGGCCCCGCGGGCGATCGCGACCGCGCCGGTCCGTGATATCTCGACCAGCCCCAGCGGCTCCATCAAAGTGATAAAAGCGTTCAGCTTTTCCGCCGAGCCGGTCATCTCGAAGACAAAGCTGTCGGTCGTCGAATTGACCACACGGGCGCGAAAGATGTCCGCGAGACGCAACGACTCGATGCGCGACTCGCCTTTGCCCGCGACCTTGATCAGCGCCATCTCGCGCTCGACGAAAGGTCCCTCATCGGTCAGGTCGTGGACCTTGTGCACCGGCACCAGCCGCGACAATTGCGCCTTGATCTGCTCGATGATCATCCGCGTCCCCAAGGTCACGATCGTGATCCGCGACAGGTTGTTGCGGCGATCGACCTCGGCGACCGTCAGACTTTCGATATTGTAGCCGCGCCCGGAAAACAGCCCGACGACGCGGGCGAGGATGCCCGGTTCGTTATCGACCAGCACGGCAATCGTATGGCGTTCGATTTCAGCCACGGCAGTGTGCTCAGACGAGCACCATCCCCTCTTCCGAGACCGGCTTTTCTGCCTCGTCCTTGGGGCCGAGCAGCATCTCGTTATGCGCGGCGCCCGACGGGATCATCGGGAAGCAGTTTTCCGCCTGGTCGACCGCAACATCGAGGATCACCGCACTCGGCGCTCTTAGCATCCAGGCGATCGCGTCATCGAGCTCGGCAGGATCCTCGACCCGCCGTCCGACCGCGCCAAAGGCCTCCGCCAGTTTGACGAAATCGGGAAGCGCTGCCGTATAGCTCTCCGAATAGCGCCCGCCATGCAGCAATTCCTGCCATTGGCGCACCATGCCCATATATTGGTTGTTGAGAATGAATACTTTCACCGGCAGCCGGTACTGGGCGGCGGTCGACATCTCCTGGATGTTCATCAGGATCGACGCTTCGCCGGCAATGTCGATGACCAGAGCATCGGGGTGCGCGATCTGGACGCCGATCGCCGCCGGCAGGCCGTAGCCCATTGTGCCGAGCCCGCCCGAAGTCATCCAGTGGTAAGGCTCTTCGAATTTGAAGAATTGGGCCGCCCACATCTGATGCTGGCCGACCTCAGTGGTGATGTAGACGTCGCGGTCGCGGGTCTGCGCATAAAGCCGTTCGAGCGCGTATTGCGGCTTGATCAGGTCGCGTCGGCCCTGGTCGTAGCGCAGGCAGTCGCGGCTGCGCCAACCCTCGATCGTCCGCCACCATCGGGCGCGATCGGCCCCGGCATCACGGCCGGGCGCGCCATGCCAGGCGGCGAGCAAGGCCGACATTGCCTGCCCGGCATCGCCGATGATCGGCAGATCGACGCGCACGTTCTTGTTGATCGAGGACGGGTCGATGTCGATGTGGATCTTTTTCGACCCCGGCGAGAAGGCGTTGAGCCGCCCGGTCACCCGGTCGTCGAAGCGCGAACCGACCGCGACCATCAGATCGCAATCGTGCATCGCCAAATTCGCTTCATAGGTGCCGTGCATGCCGACCATGCCCAGAAAATGCGGATCGGCGGCCGGGAACGCGCCGAGCCCCATCAGGGTCAGGGTGCAGGGCGCGTCGGTCAGCCGCACCAGCTCCGTAAAGCGCGCACAGGCCTCGGGTCCGGAATTGACCAGCCCGCCGCCGCCGTAAAACAGCGGCCGCTTGGCCGCGGCAATCATCTCGACCGCTTGCGCGATCCGCGCCGGATCGGGCGTCAGCTGCGGGCGGTAGCTTTTGTGGCGCGCGTCCTCCGGCCCGCTGTAAGGGCCCAGCGCAAAAAGAACGTCCTTGGGTAGATCGACGACCACCGGCCCCGGACGCCCGCTTTTGGCGACGTAGAAGGCTTCGTGCAGCATCCGCGCCAGTTCGCGCACATCCTTGACGAGATAATTGTGTTTGGTGCAGGGCCGGGTGATGCCGGTCGTGTCGGCCTCCTGAAAGGCGTCGTTGCCGATCAGGTGGGTCGGCACCTGGCCGGTCAAACACACGACCGGCACCGAATCCATCAGCGCGTCGGTCAGGCCGGTGACCGCGTTCGTGGCGCCGGGGCCGCTCGTCACCAGCACGACGCCGACCCGCCCGGTCGAGCGCGCATAGCCCTCGGCGGCATGGACCGCGCCACCCTCCTGCCGCACCAGGATGTGGCGCAGCGCGTTCTGCTTGAAGAGCGCGTCGTAGATCGGCAGGACCGCGCCGCCCGGATAGCCGAAAACGACATCGACGCCCTGGTCGACGAGCGCCTTGATGACGATTTCTGCTCCGCTGATCGGCTCGGCCGACATGATCAGCTCCCTCTTAAACAAACAACCCGCATCAGGGTGGGCCGCCGAGGCGCGCTCGCCCTCAGGCGGGGCTGGCAACCTAGTCATCTATTCCCGGCCGGTCAACAGAAACTCATCAATAAACTGGCGTGAGCGGCGCAACAAACTTTGCGAAAATTGCTCATCGAGGATCAGATCCGGCGCGATCTGATGGCGGAACCAGGTCATCTGTCGCTTCGCATAGCGCCGCGTCGCGCGCTGCGCGGCAGCGACCGCTTCCCCAAGCGGGATCTCGCCGCGCAAATGGCGTATCAGCTCGGGCAGCCCGACGGCCTTCATTGCCGGCAGACCGGGATCGAGGCCGCGACCCGCAAGCGCTGCGGCCTCGGCGAGCGCACCCCTCTCGAACATTGCGGCAAAGCGTGCGTCGCAGGCGGCGTAGAGCCGGTCGCGCGGCGGCATCAGCAGAACCGTTGTAAAGCGGTAGGCGGCCTGTACATGGGGCTGGCAGCGCCATGCGCCGATCGGGATCCCGGTAGCGCGCACCACCTCATAGGCGCGCACCAGGCGTTGGGTATCCGCGGCGTGAAGCCGACGGGCGGAATCGGCATCGAGCCGCGCCAGGTGCTCGCGAAACGCCGCCCCGCCCAGCGCGCGGTGGAGCGCCAACGCCTTCTGCCGAACCGCTTGGGGTATGTCGGGAACCGGCGCCAACCCGAGCGCCAGCGCGCGGAGGTAAAGGCCGGTTCCGCCGACAACGATCGGCAATCGGCCGGCCGTCGTCGCTCCCTCCATCTCGGCCAGGGCGAGCGCACGCCAGCTGCCGACGGAGCCGCGTTCTGCGGCATCGAGAAAACCGTAGAGCCGATGCGGTACGCGGGCGCAATTCGGCGCATCGGGCCGTGCGGTCAAAATCACCAAGTCTCGATAGCATTGCAGGCTGTCGGCGTTGATGACGGTCCCGGCAAACGCCTCTGCCAGCTCTAGTGCCAGCGCGGATTTGCCGCTTGCCGTCGGGCCGGCGATGACGATGGCGGCTGGCGCGAGCGCCGAATTGGCCGCAAGCCGCTTGTCGCCCTGCCGCCTCTCGGCGTAGGACGACCACGCATGCGCATCGCCCTCACCTTGATCGCCGGCGCTGCCGATCGCGGCCTTTCCGGGCTCGCCGCTTCGGTCGCCGCGGCGCTGGCGATCGAGGCCGAACCGGTCTGGCTCGCACCGGACGAAGCCTGCGATTTTCTTATCGACGCCTCGGACCCGTCGGTGATCGCCCGCGCCGCGCGCGGCATTGTTCGCAGCAACCCGGTCGACATCCTGGTTCAACCGGCCGCCGGGCGGCGCAAGCGGCTGCTCGTTGCCGACCTCGAATTCGACGGTCATCGAAAACGAAATGCTCGACGAACTGGCCCTGATCCTCGGCGTCGGCCCGCAGGTCGCCGAAATCACCCGCCGGGCGATGAACGGGGAGATCGACTTTATCGCCGCACTCGAGGCCCGCGTCGCGTTGCTGGCCGGGATCGATGCGCGCATTGTCGAAGAGGCCGCCGCGCGAATTCGTCTGACGCCGGGAGCGCGCACCCTGGTCGCGACGATGCGGCGCGACGGCGCCATGACCGCGCTCGTCACCGGCGGGTTCACGATCTTTGCCGACCGGGTCGGGGCCGAACTCGGTTTCGACCGCATCGTCGCCAATCGGCTGGAGGTCGTCGGCGGCCGGGTTACCGGCAAAGTGCTGCCGCCGATCGTAACCGGCGAGACCAAGCGCGAGACATTGCTGGCGATCGCCGCCCAGCGCGGCATCCGGCTCGCACAGACCATTGCCGTCGGCGACGGCGCCAACGATCTGCCGATGTTGACCGCCGCCGGCATCGGTATCGCCTTTCGCGCCAAACCCGCGGTCGCTGCCGCCGCGCGCTGGCGTTTCGACCATGCCGATCTGACCGGTCTCCTCTACGCCCAAGGATATCGGAGGGCGGAATTCGCCGCCTGAGCCGCCATTCCTCTCAACTCTGGTCGAGACGAAGCGCGACAAAGTGTAGATCGCCCTGCCGCTCGACCAGCAACAGGATCGATTTGCGCCCGGATTTTTTCGCCTCGTCGATCTTGCTGCTGAGGTCCTGCGGGTTTTTCACCTCCTCCTGCGCGGCCTCCATAATCAGGTCGCCGGGGTGCACCCCTCTGTCGGCGGCCGAACTGTCCTTGGCAACATCGACGACGACGACGCCTTTGGCATCGTCGCCCAGAGAAAACTTATCCTTGAGGTCGGGGGTGATCCCGGAGAGGGTCAGGCCGAGCGTCTTGACGACGCCGGTCTCGGTCCTGGCTGTTTTCTTGGGCGCATCCTGCGCGCTGGCCACCTGCTGATCGCTCTCATCAAGCTTGGCGATCTTGACCTGAACCGTGGTTTCGGCGCGCTTTCGCCACAAGACGACAGCAACCGCCTTGTTTACGGGCGTCTCGGCGACAAGCCGCGGCAGCTGCCGCATGTCGTCGACATCCTTGCCGTCGAACTTCAAGATCACATCGCCCGGCTGGATTCCGGCGGCCTGCGCCGGCCCCTTGTCGCTGAGGCTGGCGACCAGCGCGCCGCGTGCCTTGACGAGCCCGAGGCTTTCGGCGATCTCGTCGGTCACCGCCTGGATGCGAACGCCGAGCCAGCCGCGATGCACGGTATGGTCGGCCTCGTCCTTAAGCTCGTCGACGACGAGCTTGGCCAGCGCCGAAGGGATGGCGAACCCGATCCCGATCGAGCCGCCGGAGGGCGAATAAATCGCCGTGTTGATGCCGATGACTCGGCCATCCATGTCGAACATCGGGCCGCCGGAGTTGCCACGATTGATTGGCGCATCGGTTTGCAGAAAATCGTCATACGGGCCGGAATTGATATCGCGCTGGCGCGCCGACAGTATGCCTGCGGTGACGCTGCCGCCGAGCCCGAACGGATTGCCGATCGCCAGCACCCAGTCGCCGACCCGCGCGGCGTCGCTGTTGCCCCAGACCGTCGCCGGCAGCGGCTTGTCTGTTTTGACCTTCAGCAGGGCGATGTCGGTTTTGGTGTCGCGGCCGACGACCGTTGCCTTCAAATTGGTGTTGTCGTGCAAGATGACGGTGATCTGGTCGGCGTCGGCGATGACGTGGTTATTGGTGACGATGTAGCCCGCCGGATCGATGATGAAGCCGGAGCCGAGCGAGGTCGCCTTACGCGGTCCGAGGTCGGGACGCTCGCCCTTGGGCACTCCGTGATCGAGGAAGTCGTGAAAGAACTTTTCGAACGGCGAGCCCGGCGGAAACTGCGGCATGTCGGGCGCGTCCTGGTCGCCTCCGCCAGCGGTTTTCAACGTCTGCGTCGTCGAGATGTTGACCACCGAGGGCAACAGCTTGGCGGCCAGATCGGCGAAGCCGTCGGGCGCCGGGCGAGCCATGGCCGGCGCGGTCACTACAGCTGCCGGAGCGGCAAACAGGAAGGCGGCGGCCGCGACAACGACAGCGCGGCGCATTAAGATCGAGCGGCGGCACGGCACCAGGACCAACTCCTCGTGACAAGCCCCGATCGCGCATTTCGAACGATCGTTCGGGGCGGGGTTCCTGCTTTGAACTCGGTCGCGAGCTTACGGGAGAAGCGCTCCGCAAGCCAGATGCTTTATCGGCGCGCGACCGGTGAGCCGTTCCCATGTCGGCGTACCGATCGGACCGGTTTTGAGCCGCTCGCGGGGCGGCTCGCCCCGCCACCGCGGCCAACGTTGCTACGCGTGGGCCTGATCGGCGGCCGTGATGTGGCTGCGGAAGGTCAGCGGGTCGGCGATCTTCCGCATCGGCTCGAGACTTCCGCCGGTGCCGCGGACAATGATCGTGCCATAGCCGAGAATGCGACCGAGGATCGTCTGGTTGACGTCGACGCTCTCGACCTTGGAAATGTTCATCTCGAGAGTATGGCGCGACAGCAGACCGGTCTTGTAGATGACCCGATGATCGGTGATCGCGAGTTCGGTCGTCGCGCGGCGAACGAACGCACCTAGTCCGGTCGACAGCGCGAACAGGGCGAATATCGCCGCTCCGATCCACAGGGCGAGGCTGAAATATTGCCTCTGGTCGCTCGCGACAGATAGCGCCGATCCGGCAAGAATGAGGCAAACGATCAGCGCCATGATCGCCCGCAGATAGATCAGCCAATGCAGCTGCGTCTCATAAACAACCGTTTCGCCCGGCTGCAGCACCCGTCTGACATACCTCATCGCGGCAGGCATCCTCGTCGGCCGGCGGGTCACCTATGAATACTCGCTTCCCGGCGCCCATCCTCCGTTGGGACTTATATCATACTGCGACGCGCAACTTGTGCGGTGTTCGCTGGGATGGCCGTCAGGTTGCAGTGGCGCCGTTCAGCGCGGCGCGGTAGGCCCGCACCGCATCGGCAAAGCCCATGATTAGGGCGTCGGCGGTCAGCTCGTGCCCGATCGAGGCCTCGGCCACCGCCGGCAACGCCGCGGCCAAAGGCGGCAGATTGTCTAGGTTGAGATCGTGGCCGATATTGACCACCAAGCCGAGCGCCGCAGCGCGCTCCGCGGTCGCGGCGCACGCCCGCAGCAGCGCGTCCGGGCTCCCCGCGCGAAACGCCGCGGCATAGCCGCCGGTGTAGATCTCGATGCCGTCGGCGCCGGTGTTGTGGACCGGGGCGACAGCGGCCGGGTCGGGGTCGAGGAACAGGATCACGCGGATGCCGAGCGGCTTCAGCTCGGCAAGCGCCAGATCGACGAGGCGGTGCTGCGCCGCGTCCAGCTTCCAGCCTTCCTCGGAGGTCAAGGCGTCCGGCGGGTCCGGCACCAGCGTGCATTGCTCGGGCCTGATCTCCGCGACGAGATCGAGAAGGCGCCGATCGGGGTAGCCTTCGATGTTGAGCTCGAAACCCGGCCGCCACGGCCGCATCAGCTCGGCGATCGCGAAGACGTCGTCGCGGCGAATATGGCGCTCGTCCGGGCGCGGATGCATGGTCAGCCCATCGGCGCCGGCATCATGCGCGATCCGGCCAAAGCGCACCACATCCGGCACCCCGGTGCGGCGCGAGTTGCGCAGCAGCGCGATCTTGTTGAGGTTGACGCTGAGCCGAGGCATAGCGCTGAGATTACATCGACCTAGCCGCCTGCACCACCCGGCGCTGCGGACGCCCAAAGTGCATCAAAACTCCCCCATCCAAGCGAGCCGGACGCCCGAGGCGCTAGGCGGCTAAGCTTCTCGCTACCGGAACATGCGCCCTTCGGGAGGGAGGCCGAGCAGGATCTGGCCGACGGTCTCGAAGTGGACCGGGCGGCCCTGGCCTTGCTGGCTGCCGGCATGCATGTCCCTGAGCCGGCGCTCGAACGGGTTCTCGTTGAAGATCGCGGTCGCCCCGGCGGCGCTGTAGACCGCGGCGACGACGTCGCGCGATTGCTGGATCGCCCAGGTCGAGGCAAGGCGCAGCCTGGCGTGCTGCTCGGGCAGGAAGTCGCCGGTGCGCTCGGCCGCGTCCCACATTTCCCGCAACGTCGCGTGGATAAACGCTCGACAGGAGCGCAGCCGAGCCTCGCATTGCGCAACCTGCGCCTGGATCACGTTGTTCTGGCGCAACGGGTTGCGGGCGCCGCGCGGGATTTTGTCGCGCGCCAGAACGATGAACGCCTCGAGCGCGCCGCGGGCGATGCCCAAGGACACATTCGAAAACCCCATCGCATAGACCATGCCGCTGGTGAATTTGTAGAGCAGGCCGGGCTCGCGCCGCTCGGCCTGGTTGTCGCGCGAAGCGGTGTATCTCTGAGGCACGAAGAGATCCTCGACCGCGTAGCTGTCGCTGCCGGTGCCCCTGAGGCCGATGACCTGCCAGTTGTCGATGATCTTGGCGCTGGTCTTGGGGAACAGCACGGTGCGCACGAACGGGCGGCCGTTCGGGTTCATGCGCGGGGCGCCGTCGGGCTCGAAGATCGGCACGTGCGCGCCGAGCCAGGTGGCATGGCGACTGCCGGTGGCGAACCCCCAGCGCCCGGTGACGCGAATCCCGCCTTCGACCGCTACGCCCCGCCCGGCGCCGGGTAATTCCGGCCCCCAGGCGAGGATGCCGCGCGGCGGCCCGAAGACCTCGCGCGCGACCGCCGGGTCGAGATAGGGCGCGGTCATCGAGCATCCCGAATTCTGGCCCAAGGACCAGGCTGTGCTGGGCTCGGCCTTGCCGATTTCCTCGAGCACCTGGACATAGGTCAGCGGGTGGAGCTCGGCCCCGCCCAAGGAGCGCGGCAACAGCAGACGGAAAAAGCCGCCCTCGACCAGCGCCTCGACCACGCGTTCGGGCAGCTGGCGGCGCTCCTCGATCTCGTCCGCGGCGTCTTCGAGCAATGGCGCGAGGGCGCGCGCGCGCTCCACATAATCGATGTCGCGCGTCTCGGCGGGTGCCAAATCCAACTCGACTGTCGCCATTTTTTTCTCCCGTTGCCGGTAGCATTTCGCCGCCGCCGGCCGCTGCCGTGCGCCGAGGATACATCGCAGCGGCGTTTTGCAGAGAGGATTTCAACAGGAGGTGCCAAGTCGCGAAGTCGGGGCAACGGGCTGCATCGGCCGTGACACCATCGTGCCACTCCGGCGCGCCCGCGCAGGGATGCGGCATCAGGCTGGTGAACCGAACGCCGCGACGAAATGGCGTTCGATCGGAAAAGCCCGGTTCTAGTGTAAATTTGTCAGCCTGACCGCCAGTCACATGTGGAGGCGCGATCCGCTCAGCTACGTCCGAAGCAACTATAGATTAGTCCGAAACACTATCGCCTGCCCGGTGCGCAGCACGATCGGGAACTCGGGCTTATCAGCGAAGAACTCATCCACTGCTCGCCGTGCACCGGGACAAGACGGAAATCCATAATCGTCGAAGAGAATAATACCACCGAGCGTCGTGCGGGGGTAAACGAACGCACAGCAGTCTGCTACCGACCGATAAATGTCGACATCAATATGCGAGAAACCGAGCCGCAGATTTTCGAGGCCGCGAAACGTGTGTGGTATCAGCCCCTGGTGGCAAATTACCCGTTGTCCTCCCCCGACAAACGCCGAAACGGTCTCCACACTCGTATCAGCAAAATCATCTTCTCTGTGCAGATCCCGCTGGAGATCCGTTTTGGGCATTCCGCCAAATGTGTCAAATAAATTAAGCCATCGTTGACGGCTCGACCCTTCAAGGACCCGCCAAAGGAGTCGAGCCGTTCCACCGCGGTAGACACCAGCCTCTAAGAAGTCTCCATCGACACTCAGCGCTTGCTGAGCCAGGCTGTAGAGGATCCAAGCTTGCTCCGCGTTGAGCAATGTTTGTCTGGAGATCTCGTCATAGAGGGTGCGAAATTCCGGCAATCCGCCCCATGGGCGGTAGGTCGGTGAATAGAGGTTGGCCTCGGGCACCCCGTTCAATGCCGCCTTCCAGCGAAACAGGAAACCGGGAAGGAAATTGTCTCGTGCGACGGCTTTCAGTTTTTCGGAAGTGTAAGACATTTCCTTAACCATCCTGAAACCAGAAAATGGTTTCGATCTTACTTCGACGATGGTTAAGACTTTCCTCCCGAAGACGCGATTTGGCTGCGCGACAAGACCCTTGCCAAGGTTGCGCGCGACCATATCCGCCGCACCATCGGCAAATACAATTTCGCCGCCGTTCAGCCGCAGCGTCTTCTGGAATCGACGCCGTAGAAAGGGTGGGGCATCGAGCACCCTTGCCGCATCCGGGCGGGAATCTCGGTATGGCGGCTGCCGTGCGGGCCGATTACGACAAAGACGGGACAAAGACCGGCTGGCGGGTCCGGACCGGACTTTGCCCAAGGCCGGGATCCACCAGCGATGTGATATCGCTGTGCGGCGTGGCACGTCCTCTTCAGGCTGGGCCCTGGGCTGCGAGCAGTGCGCACCGGATCCAATGGCGGCGTCGAGCGGCCGGCGGCTTGATCTGAATCAACGCGGCGCGGCGCTATCCGGTAGCAACATTGTCGGCGACGACGCAGACGGCAACAGGAGACCTCTTATGGCCGCCAAAGACCATGTCCGCTGGTTCGAGGATATCCGGCTGCAGGATGTGCCTGCCGTCGGCGGCAAGACCGCATCCCTCGGCGAACTGCGCGTGCTTCTCGGCGACCGCGTACCCGAAGGGTTCGCACTAACCGCGCAGGCCTATCGCACAGCGCTGGTCGAGGCTGGGGTCGAGGTGGAACTTCGTCGGCTGCTCTTGGGCTTCGATCATCACAATGTGGCGCTGCTTGCCGAGCGCGCCGCCGCCGCTCGCCGTCTCGTGTATGACGCCACCGGCAATGCGGCGATTTGCGCGGAGATCGCGGCCGCCTATCGCGGTCTCGAACAGAAATGCGGCATCGGGGTCGCGGTCGCCGTGCGCAGTTCGGCGACCGCCGAGGATCTGCCGACCGCCAGCTTCGCCGGGCAGCATGAGAGCTTTTTGAATGTGCACGGCGAAGACGAGGTGGTCGACGCGTGCCGCCGCTGCTTTGCGTCGATCTTCACCGACCGCGCCATCGTCTATCGCCTCGACAACGGCTTCGACCATTTCAAGGTGGCACTGTCGGTCGGGCGTCATGAAGATGGTCCGGTCCGATCTCGCAGTGAGCGGCGTCATCTTCACGCTCGACACCGAATCCGGCTTCCGCGACGTGGTTTTCGTCACCGGATCCTGGGGGCTCGGCGAGAATATCGTGCAGGGCAAGGTCGACCCCGACGAGTTCTACGTCCACAAGCCGACCTTCCGGCAGGGCTACCGCGCGGTGCTGAGCCGCGCGCTCGGCGGCAAGGAGTTGAGGCTCGTCTATGCCCGCGGGCATGGCGACGCCAGCACGCGAAACGTGCCGACCCACCGGGCCGAACGCGAACGCTTCTGCCTCGCCGATGCCGAGGTCCTGGAGCTCGCGGACTACGCGATCCGCATCGAGGACCATTACTCGAAGCTCGCCGGCCACCCGACCCCGATGGACATCGAATGGGCCAAGGACGGGAAGGATGGCAAGCTCTATATCGTGCAAGCCCGCCCCGAGACCGTGGCTTCGCAGCGCAAGGCCGAGGCGTTCGAGACCTATGCGCTGCAGGCCAAAGGTCCGGTGCTGATCACAGGCCGCGCGGTCGGCGAGAAGATCGCCTCCGGGACCGTCCGGGTGATCGCCGACGCCCACGGGCTTTCGGCCTTCCGACCGGGCGAGGTGCTGGTCGCCCAATCGACGAGCCCCGATTGGGAGCCGGTCATGAAGACGGCCGCGGCGATCGTCACCAGCCGCGGCGGCCGCACCTGCCACGCGGCGATCGTCGCCCGCGAACTCGGCGTGCCGGCGGTGGTCGGGGCCGAAGGCGCGACCGAGCGGCTCAAAACCGGCGCGGTCGTGACGGTCAGCTGCGCCGAAGGCGAGACCGGCTCGGTTTACGAGCGGCGAACTGCCGTTCGAGGCGACGCGGGTGCCGATGGGCGCGCTGCCGCGGCCCCGCACCGAGATCATGGTCAATCTCGGCAATCCGGAACTCGCCTACCACACGGCGATGCTGCCGAATGACGGCGTCGGGCTCGCCCGTATGGAATTCATCATCAGCGAGCATATCGGCGTGCATCCGATGGCGCTCGTTTCGCCGGACAAGGTCGCGTCCAAGACGGCGCGCGCCGCGATTACGAGGCTGGTGCGCAACTATGCCCGGCCGGCCGATTATTTTGTCGAGAAGCTGTCGGAGGGTGTCGGCACGATCGCCGCCGCGTTCTATCCGAAGCCGGTCATCGTGCGGCTCTCTGACTTCAAGACCAACGAATATGCGAGCCTGATCGGCGGCGCCGGGTTCGAGCCGAAGGAGGACAATCCGATGCTCGGCTTCCGCGGCGCCTCGCGTTATGCGCACCCGGCCTATGCCGAGGGCTTTGCGCTCGAATGCGCCGCCCTCGCCCGGGTGCGTGGCGAGATGGGCCTGACCAATCTGAAAATCATGGTGCCGTTCTGCCGCCGCGCCGTGGAGGCGGAACAGGTGATCGCCGCAATGGCGCGGCACGGGCTGAAGCGGGGCGAGAACGGGCTCGAAATTTTCGTCATGTGCGAAATTCCAAACAATGTCATTGCGATCGATGCCTTCGCCCGATTGTTCGACGGCTTTTCCATCGGCTCCAACGATTTGACGCAATTGACCTTGGGCGTCGACCGCGATTCCGAGATCGTCGCCTTCGATTTCGACGAGCGCGATCCCGGCATGCTCGAAATGCTGCGCCTCGCCGTCACTGGCGCGAAGCGCAACCACCGCCATGTCGGGATTTGCGGCGAGGCGCCGGCCAATTATCCGGAGATTGCGCGCTTCCTGGCCGGGCTCGGGATCGATTCGATCAGCGTCAACGCAGCCAGCCTGCTGCGCACCCTGACCGTCGTGCATGAAGCCGAGCAGGCGGCCGCGAAGCCGTCGCTCGCTGCCCAATAGCGCTCGCGAGAGGTGTCCGCCATGGCAGCGATCGTCACTTTGACGATGAACCCGGCGCTCGACATCGCCACCACGACCGAGCGGGTCGAGCCGGTGCACAAGCTGCGCTGCACGGCACCGCGCTACGACGCCGGCGGCGGCGGCATTAATGTGGCGCGGGCGGTCCATGCGCTGGGCGGCGAGGCACTGGCGATTTTCCCGGCCGGCGGTGCCGCAGGCGAGATGATCCGGCACCTGTTGGACGAGGAAGGTGTTGCCTACCAGGCCGTCGCCATTGCCGGGTTCACCCGCGAAAGCCTCGCCGTCGAAGAGCGCCGGAGTGGCAACCAATATCGCTTCATCCTGCCCGGACCCGAAATCGGCCCCGCCGATCAGGAGCGCTGCCTCGACGCGCTTTCGGCCGCGGCGCCGCAAGCGGACTATATCGTTGCCAGCGGCAGCCTGCCGCTCGGCGTTCCCGACGATTTCTACGCGCGCGTCGGGACGCTGGCGCAACGGCACGACAAGCGGCTGGTGCTCGACACCTCCGGCGCCGCGCTGAAGCAGGCGGGCCAGGGAATTTATCTGCTGAAGCCGAGCCTACGCGAACTCGAGCAACTCGTCGGACGAGAAGTCCGCGGCGCGCGCGACGAGGAAGCGGCGGCCCGGGAGGTGATCGCGCAAGGCCGCGCCGAGATTGTCGTTTTGTCGCTCGGTGCCCGCGGCGCCCTGCTCGTCAGCCAAGAAGAGAGAGCGCGGGTTCCGGCGATTCCGGTCGAGGCGCGTAGCACAGTCGGCGCCGGGGACAGCATGTTGGCGGGGATCCTCGTCGGCCTGACGCGAGGCCTGCCACTGGCCGAGGCTGTCCATTTCGGCATGGCGGCCGGCGCGGCGGCGCTGTTGGGTAGCGGCACCCAGCTCTGCCGGCTCCCCGATGTCGAGCGGCTCAGCGCGCAATCGTCGTCGACTCCGTCCCGGCTTGCACCGGGGCAGGCGGCGCCGGGGTGAATTGCCAACGGATGTCGCTTCCTGCCGCCCGACGGCATCGTCAAAATCGTCAAGACGACGTGACGCCGGCACCACCGCCAATGTCGGGGTGCACGGCGTCAAGACCGGTCTCGCAGGACGATCACGCACCCGGCTCGTGGATGCCGTCACTGCGCTGATCACCCACCGCTTCTCGCTCGACCATATCCTCGACGCGGACAAAACCTTCGCTGACGCTGCCGCCACCGGGGCGCTGGAGGTGATCGTCGCCAGCTAGAGGGACGATAGGGGCCCCAAGGGCAGAAGCGATGATTGATGTGGATCAAAGCCTGAGCCGGCCAGGACGATAGCCTGCGACATCTGGGTGTTTCGGGCATCCGAGCATCTGAGCCACGGGCAGTGATTGCGCCCCGGGCGAAGAGGAAAGGCGAAGAGCAATGACAGTCAGAATTGGGATCAATGGCTTCGGCCGTATCGGACGGCTGGTTTTGCGGGCGCTGATCGAGAACGGCCGCGATGATCTTGTCCCAGTGGCAATCAATGATCTCGGACCCATCGAGGCCAACGCGCATCTCTTCTGCTACGACAGCGTACATGGGCGCTTCCCTGGCCAGGTCGGAATAGAAGGTGATGCCCTCACGATCCGCTGTCAGGGCCGGAGCTACGGACCGATCCGGGTTTCGGCCGAGAAGGACCCGACCAAGGTGCCGTTCCATGGCGTCGACGTAGCGATGGAATGCACCGGGCACTTCACGAAGAAGGAGTCGGCCGCGCAGCTGCTCACTGCCGGCGCGCGCAAGGTATTGGTGTCCGCTCCGGCGGCCGGAGCGGACGCGACCATCGTTTACGGTGTAAACGAGAAGATGATTACTCGCGACATGACGGTGGTCTCCAATGCTTCGTGCACGACAAATTGCCTTGGGCCGATGGTAAAGGTCCTGCATGACGCGTTCGGCATCCTGAGCGGCTACATGGTGACGATCCACTCCTACACCGGCGACCAGCACACGATCGACACCCTGCACAAGGATCTGCGCCGCGCCCGGGCAGCGGCGCTTTCGATGATTCCGACCAGTACCGGCGCCGCGCGGTCGATCGGTCTGGTGATACCGGAGCTCAAGGGGAAGCTCGACGGGACCGCCATCCGGGTGCCGACGCCCAACGTGTCGCTGGTTTCTCTCGATTTGGTTCTGAGGACCCAGGCGACGGCGCCGCAGATCAACGATGCGATGAAGGCCGCGAGCCAAGGGAAGCTTCGTGGCATTCTGGAGTACAATACCGAGCAGCTGGTCAGCGTCGACTTCAATCATAACCAGGCCTCCTGCATCTTTGATGCGACGCAGACCAAGGTCGTTGACGAAGGGCTCACGCACGTCACCGGCTGGTACGACAACGAATGGGGCTTTTCCTGCCGCATGCTGGATACCGCGGCGCTGTTGGGCAGTCTCTAGAAGATCGGCGAACTGTTGTGGGGAGCGGCGATGCAAGTAGCTGATGTTATGACCCGCGGTGTGATCTCGGTCTCCCCCGGAGATTCGATGCGGAGGGCGGCGCAGCTAATGCTGCAATACAATTTGAGCGGCTTCCCCGTGGTCGACCACGGCAAGCTTGTCGGCATGGTGACAGAGGGTGATTTCTTGCGTCGGTTTGAAACCGGAACCGAACGGCATCAACCGCGATGGATTGAGCTCCTGACGGACCCAGGGCGGCTCGCTGAGGAATATACGCATGCTCATGGGCGCCACGTCGGGGAAGTAATGACCGCCGATGTGGTGACGGTCGCCGAGGATGCCTCTCTCGAGGACGCTGTCCGATTAATGGAACGTCATCATATTAAGCGACTTCCCGTTGTCCGAGGCGAGGCCTTGGTGGGAATCGTCGCTCGCGCCGATATCTTACACGCGTTTGTTGTGGGATCGCCAAAACCGGCCGCTGTACCGGTGAGTGATGCTGCGATACGCGAACAACTCTTGGCGGAGCTGGCGCGACAGGCCTGGGTGCCGCACCATTCGGTTGATATCGTCGTCGATAATGGCGTGGTTGAATTACAAGGCTTTCTAACCGATGAGCGGCAGCGAGTTGCGCTGCGCATTGCCGCCGAGAACGTCCCTGGGGTCAAGGAGGTCCGCGACCTGCTTCGGAAGCTCGAACCGGGCGCGGGAAGGTAATCGCGATGCTCCGAATACCGCACGGCATGCCTGTTCACAAACGCGCCTTGCTATTCGGCACCCTTCGCTGAGCGGATACGCGCCGCAGTTTCGTCGACCGTTATACGCCGCAGCCGGCAATGATTGCGCGGGCGGATAATACGTAGTTTCCCGTAGGTAGCATCCCGTAAGGACCAATACGGATTTCTGCGGCCTCAGGTCTTCGCCATTGTCCCGACGATCCCAAGCGGATGGAGGGACAGATGTTCAGACAATTCGATCATTTCGGCGCCAACGGCCTCACCGACGCTTCGCATCCTCTCGGCCTGGACGGCACCGCCATTGCCCAGTCCGGCCAGCTCGATGCGCTGATTGCGCTCGAGCGGATCGGCTCTCGCCGCAGCTTTGCGCGCGACGAAGAGATCTATGCCGAGGGCGATCCGTCGGATGGATGGTACAAGGTGGTCTCGGGGACGGTGCGGGTCTCGAAGCTACTTGCCGATGGCCGCCGCCATATTGCCGAATTCTGCTTCGGCGGCGACTGCTTTGGGTTCGAAAACATCAGCGAACGGGTGTTTTCGGCGGAAGCAGTGGGCAAGGTTATCGTGATGCGCTACCCGCGTCGCGCGACCGAGCGTTTGATCGACGAGAACCCGCTGCTGGCCCGCTGCCTGTGCGATATGACCTTGCGCGATCTGGCCCATGCCCAGACCCGGACGCTGTTGCTGGGGCGGATGACTGCGCCGGAGCGGGTCGCGAGCTTCCTTCTGGAGATGTCCGAGCGGCGCGACACCAGACGAGTGGTCGACCTGCCAATGTCGCGCAATGACATTGCCGATTATCTCGGCCTGACGATCGAAACCGTGTGCCGCGTGCTGTCCGCCTTCAAGCGCGCCGGGTCCGTCGCGATCCCAAATCCGCACCGGATCGAGCTGCGCGACCTGGGTGCGCTCGAAGCGGTCGGTGAAGCCTGAGCCCGCTCGCGTGGCAGGAATCCCGAGGTCAGCGTGAGCCCTGATCGTATATGGCAATTGGCACACCACCGCTGATCTAGTCGCGCTCCCCGCATGACATCGGCCAGTGCACGCCGCGGCCAGCGTGCTCCCGGTCGCAGCGGAAGTATCTTTCCGGTTGCTGCTACAGTTGACGCATTGCAGCCCGAAGCGGTTTTCGTTCCGACGATGCTGATCAGCGGCCGGCTCGATGCGCCATCACCGAGCGCGGGCAAGCTCGGGGTCACGGCAACTTGGAGAAACCACTTGCCGTTGCCTGGCTTATCGAGCTGGTCCGCGCCAGCCTGGAACAATCGTGGCTCCGGTGCCATAACGCAAACCCGGATCACGCCGATGACCACAGACAAGACTCCCGATATCCGCGCCGAGAGCCCCGCAGCCCGTGCCGAGATCATCGGGCCGCCAGCCTCCGTGCAATTGCCGGCGGTAGTGCCGCCGGCGCCGAATGCGCGCGCCCCACGGCGCTGGCTCAGACGGCTCTGCTGCCCCTCGTGCTGCTGACCGCCGCGGCTGCGGCCGGTTACTGGTGGCTTCACTCGGGATCGGGCCTGCCGCCCGGCATCGCTTCGGGCAATGGCCGGCTCGAGGCCGACGAAATCGACATCGACACCAAGTTTGCCGGCCGCGTTTTGAAGCTTTTCGCCGATGAAGGCGATTTGGTAAGGGCGGGTCAGGTCGTCGCGGTGATGGATACAAAGGATCTGCAGGCGACGCTCAAAAAGGATACAGCCCTGGTGCAACTAGCGCGTCGCGCGCTCGACGAGGCCAAGGCCAATCTCGCGCAGCAGCAGACGCAAGTGAAGTTTACCCAGCAAGAACTCGACCGCACTAGCGCGCTCGTCCCTCGGGGTTATGCCACGGTCGAATTGCTCGATCAGCAGACTCAGCTGAGAAATGCCGCTGTTGCGGCGGAAAATGCCGCAAACGAAAAGGTCGCTGAGGCGCAGCACGCGCTCGACGCCGCCGAGCACGATGTCGAGCTGTACCGGGTCAATATCGTTGATAATGCTCTCGTCGCACCAAAAGATGGTCCGATCGAATACCGTGTCGCCAATGTCGGCGAGGTTCTGCCCGCTGGCGGCAAAGTCTTCACGATGCTCGACGCCTCCTATGTCTACATGGACATTTATTTGCCGACGACAGAAGCCGGCCGGGTGAGGATCGGCGCCGAGGCCCGCATCGTCCTTGACGCCTATCCCGCGCATGTGATCCCGGCCAAGGTCGTGTTTGTCGCGAGCGAGGCGCAGTTCACACCGAAAACTGTCGAGACCAAGGATGAGCGCGACAAGCTGATGTTCCGGATCCGGGTGCGGATTGATCGGGAGCGGCTCAAAGGTCGCGAGGCGATGGTCAGAAGCGGGCTGCCCGGGGTCGCCTATGTCCGCACCGATTCTTCCGTTGCTTGGCCGGCCAGCCTGCAACCGAGCGCACCTCCCCGCGCTCCGGCCCCGTCATGACCGCTGCAAGCGGCACGACTGCAGAAAATGGCCTCGGCACGACAGGAGAAAACGGCGCGGTTGTGCGCATCGCGGGAATTACCCAGCGTTATGGCAAGACCATCGCCATTGATGGCGTCACACTGACGCTTCCCGCCGGCTGCCTCGTCGGGGTGATCGGGCCGGACGGCGTCGGCAAGTCGTCATTGCTCGCCATCATCGCCGGCGCCCGCCATATTCAGTCCGGAAAAGTCTGGGTTCTCGACGGCGACATGGCCGATGCGGCGCATCGCGCGGCCGTTTGCCCCCGCATCGCCTATATGCCGCAAGGGCTCGGAAAGAATCTGTATCCCGATCTCAGCATCCGCGAGAACATCGAATATTTTGGCCGCCTGTTCGGACAGTCCGCCACCGAGCGGGAACGGCGCATTGCCGAGCTTCTTGCCAGCACCGGGCTGGCGCCGTTTGCCGACCGCCCGGCAAAGAAATTATCAGGCGGCATGAAGCAAAAGCTGGGGCTCTGCTGCTCGCTGATCCACGATCCCGATCTGTTGATCCTCGACGAGCCGACGACCGGCGTCGACCCGCTGTCACGTCGCCAGTTCTGGGAGCTGATCGCGCGGATCCGCGGACGCCGCTTGGGCATGAGCGTCGTCGTCGCGACCGCCTATATGGAAGAGGCCGAGCGGTTCGACTGGCTCGTCGCAATGAATACCGGAAAGATTCTGGCGGCCGGCACGCCGGCGGAACTCAAGGCGGCGACGGGGGCACGGACTGTCGAGGACGCTTTCATCACACTGCTCCCGCAACAGCAGAGGGCCAGTCACCGCGCATTGCAAATCCCGCCGCGCCGGTCGATCGAGACCGAGCCGGTGATTGTGGCGCGCGGCCTCACTCGCCGGTTCGGCGATTTCACCGCGGTCGACCACGTCAGCTTTGCCATCGAGCGCGGCGAGATCTTCGGTTTCGTCGGCTCGAATGGGTGCGGCAAGACGACCACGATGAAGATGCTGACCGGGCTCTTGCCGGCGAGCGAGGGCGAGGCGCTGCTGTTCGGACGGCCGCTCGATGCCAGCGACCTCGGCGCGCGCAAGCGCGTCGGCTATATGTCACAGTCGTTCTCGCTCTACTCCGAGCTGACGGTTCGCCAGAACCTTCAGCTCCACGCCCGCCTGTTCCATCTTCCGGTGCGGGAGGGAAAGGCGCGCATCGCCGAACTGATCGAGCGCTTCGGCCTTGCCGACCATGTCGATCAGCGCGCCGAGGACCTGCCGCTCGGCATCCGCCAGCGGCTGTCGCTCGCCGTCGCGATCGTTCACGAGCCCGAGATGCTGATCCTTGACGAGCCGACTTCGGGCGTCGACCCGCTGGCGCGCGATCGGTTCTGGGAATTGCTGATCGATCTGTCGCGCAATGAAGGCGTGACGATCTTCGTTTCGACCCATTTCATGAACGAGGCCGAGCGCTGCGACCGCATTTCGCTGATGGATTCCGGTCGCGTGCTGGCGACCGATACATCCGCGGGTCTCGTCAACGCGCGCGGCGCCGCTACGCTCGAGGATGCGTTCATCAGCTACCTCGAAGAGGCGAGCGGATCGCGTGGCGTCGTCCCGGCGGCGGAGCCCGCCCCCGTGGCCGAAGAGACGGCGGGACCCAGCGGCGCGCCGCGGCCGCCGAGCGGGGGCTCGTCCTTCAGCCTGCGGCGCCTGGTCGCCTGCACGATCCGCGAAACGCTGGAACTGGTACGCGATCCGATCCGGGTCGGGTTCGCCTTGTTCGGCACCGCCTTCATGATGCTCGTTTTCGGGTTCGGCATCTCGACCGACGTCAACAATCTTACGTTCGCTGTGCTCGATCACGATCAGAGCCACGAAAGCCGCGCCTATCTCGAGGAATTGCGCGGCTCGACCTACTTCGTTGAAAAGGCCCCGCTTGCCGACTATGCCGATCTCCAGCGGCGGCTGCAGAACGGCGGCATCGAGGCCGCAATCGAAATCCCGCCCGGCTTCGGCCGAGATATCGAGCGCGGGCGGCCCACTTGGGTCGCTGCCTGGATCGACGGCGCAAGGCCGTTCATCGCCCAGACGATCCGCGGCTATCTCCAAGCCATGCATCAACTTTACCTATCTGATCCGATCGTGACGACGAGCCAGCCGGCGCCGGCCGCGCCCGCCGATATCGAGATCCGCTTCAAGTACAACCAGAATTTCGACAGCATCTATGCGATGGTTCCTGCGACCATGTCCTTGCTGCTGGCGTTGTTCCCGGCGATCCTGATGGCGCTTGCCATCGTCCGGGAAAAAGAGCTCGGCTCGATCACTAATCTTTATGTGACGCCTGTTACCCGCATCGAATTTCTGCTCGGTAAGCAGCTACCCTACATCGGGGTCGCGACAGTCAATTTCGCCCTGATGTTTGCGATGGCACTGTTCGTTTTTCGGGTGCCGCTCAAAGGAAGTTTTCCGACTCTGTTCCTCGGCGTCCTGATCTATGTCACCACGACGACGGCTTATGGCATGCTGATTTCCACATTCACCCGCACTCAGATCGCCGCGCTGTTCGGGACCGCCATTTTGACCTTTCTGCCGGCCACAATGTTTGCCGGTTGGCAGGTCCCGGTATCCTCGATCTCCGGGATCGCATGGATCATGGGCCGCGGTTTCCCGATGACCTATTTCCTGCCGGTCTGCGTCGGCACCTTCACGAAGGGCCTCGGCTTTTCCGATCTTGCCGGCAACCTGGCCATTCTCGCGATCTTCATTCCGGTCCTGACATCGCTCAGTCTCCTGCTGTTGCGCAAGCAGGAGCGTTAGGAAGACACCGCGGTGCAAAAAATCGCCAACATCTTTTGGCTCGGCACTAAGGAATTGCGCAGCTTCCTGCACGATTACGTGCTGCTGGCATTGGTCTTCTACGCGTTTTCCCTCGCCGTCATCGCGCAGGCGCAAAGCAATTCGCAAGAGGTGCACAATGCCTCGGTCGGCATCGTCGACGAGGATCATTCCGAACTGTCGCGCCGCATCACCCGCGCGTTTTTGCCGCCTTACTTCCAGTTGGCGCGGCCGATCGCCGAGCGCGACATCGTTCCACTGATGAACAGCGGCAGGTACACCTTCGTTGTCGACATCCCGCCGAATTTCGCGCGTGATGTCCTCGCCGGCCGCCAGCCCGTGATCCAACTCAACGTGGATGCGACCGCGATGGTGCAGGCCGGGCTCGGTTCCGACTATGCGCAGCAGATCATCATGACCGAGATCAACGATTTTCTCTCCCGCGCCGAAGGCACCGCGCTGTCGCCGGTCAATCTCGTGGTGCGCATCGAATTCAACCCGAATGTCGAGACGAGTTGGTTCACCAGCGTCATGGGGATCATCAACTTCATCACGATGCTGGCGATCGTACTTTCGGGCGCCGCCATCGTCCGCGAGCGCGAGCACGGCACGATGGACCACCTCTTGGTCATGCCGCTGACCCCGTTCGAGATCGCGATGGCGAAGATCTGGGCAAACGGGCTAGTGATCACTCGTGGCGGTCGGCCTCTCGCTCAACCTCGTCGTGCGCGGGCTGCTCCACATTCCGATCGCCGGGTCGATCCCGCTGTTCATGGTCGGCGTGGCGGTCTACCTGTTTTTTGCGACTGCGGTCGGCATCTTCCTTGGCACCGTGGCGCGTTCGATGCCGCAGCTTGGCCTGCTCTTTATGCTTGTCTACATGCCGCTGGCGATGCTTTCCGGCAGCAATACGCCGCTCGAGAGCATGCCGCCATGGCTGGCGACAGTCATGCAGGCGTCGCCGACCGCGCATTTCGTGTCGTTCGCCCAGGCGATCCTCTACCGCGGCGCCGGCTTAGCCGTTGTGTGGCCGCAGTTTGCCGCCGTCGCGCTGATCGGCGGATTGTTTCTTGGGCTCGCTTTACTGCGCTTCCGCAAGGTCACCGCTGCTGCGATGTAAACCCCGCTCCCCGCTCCCGCAGCGAGATTCTGATTTGGATCAACGCGCTTCTCCGGTTTTCGATCGTCTGATACAAGCCCGCTCCGCCTGAAGAGGCGCACATGAACGATAAGCTCGCCAAGCCTGACAGCTATTACCCCGTCTCGCCGGCTTGTACACTTCGCGCGGCCTGTCAAAACAGGGGGCACGATGATGACGGGAAACGTTGCCCCGTATGTCCGCTGAAAGACCTTTGCGAAAGCGAAGAGCGCTGGCTCGTCGAACTGGCCTCGCGATCTCGATGTATTTAGTGGACGATTGATACTACCGACAAAACCGTACGAGGCGCCGCGATGCAAACGGCTGCGGCCTGTGCTCCGGCGGGTTGATCTGGGTCAATGCGGTATAGCGGCTCCCGCAGTCTAGTGAACCGGAAAGCAACTCCGGAGGCGTTCCGATGCGCGCGGTAGAAGTAATGACGACTAAAGTGATAACCGTCGGCGAGAACGCATCCGTGGCCGAGGTCGCAAAGCTCCTGGCCGAGCGTGGCATCAGCGCGGTCCCAGTGGTCGATAAAGACCACTGCGTGGTCGGCATGGTCAGCGAGGGAGATCTCTTACATCGTAGCGAAACCGAAACTGAGCCGCGCCGCTCTTGGTGGCTCGAAATGATGGCGTCAACGAACCAGCTCGCCGGGGATTACATCAAGTCGCATGGTCGCGAGGTGAAGGACGTGATGACGCGCGATGTCATCTCGGTCAGCGACACGACCCCGCTCGCCGATATCGCTATTCTGCTGGAGACGAACCGGATCAAGCGGGTGCCCGTCGTACGGGACGGCAAACTCGTCGGCATCGTCAGCCGAGCGAACCTCGTCCGGGCGCTCGCGATGACGGTCAACGAACCGCCGAGCAGCGCGGAACTCGACGACCGCACGATCCGGGACGAGCTATTGGCCGAGTTGAAGGCACAAAAATGGGCTGAGGTCTCACCCGCGAACGTGACCGTCAAGGATGGTGTCGTGCATTTGTGGTCCTCCTATCTTTCCGAGCAGGAAAAGCGAGCACTCGTCGTTGCCGCCGAGAATACCCCGGGCGTTCGGCGCGTTGAAGACCACATGAGGCGAGTTGGGGTTTACCTGTTGAGCTAGGACTTTTTCGCGACCGCCAGGCGGTTGTCAGTGGAGCAAAGAGATGACCATGCATCCGATTGCCGACAAGGCAGAGGTCTCCGTCGATTTTCCCGATAAAGCTTACATCGGCAGTTTCAGCCGGCATTCGCAGTTCGATGCCTACGCTGACGCGGACAGCGTCGCCGTCCGGCTGGTGCGGCCGGGCGAGGATCGGCGGGAGGCCGTGATCCATCTGCATTATGGTCTTTTGGCGGATATCCTCGCGGAGCTCGCGAGATCATTGACCGCGCGCGAGCCGCTCGACGAGCAGCACCGCAGTGAACTCAGCGAGGCGGCAAAGCAGCTTTCGGCATCCCTGGAGCCGCGAGTATAGAGCTGAACCCCAGCCACTGCATTGAATTCGGATTGATGCGATGATGATGCAGCCGGCGCCTATAATAGCCCGAAAAATCGCTGCCTATCGCGACAAGCCGAAAGGGTGCACCACAGTGTTCGACAGACGGCTCGGCACCACGTTGATTCTTCTGATGCTCGCCCTGGGCAATGCTCATCCGGCCCGGGCCGCCGCCGCCGACAACGGCGCACAACTCGCTCGGCAATGGTGCGCCAATTGCCACGTCATCAGCAATAATTCCGCCGGCCCCGTTCCGCAAGGTCCGCCGAGCTTCCAGATGATCGCGCACAGTGGATTGACCGTTGACCAGCTTCGGGCTTTCCTGTCGCATCCGCACGGGGCCATGCCGGATCTGTCACTGACGCGGACCGAAATCGACGAGTTGATCGCTTACATAAACACCCTTCGCTGAGCGTGCAGCTTACGACAGCGGGGCATTGCAGCCGGCTCTCGCTGCGAGCGATCAGCCGACGCCGCTATCCGGATCGGTGACTAAACTCCCCGCTCAGTAGCGGGCCTGCCGTGATGGGCGAGATGGACGGGTTGCGGTAGCGGATTGATCCAGGTCAGTGCGCACTATTCGAACCCAGATCAGATTGGGGCTATTCACGACGAGGTCAGCATGCCCGTTTCTTGGGAACGCCGCCCACCCGAACAGACCCGCGAGCGTATTTGCATCGTCGATGATGACGAGGCGGTGGCCGATTCACTAAAGGCATTGCTCGAAACCTTCGGGTTCGGCGTGCAATCATACGGGTCGGGAGCCGATTTTCTTGCCGATGATCGGGTTAGCAGGGCGGGTTGCCTGGTCATCGACCAGCAGATGCCTGGTATGAGTGGTCTCGATGTTGTCGACCATCTGCGGCGAGAAGGCATTCGGCTGCCGGTAATTCTGATCTCGGGTCGGCTTGACACAAGCACGAGGGAGCGTGCCGCTAGCCTCGGCGTGACCAAAATCGTGGACAAACCCTTTGCCGCCAGCCGTCTGGTCAATCTTATCCAGGTGACCTTGTCGGAGCCCAACTGACGCCCCACGGCTGGCCTTAAGCTCGGCAATGCGGCCGCATGTTGATATGAATCAGTAGTGCTCCTGCGAAACATGTCAATTTAGCCGATGGGCTGGCATGTGCATTATCGGCGCGGCGATCAACAATTTAGTGCTCCGGCAGCAGACCGAGGGGCTGCGATCGCGGTGGCCTGTATCCTCCTTCGTGATGGCCACGAAGTGGTGAAGCTCGAATCGCCGACGGGTGACACAATCGAGGCACACGAAATAAAGCGCCTTTGCGAGCGCTGACACCGCTTCTTCGAGGGTTCCGCCGAGCAGTTTGTCCATGCTATTCAAGACTCGCTTCCGAAGGGGGGGCCGTCGGCGAGCCCAACTTCGAGGGTTCGGTGAATGGGTGCGGCAGGGTCGAACTCGGAAAATGAAAATGGCGGAAGTCTCGCCGATTCGCTCTATCGGGCAATCGTCGACACCGCCGTCGACGCCATCGTGGTGATCGACCGGACTGGCACCATCCGCTCGGTCAATCACGCAACCGAGCGGCTCTTCGGCTATGCCGCGGAAGAGCTGATCGGATGCAACGTTAAGCGCCTGATGCCCGAGCCCTATGCTGGCCAGCACGACACTTATCTCGCCAACTATCTGCGCACCGGCAACAAGAAGATCATCGGGATCGGCCGCGAGGTAGTCGGACAACGCAAGGACGGGTCGGTGTTTCCGATGGACCTCTCCGTCGGCGAGGCGTGCGACGGCGACGAACCGGTCTTTATCGGCATTATTCGCGACATCACCGACCGCAAGGCAGCAGAATTCGCGCAGCGCGAAAGCGAGCTGCGGCTGCGCTCGATCATCGACACGGTCCCCGACGCGATCGTCGTCATCGATGCGCAGGGAACGATCCAGTCCTTCAGCCCGGCGGCGGAGCGGCTGTTCGGCTATGACAGCGGCGAGGTGATCGGGCGTAACGTCAACATCCTGATGCCGACGCCTTACCGCGAAGCGCATGATGGCTATCTCGGCCGGTATCTTCGCACCGGCGAGCGTCGGATCATCGGCATCGGACGGGTGGTCGTGGGTCTGCGCAAAGATGGCGAGACTTTCCCAATGGAGTTGCAGGTCGGTGAGTTCGCCTTCATGGGAAGCCGGTTTTTCACCGGATTTGTGCGCGATTTGACCGAAAGACAGGAGGCCGAGCGCCGGATTCAGGATCTTCAGGCCGAGCTGTTGCACGCCTCGAGGCTCAGCGTCATGGGACAGATGGCCTCGACAATGGCGCACGAGCTCAATCAGCCGCTCACGGCGGTGACGAATTACCTGGAGGCTGGTCGTCAGCTGCTCGCTACCGGTGCCGGCGGTCCCGAACGTCTCGGCGAGATCATGGAGAAGGCGATCGCTCAGGCGCAGCGCGCCGGCGAGGTCATTCGTCAGTTGCGCCAATTCGTCAGCAAGGGCGAAACCGAGCACCGCATCGAGAGCCTCAACCAATTGGTCGAGGAAGCGCTCGCCCTTGCCCTCGTCGGCGCGAGGCAACGCGGCGTGCGCACCTCGCTTGAGCTCGACCATGCCCTGCCGCTGGTTCTCGTCGACCATGTGCAAATTCAGCAGGTCGTGCTCAATCTCGTTCGCAACGCCATCGAGGCGATGGAGGAGATGGAGTTGCGCGAACTCGTCGTCGCCACGCGAACTGTCCCGGATCAGGAAATGGCCGAGGTGATCGTCGCCGATAGCGGCCCCGGCATCGCACCGGAGCTGGCCGATCGGCTGTTCCAGCCATTTGTGACGACGAAGAAGACCGGAATGGGCCTCGGATTGTCGATCTGCCGGGAGATCGTCGAGGCGCATCACGGGCGATTGACCACCACGCCCGGATCGCCGCGTGGCACCGTATTCCGGATGACCCTGCCGATCGCGAGCCGCCCGGAACCGGACGACGCTCGATGACCGATATATTTCACGATGTCGACGGCCGCGAGGCGGCACGTGAACCGCTCTAGGTTCAGCGCAAAAGCTACGCTGTGAAAGCTTCGGTTCGGCCCCCCGAATCATTCATCGATATCGACGCTCTCCAATCGGACGTCTTGTGCATGCGGATCGCGAGGATCGTCCGACACAGCGATTTCCAATACTGCTCTCGCGGCGAGGGTATCTCGCGCTTCGATGACGAAATGCTCGCGAAAGTGCTCGACAGAAAGATGGCTCAGCGCGCCGAGCCAGATTTTGGCCCTGGTCACCCGACGCGCGCCCGCCGAGCGCGCTAGGTCTTCGATGCGGTGAACGATATCCCGGACCAGAGCTGTCTCATGCATGGTCGGCCGATCCTTCCTGAAGCCCCGCCGACCTCCGCGAAAGTTCAGCGAGGATGTTCTCCGCCACTCTATCGACGGCGTCGTTGACCGCCGGCGACAATCGCGCTCCGATGTCGAACCGTTCGCCTTCGACCAGGTAAACGACGAGGTGGCGGGGCAACCGGCCGAGAATGCGGGCAAGCTCTACCGCCTCGGCGATCCCGACGGCATGGGTGGAGCCGCGCGCAAAGGTGACAAGGGGCGACGGGCCGTGGAGATCAAGGCGATGGATGCGGCCCGGTCGACCAATCGGCGCTGCCGCATCGACGACCAGGACCGCCGAGAACCCGGCCCACTCCTCGATTAGGCTGAGGACATCGCCGCCGCATTCGATAACCCGAACCCCGGCCGGCACCCTTCCCTGAAGCCGGTCGGCGACTGCCGGCCCAAAGCCATCGTCGCCGCGATCCGGATTGCCGATCGCGGCGACCAGCACGCTGAGTGGGTCGCCGCCGCTCATGCCCGGTTCACGCGCAGCGTCAAGAAATGCGCCGCGCAGGAGATGCACGGGTCATGGTTGCGGATGCTCTGCTCGCAATTGGCTTTCAGCGCGTCCTCGTCGAGATCGAGACCCGCGGTTGCGACCTGCCGCAAGTCCTCTTCGATTACGCCCTGGTTTTGCGAGGTCGGCGGAACGAGGCGGGCTTCCACGATGGTGCCCTCGTCGTCGAGCCGGTAGCGGTGATAGAGGATGCCGCGCGGCGCCTCGGTGCACGCATAGCCGACGGCGGCCCGCGGCTCGGCCGGCACGAAGGCTCGCGCCGGCGGCTCGTAGTCGGCGATCAACCGCAGCGCCTCGCCGCAGGCGTAGACCACCTCGACGGCGCGAACCAGAATGCTGCGGAACGGATTGCGGCACGTCGGGCCGAGGCCGGCCTCGTCCGCAAGCGCGCGCACCTCCGCCGGCAATCGGTCGCGGTTGAGCGCATAGCGCGCCATCGGTCCGACAAGATAGGCGCCGCGCCGTCCCAGCACCGAATGCAGCGCCGTTGAGTACGGTACCTGGCGCTGGATAAACTCGGTTTCGTAATCGGCGGCGGCAATGTCAAGACCGGCCGAGGACACGATCCGCCCGGCATTCATCGGGTATTCGTCGGGATGACGCAGGGCGACGAACTCGTAATCGTGGGTGAAGTCGGGAAACGAAAAGGTCGCGGCCCAGCGCAAAGTTGCGATCGCCAGGTCGCGCGCATGTTTCAGCGATTCCACCACCGGGGCGAAGTCGCCGCGGCTCGGCACCCGGTAAAACCCACCGACCCTTACGTTCACCGGATGGATCGCGCGGCCGCCGAGCAAGGTTAGCAGCTCGTTGCCGGCCTTTTTGAGCGCGAGCCCGCGCTGCACGGCGTCGGGGTGGTCGCGGGCCATCGCGATGCCGTCGGGATAGCCGAGGAAGTCGGGTGCGTGCAGCATCACGATGTGCAGCGCGTGGCTCTCGATCCACTCGCCGCAATAGAGCAGCCGGCGCAGGATGCGGGTCGGCGGGTCGACCACGATCCCCAGCGCCTCCTCGATGGCGTGCACGCCGCTCATTTGGTAGGCGATCGGACAGATCCCGCAGATCCGCGCGACGATGTCGAGCACCTCGCCGAACCCGCGTCCGCGCAGCAACGCCTCGAAAAATCGCGGCGGCTCGAAGATGCTGAGGCGGACACGTTCGACCTTGCCGTCGCGAATCCGCAGATCCAGCGAGCTTTCGCCTTCGACCCGCGCGATGTAATCGACCCGCAGCGTCCTATTCGCCATGCTCCTCGGCCTCTTTCCGGAACGCCTCGGCGGCGGCGTTGAAAGTGCGGAATACCCGGGCGATGTCGCGGCGCGCCATGCCGAGCGACGCAAATTCGCGGGCTATCGCAGCGGTGTTGGCGCCTTCGACCGGGCCGAAGCAACCATAGCAGCCACGGTCGTAGGACGGGCAGATCGCGCCGCACCCGCCGTGTGTAACAGGACCCAGGCAGGGTGTCCCGTGCGCGACCATGACGCAAACATTGCCCCGGCGCTTGCAATCGATGCAGACGCTGTAATCGGCGATCGCCGGCTTGCGTCCCGCGAGAAACGCCTTGATGACCTCGAGCAGCTGACCCTTGTCGATCGGACAGCCGCTGCAGCTCGAAATCGACGGGCACATGGGCGCCGATAGGCGTCGATGTCGCCAACGTCTTCACGTATTCCGGATGAGGATAGATCGCCGCCGCAAACTCGCGGACGTCGGCGAAGTTGCGCAGCGCCTGAATCCCACCGGCGGTGGCGCAGGCCCCGATCGTCACCAGGCGGCGCGAGCGCCGGCGCACGCGTAGAATGCGTTCGGCGTCGGCCGGCGTCGTGATCGAGCCCTCGACCAGCGACAGATCGTACGGCCCCGCCACGATGCGCCGCGACGCCTCGGGGAAATAGGCGATGTCGATCTTCCCGGCGAGGGCGAGCAGCTCATCTTCGCAATCGAGCAGGCTCAACTGGCAGCCGTCGCAGGAAGCGAACTTCCACACCGCGAGTTTCGGCTTACGCCTGGTCGTAGCCGCCATCTCACAACTCCCGCACGGGCAAGAGCCGGCTGACCCGGTCGTAGCGCATGACGGCTCCGTCGCGGCATACCAGGGTCGGGCCGAACTGGCAGTGACCGCATTGCCCGACGGCGCATTTCATGTTGCGCTCCAAGGAAAGAAAGATCCGCTCCGGGGCGACGCCGGCGGCTTCGAGCGCGCCGGCGGTGAAGCGCATCATGATCTCCGGGCCGCAGACCAGGGCGACGGCATGGTCCCGATCGAAAGCAGCACGGCCGACCAAATTCGTGACGACGCCGACATGGCCGCGCCATAGGCTGTCCGCGTGGTCGACCGTCACCTCGATTTCGATGTCGAGCCGGCGACGCCAACGTTCGAGCTCGCGCCGGAACAGGATGTCCGCCGGACTGCGGGTACCGTAGAGTATCACGATGCTGCCGTAACGGTCGCGCTCGGCGATAAGCCGGTAGATCGCCGGTCGTAAAGGCGCGAGCCCGAGCCCGCCGGCAACGATGACGACGTCGCTGCCTTGACTTTCCCCGACCGGCCAGGCGGTGCCGTAAGGGCCGCGCACCCCGAGCGCATCGCCCGGCTTCAGCCGCGTTATCGCCTGCGACACCGCCCCGACGGCGCGGACCGTATGAATAAGAGGACCGGGCGTACCCGGGTCACCGCTGACGCTGACCGGAATCTCGCCGATGCCATAGGCGTAGAGCATGTTGAACTGGCCGGGCCGGAACTCGAGGCCGCCGGCATCGATCGCCAACGTCCAGGTATTGCGCGTCTCGCGGCGGCGGCCGCGAACCCGCGCCACGACCGGCACCATCGGCGGCTCAGGCGCCGGGGCCGTAGACATCGAGGATCTGCAGCTGCGCGGCGTGCAGGCGCTGCACCAGCATCGCCATGAAACGCCGCATCATCTCGTAGCCGAAATCGTGGTTGTCTTCACATTTGTCGCGCAGGCATCGGGCGTCGATCGACAACGCGCGGGTCAACTCCAGTGCCTGCGCGTCGAAGATCCAGCGATAAGGCGCGACGAGCCACGCTTCCCCGACGATCTCCCCGGTATTGACGGTCAGAAAGCGTAACGGCCCGCGGCCCGGCGCCATGATCTCGAGCGCCACCCGTCCGTGCCGGATCAGAAAGAATTCGTCGGCAGGCTCGCCCTCGCGAAACAGGTACTCACTCGGCCCGAACCGGACGTTTCTGGCGCAACCGCCGATCAAGTCGCAATGCTCCGGCGCCATGCCGGCGAAGAACGGGTGCTCGGCAATGAGCCTTTCGAGCCCGTGCACCTGCATGCCGTTACTTCCCCTTTTCCGCCGCGGCGGTGTCGCCGCTTCGGATTGCCGCCACCTCCTCGGTGATGTCGATCCCGACCGGGCACCAGGTGATGCAGCGTCCGCAGCCGACGCAGCCCGAGCTGCCGAACTGGTCCCACCATGTCGACAGTTTGTGGGTCATCCACTGGCGATAGCGCGAACGCGGCGAAGCGCGCACGCTGCCGCCGTGGAGGTACGAGAAATCGATCGTGAAGCAGGAATCCCAATGTCTCATACGCTCGCTCTCGGCGCCGTCGAGTGAGGTGACCTCCTCGACGGTGGTGCAGAAGCAGGTCGGACAGACCATCGTGCAATTGCCGCAGGTAAGGCAGCGCCCGGCGACTTCCTCCCAGCGCGGATTCTCGAAATTGCGCCGCAACAGCTGCGGTACCTCGTCTGCGGCTGGCATGACGCGACCCATCCGCGCGGCGGCCCCAGCGATGACGGCGTCGCCCGCCACCACTTCCTCGGGCATCGCGTCGCGGTGCGGCAGCTCGGCAAGCACCATGCGCCCGGCCTCGCTGCCCGCTTCGACGACGAACTGGTGCTCCCCTTGGCCGATGATCTCGGTCAACGCCAGATCATAGCCGCTCGCCGCTTTGGGACCGGTATTCATCGAGGCACAGAAGCAGGTGCCGGCGGGCCCGCCGCAATTGACGGCGACGAGGAAGGCCCCTTCGCGTCGGGCCCGGTAGTGCGGATCGGCATAGGCGCCCTCGAGCAGGACCCGGTCCTGGATCGCGATCGCGTGCAGCTCACAGGCTCGGACGCCGACAAACGCAAGCCGTTCCGCGGAAACCGGTTCCGGAACAATGTGCAGGCCCTCGGGTCCGCATTCGGCCTTCCACAGCCGTTGCGCCGGCGTGTGCAAGAACTTCTTCCACGAATGCGGCCCGACCGCATAGCCGAAGAGCGCATTGTCGTTGCGCCGGCGCAGCCGATAATGCCCGCCATCTTGCTCGTCGGTCCAGCCGCGCGGCAGGTCGGCGAGCGAGGCGATGTCGTCGTAGACGATCGCCCGGTCGCGCACCGTCGGGCCGACGACGCGGTAGCCCCGCCGGCGCAAGGCTTCGAGCAGCGCTGCGACGCCGTCGGTCGTCAGGACGCTGCGCGGAACCGTGTTCATCGACAAGACCCGTGCTGGGCGGCCATTGATGCGTGTGCGTTCATTCGGGATCTCACTTGACCGAGGTTACAGGGATACTTGCAAGGCGGATGACGTCTGTAGCCACCGAGCCAAGGATCAGTCCAGGCTGCCCTATCGACCGGGACAATGATCCTCATAACCACAGCCACCCGTGTTTTCGCCTTCCACAAGCATCCGGGTCACATGCGGATCGCGTTCGTTCCGATCCGTCCCATGCTTGGCCGTCGGCCGCATCGCAGCCTTGATCCACGTCAACGGCGGCCATTATCGCACTATCATGCGCTATTTTGGGCTCGCCCTGCTCCGCTTCCGCAAAGTGACCGCCGCCGCGATGTGACGGCCCAGCCACGGCGATTGACCTGAGTCAAAGCCATTTCGGCGACATTGGCGATCAATGAATAAGGCGACGCGCGAGTCCCTTGCAAAAGGAGCTGCCGATGATCAAGACCATTCTCGTCCCGGCGATCGGCAATGAGACCGATGTCGCGGCCTTTGCCGTGGCACTGCGGGCTGCCCAGTCCTTTGCGGCCCATCTCGATGTCCTGCATGTCCGCCTCGACACGATCGAGGCCGTGGTCGCCATGACCGCCGATGGCGGGGGCGGCGCTCTGTCCTCTGGGCTGATCGAGCAGCTGGACCAGGAGGTCCGCGAGCGCGAGGCGAGAGCCCAGCGCATCTTCTCTGAATTCTGCGCGCACAATGGCTTGACCATAACTGCGTCGCCGGCGGAGGGGAGAACCAAGCCGTCTGCGCAATGGCATGTCGAGACTGGCCAAGAGCCGCGCTGGATGGCGGCCTACGGGACGACCGCCGACTTGATTGTGGCATCGCGGGGCAGCGGGGATGATGCTGCATTGCGCTCGATCCTCGAAGCCGTGCTGCTCGAAAGCGGCCGACCCTTGTTGATCCCGGGTGCCGCCGCGCCGGCGGTAATGATGGCCGAAAAAATCGCGATCGCTTGGAAACCAACGCCGGAGGCCGCTCGTGCGGTCGCCCTGGCAATGCCCTTTCTGGCGCGCACCAAGGAAATCGTTGTGATGACGGTCGAGGAGGAGGAAGGCCGCCGCGACGACGCCGATCGGCTGGCGCGCAGCTTGGCGTGGCACGGCCTTGCCGCCACGGTAGAGCGGCTGACACCCGGGGCACACGGCGCCGCTGAGACGCTACTCGCCGCCGTTAGCACTAAGGCCGGGCTTCTCGTCATGGGCGGGTACGGCCACAGCCGCCTCAGGGAATGGGTGTTCGGCGGCTTCACCCAACGCGTCCTCGCGGATGCCCCGCTACCTATCTTGATCGCCCACTAGGCTGGGATCGACATACCGCCCCGCGGGATCGGCCAACCAGTCGAGTCCGGCCGGCTTCCGCGGATAACACCAAATCCATTTATGCAATCTTCTCCTCCCCTCGATCTGCCCGATGGGGCTCGCCGCGCTCGACGACCTGGCGCTTGTCTTGTGGCAAAAATAGCCCGCCCGAATCCGTGCTGAGCTGCCGCGCCGGTCAGGCCGCGAGAGAGCGAGCCGCTCTGAGCTTGAACGTCAGGCCAGAGTGCGGCCAAATAGCGACGCCCAACCCGGTTCCGGCGGCCGGACACCGGAGGCAGGTCCACGTAAGATGGATTTGGCGCCCCCGAAGCGGCACCTTTTTCGCACCGCTTCGCCGGAGATGTACGCTCAGGAGGCTGGCGATGCCGGCAAGTCAGTTCATTTACGTCGTCGATGATGACGAAGCGGTGCGCGACTCGCTTTCGCTCTTGCTCGAAGCGCGGGGCTACACTGTGCGCAGTTTCGCGGGGGCGCCGCAATTTCTCGCCGCGGCGCCGGGCTTGCGTCCGGGCTGCCTGATTGCCGATATCCGCATGCCCGATATGGACGGGCTCGAATTGCAGCAGCGCTTGGTCGAGCGAGCATTCTCGTTCCCGCTGATCGTGATCACCGGACATGGCGATGTCCCGCTCGCGGTGCGCGCGATGAAGGCAGGCGCGGTCGACTTCATCGAAAAGCCTTTCGCCGCCGAGACGATCCTCAATAGCGCCACGGCGGCTTTGAACCGGCTTGCCAGGCCGCGCGATCAGGATCCTGTGGCGGCGGAGCGGCTAGGGATGTTGACGCCGCGCGAGCGAGAAGTCCTGTTGGGTCTGCTCGCCGGATTACCCAACAAATCCATTGCCTATGATCTGGCGATCAGCCCGCGTACGGTCGAGATCCACCGTGCCCGCATCATGGACAAGATGGGCGCGCGCAGTCTGTCGGAACTGATTAGAATGAGCCTCGCTGCCGGCATCCTGCCGCCCGCGAACTGATCACCGGACGATGGGTAACCGGCACGGAGCTGGCAGCACAGGGCGCCGGTCACGCCGGACCTCACGATCTCGACGATCGAGTTACGGGCGAAGGCGGTCTCATAGCTTTTATCCACGTCGCGATTGACGGCCAATACTGACTAAGCGTCCGGGCGCTCAAAAAGAGGCCGATATGCCCCCCGTACGGTCTTCTTAATGATCTGATCGGTCGGCGTCCCAAGATGTTGGGCTGCGTCGAGTGCCTGCTCGGTGACGTCATCCGCCGCGCCGGCAAGAAGATAGGTCGGGCAAGCGATATCGCCGAAGTTCAATTTCCGGCCGAGGCCGGGCGTGCCGTGTTCGCGCAGGAACATCGTGCGCAGCCCGAGGCGCAGATGGTTCGGCGTAGCGAGCGCAGGCCGCGAAGCTTGATCTCCTCTGCCACAAATTCGAAGTTCCAGCCCTTGCTCGATCAACGCCATGGTCGTTGCCATCGGCCAGAACGCCGGCACGCCGATCGCTTTGCCGGCAATGATCCCCGCCAGCGACGCTCGGGCCAGCGCCCGGACGAACGAACCTAAATCGGGTTGAGCTAGATCAAGGCGGACAACGCGCCGGTGCGTCATTTGTTTGAGACCGAACCGGCCTCGCATCCCGATAAGGCAATGTCGCGATGACCCATCCTCCCTTAGCCAAAGACCCGGCCCAATGGGCGACTCGCCCGAACCTTGTCGACTACGCGGCGGTGCGCGCCGATTTCGACTGGGCCAAGGCACGGGCTTTGCTGGATGGACTGCCTGGCGGCTGCGGGTTGAACATCGCTCATGAAGCGGTGGACAGACACGCGAACGGCCCCCGCGCCGAACGGGTGGCATTGCGCTGGCTCGGCAAATCGGGAGCGCGGCGCGAGTTCACCTACCGCGACCTGGCCGCGGTCACCAACCGGTTCGCCAACGCTTTGAACGGCCTTGGCGTGGGCGAGGGCGACCGCGTGTTTATCCTCTTGGGACGCGTGCCCGAACTTTATATCGCCATGCTCGGTGCCCTAAAGGCAAAGTGCGTGGCATCACCCCTCTTCTCCGCCTTCGGTCCCGAGCCGATCGCGACGCGCCTCGAAATCGGCGATGCCCGAGTGCTGGTCACAACCGAGGCCCTCTATCGCCGCAAGGTAGAGGGATTGCGCAGCCGCCTGCCCATGCTCGCCCACGTGATCCTGATCGACGAGGGCGCATCGTTTCCCGACACGGTGCGCTGGGACGCACTAATGGCGACCGCGAGCAATGCCTTCGTCATACCCGCCACGGATCCAGAAGACATGGCGCTGCTCCATTTTACGAGCGGCACCACGGGCCGTCCGAAAGGCGCAATCCACGTGCATGAGGCCGTCGTCACGCACCACGTGACAGGGCTCTACGCACTCGACCTGCACGACGACGACATCTTTTGGTGTACCGCCGATCCTGGCTGGGTGACCGGTACGAGCTACGGGATCATTGCCCCGCTGACGCACGGCGTTACCAATCTCGTCGTCGAAGCAGAGTTCGACGCTCAGACCTGGTACGGCGTGCTGGCCTCGGAGCGGGTGAGCGTCTGGTACACTGCGCCGACGGCTATCCGCATGATGATGAAGCTCGGGGCGGCTGCGCTGTGCGGCTACGATCTCAGAGCGCTGCGGTTTATGGCGAGCGTCGGTGAGCCGCTAAACCCGGAAGCGGTGTTGTGGGGCGTCGAAGCCTTTGGCCGCCCGTTCCATGACAATTGGTGGCAGACCGAGACCGGCGGGATCATGATCGCCAATTTCCCTGCCTTGCCGGTGAAGCCGGGGTCGATGGGGCTGCCCTTGCCGGGGATTGATGCCGCGATCGTCCATCGTGAACCCGACGGATCAGTGACAGTAGTTGACCAGCCGATGGTGCAAGGCGAACTGGCCTTGAAATCGGGCTGGCCGTCGATGATGCGCGGCTATCTGCACGAGGAAGAGCGCTTCCGCAAATGCTTCTCCGGGCCGTGGTATCTGACCGGCGATCTGGCCAAGCGAGATAGCGATGGCTACTTCTGGTTCGTCGGGCGCGCGGATGACGTGATCAAGTCATCGGGGCATCTGATCGGGCCCTTCGAAGTCGAAAGCGCCCTGATGGAACATCCAGCAGTGGCCGAGGCGGGCGTCATCGGCAAGCCCGACCCGGTGGCGGGAGAAATCGTCAAAGCCTTCGTCGCACTGAAGCCGGCCTACTCCGCTTCGGAGGAGCTGCGAAGGGAAGTGTTGGGGTACGCAAGGCGCCGGCTTGGCGCGGCGGTGGCTCCGAAGGAGATCGACTTCCGTTCCAACCTGCCCAAAACGCGCAGCGGCAAGATCATGCGGCGGCTGCTCAAGGCCCGCGAGCTGGGCCTCCCGGAGGGCGATCTGTCGAGCCTCGAGAGCGACGAGCGATGAGCGACGACAAGGTTCACTTAGACCGCGTGCACGCCCAACATCTGCTTCGGCAGATGATCCGCATCCGCCATTTCGAAGCAAAATGCGTGGAGCTGTACCAGGCGCAAAAGATCCTCGGATTTCTGCACCTTTACGACGGGGAAGAAGCGGTATCGGTCGGGGTTATGGAGGCTCTGACGCCACGCGATGCCGTCGTCGCCACCTATCGTGAGCATGGTCAGGCAATCGCCCGCGGGATCGGAATGGATCGGCTGATGGCCGAGATGCTGGGCAAAGAGGAGGGGTGTTGTCGCGGGCATGGCGGGTCGATGCACATCTTCGACCGCGCGACGCGGTTTTACGGTGGCAACGCGATCGTCGGCGGTGGCCTGCCGCTCGCTTTAGGCATCGCCCTCGGCGACAAGATGCAGGGGCGAAACACGGTCACGGCTTGCTTCTTCGGCGACGGAGCGGTCGACGAGGGCGAATTCCACGAAAGCATGAATCTGGCGTCGCTATGGCGCCTGCCGGTGCTGTTCGTGTGCGAGAACAACCTCTATGCGATGGGGATGGCGCTGGCCCGGGCAGAGGCCGAGACCGATCTCTCCCGCAAGGCCGCCGGCTACCGGATGCCGGGCGTCGCCGTGGATGGCATGGACGTCGTCGCGGTCGAGTCCGCGGCGCGGCACGCCATCGCGCAAACTCGCGGCGGCGAAGGGCCCCAATTGCTCGAATGTCGCACTTACCGGTTCCGGGCCCATTCGATGTTCGATGCGCAGCTCTATCGCGACAAGGACGAGCTCGAGAGGTGGCGCAAGAATGGGCCGATTGTGCGGTTTCAAGGCTGGCTGCGAGCAAGCGGCTTGATCCAGGGAGAAGAAGTGACGCGCATCGAGGCCGATGTCGACGCCGAAGTCGCAGCGGCCGTCGCCTTTGCCGAGGCCGGCAGCCTGGAGCCGGTCGAGGAGCTGGAACGGTTCGTCACGATGGAACGGGTGCCGGCATGAGCCCCGCCGCGGCGCCCGCCGAGAACGGCATCACTTATCGCGAAGCCTGCCGTCAGGCGATCCGCGACGCGCTGATGGCCGATCCCAGGACCTTCATCATGGGCGAGGATATCGGCCGATACGGCGGCTGCTATGCGGTGACCAAGGGGCTGCTCGACGAATTTGGTGAGGAGCGGGTTCGCGATACGCCGCTCTCGGAGAGCGCCTTCGTCGGCGCCGGCATCGGCGCGGCACTCGCCGGCATGCGGCCGATCGTCGAGATCATGACCGTCAATTTCAGCCTTTTGGCGCTCGACCAGATCGTCAACAACGCCGCCACGATCGCGCACATGTCGGGCGGCCAGTTCGCCGTACCGCTGGTGATCCGGATGGCGACCGGGGGCGGGCGGCGGGTCGCCGCGCAGCACTCGCATAGCCTCGAAGGCTGGTACGCGCACATCCCCGGGCTGCGCGTGCTGGCGCCGGCGGTGTTGGAAGACGCGCGCTACATGCTGGCGGCGGCGCTCGACGATCCGAACCCGGTGCTGATCTTCGAGCACGTGATGCTCTATAATATCGAGGGCGAGATCGCCTCCGGGGTCACGCAGGTTGACATCAGCCGGGCGAAACGGCGCCGGGAAGGCACCGATGTGAGCTTGATCGCCTATGGCAACGGGCTGTTCAAGGCGCTCGCCGCCGCCGAAATGCTGGCGGCGGAAGGCATCGCTGCCGAGGTTATCGATCTGCGCGTGCTGCGGCCGCTCGATACCGAGACCATCCTGGCCTCGGTGTCAAAGACCCGGCGCTGCGTCATCATCGACGAAGGCTGGAAGAGCGGGTCGCTTTCCGCCGAGATCGGCATGCGCATTGCCGAGGAGGCTTTCTTCGACCTCGATGCGCCGTTGCGGCGCGTGTGCGGCCGGGAAGTGCCGATGCCCTACGCGCCGCATCTGGAGGATGCTGCGCTGCCCCAGCGTGGAGAGATAGCCGCTGCGGCGCGCGGTCTCGTGCGACCCGGCAAGACCGGTCAGTGAGCGATTTTCTGATGCCGGCGCTCGGCGCCGACATGGAAGCTGGAACTTTGGTCGAATGGCTGAAGAAGCCCGGCGACCGGGTGAAAAAGGGCGATGTGATCGCCGTCGTCGAAACGCAAAAGGGTGCGATCGAGATCGAAATATTCGACGAGGGTGTCGTTTCCGAGATCGTTGCGCCCGTCGGAACCAAGGTTCCGGTCGGCGGATTGTTGGCGCGGGTCGGCGAGCGCATAGCCGAGCAGCCGCAACAGAAAGTCGCCCCTGTTGCGCCGCCGCGCGAATCTCGGAGACCCCAGCCACCCGCAGCTCCAGCACCGCAGATAGACCTCACGCCCGCACCGCGCGGCGAAAAAGTGACACCCGCGGCACGGCGGCGGGCGGCCGAGCTTGCTTTCGATCTGGCGGCCGCTCTCGGCACCGGGGTGGAAGGATCGGTGACGCTTGCCGATGTCGAAGCTGCAGCGACGGCGCATCCGGGAACGCTCGCAGCCGCAGTTTCGGCGCCCGCGGAGAAGCCGCGCCGCGCCGGGTTCGATGCAACCGAGATGCGCAAGGCGATCGCCGCGGCGATGGGCCGCTCGAAACGCGAGATTCCGCATTACTACCTCGGTCACACCGTCGATCTTGGCGCCGCGCTCGCCTGGCTCGAAACCTTCAACGCGGCGCAGCCGGTGCCAAAGCGACTATTGCCGGCAGTGTTGCTGCTGAAGGCAAGCGCATTGGCGTTGCGCGCGGTGCCGCAGCTGAACGGCACCTATGTCGACGGCGCCTTCCAGCCAGGCGCCGGAATTCATGTCGGCTGGGCAATATCGCTGCGCGGCGGCGGATTGGTGGCGCCGGCGATCCGCGACGCCGATCAGCGATCGCTCGCGGAGTTGATGACGGCCATGCGCGATCTCGTGCAGCGCGCCCGCAGCGGCGGGCTGCGCAGCTCGGAACTCAGCTCGCCGACCGTCACCGTCACCAGCCTCGGCGAGCGCGGGGCCGAGACCGTGATGGGGATCATCTATCCGCCGCAGGTGGCGATCATCGGTTTTGGCAGCTTATCGACCCGGCCATGGATTGCCGACGGACGGATCGAAGCACGGCCGCTGGTTACGGTCAGCCTCGCCGCCGACCACCGATCGAGCGATGGTCATGTCGGCGCCGTGCTGCTGAATGCGATCGAGCAGCTTTTGCAGGAACCGGACAAGCTATGACGGCAAGCGAAATCAAGTCGGTCATTCGCGACATCTTGGGCGGCATCGCACCGGAGGCCGATCTCGATGCTGTTGCCGGCGACGAAGATTTGCGCGAGGCGCTCGATCTCAATTCGATGGATTTCCTGAACTTCGTCGTCGCGCTGCATGAACGAACCGGCGCCGAGATACCGGAAGCCGATTATCCGCGACTGCGCACTCTCGATAGCGCCATCGCCTATTTCGACGGGTGACGATCGCGGCCGCCGCCCAGTCTCGGCAGGAATGGCGAGAAGAGCGTGATCGGTCTGAGTGTCTTGCAGTGATCAACGCTCTGGTGGTTCGCTCGCCGCGACCGCCGGCGGGGTGCGGGCGAGGAGATCGGTCACCTCCGCATCGCTCATTTGAGAAAATCCAGGTAGTAGAATCCGATCGCTCCGAAGGCCGGCAGCATCGCGAGGCAGACGATCTCGTCGGCTGACTTCGCGGAATGTATCGAGCATATTCGGCGGCGCTTCCGGCACGGCCAGGACCAGCCAAGCAGGGTCCCGCCGCCGCACGGCGTGCCCCGCCGCCTTGCGCCTCCGCGACCACACCTTGTCGATGGCCGGCAGCTCGGCCGGCGGGCGCGGGCGGTTATTCCGAGGCTATTCGCCGAAGAGACGATCGGCGACGAGCCGTTTGATCCGCCCGAGCGCCTTGCCGCGCGCTTTCTGAAATGGGCGGCCAATGCCGACGGCCAGAAGCTTGCCACGGCGGTGCAGGTCATGACCTCGGAAGGCGGCCAGATAGTCCAAGGCCGTAGCCGCGGGGCCGGCAAGCGTTCCCGTCTCCGGGCGGAGCCGATAATCATGGGCAAAGTGCGAGGCACGGGCGCCACCCGTCACCGAGGTGGCCGGCCGAGAAACAAAGGCCGGGAAAATCTCGTCATGCACTTGGCGATGGACTGGCTTAACGCCACGGGCGAGGCGCCGAAGCATGGCCGCAGCGACCGCACCGGCTTCGGCGACCTGGCGTACAGCGTCTTCCAATGGCTGAACCTGCCGGAAGGTAGTGCCCCGTACGCGCTGCGCCAGTATCGGGTCAACTTAGAGAGGCAGTAGGCGCCGGAACCGCTTAAGCATTTCCTGCGGCGGCGTGTAGGACCCTGATCCGCGGGGTGGCGTCGGGTTTCCGCCAGCGACGCGCCCGACATCTAACCCATCGTCCCGTCACAACGCGCACGGCGCCCCGGCATTGGGGAACGGTGACGACATGGACGATCACGATCACGATCGCGATACGCTGCTGACCGGACGCGAGGCACGCTGCTGACCGGACGCGAGGCCGCCGCGCTCCTGCGGCTGTCCGAGCGGACGATGGAACGCCATCGGTGCGCCGGCACCGGCCCCCGATATGTCGCGCTGGGCCGCGCGGTCCGCTATCGGCGGCGCGATCTGCTCGACTGGATCGAGCGCAGCGCGCGCCGATCGACCAGCGAGCCGACCCGATGACCGCGGCCGAGATCGTGCTCGGCGTGGCGCTTGCACTCGGTCTGCCTGCTTTTCCGTGCCGACCCGACAAGGCGCCCGCATTGCCCGCATGGCTTCCGCGACGCGGTGGCTGATCCGGCTGGGCTTCGCGAGTTGTGGCGCCTCTACCCCGGTCCGCTCGTTGGCGTACCTACCGGCGAACCTTCCGGGCTCGACGCGCTCGATATCGATGCGCCGCGCCATCCTGAGGCTGCGGATTGGTTTGCCGCGCGACGCGACCGGCTGCCGGAGACCCGCATCCACCGGACGCGCTCACGTGGCCTTCACTTGCTTTTCCAACATACCGACGGGCTGCGCTGCTGGACCGGCCGCCCGGTCACGGGCGTCGACGCCGCGCTGCCGGAGGGTACGTGGTTTGGTGGCCGGGCGCGGGCGAGCCGGTGCTTCGCGATGTGCCGTCCGCAGCTTGGCCGGGTTGGCTGTTGGCAGAGCTGGCTCCACCGCCAGGGCTGAGCCCACCGGGCAGGGGTTTTGAACATTTCTAACATTTTGAACACGGTACGCGTTACGCCGTCGCTGCGTTGCGGCCTGCCACCGAGCGGGTGGCCCGCGCCGGAATCGGGCACGCGCAACGCCGCGCTCAATAGCGAAGCGTACGGCCTAGGCCGGCTTATCGCGGCCGGCCTGCTCGACGGTCAGGCCGTCGCCGATGAATTAGCCGCTGCCGCAATTGCCGCCGGGCTTACGCCGCGGGAAATCAAGTCCACGCTTTGCAGCGCGTTCGGCGCACGGGGGCTGCTGTGATTGTCGATTTCCGGCTTTCCATGAAGCGCGCCATCGGGAACGCGCCTTGGCCCGAGCCGGATATGCGGCTGGTCGAAGATGACCGACCGCCGGCGCCGGCGCTCGACGATGACGCGTTGCCGGCGGGCTGGGGTGAGTGGATCACCGCCGAGGCCGAGGCGCGCGGCTGTCCGCGTGATTACGTTGCAGCCGGCCTGATCGGCGGCGCCTCTGCATGGATCGGCAATGCCAGACATATCGGCGCAACCGCGACGTGGAGCGAGCCGCCACATGTGTGGCTGGCACTGATCGGCGCCCCGTCAACCGGAAAGACGCCTGCGTTGCGTCCGATCGTCGAGGCGAGCCGCGCCATAGAGCGCGAAGCCGAGCCGGCCTGGGAAGCGGCGAACACTGAGTACGATGCGCTCGCTGAAGGCGCTCGCGCGCTCGAGGAACAATGGCGCGACAAAGTGCGAGCGGCAGTGAAGAATGGCGAGCCGCCGCCTGAGCGTCCGCCCGGCGCTGATGCTCCATCGCCTCCGCCGAAGCCGCGTGTAGTCGCAATGGACGCAACTACCGAGGAGCTGCAACGGCTGCTTGCCGAACAGCCGCGTGGGCTCCTCTACATGCGCGACGAGCTGACCGGGTGGTTGGGAAACCATGACCGATACGGCGGCCATGGTGGAGACCGCGCCTTCTACCTCGAGGCCTGGAACGGGGGCACATATGTCGCCGATCGCGTGAAATACCATGGCGAGCCAATACGCATCACACGCACGGCACTGACGATCCTCGGCGGTATACAACCCGACAGGTTGCGGGAGGCGCTAGCCGGCGCGGATGACGGTCTGGCGGCACGGTTGGGGTACATCTGGCCGGAGCCGGCGCCGATCACAGCGTTGACGCGCGACGGCGGCAGTGAAGCGCTCGCCCGTCGCGATCGGTTAATGGCTGCCGCGAGGCTTCTGTTCGGATTGGCGATGGACGGCGATCCGTCAGGTGAGCGGACGCCACGAATATTGCGGCTCGACCGCGACGCGTTCGAGCTGTTCGATGAGCTCCGGCGCGAGGCGATGGAGCGGGCCCGAGCTTCCCGCGGGCTCGCTGCTGGGTGGCACGGCAAGACCCCGGGCCGCGCCCTTCGCCTGGCGCTCGTGTATGAGCTGTTGGGGTGGGCGGGATCCGAGCGCGCCGAGCCCCGCGCTGTCGCAGCCGACGCGCTGGCGCGGGCGGGCGGGTATCTCGACTATCTCGCGGCGATGCTCGACCGCGTGACCGCGGGGCTCGCCATCGGCCAGGCGGAGGCGGACGCAGCCACGATCGCCCGTCATATCCACGCGAACCATCCGGCGGCGCTCAACGAGCGGGCGCTGTATCAGCGGCCGGGCTGGGCATGGCTACGCGACCGCGAGCGGCGCGCCGATGCGCTCCGCGTGCTGGCGGATGCCGGATGGATACGGACGGCCGCAGTGCAGCCGGGCACCGGCCGGCCGCGCGGCGACTGGGAGGTGTCGCCGCGGCTGTGGGAGGCCGCGCCGTGAACCGCTGGCGCCAGCGTCTCGCCGAGCTACACGGCGACGCTGCGGAGCACTCCGCGGCGCTTCCATGCGCTGTTCAGAATGTTCAAAATGTTCAAAACCCTGTAGCTGACCGACCTTTTGAACATTTTGAACAAATTGAACAACGGACAGAGCCGCCCGCATGCCCGCACGCGGCCGCCGATCCGCCGCCCGCGACCTGGGGCGAGGCCGAGGCGGAACGCGCCGCGATCATTGAGCATGAGGGTGCGATCCCGCGCGAGTGGGCAGAAGGTTTCGCCCGGCTCGACCCCGCTCAGCCGCCCTGCGACGTGCCGACTAAGCGGTGGCAGCGCTTCGTCGACGACGTGGGGCTGTTCCTTGACAGTCCCTTCTGCGCGGTCGCCGCCGCGCTAGGCTGGGGACCTCATGATTTGTTCGGCTGCGACCGCGATCGGCCATTTGCGCGGATCGACAGCGCCGGCTTGCTCGGCTGCTCAACGGCAACCGGCTGGTTGCGCTGTCAGAGAATACCGCGGTGATCGAGATGCACACCGGGGCGCGGCAGACCTGCCATCGCAGGCCGAAGGAGCTCGGCCGAGTGCTGGCGTGGGAGTTGACCCCGCGACGCCGCCACCAGCCACCGACGGCGAAGTAGCGCCCGATTCCGGCCGTTCGGATGCCTACGGGTGAAGGAGCCAAGTCGACCCATTGCCGACCATCGTTTCCCTCAAGGGCAACGACGGCCCATGCCCCCGAAACGGACCTTCTCCGGTGTGGTCTCATTGCAATATAATTGCACAGGGAGGAGCCACGGCTTGTCCGTACCTTCGGTGGAACGCAAGTTGGCAGCGATCTTTGCCGCCTATGTCGCCGTCTATGGCCGGCTTGTCGGGCAGGACGAAGTTGGCACGCTGGCGCGGCTCAAAGCCTGCCGCGAGATCGCAGGCCGGCTGATCGCCGAGCATCCCGGTCGGATCTTCAAAACGGGCGGCGACAGCGTCCTCGTCGATTTCGCCAGCGCCGCCCAGGGCCGTGAATTGCGCCCTCGCCGTGCACAAATACTCGACGAGCGGGAGGAGCAGTCGGCCGCCAGCAAGCCGATGCGGTCTCGCACCGGTGTCCACGTCGGTGATCTGGTCGTAGACGAGACAGACCTCCTTCGCGATGGCATCAAGATCGCGGCGCGGCTGGAAGCGCTGTCGGAAGCCGGGAGGGCATAGATGGACGGTCTTGGAGCGCCGCGTCGGGGCACTTCGGTCTTATCGGTGCTCGTCGTTCTCGCCGCGATGCTGTTTGTCGGCGTGGTCGCGGCAGATGGTACTGGTTGCTCGTACGCGTGGTGCCATGGCCGCCGGCGACAGCCTTAGCGGCTGTGCTAGTGACCCTCGTGGCTTTGTTCTCAGCGTTTCTCATCGGCCAACATCGAGCCAAGCAGCGTGTCGCGGGCTCGGGCGTAAGCTGGTTATTGCTCTATCCATTTCTGTTCATCATTAGCGCCATGGGCACGATCAACATATTCCTTTTTGTCTTCGAAGGTCGCGCAGTTCTTCAGGAGGACATCTCGTCCGCGATACGCTCTCTTGAACACTTCCCATCGGGTGCCAACACCGTGGTGTCAAGCCGCGGCTATGAGGCGGAGATCTCAACAGGCGGCTACAAAGCTAAGCTCGATGAGCTGAATCAGCAGCTGAAAATCCTGAGAAATGAGGTTGAAAATCCATCCCGAGGTCACTCGTGCGGCTTTGGCACGACGGCAAATGCCGAGCTCGACAAAATAAAGAAGATGGTCGGTGACCTTCAGCTACCCTCGAGGATGACCACCCTCTACCGAGATTGCCACGACCGAGCCCAAGTACAAGCCAACGAAGACGCGGTTAGTTATATCGAAACCACCGCACGCAAGAACCTTACGGAATATTGGGGCAAGAATGAGCGTGAAACGTTCCTCAAACGGATCAGCGCCACCAATGACCAGAACATTCGATTGTTGCAGAGCGTCAATAGCGCATTGACGGGTGTGTCTGGCTCAGCTGACCAAGAAGAAGCGGGACGATCTGGACCGGTAAGTAACTCGAGGTCGGGCGACCCGGCGGCGGAGATCGATAGCGATAGAGGGCTGAACGACCTGGACCAAAACGGTCGGGGATCGATTAGACAGGCCCAGCATGTTCTCGGTGCAGTAGCGCTGTCGTATACGAGGGCTTTCACCCAGCTGCACGACTGGACAAACGAGCATCACGAGGTAATGCCGGTTTTGCCTTCGACATTGAACGTGGATGCCTCGCTCCGTTTGGGGTCGATCACGGCCGTCGTACCCATGCTGCTGAACCGATGGGCAACTCCGACGACGTACGTCTATGCATCTATTGCGATCGCCCTCGATCTCGCTCTCATCTTTTACTAACCGGTATGTACGAGCGAGCGGCACCGAAGGTATCCGCGCGTCGATCCACGGATACGAAGGAGCCAGCTTACCTTTTGGACGGTACGCGGTGAATCAACGCGGAGAAGGGCTTCCTCAATGCAGAATGGCGAAGAGTACGTACCGGAGGGGAAACCCAGAGAGAGGCCAAAGCGGGACCCGAAGCGGCGGTCGCGATGGAGCAGTCCACGGCCGAACGTGAGGAGAGGAAGAGCCAGATCGTGTCAGCGGCCCGCAGGCTGGCTGCCCAGGACCGGCATCCCGTGCTGATATTTGGTGTCGCCAACTCAGGCAAGACCACTCTCTTGGCATCGCTGTTCAACCTCATGCGAGACCACGCGAGGTTCGATATCAGGTTGGGTGAAGCGATCTTGGATCCAAGACTTAAACAGGAATACGATTACGTAAACGAGTACTCTCAGAAATTCTTTGAATGGGGATTAGACAATTTCGCAATAGAAGGTGTCTTACTGCCCCGCAATCACGATGAATGGCCCTTCTTCCTCTCAATAGATGTGTCATTCACTCAAGGAACGTCGCAGATGCGGAAGGTCTTGAAGTTTGCATTTCTCGAGGGACCGGGAGAAAATTACGCACCGAACACAGAGCGGGATGGACCGAGGTTCAAAGTCCTCCTTCCCCAGGTCTCCGACATCATTAAACAATATCACGACCCGATATCGGTGATTTATTTGGCTCCATTTTCTATTGGGAGGGATTCCCGAACAATTGATACTCACGAAAGTGACACTGGGTTGCGCGGTGTAATGACGCGATTTCAAGACCAGCGAAGTGAAGCCGACAGAAATAACGACTATCACCTGTTGTTGCTGAACAAGTGGGATATGATTCCAGATCGGCGAACAGGAGATCTTGGCGACGCACATCCCGACGCCGACGTCGTTATGAACCACTTCAGCGCGAGATATAACTCGGCGTGGACGAAATTCTGGAGCGGGATGGACGGACACGCGGCTTTTTATGCCTTACTCGGCGGGCTTGATGAACGGAGAGGTTGAGCGGCCAAACAAGGACGATCTCGAAGGGTTGAAACGCTATCCGAAGTTCGTGTGGAACTGGTTGGCAGGTAATCATCCTCAAATGAGAAGCACCAATCGCGGCGCCTTGCGCTTCGTGCTGTTTCCCGAGGTGGAGCCGCCCGCCAATATGATTGAGCGCATCCAGCGCTTTTTCACTGTCGCATAAACCGCTTTCGATGGTCCTCCGCCATGGTCGCTTCCTGCATTCTCGGTACGACGCCTGGCCTGCAGATCAGATGTTACGGGCTCCCAACGATATCGACGCACCCGGCCGGGCTGCGCTGCTAGCCGAGGCCCGCCGGTGGTGCGATCTTGGAGCCTCATTGGCTCCGGTCGGCCGAGAGCGCTTGTGGCTCGTATCCCGACATTCATTGGTTGGAAGGTTCGCAATGTAGAGGCGCCGCGATCAACCTGGACATGGATAGGACAATACTTTGCCGCGGCGCAGACCGGAGGTGGTCGTCCCGGCTCGTTTGCCGGCGTAGGCGTGCTCGTGCGCGATGCGACAGTGTCTGGCGAGGCGGTCGAGACCTATTTGAACGAACTAGCGGCTCTACTTGACGGATTACTACTTAGAGATGCCGTTTTCGCATGCAGGGTCGATGATTTACCTACCGATCCGAGAAAGCTGCGATGGCCGTCTACCGGAGCAGTACTCGTACGGTCGATAAAACCGCTTGCGGCCGAGTTGGGCCTGACACTAGAAGTTAACCAAATAGGCGGAGGTCGGGATTATATCGACCTGAGCTCACTTTCCACGTATCCACCTTGGCACATTTTGAATAAGGCTCAGTGGGACTCCGAATTCGCGGCGTTTGGAAATCGAGTGTATTTCGGCACCGATGCGGGGTTGGCCACGCGCGCCCGAGCGGCTGGGCTGAAATGTCGGACGGCCGAGGTCCGCCCAAAAGTCATCCCCAGACCGCCGATATCAGATGCCAACGATGACCCACTCGGTAGATTGGCTACCGATGTAGAGCAGGTACGTGACGACGTCGCAAATAACGGCCGCTTGCTCCGTAAATATGCCGAGAACAGAGAATACTGGGCGAAAAGGAGGTCGCGAGATCAGACAATCTTGACAGGCGGAGATCTTCTGACTTTGCTGGTTCTAGCTCTCGTTTTGCTCTGGTAACTGCCACGAACCGCGACCGATAGCGTGGCAGAACTAGGCAAATCTGTCGCAACACAAAGTTCAGTCAAAGGTCTGAGTGTCCGACTCAAAATCGCATAGGTTGTGTCAGGCACGAGCCAGTCGCCTGATGAGAAGCTGTACTGAGGCAAGCTAGATCCACGCCTTGGCGCTGGCGATGGAGGCTTCGAAGTCTTTGGCGAGGCGGCGGTTGCGGTTGAGCCAAGCCAGGGTGCGTTCGACGACCCAGCGGCGCGGCAGGACCTCGAACCCGACGGTGTCGGCCATGCGCTTGACGATCTTGATGCTCCAGCGGCCGAATTTGGCGAGTGCTTTCAGAATCTTGTCACCGGAATAGGCGCTGTCGGCGAAGAGGTGGCGCAGCCACGGGAAGAGGTCGTGGATGGCTTCGACGACGAGCGCTGCCCCGTCGCGGTCTTGCACATCGGCGGGGTGGACCGCGGCGCCGACCATCAGACCGCTGGCATCGGTCCGGATGAGCTTGGTGGGCCGAGGCAATACCATGCAGATCAAGTAGATATCTTGATTGACGCCGTCGAGAACAAGTACCAAATCAACCTTTCAAATGAGTTCAAGGAATCGCGCGCCACCCAACTCGTAAACGGAACTTCGATTATAGATAGCGTCGCGATGCAAGCGGACAGTTTCAACACTGATATGGACGGCGATTTACGTAAGATTTCAAAGAAACTCCGAGAGGCTGAAGCAAATCACATTGATACGGATGCCTCGAAGTGAGCTGCTTGCGGTGCCAGCTCAGCCGGCTCGCAGCAGCTTTCGTCGAAAGCGCGAAGCGCCGAGCGGGCCGTTGAGAGTGGAAGCCACGCTCGTTCGGTCGTTCGGTTGCGACTGGGCTGAGAAGAATGGCTCCTTTCGGCGCGACCTCGTCGTTGGCCCGGCCATCGGCGAAGGGCCGCTGTCCACCCGACCTTGCAGTTGGAACCCTCGCCCCGGCAAGGTCGGCTGTGGGGAAACTGCGACATGGCCGGGGTGCGGAAATGAAGCCTTATGTGATGTGCCACATGAACGCGAGCGTCGACGGCCGCATTCTCGGCAGCCGGTGGCGGCCCGCCGAGAACCGCATGGCGGGGCTGTTCGAGCGTCTGCACGAAGAGCTCGGCGGCGGCTCCTGGCTGATCGGCCGGGTGACCGGCAGCGAATACGCCAAGGCCCAGTCCTACCCCGACCACACCGACCAGACCTATCCGCGGGAACCTTGGTTCGCGCGGCGCGACGCGAAGGCTTACGGCATCGCACTCGACGCGCGGGGCAAGATCGCCTGGGGACGGTCCGACATCGGCGGCGACCCGATCGTCGCGGTGCTGACCGAGCGGGTCTCCGACGCGCATCTGGCGGGCCTGCGCCAGGATGGCGTCTCCTACATCTTCGCCGGCGGGCACGAGCTCGATCTGGGATTGGCGCTGGAGATCCTGAACCGCGAACTGGGGCTCGAACGCCTGCTGCTCGAAGGCGGCGGCGGCTCGAACGGAGCCTTTCTGCGGGCGGGCCTGATCGACGAGATCAGCGTTGCGATCTGCCCCGCCGTCGATGGAGCCAAGGGCGCCCCGAGCGTCTTCGACTCCGGCGACAAGGATGCCGGCATCGCAGCGCCGATCCGCTCGATGACCTTGGCGAGCTGCGAGGTGCTCGAGGGTGGCGCGGTATGGCTGCGCTATCGGCTCCAAAACTGCTGATGCCTGGCTGTGGATTTGAAGTTCCGCCCGAGGGCGGTGCTCATTAAACTCGATCCCCGAAGCCCGTGGATCTGATCCACACGCCATCCGTTCATTCATCGAGGAGGGATGTTCATGACAAATTTGAGCCAACTCGATGTGACCCGCCTTTTAGCCTTCAGCATGCTGCTGTTGATCTTCCCGGCGACGTCTTGGGCGCAGCAGCGCCCGCCGATTGCCGAACAGATGGCCAAGACCTACGGCCTCGATGCGTTCGGGCAAATCGAGGGCATCCGCTACACCTTTACTGCGCAACTTCCTGGTGGTGTAAAACTTTCTCGCAGTTGGGAATGGAACCCAAAGACCGACACGGTCTCCTACCAGGGCAAAGATAAGTCAGGCAAACCGGTAAAGGTTACTTATCAGCGCTCTCAACTCGGCAGCCAAAGCGATGCCGTAAAGAACCAAATCGATCCGGCATTCATCAACGACCAGTATTGGTTGCTCCTCCCGTTTCACGTGATATGGGACGGCAGCGCGACGGTGACCGATACGGGCATGCACAAACTGCCCATAGGGAACGGTGTCGCTGAACGGCTCGTGATGAAATATCCTTCGCACGGCGGCGGCTACGCGCCGGGCGACACCTGGGAGCTCTATGTCGGCGCCGACAAGCGGGTCGAGCAGATGGTCTACCGCCGGGGCGGAACCGGGGAGCCCCGCCTTGTGATCGCGACGTGGGCCGGCTACAAAAAAGCCGGTCCGCTCCTTGATCTCCACGGATCACCGCGGGACGGCGGACGGCAAGCCGGTGCGGATTTCTCTTTCGGATGTGTCGGTCAAACTGACGGGATCAGACGACTGGATCAAAGCGCAATGAACATAGGACAGGCCGCCCGCACAGGGCGGCCCTCCTTAGCGTTGATCGCTCGATAATTCAGGCCGGCATGCGATAAAGCCCGACGATCTTGTTGCCGTCGGGATCGCGCAGATAGGCGAGATACATCTGCCCGGCAGCCCCTTGGCGGATGCCTGGCGGGTCTTCGATCGACGTGCCGCCATTCGCAACGCCGGCATCGTGCCACGCCTTGGCCTGCTCGGCGCTGCTCATCAAAAAGCCGATCGTGCCGCCATTGGCAGAGCAGGCAGGCTTGCCGTCGATCGGTTTGGACACCATGAAGCGTCCCCCATTATGCGCGTAAGCCAGTCGGCCCCTCGCGTCCGGCGTGGCGGGACTAACCCCGAGCACGCCGAAGAGGGCATCGTAGAATTTCTTCGACCGGGCGATGTCATTGCTCCCGACCATAATATGGCTGAACATCCCGTTCTCTCCTCATCAGAATCACATATGCCCGCCGTCTCTGCCCCACAGGCAGAACCCGGTTTACAGGCCGGGCGCAGTATGCCGGGGCGACGATCGGCAGAGAAAAGAAATCGCCACCCTCGCCGTCCGCGGCCGCCTGTGACGGCTGAGCTACGCCGTGGCGGCAAAAGTTCGATTGCGCCAGGGACACCCTTTTCGGATCGGCCCTTGAAGTTGTTTCCAGAGCGAGCCGCCTCACCCTCCCATTGCTAGGCAATGGGCCCCTCCCCCGGATCCGGTCCGGGAAGGGCGGAAGGGTGAGCTCGCTCGCGACTTAATCGAGGCGTTTGTCTTCGAGGGACTTTTCGGCCTGCTCATGTTCGCGCTGGTCTTTGGCGCGAGCGGCTTTGCTGCGCCCGAAGCGAACCCGGTTTTCCGCGGCGCGACGCTCGCCCTCGGCGCGCTCGCGCTTCTTACGGAATTTGTTGAGATTGACGATCATCGCCTTTGCCGATCCGCTTTACGAACGGTTCTTATAGCAAAGCTCGCGCGACCGCGAGCAGGCTCCGCCGGGTTACAAAACCGGGTTGCCGAGGTTTCTGGTATACCATATACCTGCGTCATGACCGAAGCCGGCCCGCGTCTCGTCGAAAAGATAGATCGGCCCACCCTCGACGTGCCGCGGCTGGACACTGGCGCCAGCTTTCGCAAGGAAGCCTACGCCGCGCTGAAGCGGGCAATCACCGCGATGGACATCTACGGCCACGCGCAGGAGATCAGGCTCGACGAGCGGCGACTCTCGGACGGGCTCGGGGTCAGCCGCACGCCGATCCGCGAGGCGATGACCCTGTTGGAGCGGGAAGGCTTTGTCCGCACCCTGCCGCGCCGCGGCATCTATATCGTACGCAAGACCAAGCGCGAGATCGTCGAAATGATCACGGTCATGGCGGCGCTCGAGAGCATGGCGGCGCGGCTTGCCGCCGAGCGCGCCGCCGACGCGGATATCGCCGGGCTGCGCCGCCTGATGGCCGAGTTCAGCGCCGGAAACCAAGACGAGCGGCTGGACGATTATTCCGAGGCGAACATCGCCTTTCACCAGGCGATCATCAAGATGAGCGGCTGCGCGCTGCTCGCCGAAATGACCGAAAACCTGTTCATCCACATGCGCGCGATCCGCAAGATCACGATCCACCAGGACAATCGTGCGGCGCGTTCGGTCGCGGACCATATGCGGATCATCGAGGCGCTCGAGCGGCGCAAGCCCGAACTCGCCGAGCGGCTGGCGCGCGAGCACACGCTCGGGCTTGCCGCGCATGTCGAGCAGCATGGCGATTTTCTCGACATGACGGGCGCCGGAAGCGTCACCCCGGCGAATGCCCGGGTCCATCCAGCCGCCGCGGCGAGTGTGGAAGCATGGGTCCCGGCCTTCGCCGGGACGACGGTTGGAGACGTATGAATGAGCAAAGCGCTGGAAGGTATCCGCATCCTCGATTTCGGCCATGTGCAGGCGGGGCCGACCGCGACCCAGCTGCTGGCGTGGATGGGCGCCGATGTGATCAAGATCGAGATGCCGGGGCGCGGCGATATCACCCGCGGCCAGTTGCAGGACGTGAAGGGCGCCGACAGCCTCTATTTCACGATGCTGAACTCAAACAAGCGCAGCATCACCGTCAACATGAAGGCGCCCGGCGGCAAACGGGTTATCGAAGAGCTGGTGCGGCGCTGCGACGTGATCCTCGAAAATTTCGGGCCGGGCGTGCTCGACCGCCAGGGGTTTACCTGGGAGCGTTTCCAGGAACTGAACCCGCGTGTCATCTACGCCTCGATCAAGGGCTTCGGCCCCGGTCCCTATGTCGATTGCAAGGCCTATGAGAACGTCGCGCAATGCATGGGCGGCTCGGCGAGCACGACCGGCTGGGAGGACGGCCCACCAACCGTGACCGGAGCGCAGATCGGCGACAGCGGCACCGGCGTGCACACAGTCGCCGGCATTCTCGCCGCCCTGTTCCAGCGCGAGCGGACAGGGAAGGGCCAGCGGGTCGAGGTGGCGATGACCGATGCCGTCCTCAACCTATGCCGGGTCAAGATGCGCGACCAGCAGCGCATCATGAAGGGCCCGCTGCCCGAATACCCGAACAAGGAATTCGGCGACGCGGTGCCGCGCGCCGGCAACGCCTCGGGCGGCGGACAGCCGGGGGCGGCATTGCGCTGCGCCCCGGGCGGCCAGAACGACTGGGTCTACGTGATCATCCAGCCGCCATGCTGGGAACCGCTGATGAAGCTCGCCGGCCGGCCGGAGCTGATCGCCGATCCGGCCTATGCGACGCCGCAGGCGCGTCTGCCGAAGATCCCCGAATGCTTCTCGATCATCGAGAAATGGACGATGACCAAGACCAAGTTCGAGGTCATGGACGCGCTGAACGAGGTCGACGTGCCGTGCGGCCCGATCCTGTCGATGAAGGACATCTACGAGGACCAATCGCAATATGAGCGCGGCTATCTCGTCGAGGTCGACCATCCGACCCGCGGCCGCTATGTCCAGGTCGGGTCGCCGATCAATCTGTCGGACTCGCCGGTCGAGGTGAAGCGCTCGCCGCTGTTGGGCGAACACACCGACGAGGTCCTCGGCTGGCTCGGCTACGGCAAGAACGAGATCGCGGCCCTGCGCGCGGAGGGGGCGGTGTAGGTTTACGATGCATCCAGACCTGCACTTCTCCCTCTCCACCCCTTGGGGGGGGAGAGGGTCGGGGTGAGGTGGGGGCGATCCCGAGCTCCGGTGGATGCCCGCCTCACCCTCCCGCGCTGCACGCGGGCCGCTCCCTCTCCCCCCTGAAGGGCGGAGAGGGGCTCGGAGGGCGGTCATGCCGCAATCCCTGAAGCACGACCGCCGCATTCATCCGGGCTCGGGGCGGCGGCGGGGCCTCGATCATCCGAAGGGCCGGCAGGTCGATCCGGCGGCCTTGGACGAACTGCAGGCATTGCTCGGCGACCGCGAGCGGCGTCGCGATCTCTTGATCGAGCACCTGCACCTGCTGCAAGACCATTACGGCTGTCTGCACGCGCGCCATCTGGCGGCGCTTGCCGAGGAGATGCGGCTCGCCCTCGTCGAGGTCTACGAGGTGGCCTCGTTCTACGCCCATTTCGACATCGTCATGGACGACGAGAAACCGCCGCCAGCGGTGACGGTGCGAGTGTGCGACAGCCTCAGCTGCGAGCTCGCCGGCGCCGTGACCCTGCTGAGCGATCTCCAGAGCCGGCTCGGCGCTGATGTGCGGGTCGTGCGCGCCCCGTGTATGGGCGGCTGCGACAAGGCCCCGGTCGTGGCCATCGGTCACGCATTGCACGAGCATGCGTCTATCTCCTCGGTCGCGGCCGCCGTCGCCGCCGGCGGGACGCATGCGCCTGTCCCGGAATTTGTCGGCCTCCACAACTACCGTGTGGAGGGCGGCTATCACTTGCTGCGATCTTGCCTGGCGGGCGAGCCCACCCGCGATCAGGTGATCGAAGCCCTCGAGCATTCGGGCCTGCGCGGGCTTGGCGGCGCGGGCTTTCCGACCGGCCGAAAGTGGCGGCTGGTATGCCAGGAGCCGGCGCCGCGGCTGCTGGCGGTCAATGGCGATGAGGGCGAGCCCGGCACTTTCAAGGACCGCTATTTCCTCGAAACCGATCCGCATCGATTTCTGGAAGGGATGCTGATCGCCGCCTGGGCGGTCGAAGCCGCCGAGATCTACATTTATCTGCGTGACGAATACCCGCAGTGCCTCGCGATCCTCGAAAGTGAGATTGCGGCGATCGAAGCCACCGGACTGGCGGGGCATGCGCGCATTCACCTGCGCCGCGGCGCCGGGGCCTATATCTGCGGCGAAGAATCGGCGATGCTCGAATCGATCGAGGGCAAGCGCGGGCTCCCGCGGCAGCGCCCGCCGTTTCCGGCCCAGGTTGGCCTCTTCGGCCGGCCGACCCTGTGCAACAATATCGAGACGCTCTATTGGGTGCGCGACATCGTCGAAAAGGGCGCCGACTGGTTCACCGGGCAGGGCCGCAACGGACGCAAGGGGCTGCGCACCTTCTCGGTCTCCGGCAGGGTGCGCGAGCCGGGGGTCAAGCTGGCCCCGGCCGGGATTACCGCACGGCAACTGATCGACGAGTTCTGCGGCGGCATGGCCGACGGCCACGCGTTCAAGGGATATCTGCCGGGCGGGGCGTCGGGCGGCATCTTGCCGGCAGCGATGGCCGACATTCCGCTCGATTTCGGCACGCTCGAGCCGCACGGGGCGTTTACCGGGTCGGGTGCGGTTGTCGTCCTTTCCGACCAGGACGACATGAAGGCGGTGGCGCTGAACCTGTTGCGCTTTTTCGAGGATGAGAGCTGCGGCCAATGCACGCCGTGCCGCGCCGGGACCGAAAAGGCGGTCAAGCTGATGACCGCGCCGCATTGGGACGAAGCACTGTTGCAGGAATTGACCCGGGTCATGAGCGACGCCTCGATCTGCGGTTTGGGCCAGGCGGCGATGAACCCGGTCGCCCAGGTCCTCAAGCATTTCCGCGCGGATTTGACGTGATTATCATCATCCCGGCGCAGGCCGGGATCCACTCGTCCGCTTTCGAGACGTTTGAAATGTGGGTCCCGGCCTTCGCCGGGAAGACATTCTTTTTGCGGGAGACTTCCCGATGACCGATCCGATCCGCTTTTTTCTCGACGGCGCCGAAGTCGAGGCCCTACCGGGTGAGACGATCTGGCAGGTCGCCAACCGCCGGGGCACCGAGATCCCGCATCTGTGCTGGCTGCCCAAGCCGGGCTATCGCGCCGACGGCAATTGCCGCGCCTGTATGGTTGAGATCGATGGCGAGCGGGTGCTCGCCGCCTCATGCGTGCGCCAACCGACGCCGGGGATGAAGGTCCAGACCGCCAGCGAGCGCGCCAAATTTTCTCGCAAGATGGTGTTCGAATTGCTGGTCGGCGACCAGCCGTCGCGCGCGGCGGCGCACGACCCGAACTCTCGGCTATGGCAATGGGCTGACCGGCTCGGCGTTGAAGAGAGTTGCTTTCCGCTGCATGCCGCGCCGGCGCCCGACCGCAGCCATCCGGCGATGGCGGTGCAGCTCGACGCCTGCATCCAGTGCAATCTGTGCGTTCGCGCTTGCCGCGAGGTCCAGGTCAACGACGTGATCGGCATGGCGGCGCGCGGCCATCATGAAAAGATCGTGTTCGACTTCGACGATCCGATGGGCAGCAGCACCTGCGTCGCCTGTGGCGAGTGCGTGCAGGCCTGCCCGACCGGCGCGCTGATGCCGGCGACCCTGGTCGATGCCAACGGCGTCTACGCCAACGCGCCCGACCGCGAAGTCGACAGTGTTTGCCCCTATTGCGGGGTCGGTTGCCAGCTGACCTACAAAATCCGCAACGACCGCATCGTCGCGGTCGAGGGCAAGGACGGCCCGGCCAACCACAATCGGCTCTGCGTTAAGGGCCGCTTTGGCTTCGACTACGCCCACCATCCGGACCGGCTGACCGAGCCCTTGATCCGCAAGGAAGGGGTGTCGAAACACGACACCGATATCGACCCGGCGAACCCCTACACGCATTTCCGCAAGGCGAGCTGGGAGGAGGCGCTTGACCGCGCCGCCCAGGGTCTCGCGCGCATCCGCGATCGAGACGGGAAGCGAGCGCTCGCCGGCTTCGGCTCAGCCAAAGGGTCGAACGAGGAAGCCTATCTGTTCCAGAAACTCGTTCGCACGGGGTTCGGCAGCAACAATGTCGACCACTGCACGCGGCTGTGCCATGCCTCCTCGGTCGCCGCCCTGATGGAGGGGATCGGCTCGGGTGCGGTGACGGCGCCCTTCACTGCGGCGCTGGATTCCGACGTCATCATCGTCATCGGCGCAAGGCCGACCGAGAACCATCCGGTCGCCGCTACCTTTTTCAAGCAGGCGGCCAAGCGTGGCGCCAAGGTGTTCGTTATGGACCCGCGCGGCCATACCTTGGTGCGGCACGCGACGGCGACCCTGCGCTTCAATCCCGGGCGCGACGTGGCGATGTTGAACGCGCTGCTCCACACGATCATCGAGGAGGGCCTGACCGACCGCCAATACATCCAGGCGCACACCGAAGATTACGAAAAACTGCGCGAGCACATCCGCGATTATTCGCCGGAAAAGATGGCTGACATCTGCGGCATCGACGCAGCGACCTTGCGTTACGTCGCCCGCACTTATGCCCGGGCCGAGCGCGCGATCATCTTTTGGGGCATGGGCATATCGCAGCATGTCCATGGCACCGACAATGCGCGCTGCCTGATCGCGCTGGCGATGGTCACCGGGCAGGTCGGCCGGCCGGGCACCGGCCTGCATCCTTTACGCGGCCAGAACAATGTCCAGGGCGCCTCGGATGCCGGGCTGATCCCGATGGTCTATCCCGATTACCAGTCGGTCGCGAACCCCGACATCCGGGAGAAATTCGAGGCGCTGTGGCAGACCGAGCTCGACGACAAGCCGGGGCTGACCGTAGTCGAGATCATGGACGCGGTCCATCGCGACGAGATCAAGGGCATGTACATCATGGGCGAGAACCCGGCGATGTCCGACCCCGATGTCCAGCACGCCCGCGACGCGCTGGCCCATCTCGAACATCTCGTCGTGCAGGACATCTTCCTGACCGAGACCGCGAAATACGCCGATGTGGTTCTGCCGGCCTCGGCCTGGCCGGAGAAGGACGGCACCGTCTCCAACACCAACCGCCAGGTGCAGATCGGCCGCCGTGCATTGCCGATGCCGGGGAATGCGCGCGAGGATCTGTGGATCATCCAGGAGATCGCGCGGCGGATCGGGCTCGACTGGTCGTACAGCCATCCGCGCGACGTGTTCGCGGAGATGAAACTGGCGATGCCGTCGCTCGACAACATCACCTGGGAGCGGCTCGAACGCGAGAGTTCGGTAACCTATCCCTGCGACGCCCCCGACAAGCCCGGCAACGAGATCGTCTTTGGCGAGGGGTTCCCGACTCCTTCGGGCCGCGCCAAGCTGGTGCCGGCGGCGATCATTCCGCCCGCCGAAGAGCCCGATGCGGATTACCCGATGGTGCTGACGACAGGCCGCCAGCTCGAACATTGGCACACCGGCGCGATCACCCGTCGCGCGAGCGTGCTCGACGAGCTCGAACCCGAGGCGGTCGCCAGTCTCGCTCCGGCCGAACTGCGCCGGCTCGGCATATCGGCGGGCGAACCGGTGCGGGTCACCACCCGCCGCGGCACGATCGAACTGAAGGCGCGCGCCGACAGCGCCGTGGCGCCGGGTCAGGTGTTCGTTCCGTTCTGTTATGCCGAGGCCGCCGCCAACATCCTGACCAACCCGCAACTCGACCCCTTCGGCAAGATCCCCGAATACAAATTCTGCGCCGCCAAGGTCGAACCCGCGACCTTGCCGGCAGCTGCTAAATAGGCTAAGTCTGGTAAGGTGAATGTAAGCTTGCTGGGGACGTTGCATATGGTCGCAAAAAGCGTTGTTGTTCAGCCGGACGAAGGAGCCGTCTGGAATATGGCCCCGGGCCGATCGGCCGCGCTGAAGCTGCAGAACGCGGAGACGTCGGAAAGTGTGATGGCGTTTGAGGAAACTGCGCCAGCGGGCACCGACACGACCTTCCACCTGCATTATGACAGCGATGAGCTGATTTATGTTCTGAGCGGAGAGTTCACCTTTAAGATCGACGATCAGGTCACAACCGGCGGCCCCGGTACCTGTGCTTTTATCCCGCGCGGCGTCGCGCACGCCTGGAAGAACGCAGGAGCCGAACCCGGGCGGGCGCTGTTCCTCTATACGCCGGGTGGCGCGGGCAGAATGTTCGAAGAGGGGAGGCGCCTTCAGCGCCCGCTTTCGTCGATGGACGATGGCGAAGTTGCCGCGTTCTTCAAGCGCTTCGGCTGGGAGACCATTGGGCCTTCCCCGTTCTGACAGAAAAACTTACTGCCCTGGCGGCGCTATTGTTGCTGTTCGGCTGCGCCGGATCGCCTGCGCAACCGTCGTCGCAACCCTCTCCGTACGCCTGCCTATTGCCGACGGAACAGCGCATGCTCGTCGCCGAGCTGTTCTTCGGCCGCGACATAAGGGGGCGAAAGCCGCTGACCGATGCCGAATGGGCCGAGTTTGCGGCGCAAACCATCACGCCGAATTTCCCCGACGGCTTCACCGTGTTCGACGGCGAAGGCCAATGGCGCGACCCGCGGACCGGCCATATCGCGCATGATCCGACCAAAATCCTGCTGGTCGCGGCCAAGCGAGAACCCGATCTCGCGCGCCGGCTCTCGGCGGTGATCGACGCCTACAAGACCGAATTCCACCAGCAATCGGTCGGCCTGATCACCCGCAATTCCTGCGCCGCGTTCTAGAGCAATCAGGAGGGCGCGGCCCGACGGCTCAGCTTTCGCGGTGGATCGGATCGACCCAGCGGACCTGTTCGGGGCGCTCGACCGGCTCGATGTCGAGATTGACCACGACCGCCTCGTTATCGCTGCGAACCACCACGCATTCTAGCGTTGCGTCGGTCGACGCGTTGATCTCCTGGTGGGGCACATAGGGCGGGACAAAGATGAAATCGCCGGGACCGGCCTCGGCGACATATTCGAGGTGGTCGCCCCAACGCATCCGCGCCCGCCCTTTCACGACATAGATGACACTTTCGAGGGCGCCGTGATGATGGGCGCCGGTCTTGGCGTTGGGATGAATCCTCACCGTCCCAGCCCAGATTTTTTGCGCTCCGACGCGGGCGAGATTGATCGCCGCGGCACGGTCCATGCCCGGGGTCTGCGCCGTGCCCGCATCAAGCTGGTCGCCCGGAATGACTTTGACGCCGTGGACCTTCCAGTCGACCCGCTCATGCCCGTGATCGTGGCCGCTGCTCATCGGGATTGCCTCGTTTGCTTGGGAGGCGGGATTTTATCACGCGGGCCGGGGTTTCAAAGGGCTTGAAATAGACTCGCTCTAGATATATCTTACTCGCGATATAACGAAATGAGAGAAGTATCGAAATGTTTAGACATCCACACGTTCACGGCGAGAGGCGGCATGCCCATGGTGGTTTCGGCCACGGCGGCGGGCGCTTCGGCGGACATCGCGGCGGGGGCCGGGGCGGACGGGTCGCCCGGGTCTTCGATCACGGCGATTTGCGCTATGTGCTGCTGCACCTGATCGCCGAGAAGCCACGCTACGGCTATGAGCTGATCAAGGCGATCGAGGAGCAAGTCGGCGGCATGTACAGCCCGAGCCCGGGCGTGATCTACCCGACCCTGACCTTGCTCGAAGAGCTCGGTTACGTGCGACCCGAAATCGCCGAGGGCACCCGCAAACTCTATTCGATCACCGAGGAGGGCACCGCCTTTCTCGCCGCCAATCGCGCGCTGGTCGACGCGATCCTCGGCCGCATGGCCGAAGTCAGCCGGGTTTACGCTGGCGGACCGGCGCCCGAGATCCGTCGTGCCATGCAAAATTTGGAGCAGGCGCTGTCGATCCGGCTCGGCAAGGGTCCGCTCGATACGGCTCAACTGCGCGCAATCACCGAAGCGCTTGACCGCGTCGCCGGCGAAATCGAACGCAGCCCGTGAGGTCACCGCGCCGATCCCGGTCGTGGAAAGCTGTTTCGTGATCGCATGCGCCCTTGCGATACTGCTGATGCTGCTCGTGCCATAGTCGCGAAATCCGAATCGCCGGTGATCATATGAAGCTCGCAGTGCCCGATCTGATCTCGAACTCCTATTTCCCGGCGGTGGCCGCGGTCGAGCTCGGCTTCTTCAAGGAGGAAGGGCTCGACGTTTCGCTCGAACTGGTGTTTCCGGTCGACCGGGCCTATCGCGAGCTGCGCGACGGCAACATCGATTTCGTCGGCGGCTCGGCGCATTCGGCGCTGGCCGCCTTCCCCGAATGGGAGGGGGCCAAGCTGCTCTGCGCCCAGGCCCAGGGCATGTACTGGTTCCTGGTCATGCGCGCCGATCTCGATGCCCGGCGCGGCGATGTCGGCGTGGTCAAGGGCCGCACCATCGGCGCCGCACCCTGGGTCGAGATGGGGCTGCGCCGCCTGCTGATCGAAGCCGGGATCGACCTCGAGCGCGACCAGGTGACGATCGCCCCGGTGCCGGGGACGACGGGGGCCGGGATCGTCAATTTCGGGGTCAGTGCCGCCAAGGCGCTCGAAGAGGGCCTGATCGACGGATTTTGGGCCAATGGCATGGGCGCCGAGGTCGCGGTGCGCCGCGGGGTCGGCACGGTCGTCCTCGATGTCCGCCGCGGCGACGGGCCAAAGCCCGCCTTCAACTACACGATGTCGGCGCTGGCCACGACCGACCGGCTGATCGAGCATTCACCCGAGGTGGCGGCAGCGGCGGTGCGCGCGCTGGTCAAGACCCAGGCGGCGCTCAAAGCCGATGTCGGCCGGGCGGCAGAAGTCGGCCGCAAGCTGTTCCCGCCCGCCGAGGCGGCGCTGATCGCCGAGCTGATCCGCCGCGACCTGCCCTATTACGACCCTGCGATCTCGCGCGAATTTGTCGCCGGCATGAACCAGTTCGCCCGCGACATCGGCATTTTGACCGGCCAGATCCCTTACGAAAAAGTCGTCGCCACCCGCTTCGCCGATCTGTGGCGCGGCTGAGCGAGCGGACGCTTTCCTCAGAAACGGCCAGCGTTTACATGTCCGCAAGGCAACGCGGATTTTGGGCGATGGACTTCGTCGCGACCCTACAGCGGATTAAACAGACGGTCGGTCCCACGGGCTGGATCGCCGATCCGCAGGACCAGGAGCCCTATCTGGTCGAGGCCCGGCGGCTCTATCGTGGCGCGACGCGGCTCGTGGTGCGGCCGGCTTCGACCGCGGAGGTCGCGGCGGTGGTGCGGATCTGCGCCGAGGCGGGGTTGGCGATCGTGCCGCAGGGCGGCAACACCGGTCTGGTCGGCGGCGGAGTCCCGCCCGAAGACCGCGACAATATCGTCCTCGCCCTCGGCCGGATGAACCGGATCCGCGCGATCGACCCGGTCAATTTCACGATGACGGTCGAGGCCGGCTGCATCCTCGCCAATCTGCACCAGGCGGCGGCCGAGGCCGACCGGCTGTTTCCGCTGAGCCTCGGCGCCGAGGGCAGCTGCCAGATCGGCGGCAATCTGTCGACCAATGCCGGCGGCATCGCCGTCTTGCGCTACGGCAATACCCGCGAGCTGACCTTGGGGGTCGAAGTCGGTATTGCCCGACGGGCGCGTCTGGGACGGCCTGCGCGGGCTGCGCAAGGACAACACCGGCTACGATCTGAAGCAGCTGTTCATCGGCGGCGAGGGCACGCTCGGCATCATCACCGCGGCGACGATCAAGCTGTTTCCAAAGCCGCGCGAGGTCGAGACCGCATTTCTCGGCCTGTCACGGGTCGAGGATGCGATGAGCCTCTTCGCCCATGCCCGCGCCGCCAGCGCCGACCAGCTGACCGCGTTCGAGCTGATCCCGCGCGCCGGGCTCGACCTGGCGCTGACCCACATTCCCGGCACGATCGACCCGCTCGCCGCGCGCCAGCCTTGGTACGTGCTCTTGGAAATGTCGTCGAGCCAGACCGACAGCGGCATCCGCGCATTATTGGAACGATTGCTGGAGACCGCGCTCGACGAGGGGCTGGTCGCCGACGGGGTCATCGCCGAGAGCGGAGCGCAGGCCAAGGAGCTATGGCGGATCCGCGAAGCCATCGTCGAGGCGCAGCTTTATTCGGGCTCGATCAAGCACGATGTCGCGGTGCCGGTCAGCCGGGTCGCCGAGTTCATCACCCGCGCCAGCGCCGGGGTCGGCGAGCGCCTGCCCGGCATCCGGCCGATCGCCTTTGGCCATGTCGGCGACGGCAACATCCACTTCAACCTGACCCAGCCCGAGGGCATGGACAAGGCGGCCTATCTGGCGCGCTGGCAGGAATTCAACGACATCGTCCATGGCGTCGTGCGCGACCTGTCAGGCTCGATCAGCGCCGAGCACGGCGTCGGCATCATGAAGCGCGACGAGATCACCCACTACAAGCCGGCGGTCGAGATCGAGCTGATGCGCCGGGTCAAACACGCCTTCGACCCCGCCAACATCATGAACCCCGGCAAGCTCGTCAGCTTTTAGCAGCCCCGCCGCGCCTCTAGGCTCAAAACGTCGTTTACGCCGGCATCTCGCCGAGCAGTGCTGTTGCGGCGTGGGCGTAGGCGGCGGCGAGCTGGCTGTCTTGCAGCAGTTCGACGGGATGGCAATTGTACAGTTCGCAGATCGCGGCGAGGTCGGCGAAATGGATATGCCGCGCGCCGGTCTCGATGCGGTGATAGGTCAGCCGCGACATGCCGAGGAGTTGCGCCGCCTGTTGCTGGGTCAGCCCCAGAGCCCGCCGCCGGCGGCGCAGCGCCGAGCGAATGCAGGCCTGATTATCATGGGCAGAGCGCATCGGCCTCTCCTCGGATCGCGGGCTGAACAGACGGGCGGCCAACGCCGCGCCCGAACGCACGGATTTCGATCGGTATTGTGATGATCGCACCCATCCCGAGACCGCCATCCGCGCGTGCTCCTCCGCTTACGCGAGCAGTTTGCAAGGAAATTGCGCTTCGACCTGGGCGGGGCTCGTGCAACACAACGTTGCTTATCAGAGTGCGATAAGAGTTATACGATGCGGCAATAATTGTCAATATCATAATCATTACATTGACAATTATTGGACGTTCCCTTGACGGTCAGGAGGGAAACCCCGAACGATATGCTCCGTTAGAGGCTGCCCGCGCCCTCGACCATCCGGAGTATCCGATGGATTTTTCGCTGTCAGACGATCTCGTCGAGCTCAAGGAGCGCACCGAGCGCTTGGTGCGCGAGCGGATCATCCCGTACGAGAACGATCCGCGGCAGACCCCGCACGGGCCGTGCCCGGAGTTGCGGCGCGAATTGGTGGCGCTCGGGCGCGGGGCCGGGCTGCTGTCGCCGCATGTCGGGCGCGAATGGGGCGGGCTCGGGCTCGATCATCGGGCCAAATCCGTCGATCTTCGAGGCTGCCGGCTATTCGCCGCTGGGCCCGGTGGCGCTCAATTGCTTCGCCCCGGACGAGGCCAACATGCACCTCCTCGAACAGGTTGCCGAACAGCGCCAGAAAGAGCGCTGGCTACGACCATTGGCGGCAGGCGAGATCCGCTCGTGTTTCATGATGACCGAGCCGGCCCCGGGCGCCGGGTCGGACCCGTCGATGCTGAAAACGACAGCGCGCCGCGCCACGGACGGCAATCGCGGCGACTTTGTCATCGACGGCGACAAATGGCTGATCACCGGCGCTGTCGGTGCGGAATTCGCAATCGTCATGGCGAAGACCGACAGCGACGAGGCCGGCCCGGCCGGGGCCACAATGTTTCTGCGCCGATGGACGCGCCGGGGATCGTCGTCGAGCGGGTGCTCGACACGCTCGACCAGTACATGTCGGGCGGCCACGCGGTGATCCGGCTCGACGGGCTGCGAGTGCCGGAAAGCGCGGTGCTCGGCCGGGTGGGCGAGGGTTTCCGCTATGCCCAGGTGCGGCTGGCGCCGGCGCGGCTGACCCATTGCATGCGCTGGCTCGGCGCCGCTCGGCGCGCCCACGACGTCGCCGCCGATTATGCGCGCCGCCGCACCGCCTTCGGCAAGCCGCTGGGCGAGCACGAGGGCGTCGGCTTCATGCTCGCCGACAACGAGATGGATCTGCACACGCAGCCGGCTGGTGATCTGGCACGCCGCCTGGCTGCTCGACCAGGGCCAGCGCGGCGGCCACGAATCGAGCATGGCCAAGGTCATCTGCTCCGAGGCGATCTGGCGGGTCGTCGACCGCAGCGTGCAGATCCTCGGCGGCCTCGGCATCACCGACGACACGATCGTCGCCCGCCTGTTCCGCGAAGTCCGCCCGTTCCGCATCTATGACGGCCCGTCCGAAGTCCACCGCTGGTCGATCGCCCGCCGCGTGCTACGGGCTGGGAGTTAGAACATGACAAGCATCAACGAAATTGCCGATGGGGTCTATCGCATCTTCACTCCGATCGACATCCCCGGCGCCGGCGGTTTCTCGTTCAGCCAGTATCTGATCGCCGACGACGAACCCCTGCTCTTTCATACCGGTCTGCGTCGGCTCTTCCCGCAGATCTGCGAAGCCGTCGCGCGGGTTATGCCGGTCGAGCGGTTGCGTTGGCTCGCCTTATCGCATTTCGAAGCCGACGAGTGCGGCGCCCTCAACCAATTCCTAGCGGCGGCGCCGCGGGCGGAGCCGCTCTGCGGCCGGATCGCGGCGATGGTCTCGGTCGGCGACTATGCCGATCGGGCGCCGCGCGCGCTCGACGATGGGGAGAGCGTCCTGCTCGGCCGACACGAAGTTCGCTGGCTCGATACACCGCATTTGCCGCATACGTGGGAGTGCGGCTTTCTGATGGAGAGCGCCACGGGCACGCTGCTGTGCGGCGATTTGTTTACCCAAGGCGGTTCGAACCATCCGCCGCTGATCGAGAGCGACATCCTCGGCCCGAGCGAGGCGTTTCGCCGCCAACTCGATTATTTCGCTCATGCTAGGAATACACGCGCGATGCTGGAGCGGCTTGCCACGCTCGTTCCGACGACGCTCGCCTGCATGCACGGCAGTGCCTGGCGGGGCGACGGCAGCGCCCTGCTGCGCGCACTCGCCGATAGCGTCGAGAGCTAGGAGGCCCGGTTTAGACGGCGATACGAGCAGTGTCCTTAGGGGCGCCGCAAGACCTCTCACCTTTCCGGGAAACCGATGCGGCGGAGGCCATCACTCACTGTCTTGTCTTCCAGCGCCCAATACTGCGGGTTATTAGCCTTGCTCGTCCAAGGCAGATACTCGTACCATTGCGCTAGCGAATTGACCTCGGGTCTGAGTTTCAGGGACTCGGCCAGCGCCGCCTTCGCCCCGTCGAGGTCATGCTTGAGCGCCAATGCCCCGGCGAGCCCGTAATAGAAAGTCCAGACCCGCGGATGTGCGGTACACCCTTTGATGAATAGATCTATAGCCTGGTCCACCCGGTTCGAGACCAAGTGGCTCCAACCGATTACCTCGATAAGTTGCGAATATTAACGGATCGCGTGGACTTAGCCGAAGACTTTTTTCGCCCAGAGCGATCGCCGCATCGGGTTCGGCCAAGAAGAGCAGCGTCCAAGCGAGCTGCTTGTTCCCCAACTCGCTGTTGGGATCGAGTGTGATCGCCTTCTCAAGGGCGATCCGTGATTCGGCTAAACGAACCTGCATTCTCCGCAAGGTCCCAAGAATTGCGTAAGCCATTGATTGGCGCGGATTACTCTCGATAAATTCGAACAGCATCCGTTCAATTCTCGCCAGATCCTGCAGTGTTGTATCTTGTTGAAACGAGCGGTTGCTCCACCCGGTGGTGTGTCTGGCGACGAGAACCCTGGCAATTCCGATCCTCGCATCGGTAGATCGCTGGTCGATCTCCAAAGCGCGCTCGAATGCTCTTAGGGCCTCTTCTTCGGCGGCTACGGAGGCCGCCCGGTACCACCAGGCCCACCCACGCATAACGAGATCGCGCGCGTCCGGATCGACCGTCTTTTCTTGTTCAATCCGGCAGCTTGCATCGCTAAGCAGCTCGATATTTAGGGTGTATGCGAGGCGGCCGGTGATCTCGGTCTGCGCCTCCGGCAGGTTTGCACGATCGGTGTCGAACCGGTCCGCCCAGAGGTGGGCGCCGCTGTCGGCATCGATTAGCTGCACATTGAGCCGAACCTGGTCGCCTATCCGCCGCACACTGCCTTCGACTACATAGCGGACGCCGAGATCGCGGCCGATCTGCCGGGTATCGGTCGGCCTGCCCTTGTAGGTAAAGGCGGTATTGCGGGCGATCACGAAGCTGCCGGAAATCCGCGATAGATCGGTCGTCAGATCGTCGGTGATCCCGTCGGCGAAATATTCCTGGTCCGGGATCGTTTGACAGGTTTGCTGAAAGGCAAAACCACGATCGATAGACGCGGAGCCGATTAGCATGACGGCGGCTGCGCGCCGCATGCGAGCTTCAGACCGGATGCGTGAGGTTCCTTGTGCTAAGCTTGCTAGACTGCGGTCCCGATGCGATATGTCGGCGGCTTGCCACGACAGCCGAGGCGTCGCGTCTGTCAACGGACCGCAGGATCGGACTTCCGGCAGCTGCGACAGCTGCCGCATCAAGCGTAGGCATGTACCGGCCGGGCGATGTTCTTAACGCTTTGTTCCCCAATGTCCTCGAAAACGTAGGGAAGCCGGTCGCCGATATGGTCGCGGACCGTGCGCGAGATGCAGATGCCGCCCGGCTCGGCCAAGGCCTCCAGCCGCGCCGCGACGTTGACGCCGTCGCCGAAAATATCGTCGCCGTCGACAATGATATCGCCGAGATTTAGGCCAACGCGGAAGGTGATCCGCTTGTCCTCGGCGATCTCGGAATTGCGGTCGACCATGCTCCGCTGGATCTCGACCGCGCAGCGGACCGCATCGACGACGCTGGAAAATTCCGCCAGCAACCCGTCGCCGGTGGTCTTGACGATGCGGCCATGATGCTCGGTGATTTTCGGGTCGATGAGCTGGCGGTGGATCGCTTTGAGGCGGTCGAAGGTGCCCTGTTCGTCCGCTCCCATCAGCCGCGAATAGCCCGCCACATCGGCGGCGAGGATTGCCGCAAGACGCCGCGTTCCGGTCGAGGCCATAGCTTCGGTCGGCCCTCCGCTCCGGTCGACGATGCCGCGGTCGTTGAACGCGCGCCCCTGGGCCATCTGTCAGCCCCGCTTCCGTGCGGCGATGGTTAAGCGCCGTCCGGTAGCGTAGTTCTTTCGATAGTCTGAAGTCTAGGAACTTCAGGCGGCGGCGCCGGTCAGGGTCTTTTGTTCGCGGCGGAGAGGCGGTGCGCTGTCGGGCATCGGCATCAGCGCGGGGTCGGTGTAGGGGCGATTGTCGCGTTCGACGCGGCGGCGGATGCGGTGCAGATAGAGGTAAAACGCGGCGAGCTTGGCGTGGGTTTCGACGATTTCGCGGACCCGGCGAGGATAAAAGACGAGCGGGTTCTCGCGCGGCAGGGTCGATCGGCGGTGCCGCCGTATTTTGCGGCGAAAATAGCCGCCCTGCAGCGGATGCACGTTTTCCTGAATAAAGGTGAAATAGAATTGCAGAATATGGTTCAACAGCCGCACCGGTTTGATCCCGCTGGCCTTGGCGCGGCGGAAGATGGTTTCGATGTGCTCGGCCGAATAATAAAGATCCCAGGCTTGGCGATAGACCTTCTGCCACTCGTCGGCGGTCATCACCGAATGACCGGTGGTGACGTGTTCGAGGTCGTATTTGTTCATGTCGGGGTCCATCCACACCCCATCGGCATCGAGCGCCTTGTGATCGGCTGAACCGGGCAGCGGCGTCAGGATGAAGAATTCCAGCAGATCGACCGGCAATTCCTGCTGCACGGTCTTGATGTCGCGCGCGATCCGCTCCGGCGTGTCATTCGGAAAGCCGAGGATGTAGCCGGCGTAGGTGATGACCCGCTGCGCCCGCCAGGCGAGGAACATCTGGCGGTATTCATGCACCCGATTCTGCTTTTTCTTGGCCTGCAACAGATTGTCGGGGTTGATGTTTTCGAGGCCGATAAAGACCCGCTTGCAGCCGGCGCGGGCCGCCTTCTCGACAAAATTCGCGATGCGATGGCACAAGGTGTCGACCTGAATGATGAATTGCAGGCCGAGCCCTTCCTGTTCGCGCATCTCGATCAGGCGGTCGAAGATTGCTTCCCAGTTGCGGTTGCGGGCGAAATTGTCGTCGGTGATGAAAAACCGAAAGACGCCTTGGGCCAAATTGGCGCGCACCAGGCGCTCGACATCGTCGGCGTCGCGCCAGCGCGATTTGCGCCCCTGGACGTTGATGATCGTGCAAAAGCTGCACTGGAACGGGCAGCCGCGCCCGGCATCAAAGGCGCCGATGGTCTCGCCGTAGCGGCGCACGATGTCGATCGGCAGAAACGGGGTCACCTGCTGCTGCAGCCCCGGCAGATCGTCCATGTAGTTGTAGATCGGCTGCAGCCGGCCGGCGAGCGCATCGGCAAAGAGCCCTTCGAGCCGGCCCTCGGCCTCGCCGGCGAACAGGGTGATCCCCATCTGCCCAGCCGCCTCAAGATCGGGCGGCAGCCGCGGCAGCATCGCCAGACAGCCCGGAGACGTGAAACCCGCCGATCGCGACCGCGATCCCGGCCGCGCGGAACGGCGCGGCCAGATCCATCGCCCGCGGGAACTGGTTCGACTGCACCCCGACGAGGCAGACCAGGCCGGCATCGGCCGCCTTGATGCGCCGGATGATGTGGCCGATCGGGATGACCGTGTGGCACTCGTCATAGGCCCGCAGTTCGAGCGCTACATCGGGGCCGAGCGCCCGTCGGGCCGCGATGTCCGTCGCGATGCCGTAAAGGGAGGCGAGCGAATTCGACGGGATCCAGGATTTCCACCACTGGATCACATAGCCGTCATCGTCGTAATGCGACGGCTTGATCAGTTCGACGACGAACCGGCGGTCCCCCAACGCACCCTCGCCCCGATAGCAAATCGACATCGACCTTTTACCTGCATTGCGCCCCGAGGAAAGGCTCCGCTCGCAACCGTTGATCGGAATAGCTAACCTCCATCCAACGCAAAGACAGGAGACGGCGGATGTTCGAAGGGTTCACGCGGACCGAGATCGAGACCTCGGGCGCGCGGATCAATCTGCGCCATGGCGGCGACGGCCCGCCGCTGCTGCTGCTGCACGGCAATCCGCTGACCCACGCCTCCTGGGGCAAGATCGCCGGCCGACTGGCCGAGCGCTTTCATGTCGTGGCCGCTGATCTGCGCGGCTATGGCGACAGCGTCGGCCCCGACGATGGCGGCGAAAACAACATCAACTATTCGTTCCGGGCGATGGCGCAGGACCAGGTCGAGGTCATGGAGAAGCTCGGCTATCGCGAATTCTTTGTCGCCGGCCATGACCGCGGCGCCCGCACCACCGCGCGCATGTGCCTCGACCATCCCGACCGGGTCAAGCGCGCGGCACTGATCGACATCCTGCCCAACCATCACATCTGGACCCACACCTCGAAGGAATGGGCATTGCGCTCGTGGCATTGGGCAATGATGGCCCAGCCCTACGACTTCCCCGAGCGCATGCTGGCCGGGCATCCCGGCGCAGTATTTCATGGAGAAGAAACTATCGAAGCCCGGCATCGGTCTCGGTTTCTTCGATCCCGAGGCGTTCGCCGAATATGTCCGCTGTTTCAACTGGAAGACGATCAAGGGCTCATGCGCCGACTATCGCGCCTGCGCCACCTGCGACTTCGAGATGGACAAGGCCGATTTCGAAGCCGGACGCAAGATCACGGTGCCGCTGCTGGTGATCTGGGGGGCGCGCAGTCATACCGAGGGCGTCCACGGCGACGTGCTCTCGGTGTGGCAGCGCAATTACGCGACCGACGCCTATGGCGGCGCGCTGCCCTGCGGCCACTACGTGCCCGAGGAAGCGCCGGAGGAAACCCTGAGCTGGCTGCTGCGCCATTTCGCAGGGTGATCGGATTTTGCGGACCTTAAGTCGCCGTCATAGCTCCGGCAAAAACGACCGCGATAGCACCTTGTCGAGGTGAATGGACAGTGGTAGGAACTACGGTCGCCAACTCCTTCACCGCTGGCGCCATCCGGTATGGGGTTTTCTCTGGAAGAAACGACGCCGATATGACTTCTTCCAATGTAAACGGGCAGGTCGGAGGAAAGTCGGCTTCCGCGAGGCCGGTCTGCTATCGCTCGAGCCGCGCGCGAGTAGGCTTCGTGTCAGCATGCCGCGGCCAACGGCCGCAAGCTTGGCGAATCTGCGAGAATGATTCGATCTGCAGCCGCTGCTCGCGATCGTTCGCCGACCAACTCCTCGACCTCGCCGACGGTTGGAAGCGCCATTTCAGCAGATGCATGGTCAGCACCACGAGCCGGCTTTGGAGCTCCCGCCGATCGCTGCGTCCCATGCTTTCGATCTCCTCGGCGATATTGGCGGCATCGATAGCGGACAGTGCGCCGGCACGTAGAAGCTGGGCCTGCTCGATGGTCCAGGCGTAATAGTCGTCTTCATATAGAACTGCGTTTTGGCCCATCTCCGCTCTCCGGTCCCCGGCTCGCTTATCCTATCACATCGACTGCCCGCGGCGCATGCTGGGCGCTTGAGCCTTTGGGCGGAGCTGTAGCACTGTGCGCCGATCGCGGTTCATAGGACGCAGGCAGGAGGGGTCATGAAAATCGGTTTTGTCGGGCTCGGGATCATGGGGCATCCGATGGCGCTCAACCTGATCAAAGGTGGGCATCAGCTCTTCGTCTATGGCAAGCGGCGGCTGCCGGCCGATGTCCGCGAAGCCGGCGCCACCGTCTGCGACACCCTGAAGGAGATCGCCGAGCGCTCCGAGGTTGTGATCCTGATGGTGCCCGACACCCCCGATGTAGAAAGTGTGTTGTTCGATGCCGGCGGCGTCGCCGAAGGCCTGTCGTCCGGCAAGATCGTCGTCGACATGAGCTCGATCTCGCCGATCGAGACCAAGGAATTCGCCGCCGAGATCGCCAAGAAAGGCTGCGGCTACGTCGACGCGCCGGTGTCGGGCGGCGAGGTCGGCGCCAAGGCGGCATCGCTGACGATCATGGTCGGCGGCTCGGAGAGCGATTTCGCCAAGGTCAAGCCGCTGTTCGACCTGATGGGCAAGAACATCACCTTGGTCGGCGAGGTCGGGGCCGGGCAGACCACCAAGGTCGCCAATCAGATCATCGTCGCCTTGACGATCGAGGCGGTTGGCGAGGCGTTGCTGTTCGCGTCGAAAGCCGGGGCCGACCCGGCCAAGGTACGGCAGGCGTTGATGGGCGGGTTTGCCTCCTCGCGCATCCTCGAAATCCATGGCGAGCGCATGATCAAGCGCACCTTCGATCCCGGCTTCCGCATCGAATTGCACCAGAAGGACCTGAACCTGGCGCTGCAAGGCGCCCGCGCCCTCAGCCTCTCGCTGCCCAATACCGCGACGACGCAGGAACTGTTCAACGCCGCCGCCGCGCTCGGCGGCAAAGGCTGGGACCATTCCGGCCTGGTCCGCGTCCTCGAACACCTCGCCCACCACGAGGTTGCGACAGAGGGGTGACACCCCCTCGCCCCGCGTGCGGGGAGAGGGTTGGGGTGAGGGGCGAGCTTGCGCGAGCAAGGACCAGAAACGCGCCGATAGCGCGCGTAGCTCTGCGTAGGTCACTGACCCGCGCCGAGTTCGTGCTGTGGAACCGGCTGTCGCAACCGGCAGCTCGGTGGCTTCAAATTCGTCCGCCAGGAGCCGATCGGCCGCTACTATGCCGACTTCGCCTGCCGTTGAGCGGCACCTCGTTGTCGAACTCGACGGCGGGCAGCATGCGGATAGCGCCACCGATCGCCAGCGTGACAGCGATTTAATTGGCTTGGGCTACCGGCGTCATCCGCATATGGCAACAACGATGTTGTCGACAACATCGCACGGCGTTCTCCGAGCACTGCTGTCGGAACTGCGGAGACAGCCCCTCACCCCAACCCGCTCCCCGCAAGCGGGGCGAGGGAGACGATCACAGCGGCGGGCCTTGTCAGCGGACAGGCTAATTACCCCTATCCGAGCATTGTCTGTCCATCCCTCGCCCGCTCGCGGTGAGAGGGTCGCGGTGACGGGCGATCGCGGTTTCGCTCAGCCTTTCGCCTTTCCCAACACGTCGGTCGAGAACTTTGACGGCGTTGTCGGGGCCGGGTGCGCTGTCGTCGTAGGCCGCCGCGAGATCGGCGTAGAGGCGCGCGACCGCGGCGTAGATGTCGCGCGAGGGCGGGTTCTTCTCGAGAAAGTCGGAGATCTCCTCCATCTCTGCGACCCAGCGATAGGCCTTGTCGTACATCCGCGGAATGCCGGAGCGCATCCGGGCGAGCATCTCGGGCTGGCTTTCGGTCAGCTCGGCGATCAGCGCCTCGCCGCAGCCAAAACGCGCCGCGCCCAGCAGCATCGCCGCGGCGATCGCGGTCGTGCCCTTGGTGATCCCGGCATAGGACATCTTGAGCGCCGAGGCGGCGCCGATCGGCCCGTCGATGACCCGCCAATCGATCCCCCAATCGCGCAATACCGCGGTCTGCCCTGCCGTCGGACCCGAGGCGTAGATTGTCGGGCTGTAGTTCGGCCGCGGCGGCCCGCCGATGATCCCGCCATCGACAAAATCGGCGCCGGTCGGTGCGATGACCTCAGCCGATGCGGATCGCGGTCTGCGGGCTGACCGCGTTGCAGTCGACATAGACCGGCTTGCGGTCGAGCGCCTTCAAAGCGGGCGCCAGACGTTGCGCCAGCGCCTCGGCTTCGCCAGGCGGCAGGATCGACAAAAAGAAATCGGCGCCCGCGAGCAGCGCGTGCTCGTTGGCTGCCGCCTCCATCCCCGCCTTCCGCGCGCGTTCGGCGCTCGAGGCGCTGCGGCCTGACAGCAACGTGCGGACTTCGGCGCCGCTTTCGTGAAAGCGCCGGCCGACGCCGGCCCCCATCATCCCCTGCGCGATGATCGCGATAACTGTCATTCCCCTGCCTCCAGCAACAATTCGTCGCCGGTCAGGGTATCGGGCGGGACCCCTGATGGGAAGGGTCGGAAGACGCCGGGTCGAGCCAGCCGCGCCGGTCGACCCATTCTTGCGTCCATCGGCCGATCGCCGCCGGGTCGGCGCCGGCCTCGCGCCAGCCTTGGCGCAAGGCGGCGATCTCGTCGAGCCGGATTTCCCACTTCGGCCCGATCCGATGCTCCAGCACCCGCCGCATCAGCGCTGCGAGACCGGGGCTCTTGCCATTGGTCGATATCGCCACGGTCAGGTCGCCGCGCCGGAATACCGCGGCCGAGTGAAAATCGCTGCGCCGGCGGTCGTCCTCGACATTGATCAGCACCCCGGCGGCTTGCGCTGCCCCGCGGATTTCGGCCGCGGCCGGATCGGGAATGCCGGCGACAAAAACCAGCTGCGCCCGCGCGATCTCGGCGGGCAGCGGCAGACGCCGCCGCAGCCTTGCCCCGGCCGCCAGAGCGAGCGCGGGGTCGGGGCAAGGCGCATAGATTTCGAGCGCGCCGGCGCCGGCCTCGTCGAGCAATGCCAGACGGCGACGTGCCGCCGCTCCGTCGCCGACCAGCATCACCCGGATCTGGCTCAGATCGACGCTAATCGGCAGCATGAGGCCGCACCCCGTCATAGCGCGCGAGCGCCTGCTGAAGCGCCGGCAGCCCGATGCGGTGGCAGAAATCGCCAAACCCTTCGCCGGCGATGCGATCTGAGGCATAGAGCGCAAACAGCGGGTCAAAGGTCGCGCCGATTTCCCCGAGCGCCACTTTGTCGGCGATCGGCGTGTTGAGCCGGGTCCCCTCGAAATCGCCGCCGACAAACAGCGCGTAGTAACCCGGCATGCGGCCGACGATGCCGATATCCCCGGTATAGGGCCGGGCGCAGCCATTGGGGCAGCCGGTGATGCGGATGCTGAGCCGCTCGTGCTCCAGGCCATGATGGGCGAGGCTCCGCTCGATCGCGGCGACGATGTCGTCGCGCACGCGTTCGGCCTCGGTCAGCGCCAGGCCACAAGTCGGCAAGGCCGGGCAGGCGAGCGCCCAGCGCTCGGCAGGCAGCATGTCCTCGCCGAGGCGCACGCCATGCTCGCGCAGAATCGCGGTGATCGCGTCCCGATCCTCGGGCCCGATCTCGCTCAGGATGATGTCCTGGCTCGGCATCAGGATCGGGTCGCAGCGGAAGCGGGCGACGATCTCGCGCAACGCGGTGCGGATCTGCCCGCCGGCGCTATCGACGATGCGCCCGCTCGCTACCGGAATGCCGAGATAGAGCTTCCCGTCGCCCTGCTCGTGCCAGCCGAGATGGTCGGGCACCGAAAGCGCCGGCAACGGACGGCAGGGTTCGAGTTTCTTGCCGAGATATTCGCAGAGCCGCGCGCGCGCCCACTCCTCGCCGTTCTCGGCGATCACATATTTGAGCCGGGCATGGCGGCGGTTGCCGCGGTCGCCGTAGTCGCGATGCAGACGCACCACCGCCGCCGCGGCTTCGAGCAGATCCTCGGGCTCGATGAACGCGACCGGTGTCGCCAGCCGCGGGTAGGTCTTCGGGTTGTTGTGGGTCATGCCATGACCGCCGCCGAGCAGAAAATCGTAGCCGGCGAGCCGGTCGCCCTCGTAAAGCGGCACGATCGCGAGGTCGTTGGTCAAAACGTCGATCGTGTTGTCCTCGGGGATCGCGAGGCCGATCTTGAATTTGCGCGGCAGGTATCGTTCGCCATAGAGCGGGTCGGGCTGCTCGGCTCCCTCAGCCTGGTCCTGCCATTTCTCGCCGTCGACCCAGATTTCGTGATAGGCCCCGGTCTGCGGCAGCAAGTAAGTCGAGAGGCGCCGGGCGTCGGCTTCGAGCCGGTCATGCACCGGATCGCGGATTGGCGCCGGCACCGTCGTCACCGTGCGCACCACGTCGCCGCACGCGGCCAAGGTCGTCAGCAAGGATTGGCTGACCTCGGCGATCGCCGCCTTGAGCCCGGATTTGACGACCCCGTGAAACTGGATGCTCTGCCGCGTCGTGATCCGCAGCGACCCGTCGGCCCAGCGCTCGGCGATTTCGTCGAGGCCGAGATACTGGTCGGCGGTCAGCCGTCCGCCCGGGATCCGCACCCGGACCATGAACTGCCAGAGTTTGCTCTCGCCGCGCTGCTTTAGTTCGGTCGCGGTATCGCGGTCATAACCCTGATAGACCCCGTGGAATTTGAGCAGCGCATACCCCTCCTTGTCGAAGGGCACCTTGGTGTCCGGCAGGTCGCGGGCGATATGGCCGCGCAATTGGCGGCTCTGCTGCTTGATGGCTTCGGGTTTGGAAATGCTGTCGATCTGAGCCATATCGCCCTCCATGGTGCGCGGCGCAGTAATTACCGCTCCGATGTGATAGAGATATTTATATCGCGTATATCATATGTCAATTGATTATTATCAAACGATATTTATATGCAGTGATATACGATCCGTCGCTGATCCAGAATGCTCGGAACCCAGGATGCCGAGGCGATGCGCTCAGGGCCATGGCGGTCCGGCGCCTCGGACCTCCTGAGGAATGGGCCAGCCGCCGATTGACGCGTGCGTAGGACGGCCCTTATCTCGGCCGATGCGTCTCGACGATTTCGACTTCCCGTTGCCCCGCGAGCTGATCGCCGATCACCCGTGCGAGCCGCGCGAGGCCGCGCGCCTATTGCACATTCCCGCGACGGGCGGTTTTGCGGACCGGCGGATCGCGGATCTCCCGGCGCTGCTGCGCCCGGGCGACCTCTTGGTTTGCAACGACACCAAGGTGATCCCGGCGCGGCTCGTCGCCCGGCGCGGCGCGGCGACGATCGATATCACCCTTTACCGGGATCAAGGCGGCGGGTCGTGGCGCGCCTTCGCCAAAGGCGCTCGCCGGCTGCATGTCGGCGATCGTCTCGCTTTCGCCGAGGATTTCGCCGCGACTGTCGCGGAGAAGCATCCCGAGGGCGACGTGACCCTGCACTTCGACCTCGACAGCCGCGGCGTTCCGCGCGGCGCTGGCCCGTTACGGCGCGATGCCGTTGCCGCCCTACATCAAGCGTCCGCGTGGCGGCGATCCGCGCGACCGGGCGATTATCAGACCATGTTCGCCCGCGTCGAGGGCGCGGTCGCCGCGCCGACGGCGGGTCTGCATTTCACCCCGGCGCTGATCGAGGCGCTCTCTCGGCGCGGTATCGGCCTCGTAAGCCTGACCCTGCATGTCGGCCCCGGCACCTTTCTGCCGGTCAAGTCCGACGACCCGCGCGAACATCGCATGCACGGCGAATGGGGTGTCTTGTCGCACGACACCGCGGCGCGCATCCGCGCAGTCAAGCATGCCGGGGGGCGCATCGTCGCGGTCGGGACGACCAGCCTGCGACTGCTCGAAACCGCCGCGGCCGAGACCGGCGAAGTGCGCCCTTTCGCCGGCGAAACCCGGCTCTTCATCCTGCCCGGCTACCAATTTCGCGCGATCGACCTGCTGTTGACCAACTTCCACCTGCCGCGCTCGACCCTGTTCATGCTGGTCGCCGCGCTTGCCGGGCTCGATCGGATCAAATCCGCCTATGCCCACGCCATCGCCGAGCACTACCGTTTCTTTTCCTACGGTGACGCCTGCCTGATCGAGCCGCCCACGTGAAGAAATCCGGCCGAGGGCGCTCCTCACCCGCGCCTCGCCCTCTCGACATAGGAGCGCAACACCGCATTGATGCGGGTTTGATAGCCGCGTCCCGTCTTACGAAAAAAGTCCAGCACATCGCGGTCGATGCGCGCATATGCAGGTCAGCCTTCATTTCAGGTAGCCTGATCGACACGGTATCCCAATCCACCACCATCCCCGCCTCGTTTGGGTCGGAGGCGATATCGCGCTCGATCTCCTCTTCGGTCATCGCGGCTGCCCGAGCCCAATCAGAGCGGGTCTCCCCGCGCTCGCGCCTGCCGGCCAGATCCTTAGCCGAATATCTGACGATACGCTCTTTCTTCGCCACGGCTTGCTCTGCTAGATGAAATAATCCGTTGATTTGCGCCGTGCCACATCCAAACGACGGTGTAAAGCTTGTCACCGATCTCCGCGGTCGAAACAAAACGGTCCTCGTTATTGTGGAGCGATTTCCACCGTCGTGACCGGGCGGCAGTCGAACACTAGTGTCCCGAGCCAGCAGTTCGCAACACTATTCGAGCCGGATTGTCATTGCGAGGAGCCCGAAGGGCGACGAAGCAATCTCGCCCAGGTTCAGCTCTACGGCCCGAGATTGCTTCGCTTCGCTCGCAATGACGAGGACCATATATACACAATGAACTTCAGAACCGGGACACTAGATCGGTGTCTTCAAAATCGAGGCCGCGCCGATCCAGGTTTGCGAGCCGTTTTGCCTCATCCCATTCAAGCACGACCTAATGCTGACGTTTTGTGTACGCGGCCAACATCGACTGATGTCGCGGAGGATTCGTGCGTACGAACTGTGGAACGTTCCAGCCGGGACTGCCGAGGTGCCACCGTTCGCCGGCTCGGCTCAACTTCACACTTCGCCCGGCAACTGGTTTCGCGCGATCGATCTGCTCTTGACCAATTTCCACCTGCCGCGCTCGACCCTGTTCATGCTGGTCGCCGCCTTGGCCGGCCTCGACCCTAAAAGCCGCCTACGCCCACGCCGTCGCCCGGCATTACCGCTTCTTCTCCTACGGTGACGCCTGCCTGATGGAACGGAATTCCCGCCAGTTGGTGATCGCGGAAGAAGAGATAAGCCCAGGGGGCAGGGCGCGCTGGAGGATCGACGGCCTGTTCGATACCGCCTATCATCGACACGATCTTTCGCTGCATCTTTGGAAGCTGACCGGGTCCACGAAGGCAAGAAATCCAAGGGCGAGCGGACGACGTAGGTAGCGCCATAGGAGGCCCGAATGGCTGCTCGGTTGAACCCATTCGAAGAATTTATCGTGCTGTTCAATAATTTAAGGGAATCGGCGAAATATAGTCCTGAGCGTGTATCGATTTTTTACAGCGAAAGCAATTCTATTCGTGGTGCCGTCCGACACTTGGATGAATTCCTATCCAGAACTGATTTTGAACGCCGTGTATTTCACGGCCCTCGAAAACAATTCCGACAGGCTCCGGCCGGGTTCGAGGGCGCATGGAAGGAATACGACGCAAGGTGGAGATTTCGAACGGTCTCAGAGGCTTTAGATCCGGATCCTGATTGGAGACCCTCCAATGAAGAAGAGGAGGCCTTAGCCGCTATTTGTCCCCCGCGGGTACGGGTTGAGCGCGTCGAACTTGAGGCCCCGGCCGACCAGGATGAGCCCTACGTTCCCGACCCCGAATACGAGGATACCTTCCAGCCAATCTGGCACGATGGCGGCCCAGCGCTTGATCTCGGAATCGAGCAATTAGAGCGCGGAGGCGAATACGGCTATGACAAGCGGTCTCGCAACTCCTGTCGCATCGCCTATGAAGCCTACGACTACTTGGTTAAAACCATCGGCCTTAATGTCTACGAGGTATTTCGGCGCTGGCGACGAGTTCCAGTGGTTTTTATGCCTGCCCACGTTTCGAATCACTACGGCGCGAGCGATAAAGGCTCTCTATCGTATTTGCTGGATGACGCAGTTCGAGCCTACGTCTTTGGCGCTCCCGCCGCTGCGATCGCAATGTGCCGGGCGGCGTATGAAACGGTGCGTAAAGAACACTATCGACGCGGTGAATTGGACGACGTGCTCGTACATGCTAGCCAGGAATACGACTTTCTGAGCAAAGATAAAATCAAATTTCTGGTGGATAGCGCCAACCGGGTTATGCATAATTATAGCAATACACAGCGGTTGACCAAGGAAGATGATCGAATAATCGTCAATTTCCTTGCCACTGTGAAAGTCCTGATCCAGCGAGCACCCAGAAGGTAAGCCTTAGCGGAGTTAGGGTGGAAAAGCAAAAGCGCATTCCGCCGTCAATTGTGCGTCTCGTCCAGTCACCGCTTGAGCCATCGGAACTGCTTGGCCGATGGGTAGCTGGGGCGCGGTCTGATGAATATCGGCCAGACGCGATATTGGCTGCGACGCCTGGCTGATCGAACGCCCCAAATGATCCGCAGACCTAGGAAATGTCGAAGGAAACGGCAGTGGTCTCCTTCTCCGCCCTTGGGGACGGAGCGGGTCGGGGCGAGGTGGCGGAATCCGGAGTGCATGGATGGCCCATTTCATCCTCCCCGTCGCAGCCGCGGCGTTTCCCCCCGTCTCCCCCGAAAGCGGCTTTGCTGATAAAATCCGCCGATTTCTGCACAAAAAGGGCATCAGTCAGGGTGTGTCGGGGCGTTTGAGATCCTGGGGCCGAACATCATGCTCCCCGTATATAATCATCTCGGCCTGTTCCTTTGGGCTTAGTTTATTCCATGCCTCCATTTCGTCCCGTTGGCGGTGCACCCGTTCCTCAGTGCGTTTCACAAGGTTATAATTATGGAAATGGAGTGCAATGAGACCCGCGATCATGAGCAGGTAGCTAGCCCAACCCGGGAGATAGCAAAACATCGGCCTTTCAGTAGTCCGCTCTATGGCAAATCATTAATATTCCCTCTTAGAAATGCTTTTATGCGTTTCCTTCATCGCCAGCATCGTTGGTGTAAAAGGACCGTCTTTCTTTAGCCGTTCCGGATATTTCATAGCGAACCAATTTATGTATGTCCACATTTCATCGCTCTTTTTTTGGCCCAAAAACTCAAATCCACCTATCGCCAGAAACAACAAGAAATCCACCCATTCTTCCGAAAATTCATCGTCCTCTTGCGGCTTGCGGTCCGCATGCCTAAAGAAGTCATAGTCACGTCTGAAATATTTAGCTGCCTCCCGATGATACTCTTCACTAATATGGAGATTTATCATCGACCTAATTGAGAACGCATCCACCCCTAGAAGCCCATCTTCCCGCTGCTTATCGGACAAAACCCGTTCGGCGGCTCCAGCCAAGGTAAGAGCGGAAACCAGGTCATCCCACAGAAAATATGCCCTGATCGCCAAATCTATTTGGTCTCGAATGGCCTCCACTCGCGCTATCTGTCGTGTAGTCATTGGAATCTGTCACCGTATGAGAAGCAGTATTATTTATCACGTGACGACCGAACCCGACTGATGTCCGCGGTTTAACTCTGCCGTGAGCAGTGCATAGGTTTCAAGTCGTGCTTCCAAATCGGCAAGGCTCATTCCGGCCATGAATGCACTGAACGCCGCACGCCTGCGGAATTTCAGGATCTCCTTGTTGTAGACCTGAGCAAAGCCAAAATCTGCGTAGGCTTGGGGCGGCCGCACGTCTGAAATTGCGGAGAGCCCCTTCAGCGGCTTCCACCCCGGTCTCGGCTCCCTTGAGACCATGCCAGCCGCAGTACCGTCGTCGAGCGCCCTCGGCAGCGCAATCCAATCCCTCAGTAGTTTGTGAAACATGACAGGTTGCTTCATCGCAAACCCCCGAAATGGGGAATGGGTAACTCTCCTGTTCCCGCGCCTATTGATCGCGCGGACCTCCTTTATTCGGGGAAAAGAGTTAATTGGGGATGAAGGAGGACTGGCCCGCTTTAATCGCCAGATGACGGAGATAACCTGCACGGGACACGGAGATTATAGCAATCTCAAAAATGTCGCTGTCGCATGGTAGGCTCGTGATTGTTGGTGAATAAGGGCGGGAGATTGCCGTTGCCGGTGGGAGGTTTGGCCCAAATTTCTACGTCGCAGGAGAATCCCTCGGTGGCGCATGATCCTCCGCACTCTGTTACACCTACAACGTCCGCGAGAATTTTTGCTGCTGATTTGCTGCGGACGCAGCAAAGGATGAATCCGCGGATCAACTGCACGTTGCCAGCGCAACGCTCAGAGTCTGCCGCTACGATGATGCTAACACCGGGGGCCGCGGGCGGTGACCATCGGGTTTGAGGTGCTGGCGCGCGATGGCGCGGCGCGGCGCGGGCGGTTGGTGACCGCGCATGGCGTCGTCGACACGCCGGTGTTTATGCCGATTGGCACCGCCGCCACGGTCAAGGCGATGACCGCGGAGGGGGTGGCCGCGACCGGCGCGCGGATCGTCCTTGGCAACACTTATCACCTGATGCTGCGGCCGGGCGCGGAGCGGATCGCCGCACTTGGCGGGCTGCATCGCTTTATGAACTGGCCCTATGCGATCCTGATCAATTCCGGCGGATTTCAGGTCATGTCGCTCGCGAAATTGCGCAAGATCGGCGAGGACGGCGTCACCTTCCGCTCGCATCTCGACGGCAGCGCCCATCTGCTGACGCCCGAGCGATCGATCGAGATCCAGCATCTGCTCGGCGCCGATGTAACGATGGCGCTCGACGAATGCACGCCCTATCCGTCACCGCGCGAGGCGGTCGAAGCCTCGATGGAATTGTCGATGCGCTGGGCCGAGCGCTCGCGCTGCGCCTTCGCCGACCGGCCGGGGCACGGCATTTTCGGCATCGTCCAGGGCGGGGTTCACCCCGATCTGCGACAGCGTTCCGCGGCCAGGCTGATCGACGTCGGGTTTGACGGGTATGCGGTCGGCGGGCTCGCGATCGGCGAGGGCCAGGCGACGACATTCATGGTCCTCGAGGCGACGGTGCCGGCATTGGCGGCGGACCGGCCGCGCTATCTGATGGGGGTCGGCAAGCCCGCCGACCTGGTCGGCGCGGTCATGCGGGGGATCGACATGTTCGACTGCGTGTTGCCGACGCGCTCGGGCCGCACCGCGCAGGCCTTCACCCGCCGCGGCACGTTAAATTTGCGAAATGCGCGCCATGCCGACGACCCGGGGCCGCTCGACCCGGAATGCCGCTGCCCCGCCTGCACCGGCTACAGCCGGGCCTATTTGCACCATCTGTGCCGCAGCGGCGAGATCCTCGCCGCGATGCTGCTGACCGCGCACAATTTGCATTACTATGCCGATCTGATGGCGGAGATGAGGGCGGCGATCGAAGAGGGTGCGTTGGCCGATTTCGCCGCCGCCTTTGCCGAGGCGCAGGCCGGATCAGCGCGGGAAACAGAGGGATGAGCGGAAAATCGGCGCTGACCCAGCTAGGGCGTCCGACCAAGCTGTCCGCGTCGCCCGATGCGGCGGTGCTCGAAACCGTGCCGAACCCGCATCCGGGGCTGCTTTATCTGGTTCGCTTTACCTGCCCCGAATTCACCTCGCTGTGCCCGGTCACCGGCCAGCCCGATTTCGCCCATCTGTTGATCGACTACGCACCTGAAACGGCGATCCTCGAAAGCAAGTCGTTGAAGCTCTATCTCGGCGCGTTCCGCAATCACGCCGCGTTCCATGAGGATTGCACGCTCGGCATCGCCCGCCGGCTGATCGCCGCCCTCACGCCGCGCTGGCTGCGGATCGGCGGCTATTGGTATCCGCGCGGCGGAATCCCGATCGACGTGTTCTATCAGACCGCCGAGCCGCCCACCGGGCTGTGGCTCCCCGATCCGGGCGTGGCGCCCTATCGCGGTCGCGGCTGAACGATATGGGTCTCACAGAAATCGATCCTGTCCCGTCACTCCCGCGAAAGCGGGGGCCCAGGGCCGGCGCCGATGCTTCGGGGCTCCTAGGTCCCCGCTTGCGCGGGGACGACGGAGAAGAGCTGCCGAGCACTTCCGTCGCGATCCGCGAGGCGATCCGCGACCGGGCATTGGCCGATGGCTTTGACGCGGTCGGCTTTGCCGCAGCGAAGTCTCGCTGACGAGGTGCGCGACGGGCTCCGCGAATTCATCGCCCGGGGCTATCACGGCGATATGGGTTGGCTCGCCGGAACTGCCGCCCGACGCGGCGACCCGCGTACATTATGGTCCGAGGCGCGAACGGTCATCGTGCTCGGCGTCAATTATACTCCCGAGGACGATCCGCTGGCGCTGGCCGACGATCGCGCGGCCGGCGCCGTGTCCGTTTATGCCCGTGGGCGCGATTATCACGACACCTTGAAGCGCCGGCTCAAGGGGTTCGCACACTGGATCGAGGGGCAATGGCCGGGCGCGCTCAAGCTCTTTGTCGATACCGCCCCGGTCATGGAAAAGCCGCTCGCCGAGCGCGCCGGAATTGGCTGGCAGGGCAAGCACACCAACCTCGTCTCGCGGCAATTCGGCTCGTGGTTGTTTCTCGGCGAGATTTATCTGAGCCTGGCCCTGGAACCCGATCCGCCCGAACCCGATCACTGCGGCTCGTGCCGACGCTGTCTCGAAGCCTGCCCGACGGCGGCGTTCCCGGCCCCGTATCGGCTCGACGCGCGGCGCTGCATCTCGTATCTGACGATCGAGCACAAGGGCATGATCCCGGTCGAACTGCGCCGGGCTATCGGCAACCGCATCTACGGCTGCGACGATTGCCTGGCCGTCTGCCCGTGGAACAAATTCGCGCAAGCCGCGCGCGAGCCTGATTTTCTGCCGCGCGCCGAGCTGACGGCGCCGCGTCTGGCCGATCTCGCCGCACTCGATGACGCCGGGTTCCGCCGGCTGTTCGCCGGGTCGCCGGTCAAGCGCACCGGCCGCGACCGGTTCTTGCGCAATGTGCTGATCGCGATCGGCAATGCCGAGCCGGGCGATCAGGCGCTCGTAGCCGCTGCTCGACGCTGCCTCGACGACAACGCAGCGCTGGTCCGCGCCGCCGCGGTCTGGGCCTTTGCCCGGCTGGCGCCCGAACCCTACGCGGCCGAGCGCGCCCGCAGGCTCGCTAGCGAGCATGATCCGCTCGTCCGCGAGGAGTGGGAGCGCGATCCAGCCGGACTTTGAAGAGCGGGCGTCGCACGATGGTTGCGCGCGGCGAATTCGCCCGGCACAATCCACCCCGCCATCAGCGACGGACCCGTCATGCGAACACTTGCCCGCTTTTGCCTTGACCTGCCTGCTGATCGCCGGCTGCACGCCCTATATCCCGGTCAGGGACGAGTTCAGCACCAGCGCGCTGAAGCCTACCGGCACGATCCCGCCTGAATTCGCGGAGTTCAACAATTACGACCCTCAGGTCGACCCGCTGCTGGCCGATCAGATCTGCGCCACACCCTATGAGCTCCAGGTGCTAAAGTCGGCGGAGGCGGCGCCGGGCGAGATCGTCGACGCGACCGGACGCTGTCAGACTTACGCGACGGCCCTCAGCAAATTCGCTCAGCCTTTCAATCCCTGACCGGCCGACCCTAGTTTGACCGCCGTTGGCCGCGGCAGCGCACCGGCGTCAAAGCGGCGCCGCGGCAATTGGGGGCCAGCGTGGCGGCCATGCCGTGACCGCCGCAACGACCCGGTCGAGCGTCGCCATCTGCCGATCCCACCGGTACTTTGATTCGGCGACCGCGCGGGCCTTGCCCGCCATCTCGGTGCGAAGGGCATCGTCCCGCAGTAGGCGGACGATCTGCGCAGCAAATTCCTTGCTGTCATCGGCAACCAGAATTCCCGCCCCCTTGGGAACGACGGTGCCGTTCCACGCCGCCGTAGAGGCGACGCAGGGCAGGCCCATGGCCAAGGCCTCGAGCAGCTTGTTCTGGATCCCGCGCGCCATCCGCAAGGGCGCCACGAAGATCTCCGCCGAATTGAGATAAGGCCGCGTATCAGGGACCCACCCGGTCACGATGACGCCCCGCCGTTTCGCCAGGCGGCGCACCGCCGCGGTCGGGCGGTTGCCGCAAATCGTCAGGGTTGCTTCAGGGATTTGCGCCTGCACGGCCGGCAGGATCTCGTCGCAGAACCACAGGACGGCATCGATATTGGGGAAATAATCCATCACCCCGGTGAAGACGATCGATCCGGGGCGCTTTACCTCGCCCAGGGATCGAAAGTAATCGAGGTCCACACCGTTGCCCACGAGCGAGACCGCGATCCCGGGGAAAAGACGCTCGAAGTCGCGCCTCTCGGCCGCGGTACAAACCAGCGCATGGCTAAAGCGGCGAGCGATGCGCCGTTCATATGCGAGCAACCGCTTCGCCTCGATCCGATAGATCCATTTCAGAGGGAATCTCGAACGCTTGGCGTACTGGGCCCATTTTAGAGAATCGAGATCGTGAAACTGCATGATTCGCGGCACGCCAGCGAAGTGCTCAGCATATTGCGCGACGTTGCAGCTGTAGACGATGACCAGATCGGGCCGCAGCTCATCGTATTTTTGGATGATCGCTTGATGCAGCTCCGCCACGTCGAAGGCGGCCACCGAAAGCGGCCGTCCCGCCAGAAGCGCCTTGAGCGCTCGGAGCTTACCCCCCAGCCCGCTCACCGCAGCGGCAGTGACACTTTTGGCATGTGCATGCAAGGCAGGGATGTTATCGAGATCGGCGGCGCCGTCGCCGAGACAAAAGACATGCACCTCGTAATGCTTCGAGAGATGGCGAATTTCATTAAAAGTCGCGATTTTGTCGCCACGATCCGGTGGAAAAGGTACGCGCTGACACACGAAGAAAATTCGCATCGGCAAGGTCCGCGGGGATATGCTCCCACCACTCTCCACCGCCGGCTTTCGACGCCGGCATCGCCCTCTCCCGTCCGAGGAGATCTCACGTGCAAGGTCTCCAAATACTCGTTCTGTGGTTGAAGGCAAGGGCAAACCTCCACCCACGCTTCCATTTGTTCTTATCGGCGGGTTTGACTCGCTGACGCGCTGACGGTAGGGCCATCGGGATCTTTTCCCGACGAGCGATCCGACCGCTCGTCGCCGGTCCTGGCCTCGGCTGCGGCGACCCTCCTGCCAAGAAGTGGCCGGACCGCTTAGCGCAGCAGCCGATCGAGGCTCCACGCGCCCGCAGCCCGCGATAAAGAAATAGAAGAAGACAAAGCAATAGAGGATCGCCGCGATGCCGCCGTTCAACTACGGGAAAAAGCTTTTCGGGGAGTGCGCCATGAAATAGGCGACGGCCATCTCCCCCGACAAGATGAAGGCGGCAGGGCGGGTGTACAACCCGATGCAGATCAGCGGCCGCCGAACATTTCGATCAGGCCCTGCGCCCCGATTAGCGAGGCCAAATAGACGTGGGCGAATATCGGCGTAGCCGGAAAGTCGAGCAGCTTGGACAGGCCGTGCTCCGTGAAGGTGCAGGCCGGCCATAATTCGCAGGATGCTCAGCATGTGCGGCTCCCGGGCAGCCACGAGCGATTCGGTGTTGGGCAAGGCGTATTCTCCCTCGCGTAGTTCTCCGGCGGACCGGTCGGCCGCCGAGTGTGGCGATGGTTAACTTTGGTCGTGGCAATTGCACAACTATTGCGCTGATTTTGATCGCCGGGTGCTGGCGTCACAGCTCGCGCCTCCCTACACTCGACTTGTGGTTAAAAGGCGGGCGGGGGTATGGCCGCGCAGGTTCGGACAGTGGCGTTTCACGGCATCGAGGTCATCGAGGTCGAAACCCAAGTGACGATCGCCTCCGGCCTGCCCGCCTTTACCGTGGTTGGCCTGCCGGACAAGGCAGTCGCCGAGTTGCGCGAACGGGTCCGCTCGGCGCTGCAGTCGCTCGGGCTGGCGTTGCCGCCAAAGCGGATCACCGTCAACCTTGCCCCGGCCGATGTACTTAAGGAAGGAAGCCATTTCGATCTGCCGATCGCCTTGGCGCTGCTGGTGGCGATGGAAGCGTTGCCGGCCGACGAGCTCGCCTCCTATACGGCTCTAGGCGAGCTGTCGCTCGATGGCTCGGTGACGAGCGTTGCCGGGGTATTGCTCGCCGGACTTGCCGCGGCCGGTCGCGAGGGTGGGGTCATTTGCCCGGCCGCGTGCGGCGGCGAAGCGGCGTGGGCCGGCGAGATCGAGATCATCGCCGCGCCGAGCCTGTTGGCGATCGTGAACCATTTCAAAGGGACCCAGCTGCTGCCGCCGCCCGAGCCCCGCCTCGCCGCTTCGACACCGCGGGGCTCGATCTCAAGGACGTGAAGGGCCAGGAGAGCGCCAAGCGCGCGATCGAGATTGCCGCCGCCGGCGGCCACAATCTGTTGATGATCGGCCCGCCGGGCGCCGGCAAATCGATGCTGGCGGCGCGCCTTCCCGGGTTGCTGCCGCCGCTCGAACCCGCCGAGGCGCTCGAACTCGGCATGATCCAGTCGGTTGCGGGCGGCCTGCGCAGCGCCGGGTTGTCGCGCGAGCGGCCGTTTCGCGATCCGCACCATTCCGCCTCCTTGCCCGCCCTCGTCGGCGGCGGCATGCGAGCCCACCCGGGCGAAATCTCGCTCGCCCATCAAGGCGTGTTGTTTCTCGACGAGCTGCCCGAATTCAACCGCAACGCGCTTGAAGCGCTGCGCCAGCCGCTCGAGACCGGCCGCGTCAGCATCGCCCGCGCCAATGGGCACGTGACTTATCCGGCGCGGTTTCAGCTGATCGCGGCGATGAACCCGTGCCGCTGCGGCCATTTTGCCGAGCAGGCTTGCGGCCGCGCGCCGCGTTGCGCCGAGGACTATCAGGGGCGGCTGTCCGGCCCGTTGCTCGACCGCATCGATCTGCATATCGACGTGCCCGCCGTTTCGCCGGCTGATCTCGCCCTGCCGCCTCCCACCGAGGACAGCGTCTCGGTGGCCCGGCGGGTCGCCGCGGCGCGCCGGCGGCAGGCGACATCGCTACGCCGATTTGCCGGCGGAGCGGCGCATCCGCACCAATGCCGAAGCCGATGGCGCCTTGCTCGACGAGGTCGCCGCACCCGACCCGGACGGGCGTGCGTTGCTGGTCCGGGCCGCCGACCGGCTGCGCCTGTCGGCGCGCGGCTATCACCGGGTGATGCGCATCGCCCGCACGCTCGCCGACCTCGAAGGTGCGGCCCTCGTCGGCCGCCGGCATGTCGCCGAAGCGCTGAGCTACCGCCGCCAGCGCACCCTGCCGGAAAGCGCCGCCCGCCCTTGATGCGCTCGCTACATGCCCGTTCGGCAACGTGTCCGATCCAACTGCCCCCAGCGTCAGGGCTCCGCAAAATGCTAGGAATAAACAATGAACGTTTATTTTCTGATCGACGGCAAGAAGATCAAGGCGGCAAGGGGTACTAAGCGACGACCGCCGGTGAAGAACGAGCCGGCACTACGCGTTTTCCGCCCTAACGGGTCCGAGGACTCACCTGCATGGGGCGCGACAATCTCCGGCGAGATACGCGTATTTCGCTTGCGGATCGAGGACGAGTTCAAGATCGAATTGCTCGATGGTCGTTTTGATCTCGGCGATCCCGAGCCCGACAAATTGGAGACTACGAAGCACGTCTATATCCAACAATCCCTGCGCAAGAAACAGCTTGAGGCCATGATTGCTTTCCCCCGCGGCTCCGGAGTTCTACTCGCTCGGCTCCATGTAATCCGCGCGGGACTTCTTCATCTCGGCTGAAAACAATATCTCATGCAGCAGATAGGAGGGTGTGACCGCTGCTATCCCAATATTCTGGCGCGAATAGGGAATTGTAGCGGTTGGCGTTTGAAGCAGTCCGATTGGAGACGGCTCGTTAAAATAGCCCATCATGACGCCCGCTAATTTTATCAGCGGCTGCCCCGCTATAAGCAGGTGCCCCGGTTCTCGGCAAGTTCGGAACTGAGGGAAAAAAATACGGGAGAGCCGCTATTGCCGCCATAAGTTTGGGTTTCTATTAAATACAGCCGCTCGTCTTTCGGCGGTTGCGTCGGGTCGTCGCGCCAGGTAACGCGGTCTTCCGGCAACATGGCGACACGCCCGAAGCGGACGATGGGATTGTCCTGTGCTCGCCGTAGTAGGCGACGAAGAGCCCAGCGAAAAATACGTCAGAACCTTCGCCTATGTCGAGCTGCTTGAAGGATTGTTCCGTTGTGAGCATTTCATCTGGCAGAAGCTTGAAATCGAACTTGTCTGTGGAGGGTAAGGCTGGGATGACGGCGATATCCACAGTCGGGTCAGAGTTGACCGAAACCACACTCTGTCCACCCTGTGTAAGGTCGAGGGGAATATATTCCGCATCGCCCTCCTTTTTGTTCAATCGTATGTAAATTTGCGCGATGAAGCTCCCCGAGGATTTCGGACGACATGCTTGGCGGTTACCAGGTAACCAAAGAAACGCGATGGATCTTTCTCGCTTTTACCCCAACGAAAAACCCGGTGCCATCGGCTAGGGGAGCGTGAGTTTGGGAGTTGCGCGCCAAATCGCCCTGCTTGTCAGCAAGGAATATGAAGGTTACGGCTTTTTTGATGTCGGGCTGTATAGTGGCCCCGATCGCCGGTGACCCCAGTAGTATAAAAGACACTAGAATTGAAGTGAGATGAGTGATTTTCCGTGTCATGTGAGCTGCCCACCCCCAACCCAGCGGACGGTTTTATCAACGTTCGCCTACTCACCCGCAGCCCGCCTTGCGGCGCGCAGGCGCAGACCGGGGGCCGGGGCGTTCGAGCAGAACCTCGCGTCGGAAACGCACCAGTCGCGCCGGCCGTCCGCCGGTCTCGACGCTGATCCCGCCGGTTTCCTCGACCAGACCTTGGTGCTCGACGAGGCGGCGGAAATTCTGCTTGTGCAGCCGCACCCCCAAAAGCGCCTCGACGGTGCGCTGCAGCTGCAGCAAGGTGAAAGACGGCGGCATCAGCTCGAACACCACCGGGCGGTATTTGATTTTGCCGCGCAGCCGCCCGATCGCGGTGGCCAGGATGCGGCGATGGTCGGCCGCCATCGGCGCTCCGAAGGCCGGTCCGTCAGCGTGTGGGACCGAGTTGCCGAGATCCCGCCAAGCCTCCGGGATCAGGCCGGCCTCGTAAAGCAGCTCATAGCGCTCGAGGACCAGTTCCTCGTTCCACGAGGCGCCAAAGGCGAGCCCCAAGCGCTCGGTTCGCAGCCGGCGCTCGGCATCGCCGGCCGGGCTCTCGGCCCATCGGGAGAGGCGGTTTTCGAGCGGCGCCAACGCCGCGGGCTTGCCCGCTCGCCAGTCCTCCCACGGGAAGTGGCGGTACCAGTTCTGCCACACCGCCTCGGCGACGCCGCCGGGCCGCGCCTCCCGCACCAGCGCCAGATAGGCAACGGTCAGCGCCCGGCCCGCGAGCCTGTCCTCGCTTTCGATCCGGTCGCGGTCACCAAAGGTGTAAAGCTGTTCGACGTAGCCGAGCTTTTGGCTCGTCTGGCGCTCAACCCAAGCGCGCAGGCCCACCTCGAGGGTCCGGTGCTCGACTTCGAGCGGGCCGGAGGGCAGGGCGTCGACCGGCTCATGTCCGAGCTGCACCGTCAGCACGCGTGGCTCATCGACGGTGGCCGCGACAATGACCGCGCTCAATCTGATCGACAGCGAAGCTCTGCGATCGCGCGCCCTCGGCGTTGCGCGGCGGTCCAAAAGAGTGGCCCCCAGCGTGCCGCTCTCCATGCGTCTGCTTCATCCCTGGAATGCAACCTCCGCATCCTATCATGGATTGCGGATCGATAGTGATGCGGGAGCCGGCGTGAGCATCAGTTCTCGCCGATATGCAGATATTTCTCCTCCAGCGCGCGCCAGCGCGTGGTGCCGACCGCGTCTTCGCGCTCCTGGAAGGTGGCCAGATCGGCGTCGATGCGGGACGTGTCGCCATCCTCCTTCAGCGCGGCCAGCACCTTTTGAGCGGCGCGGATCGCGGCGCGATGGGTCTGCGAAGGATAGATGCCGAGCCGGAAACCCATCGCCTCGAGCTCGCCGGCCGGCACCATTGGGGTCTTGCCGCCCTCGAATACGTTGACCAGCGCCGGCCCGGCGACCCGCCGCGCGACGATGCGCAACTCCTCGACATTCTGCGGCGCCTCGACAAAGCCTACGTCGGCGCCGGCTTCGAGATAAGCGTTGACCCGGTCGATCGCCGCCTCCAGCCCCTCGACCGCGCGAGCATCGGAGCGGGCGATGATGATCAGATCAGGGTCCTGCCGAGTGTCGACCGCAGCCTTGATCTTGCCGACCATTTCGCTGACGGAGATAACCTCCTTGCCCTCGTAATGGCCGCATTTCTTTGGCGAGACCTGATCCTCGATGTGAAAGGCGGCCACCCCGGATTTCTCGTATTCTCTGACCGTGCGGATCACGTTGATGGCGTTGCCGTAGCCGGTATCGGCGTCGGCGATGACCGGAATCCCGACCGCCTCGACCGTCAGCCCGATAAAGCGGACATTTTCGGACAAGGTCAGCAGCCCGAGATCGGGATAGCCGTTCGCCCGCGAATAGCCGCCGCCGGTCAAATAGACCGCGTCAAACCCGGCCTGTTCGACCAGTCGCGCCGTCAAGGTGTCATAGGCGCCGGGCGCCATCGTGTAGCCTGTGCGCTCGATCAGCCGGCGCATCTTCTGCCGCATCGACATCGGCGATCTCCTCCATTGCCCTAGTGCCGACCCGATGGCCGGTTCTCGACATATTGCCAGCGTCCGCCGGTTGGACCGGATATAAATTTTGCGAATATTCGGGTGGCGAATAGGGGAGAGCGGCGTGGCGGAGGCGCGCATCATCGACGGGAAGACGATCGCCGCCGGGCTGCGCCAGCGCGTCGCCGAAGCGGCGGCGCAGCTGCGCGACACGCACCGCCTAACACCCGGCCTTGCCACGATCCTTGTCGGCGACGACCCGGCCAGTCGCAGCTATGTCCGCGCCAAGGGCAGCGCCTGCCTCAGCGCCGGGCTCGCCTCTTTCGAACGCCGCCTGCCGGATGACACGAGCGAAACAGCGCTCGTCGCCGAAATCCACAAGCTCAACATCGAGGACCGGGTCGACGGGATTCTGGTTCAGTTGCCGCTGCCACCGCAGATCGATACGCATCGCGTGATCTCGGCCGTCGATCCGGTCAAGGACGTCGACGGCTTTCACCCGGTCAATGTCGGACGGCTGTGGACCGGCCTTACCGGCCTCGTGCCGTGCACGCCGCAGGGCATTTTGATGCTGCTGCGGACAGTTCATTCGGATTTTGCCGGCGCCGAGGCGGTGGTGCTCGGGCGGTCGAATATCGTCGGCAAGCCGGTGGCGGCGTTACTGCTGGCCGCCGATTGCACGGTTACCACGGTCCACTCGAAAACCCGAGACGCGGCCTCGATCGCGCGCCGCGCGGATATCTTGATCGCCGCGACCGGACGGCCGCTGATGGTCGGGCCGGACTGGGTCAAGCCCGGCGCCACGGTGATCGATGCCGGGATCAGCGCGATCTCGGACCCGGATGGCGCCAGCCGGCTCGTCGGCGATGTCGATTTCGCGGCGGTGCGCGAGATTGCCGGCGCGATCACACCGGTGCCGGGCGGGGTCGGGCCGATGACGATCGCCTGCCTGCTGCGCAACACGCTGATCGCCGCCTGCCGCCGTCGTGGGTTGGCCGACCCGTCCCTGTGAGATCCGGGCGACGAAGCGCCGCAATTCGCCACGAAATCACCTTTTTTCCCCAGGGCTGCGCGCGGAACGACGGCTCGTCGCGCTTGTTTGCTGCCCATGACCGCAAGCGCAAGGAGGCAAGGGTCATGATGCGTAAGACTTTGACGAGCTTGGCCATCGCAGCCGGCTGCCTGACGATGGCCGCGGGGATCCCGGCAGTTCAGGCGCAGATGACGCAAGCCGAGACCAAGTTATCACGAATGGCCCACAGAGCAGTGGCGTCGAAGATTCGGGCACATGGTCGGCGCGGGCAAATGTGATCCAGAGCGAACGCTATCAACGGCTCGTGAACGACAATGCCGCTTTTCGCCGGGCGCGCATGATCAAGGAGTGCGGCCCGGTGACCGATCCTCAACTTCATGAGCAATGCATCGCGAGCTTTAACCACGAGTTCGTCCATGGCGTCGAGCGAGTAGGCAGCAGCTCCGAACGCTGAGCCCGAGCGGGTGACGGAGGCCGCCGGCCAGGCGGCTTCCGTCAGTCGCCGAGGATGTGGCGCTCGATCGCGACAGCGAACCCGTCTTCGTCGTTGGATAGGGTGATTGCTTGCGCCAACGCCTTGACCTCGGGCGTGGCGTTGCCCATCGCGATCGGGAAGCCGGCGCGGCGGAACATCTCGACGTCGTTGCCCATGTCGCCGAGAACCGCGATTTCCTCCCGGGGCACGGCGAGACGCTCGGCCAATAGATCGACGAGGCGGCCCTTGTCGATGCCCGGCGGGGTCACATCGCAATAATAGGCTTGCGAACGCATGACCGAGGCCCGCCCGCGCAACGCCGCCTGGCCGGCCGCGACCACGGCGGCGATCCGATCGTGGTCTTTGCTGGCGCCGACGATCTTCGAGACCGCATCGAGATGCCCGTCAAGGGATGGGACCAAGGTCGGCGGCGTCTGAATGGTATGGATTTCGAGGTCGACGTAATCGCCGGCGCGATCACGGATCAGCCACGCGCCGCCGGTGAACACCCAGATGCTGGCGACGCCGTGCTCTTCCAGCATGGCGACAGTGTCGCGCGCCGCATCGGGCGCCAGCAGTTTCTGCTCGACCGGCGACAGATCGGGATTGACGATCGAGCCGCCATTATAGCCGCCGAACGGCAGAGCGAGCCGCAACGGCTCGATCAGCATGCGCTGGCCGAAGGGCGGCCGGCTGCTGCAGATCGAGAAATGAATCCCCCGCTCGTGCAGCCTTGCGACGGCCGCGATCGCGCGCGGCGTCAGCGCCTTGTCGGTAGTGACCAGCGTGCCGTCGACATCCGAGACGACGAGCGAAATTTTTCTCATGCCGGGTTCCTCGGGGGGTGGGGTCAAGACTTCGACCCCGGTGGCCGAGGCGACGACGACGACCGAGCTGCGCCCGACAAACAGCCCGCTCTCGACTGCGCCGACGGTCATCGCGATCCGCGCCTCGAGCGCGGCCGGATCGCGGATTGGCCCGAACCGGCAATCGAGGATGAAGTTGCCGCCATCGGTGACAAAGGGCTGCTCGCCCGGCGTATAGCGGCGCTCTGGAGTGCAGCCCAGCGCGGTGAGCGACGCGGCAGTCGTCTGCCAGCCGAACTGGGTCACTTCGACCGGCACCGGCGTATGCTCGCCGAGGCGTTCGACGAGCTTTTCCTGGTCGACGACGATGACCAGCCGGCCGCTCGCCGCGGCGACGATCTTTTCGCGCAACAGCGCGCCGCCCAACCCTTTGATCAGATTTAGGCTGCCGAGTTCGACCTCGTCGGCGCCATCGATCGTCATATCGAGCCGTTGGTACTCGGCAAAGGTCGCGATCGGAATACCGAGCCCGCGCGCCTGCGCCGCGGTCCTCTCGGAGGTCGGGATGCCGACGACCCGCAGTCCGGCCGCGACCCGCGCCGCCAGCCCCTCGACGACAAAGGCGGCGGTCGATCCGGTCCCGAGACCGAGGACCATGCCGTCCTCGACCTCTTCGATCGCGCGCAGCGCCGCTGCGCGCTTCAGCTCGTCGCGATCGACGATCATCGATCAGGCTGCGCCTGGGCGTCGACGAACCAGACCAGCTCGCCGGCCGGGTGCAACCGCGCTGCCGGGAGTTCCCGGTCCCCGGCCAGCACCCGCGTCAAGGGCTCGCGTTTATCCGCGCCCGCCACCAGAAACGCCGTATGCCGTGCGCTTTCGAGCGGCGGATAGGTCAAGGTGATCCGCACTTCGGGCTTCGCGCCGACAACCTCGGCCACCCAGCGCTGCCGCTCTTCCAGGACTTTCGTTCCCGGGAACAACGATGCGGTGTGACCGTCCGGGCCGAGGCCCAGTAATTCCACATCGAACAGCGGCCGCGCCGGGTCGAGCGTCTCGGCGCCGTAATACGATTTGAGCACGCGTTCATAAGCGCGCGCGGCCTCGGCCGGATCGCCGGTCGTCGCGATGCCGTGGATGTTCTGCGCCGGCGCCGGCACATGCGCCAGCATCGCCTCCCGCGCCATCCGGTAATTGCTGTCCGGATGATCCCACGGGACAAACCGCTCGTCGCCCCAGAACCAGTGCACCCGGTCCCACGGCATCGCCTCGCGATAGGGGGCGTCGGCCAGCAGCTGATACAGCCGGCGCGGGGTCGAGCCGCCGGACAGGCAAATCGCGAAGCGGCCCCGGCTGCTTCCGGCAAGATCGGTGATCAGGCGCGCGGCCCGATGCGCCAGTTCCTCTAGATCCGCCACCGCCTCGATGCGGGTTTCGGTCGGCATTGGCATTCCTCAGGATCTTATAGCCGAGTTTCGGATCGCGGCGATGGCGCGGGCATAATCCGGCGCATGGAACACGGCCGAGCCGGCGACGATCGCGTTGGCGCCGGCCTCGATCACCCGCCAGGCGTTATCGCCGCTCAACCCGCCATCGACCTCGATCACCGGGTCGAGCCCGCGCTCGTCGCACAGGCGGCGCAGCGCCGCGATCTTGGGCAGCATCTCGGGCAGGAACTCCTGTCCGCCAAAACCGGGATTGACGGTCATGATCAGCACGATGCTGCAAAGATGCAGCACATATTCGATCTGCGACAACGGCGTCGCCGGGTTCAGCACCACCCCCGCGGATTTTCCGATGCTGCGGATATGCGACAGGGTGCGGTGCAGGTGGATCGTCGCGCCGGGCTCGCAATGGACGAGCAGATGATCGGCGCCGGCCTTGGCGAAATCGTCGAGGTAGCGCTCGGGCTCGACGATCATCAGATGGACATCGACCGGTTTTGCCGTGGCCTTGCGCACGGCGGCGACGACGACCGGGCCGATCGTGAGGTTGGGGACGAACCGCCCGTCCATCACATCGACATGAATCCAGTCGCCGCCGGCGCGGTCGACCGCCTGCACCTCGTCGGCGAGCCGGCCGAAATCGGCCGACAGGATCGAGGGAGCGACGATGATCGGGCGGGTCATCGCTATGGGGTAAGAGGTCGCCACTGCCGGCCGCTGCGCCACAACAGGTTTTCGGCGCCGTCGGGACCGGCGCTGCCTGACGGATAGAATTCTAGCGGCACGGTCTTGTCCTCCGCCCACAAATCGAGGATCGGCTGCACCACCTCCCATCCAGCCTCGACGCCGTCCGCCCGGTTGAACAGGATCGCCTCGCCGATCATGCAGTCGTAAACCAGAGTTTCATAGCCGGTGCTCGGCTCGGTGTGAAAATAGTCGCTGTAGCGGAAATCCATCCTGACCTTGCCGAGCTCGATCCGCGGCCCGGGGATCTTCGCGCCGAATTGCAGGGCGACGCCCTCATCGGGCTGGATCTGCAGGATCAGCACGTTGGGGGTCAGGATGTCGACCGGGGTGTCGCGGAACAGCGCAAACGGCGGCTGCTTGAAATGGATCGCGATCTCGGTCGTGCGACGCGTCAGCCTTTTTCCGGTGCGCAAATAGAACGGCACGCCCGCCCACCGCCAATTCTCGATGCCGAGCCGCAAGGCGACATAGGTCTCGGTCATGCTGTCCGGTTTGACCCCCGGCTCCTGCCGATAGGCTTGAACCGCTGAGCCATTCATGGACCCGGCGGCGTATTGCCCGCGGATGACATTGCGCCGGACGGCTTCGTCGTCGAGCGGCTGCACCGCTTCGAGGACCTTGGTCTTCTCGCTGCGAACCGCATCGGCGGCAAACGAGTTCGGCGATTCCATCGCCGTCAGGCTCAACAGCTGAAACACATGGTTCGGCACCATGTCACGCAGCGCGCCGGTGACCTCGTAGAAATTGGCGCGGCGCTCGACCCCGACGGTTTCGGCGGCCGTAATCTGCACGTGATCGATATGGTCGCGGTTCCACAACGGCTCGAAGATCGCGTTCGAAAACCGCAGCGCCATGATGTTCTGGACCGTCTCCTTGCCGAGGAAATGATCCATGCGGAAGATTTGCGGCTCGTCCAATACCTTGAGGATGCGGGCGTTGAGCGCCTTGGCGGTGGCAAGATCGCGGCCAAACGGCTTTTCGATGATGACCCGACGCCAACTGCCGTTCTTTTCCTCAGCCAATCCGGCGGCGCCGAGGCGCTCGACGATCGTGCCGAACAATTGCTCGGCGACGGCGAGGTAGAACAGGACATTGCCGCCGGTCTTGGATTCCCCCTCGATCTTTTTGAGCAGATCTGCAAGCTTGCTGTAGGTATCGGGGGTGGTGAAATCGCCGGCGAAATGGGTGATGCGGCTAGCGATCAAATCCCATGTCTTGGCGTCGAACGGCTCGCTGTCGCCTCCGGAGCCGGTGTCCGAGACAAAGCTTTTGACGCCCTCGGCCAGATAGTCGCGAAAAGCGTCGGCGGGTTTGGGCGTGCGATCGGCGGCGACGATCGCGAAATTATCGGACAGCAGCTTGTCCTTGGCGAGATTGTAAAGGGCTGGCATCAGCAGGCGCTTGGTCAGATCGCCGCCGGCGCCAAAGATCACCATTGCGCAGGGCGGCGCCTGCGGCGCGCGCTGCGCCGTGCTCTTCTCCTTTGCCTCGACCTGAGCGTCCATGGTTCAGTCCTTTACGATTGTGCCGGGCTCCTGATGGCCGCCGAACTCGTTGCGCATGGCCGACAGGATGCGCTCGGCAAAGGTGTGGTCCTGGCGCGAGCGGAAGCGGGTATAGAGCGCCGACGACAAGACCTCAGCCGGCACCGCCTCCTCGATCGCCGCCTGGATGGTCCACCGGCCCTCGCCCGAATCCGCGACCTGCCCGGTAAATTTGGAGAGTTCGGGATCCTTTGCCAGCGAGATCGCGGTCAGGTCGAGCAGCCACGACGCAATCACGCTGCCCCGCCGCCATACCTCGGCAATGTCGGGGAGGTCGAGCTTGTAGCGCCGGTTTTCCGGGACCGCCGGAATATTCACGTTGCGCAATATGTCGAAGCCTTCGGCATAGGCCTGCATGACCCCGTATTCGATGCCGTTGTGCACCATCTTGACAAAGTGCCCGGCGCCGACCGGACCGCAATGGAGATAGCCCTCCTCGGCCCGTGGATCGAGGCCTTTACGCCCCGGGGTCCGGTCGATGTTGCCAATTCCGGGCGCCAGGGTCTTCAAGATCGGGTCGAGGTGATCCACCACCGGTTTGTCGCCACCGATCATCATGCAGTAGCCGCGCTCGAAACCCCACACCCCGCCGCTGGTCCCGACATCGACAAAGTGGATGCCCTTGGGTTTCAGCTGCTCGGCGTGACGAATGTCGTCCTGGTAAAAGGAATTGCCGCCGTCGATGACGATGTCGCCCTTGGCGAGCAGACCATTGAGTTCGGTAATCGTCGCATCGGTGATCTGGCCCGCCGGCAGCATGACCCACACCGCGCGCGGCGCCGTCAAGCTGCCTGACGAAGTCGGCAAGATCCTTGCTGGGCGCCGCACCCTCGCCGGCAAACTCCCGCACGGTATCCACGCTCTTGTCGTAGACGACGCAGCTATGGCCGTTCTTCATCAGCCGGCGCACGATGTTGCCGCCCATGCGGCCCAAACCGATCATTCCGAGTTGCATCTGAAATTCTCCTGCTGTTGGGCTGCGTGCGCCGGCTTAGGACAAGGCCTGCTCGATGGCGACCCCGAGCGCCTCGAGACCGGCGTCGAGGCCGCCCGAGATGTGGACGCGCAATGCGCGCCGCCCGCGCTCGGCCAGGACCTCGAAATCGCCGCGCGCCTGCGCCGCCTTGACGACACCAAAGGTGTATTTCTGACCGGGCACCGGAAGGTCCGCCGGGTCGTCGCAAGTAATCTGCAGAAACACGCCGCTGTTCGGGCCGCCCTTATACGCCTGGCCGGTCGAATGCAGAAAACGCGGGCCAAAGCCGAGACAGGTCGCCGCTTTGGTGCGGTCGCGGATCATGCGGCGCCAGCGCTGCAAGGTCTCGATGTGGGCGGGGTTGCGCTCGATATAGGCGAGGAGCGCGGCATAGTCGCCGGCGCCGATGCGGGCGAAATGGGCTTTCAGGCCCGCAGTCAGGCTGGTGGCGGCGGGCGCCAGCGCGGCCTCGTTCTTCGGATCGGCGAACAACTTGAAGCCAGCCGCGTCGTAGAACGGTTTTTCCTCGGGCAGGGATCCGGTTTTTTCATAGGCGGTGGTCAGATCGCGGGTCTTGACCTTGCTCGCCTCGACATCGGGCTGGTCGAACGGGTTGATGCCGATGATGGAGCCGGCGACCGCGGTCGCCATCTCCCAGCGGAAGAATTCCTGGCCGAGCTGCATCGGGTCGGAAACCACGATCCGCACCACCGGATGCCCCGCTGCTTCGAGTGCGGCGACCGCGCGGCTCCTGCTCGGCATCCTGATCGGCGGCGAGGCGCAGATAGGCGAATACCCGGTCATTGCCGTAGACCGAGGGTGCGCCCAATGGTTCGGCATCGAATGGCACGATCCCCTTGCCGAGTTTGCCGGTCGACTCGGCGAGCAATTGTTCAAGCCAAGCGCCGAAATCGGCGATGCCCCGGGACGCTATGATCGTCGCCTTGTCGCGGCCGTGGCGTTGGCAGACGCCGAGGACAGCACCGAGGATCACCCCGGGGTTCTCGACCGGCGGCGCGCTCGGCGCGCAGGAGCGCGCCATCTCGGCCGTACTTTCGAGGAAGGCGCGCGGGTCGACGCCGATCGCCGCCGCCGGCACCATGCCGAAATTCGACAACACCGAATAGCGACCGCCGATGCTCGGCAGCCCATGGAAGATGTGCCGGAACCCCTCGGTCCGCGCCGCCTTTTCGAGCGACGAGCCGGGATCGGTGATCGCGACAAAGCGCTTGGGCGCCTCGGCCGCGCCGACCGCCGCCTTCGCCCGTTCGAAGAAATATTGCTTGAAGATGTTGGGTTCGAGCGTGCTGCCCGATTTGCTCGACACGATGAACAACGTATGCGCCGGGTCGATCAGGCTCTCGAAATGGCGGATCTGCGCCGGGTCGGTCGAGTCGAGCACGTGCAACGCCGGGAAGCCTGGCTTTGCCCCGAACGTCCTGGCGAACACTTCGGGACCGAGGCTCGAACCGCCCATCCCGAGCAGCAGCACATCGCGGAATCCGGCATTTCTGACGTCCGCGGCGAAATTCTGCAGATCGGCGACGGCATTAAGCTGCTGATCGACGACCGTCAGCCAGCCCACCCATTTCGCCTCGTCGGTTTCGGTCCACAGCGAAGCGTCGCCGGCCCACAGCCGCCGCACCTTGCCCTCGCGGCGCCACTCCTCGAGCGTATCCTGGACCTCCTTGTCGAGCGGAGCGGGCAGCTTGCAGCTCATCTGCATCGAGCTTTGGGCCGAGCACTGCGCGGCGCTTTTTCTGGACCGCGGCATAGAGCTGGTCGGCCGCATCAGCGAATTGCCGCACGCCGTCCTCGACCAGCTTCGCGGTCACCGCCTCGATCGAAATCCCGGCGCCGGGCAATGCCGCCATCACCGCCCTGGCGCTCTCGACGTCTTCTTCGAGGCTCGGGCGCGGACGGCCATGGTCGCGATAGGCGTCCATCGTGGCCGGCGGGATCGTATTGACCGTGTCGGCGCCGATCAGCTCGTCGACATAGAGCACGTCGCTGTAGGCCTTGTTCTTGGTCCCGGTACTGGCCCACAGCAGCCGCTGGGTCTGCGCCCCTTGCTGCGCCAGGCGCTGCCACCGCTCGTCGCCATAGATTTTGTGATAGAGCTCGTAGGCGAGTTTGGCGTTGGCGATCGCGACCTTGCCCTTCAGCCGTTCCAACCGCGTCTTCTCGGCCGGGTCGGTGGCCGCGGCGATGCGCTTGTCGAGCGCCTCGTCGACGAGGGTGTCGATGCGGCTGACGAAAAAGCTGGCGACACTCGCCACCTTGTGCGGATCGCCGCCCTTTCTGGCAAAGGCTTCAAGCCCGGAGACATAGGCGTCGGCGACCTCGGCATAGACCTCTTGCGAAAACAATAGAGTAACGTTGATGTTGATGCCTTCGCCGATCAGGGTGCGGATCGCCGGGAGGCCGGCCTTGGTGCCGGGGACCTTGACCATCAGGTTCTCGCGACCGACCTCGCGCCACAGCCGGCGCGCCTCCTCGATCGTCTCGTGGGTCTTCATCGCGAGATAGGGTGAGACTTCGAGGCTGATAAAGCCGTCGCGCCCCTGGGTCTGGTGATAAACCGGGCGCAGCGCGTCAGCCCCTTCCTGGATGTCGCGGACCGCGAGCTCCTCGAACAGCGCGCCAGGGTCGAGATCGCCACCAGCCTGGGCCGCGGCAATCAGCTCATCGTAATCATCGCCGTGGCCGATCGCCTTTTCGAAGATCGACGGGTTCGAGGTGACGCCGCGCAGCCCGTCATCGGCGATCAGCCGGGTCAAGGCGCCGGTGCGCAGCAATTCGCGGCTGACGAAATCGAGCCATACCGACTGGCCGAATTCGTTGAGTGTTCTCAGCGGATTGGGCATCGTCATTACTCCTTGCGGGCGAGCTGCTCCTTGGCAGCCGCATAGACGTGTTCGGGGGTAAACCCGAATTTGACGAGAAGCTCCTTCAGCGGCGCCGAGGCCCCGAAGGTCTTCATGCCGATGATCGTGCCGCGCAATCCAACGTACCGCTCCCAGCCCAAGGTCGAAGCCTGCTCGACCGCGACCCGGCGGGTCACCGCAGGAGGCAGCACCGCAGCCCGGTAGGCTGCGTCCTGCTGTTCGAACAATTCCCAGGAGGGCATGCTGACGACCCGCGCCTTGGTCCCTTCTGCGGTCAGTTTTTCATAGACCTCGGCGCACAGCGAGACCTCGCTGCCGGTAGCGATCAAAATAATCTCGGGCGGCCCGCTGCCCGCATCGGCCAGCACATAGGCGCCGCGCTTTAGCCCGCTCGCCGCGGCATAGCGGGCGCGGTCGAGGGTCGGCAAACTCTGCCGGCTCAGGATCAGGCAGGCCGGCTGATGCTTCAGCCCGAGAACGACCCGCCAAGCTTCGGCGACCTCGTTGGCGTCGGCCGGGCGCAGCACGATGAGACCAGGAATGCCGCGCAACCCGACTACCTGCTCGACCGGCTGATGGGTCGGACCGTCTTCGCCGACCCCGATCGAATCATGGGTAAAGACATAGACGACCGGCAATTCCATCAGCGCGCTGAGCCGGATCGGCGCCTTCATGTAGTCTGAGAAGATCAGAAAGCCCGACCCGTAGGGCCGCAATTTCGACACCGACATGCCGTTGCAGATCGAGCCCATGGCGTGCTCGCGGATGCCGAAATGAAAATTGCGGGCACCGTGGTCGCCGGCCTCGAAATCGCCGGCGCCGGGGAAGGTCAGCCGGGTCTTGGTCGAGGGGGCCAGATCGGCCGCGCCGCCCAGCAGCCAGGGCAGCCGCGGGGCGATCGCGTTCAGCACACGGGCCGAGGAGTCGCGGCTGGCAATGCCCTTGGGGTCGGCTGGAAAGACCGGAATGTCCTGGTCCCAGCCGTCGGGCAAATCGCGCCGCTGCATGCGCTCGCAAGCATCGGCAAGATCGGGATGGGCGCCCTTGTACCGCGCGAACAGCGCCAGCCATTCGGCCCGTAGCTTTTGCCCGCGCGCCCCGAATTTGGCGGCGAAATGTTCGCGGACCCCCTCCGGCACGAGGAATTTCGCATCCTCGGGCCAGCCGTAACGGCGCTTGGTCTCGCGCACCTCCTCTTCGCCCAACGGCTCGCCATGCGCGGCCGAGGTATCCTGCTTGTGGGGCGCGCCGTAAGCGATATGACTTTCGACGATGATAAGGGTCGGGCGGTCGTCGGTGCGCCTGGCGTTGGCGATCGCGTCGGATATTCGATCGCGGTCGTTGGCGTCGCTGACCCGCAGCACCTGCCAGCCATAGCCGAGAAACCGGGCAGCGACATCCTCGCTGAAGGCGAGCGCGGTATTTCCCTCGATCGTGATGTGATTGCTGTCGTAGATCCAGGTCAGGTTGCCGAGCCGCAAATGGCCGGCGAGGGACGCCGCCTCGCTGCTGACCCCCTCCATCATGCAGCCGTCGCCGCACAGGGCGAAGACGTCATAGTCGAAGATCGCGAAGTCTGGCCGGTTGAAGTACCGGGAAAGCCAATCCGCGGCGATCGCCATGCCGACGCTGTTGGCGACGCCCTGGCCGAGCGGCCCGGTCGTGGTCTCGACCCCGGAAGTCAGGTGGTATTCCGGGTGCCCCGGGCATTTGCTGCCGAGCTGACGGAAATGCTTCAGATCGTCGAGCGAGACCGAGGGCGTGCCGAGCCGCTCGTATTTCTCATCGACCGAGGTAACGCCGGTCAGATGCAGCATTGAGTAGAGCAATGTCGACGCATGCCCCGACGACAGCACAAACCGGTCGCGGTTGGGCCAGATCGGGTCGGCGGGGTCAAAGCGCAGGAAATCCTGCCACAGGGTGTACACGACCGGCGCCATCGCCATCGGCGTCCCGGGATGCCCGGAATTGGCTTGCTGCACCGCGTCGATGCACAGGGTCCTGATCGTGTTGACGCAAAGCTCGTCGATCGACTCTGAGGGCGCCATCATCATCTCCGCGTTACCCTGCTAACGCGGCTCATAGGGGTCGTGTTGCATAGAGCGCCGCAGCGATTTGCTCGACGATCCGGTCGACCGGCTGACCGATAGCGACAGTGATCGGATTCTCGTCCGGGCCCGGTGGTTCAAGCGCCGCGAACTGGCTGTCAAGCAGGTTCGCCGGCATGAAATGACCGCGGCGGGCAGCGAGACGTCCCGCGATCAATTCGCGCGTCCCGTCGAGATAAACCAGGCGCACCCACGGGCGGTCGCCGATGATCCGGCGGCGATATTGCCGCTTCAGCGCCGAGCAGGTGATAACGCCGCAGATGCCGCGCGCCTGCCACAGGTCGATTACCCTGGCGATAGCGGCAAGCCAAGGCGCCCGGTCGGCATCGGTCAGCGGATGCCCGCTTTGCATCTTTGCCACATTCTCCGGCGGGTGAAGCCGATCTCCCTCCACGAATTCCCAATGGAGCCGTTCCGCCAGGCGCTCCCCGACCGTCGTCTTACCGGCGCCCGAAACGCCCATGACCACGGCACCTAACGGGTCGTTACGGCTGTGCTGCACGTTCGGCCGTCCCCGCTTTCGGCGGCGTCACTATAGATCCGGGGTATCCGCCGGTCGACCCGATATTGATGAAGATAACGCGACAGCCGGAACCTGCCAAAACGATGCGTCCTGACCTGACGGATCCGCTTTCACAAACCTTAAACACAGGGTTTTAAAATGCCTCGGCGCGCGGTCGGGCTCAGCGCCGGTCGGCCAGGCTGCTGCGGAACAGCGTCGGCCCGCTCGGAGCTGGACCGAGGGAGCCGCCCAATGGCTCAAGCGTGACCACCAGCACCCCGGGACCCGACAGCATCCGAGTGTTGGCCGGCGTCTCGGGGATCTCCTTCCGCCCGGATTGCGGCAGCAAACCTAGCGGGCGCGGCGTACCGGCGCCGAGCGGCGGTTCGAGCCACAGCTGATAGACATGGCCGGGCGGGACCGGCGGCGGATGCAGGCTGTCTGACCGCGATCAGATGGGCGTCGCCGGCAACGCGGATCGCCCATAGCGGACGCTGCCCGCCGTCCTGGACCACGGCGATGATCGGCCGCGCCGAAAAATCGGGCGGCGGGCGGCCGATCAGCGCCGCGACGAGAAGAGCCGCCGCGGTGACGGCGATCCCGGCGGCGAGCGACCGCCAGAACGCGACCTTGTCCCACGGTAGGGTAATTCGGGAGAAGCGGGAGGTCAGGCCCATGACATTATCGCCGCCCCTTGGCCTTGATCGGCGTCACCAGCACCCGATGGACCCTGCGGCCGTCCATCTCGACGACCTCGAAGCGGTGGCTGTCGGCGGCAACCCGGTCGGCGACCATCGGCACGCGATTGAGGCGCGCCATCAGATAGCCGCCGAGAGTATGAAAATCCGCGTCCTCGCCGGGCAGGCGCGATATGCCGAGCACCTGCTTCAGCTCGTCGAGCCCGACCATTCCGTCGATCAGCAAGGTTCCGTCCTCGCGCCGCACGACCTGCCGATCGGCGTCGATGTCTCCGACCAGCGCTTCGAGCATGTCGTTGAGCGCGACCAGCCCTTCGAGGTCGCCGTATTCGTCGACCACCAGCGCCATCGGCTCGCCCGAACTTTTGAACACTTCGAGGGCGCGCAGCACGGTGACGGTGTTCGGCAGATAGAGCGGCGGCCGCATCGCCGCCCGGATATCAAAGGGCTGTCCGGCGAGGCAGGCGGCCAGCAGGTCCTTGGCGCGGGCGATGCCGATCACCTGTTGCGTGCCGCCTTGCACGACCGGAAACCGGGAATGAGCGCTGTCGCGGATCTTGCGCCGGTTTTCGTCGGCGGGGTCGTCGAGATCGAGCCATTCGATTTGGGTGCGCGGCGTCATCACCGCGCTGATCCGCCGGTCGCCGAGGCGCAGCGCCATCTCGACGATCGCGGTCTCGGCTTGCGGGATATGGCCGGTCGCCGCACCCTCGCGCAGCATGAAGCTGATCTCTTCGTCGGTCACCGGGGGCGCGCCCTCTCCGCGCAGCGGCAACAGGCTGCAGCACCAGATCGGTCGAAGCGCTCAGGAACCATTCGATCGGCGCCCCCGCCCGCGCTATCCCCCGCATCAGCCGCGCCAATGCGATGGCGATCCGCTCGGGATGAGCGAGGGCGATGCGCTTCGGCACCAGCTCGCCGATGATCAGCGACAGATACGAGATCCCGATCACCACGATCGCCATGCTGATCACATGCGCGTAGCGCGCGACAAACCCGGAACCGCCTTCGAGCACGTTCTGCAGATGATCGCCGAGGGTGGCTTGGCCGAACGTGCCCGACAACACGGCGATCACGGTGATCCCGATCTGGACCGTCGACAGTAGCCGTGAGGGGTCCGATTTCAGCTCGAGCGCTGCCTGCGCGCCGAGATTGCCGGCCTCGTTGAGCCCCCGCAGGCGGGCTACGCGCGCCGACACCAGCGCGATCTCGGCCATCGAAAAAAAGCCGTTCAGCAACACCAACAGCAGGACGACCGTGATCGGCACTATCAGCATCGCAATCGCCCCTCGGGATCACGGGACGAGCCAAGCGCGTCGCCGCCGGCTACGGGGTCGGACAGCAGGATCGCCCCCACGAAAAAGCCGCTTGGGGCGCGCAGGCTTTCGACCGGCAGGCCGTGCCTGGCGGCGAACCCTCGGCCGGCGGATCACCACGATCCACCGGCATCGCAGCCGTGTTCAGCGCGAGTAGTATTCGACGACGAGATTGGGCTCCATCGTTACCGGATAGGGCACGTCGCCGGGCTTGGGCGCGCGGATGAAGCGGCCCTTCATGCGGTCGTGGTCGATCTCGACATAGTCGGGAACGTCCCGCTCGCCCGACTTCGCCGCCTCGAGCACGAGCGCCATCGCCTTGGCCTTGGCGCCGAGCTCGATTTCGTCGCCATCGCGAACCAGATAGGACGGGATCGTCACCCGCCGGCTGTTGACCCGGACATGCCCGTGATTGACCAACTGGCGCGCGGCAAACGGTGTCGGCACCAGCTTCATGCGATAGACGACCGCGTCGAGCCGGCGTTCGAGCAGCTCGATCAGATTGTCGCCGGTGTCGCCGCGGCGGCGCACTGCTTCCTCATAGAGCCGGCGGAACTGACGCTCGCCAAGATTGGCGTAGTAGCCCTTCAGCTTTTGTTTGGCAGCCAGCTGCGTGCCGAAATCCGACGGCTTCTTGCGCCGCTGGCCGTGCTGGCCGGGGCCGTATTCGCGACGATTGAGTGGGCTTTTGGGCCGGCCCCACAGGTTGACGCCGAGACGGCGGTTGATCTTGTATTTCGGTTCCTGACGCTTGCTGCTCATCAGATATGGGTCCGTTTCATGTTGTTGTTGTCCCGATAGGGCTGTCCGCGCACGAAGGTGGCGGGGCCGGGGCGACTTCGCCCGCATTCTCAGGAAGCGCCAAAAGGTACAACCGGCCGCCCGCGAAAGTCAAACCGCGATCCGGCATGAGGGCATTGATTCGGTTCTTAGCGATATCTATTTTCGATATCATGATCGCATGAATCGCCGCCACCGCCGTACCCTCGCTCAGATCTTTGCGGAACAGACCCCTGCTGACCTTCGCTGGAACGAGATCGAGGCGCTATTGCGGGCCGTCGGAGCCGAGATCAGTGAAGGAGCGGGAAGCCGTGTGCGAATCGCGCTGGGCGGCGTGCGGGCGGTGTTCCACCGACCACATCCAATCCCCGAAACCAAGCGCGGGCTCGTGCGCGCCGTGCGAGATTTCCTCGCCGCTGCAGGCGTGAAACCAGAGGAGGAATAACACCGATGCTCGAATACAAAGGGTACATTGGAACCGTCGAGGCCGACGGTGGAACTTTCCTGGGTCGAGTCGCCGGGCTTCGCGATGTCGTTACCTTTGAGGGCGGGACCTTCGCCGAAGTCGAGCAGGCCTTCCGCGACAGCATCGAAGATTATCTTGCCTTCTGCGCGGAACGCGGTGAGGCGCCGGACCGGCCGCATACCGGCAAGATACTTCTTCGCGTGAGCCCAGAGACGCACCGGCGCGCGGCAACGCGCGCCCAAGCCGAGGGCGTCAGTCTCAATCAATGGATCGCGCGGCGGATCGAGAGCGGCTGTTGAGTGCAGCTTTTCCGCCCCCGCCCACTACTCAGCGGCCGCCGCGGCGCGGTTGGCCCGCTTGCGGTCGTTCGGATCAAGCAGCCGCTTCCTGAAGCGGATCGATTTCGGGGTGACCTCGACCAGTTCGTCGTCGCCGACATAGGCGATCGCCTGTTCGAGGCTCATGATCTGCGGCGGGGTCAGCCGCACCGCCTCGTCCTTGGCCGTGGTGCGGATGTTGGTCAGCTGCTTGCCCTTGGCCGGGTTGACGTCGAGGTCGTTGCCGCGAGTGTGGGCGCCGATGATCATCCCCTCATAGATCTGCGCCCCGGGTTCGATGAACATCGGCCCGCGCTCTTCGAGGTTCCACAGCGCATAGGCGATCGCGACCCCGTTGGCGGTCGATACCAGGACGCCGTTGCGCCTGCCCTCGATCGACCCCTTGTGCGGAGCGTAGCCGTGGAACAGCCGGCTCATCACCCCGGTGCCGCGAGTATCGGTCAGAAACTCGCCCTGATAGCCGATCAGCCCGCGCGTCGGCCCGAGAAAGGTGAGGCGCAATTTGCCGCCGCCCGAAGGCCGCATCTCTTGCATCTCGGCCTTGCGGCGGCTCATCTTGTCGACGACGATGCCGGCAAATTCCTCGTCGACGTCGACCACGACCTCCTCGATCGGCTCCAGCCGTTGGCGCGTCGCCGGGTCGGTCCTGAACAAGACCCGCGGGCGCGAGATCGACATCTCGTAGCCCTCGCGCCGCATCGTCTCGATCAGGACGCCGAGCTGCAATTCGCCGCGGCCGGCGACCTCGAACGCATCCTTCTGAGAACTTTGAGTGACTTGGATCGCGACATTGCCCTCCGCCTCGCGAAACAGGCGCTCGCCGATCATCCGCGAGGTGACCTTTGTCCCCTCGCGCCCGGCGAGCGGGCTGTCGTTGACCGAAAAGGTCATCGCCAGGGTCGGCGGGTCGATCGGATCCGCTGGAAGCGGCGTCACGACGTCCGGGGCGCAGATCGTGTCGGCGACGGTGGTCTGCGTCAGTCCGGCGACGGCGATGATGTCGCCGGCTTGGGCCTCCTCGATAGGGCGCCGGTCGAGGCCGCGAAACGCCTGCAATTTGGTCAGCCGCGCCTGCTCGATGATGCGGCCGTCGCGGGCCAGCGACTTGACCGGCATGTTGAGCCGCGCCACGCCCGAATGGATAAGCCCGGTCAGCACCCGACCGAGATAGGGGTCGTAGTCCAAGGTCGTCGCCAGCATCGAAAATGGCGCGTCGGGATCGGCCTTAGGCGGCGGCACATGCGCCAGGATCAGTTCGAACAACGGCGCCAGATCGCGGCGCGGGGCATCGAGATCGGTCACCGCCCAGCCGCTGCGGCCGGAGGCGAAAACCGTCGGGAAATCAAGCTGCGCCTCGCTCGCGTCGAGCACTGCGAACAGGTCGAAGATCTCGTTATGGACCATGCCGGCGCGGGCGTCGGGCCGGTCGACTTTGTTGATCACGACGATCGGGCGCAGGCCTTGACGCAAGGCCTTGCCAAGCACGAATTTGGTCTGCGGCATCGGCCCCTCGGCGGCGTCGACCAACACCAGGACGCCGTCGACCATGCTGAGGATGCGCTCGACCTCGCCGCCGAAATCGGCATGGCCCGGGGTGTCGACGATGTTGATGCGCACGTCGCGCCACAGGACCGAGGTGCATTTCGCCAGGATCGTGATGCCGCGTTCGCGCTCGAGCTCGTTCGAATCGAGCGCCCGCTCGGCGACCTGCTGATTGGCGCGAAAGGCGCCTGATTGGCGCAGCATCGCGTCGACCAGGGTTGTCTTGCCATGGTCGACATGAGCGATGATGGCGATGTTGCGGATATCCATGCGGAAACCTGCCGGCTCCCCGGCCGGCGGCCAAGGCAATGGGATGAGGCTCAGACCATGCCGGCCTCCGCAACGAGACGCGACAGAGCGGTCTCGGGACGGGCGCCGACATGGCTAATGATTTCGGCAGCGCACAAGCTGCCGATCCTGCCGCAGGTGGGGAGCGGCAGACCGTGGGTCAAGCCGTAGAGAAAACCGCTGGCGTAGAGATCGCCCGCTCCGGTGGTGTCGACGACCCGTGCGACCGGCGCCGCCGCGACCCGATGCTCCTCGCTGTTGGCCAAGATGACGCTGCCGGCGGCGCTGCGGGTCAGGGCTGCGATCGCGACATGGCCACGCACCGCCGCCGCCGCCGCGGCAAAGTCATTGGTCTCGTAAAGCGAGCAGATCTCGATCTCGTTGGCGAACAGGATGTCGACATGACCGTCGACGAGATCGCGAAACGCCGCGCGATGGCGCTCGACGCAAAACGGGTCGGACAGCGACAGCGCGACCTGATGCCCGGCGGCATGGGCGACTGCGGCGGCCTTGCGAAACGCTTGCTGCGCCAGCGGCGGGTCGAACAGATAGCCTTCGAGATAGGTCACCTGAGCCGCGCCGAGGATGTCGGCGTCGATGTCGTCGGGCCCGAGCGCCACGCAGGCGCCCAGATAGGTGTTCAACGTACGTTGCCCGTCCGACGTGACCAGAATCAAGCAGCGCGCGGTGCCGGGGCCGCTGGTTGCCGCGGGCGTGTCGAAACGCACCCCTTGCGCGGTCAGATCGTGGCGGTAGACCTCGCCCAGCAGATCGTCGCGCACCTTGCCGATAAAGGCGCCATTGCCGCCGAGCGAGGCGATGCCGGCCATCGTGTTGCCCGCCGATCCACCGGAAGCCTCGATCGCCGGTCCCATCATCCGATAAAGTGCATCGGCGCGCTCGGCATCGATCAGCGCCATCGTTCCCTTGACCAGCGCCTCTTTCTGCAAAAACGCTTCATCGGCACGCGCGATCACATCGACAATCGCATTGCCGATACCGACAACATCAATACTAGCTTGCGCCATTTGCGGATGAATTACCTGAGCGAGGAGTAGCGGGGCCGCGGAGTATAGGGGTGATTCGCCGGCCGGCAAGCGGCGGCGGCCGCGCCGCCCGCTGTTCCCGTTATTGCTCCAGGCTATTCACACGCGTACGGGTTTTGCCGCAGCGGATGACGCAGCGAGACCCTATTCCGCGGCCTCGCGGGCGGGCTCCGGGGTAGGCGTTGCGGCGGGCAGACGCGGCACGACCTCGTTGGCCATCAGGCGGATGCCTTTTTCGGCTTCCTGGTGGTCGAGAAAGCCCGAGCGTCCGATAAAGATGAAATTGGCGAAGCCGCCGACCTTGTCGTAGATGTCCATGATCTGCTTGTAGACCGTGTCGGGGTTGCCAGCGCACAGGATGCCACGAGCGATCGCCTGCTCGGCGGTGATGCCGATCAGGCTTTGGCCCGGACGCATATTGGCTTGGCTCCCTGGGCGCGGCTCGCTGCGGTAATTCTGAGCGGAGACCTCGGGCGGCGTGCGTCCCGGCAAGAATTTCGACATCTGCGGCGACTGCTTGAGGCTGGTATTCAGGAACCACAGCAATTTGCTGCCGACGCGGATGCCCTCCTCGTCGGTGTCGCCGACATAGGCGAGTGCCGCATAGGCGAAACGGTCGGTGCCGGGCGCCGGCAGTCCGGCCTCGCTGCGCGCGGCGCGATAGGCGTCGAAGGCGCGCTTGCTGGCCTCGGGGCCGCGCAAGACCAGCGCGTTGACCATGCCTCGCCGGCCGAGCTCGGCCGAAGTCTCGGGATCGCCGGTCGCGGCCCACATCGGCGGGTGCGGACGCTGGTAGACCGGCGGCCAGATGTTGACGTGGCGGTGGGTGTAGTGCTTGCCCTCCCAGCTGAACGGGCCGTCATGCGAGGTCAAGGTCTTTTGAATAAGGTCGATCGCCTCCCAGAATCGGTCGACATAGCCGACCGGGTTGGCGTTGCCCGAGACCATCTCGCTGTCGCCCGATTTGACGAAGCCGATGTCGAGCCGCCCACGCGAAATTACGTCTGCGGTCGCATATTCCTCGGCGATGCGCACCGGGTCGGGGCGGATCGTGATCAGGGTGCCGAGGCTGAGGATGCGGACCTTCCTGGTCTGCCGGGCGAGTATGCCGAGGATCATCGGGCTCGCGCCGTAGAGGCTGTTGATGCCGGAATGATGCTCGATCGAGACTACGTTGACGCCGAGATCGTCGCACAACAGGTGCTCGTCGAGGCATTCCTCGAACAAATTCGCCGAGATCTTCGGATCGCAATATCTGTTGGGCAGGCTCGCGCGCACCGACGGCGCTGCGTCAAGAACCTCCTGCGGCACAAAGGGGTAGACGTTCTCGCAGTGATACCAAGCTCGCATCTTTTGAATCCGATTATTGCTCGAGGAAACGGGCCACGCGCTCTGCAAAAGCCGCAGGCTGCTCGATCTCGGGATGGTGGCCGGCGCGCTCGATCAGCTCGAAGCGGGAGCCTGGGATCATTCCGGCATAGGCGCGGCCGTAATCGGGGCTGACCACTCCGTCGCTCGCCCCCCACAACAACAGGGTCGGCGCATTGATCCGGCCGAGCCAACGCGGCAGCTGCGGGTTGTACATATAGGGGTGCCAGGCATAGAGACACAGCGCCTCGCGGTTGCGCGCGTGGACAACCAGAGCCTCATCCGACATCGCGTTGAAATCGGGCGCGAACGTGTCGGGGTCGTGCCAGCTGCGCCGGCGAACCTCGTCGGGCGATTTGTTGAAGATGTCGAGGATGTCCGGGGTCTCGCGGTCGCTGATCTTGATGCCGACCGGATCGACAAGAACGAGCTTGTCGAGCCGATGGCTGCATGCCGCAGCGATTTCCGCCGCGAGCCAGCCGCCGAACGAAAAGCCGATCAGGCTCACCTTGTCGCCCGGCAGCGCGTCGAGAACGGCAAGGTAGAGATGGACGAGATCATAGACCGTGTCGAAATCGCGCGGCCGCGGCGAATGGCCGAACCCGGGCGAGGAGGGCGCGACGATCTCGATGTGGCGGCCGAGCAGGTCGAGAAAGGGCGCCTCGGCGTCGACGGTGTCGAAGCCGTGCAGCAACAGCGCCGCACGCCCCGCCCCGCGGCGCAGCACTTCGAGCTCGATCCCTTGCACCGTCAGCCGATCCGCGGCCGATCTCCCGCTCGCCATCGTATTCCTTCCTTGCGCCCGAGCCCCTTGGCGCGCGGGTATATAGCCTCGATCGCGCCCAGGTGGGAACCAATGTTGGGTGCGGCCAACCCGCAGATTTCCGTCGCGGCCGCGATTACCGCAAGGCGGCTTACGGTGGCGCCCAGCGTCATCGATGAGGAGAGCCCCTGGAACGCTGCCTGCGGAAGACTACATTTTCGGCGACCGGATAGCGGCTCTGCCACGCGCTACGGCGGCAGCGGAGCAGGATCATCCGGAACCGATTTCCCGACCCGTCGATGACGGGTCGTTTGCCGCGAAGGCTCCGATGATTGCGACCTCACGCCTGCACCGTTCGGCCGTCAGGGCCACTGCCGCCGCCCTGATGGCGCTCACTCTTTACGGCTGCGACAGCGCCGGAGCCGGCACCGCCGCCGCATCCCGCGATCCCGCCGATTTCAGCCTGCTGCAACAAGTCGCTCGACAAGTCCAGAAAAGCTATGTCGAGCCGGTGACCAGCGACGAGCTGACCGAAGACGCCCTAAAGGGCATGCTGACCCGGCTCGACCCGCATTCCGATTACATGGACCAAGACCAATACCAGCAGATGTCCGCAGTGACGCGCGGCGAGTTCGGCGGCATCGGCATCGAGCTGACATTGGAAGGAAAGGTGCCCGAAGTCATCGCGCCGATCGACGGCACCCCGGCCGCCAATGCCGGGATCGAACCCGGTGACCGCATCGTCAAGATCGACGGGCAGCCGACGACCGGCATGGATGTCGAGGCGATCGTCAAGCGGCTGCGCGGCTCTGCAGGCTCCAAGGTGACGCTTCAGATCGCGCGTAGCGACCGGCCGCCCTTCGATCTGACTTTGACCCGGAACATCATCCACGTCGTCTCGGTCAAGTCGGCGCTCAAGTCGGACAGGATCGGCTATGTCCGCATCACCACCTTCTCCGAGAACACGGCAGCCGAACTCGCCGATGCCATCGCCCGGCTCAAGCAGCAGGCGCAGGGCCGGCTGAACGGCCTTGTCGTCGATTTGCGTAACGATCCCGGCGGCCTGCTCGACGCCTCGGTCGATGTGACCGGCGAGTTTATCGACGGCGGCATCGTGGTCACGACCAAGGGCCGCAACAGCGACGACGATCGCGTCTACCGCGCGCCGGTCGCCGGCGACCTGATCCAGGGGGTCCCGATCGTCGTGCTGATCAACAGCGCGACGGCTTCCGCCGCGGAAATCGTCGCCGGAGCGCTGCAAGACGATCACCGCGCGACGATCATGGGCACCCGTAGCTTCGGCAAGGGCTCAGTGCAGACGATCATTCCGCTCGACGGCGGACACGGCGCCCTGCGCTTGACGACGGCGCTCTACTACACGCCGTCCGGCCGCTCGATCCAGGGCCAGGGGATCAACCCAGATGTCGTCGTCAGCCTGCCAAAGAGCGAGCAGGTGGCCAACGCCGTCCTCAGCCACGAAAGCGACCTCTACCGCGCGCTGAAGAATGGCGGCTCGCTCAACCCCGTCGCTGCCGGCGAACCGGCCGCCATTTCGCAGGGCGGTCTCGAGACGACTGAGCATCCGATCAAGCCGCTAATCATCGGCACCGCCAAGGACGCCCAGCTCGAAGCGGCGGTGGACTATCTGCAGCGGGCCGTGCGTCGCGAGGCCGGCGCCCACCCCGGCTGATCACGACGGCCCCGCCTGATCGTCCCAGCCTAGCCGGCCCGAGGGGCCACCGGCCGCGGCGGCGGGTGAAGCCGCAAAACGAACGAATATCTGATTCCGCGCCGCAGCCAGCGCAGCAGCGCTCCGATACCGGCGAGGTGCCCGTAATCGTCGAATTGGAAAAGCACGAACAGGCCGTAGGCTTTTCGGGGATCTATCCTCCGCAGCGGCCGGATGCGAACGAACATCGTGATGCCGAGATCGGTGAGGTGGTTGTTCCGCAGAGCCTCCTTCATTGTCAGCTTCGGCACTTCGACGACGAAATCTCCCTGTCCTCCGCGGGTGATGCCGCGGTCGCGAAGCCACCCGTGCGCCGGATCGTACTCGAAGCAATGCTCGCCGAGCCGAAAGGCGAACCTGCGCCGAAACAGCAGCCATAACAGCCAGCGAAAAGCGTTCAGCTTGCGCGCGAGCAGCGCTACTTCCGCGGCTGAAATCTCCGCCGTCTCCTCCTCGGCTGCGCGCTGCCCGGTCACAGCTTCGAGCTTTGCCGGCGACATCGGCCGATAGTGTTCGGGCGGGATCGAGGTATGGGTGAAATCGGCGAGGTCGGGGGTCGTATAGGGAGGCAGCAGCCGGGCATTTGATTGCCAATACCGGCAAAGATGCTCATAGGTTGTGCGATAGTCGTTAGCCCCGCGGCTGTCGGCTCGGAGAAAGAAGGCCTGACTCGCGAACGGCATGTAGTAGTTGATCTCGATCCGCTCGCATAATCAGCAGATATAGTCAACGTATTGTCGAGGGTGCCTGAGCGGGACGATTCCGTTTTCGTCGAGAAAGCTGTTGATTACGCTCGCTGGCGAATAGCTGCACAGCAGCACCCGCGGTTTGGCGATGCGCTGGGCGGCGCGGTGAAGGGCGCGCAGCACCGGCGGGAGCGGCTTTGCATCGTTGAGGTTAAGGATCAACGCGTTCGGAGTGTCGATAAGCAGCAGGCTATCGTCGTTCCATAGCGGAATCGACAAGATCGACACGCCTTGGTCGATTTGTCGCCACCGCAGCGGCTCGACGCTTTCCGAGCGGTAGCCTCTCCCGGCGAGATAGTCGAGATAACCGCGCTCGGCCAGAGCTGGAAACAGGTAAGCCGGGCCGGCGCCGAGACGGCGGATCGACGGCATGTGGAAATGATCGGGGTGCTCGTGGGTGACATAAACATGAGTGCTGGTCGCTAGCCAGTTGATTTCATCGACGCTCGGATAGTTCTGCAACCACCAGCTTCGCCAATAGACGGAGCCGACAAGCCACGGGGTCGGTCAGCAACAGCGGGCTCGCCCCTTCCCGATAAAGCACCAGACAGGCGTGGCCGATCGCCCGTGCTTTGAGATCGTGTTCCGACGCGACCATGCGCTTAGAATCGATCGGCCGACCGCAGGATGCGCGCTGCGGCGTCGGCGAAGATTTGGGCGCCGAGGACGATGTCTTCTTCCTTGGTGTCTTCCGACCAGTGATGGCTGATGCCGCCGAGACTGGGGATGAACATCATCCCGGCGGGCATGCGTTCGGACAGGATCGCGGCGTCATGGCCGGCCGCACTCGGCATGCGCATGTGCATGCCGGGCGCATGGTCCTCGGCCGCCGCCTCGATCAGCGCCTGAAAGCCCTTATCCATCGGCCGCGGCTCGGTCCGCCCGATCGGCTCTAGCGCGCAATGGCAGGGCCCCGCGCGGTCGGCTTCGTCCACGAGCTCGCGCAATTTCTTCTCGAACAGGTCGAGGCGCCCTGGGTCGGTATCGCGGAACTGAACCTGCATTTCGGCATGGCCGGGGACGACCGAGGGCGCGTTCGGCTCCAACAGCATACGGCCGATCGTCCACACCGTACGCGGGCCGGCGATCTCGGGGAAACGATCGTGGATGCGCGTGGCCAGTTGCACCATCGCCACCCCGGCATCCTTGCGCCTGATCATCCGCGTCGTGCCGGCATGGTTCTGCTCGCCGATCAAGGAGAGCCGGAAATTACGGATGCCCACGATCGCCTCGACGACACCGATACGCAGCCCGCTCGTGTCGAGGGTGTCGCCCTGCTCGATGTGCGCTTCGAGATAACCGATATGGCGGCCGGGTTCGAAATGTTCGCGCGGCCGGCCGGCGAACCCGGCCCGCGCCAGCGCCTCGCGCAACGGCGTCCCGTCGTCGCGGCCTCGCGCCTGGTCGATCTCGTCCTCGTCGAGCGCGCCGACGAACGAGCGGCTGCCGAGATAGCCGCCGTAATGGCCCTCCTCGTCGGCCCAGGCGGCGACCTCGATACCGAGCTCGACGCAATCCGGGTCGGCGGCGAAGGCGCAGGCCAGTTCCAGCCCGTAAATCACCCCCAAGGCGCCATCGAGCCAGCCGCCATAGGGCTGGGTCTCGCTGTGTGAGCCGACCAGCAGCCGCCGCCGCGCCCGGGGATTGCGGCCGATCACATTGCCGATGCCGTCGATCACCGGCTCGAGCCCGGCCTCGCGCAGCTTTCCGGCGAGCCAATGCCGCGAACTCGACATCGGCCGGCGAATAAGTCGGGCGATGGACACCAGTTTTATAGCGCCCGAATTCAGCAAGCCGACGGAGGTCGGCGACGACGCGCTGTCCGTCGATGGCCGGCATGTTGTTGTGCCTTCACCGGTGGCGGTCGGCCGAAGTCTAGCCTAGGATCTCGGCAGACGGAAACCACTCCCGGTGCCCGGCATGCCCGATCCACCTTCGCCCGTGTCACCCCTGCCCTACCCTCCGCCGCGAGCGGGGGATGGTAGGGGCCCCCGCGTGGCGCTGCTCGGCTTTTCGATCGAGTGCAACAAATTCGCGCCGGTCGCGACCAAGGCACACTTCACCGCGCGCACCTATCTCGAAGGCGATGCGATCGTCGCCGAAGCGCGCGCGCCAGCGCCGGTCATGCTGCCCGAAACGCCGGGTTTCGTCGCGGCAATGGATGCCTCGGGCCCGTGGACGCCGGTCGGCATCGCGCTGGCGATGACCGAGCCCAACGGGCCGGTCGAGCATGGTTTTTTTGTCGAACTGCTCGACACGATCGCGCACCGGCTCAAAGCGGCGTTGCCGGTCGACGCCGTCTATATTTGCTCGCACGGTGCGGCGCTGACGACGGAGGAGGACGATCCCGACGGGGAGCTGTTCGAGAAGGTGCGCGAGATCGTCGGACCCGACGTGCCGATCGCAGCGACGCTCGACCTGCACGCCAATGTTTCCGAACGCATGGTGCGGTCGATCGACGCCTTTATCGGCTATCGCACCAACCCGCATCTCGACATGCGCGAGCGCGGCGCCGAGGCGGCCGCGGCGATCCGCGATATGCTGGCCGGGCTCCGGCCGCGGGCGGCCTTCATCCGCCTGCCGATCGTGCCGCCGACCGTGACGTTGCTGACCGCCGCCGGCCCTTATGCCGAGATGATCGATCTCGGCCAGCGGCGCATGAACCCGGAGATCATGAACGTCTCGGCGATGGGCGGCTTTGCCTTTGCCGATGCCGCCACCTGTGGGCTGAGCGTGGTCGTGACCGCGCGGCACGACAAGCGCGCCGCCGAGACACTCGCCCGCGAAATCGCCGCACTCGGCTGGGCCAACCGGGCGCGCTTTTATCCACATCTCACCTCGCTCGACGACGCGGTGGCGAAGGCCCTCGCAGTCGGGCGCGATCCCTCGCTGCCGGCGCTCGCCTTTGCCGATGTCGCCGACAACCCGGGCGGCGGCGGGCGCGGCAACACGGTCTTTCTGCTGCGCGCATTTTACGAGGCCGGGGTCCGCGATGCGCTGCTCGGCGTGTTTTATGACCCGCCACTTGCTGCCGAGGCGCACCGCTACGGGCGGCATTACCAGTTCGACGCGCGTTTCAATCGAGAGGAATCCACCAAATTCTCGGAGCCCTGGTCGGCTCCGGCTCGGGTCATGTCGCTGACCGACGGCAATTGCGTCGGCCGCCGCGGCATCTATGCCGGCATGCGGCTTGAGCTCGGGCCGTGCGCGGCGTTGCAAGTCGGCGGCGTCACGGTCGTCGTCATCTCACATCGGGTGCAGTGCGCCGACCCGATCTTCTTCGAAATGATGGGGCTCGATATCGGGCGCGCGCGCTCGGTCGTGGTCAAGTCGCGCGGCCATTTCCGCGGCGGCTTCGACGAGTTTTTCGGCCCGGACCAGATCGTCGAGGTCGACCTGCCCGGCCTGACCTCGCCTGTTCTGAGCCGCTTCGAATGGAAGCGGCTGCCACGCCCGGTCATCCCGCTCGACGACAACGTCGAGTGGCACGTCCCTTAATTCGCCCTACAACGGAGAAAACTCATGCCGGTAACCCCGCCCTCACCAGCGCGCGAACAGGTTCGGCCGATCGTGCCGAAACTGATCGATCTCGCTGACAAGGTTGTCTATGGCGATGTCTGGGAGCGCCCAGGCCTGTCGAAACGCGACCGCAGCCTGATCACGGTGGCGACCCTGGTCGCGCTCGGACGCGAGAGGCAACTGGTCGGGCATCTCGGCCGCGCACTCGATAACGGGCTCAGCAAGGAGGAGTTGGGTGAGCTGATCACCCATCTCGCCTTCTACGCCGGGTGGCCGGCGGCGATGACCGCGGCATTGGTGGCAAAGGACGTGTTCGCGGGGCGGTGATCCGTCATTTTCGCCGCGCAACACCGGGATGCGATGAAGCGCTTCTCGCACGCGATCTTCGTGTCAGCACTGCTGGTTCTGCTGTCGGCGGGGCTTTCTGCCCGCGACATCGCGCCGGCGGGCCAATGGACGGCAACCGATCCGCCGATCAACATTGCCCATATCCAGACCGGCGCAATCAACCGCCGCGGGGAGGCGGTCGGCTATCACCACCGGCCGAACGGGGTCGACCCGCCGAGTGCTCGCGTGCTGCGGATCGTCCAGCCGCCGGACGCGAACGGCGTCTATCGCGCCCGTGTTGCTCTGCGCGATCCGGCGAGCGGTGAATGGATCGACAAGCGGGCTTCCTCGACCTTTTTCCCGGACGCGATGTCCGATGACGAGGTCATCGAGGCGGTGCTCGCCGCCTTCCATCACGGACAAATGCGCGGCGATGGCGAGTTTTCCGGTGATTCGGGACACGGCTTTGCGATCGAGGGCTGGTATCAACGCGGCCGAATTGACGCGGCCTACCCGCTGCGCGGCCCGTGATGTCTCCGCCCGGACTTATCACCGTCCGGCGGCACCGGACGGGACACCTCGAAGGCCGCGCACGTCCAGGCAGCGGCCGCCACGGCGAAATTCTGGCGAGCTTTCTGCAAAGCGACGTGCAGGGCGATCTTGCCGCTGCCCGGGCATTGGTGGCCGAGATTAGCGCGGTGGAGCGCGGCGAAGCGCCGCAGCCGGCAGCGGTAGGCAATGCCTATTCCGATCGCGATCTCCCCTGATCGAGTTACGATCCGCAACGCCGTCATCGAGGATTCGCGTCCCGAGCATTACGGCTTTGGCGAGCTACGCCGGGCGATCGAAACCTGGATCGCCGCGATCGAGCGCGCCCGCCGTAACCCTGGGTGACGGCAATCGCTGGAGCCGCCGGCGCGAATTCGCGCATAGTGCCGCGATGAACGATGCGCCGGTCCAGGAATTTCGAGCGTCGACGACAGAACGAAAATCGGCGGTGCGGCCGCGCGACGCTGCCTCGCTGGTCCTGCTGCGCGGCGCGGGCGCCACGCTCGAAGTCCTGGTCGGCCGCCGTCCGCTCGCCGCGCGGTTCATGCCTGGCGTCTATGTCTTTCCCGGCGGCGCCATCGACCCGCCGGATCGGCGTCCCTGGATGGTCGAGACCGCGACCGAGCTGGCTCGCTCCGAGGCTCGCGCGGGCGGCCAGGGCGGCGCTGCGGGAGACCTGGGAGGAAGTGGGCGTCCTGGTCGGCCGTCCGGCCGAGGCCACGTCGTCGGATTTGAGCACGCCAGCGGAGGGCGCGATCGAGCGGGCCTACCGCCGGCGCGGCCTCGCGGCGGCGATGGATCTGCTGACCTATGTCGGTCGAGCGATCACCCCGTCGCATTCGAGCCGCCGTTTCAACACCCGGTTCTTTCTGGCGGACGGTGAAAGCGTCTTTGGGGAGCCGATGGCGAGCACGGAACTCGAAGACGTGCGCTGGCACCCCTTGGGCACCGGCGATCTGGAGGACGGGCTGCGCGACGTTACCCGCTTCATGCTGGCGCGCGCCGTAGCGCTGCGCAGCGGCATCGCTGCCGGCGAGCCGCCGCTCTTTTATTGGGGCAAGAACGCACGCCGCGTCGGCGTCTGCCGCGAAGCCGCGCGCGCGCCGTAGCCGGCTGCCTCAGCGTGCCTCGGTGCCGAGCACCGACGGCCGCCGCCGGGTCGAATCTGGCGTCGGCGCCGACCCCCATCGCCCTGCCGTGGGTCTCGACCCCCAGGATCAGAAACGACAATCCGACCAGCGCCATGCAGAAGGCGAGGAACAGGTAGGCCGGCAGCACCGCATCCGCCGTTGCCTTGGGCGACAGGATGTTGCTGGTGCCGGCGATCAGCGCCAAGCTCAACGGGCCGAGGATCTTGCCGACTCCGTTCGCCGCCTGGCCTAGACCCGAGGCACGGGCGCCAAGGTTCACGCCATAGCTCTCGACCGTGTACGGGGCAAGGTTCGAGAAACCGCCTTCGATGAAGAAAGTCGAGGCACACAGCAAAATCACCATCAGCGGCAAACCGACGACGACGACATCGTGGTAGTAGCCTGCGGCCGCGAGCGCGATGACCCCGCCGAACCCCCAAAGGACGCCGAGCGGACGCCGGCCCATCAGCGGCGCCAGGAAGGTAACGAAAATCTTGCCGACGACGCCCCCAAGGGCGACGAAAATAAAATACGCGGCGGCCTGCGGGACCGGAACCTTGAGCACCATTGCGACGATCGTCGGTCCCCACAGATAGACGCCGTAGCCTGCCGTCGAAGAGCCGCCCCAGATCAGCACGGTCTCCCAGAACATGCGAGGCTGATGATAAAGTTCCGATAGCTTCCCGCGCGGCTGGATTGCTGGCCGGACGGTCGGCAACGGAACCGATTGGAGTGGGAGGTCGAGCTGTTGCGCGACCCCGGTCCGGGCTTCGGCGAATCGCCCCTTGGCCACGAGCCACCGCACCGACTCGGGCACGAAGATCCAGATGAGTATGCCGACAAAGGCCGGTGCAACGCCGAGCATCGCGACGCCGCGCCACCCAAGCGCCGAGAGCAGCGCCGCCGAGGTGGTCGAGGCGAGCAGACCGCCCGCCGACGCGAAGACGATGTAGAAGCTGGTCAGCAGGGTGCGGCGCCGGGTCGGGGTCAGCTCGACCAGGATCGTCAGGGAGGGTGTCACACCCGCTGTCAGGCCGACACCGACAAAAAAGCGCAGGAACGCAAAGGTCTGCCACGACCCGCTCGGCACGAGGCCGATCAGGCCAGCGGCAACGGCACAGATAAAGGTGCCGATGATCATCTGAGACTTGCGGCCCCACATATCGGCGAACCCGCCGAAGACCAGCGCACCCAGGATCGAGCCAATGCCCCCGCTGTAAAGGATCAGCGCCGATTGGCCGTAGGTCAGGTGCCATTGCGGTCCGAGCACCGCAAGCAGGTAACCAACCACCAGAAAATCGAAGAATTCGAGGACGAACAGCGCCGAGAGCAGCACAAAGCTGACCCAATAGCGGCGGTTGAGCGGTGCCGTATCGAACAACGCCAGCAAATCGTCCGAAGTCTGTCCAAGCATTTCTTACTCCCCTCTCCGGCCGTCGCCGGCGGCCCTTTCGTTCGCGTTGGTTGAACGAATAGGCGCTGGACCACCGGGCCGTCAACCGGCCGCTGCAGTCAAGGGCCCAACAGCGCGGTCGGGGCCGGCTGGGGCCAGCTGATCGACCGCGTCGGCCAGCAGGCGGTATTTGACCTGGGTGACATTGAGGTCGCGGAAGTAATTGACCAGGTCGCCCCACGGATCGTTCAACCGCCCGATCCCCGAGATGAAGGCGACCACGCCGCCAATTTCGAGGTGGTTGGTATACACCCACCAGCCGCCGACGAGTAAGGCCGATACGCGCTGCAGGTGATTGCAAAGGTTCATCAAGAAATTCATCGTAAATTTTATCTTAAAGATTCCCATATCGAGCGCGAACGCTTGGTCAATTCGTCGTTCGTCCTCGGCGTCGTCATCCCGGTCGATCATCGCGATACCGAGCTGGCGCAACACCTGGATGCGCGCGCCGGTGCGCCGGTTGACCGCCGATTGCAGCAGCGGAACAAATATCAGCTGCGGGATGAAGAGCCCGATGGCCGCGAGCGCCATCCACGGATCGATATGGATCAGATAGGCGAGCACCGAGGCCATGATGCCACCCTGCAGCAGCGGCTCCGACACGCTCTCGCCGACAAAGCCGCCGATCGGTTCGACCTCGGCGACGATCATCGAGATCACGATGCCCTGCGCTTCCGCCGCCGGCGAGGCGGTGGATGGAGTTTCGACAACGGTGTGTACGCGGTGGCGCAAATCGCGCTTGGCCTGCTCCCCGACCCAGCCGCGATAAATGTTGAGCCCAAGCTTGGCGCTGCCTTGGACGATGACGACTCCAGCGTAGACCGCGCACAAACCAACGACCCAGGAATAGGGGCGGTGCTTGACCAGATCGTTGACGATCCGTCGCTGCAATTCGAGCGGGACCACTTCAAGCAAAGCGACGCCAGCCGTCAGCGCCAGCAGCGCCAGCTGGTGCGGCGCGCTGGTAGAGAGCACATAGCGATAGACATTGCGCGGCAATGCACCCGCCGGGGCCGCATTGAATTCATGGATCCAGGTGGCGACGCTCATCGCCCGAAGACTATCAGGCCTTCTGGCCGCTCCGGCAAATAACTCAGGTCAAGAAGGGCACCGCTGACGGCCTTTTTCGCCGCCCACTGCCCGTCCCCGGCTGTAGGTTGAGCGGACTGATGCTATCATCGCGGGAGCCGAGGACACACCGAACCAACGGGCTGCCAGCGTCGCGATTAAATGGGTGACCGCGGAAACGGTCGCTCCGGGAGAACCGGAAAATGAAGATCGGAATTCATCTGCCGCATATCGGGCGCAAGGCGGGGCCGGAGGCGATCCGGCGCGCGGCGATCCAGGCCGAGGAGCTGGGCTTTGCCGACGCCTGGACCAGCGAGCACATCATCGTGCCGAAGGACGCGCCCTACCCGCCTTCGGCGCTGTTCTACGATCCGGTCCTGACCCTGACCTGGGCAGCGGCGTACACCAAAAGGATCGGGCTCGGCACCAGCGTCCTGGTATTGCCGATGCGCCATCCGTTGCCGCTCGCCAAGGAATTGGCGACGTTGCAGAACCTGTCGGAGGGGCGGCTGATCCTCGGCGCCGGGGTCGGCTGGCTGGAAGCCGAATTCGCCGCGCTGGGCGTGCCGTTTCGCGAGCGCGGCCGGCGGATGGACGAAGGCATCGCGATGATGCGGGCGGTGTGGAGCCAGGACCCGGTGACATTCCCGGCGCGCAACATCCCGGCGGTCATCGAGGAAATGCGCATGCTCCCGCAGCCGGTCAAGCCGATCCCGATCTGGATCGGCGGCAGCTCGGAGCCCGCATTGAAGCGCGCGATGAGGCTCGATGGTTGGCATGGCTCGCGGGTATCGCCCGAGGCGGCGGCGCCGATCGTGCATCGGCTGCGGGCGCAGCGGCCGGAACCGGAATTCGCGATCTCGGTGCGCAACGGCTGGGACGGCAAGGACGAGGGCGCGCTTACCGCTCGGCTCGCCGGCTATAGCGAGGCTGGAGTCGGCCACGTGCTGGTCGAACCCGCCGAGCGCGCGCTAGACGACTGGCTGCGCGCCGTAGAGCGCGTTGCCCACGCCGCGGAGAAGGTTCGATGAAACTGGCCATGACCCTCAGGGTGTCGCCCACCGCCGGGATCGATATGGATCTCGTGTTGGAGGCCGAACGGCTCGGCTACGAGGCGGTATGGTGCGGCGAGGCCTATGGCACCGACGCGGTGTCGCCGGTCGCCTGGGTCCTGGCGCAGACCAAACGCATCAAGGCCGGCACCGCCATTATGCAGATGCCGGCGCGCACCCCTGCCTGCGCGGCGATGACGGCGATGACCTTGCAGGCGCTCTCGGGCAACCGCTTTTTGTGCGGCATCGGGCCGTCGGGGCCGCAGGTGGTCGAAGGCTGGCACGGCGTGCCGTTCGGCAAGCCGCTCGCCCGCACCCGCGAATACATCGCGATCATCCGCCAGATCCTCGAGCGCAAGGCGCCGCTCGAATATCACGGCGAGCACTATCAAATCCCGTACACCGGGCCCGGTTCGACCGGGCTGGGCAAGGCGCTGCGCAGCACCATCCACGGCGACCCCAGCCTGAAGATCTACACCGCGGCGATCGCTCCGGCGGGGCTGCGGACGGCCGGCGAGGTCGCGGACGGAACCTTGCCGTTCTTCATGTCGCCCGAACAGGCCGACGCGATCGCCGGGCCGGTGCGCGAAGGGATAGCCAAGGCCGGTAACGGGAAAACCCTCGCCGATTTCGATCTTGCTCCCTATATCCGCGTCAGCATCGGCGACGATATTGCGGCCTGCCGCGACGCGATCAGGCCCAATCTCGCGCTCTACATCGGCGGCATGGGCGCTCGCTCGAAGAATTTCTACAACGATCTGGCAAAACGCATGGGCTACGAGGCGGCGGCGGCAACGATCCAGGACCATTATCTCGCCGGACGGCGCAAGGAGGCCGAAACGGCTGTGCCCGACGCGCTGATCGACGAGACCTCGCTGATCGGGCCGAAGGAGCGCGTCCGCGACCGGCTGCAGGCGTGGAAAGAGATCGCCAGGGATCACCGGGTCGGCTCGCTGGTGCTGGCAGGCGCCGACGCCGCGGCGTTGCGGGTGATCGCCGAAGCGGTGTTGTGAGAGAGGGGTGATGGGCGAGTCGCTGGGAAAGCTTGCCGGCGCGATCGAACAGGACGGCTTTGCCTTTGTCCGGGCGCCGCAGATGCGCGCATTGCTAGGCGAGCCCGAATTGCGCGATTGGGAATCCTTTGCCGCCAGCTGGAATGATCTCGGCGTCGATACTTATATGGCCGATGGCGGGCGCTATCGCCGCCGCCGCTTTGCCGCTTTGCGCGCGACCCCGATGGGGATCATGCGCAAGCCGCATCAGCCGCATTATCAGAGCCAGGGATTACAACGCGCTGAACGGCGGCATCGAGCGTTGGTTCGAACCGGTAACCGATGCCGTCGCCGATCATCCGACGCTCAAGGCGATCTTGCGCACCAGCCACGAGCTGTTCGATCGAATGACCCCGGCAGCGGTCCGGCCCGAGGCCTGGCATGTCGAACTGCACCAGTTCCGCATCGAAGCGCAAGTCGGGCAAAAGGGCCACCCGACCCCGGAGGGTATGCACCGCGACGGGGTCGATTGGGTGCTGGTGCTGATGATCAGGCGCGAGAACATAGCCAGCGGCAAGACCACGATCTACGACCCGGCAAAGCGACCGCTCGGCAGCTTCACCTTGACCCAGCCGCTCGAACTCGGCATTGGTCGACGACAGCCGGGTTTTTCACGGCGTCACCGCGGTCGTGCCGCTCGATCCGCTGCTCCCGGCCTATCGCGACGTGCTGGTGGTCACCTTCCGGCGCGAGTAGCGCGGCCCCTCCCCCTTGTCATGCCGCTGTAGGCCGGCATCCCTTCTGCCCTAGGTCCCGGCCTGCGCCAGGGATGACGAAACCGGCGACGCGATACAGCGAAAAGCCTGCACAGCAGGAGCTGCTGCATTTAAGATCGCGGATCGATCAGCGCAGGGAGATTGCCGATGTCGCAGCATCATGTCTTGCGGGCCAGCCCCGAGACCTGCCACTGGGGGTATTTCGACGCCGGGCTGAAGCCGGTGCTGAATGTTGCCTCGGGCGACACCGTGACCGTCGACGCCGTCTCGGGCGGCCCCGACGTGCTGCCGCCAGATGGCCGGTTTGACATTCTCCCCGATCACCTCGCGATCCATCGCGGACTGGAGCCGAAGCTCGGCGCGCACATCCTGACCGGGCCGATCGCGGTCGCGGGCGCGGAGCCCGGCGACACCCTGGCGATCGAGATCCTATCGATCGATCCCCGACAGAATTGGGGCTACACCCGCATCCGACCGTTATCGGGCACATTGCCGGAGGATTTCCCGGTGCGCCGGACCTGGCACACCGCGATCGACCGCCAGCGCGGCATCGCCACCGTGCCGTGGGGCGCCGAGATCGAGCTCGCTCCGTTCTTTGGAGTGATGGGGGTGGCGCCGCCGCCGACTTACGGCGCGGTGACCTCGATCGTGCCGCGCGAGTTCGGCGGCAATATGGATCTGAAGGAATTGACCGCCGGTACCACCTTGCATCTGCCGGTATGGACGCCGGGCGCCTTGTTCTCGGCCGGCGACGGCCACGGCGTGCAGGGCGATGGCGAAGTGTGCGTGACCGCGCTCGAAACCGCACTGACCGGCACCTTCCGGCTGACCCTGCGCAAGGACATGAAGATCGATCTTCCCCGCGCGGAAACGCCGACGCATCTGATCACGATGGGGTTTGACGAAGACCTCGACGATGCCGCCAAAACCGCATTGCGCCAGATGATCATCTTGATCGGTGAGCGCATGGGCCTCGGCCGCGAGGACGCCTACATGTTCTGCAGCCTCGCCGTCGACATGCGGGTGACCCAACTGGTGGACGGCAACAAAGGCATCCACGCGATGCTGCCCAAACGTTACGTCGGCGCCAGGAATTAGAAAGCAATCGCCGGATAGAGCCCAAAGCAGCTCCGCGCCATCTTTCGCATATCGATGATGCGCAGGAGACGACGATGCTCGATTTCGACAAGTGCTGGGCGGCGGTGGAAGGCCGCGACGCCGGCGCCGACGGCAGTTTTTTTTATGGGGTCAGGACGACCGGCGTCTATTGCCGGCCGGGTTGTGCGTCGCGACGACCATTGCGCGCCAACGCTGTGTTCTTCGAGACGGTCGCTGCGGCGGAGGCGGCTGGGTTCCGGGCGTGCAAGCGCTGCCGCCCGACCGACGCCTCGACCGCCTCGCGCCACATCGCGGCGATCGAGAAGGCTTGCGCGCTGCTGCGGACCAGCGAGACGATGCCGAGCTTGGCCGAACTCGCCGACGCCGCCGCGATCAGCCGCTTTCACTTTCACCGGGTGTTCAAGCAGATCACCGGCGCCACCCCGCGCGACTACGCCCGCACCCACCGGCTTTCCCGTCTTGCTCAAAGGCTCGATGCCGGGGAGAAGGTGGCCGAGGCGATCTACGCCTCGGGGTTCGGCTCGAGCTCGCGCGCCTATGAGGCGGCGCCGTCGGCGCTGGGGATGACCCCCGGGGCGCGGCGTCGCTCCGGCGGCGGCGAGACGATCCGCTTTGTGACGGTACCGACGCCGCTCGGCTGGGCGCTGGTCGCCGCGACCGCCCGTGGGGTGTGCATGACGGCGCTTGGCGATGACCGCGAGCGTCTCGCTGCAATGGTGCGGGAACGCTTCCCGGCGGCGTCGGTCGTCGCCGACGATGCCAGCCTCACCGAATGGGCCAACCAGGTCGTGCGCTTCATCACCGCGCCCGGACACACGCTCGACCTGCCGCTCGACATCCGCGGCACGGCGTTCCAGACGCGGGTATGGCGGGCCCTGCAAAAGATCCCGCTCGGCCGGACCGCGACCTATTCCGAGATCGCGCGCGCATTGGGCCAGCCGAGGGCTGTCCGCGCGGTGGCGCAGGCCTGTGCCGCTAATAACCTGGCGTTGCTGGTGCCATGCCATCGGGTAATCCGCGAGGACGGCGATCTCGCCGGGTATCGCTGGGGGTTGGAGCGCAAGCGCGCATTGATCGAACGCGAGCGGCAAGCGGCGGCCGATGAAGCCGCCTGACGCGGCGGCCGACCGCGTCGCCGCAGTCGATTGGCCGGCGGTGGCGGCAGCGCTCGACGAGCGCGGCTATGCCACCGTCCCGGCGCTGCTGACCACCGAGGAATGCCGTGAACTCGCCGGGCTTTATTGCGACGACGATAGCTTTCGCCGGCGGATCGTCATGCAGCATCACGCCTATGGGCGCGGCGAATACAAATATTTTCGCTACCCGCTGCCGGGGTTGGTCGCGGCGCTGCGCCGTACGATCTACCCGCGCCTGGCGCCGATCGCCAATCGCTGGCATCAGCGGCTGTGCGAAAAGGGAAAGTTTCCAGCGGCGCTCGATGATTATCTCGCCGAGTGCCACCACGCGGGCCAGGAACGGCCGACGCCGCTGATCCTCAAATATGGCGTCGGCGACTACAACTGCCTGCACCAGGATCTTTATGGCCCCCTGGTCTTCCCATTGCAGCTGACGGTGCTGCTCAGCGATCCGTCCGCGGATTTTACCGGTGGCGAGTTTCTATTGGTCGAGCAGCGGCCGCGGCTCCAGTCGCGCGGCGAGGTGGTGCCATTGCGACAGGGCGAGGTGGTGATCTTTCCGGTGCATCATCGCCCGGTCGACGGCACCCACGGCGCCTATCGCGTGACCATGCGCCACGGCGTCAGCCGGATCCGCAGCGGCGAGCGCTACACCCTCGGCATCATTTTTCACGACGCCGCGTAAAAGGCGCGTTCGGGTCAGATCCAACAATTGCGCCGGAACAATTCGCTCGGCCGCGTCGTCAGGCCGGACACAAGGCCTCGCCGAGCCTTGCGGGGCGACTGCGCGTCTCCTATAGTCCCGGGCTCATGCAGGGAGCCGCTTGCGACACCGCGTTCCGGCACCGCCACCTCCTCGGCATCGAGGGATTGTCGCCGGCGGAGATCGAACAGTTTCTCGACCTCGCCGACGGCTATGTCGAACTGAACCGACAGGCCGAAAAAAAGCGCTCGCTGTTGCGCGGGCGGACGATAATCAACTGCTTTTTCGAGAATTCGACCCGTACTCGCACCTCGTTCGAGGTCGCCGGCAAAAGGCTCGGCGCCGACGTCATCAACATGGCGGTGGCGGTTAGTTCGATGGTCAAGGGCGAGACCTTGATCGACACGGCGATGACCCTGAACGCGATGCACCCCGACGTGCTGGTGGTGCGCCATCCCGAATCGGGGGCGGTACAGTTGCTGTCGGAAAAGGTCGACTGCTCCGTCGTCAATGCCGGCGACGGCAGCCACGAGCACCCGACCCAGGCGTTGCTCGACGCGCTGACGATCCGCCGGCGCAAGGGGCGGCTCGGCAGCCTGACCGTCGCGATCTGCGGCGATGTTCTGCACAGCCGTGTCGCGCGTTCGAACATCGCGCTGCTGAATATCATGGGGGCGCAGGTTCGGGTGGTAGCGCCGCGTACCCTGCTGCCGGCCGAGATCGAGCGGCTCGGCGTCGAGGTGTTTCACGACATGGCCAAAGGACTGGCCGATGTCGACATCGTGATGATGCTGCGCCTGCAGAGCGAGCGCATGCACGGCTCGTTCGTACCCTCTACCCGTGAATATTTTCATTTCTTCGGGCTCGACTACGACAAATTGCGCGCGGCCAAGCCCGACGCGCTGATCATGCATCCGGGGCCGATGAACCGCGGCGTCGAGATCGGCAGCGAGATCGCCGACGACATCGATCGCAGCCTGATCCGCCATCAGGTCGAGATGGGGGTCGCCGTCCGCATGGCCTGCCTCGAGATCCTGACCCGCGATCTCGGCAACGGCCCGCCGCTGCCGTGAACGCTGCCACGGCGGGCGCTCCCCGAGTGTTGATTCGTGGCGCCCGGCTGCTCGATCCCGCGAGCGGGCTCGACGCGGTCGGCGACCTGCTCGTCGAGGGCGAACGAATCCGGGCGGTCGGTGGGAACTCTCTCCGCCTGCGAGGGGGATTTCGAGACGGTAATGGCCGAGGGGCTGTGCCTGGCTCCCGGCCTCGTCGATATGCGTGTGCAGTTGCGCGAGCCCGGCGCCGAACACATGGAATCGATCGAGAGCGGCGGGCAGGCCGCAGCGGCCGGCGGGGTGACGACGATGGTCGCGCTCCCCAATACCGACCCGCCGGTTGACGATATTTCGGTCGTCGAGTTCCTGGCCCGCCGGGCGCGCGAGGTCAAGCTCGCCAAGGTCCACACCTACGCCGCGGCGACCAAGGGGCTGGGGGGGCGTCAGCTGACCGAAATGGGCTTGCTCGCCGCCAACGGCGCGCTCGGCTTTACCGACGGGGTCAAGGCGGTTGCCGATGCGCTCGTCATGCGCCGCGTATTGTCCTACGCCCGCAGCTTCGACCTGCTGGTGCTACAACATCCGGAAGAACCGAGCCTTGCCGGAGCGGGCGAGGTCAACGAAGGCGAGATCGCCACCCGGCTGGGCCTGTCGGCAATCACGCCGGCGGCCGAGATCATCATGATCGAGCGCGACCTTAGGCTCGTCGAGATCACCGGCGCACGCTACCACGCCGCCCATCTGTCGACCGCGGCCGGGGTCGGGGCGATTCGGCGCGCCAAGGCGCAAGGGCTGCCGGTGACCTGCGATACGGCGCCCCCCTATTTCGTGTTGAACGAGACCGCGATCGGCGAGTATCGGACCTTCGCCAAGCTGTCGCCCCCGTTGCGCAGCGAAGGAGACCGGCGAGCCATCGTCGAGGGGCTGCGCGACGGCACCATTGACGCGATCGCCAGCGACCATGCGCCGTGGGACCAGGATTCCAAGCGGCTGCCGTTCAGCTCGGCCGCCTACGGGACCGTCGGGCTCGAAACCTTGCTGGCATTGTCACTCGAGCTTTATCACAACCGCCATCTCGGCCTGCTCGAACTGATGGCGCGGCTGAGCTGGAACGCGGCCCGCATCCTGCGCCTCCCGGTCGGGCGGCTCAACGCCCGGGTCGCCCGCAGATCTGGTGTTGTTCGACCCGGATCAGACTTGGCAGATCTGCACCGACGAGTTCCGCTCGAAATCAAAAAACGCCCCGTTCGACGGCCGCTCCGTACAGGGCCGGGTGAAGCGCACGATCGTCGACGGGCGCACGATCTTCCAGCGCCGGGACTGAGCGCCGATGATCGTTTTTCTCGCTCCCGCCATTCTCGGTTACCTGCTGGGCTCGATCCCTTTCGGCTTGGTGCTGACGAGGCTCGCCGGCCAGGGCGACCTTCGCCGCATGGGCTCCGGCAATATCGGCGCGACCAACGTGTTGCGCACCGGCAGCAAGGGTCTGGCAGCGTTGACCCTGCTATTCGATGTGGGCAAGGGGTTGGCGGCGGCGGCGATTGCTCAGCGCTGGGCGCCACAGGCGGCGCTGGTCGCCGGGCTGTGTGCGATTCTCGGCCATATGTTCCCGGTGTGGCTTGGTTTTCGCGGCGGTAAAGGTGTTGCGACCGCGCTCGGCGTGCTGATGGCGTTGGCGTGGCCGGTGGCGCTCGTTGCCGCGATTGATCTGGCTCGCTGTCGCCTTCTACTCCCGCTATTCCTCGCTCGCGGCGCTGATCGCCGCGGTCGCCAGCGCAGCGATAGCGCCGTTCCTCGCCGATCGGGCGACGGCCCTCCTGATCGCAGCGATCGCACTGCTGCTCATCCTGCGGCACCAGGCCAATATCCGGCGCCTGATTGCCGGCAGGGAAAGCCGGATCTCTTTTAGGAAAAGCTGAGGTCGGCTTGGCCTCGCGCGAGCTCGATCCCGAGGAGCGCCTCGACTGGCTGCGGCTATGCCGCACCGAATCGGTCGGCCCGATCAGTTTCTTCGCAATGCTGCGCCGCTTCGGTTCGGCCCGGGCCGCGCTCGAGGCATTGCCTCGACTGGCCCGGCGCAGTGAGCGCGCCAAGACGGTGACCGCGCCGACGCGCGCGGCGATCGAGGCCGAACTTACCGCGCTGCATCGCATCGGCGCGCGGCTCGTCTGCTGGGGCGAACCCGCTTACCCGAGCGCGCTGAGCGCTATTGAAGACGCGCCGCCGATCCTGAGCGTGCTCGGACGGGTCGAGCTGCTGGATCGGCCGATGATAGCGGTCGTCGGCGCGCGCAATGCCTCTGCTAACGGCCGGCGTCTCGCCCGCGAACTCGCCGCCGGCCTCGGCCAGGGCGGACTCGTCGTCGTCTCCGGCCTTGCCCGTGGCATCGACGCCGCTGCCCATTTGGGCGGGATCGAGACCGGCACTGTCGCGGTCGTCGCCGGCGGCGTCGATATCGTCTATCCCGAGGAGAATCGCGGGCTCTACGACGCACTGCGCCGGCAAGGGGCGATCGTCGCCGAGTTGCCGCTCGGCAGCGAGCCGCAGGCCCGCCATTTCCCGCGCCGCAACCGGATCATCTCCGGGATGGCGCTCGGCGTCCTGGTCGTCGAAGCCGCCGCCCGCTCTGGCTCGCTGATCACCGCGCGCTATGCGCTCGAGCAGGGCCGCGAGGTTTTTGCCGTGCCGGGATCGCCGCTCGACCCGCGCTGTCGCGGCGCGAATGATCTGTTGCGCCGAGGCGCTACCTTGACCGAGACGGCCGAGGATGTGCTGTCGCAACTCGGGCCGCTGGTGCGGGCCGCGCCGCCGCCGCGCCCACTGACACCGCTGCCGCTGCCGGCCGAAGAAAGCTGGCCGGCGAACTGGCCCCCGGGCGGCGCGGGAGAGCCGGCCGACGATGAGGACGCGCTGAACATGATCCTCGAAAGCCTGGGGCCGACACCGGTCGCGGTTGACGAACTGGTGCGCCAATGCCAATTGACAGCTTCCGCGGTCGCCACCCTCCTCCTCGAGCTGGAACTGGCCGGGCGGGTCGAGCGCCATCCCGGCAATCTCGTCTCGCTGCGCTGAGTATCGCCCTGACAACTTGACGATGTGAGATCACCGCCGCGCGATCACCACCGAACGGGCTCATGAAAGTCGTCGTCGTCGAATCGCCGGCAAAGGCGAAGACCATCAACAAATATCTCGGCAACGACTACAGGGTCGTCGCCAGTTACGGCCATGTGCGCGACCTTCCGGCCAAAGACGGCTCGGTTCTGCCCGACGCGGATTTCGCCATGTCGTGGGAGGTCGACGGCAAATCCGAAAAGCATATGAAGAACATCGTTCAGGCGATGCGGGGCGCCGACGGCCTGTTCCTCGCCACCGATCCCGACCGTGAGGGTGAGGCGATCTCGTGGCACGTCCAGGAGGTGCTCAAATCGCGCCGGGCGCTAAAGGACGTCGACGTCAAGCGCGTCGTCTTCAACGAGGTGACCAAGAACGCCGTCGTCGAGGCGTTCCGCCGCCCGCGCGAGATCGACCGCGAGCTGGTTGACGCCTATCTGGCGCGCCGCGCGCTCGATTACCTCGTCGGCTTCACCCTGTCGCCGGTACTGTGGCGCAAATTGCCGGGCAGCCGCTCGGCCGGCCGCGTCCAATCCGTCGCACTGCGCCTGATCTGCGAACGCGAAGCCGAGATCGAGGCGTTCAAGTCGCGCGAGTATTGGACCGTCGAGGTCACCTTCACGACCGAGGCTGGACAGAGCTTCACTGCGCGCCTGACCCATCTCGACGGCAAGCGCCTCGAACGTTTCGATCTCGACACCGAGGAAAAGGCGCGCGCCGCCGCCGATGCGATCTTGCGGGCGTCGAGTTTTGCGGTCGCCGAGATCGAGAGCCGGCAGGTCCGTCGCAACCCATTCCCGCCGTTTACAACCTCGACCCTGCAACAGGAGGCTTCGCGCAAGCTCGGCCTGTCGGCCAGCCGCACGATGCAGATCGCCCAGCGGCTCTACGAGGGGGTCGATCTCGGCGGTGAGACGGTCGGGCTGATCACCTATATGCGCACCGATGGCGTCGCCATCTCAGGCGAGGCCATCGCCGCCGCTCGCCAGCTGATCGGCAAAGAATTCGGGGCGAAATACGTGCCCGACGCGCCGCGGATTTATCGCAGCCAAGCCAAGAATGCGCAGGAGGCGCACGAGGCGATCCGCCCGACCGATCTCGGCCGCAGGCCTGCCGATGTCGCGGCTTACCTCGACCGCGACCAGCGCCGGCTCTACGAACTGATCTGGAAGCGGACATTGGCCAGCCAGATGGCTTCGGCGCTGCTCGAACAGGTCACTGTCGACATCGCCGATTCGAGCGGGCGGCTGCGTCTGCGGGCGACTGGCTCGGTCGTGCTGTTCGACGGATTTCTGGCGCTCTACCAGGAGGATCGCGACGACAGCGCAGAAGAGGAGGGCGAAAGCGCCAGGCTGCCGCAAATGCACAAGAGCGAGCGCCTTGCTCGCGGCGAGGTCGTGCCGATCCAACACTTCACTCAACCGCCGCCGCGTTACACCGAGGCGAGCCTGGTCAAAAAGCTCGAGGAACTCGGCATCGGCCGCCCCTCGACCTATGCCTCGATCCTGCAGGTCCTGCAGGACCGCGCTTATGTCCGGCTCGAAAAGCGGCGTTTTCTGCCGGAGGACCGGGGCCGGCTCGTCACCGCCTTTCTGACGAACTTCTTCGAGCGCTATGTCGAATACAATTTCACCGCCGATCTGGAAAACCAGCTCGATGAAGTCTCCGGCGGGCGGGTCGATTGGAAGGAGCTGCTGCGCAATTTCTGGCGGGATTTTTCGACCGCGGTCGACGGCACCAAGGAATTGACGATCAGCCAAGTTCTGACCGCACTCGACGCCGATCTCGGGCGGCATTTCTTTCCGATCGACGACTCGGGACGCGACCCGCGCCTGTGCCCGGTCTGCGGCGCCGGCAGGCTCAGCCTGAAGCTCGGCAAGTTCGGCGCCTTTATCGGCTGCGCGAACTATCCGAACTGCCGCTATACCCGCCCGCTCGCAATCGAGGATGGGGCCGAAACCGACGCCGCTGATGCCGAACTCGGGACCGACCCTGCGAGCGGGTCGGAGGTGACGTTGAAGAAAGGCCCCTTCGGTCATTACATCCAGCTCGGCGCCGGCGACGGGGATGCGAAGCCCAAGCGGGTCGCCCTGCCCCGTCCGCTCAAACCGGCCGATGTCGATCTCGACACCGCATTGCGTCTTTTGGCGCTGCCGCGCGAGCTCGGGCGCCATCCCGAGACCGGCCAAGTGATCACCGCCGGGATTGGGCGGTTCGGCCCCTACATCAAGCATGGTACGACCTTCAAATCTCTGGCGCCCGATGACGACGTGTTGACGATCGGAGCCAATCGCGCGGTCGTCCTCTTGGCCGAGCCGGCGGCGGAGCGGCGGCGCAACGCGCCACAGCCGCTGCGCGAGCTCGGACCGCATCCCGATGGCGGCGTCGTGGCGCTCTATCAAGGGCGCTACGGCCCCTATGTCAGCCATGACGGCGTCTTCGCGACGTTGCCGAAAACTGCGGATCCGGAGATTTTCGCACTCGATGAGGCGATACGACTGCTTGCAGAGCGACGTGATAAAGGCAAGTCGCGCCAACGCAAGGCGGGCAAGCCGGCCGCAACCAAGGCCGCCACCGCCAAAAGCGACGAAGGGCAGCCGCCGCATCACAACGGGGCGCTGCTTCACGGCGAACGGTTGCAGCCAAAAACGAGGCCGCCAGCCCCAGAGCTGCCAAGAAGCCGCGTCCGCGCTCAGGTGCGCAGCCGCGCTAGATGCCGCGACCCCCGTCGACGACTTCCAAGCCGAGGCAACAGCGTCATCTCGGGGTGTTGCCGTCGGAACGGGAGGTGGTCGAGTTCATCCGCGAGAGCCCGTCGGCAGTCGGCAAACGCGAGATTGCCCGCGCATTTGGCGTCCCTCCCGCCGATCGGCCGGCGCTGCGCGACATGTTGCGCCAGATCGAGCGGTCGGGATCGGTGACCCGTGCCGCCAACCGGCGCCTGGTCGGAGGTCCGCCAATCCCAGAGGTCACCGTCGTCGAACGGTTCGGCACCGACGAGGACGGCGTTCCGCTAGCCCGACCCGTGGCCTGGCCAGGACCCGATCCGGCGCCGGTCGTTAGACTTGCGGAGGAGGGCGGTGAGGCGATCCCGGTCGGTGGCCGCGCGGCGGCGCGGCTGGTTTCGCTCGAAACCGGCGAGATCGAGGCGCGGGTCATGCGCCGGCTCGATTCCAGCGGCGAACGGATCGTCGGCGTCTTTCAGAAAGACCGCGAGGGCGGGCGGGTGGTGCCGGCCGACCGCCGCAACAAAACTGAATATCGGGTCGCTGAGCGCGATACTGGCGGAGCCGATGACGGCGAGCTCGTCGTCGCCGGGGAACTTGCGGTCCGCCGATTGGGGTTGCCGCGGGCGCGCGTCGTCGAGCGGCTGGGCGCGCCTTCGGATCCCGGTGCGATCAGCCTTTTGGCGATCGCGTCGTTCGACATCCCGACCGAGTTTCCGGATGCCGCCATCGCCGAGGCCGAAGCCGCGCCGCCGGTAAGCCCGGTCGGGCGCACCGACCTGCGGGACCTGCCGCTGGTCACGATCGACGGCAGCGATGCCCGCGATTTTGACGACGCCGTGTGGGCTGAACCCGATTCCGACCCGGCCAACTCCGGCGGCTGGCACCTTGTCGTCGCCATCGCCGACGTCGCCTGGTATGTCCGTCCCGGCAGCGCGCTGGATCGCGAGGCCGAGCGGCGCGGCAATTCGGTGTACTTTCCCGATCGGGTCGTCCCGATGTTGCCCGAGGCGCTGTCGAACGAGCTGTGCTCCTTGAAGCCCGGCGTCGATCGCGCCTGCCTCGCCGTTGATCTGCGGATCGACATTGCCGGTCGCAAGCGCCGCCACCGCTTCCTGCGCGGAGTCATGCGCTCGGTCGCACGCCTCACCTATGAGGAGATCCAGGCGGCCCGGGACGGGCGCGGGGATTTGCCCTCGACCGTCTCGCCCGAGACGATGGCTGCACTCTATGGCGCCTTCGACGCTCTCGCCCGGGCCCGCGCCGCGCGTGGCGCCATCGAGCTCGACATCCGCGAGGATCGGATCGTGCTCGATGCCGAAAGGCGTCCGGTCGCGGTCGTTCCGGCCTTGCGGCTCGACAGCCATCGGCTGATCGAGGAATTCATGATCCTCGCCAATGTCGCCGCCGCGGAAGAACTCGAGGCGCGGCGGCAACCTTGCATGTACCGGATCCACGATGCGCCCGATCCGGCAAAGGTCGCGGCATTGCGCGACTTTCTCGACGAACTCGGCATTCCCGGCCTCGCCTTTGCCAAGGGCCAGGCGCCAAGGCCCGAGTTGTTCAACCGGCTGTTGCGCCGGGCGGAGGCGACCCCGGTGGCGGCGCTGGTCAATGACCTCGTGCTGCGTTGCCAGGCGCAGGCTGCCTACAGCCCGGACAATATCGGCCATTTCGGTCTGGGGCTGCGGCGCTATGCGCATTTCACCTCGCCGATCCGCCGCTATGCCGATCTTCTCGTCCATCGCGCATTGATCGCCGGCGCCAACGCGACCGGAAGCGATTTCGGCGCCGGCGCGCTGCCCTCCGATATCGACCACGACCGGTTGGCGGTCGTCGGCGAGCATATTTCGATGACAGAGCGCCGTGCCGCTGCGGCCGAGCGCGCCGCAATCGAGCGCTATCGCACGATCCTCGTCGCCGACGCGATCGGCGGCCTCTTCTCCGCCCGCATTAGTGGTGTCGCCGAGTTTGGGCTGTTCGTCACCCTGGTCGAGAGCGGCGCCACCGGGCTCGTGCCGATATCGACCTTGCCGGGCGATTATTACGACCGGAGCGAGAAGGTGCCGCGGCTCGTCGGCCGGCGCTATGGGCGGATCTTCCGGCTGGGTGATGCGGCGACGGTGCGGCTTGTCGAGGCCGATGCGATCGGCGGTCGTTTGCTGTTTCGGATCGAGGACGAGAGAACGGCCGCGCGCCGCGGTCGCGCCGGCCGGCGCGGTTGATCGCGGACCCGCACCAATCTAGCATGAGCGCCCCAGCAACGGGGATTTAGGCCGAGGCTGGCGGATCATCGGGCGGGTTGCCGCGAGGATTTCGGGGGTTCCTCGATGCCGATGTCGTTGCGTCAAGCCGCTGGGCTTGCACCGGCGGGCTTCTTCGCCCTCGTCGTCCTGCTTACGGCCTGCTCGGAGCTACACCCGTTGCCAGCTGATCCGACTGGACGGTTGTTCGGGCGCGGCCTCGATCAAATTGCCGAGCTCTACATTGTGCCGGTCTCAAGCCGTAAGCTCTCTCTCGCCGCTGCGGCCCGCCTCTCCCAGCTCGATCCAAAATTCGCGGTGCTGGAGACGCCCGGGCCCCAGGACAGTACCGAGATCGCGCTCGATTACGGCGGACGCGAAATCGCGACCTATCCAAGCCCGTCCGGCGATGACCCCCATCTTTGGGGCGGATGGCTGGGCCATCTGGTTGCCGATGCTAAGAAAACGTCCCCGATCGTGGCGGCAGTGTCAGAGGACACGCTCGACGAGACCTTGTTCTACGGGATTACCTACTCGCTGGACCGATTTTCTCGCTATGCCACGCCCGCAGCCGCCCGCGATCAGCGCGCTGCCCGCGATGGCTTCGGCGGAATTGGCGTAACTCTCGATCCGGCTCCGGACCGGTTCCGGATCATCCAAGTTGTGCCGGGTGGACCCGCCGATCTGGCCGGCATCCGTGCCGGCGACACAATTATAGCGATCAACGGTCAGCCGACTGCCGGCCGCTCGCGGAGCGACGTGATCCACTTGCTCCGCGGCACGGTATTAAGCACCGTGGAGGTTGGCATCGATCGCCCCGGCGCGATCGGAAGCCGTTATTACCGGCTTCGGCGTACACTGATGGTCGAGCCCACCGTGACGCTGTCGCGCGATAACGGTGTCGCCATCTTTCACATATCCAGCTTCAACCAGAACACGACGCAGCAGCTGGTAGAGGATCTCGACGCGGTAAAGCGCGAAATGGGGCCGCAGCTGCGCGGCATCGTCCTCGATCTGCGCGGCGATACCGGCGGGCTGCTCGACCAGGCGGTGAGCCTCTCCGACGTGTTCATCGCCAAGGGCCCAATCGTGGCGACCATCGGGCGCAACCCCGCGAGCCGCCAGTTTTTCGAGGCTTCAGGCGACAGCATCGCGCCGCGGATACCGATCATCGTACTGGTCAACGGCGGATCCGCCTCGGCCTCCGAAATCGTCGCGGCGGCGTTACAAGATTCCGGACGGGCGGTCGTCGTCGGTACCGCCTCATACGGCAAGGGCACGGTGCAAACCGTCCTGCGACTGCCCAATAATGGCGAACTGACCCTGACCTGGGCTCAGTTGGTCGCACCCGCCGGCTATTTGTTGAACGCGCGCGGAGTGGTGCCGACCGTATGCACCAGCGATCTCGGCAACGACGACCAATCGATCCAGATCGCATTGCAGCGTGCCGTCGGATTGTCGGCAGTCTCCCCGCTGACCGCCGAGCCGCGCGCCGCGCTCGACGGGAGCGGCTGGAGCCAATTGCGCCGCTCGTGTCCACCTCGCAACGGCGACCGGGCAATCGACCTCGCGGTGGCTAAGCGTCTTCTGGCCGACCCCGTCCTTTACAGGCAGGCGGCGCACGTCATCGGCGCCGCCCCGAACCTGGCGGCGCGGTCCATCGGTACGGCGCCGGTCTCGGCCGAGCCCTCCTTGACAGGAGTCGACGGATCGCTATCTTCCGGACCACACAATCCCTGAACCTGGGGTTTCGCCATGGCCAAGACCAGCACCGTCCTGATCAAGCTCGTGAGCAGCGCCGATACCGGGTTTTACTATGTAACAAAGAAAAACCCGCGGACCAAAACCGCTAAACTGGAATTGAAAAAGTTCGACCCTGTCGCCCGCAAGCACGTATTGTTCAAAGAGGCGAAGATCAAATAGGCGCCAACCGCTTCCTTTATCGCCGCTCGATCGCCTGCAGATCGAGTTGCTGAAGCGCTATTGTACGGGTAACGCTATGAAGACGTCGTCTTCGGGATCCGCCTGACGAGTTTCCGCGCGGACCACACACGATCGCTGAGCTAAGTCAGCGCTGCGTAGACCGCCTTTTCGAAGCGGTCGAATATCGCCAGCGCCTTGGCGTCGGCGAACGGCAGCAGCTGCATCAGGATCACCCCGGCGACGCCCTTGGCCGGGTCGATCCAGAAATAGGTGTTGCCCAGTCCGGCCCAGGCGAGGCTGCCGGGGCTGCGGCCGTCCGGCACCTGCGCGGTCGAGATCATGAAGCCGAGACCCCATTTCTTCACCATGCCGGGGAAGAACTCGGCGTCGTTCGAAGAGGCCGGGGCGGCGGTCTTCAGCAGCTGCACATTGAGCTCGCCGATCGCGTTCTGCGCCATCAGCCCGACCGTCTCGGGCTTCAGCACCTGAGCGCCGCCGGCGGCGCGCCCCTCGTCGAGGAACAGCCGCTCGAACGCCAGATAATCCGCCGCGGTGCCGTAGAGCCCGCCGCCGCCCATCTCGAATTCGGGTTCCTGCGGCATTTCGAACGGGATCGGCGCCAGCGCGCCGTCCTCGCCGCGGGCATGCATGCCGACGAGCCGGGCGCGGCGCTCCGGGGTCAGCTTGAAGCCGGTGTCGTTCATGCCGATCGGGCCGAACAGGTGCTCGGCGAGATAGTCGCCGAGTCTCTGACCGCTGACCGCGCTCGACCGCCTTGCCGACCCAGTCGATGTTGATGCCGTAATCCCATTTGTCGCCCGGATCGAAGATCAGCGGCAATGCCAGCGCCGCGTTCTCGCAGGAGATGATCCCGGGTATTCCCCTCCTCTCCATGTAGCGGCCCAGATCAGCGTTCCATATGTCGTAGACAAAGCCGGCGGTGTGGGTGATCAGGTGGCGCAGGGTGATCGGCCGCCGCGCCGGACGAAGCCGCGGCTCGCCGGCGGCGTCGAAGCCTTCGAGCACCTGAGGTGCGGCGAGTTCGGGAAGCACCCCGGCGATCGGCCCATCGAGCGCGAGCTTTCCCTGCTCGACGAGCTGCATCGCCGCCGTCGAGGTGATCGCCTTGGTCATCGAGGCGATCCAGAACACCGTGTCCGCGGTCATCGCGGCGCCATCGGGCAGAGCGCGCCGGCCAAAGGCGCCCTGATAGACCGGACCCTCACGCGTCGCCGCCATCGCCACGACTCCCGGCACATCCCCCCGATCGGCGGCGGTCTTCAGCAATTCGTCGATTTGCGGCAGTTGAGGCATGACGCTGCTCCTTCGATAGGTTGTTTCAGTCAAAGCCACCGGCGCTGATTGTTGCTAGCCTCCCATGCGGTCACCGCCTCATAACGCGGCTTCGCAAAACCCCTCGGCGGCACTATTCTATCCCGGAACAAGGGCGGATGAGCCGTCCATGTGGGAAATGTCCGGCAGAATCCCCTGTCGGTGCGCTGGCATATCACCTCGCCAACCCCTGTCACTTGGAGGATGCGTCGATGATCTATGAAGTCCGTACCTATACCCTGCGCCCCGGGACCGTGGCCGAATTTGAAGAGCGCTATGCCAAGCGGCTGCCCGCTCGGGAAAAGCACTCGAAATTGGGGGGCTTCTGGCACACCGAGTTCGGTCCGCTCAATCAGGTGATCCACGTCTATCCCTACGACGATTTGCGGCACCGCACCTCCGTACGCGCAGCGATGTCGCAAGACGCCGAGCGCAACGCGCTCCCCGGGGGCGGCGAGTTCATCGTGGCGCAGGAGGCCGAGATCATGAACCCGGCGCCGTTCATGCACGCTCTGGGCAGCCGGAATTACGGCACCGGGAACGTGTATGAGATGCGCACCTACACTTACGCCCCGGGCGACCTCCCGAAGGTGCTCGAGGCGTGGGCCAAGGCCGTTCCCGACCGCGAGAAGCTCTCCCCCTTGGCGGCCTGCTGGACGAGCGAGCTCGGCGGGCTCAACAAGTTCGTCCACACCTGGGTGTACAAGGATCTCAACGAGCGCGCCCGGATCCGCGAAGAATTGCGCCGGCCCGGCCAAGCGTGGCCGCCGCAGGCCGGGGTGCGGCCGATCCGGCAGGAAAACAAGCTGCTGGTCCCGGCGGCGTTCTCACCGGTAAGGTAGTCTTAAATCGATCAACCCCGGTCCGACGGTTACAGCAGGCTACCGCCGTCGACCGGGATGACCGTGCCGTTGACAAAGGTCATCGTCGTCGCCAGCCCTAGGATCACCGCTGCCGTCTCCTCGGGCTGGCCGATGCGCTTGAGCGGATTGCTGGCGATGCGCGCCGCGCGCTGCTCGGGCGTCCACATCCGCGTCATCGGTGTTTCCAACAGGCTTGGCGCGACGGCGACCACCCGGATCGTCGGGGGCGAGCGCGCGCGCCAGCGACATCGTCATCGCGTGAAACCCGGCCTTGGCGGCGGCATAGGCGATGTTGCTGCCGCCGCCGCGCACCCCCGATACCGAGCCGACATTGACGACGAGCCCATGCCCGCCCGCCTTCAGCAAGGACTGAAAGGCGCGCACCGTCGCAAATGGTCCGCGCAGATTCACCGCCAAAACGAAATCGAAAAATTCGTCGTCGAGCGCGCGCAGATCGGCATGCGGGATCACCCGGGTGCTGCCGGCGTTGTTGACCAGGATGTCGAGCCGGCCCTCGATACGGCTAACCTCGGCGGCAAGGTTTTCGATTGCGTCGGTGTCCTGCGCCGCAGTGCGGCTGGCACGGTGGCCCTCGCCGGGTAGGCTCGCGACCAGCCCTTCGGCCGCCGCCGCATCATTGGCAAAGGTGACGACGACCCGTGCTCCCGCCTGGGCAAACAGTCGCGCGATCGAAGCACCGAGACCCTTGCTGCCGCCGGTTACCAGCGCCACCCGTCCGTCGAGCAGGCCCATGATGCCGCCGACAGCCTGCTTGCCTATTCGGCCGCCGCCTGCAGCGGGGCGCCAAGGGTTTTCATGAACTCGATCAGATAGGGCTTCCACAGCTCGGCGTAGAAATGGCTGAAGTGCCCGTGTGTGTTCGGGCCCGCCGGGATCAGCACATAGCGGCCGTGCGCGACCCGCTTCATCGCCCGCTCGACGGTGCCGAGCTCGGGCGGATTGGCGTGATCCTCGGCGTTGTTGATCAGCATCACCTTGGCCTTGATCTTGTCGAGATCGGGCTCGGGGTTGTAGTCCATGATCGCCTCGATCGCCCAGAGCGAGTTGTTGGCGTCGCCCTTGGCGGCCTGGGCGAGGCGCTGCTCGTAGAGCGCGTTGGCGGCGGCGAGAGTTGGCGCCATTTCCTGGATCCGGGTCGGGCTCTCGGTGCCGAAATTCCCGGCCGCGGCGTAGATGTAGTGGCGCGGGTTCGTCTCGTAGAAGCCGTTGTTCCAGTCCGGGTCGTGGCGGATCGCCTCGGCCTGGGCGCGGCGGCCGAGCCAGTTGCGGCCGCTGATCTCGACCGGCTGGCACGAGATCGGCACCACCCCGTCCATCAAATCGGGGTACATCTCGGCCCACATCCAGGCATGCATGCCGCCCATCGAGCTGCCGATCACGAGGCGCAGATGGGCGACATCGAGGCCTTCGCTGATCAGCCGATAGCCGGACTCGACCATGTCATGATAGCGGTAGCGGGGAAATTTCCCCTTGAGCCCGTCCGACGGCTTGCTCGATCCGCCGCGCCCGATCGCGTCCGGCATGATCATGAAGTACTCCGCCGCATCGAGCGGCTGCCCGGGCCCGAACAGCTCGTCGGCGAGGCTCGGGCGCAGCCAATTGGCGCCGGTGCCGGTATTGCCCTGCAACAGCAGCACGCCGTTGACGATCTTGCCCGCGGCGTTGCGCTTCGCCGTTCCCAGGGTGCGGTAGTGGAGCTTCAGCTCGGGCAAGGTCTCGCCGCTGCGGAACACATAATTCCGGATGACGAAATCGCCCTCCCGATAATTCGGCCACCTGGTTTGTTGAGCAGGCGCAGTGGCGTCAGCGGCATGAGCAGACATTGGCGGGTCCTCCGGTTGGCTGGGGGATGATAGAGGCTACCCGCAGCGAGAGAAAGCCGCGGGTCGCGCAGGGTGAGCGCCCGAGACAGTTCGTTTGTCCCTTCCCGGCACGGCCCGATCGCCGCCACGGTGATTGAACCTCATCCGGTGACGGTCGAAATGCGATGCGCTTTTCCCCACGCTCGCTTCGATGATATAATGTTGCGTCGAAACAGGTTTTCGGGCTCGTTCTGACCCGCACACACATGGCCAACACTCATCATCAGTTCGTTCGTGTCGACTTTACAATATTTAAAGTCTTCGAGACGTTTTCCCTACATCTCCGTCACTTTAATATTCTGGTCGGTCCGAATAATTCCGGTAAGTCTACAATATTGGCGGCGTTTCGCATCCTGGCTGCTGCGATGCGAAAGGCGACAAGTCGCAGGGCCGAAATCATTAGAGGGCCCCAAGGGAGAACTCTTGGGCATATCATTGATCTACGCACAATCTCGATTGCAGAGGAAAATATCTTCTATAACTATGACGATTCAGAGGTAGCTACAATAAGGTTCACACTCTCTAACGGCAACGAGCTATTACTATATTTCCCAGAACAAGGATCGTGTTATTTAATTCCTGACGCTCAAGGCAGATCAATAGCCACCCCGGGCATCTTCAAGCTACAATTCAATTGTTCTATTGGTTTCGTACCGATTCTTGGCCCAGTCGAGCACAATGAGAGGTTATACGATAAAGAAGCTGCGCGGCTTGCGCTTTTTAATTACACGGCATCTCGTAATTTCCGTAATATATGGTATCACTATCCAGAAAAATTCGACGCATTTCGGACGGCATTGCTTCGAACGTGGCCTGGGATGGACATAGAACGTCCACGGGTGGATCGGATTGACGACAAACCACTCCTCCACATGTTTTGCCCCGAGGAGCGGATACCCCGTGAAATTTTTTGGTCAGGGTTTGGATTTCAGGTCTGGTGCCAAATGCTGACGCACCTGATCCAATCGAACGACACGGCGCTATTTTTGATCGATGAGCCAGATATATACCTACATTCCGATCTCCAACGCCAATTGCTCGGACTCTTGAGAGATTTGGGGCCAGACATTCTTATCGCGACGCACTCGACGGAGATTATCACCGAAGCGGAAACGGACGACATCATCCTCGTTAACAAGCGACGGAGAAGCGGCCGCCGAATTAGAGATCCATCAGAACTGGGTGATGTATTTACCGCTCTAGGATCAAACCTCAATCCGATTTTAACTCAGCTCGCCAAGACGCGAAGAGCGTTGTTTGTCGAAGGCGACGATTTCCAAATACTCTCCCGATTCGCGCGAAAGCTTGGATTAACTAATGTCGCGAATTGAAGCGACTTCGCGGTGATTCCTGTGAGGGGGTTTAACCCCGAACGGATTAGGAACTTGAAGAGAGGAATGGAAATCACCCTAGGCGGACAAATCGCGGGCGCAGCGTTAATGGACAAGGATTATCGGTGCGATCGGGAACGTGAGGCAATTAGGTCAGAGTGTCAGACGTTTTGTGACTATGTGTCCATACACAAACGCAAGGAGATCGAGAATTTCCTGCTGGTTCCGGCAGCAATGGATCGGGCGGCAGCGCGCAGAGTGGCCGATCAAGCGAAAAGAACTGGAGTTGATACGGCCTATTGTGGCGATGTAGTTACATTGCTTGATGACTTTGCCCATGTTAAGAAAAGTTATGTAAGCGGGCAGTATGTGGCAGAGCGCGGGCGATTTGAGCGCATGAATTCCCCTAAACTATCTCAGGCCACTGTAGCTGAAGCCGCCTTGAACGAATTGGAAGCTTGTTGGGATGATGTAGGTGAAAGACTAAATGTGATCCCCGGAAAAGAAGCCGTAAGCATGTTCAATCAATATTTACAAAGTGAATATGGTGGTTCGGTAACTTCGCAGCATCAATAGTGGAAGCAATGAAAGTCGATGAAATACCTGACGAGATAAAAAAGGTTCTGCAGGATATTTCCGAATTTGCGCTATCGAAAGCAGAGTGAGAGCCGAACAAAAAGGACAGCCGACGCGTCCCCGTTTTCCCGTCATCGTAAAATGTGACTGGCAATTATCGCCGGGGATTTCCCGGGCGTGTCGGAGAAGCGGCGGTTTGGGGCGCTGTCCCTCGTCGGCTGGGGCTCAGGGCCTTCCCGTCGGCGGCGTAGAGCCGAGGAAAGCCGACCGCGACGTTCCCGATAATTGGATCGGCGGTTCCTGATAAATCTGATGGATAGTCGGGGTCAGACTGAAGCGCGTGCGTAGAAGCGGGTGGCATTGTCCCACAGCAGCTTCCGCTTTCGCTCCGTGTCCATCGCCCAGTCCGCCACCAGCGAGACCGACTCGGGAAAGTGGCTTTCGCCGTGGGGATAGTCCGACGCGTACATCAGCACGTGATCGCCGACCAGATCGATGACGGCGTTGGTCAGCCTGGCGCCCTCCGGGATCTCGATGCTCTGGAAATAGCGCCCGCCGGTGACGTATTCGCTCGGCTTGTGATCGAGTTGGGGGAGTGCCGCTTTGATCGTCTCGGCGTGCTCGTCGAGCCGCGCCATCCAGAACGGCAGCCAGCCGTGCCCGGCCTCCAATGTGCCCACCCGCAAGGTCGGGTAGCGGTCCATCACCCCGCTGCCGATCATCGCCGCCATATTGCGCATGCCGCACCAGGGGTGGGCGGCCGAGCGCTGCAGCCACAGATTGTCCCAGGTATCCTGTCCGCCCGGCGCATAAGGCGGCATCACCGTGAAGGTGTGAAGCACGACGGCAAGGTCGAGTTCGGCGGCTTTGGCGTAGAGCGGCTCCAGCGCCGGGTGGTCGAGCGGCATGCCAACCGGGGCGTAGACCATTATCCCCCAGGCCCAAGCGGCTTGACCCCAGCGGCGGATCTCGCCGAGCGCTCCCTCGATATCGCGCGCCGCGGCCAGGATCACCCCGCCGAGCCGGTTCGGGTAGGCGCCGCAATAGTCTGCCATCCAGCGGTGATAGGCGCGGTACATCGCCATTTCGAGGATCACATCGTCGCCGGCCGTCCAGGTGCCGAACCAGCCCGAGGGCAAGGTCAGGTTTACATCGACGCCCTCATGATCCATGTCCTTGATGCGCTCTCCGGGGTCGGCATCGACCAGCGGCGAGGGTTCGCGCGACCGCTTCACGCCGGTGAAGCCGGCCATGTATCCGCTCGGCGCTTGGTCGGGTTCGGCCATCCCTAGCCGGCGGCGATAGCGACGCTGGCCCTTGGTGTAGGTCACCTGGCCGGAGCGGCCCTGGGACTTGTACGCGTCCCAGTCTCGCAGCCGGTCCTTTTCGGCTTGGCTCAGATAGCCGGCAAGAATGCGCGCGTCCGGGCCGACATGGGTGTCGGAGTTGAAGATCCTGAAACCGTCGCGCGCCATGGCTCACCTCGCTTCGAATGGACCTTGACATCTATCGTCGGCGATCGCCCGACGAAAAATAGCGTTGCTCGAGCACCTGCTGCTTTGCTCCGCTTTCGCCATCCTCCGGCATCTCGGGAGTGGGATAGGGCTTGTCACGGCGGCTCTCGACAAAGGCATCCCAGGCCTTCACGCCACCCGACTGGAACGCGGTCATGAAGTCCCACAACGCCGCCCAGGTGACGTTATGGGTGAACCCGGGATACCAGGCGATGGTGACGCCGAGCGCCAGATGCTCGTCGAGATCGAGATAGCGGCCGAGCTTGCCCTTCATGAACGAAAACGGCCCCGTTACCGCAGCGCGCGCCGCTCTGATTTCGTCGGTGGAATGGGGTGATTCGAACTGCACCCAGTCGACGCCGGCTTCCTCGCGGTAAGCCCGCAACCGCGCAATCGTGTCTTGCAACGTGCCGCCGGTGGCGTCGCGGGCGTAGCACTGCGCCATCACCACGAATTTCGGGTCGAGCTCGTTCTTCATGTCGACCGCTGCACGGTAGCGCGCGATCGCCTGGTCGAGCGGCACGACCTCGACGCCGGCGCTCTGCGTCTTGCGCTTGCCTTCGATCGGCTGGTCGTCGATGCGGATTCCGGCAACGCCGGCGCGGATGCATTCGCGGATCATCCGGCGCACTGCCATGATGCCGCCGTGACCGGTGTCGCCGTCCATGATCACCGGGATGGACACGCTCTCGGCGATCCAGCCGGCGATCGTCACGCATTCGGTCATCGTCGCGGTGCCGACATCCGCTAGACCGGTATAGGCGCCGACGACCCCGCCGGTGCCGACAAACAACGCCTCGCAACCGGCCTTCTCCATGATCCGGGCATGCGCCGCAGTCGGCGGGTGGAGGACCGCCAAAACCTTGTCGCGGCGATGGATCAGTTCCTGCAAGCGAGCCGATTTAGCATGTGGCTCTGCGCTCATGACGGTCGCCCCCTCAATTTCGCGCCTGGTCGACGAGAATATCGGCGCAACGCTGCTCGACGCTCTCCGCCGAGGCGAAGAAATCGGCGCCGAGGTCGAGCACCGCGGCCGGGCGGGTGGTTTCGAGCCGCACGCCGTGTTGTCGGGCGATGTCGGCGAGGCGGCTCGCGACATCTGCCCGGCCGGTGAAGATCACGCGCTCGATTTGCGCGCGGATCGCCGCCAGTGCGGCGCCGGCCTGGTCGCCGCAATCGAGGATGGCCGAGAAGCGGGCATCAGGTACGGCCTCGCGCGCCGCCTCGACCAACGCCCGGAACCAGCCCGGCCCGGCATAGATGCCGGCCTCGGGCGCGCTCACTAGGATGACCGGGCGGCCGGCCCGCGCCGCCGCCTTTAGCGCCGCCACCGCCTGATCGAGCGAATGGACGATGATTACCGGCTCTTGTCATCGGGCGAGCGCGGCGCGCCCGATCCAGCCTTCTGATTCGATCAGTTCGGCTCATGCCGAAGCATTGTCGCATGGGTCGGCACGGCTTTCCCGCTAGCATGCCTGCGGCGGGGCGCCGGGCGGTCGGCCGAGGATAGCAGAAATCAGGACCGGCAAGGGCAGCAATGGAGGCGAGTTGGGGCATGGTCGATCCGCGCCGAGATCGCGGCATTTCACGGCTCGCCCCGCCCAGCCCGGCGGCGATCGCAGTCGCCGATACGCTGCGGCACGGGCCGGGCAGTTTCGCGGGCAGGAGCACCGCCATCCTGGTGTTCGGGCTGGTGGCGAACCTCGCCCCGCTGGTGACCTATGCCACGACCCTGGACGCCGCTGCTGGGGAGTGCGAGCGACCAGTTCGAGGGTCGGCGGCTTTATCTGGTGAGCGCCGGGCTCGGCGCTGCCGCCAGCTTTGCCTTTGCCGCCTGGGCGCATGGTTTTGCCGCGGCGATGGTGCTGCGGTTCCTCGGCGGGATCGCCTTTGCCGGCGTCCATATGCCGGGCCTCAAGCTCCTGGTCGACCGGGTGGCGCCGGGGCGCCAGGCCCGCGCCGCCGCGCTCTACACATCGTGCTACGCCGTCGGCAGCGCCGCGTCGCTGCTGATCGCCGGTGTGGTCGACGCCGTCTTCGGCTGGCGGGCGACATTTATCGCCGGCGGGATCGGGCAGCTGCTGGCGATCGGCGCCCTCGCTCTGCTGCCTGCCGCCCCAGCGCGCCCGGCGCTCGCGGCTGCAGCGCGCCTGCTCGAATTCCGGCCGGTGCTGCGCAATCGGGCAGTGATGGCGTATGTGGCGGGGTTCGCCGGCAACACCTGGGAAGTGTTTGCCGTGCGCGTCTGGTTTGTCGCCTATCTCGCCTGGGCGTTGAGCCTGCCGGGCAACGGGCTGAGGCTGCCGCCACTCGGCGTTGTCGCCGGTCTGGCTTCGCTGGCAGGCTTGCCGGTCAGCATCGCAGTGGCTGAGCTCGCGATGCGCCACGGTCGGCAGCGCACGATCATCGCGGCCTGCATTTTCTCGGTTGTCGTCTGTCTGGCGCTGGCGGCGACTGCGGGCGGCCCGAGCGGGATCGTAATGGCGCTGCTGATCCTGGTTCAGATTCACCAGCTTTGCCGATGTCGGGGCGCTCGCCGGCGGGGTCGTGTCGGCGGCCGATCCGGCCCGGCGCGGAGCGGCGCTCGCCATCTACGCGCTCGCCGGCTATGGCACCGGTTTTCTCGGCCCGGTGGCCGTCGGCTTGGCGCTCGACTGGTTCGGCGGGGCCGGGAGCGTTGCCGGTTGGCGCGCGGCGTTTGTCACGATCGCATTGGGCTCGGCCGTTGCCGCCTGCGCCGTGCGGCGGGCGCCGGCGCAGGGTTAGAACCGGTTCCGGCCCTCTCCCCGGAGGCGGGGCGAGGGAGAAAGCCGCCCGTTCTGTGTTTATCCGGAGCCGCCTATTAGGCCATCTGCCCGATATACGCGGCGACTTCGACCATGCGGTTCGAAAAGCCCCATTCGTTGTCGTACCAGGCGAGCACGCGAACAAAACGCTTATCGAGCACCTGGGTCTGGGTCACGTCGAAGATCGAGCTGTGCGGGTCGTGGTTGAAATCGACATGACACGGTCGGTGCGTTGTTGATGCCGAGAATGCCCTTCAAGCGGTTCGACTTCGCCGCGTCTTCCATCAGCGCGTTGATCTCGTCGGCGCATGGTGTCGCGCGCCGCATCGAAGGTCAAGTCGATCAGCGACACGTTGGCGGTCGGCACCCGGATCGCCGTACCGTCGAGCTTGCCCTTCAGCGCCGGCAACACCAGCCCGATCGCCTGCGCGGCCCCGGTCGAGGTCGGGATCATCGACAAATCGGCGGCGCGCGCCCGCCGCAGGTCGGAATGCAACGTGTCCTGGCAGGCTCTGGTCGCCGGTATAGGCGTGGATCGTCGTCATATAGCCGCGTTCGATGCCGAGTCCCTTGATGCAGCACATAGGCGACGGGTGCGAGGCAATTGGTCGTGCACGAGCGCGTTCGAGATGACGGTGTGCTCGGGCTTCAGCCCTTCGTGATTGACGCCCATGACGACCGTGAAGTCGGCGCCATCGGCCGGGGCAGAGACGATGACGCTTCTTCGCGCCGGCCTCGAGGTGCTTTGCCGCCGCCTCGCGCTTGGTAAAGATGCCGGTGCATTCGAGCGCCACATCGACGCCGAGCTCGCGCCACGGGAGCTTTGCCGGATCGCGCTCGGCGGTGACGCGGATCTTGCCGCTGGCCGGCATCCATCCAGTTGTCACCGCTGGTGATTTTGCCGGCAAAGCGGCCATGAACGCTGTCATATTGAGGAGATGAGCATTGGTCGCGACCGGACCGAGATCGTTGATGCCGACGACCTCCAGCTGCTCTTCCGGGTGCTCCAGAGCCGCGCGCATGACCAGCCGGCCGATGCGGCCAAAACCGTTGATCGCTACCCGTACCGTCATGGCCCGCTCCTCCCGAAGGCTTTCGCCAATCTATAGGAGCGAGCGGGCGGCCTGTGCAACCCTCTCGACGGTAATGCCGAAATGCGGGTAAAGCGCTTCGCCCGGGGCCGAGGCGAGGGCAAGCGCGATCCGGGCCCGGTCGTGAGGATTGTTTCACGCGCGTGCGCTTCGCTAACCTCGGCAAAGCCGGGTTTTCCGCGGCCGCATCGACCGCACGAGAGGGGACGCGAGCAATGGCGATTATCGTTGGCCAGGGTGATTACAAATACGAGATCAAGGAAAACTGGGCCAAGCTTCCCGACGGCTGGTCGTTCAAGGAGGTCGCCGCGGTCGGGGTCGACAAGAACGACAACGTTTACGCCTTTGGGCGCGGCGAGCATCCGATCATGGTGTTCGACCGCCAGGGCAATTTCCTGCGCTCGTGGGGCGAGGGGCAGTACCCGCGCGCCCATGGCGTCCATATGGGTCCCGACGATTCGATCTATCTGACCGACGATGGCGGCCATTTCGTGCGGAAATGTCGGCTCGAAGACGGCAAGGTGTTGCTGGAGCTGGGTGTGCCCGGCACGCCGGCGCCCTATCTGAGCGGCGAGCCGTTCAACCGCTGCACCCATACAGCACTGTCGCCAAAGGGCGAGATCTATGTCTCGGACGGCTACGGCAACGCCCGCGTCCACAAATATTCGCCGGACGGCAAGCTTTTGATGTCGTGGGGCGAGCCCGGCAGCGATGCCGGCCAGTTCAACCTCGTCCACAATATCTGCGCCGACGCCGATGGCTGGGTCTATGTCGCCGACCGCGAGAACCACCGGGTCCAGGTGTTCGACGGCAACGGCAAATACGAGACGCAGTGGAACAATCTGCACCGCCCGTGCGGCCTCTACATGCCGTACACGCATCACCCGGTCTGCTACATCGGCGAGCTTTCGGTCAACCGCCTCAACGCCAATCTCGGGCCGCGGGTCAGCATCGTCGACAATCAGGGCAAGCTGTTGTCGCGGATCGGCGACCCGTTTGCCGGGACGGCGCCGACCTCGTTTATCGGGCCGCACGGCCTCGCGGTCGACTCGCGCGGCGATCTCTATGTCGGCGAGGTGTGCTGGACCTTGTGGCCGGGGCTGTTCCCGGGCGAGCCGCATCCGCCAGGGTTACGGGCCTTGCAGAAATACGAACGCGTGCACTGAGGAGAATGGCATGGCGATTATCGTTGGCGACGGCGACTACAAATATCGGATTATCGAGGACTGGGCGAAACTGCCTGACAAATGGTCGTTCAAGGAAGTCGGTGCGGTTGGCGTCGACGCCAAGGACAACGTCTATGTCTTCAACCGGGGCGACCATCCGGTCATGGTGTTCGACCGCGACGGCAAATTCCTGCGCTCCTGGGGCGAAGGCCAATTCCCGCGCGCCCACGGCGTCCATATGGGGCCCGGATGATTCGATCTATCTGACCGACGATGGCGGCCATTTCGTCCGTAAATGCTCGCTCGACGGCAAGGTGCTGCTCGAGATCGGCGTCCCCGGCAAGCCCGCGCCCTATATGAGCGGCGAGCCGTTCCACCGCTGCACCCACACCGCGCTGTCGCCAAAGGGCGAGATCTACGTCTCCGACGGCTACGGCAACGCGAAAGTCCACAAATATTCGCCCGACGGCAAATTGCTGATGTCGTGGGGCGACCCCGGCACCAACCCCGGCGAGTTCAACATCGTGCACAACATCTGCACTGACTGCAGACGGCTGGGTTTATGTCGCCGATCGCGAGAACCATCGCGTCCAGGTGTTCGACGGCAACGGCAAGTACGAAACCCAGTGGAACAATCTGCACCGGCCGTGCGGTCTCTACATGGATTATGCCCGCCACCCGGTCTGCTACATCGGCGAGCTCGGGCCGGTGCAGCCAGTCAACCGCAACAGCCCGAACCTCGGTCCGCGGGTCAGCATCGTCGACAACCAGGGCAAGCTGTTGTCGCGCTTCGGCGACATGCATGCCGGAACCGCGCCGACCGCGTTTCTCGGGCCGCACGGGCTCACCGTCGACAGCCGCGGCGATCTCTATGTCGGCGAGGTGTCGTGGACGCAGTGGCCGCAATTCTTTCCGGACAAGCCGCGTCCCGATTACATCCGCTCATTGCAGAAATACGAACGGGTGCGCTGAGGGGCAGGATGAGTCGCCTCGACGAGGCGCTCGAGCGGCTCGAACGGGCCGTTGCCCGCCTCGAAGCCGCGCGCGTCGGCGGCGCGGCGGATCGAGCGCTGCCGCGCGCGCCCGAGGCCGAGGTTGCACAGCTGCGCGCCGCCGCCGGCGAGATCGGTGCCCGGGTCGATGGCGCTCTCGCCCGGATCGGCCGGGCGCTTGGGGGGGAGGGGTGAGATGAGCGAAGTCGCGGTTACGGTCAACGGCCGCCCTTACAAGATCACCTGCGACGACGGGCAGGAGCCGCGCATTCGGCGGCTCGCCCAATATGTCGACGCGCGGGTCGGTGAGTTCGCAAAAAGCATCGGCCAGGTCGGGGAAGGCCGGTTGCTGCTGCTCGCGGCCCTCGTCATTGCCGACGAATTGTCCGACGCCAACGAGGCGTTGCAGCAGGAGCAGAGCCGCGTGCGCTCCGCCGAAACCGAAGCTGCCGACGACGCCGACGCGGCGGCGAGCAGTGTCCACGGCATCGCCCAGCGGATCGAGGCTATTGCGGCGCGGCTGGAGAGCCCCTAGCTTTGCCGCTGCGGGGTGGGGCTGCGCGGTGCGTCAGGCCGCATGTTACCCCGGGGCCGATACCTACCTCTTGGGAGCTATCTCTGTCGGAGTCGTGGCTTCGACACGTGGCGCCCACCTGCTACGGCGGGCCACGGTGGGATTGCGCGCCAACGGCCGAGGCGGCTCCACTCCCGCAGCTCTGATCCAGGGGCCGAGCGCGCGGTGCGATCATCGTGAAAATCCTGTTTTGCGGCGACGTGATGGGGCGTCCGGGCCGCGATGCGGTCAAACTGCATGTGCCGGCGCTGCGGCGCGAACTCGCCCTCGATCTCGTCGTCGTCAATGCCGAGAACGCGGCCGGCGGTTTCGGCCTGACCGAGCGGCATCAGCGGCGAATTCTACGAGTGCGGCGTCGACATTCTGACGACCGGCAATCACGTCTGGGACCAGCGCGAGCTGATCCCTTATATCGACCGCGACCCGTGCGTGCTGCGTCCGGCGAATTTTCCTCCCGGAACGCCCGGCGCCGGCTGGCGGCTGCACCCGGTGGGCGGCGGTCGCAACGCGCTGGTGATCAACCTGATGGGCCGGCTGTTCATGGACGCGCTCGACGACCCCTTTGCCCGGCTCGATGCGATCCTCGCCGATCATCCGCTCGGTGGCGGCGTGGCGGCGATCCTCGTCGATTTTCATGCCGAGGCGTCGAGCGAGAAGATGGCGCTCGGCCATTTTGCCGACGGCCGCGTCTCGGCCGTGTTCGGCACGCATTGCCACGTCCCGACGGCCGACGCTCAGATCCTGCCGGGCGGCACCGCCTATCAGACCGATGCCGGGATGTGCGGTGACTATGATTCGGTGATCGGGCTGCAAAAAGGCCCGGTGGTGCGCCGCTTTGTCACCAAGATGCCGGGCGAGCGACCGCAGGTCGCCGAGGGCGAGGGCACCTTGTGCGGCATATTGCTCGAGACCGACGACGATAGCGGGCTCGCCCGCCGGGTCGAGCCGGTGCGAATCGGCGGGCGCCTGATGCAACAGCTGCCGCGCTACTGAGCTCGAACTAGCAGGAATTGGGCGGTTCGCAAGGCCGCTCGGATCGCGGCCCAGATGCCCCAATCCTGCCATATTGGATTGTTAGCCCGGTCTGACAGCCCCTATGAAGGGTTTCACACCCGAGGCCGACGGGGAGCTGCGCGGAGATCGATGGCAGGCCACTCGCAATTTAAAAACATCATGTACCGGAAGGGCGCGCAGGACAAAAAGCGCGGCAAGGTCTTCACCAAGATCATCCGGGAATTGACGACTGCGGCCCGTACCGGACTGCCCGATCCCGCTGCGAACCCGCGGCTGCGCGCGGCGGTGCTGGCCGCCCGCCAGGCCAACATGCCGAAGGACACGGTCGACCGCGCGATTCGGCGCGGCGCCGGCGGTGAGGCCGATTCGGCCTATGACGAGGTGCGCTACGAGGGCTACGGGCCGGGCGGGACCGCGGTCATCGTCGAGGCGCTGACCGACAACCGCAACCGCACCGCGAGCGAAATCCGCGCCGCCTTTACCAAGGCCGGGGGCGCGCTCGGCGAGACCAACAGCGTCGGTTTCCTGTTCGATCGCGTCGGCGAGATCGTCTATCCGGCGGGAGCGGCCGGCGCCGACGACATGTTCGAGGCGGTCATCGAGGCCGGCGCCGACAATGTCGAAAGCGATGCCGAGCAGCATCTCGTGACCAGCGCGGCCGACGATTTCAACACTGTGCGCGACGCGCTCGAACAGCATTTCGGCCCGGCTGCTTCGGCCCGGCTCGCCTGGCGGCCAAAGACGACGGCGCCGATCGACGAGGACAACGCGATCGCGCTCTTCAAGCTGCTCGAGACGCTCGAGGACAGCGACGATGTCCAGAACGTCTACGCCAATTTCGAAGTGGCTGAGGACGTAATGGCGCGGCTCGGCGCCTGAGAATGACCGATCGAGCCGGGCGGACTTCGTGCTCCCTTTCCCCCCGGCCCGGGGGGAGGGGTTCTAGGCGATGCGCGTCTTGGGGCTCGATCCCGGGCTGAGGCATACCGGCTGGGGAGTTATCGACGTCGACGGCAATCGTCTTACCCATGTCGCGACGGCGTGGCGCACGCCGCGACCGATCAGCCGCTGGCGATGCGACTGGTGTCGCTGTTTCGCCAGATCGGCGATGTGCTCGAACGCTTTCACCCTGACGAGGCCGCGGTCGAGGAGACCTTCGTCAATCGCAACCCGGCTTCGACCTTGAAGCTCGGCGTCGCCCGCGGCGTCGTGCTGCTGGCTCCGGCCGAGCGCGGGCTGCCGGTCGCCGAATATTCGGCGAATTTGATCAAAAAGGCGGTCGTCGGGGCGGGGCATGCCGAGAAGTCGCAAGTGCAGATGATGGTTCGGCGGATCCTGCCGGGCTGCGAGACCGGCGCGGCCGACGCCGCCGATGCGCTTGCCGTGGCGATCTGTCATGCCCACCTCGCACTGACCCGCCGCGCCTGGGAAGCAATCCGATGATCGCCCGGCTCGCCGGGATCGTCGATTCGGTCGGCGAGGACAGCGCGGTCATCGACGTCGGCGGCGTCGGTTATCTCGCCTTCTGCTCGACCCGGACGATCGGCCGATTGCCGCCGGCGGGCGCACCCGCGCGCCTGTTGATCGAGACGCATGTGCGCGAGGACCACATCCACCTCTACGGCTTTATTGACGCGTCCGAACGCGACTGGTTCCGGCTGCTGACGACGGTTCAGGGGGTGGGCGCGCGACTCGCCCTTTCGATCCTGTCAGCGGTGCCTGCCGAGGAACTCGGTCTCGCCATTTTCGCCCAAGATCGCGCGGTGCTGGCGCGTGCCGACGGAGTCGGACCCAGGCTCGCCGCGCGCATCGTCAACGAGCTCAAGGACAAAGTCAGCGGGCTCGTCCCGGCGCCCTCGCTGTCGGCGCCGCCGCCATCCGCCGCCATCGCCGATACCGGCCCAGCCGCCGACGCCGTTTCGGCGCTGGTCAATCTCCAATGGGGGCGCGCCGAAGCCTTTGCTGCGGTAGGGATGGCGATGAACCGGCTCGGCAGCGGCGCCGGGGTCGATGCGCTGATCCGCGCGGCGCTCCAGGAGCGCGCCCCATGAGAGCTGTCGGGTCATGAGCGAGGCCGGGCCACGCATCATCGCTCCCGAACGCGCTGAGCAGGATGCCGCCGAGACTTCGCTGCGGCCGCTGACATTGGCCGAATTCGTCGGCCAGCGCCAGCTGCGGGACAATCTGGGCGTCTTTATCGAGGCCGCCAAAGCGCGCGGCGAAGCGCTCGACCACGTGCTGTTGTTCGGGCCGCCGGGGCTCGGTAAGACCACCTTGGCGCAGATCGTCGCGCGCGAAATGGGGGTGGGCTTTCGCGCCACTTCGGGCCCGGTCATTCAACGCGCCGGCGATCTCGCCGCGCTACTGACCAATCTCCAGCCGCGCGACGTGTTGTTCATCGACGAAATCCATCGACTGGCCCCCTCGGTCGAGGAAATCCTCTATCCGGCGATGGAGGATTTTCACCTCGATCTGATCATTGGCGAGGGGCCGGGCGCTCATTCCATTCGCTATCCGTTGCCGCCCTTCACCTTGGTCGGAGCCACGACCCGGTCGGGGCTGATCACCCGACCTTTGCGCGAGCGCTTTGGCATCCCGCTGCGGCTGTTGTTCTACGAACCGGCCGAGCTCGCGCTGATCGTCGGCCGCGGCGCCCGGGTGCTCGCCTTCGATTTGCGGGCCGACGGCGCCGCCGAAGTCGCCCGCCGCGCCCGCGGCACGCCGCGCGTGGCGATGCGTCTGCTGCGGCGGATTCGCGACTTTGCCGCGGTCGAGGGCCTGGCGATGGTCGATCTTGCCGCGGCCGACGCGGCGCTGTTGCGGCTCGAAGTCGACGGGTGCGGGCTCGACGGCATGGACCGGCGCTATCTGCGCTGCATCGCCGAGAATTACGGCGGCGGCCCGGTCGGGGTCGAGACCATGGCGGCGGCTCTCGGCGACGAGCGTGACGTCGTCGAAGAGGTCATCGAGCCATACCTGATCCAGGAAGGGTTTGTGCAGCGCACGCCGCGCGGCCGCATGCTGACCCAGCTCGCTTTTCGCCATCTTGGCCTGCCGATGCCGGCGGTGCTGCCGGCCCAGCTCGACCTTCTGGCACGCCTGCCGGTCGTCGACGAGGCCGAGGAGGTGCCGTGACGCCGCCGCACAACACCGATGCCGACGCCCACACCGACGATCGTCCAAAAGACGCCATAAAAGGTTCAAAGAATGCCGCCTTCCGCTGTCGACACCCTGCCGCTCGCCGGTGCGGTTCCCCATGACCTTTCGATCATTGCGTTGTTTCTGCAATCAGATGCCATCGTCAAAATCGTCATGCTGATCTTGTTGCTCGCGTCGTTCTGGTCGTGGGCGGTCATATTCGACAAGGTGATCCGGCTCCGCCGCCTGCGCCATGCGGCGTCGAGCTTTGAGGAAAGCTTCTGGTCGGGCGGCTCGCTCGACGATCTTTACGAGCGCGTCGGCCAGCGTCCGCCCGATCCGATGACCGCGGTGTTTTCGGCGGCGATGCGCGAGTGGCGGCGCAGCGCCGCCAAGGGCCTGCTCGGCACCGCGATCATGCGCGCGAGCCTGCAGCAGCGTATCGAGCGGGTCATGAACGTCACCGTCGGCCGCGAGATGGAGAGGGTCGAGCGCTTCATGGCGTTTCTCGCCACGGTCGGCGCGACCGCGCCGTTCGTCGGGCTGTTCGGCACGGTCTGGGGCATCATGGACAGCTTTCAGTCGATCGCCGCCTCCAAGAACACCAGCCTCGCAGTCGTCGCCCCCGGCATCGCCGAATCGCTGTTCGCCACCGCGCTCGGCCTCGTCGCCGCGATCCCTGCGGTCATCGCCTACAACAAGCTGGCAACGGATTTCGGGCGCTACGCCGGCCGGCTCGAAGCCTTTTCCTCGGAATTCAGTGCGATCCTGTCGCGCCAGCTCGACGAGAGGCCCTGACCAGTGGCGCTGTCGAGCCTCAGCGGCAACGGCCGCGTTATCCGCGCCGGGCGCTATCGGCCGATGGCCGAAATCAATGTGACGCCGCTCGTCGATGTCATGCTGGTGCTGCTCGTCGTTTTCATGGTCGCGGCCCCGCTGCTGACCGTGGGGGTGCCCGTCGACTTGCCCCAGACCCAGGCGCCGCCGATCACCGAGCCGAAAGAGCCGCTGGTCATCACCGTTAACAACGAGGGCAAGATCTTTATCCAGGACACCGAGCTGCCGACCGAAGCCCTTGTGCCTCGCCTGCAGGCGATCACCGGCGCCAACCCCGATGCGCTTGTTTATGTCAGGGCCGACAAGTCGATCGATTACGGCCGCGTGCTCGAGGTCATGAGCCTGATCAGCGCTGCGGGCTTTCGCAAGGTTTCGCTGATCGCGCAGACGCCGACAGGAGTGGCGGACACGACCGCCCATGAGGCGGCAGCCGCCGCGACCCCGGCACGGACTGCAAAGCACTGAGAACCGGTCAGCGGGCGCGCAAGGATGAGCCTGGCCATCGCCGAACCGGCCCTCCCGCCGGAACCCCAGCTCCCGGAGGCGATGCCCGACGGCGTCGGTCGGCGCGGTCTGGCCTTGTCGGGGGTATTGCACCTCGTCCTCGGCAGCCTTTTCATCTTTGGTCTACCGACCCTGTTTCATCCACCGACGCCGCAGGAGATGCCGATCGCGGTTCAGCTGGTGACGATGGGGCCGGAGACCCGGGCGACGCACCCCAACCCGAATATGCCCGAACGCGAGGCCAAGCCGGATGTGCCGGTGCCGGGTCCGCCGGGGCCAAAGCCCGAGCCCGAGCCGACCCCACCCCAACCGGCGCCGCCGCCTTCGGCCGCCGCGGCCCCCCCGGCTCCGCCGGCGCCGCCGGAGCAGAAGCCGGCGCCACTCCCGCCGCCGCCTCCGCTGCCCGAGCCCAAGCCGGCGCCGCCGCCACCGCCGCCGAAACCGGTCGAGAAGGTCGAAGCGCCTGAACCGACCCCCGAAAAGCCACAGCAGACTCGCGCGGGCCGAGGCAAAGGCTGAAGCCAGGAAATACGATCCCGGACAGTTCGACGCGCTGTTGAAAAATCTGGCCGCGCAGGACACCGCGCCATCGCCGGACGAGCCGCCGCAGAGCATGCGGACCGCTTCGGGAACCGCGTCGTCGCAGCCCCGCGCGCCTTTGGGCAGCCAGCTGAGCGCGAGCGAGGTCGACATGATCCGTGAGCAGATCTCGCGCTGCTGGAACATTCCGGCGGGCGCACGTGACGCCAAGGATCTGGTCGTCGAACTCCGGGTCGAAGTCGGACCCGACGGCATGGTCCAGCAGGCAGCGATCGTCGATCAGGGGCGGGCTCGCCGCCGACCCGTTCTTCCGCGCCGCCGCGGAAAGCGCCCGGCGCGCCTTTTTCAACCCGCTATGCCGGCCGCTCCGCCTGCCACCAGACAAATACGACGTCTGGAAGGACATGGTTGTCGATTTCAGCCCAAAGGATTTGTTATGAACCAACGCCGCCTCGCTCCTTACGGCGCACTGACGATCTTGCTCACGGCCCTGCTGTGGACGGGCGCGCCGGCGCGCGCCGAGCTGCGGATCGACATTACCAGCGGCCAAGTCCAGCCGATGCCGATCGCGATCCCGGCCTTTGCCGGCGCGGGCGGCGGTGAAGCGCAGGCCGGAAGCAATATCGCCGGCGTGATCTCGGCCGATCTCGAACGCTCGGGACTGTTTCGGCCGATCGATCCGCGAAGCTTTATCCAGAACGTATCGGCGACCGACAGCACCGCGCCCCGATTTGGCGACTGGCGGCAGCTCAACGCGCAGGCGCTGGTCACCGGCACGGTCCAAACTCAAGGTGATGGAAGGCTTGGGGTCCAGTTCCGGCTTTGGGATGTCTTTGCCGAGCAGCAGCTGACCGGCTTTGGTTATACGACGACGCCGCAGAATTGGCGCCGCATCGCCCACATCATCGCCGACGAGATCTACAAGCGGATCACCGGGGAAGAGGGATATTTCGACACGCGCATCGTCTATGTCGCCGAGTCCGGCCCGGCTCAGGACCGGATCAAGCGTCTGGCGATCATGGATCAGGATGGCGCCAACAACAAATATCTGACCGACGGGCGGGCGCTGGTGCTGACCCCGCGCTTCTCGCCGACGGCGCAGGAGATCACCTACCTGTCCTATGCCACTAAAACCCCACGCGTCTATCTGCTGAACATCGACACCGGGCAGCAGGAAGTGATCGGCGACTTTCCCGGCATGACCTTTGCGCCGCGATTTTCACCCGACGGCAATCGGGTCGTCTTGAGCCGCGCCCAAAACGGCGCCACCAACATTTATACGTTCGATCTGCGCACGCACCGGGCAACGCGCCTTACGGATGATCAAGCGATCGACACCTCGCCGTGCTATTCGCCGGACGGCAGCCAGATCGTGTTTAATTCCGATCGCGGCGGCTCGCAGCAGCTCTACGTGATGAGCGCCGATGGCGGCGGCGCGAGGCGGATCAGCTTTGGCTCGGGCCACTACGGCACACCGGTGTGGTCACCGCGCGGCGATCTGATCGCCTTCACCAAGATCGGCACCGGCTCGTTCTATATCGGGGTGATGCACCCGGACGGCTCGGGCGAGCGGCTGTTGACGCAGGGTTTTCTGGTCGAGGGGCCGACCTGGGCGCCTAATGGCCGGGTACTGATGTATTTCGCCCAGGGGCCATCCGATTCGCGCGGCTACGGCGGTTCGCCGCACCTGCAGACAATCGACTTGACCGGATACAACCGGCGTGACGTGCCTACTCCGGGAGCTGCGTCGGATCCGGCCTGGTCTCCCTTGCTGCGTTGAGCGGCGGCAGGATACTCTCCATCCCATTTCACGGGGGTTTTCGATATGCGTATGAAAGTTATTGGCTTGGTGGGAGTATTTTTACTGCTCGCCGCTTGCAGCAGCACGCCGCCGGCGCCACCGCCCGGTCCGCCCGGCGCGGGCGGTCCGCCCGGCGGTGTCGGTTCGGTGGTTCCGGGTTCACAGCAGGATTTGGCGCAGACCGCCGGCGACCGGGTGTTTTTCGAATTCGATCGGTCGGATATCAGCTCCGAAGCTCAGCAGATTCTGCAGCGGCAGGCCAGTTGGCTGCAGCACTACCCGAACGTCTCGGTCACGATCGAGGGTCATTGCGACGAACGCGGCACGCGCGAGTACAACCTCGCCCTTGGCGAGCGCCGGGCCGCGGCGGTCAAGAATGTGCTGGTCGCCGCGGGCATTCCGGCATCACGCATTTCGACGATCAGCTATGGCAAGGAGCGTCCGATCGTCCTGGGCTCGAACGAGGAAGCCTGGGCGCAGAATCGCGTCGCCATCACCACAGTGAACTGAACTGGCATCCTGGCCGGGCCCATCCCGGCCATCTCCAACCTGTTTTGCGGCGATCCGGACGTTGTCCGGAGCGTAAATCGGCGGATCAAATCTGGCCTTGATCGCGAGTTTCCGTTTGATCCTGTGCCGTCGGCCCCACCTGCCGAACCGCCTCGCCGGTGCACCCAGTCCGGCGCCGCTAGCCCCGGCGCACGTATATCCGCCGTTTCGGGTGGACGAGGCTCGCGGCGCGCCCTTTTTTTGCCTAAAACCGGCCCTAGCATCCGTGGTAGATGCGCATCGCTCGATCCCGCACGTCGCGCCACCCCCAGGCCGCAGCGCGCATCCAAGAGGCCTACCTGATGATCCGGCGCTCGTTCCTGCCGCAAGCCCGTCCGGCCCTGCTGGTGGTGATGCTTTCGATGGCGCCGGCGCTGATGGCCTTTGCCCAAGACGCCGCAGCGCAGGATGCCGCGACGCAGGAGCGCCTCGACCGCATCGAGCGGGATCTCAGCATGCTGCAGCGGCAGGTTTATCGCGACAGCGGCGATACAGCGCCGGCCGGCGTTGGGGGCGCCAGTACCGCCGTCAATCTTCAGGTCCGGATGGATCGGCTCGAGCAGCAGATGCGCGACCTGACCGGCCGCGTGGAGAATATGACAAACGAGGTCGAGCAGCTGCGCCAACGCCTCGAGCAGGTAAACAGCGACATCGACGTGCGGCTCGGTCAAGGCCAGGCCCAATTATCGGGGTCGGCAGAGGCTCCGCCGCCCCGGCGCCCGCCTGGCAGTCATGAGATGGCGGCGGGCGAGTCTGCGCCGATGACCGACGCGGCGGCGATGCCCTATGGCCGCCCGCCGCCCCCCAGCGCTTTGCCGCCGCCAGATCAATCGGCGAGCTTTGGTACATTGACTCCCCCTGGCTCGGCTGGGCCGGTGCCGGACCAGCCTTACCCGAGGCCGACCGAATTGACGCCGCAGATTGCGAGCGCCGCAAGCGGCGGCACCTTGCGTCCGCCCGGCGAGGGAACATTGCCTGCTGCCTCGACCTCCGCGCAATACAATGCAGCGTTCGGTCTGCTGCGGCGGGCAGACTATCCGGCTGCAGAAGATGCGTTACGCAGCTTTGTCCAGCAGCATCCCAAGGATCCGTTGGCCGGCAACGCCCAGTATTGGCTGGGCGAAAGCTTTTATGCGCGCGGCAAATACTCTGAGGCGGCCGCCGCCTTTGCCGAGGGATACCAGCGCTATCCGAAGGGGCCGAAGGCGCCTGACGGTCTGCTCAAGCTCGGGATGTCGCTCGAACGCGCCAACCAAAAGCACAATGCCTGCATCGCGCTGATGCAACTCGACCATGCATTTCCGCACTCGAGCAGCGCCATCAAAGACAGGGCGGCGCAGGAGAAGAAGCGGCTCGGGTGCTGAGCCCGGGAGGTTCCGCGCAACCCCTGTGCGTCGCCGAGCTTGCCGGCGCGCTCGACCGTCTCGCCTGTTTTGAAAGCGCCCCGTTTGTCGCTGTCGCCGTCTCGGGCGGCCCCGACAGCCTCGCGCTCGCGATTCTGGCGGATCGCTGGGCGCGCTCGCGCCGGGGCGAGGTCTGCGCGCTGAGCGTCGACCACCGGCTGCGGCCGGAGAGCGGCGCCGAGATCCGCCGGCTCGGCGGCTGGCTGTCGGCCCGGAAAATCCGACACGAAGTCCTGGTCTGGGAGGGGAAAAAGCCCACGACCGGAATTCAGGAGGCGGCGCGGGAGGCCCGCTATCGACTGCTCGCCCAATGGTGCCGCGAGCATGGCTGCCTGCATCTGCTGACCGCGCATCACCGCGAAGATCAAGCCGAGACCCACCTGATCCGCCGCGCCGCGCAAAGCGGCGATGCCGGCCTCGCCGGGATGTCGGCGGTCCGCGAACTCGATTGTTGCCGTATTTTGCGCCCGCTGCTCGGCATTCCAAAGGCGCGCCTGGCCGCGACCCTTGCCGCCGAGGGCCAGCCTTTCATCACCGATCCGAGCAATCGCGACCCCGCTTTCGCGCGCGCACGCCTGCGTGCCGGTGCCACGGCGGCGCCAGACGCCGATCTCGCAACGGTGCTCGACGCGGTCGGCAGGCTCGGCCGCGAGCGAATGTCCCGAGAACGTGCGCGCGATGCCTTACTGGCGCGTGCGGTGAGCGTGCACCCGGCTGGGTTCGCGACGCTCGATTGTGCCCCGCTGCTCGCGGCGCCGGCGGACATTGCCGAGCAGGCGCTCAGCGCGATCGTCGCCATGCTCGGCGGTGGCCTCTATCCGCCGCGACGCCGGCGGGTCTCCCGACTGCTTCGTGTGCTCGCCGGCAATGCCGATGGTGGATATACGCTCGCCGGCTGCCGATTCGTCGCGTGGCGCGGCCGGTATCTTGTCTTGCGCGAGCTCGCCGCAGCCGCGAGCCCGGCCCGAATCTCGCCCGGGACGAGCCTTGTCTGGGACCGGCGCTTCGAGGTCGCGCTGCCCGCGACCGCGACTGGCCCCGTCACTCTCGATTATCTCCGTGAAATCGGGGTTGCCGAGCTCGGTAGCCGGGGTCCGGAGCTGCCGAGTACCGGGTTGCCGCTCTTGGTTCGGCCAATTTTGCCGGCGCTGTGGGACGAAAACGGTATCGCTGCCGTTCCCCATCTTGGGTATCGACGCGAGGGAGTCTGTTTGTTGCCGCAGCTCGTTTTTCGAGCCGTCAAATCTCTGTCCGATGCCGGCTTCGCGGTTGTTAAACCCGGCGCGCTGCTTATGTCATGACTGTCTAAAAATGGTCGCGGGCCGGCCTTGATCGGCGTAGGTTATCTAGCGCGTGCTGCCTGGTTCGGCATGGAAAGGCGTTCATCGTGAACAATTTCGGCAAGAATCTCGCCCTGTGGATCGTGATCGGGCTGCTTCTCGTCGCACTTTTCAATCTGTTTCAGACTTCGTCTAATCGGGGACCGCAATCGACTCTCGCCTTTTCGGACTTTCTTAACGACGTCAAACGCGGCCAAGTCTCCGACGTGACAATCCAGGGCAATACGATCAGCGGCCATTTCACCGATAGCCGGGCCTTTTCGACCTACGCTCCGAATGACCCCAACCTGGTCGGCGAACTGACCGAAAAGGGGGTCAGGATCTCCGCCGCACCGGTCGACGACAACGTGCCTTCGCTGTTCGGCGTGCTGATCTCGTGGTTTCCGATGCTGCTGCTGATCGGCGTGTGGATCTTCTTCATGCGGCAGATGCAGGGCGGCGGTGGTCGGGCGATGGGCTTCGGCAAGAGCCGAGCGCGGCTTTTGACCGAAAAAGTCGGGCGCATCACCTTTGAGGATGTAGCCGGGATCGACGAGGCCAAGCAGGAACTCGAGGAGATCGTCGAGTACCTCAAGGACCCGCAAAAATTCCAGCGCCTCGGCGGCAAGATCCCCAAGGGTGTGCTGCTGGTCGGGCCGCCCGGCACCGGCAAGACCTTGCTCGCGCGCGCGATCGCCGGGGAAGCGAACGTGCCGTTCTTCACGATTTCGGGTTCCGACTTTGTCGAGATGTTCGTCGGCGTCGGCGCGAGCCGAGTGCGCGACATGTTCGAGCAGGGCAAGAAAAACGCGCCCTGCATCATCTTTATCGATGAGATTGACGCGGTCGGTCGTCATCGCGGCGCCGGTCTCGGCGGCGGCAACGACGAGCGCGAGCAGACCCTGAACCAGCTGCTCGTCGAAATGGACGGTTTCGAGGCGAACGAAGGGGTGATCCTGATCGCCGCGACCAACCGGCCCGACGTGCTCGATCCTGCATTGCTGCGGCCGGGCCGCTTCGACCGCCAGGTCGTGGTGCCGAACCCCGACGTCGTCGGCCGCGAGAAGATCCTCAAAGTGCACATGCGCAAAGTGCCGCTTGCCGCAGATGTCGACGCCAAGATCATCGCCCGCGGCACGCCCGGTTTCTCCGGCGCCGATCTCGCCAACCTGGTCAACGAGGCGGCGCTGATGGCGGCGCGCCGCGGCAAGCGCTCGGTGGCGATGAGCGAGTTCGAGCATGCCAAGGACAAGGTCATGATGGGCGCCGAGCGGCGCTCGATGGTCATGACCGAGGACGAAAAGAAGCTGACCGCGTACCATGAGGCTGGGCACGCGCTGTGCATGCTCTACGCCGAGGGGCACGAGCCCTTGCACAAGGTCACGATTATCCCGCGCGGCCGGGCGCTCGGGATCACGATGTATTTGCCGGAGCGAGACAAGTACAGCCAGTCGAAAATCGAGATCAAAGCGATGGTGGCGAGCCTGTTCGGCGGCCGAGTCGCCGAAGAGCTGATCTTCGGGACCGACAAGGTGACGACCGGCGCCGCGGACGATATCCGGCGGGCGACTTATCTGGCGCGGCGGATGGTCACCGAGTTCGGGTTTAGCGAAAAGCTCGGACCGCTGCGCTACAGCGACAACGAGGAGGAGGTTTTCCTCGGCCACTCCGTCACCCAGCGCAAGAACGTATCCGACGCGACGGCCAAGGTCATCGACGAGGAGATCCGCCGCCTCGTCGATGAGGGTGAGCAGACAGCCCGCGACATCCTGACCGCGCGCATCGACGAATTGCATGCGCTGGCCAAAGGTCTGCTCGAATACGAGACGTTGTCGGCCGATGAGATCCGTCGGATCATCAAGGGCGAGCGCATCTTGCGCGAAACCTCCGCGGCGCCGGCGCCGCAGACCGATGACGCGCGGCCAGGCAGGCGCAGTTCGGTGCCGCCAGCCGGCCGCCCGACCGGCCTTGAGCCCGAGCCGCAGCCCGGGGGCTGATCGGCTTTCTCGGCTACTTTCGCACCCCTCGCGTGGTTCCTCCCCGAATATGGGGGGAACTGCGCGAGCCTCGTTTATTTAACATTAACGAAATTGTCGTTTGACTCTGCTGTGCGTTTGTCGTGAATTTATATTGTCGCGGGGACACATTTACAGCTCTGGGGATGCCATGACGCGGAAGCTCTTCGGCACTGACGGGATCCGCGGGACTGCAAACATCGAGCCGATGACACCGGAAACGGCGCTGAAAGTGGCAATGGCCGTCGGTGAATGCTTTAAGAACGGCGCGCACAAGCATCTCGTCGTCATCGGCAAGGACACTAGGCTTTCGGGATATATGCTCGAACCGGCGCTGACCGCCGGATTTGTCACGATGGGCATGGACGTCGTGCTGGTCGGCCCGCTGCCGACCCCGGCAATCGCCATGCTGACGCGCAGCCTGCGTGCAGATATCGGCGTTGTTCTGTCGGCCTCGCACAATCCGTACGTTGATAACGGCATCAAGCTCTTCGGCCGCGACGGCTACAAACTCTCAGACGAGCTCGAGGGGAAGATCGAAGCCTGCCTCCCCAAAGGCCCGAGCCGGCGCGCGATCCCGGCGGAGCTCGGTCGGGTCAAGCGGCTCGATGACGCCGGCGGTCGCTACATCGAATTCGTCAAACAGAGTTTTCCGCGTGGGCTGCGGCTCGACGGCCTGCGCATCGTCGTCGATTGCGCCCATGGCGCGGCCTACAAGGTCGCGCCGACGGTGTTCTGGGAATTGGGCGCCGAGGTCTTCGCCCTCGGGGTGTCGCCCGACGGGCTCAACATCAACCGCGAATGCGGGGCGCTGTCCCCCGAGCAGATGCGGCGCGAGGTGCTGGCGCGCCGTGCCGATATCGGGATCGCGCTCGACGGCGACGCCGATCGGCTGATCATCGCCGACGAGCGCGGCGTCATTCTCGACGGCGACCAGCTGATGGCGCTGATCGCGACCGGGCTGGCCCGCACCGGGCGGCTCGTGGGCGGGGCGCTGGTGGCGACCGTGATGTCCAACCTCGGTCTCGAGCGGTTTCTCGCCGGCCAAGACATCAAGCTGCACAGGGCCGCGGTCGGCGACCGCTATGTCGTCGAAAAAATGCGCAGCCTCGGCTGCAACCTCGGCGGCGAGCAGTCGGGCCATATCATCCTCGCCGATTATGCGACGACCGGTGACGGCTTGATCGCCGCGCTTCAGGTTCTGGCCTCGATCGTCGAAACCGGCCGGCCCGCGAGCGAAATCTGCCGGCTGTTCACGCCGGTGCCGCAACATTCGAGCAGCGTGCGTCACGGCCAGGTCGTGCCGCTCGACCGGCGCGTCGTCAAAGAGGCGATAGCCGGCGGCGAGGCCCGGCTCGGCAATGCCGGCCGGCTCGTGATCCGGCCATCGGGGACCGAGCCGGTCATTCGGGTCATGGCCGAGGGCGAGGACGAGGAATTGGTGGCGGCCGTGGTCGAAGACATCTGCGCCGCGATCCGCTCGGTCGCCGCCGATGACCCGCCCTTGTCGATACGGACGACGGCGCACCAGGACGCGGCGCAGGCGGCGGAATAGTGCGTGGCCGGGTTCTGATTGTCGCCGGTTCGGATTCCGGGGGCGGCGCCGGCATCCAGGCCGACATCAAAACGGTGACGATGCTCGACGGCTACGCGGCGACGGCGATCACCGCGCTGACCGCGCAGAACACCGAGGGCGTCTTTGGCGTCCTGCCGATCCCGCCGGAGTTCATCCGCAAGCAAATCGAAGTGGTGCTCGACGACATCGGCGCCGATGCGATCAAGACCGGCATGCTGCACGATGCCGCGGTGATCGAGACGGTGGCCGCGGTATTGCAGCAGCGTGCGCCGGTGGTCCCGCTGGTCGTCGATCCGGTCATGGTCGCCAAGGGCGGCGCCCGGCTGATCGACCCCGACGCGATCGAAGCGCTGAAGCGGCTGCTGATCGCTCGCGCCACGGTACTGACGCCGAACCTGCCCGAAGCCGAAACGCTATGCGGCGCGACGATCGGCGATGTCGCGGCGATGCGCGCGGCCGGAGAAAAGCTTCTGGCGCTCGGCTGCCGGGCGGTGCTGGTCAAGGGCGGCCACCTTGCCGGCAGACACCGTGTCGGACGTGCTCGTGACCGCGGCGGGCGTCAGGGTGTGGGAGAGCCCGCGCATCGACACCCGCCACACCCACGGCACCGGCTGCACCCTCGCCTCGGCGATCGCCGCCGGCCTCGCCCAAGGCCTCGAGATCGAACACGCCGTCGACCGCGCCCGCGCCTATGTCCAGCGCGCGATCGCGAGCGCTCCCGGATTGGGCCGCGGCCACGGCCCCCTCGACCACGCCCACCCGTTACAACGCTAACCAAGGCTGTGCGCATCCCGCTGTACCAGATCGACGCCTTTGCCGACGGGCCGTTCACCGGCAACCCGGCGGCGGTGTGCCCGCTCGACGAGCTGGCTGCCCGAGACTGTCATGCAGGCGATCGCGGCCGAGAACAATCTGTCGGAGACGGCTTTCTTCGTGCCCGAGAGTGAGGGCTGGCGGCTGCGCTGGTTCACGCCGACCACCGAGGTCGATCTGTGCGGCCATGCGACGCTCGCCGCGGCCTATGTCGATCTTCAATCTGCTGCGGCCCGGATCGGCAGCGCGTCGTCTTCCGCACCGAGAAGGCGGGCGATCTCGCCGTCAGCCGCGACGGCGAATTGTTGGCGCTCGATTTCCCGGCGCGGCCGCCCACCCCCTGCCCCCCACCGCCGCGCCTCGGCCCGGCGCTCGGCCGTCAGCCGACAGCGGTGCTTGCGGCACGGGACTATCTCGCGGTCTACGAGCATTCAGACGACATCGCGGCACTCGCCCCGGATTTTGCCGCACTCGCAGCGCTCGACCGCTTCGCCGTGATCGTCACCGCGCCGGGACATGGCGAAATCGATTTCGTCTCGCGCTTCTTCGCCCCTGCGCAAGGGGTCGACGAGGACCCGGTGACCGGCTCAGCGCACTGCACCCTGATCCCCTATTGGGCGGCTCGGCTCGGCAAGACGCGGCTTGCGGCGCGCCAATTGTCGCGGCGCGGCGGCAGCCTCTCCTGCGCGCTCGACGGCGACCGGGTTACGATCGCCGGTCGCGCGGTGCTCTACCTGACCGGCGCCATCGAAATCTGACGATTGCTCCGGACCGCAAACCGGGGGAGTATCCCGGCCAACCCTGGGGAGGATTGTCATGCCACGGATCGCGACGCTTGCCTTGTGCCTTGGTGTCTCATTCGCCGCGCCGGCGCTGGCCCAAAGCAAGGCAACGATCCAACAGCTCAACGACAAATGGGCCGCCGCCTTCAACAAGGGCGATGCCGCCGCCGTCGCCGCGATGTATGCCGAGGATGCCTATGTACTGCCGCCGGGCGGCGAGATGGTCAAGGGCCGCAGCGCGATCGAAGCCTTCTGGAAAGAGACGGCCCAGCATGTCGGCGACGCCAAGCTCGTGACCGTCGATGTGCTGCCGCTCGGGCGGCGCGGAGCCCGCGAAATCGGCACCGTCACGCCTCGAAACCAAAGCCCAGCCGCCGCAGCAGCTCGTCGGCAAATACGCGGTCGTGTGGCGCAAGATCCGCGGAAGATGGCTGCTGGCGACCGATATCTGGAACTGGAACAAGTAAAATCGGCGGTCTCGGCGGAGGGCGGTCTCGGCGGAGGAAAGTTGCATGGCAAAGAGTTATCGGGTCGCGGTGATCGCCGGCGACGGCATCGGGCACGAGGTCATGCCCGAGGGGATCGCCGCGATGGAACGAGCGGCGCGCGCCTACGGCTTTGAGCTGAGCTGGAACGAATTCGACTGGAGCTGCGAGCGCTATGCCCAGACCGGTCGGATGATGCCCGAGGACGGGCTCGATCGGCTGCGGCTCTACGACGCCGTCTATCTCGGCGCGGTCGGCCATCCCGGACGTGCCCGACCACGTCTCCCTGTGGGGGCTGTTGATCCCGTTGCGGCGCGGCTTTCACCAATACGTCAATCTGCGCCCGGTGCGGCTATTGGCCGGCGTGCAGTCGCCGTTGCGCGATCGCGCGCCGGGCGACATCGATTTCTATGTCGTGCGCGAAAACAACGAGGGCGAATATTCCGAGATCGGAGGCCGGCTCTATTCCGGCAGCGATTTCGAGATGGCGATGCAACAGACCGTGTTCACCCGCCGCGGCTGTGACCGGATCATGCGCTACGCCTTCGATCTCGCCCGCACCCGCAAAAAGCACGTGACTTCGGCAACCAAGTCGAACGGCATCATCCACACCATGCCGTTCTGGGACGAGCGCTTTGCCGCCGTCGCCCGCGACTATCCCGATGTCAAGACCGACCAGTACCACATCGACATCTTGACCGCGCATTTCGTGCGCCATCCCGACTGGTTCGATGTCGTCGTCGGCTCGAATTTATTCGGCGACATCCTGTCCGATCTCGGGCCGGCGGTGGTCGGCTCGATCGGCATCGCCCCCTCGGGCAACATCAATCCCGAGCGCGAATATCCCTCGATGTTCGAGCCGGTACACGGCTCGGCGCCCGACATCGCCGGCCGCGGCATCGCCAACCCGATCGGCCAGATCTGGTCGGGGGCGATGATGCTGGCGCATTTCGGCGAGGCCGCCGCCGCCGCAGCGGTCGAGCGCGCCATCGCCGACGTATTGGCCGAGGGCGGCACCCGCACCCCGGATCTCGGCGGCAATGCCGGCACCAAGGACCTCGGCGCCGCGATCGCCGCCGCAATCCGCTGACAGCGGATACGGCGCGATGCCGAGGGAGTCGGCTGAGCGCTAGACCGCGCCGCGGACGGCGATTTCTTTGACCTCGTCGCCGACGAAGGGCTCGAACTCCTTGAAATTTGCCTCGAAGCGGTGGGTCAGCTCGCGCGCAGTGTCGTCATAGGCGTCCTTGTCGGACCAGGTGCCGCGCGGGTCGAGCACCTCGCTCGGGACATCAGGGCAGCCCTCGGGCACGAGCAGGCCGAAATTCGGCTCCCGGCGCAACGGCGCGTCCGCGAGCCGGCCGTCGAGGGCGGCGCGCAGCAGGGCCCGCGTATAGGCGATCGGCATGCGCTTGCCGACGCCATAGGTGCCGCCCGACCAGCCGGTGTTGACGAGCCAGCACTGCGAGTCGTGCTCCTTGATCCGCGCCCCCAGCATCTCGGCGTAGACCGATGGATGGCGGGGCATGAAGGGCGCGCCGAAACAGGTCGAAAAGGTCGCCTCGGGCGCGTTGCTGAGCCCTTTCTCGGTGCCGGCGACGCGTGCTGTGTAGCCCGACAGAAAGTGGTACATCGCCTGCTCGGCGGTCAATTTGGCGATCGGCGGCATGACCCCGAACGCATCCGCGGTCAGCATCACGACATTCGCCGGATGCGGCCCAAGCCCATGTAGGTCGGCGTTGGGGATGAAATCCAGGGGATAGCAGGCTCGCGTATTCTCGGTCAGGCTCTGATCGTCGACATCGGGCAGCCGCGTCGCCGGATCGAGCACGACGTTTTCGAGCACTGTCCCGAACCGGCCCAGCGTCGCGTAGATCTCCGGCTCGGCGGTCGGCGACAGATTGATTACCTTGGCGTAGCAGCCGCCCTCGAAGTTGAAGATGCCTTTGGGGCTCCAGCCATGCTCGTCGTCGCCGATCAGGGTGCGCGAATTGTCCGCCGACAAGGTCGTCTTGCCGGTGCCCGAGAGGCCGAAAAAGATCGCGCAGTCGCCCATCGGGCCGACATTGGCCGAAGCGTGCATCGGCAAGCACATCGCGCGCCGGCAGCACGAAATTCAAATAACCGAAAACCGATTTCTTGATCTCGCCGGCATAGGCGGTGCCGCCGATCAGCACCAGCCGCTCGGCGAAATTGACGAAAATGAAGGTTTCCGAGTTGATCCGGTCGAATTCGGGGATCGCCAGGAAATTGGGCGCGTGCACGATGGTGAAGGCGGGCTCGAACCCGGCCAGCTCGTCGGCCGGCGGGCGAACGAACATGTTCCGCGAAAACAGGCTGTGCCAGGCGCTGTCGGTGACGACCCGCACCGGCAGGCGATAGGTCGGATCGGCGCCGGCGTAAAGATCCTGGACGAACAGCTCGTGCCCTTGAAGATAGGCGAGCATGCGCTGGCGAAGGCTCTCGAAGCGCTCGGGCGCAATCGGCTGGTTGATATTGCCCCACCACACCGTTTCCTTGGTTCCCGGCTCTTCGACGATGTATTTGTCGCGCGGCGTGCGGCCGGTAAATGCGCCGGTATTGACCGAGAAGCTGCCGCCCGAGGCGACCTCGCCCTCGCCCCGCCGGACCGCATGCTCGTAGAGCACCGGCATCGACTGGTTCCAATGCACGGCTCCCAGATGACGCATGCCCTGCCGCTCGAGCCCAAACCAACTCTTCGCTCCGGTCATCGGATCGTCCCTTTCATCAGACGCTTCCTCCGGTCGTGGCGCGGCCCGCAAAATCGAACAACCGGCGCCTCGTGCTGGCGCCGTACCATAGCCGGGCGAGCATGTCAAAGTCTGCGCAACGCTCGCGCTACCGGTGCGTCCTCTGCGACGAGCCGGGCGAGGGCAGCTCGTGCCGCCTCAGGGGTCAGCACCGGGCTGGGAAAATCGAGCCGGGCGGTGTCGCCGGCGCAGCGCAGGTCGACGCCGTCGGGATCGATGCCGGTCATCCGCCAGCCACTGCCGGCGCGCCCGAGCACTCGCTGTGCATAAGACTGCGATCGCGGCGGCATGGACCTCGTTGATCTGCGCGAGGATCGCCGGCTCGACCGCCGCGAGACCGCGCGTGTCGGGCGCGAACAGCAATTCGCTGGCCTCGATCCATTCGATCCGGCCGAACCCGGCGACTAGATGACCGCGCTCGACCTCAACTCGGTAGAGGCGGAAATCAGCAAAACCGGCGTACAGCGAGGCTGACGGGTGGCGCGCGGTAAAGCGCGCGAGCAGTCGCCCATCCTTCGCCGCCTTGGCCCGTCCGAGCACGGTCAAACGCGGCCCGGCGAGCGGATCAGGGTGGCCCTCGGTCGCATCGAAAAGCAAAGAAACCCGCGGCTCGAAGGCGATGTTGCGGCTGTGCTGGGCGAGGTCGGAGAGCAGCAGTAGCGGGGTCGCGTCGAGATCGGCGGCGACGAGCACGAGCGAGGCATAGGGCGCGCCGCGCAGACTGGTGGCAAGCGCCGCCCGGTCGCGCCTGCGCAACAGTCGCCGGGCGAACCCCGCGGGATCCCGACTCGAGCTGGTTTCGCTCATGCAGCGAGTGAACAAATGCGGGGGCGGCGGGTAAAGCGCAGCGACCAACCGCGGATGGGCCACCGCCAAAGTCGTGTAACAAAACCGCGCGTCCGGGTTTGTCTTTGCCGAGAAATGGCCATATTTAAACGCGACAGCATCCGCTCTACGGCCGTTCCGTCTTGCTGCAAGATTAATGGGGGGTGCACCAAGTGGCGAACACTATTGCTCTTGTCGATGACGACCGCAACATCCTGACCTCGGTATCGATTGCGCTCGAGGCCGAGGGCTTTTTGGTGCGCTGCTACAGCGACGGGGCCGAAGCGCTGAAGGGCATGACCGCCCAGCCGGTCGATCTCGCTGTGCTCGACATCAAGATGCCGCGCATGGACGGCATGGAGCTGCTCGAGCACCTGCGCCGACTGAGTCACATCCCGGTGATCTTCCTGACCTCGAAGGACGATGAGGTGGACGAATTGCTGGGCCTGCGCATGGGGGCCGACGACTACATCAGAAAGCCGTTCTCGCAGCGCCTCTTGGTCGAGAGGATCCGTGCGCTGATCCGCCGCGGCGAGCTGGCGCGCGAGCGTGAGGATGCGCATGGCGAGCCGGTAGTGGTACGCGGGCAGCTAATTCTCGATCCGGCGCGGCACCTGTGCACCTGGGGCTCCGAGCCGGTCGAACTGACCGTGACTGAGTTTCTGATCCTCAAATCGCTGGCGCACCGCCCGGGGCACGTCAAGAACCGCGACCAGCTGATGGACGCGGCCTATGGCGAGCACATTTATGTCGATGACCGCACGATCGACAGCCACATCAAACGGCTGCGCAAGAAGTTCAAGGCGGTCGACAGCGATTTCGCCCAGATCGAAACCCTCTATGGCGTTGGGTATCGATACCGCGACCGCTGAACCGGCCCCGGCGCCGCCGCTGACGACGGTTGCCGATGACGCGGTGGCCGCCGACCCGGTCCCGCGGTCCGCCTCCTCGCCAGACCGCGGCCGGCCCGCCGCCCGGCGATCGCGACGCCGTGGCTGGCGCTGGCCGATCTCGCCGCTTACCCGGCGTATCCTCGCGGTCAATGTGCTGGCGCTGGCGCTGCTCGCCGGCGGGTTCCTTTACCTCGGCAAATATCAGACGAGCCTGATGGGCCAGCAGATCGAATCGCTGAAGATGCAGGGAGAAATCTTCGCCGCGGCACTGGGTGAGGGCGCCGTCCTCGATTCTGCCGACGAGGGCGAAGTTCTGCTCCCGGATCTCGCCCGCCAGATGATGCGCCGCCTGGTCGCGCCGACCAAGACGCGGGCGCGGCTGTTCGACATCAAGGGCGATATCATCGCCGACAGCCGCGTCTTGCGCGGGCCGGGCGGGGCAGTTCAGGTGCTCGAATTGCCGCCTCTCGATAGCGAAGGGCCGATCCTCGACTTTGCCGAAAATGCCTACGACTGGGTCGTCGGCAAGCTGCCGCGCCACAAGCGCTTCCCCGTCTATCGCGAAAGCGCTTCGCCGCGGGCTTCGAATTACGCCGAGGTCGCTGCTGCGTTGCGCGGCGAAACCGGGGACGCGATCCGCAGCGATCCGGCGACCGGCGGCCTCGTCTTCAGCGTCGCTATCCCGGTCCAGCGTTACAAGCAGGTGCTGGGCGCGCTGATGCTGTCGACCGGCAGCAACGAAATCGAGGAGGAGCTGCGCACGGTGCGGCTCGAGCTGTTGCGCATCTTCGGGGTGGCGCTCCTCGTCACCGTGCTGATGTCGTTCTATCTCGGCGGGACGATCGTCCGCCCGATACGCCGACTGGCCGCTGCGGCCGAGCGCGCGCGCGGCCGCCGCGCCCGGGTCGAGATCCCGGATTTCACCCGGCGGGGCGACGAAATCGGCGATCTTTCCGGCTCGTTGCGCGAAATGACCGACGCCCTGTGGCAGCGGATGAGCGCCATCGAGCGGTTCGCCGCCGATGTCGCGCATGAGATCAAGAACCCGTTGAGCTCGCTCAAGAGCGCGGTCGAGACCGCCGTCCGGATCGAGGACCCGGCAAACCAGCGGCGGCTGATGGCCATTATCCTCGACGATGTCGAGCGGCTCGACCGGCTGATCACCGATATTTCCGACGCCTCGCGCCTCGATGCCGAACTGAGCCGGCTCGAACTGGCGCCGGTCGACATTGCGGCGATGCTGCGCGCGCTCGTCGACGTGCACGACGCCACGCATGCGGAAGATGGGCCACGCCTCGTCCTCGATCTTCCCGAGCGTGCCCGCCCGCTGGTCGTGCCGGGGATCGAGACGCGGCTGTCGCAGGTGTTCCGCAACGTGATCGCCAACGCCGTGTCGTTCAGCCCGCCGCGGCGGCGAGATCCGCCTGACCGCGCGGCTCGACGGGCGGGCGGTCCTGGTCACCGTCGAGGATGAGGGCCCGGGCGTTCCGGACGACAAGCTCACCGCGATTTTCGACCGCTTCTACACCGAGCGTCCCGCCGGCGAGAAATTTGGCACGCATTCCGGGCTCGGTCTGGCGATCTCCAAGCAAATCGTCGAAGCCCATCGCGGCATGATCTGGGCCGAGAACCGCAAGGATGGGGCCGGCGTCGTCATCGGCGCCAGCTTTTGCATCCGCCTGCCGGCGCAATCGTGACCGACACGCTGCTGGTTCACGGAACAGCGGTTGCGATCGACGGCGAGGCGGTCTTGCTGCGCGGCCCGTCCGGCGCCGGAAAATCGGATTTGGGCCTGCGCCTGATCGATGGCGGCGCCGATCTCGTCGCCGATGACCAGGCGCTGCTGCGGCTCGAGGGCGCGCGGGTTATGGTCCATGCTCCCGACGCGATCGCGGGAATGATCGAAGTCCGCGGGGTCGGCATCGTGCGGGTCGATGCGGTGGCCGGAGCGCCGCTGGCGCTGATCGTCGACCTCCTCCCTTCGGGTGAGATCGAACGGCTGCCGGAACCGCGGTTCGAGGCGGTGCTGGGCATTGCCGTGCCGCTGATCGCGACTGGCGGCGTTCGAGGTCGCCGCAGCAGCAAAGCTGCGCCTAATCCTGCGCGCGTTGGCGGCGGGACCGTTGCCCGCTATAATCGGGCGATGAGGACCAAGGGTGGTCGAAGGGGTTCCGGGGCGGCCAAAAGCACGGTGCCGGCTCGCGTCCTGCTGGTGACGGGAATGTCGGGGGCAGGGCGGTCGACCGCGCTCAAGACCCTCGAAGATCTGGGCTACGAAACCTTCGATAATCTGCCGGCTTCGCTGGTCCCGGAGCTGATCGAGAGTAGCGCTGCCGACGTCCCGGCGATTGCGGTCGGCGCCGATACGCGCACCCGCGGCTTCACCGCCGAGACCATGCTCGAAACCCTCGCCGAAATCATCGGCCGCTCCGGGCGGGCGTTGGCGGTACTGTTTATCGACTGTGATGACGAACGGCTCGAACGGCGTTATACCGACACGCGACGGCCCCATCCCCTGGCCGGAGACCGCTCGATCATGGACGGCATCCGCCGTGAGCGCCAAGTGGTTTCTGCCCTGCGACACCGCGCTGATCTGGTGATCGACACCTCGGCCTTGACCCCCGCCGATTTGAAGCGCGTGCTGACCGGACATTTCGCCCTCGATGCGCGCGGCATGCACGTTTTCGTTACCTCGTTTGCCTATCGTAACGGCGTGCCGCGCGATGCCGATCTGATCTTCGATGTGCGCTTTCTCGACAATCCGTACTATGTTGACGATCTTCGGACGCTGACCGGACACCACCCGGCGGTCGCCGCGCACATTGAGAGAGACGTCGATTTCGCACCATTCTTCGACCGGCTGTGGCGCCTGCTGCGCCCCCTGCTGCCGCGTTACGAAATCAGGGGCAAGACCTATCTCACGATCGCAATCGGCTGCACCGGCGGCCGGCATCGCTCGGTCTACGTCGCAGAGCGGCTGGCCGCGCGGCTGTGCGAAGCGGGATGGCGCGTCGAGGTCGCGCATCGCGACCTTCCGTCGCATGGCCCGGATGCGCCGCTCCCGATGGGCGCCTCCGCCGCCGTGGGTTGAACGGCGGCGCCTGGGCTCAGCAGAGGGATTTCGATGATCGGCATGGTTTTGGTGACGCATGGACGGCTCGCGGCGGAATTTGTCGCCGCACTCGAGCACGTCGTCGGCGCGCAGACCCAGATCGCCGCCGTCTGCATCGGTCCCGATGACGACATGGAACAGCGCCGCCAGGAAATCCTGCGCCGCATCGCCGAGGTCGACAGCGGCGACGGCGCCGTGCTGCTGACCGACATGTTCGGCGGCACGCCGTCGAACCTGGCGATCTCGGTGATGGACCGCGCCAAGATCGAGGTCGTAGCCGGGGTCAATCTGCCGATGCTGATCAAGCTCGCCAGCCTGCGGCAAACCGAAAGCCTGGAGCGCACCGTGCTCGGCGCCCAGGAGGCCGGACGCAAATACATCAACGTCGCCTCGCAATTGCTGACCGACGCCCGGCGATGAGCGATGGCCAACCGAGCGGCGCCGATGCGGCGCCCGCAACCGTTCGCCGGATCGCGACGATCTGCAACCAGCGCGGGTTGCACGCGCGCGCCTCGGCGCGTTTCGTCAAGACCGCCGCGCAATTCGACGCCGATGTGCGGGTGCGCAAGAACGGCACCGAAGTTTCGGGCCGCTCGATCATGGGGCTGATGATGCTGGCGGCGGCGCCGGGCGCGGTCGTCGAGCTCTCCGCCAGCGGACCGCAGGCCGCCGAGGCGGTCAGCGCGCTGGCCGACCTGATCGAATGCAAATTCAATGAGGATTGACGAGGCGGCCGAACTGACCGCGGAGGCCACCGCCGCCGAGCAGCGATTGTCCGGGCTCGGCGTGTCGCCGGGCATCGCCATCGGCCCCGCCTATCTGAGCGAGGGCGGCGATGTTCAGGTCCATGAGAGCCACATCCCCGAAACCGAGATCGATGCCGAACGCGGGCGCTTCAGCGAGGCGGTGACGGTTTCGCTGCGCCAGCTGCGCAAGCTCAAGACCAAAGCCGCCGGCCTCCCCGAATCCGCCGCCGAGGAGATCGGCTACCTGCTCGACGCCCATCTGGCGATGCTCTCCAACTCGCGTCTGGTGCGCGGCGTCGGCGAGCGCATCGGCCGCACCCGGATCAACGCCGAGCGCGCCGTCGAGATCGAGATCGACGAAATCGCCAAGAGTTTTGCGGCGATGCGCGATCCCTATCTGGCCGCCCGGATCGAGGACATCCGCGTCGTCGGCACCAGGCTGATCCGCAACCTGATCAAAAAACCCTACGTCCCCTATTCGGCCATGTGCGAGGGGGCGGTGATCCTCGCCGACGAGCTGACCCCGGCCGACACCGCGCTGATGGATCCGCAGCGCGTCGCCGGCTTTGCCACCCAGTTCGGCGGCGCCGAGAGCCACACCGCGATCGTTGCGCGCGCGCTCGGCCTGCCGGCGGTGCTCGCGGTTCCGGCATTGACCGAATATGCGCGATCCGACGCGACGGTGGTGATCGACGGCGCCGTGGGCACCGTGATCCTCGACCCGACGCCGGAAACGATCGCCGAGTACGAGGCGCGCCGCGACGCGTTGGTGGTCGAGCGGCGCCATCTCGCCCGTTTGCGCCGGCTGCCGGCGGCGACCCGCGACGGGGTCGAGATCAAGCTCGAAGCCAATCTCGAATTGCCGGTCGAGCTCGATCTGGCGGTGGCCAACGGCGCGATGGGGCTGGGGCTCGTCCGCTCCGAGTTCCTCTACATGAACCGCGACGACCTGCCCGACGAGGACGAGCAGTACGCGGTGTTCTCGGCGCTGGTCCGCGGCATGGAAGGCAAGCCGGTCACCGTGCGCACCTTCGACCTCGGCGGCGAAAAGCTCGCGCGCTCGTTGGCCGATGATTATCCCGCGCCCGACAACCCGGCGCTCGGCCTGCGCGCGATCCGGCTGTCGTTGAAGGACCGCCGATTGCTCGACCCGCAGCTCGCGGCGATGCTGCGCGCCGCCGCCGAGGGGCCGTTGCGCATCCTGTTGCCGATGATCTCGACCGCGAGCGAGATCCGCCGCGTGCGCGAGGCGATGGAGCAGGTCGCCCGCCGGCTGCGGCGGCGCGGCATGGCGCTGCCCAAGCCGATGCCGCCATTGGGCGCGATGATCGAGGTGCCGGGTGCCGCGCTGGCCGCCAACTCGCTCGCCGCCGAGGCCGATTTCTTCGCCATCGGAACCAACGATCTCATTCAATACACCTTGGCGATCGACCGCAGCGACGAGCAGGTCGCGCATCTCTACAACCCGCTGCACCCGGCCGTGCTGCGCCTGATCCAGTTCGCGATCGAGGCGGCGCTGCGCCGCGGCATGCCGATCAGCATCTGCGGCGAGATGGCCGGCGAGCCGCGCTTTACCGCGCTGCTGCTCGGGCTGGGCCTGCGCAACCTGTCGATGGCGCCGCGCAACATCCCGCGCGTCAAGCAGCGCATTCGCGGCCTCGACATGGTCGCCGCCACCCGCCGCGCCCGCGCGATCATGGACCAGTCCGATTCAGGCCGTATCGCTGCCCTGCTCGACGACTTCAACACCGTCGCCTGGCCCCATTAGCCACCTTCCACCCGGCGCCGGAACGCCTGCCCGATCGTCGTCCCGGCGCAGGAGCGTGTGAGGGAATTGAAGGATGGCTGGGTCGGCACGGTGCGTCCTTCGAGACAGAGGCGTTGCGGCTTCCTCAGAGCCTGCCCCGGCGCAGGCCGGGGATGAGGCGGTTTCTCAATGCTATCAATAACGTACGTCATGGTGAGGAGCGCCGAAGGCGCGTCTCGAACCACGCACGGCGGCCGGGACCCAGGCCCGCCGCCGTCACGGGCTTCCGCCCGTGACGATAGACCCACGAAGCAATCGAACCCCGTCTTGCGCGAATCTGTTCTGCGAATCCACTTATTCGTTTCGGCCCTGGCCGGCGAATTTTAGGTCGCATGGCTCGCAGGGACCGTCCCGGTCACGCCAATCCCAGAAATACCGCGAGGGCCCGGTTAACGGCGGTCAGGGTCGCATTGTCCACCCGGCCGATAACCGCGCCGATCCTTTCTCGGCGCGGGGTTTGCGCCTTGTCGATCTGGATCTGCGACACCCGTTCCACGCCGCTGTCAGGACCGATCCCGATACGCAGCAGCGGCGCGTCGACCAGATGGCTGGTGATCGGCAGGACGGTAACCGAGGGATGCTCGGCGAACAGATCCGACTGGATAACCATAGCGGGCCGCGGCTTGCCGTAATCGCCGGGCAAGGAGACCACGACGAGATCACCCCGAATCATTCGCGGCCGCTTCCCAGGAAGCGGCCGCCCACGCCTCCTCCTCGACGCGGCTCGCATCGGTCTCGCTGTTGCGCACCAGGCGAGACTGTCGGCGGCACTCCTCGGGAAATCCCGGCACGCGGGTATCCGGGACCCAGATCTGGACCGGCCGCAGCCCGGCTGCCCGCAATTTGGCGCGGCGGCGCTCGACCCGCGCGGCGCTCGACATCGGCTTAGCCATCCTCACCTCTCCGCGCTACATGTAGCACACGATGGCGAAGCCTGCAAGAACACCTCCCCCACAAATCGGGCGCCCGCCCCTGTCGCCGTCCCGGCGCAGGAGCGTGTGAAGATATGCCTTCGCCAGAAATCGTCATTCCGGGATGCCCCGCAGGGGCAGACCCGGAACCCACGAACACCGGCTTTTCCGACGGATCGCAGGTCTGTGTTCATGGGTTCCGGGCTCGTGGGCTGCGCCCTCGCCCCGGAATGACGAACTACCGGCAATTCTTTCACACGCTCGCAGGCCCTGACCCACCCCGGCCCTGGCGCGAGCTTCCGCCCAAGTGACAAAGGACGCATGAAACAATTGATGCGGTCTTGCGCGGACGTGTTCCGCGTATCCACGCCTTCCTAACCGGTTCGCTTCGTTCTCTCCGCGCGTTCTAGACGACCGCCCAGGACAAAAGCGAAAAGGAAGAGGCTCGGACGACCCGCGCGATCATGGACCAGTCCGACTCGGGCCGCATCGCCGCCCTGCTCGGCGACTTCAACACCGTCGCCTGGCCCCACTAACCACCTTCCACCCCGACGCCAGAACGCCTGCCCGGTCATCGTCCCGGCGCAGGAGCGTGTGAGGGAATTGAAGGATGGTTGGGTCGGTACGGTGCGTCCTTCGAGACAGCCGCGTTGCGGCTTCCTCAGAGCCTGCCCCGGCGCAGGCCGGGGATGAGGTGGTTTCTCAATGCTATCAATAACGTACGTCATGGTGAGGAGCGCCGAAGGCGCGTCTCGAACCACGCACGGCGGCCTACCGCACCCGGCTTTCGTTTCGAGACCAATTCCTTCACACGCTCGCAGGCCGGGACCCACCCCGGCCCTGGCGCGAGCTTCCGGCCAAGTGACAAAGGACACATGAAACAATTGAAGGGGTCTTGCGCGGACGTGTTCCGCGTATCCACGCCTTCCTAACCGGCTCGCTTCGTTCTCTCCGCCCGTCTAGAGCGGTTTCCGACCAAATTGAACCGCACTCATCCCCTCCCAAACCCTCCCCATCAAGGGGGAAGGCCTGTGTCAGCACCCCCATTTTACTCCCGCCCCCTCGATGGGGGCGGGTCGGGGTGGGGGTGAGCGTGCCGGGTGCATCAACTCGGTCGAAAAGCGCTCAAATCGGCCGCCTTGGACAAGAGCGAAAAGAAAGACGCCCGGACGGCCTGCGCGATCATGGACCAATCCGATTCAGGCCGCATCGCCGCCTGCTCGATGACTTCAACACCGCCGCCTGGCCCCATTAGCCACCTTCCACCCCGACGCAACCCCCACAAACACACAACCTACACAATCATCAAAACAATACAAAATCAAAACACAACAACAACTACTCAATAAATTCAACACAACCAAAACATAACATCGCCACCTTCCACCCCGACGCGGAACGCCTGCCCGGTCGTCGTCCCGGCACAGGCCGGGACCTACGCCCGCCGCCGGCACGGGCTTCACCCCGCTCAAAAAAGGGCACGCACGGAATAATTGAAACGGTCTTGCGCGGACTTGTTCCGCGTATCCACGCCTTCCCAACCGGCTCGCTCCGTTTCGCGCCGCCCGTTCTAGACGACCGCCTCGGACAAGAGTGAAAAGGTAGAGGCTTGGCCGGCCCGCGCGATCATGGACCAGTCCGACACCGGCCGCATCGCGCCCCTGCTCGACGACTTCAACATCGTCGCCTGGCCCCACTAGCAGCCGCGGCCCGGCCATAACCGACATTCGACTGGGCGAGCGCGGAAAATAGCGTCGACAGTCAGAATTCTACCGCCCGGGGAGGGATTCGGTCGGAAATTACTGTTGCGGCACTCACACTCCCATGCAATAGCTAACACGGTAGCTATCCAGATAGCTTGAGACTAATGGCCAGCCGTTCCGGATCAAAAAATCCCACTCGAATAAGACCCGATGGCCGCAAGTCGCTCCTCGTCTACCTCCATCCGAATCTGATCAAGGAGTTGAAAAAAACTGCATTGGATGAGGATCGGCCCGCGTACGAGATCACTGAAGAAGCGATTTCCGCGTGGCTCGCTACTCGTAAAGCGAGAAGCACACGAGGAAAAAAGCATGACTAAAACGCGCCCGCCGACGCTCAATCTGCCCAGCGCCGCGCAAGCGGCGCTGGTGGCCGGTGCCCGCGACCGCGAGCCCGTGCGCGGTCTGACGCACGGCTTCTACAAGTATCCTGCCCGTTTCAGCCCTTCATTCGTGCGCGCCGCCATTGAGACATTCACGCAGCCGGCCGACCTGGTGTTGGACAATCACGTTGGGGGCGGCACGACGCTCGTGGAAGCGCTGGTGCTCGGCCGACACGCCATCGGCGTCGATATCAGCCCACTCGCCGAATTCGTCGCGACGGTAAAAACTACTATCTTCGACGAGGCTGAACTCGATCGGCTCGCATCATGGGCGACCCAAGCTGCCAAAGCTGTCGCATATGCACACCTCATCAGTCTATTTCGCGGACCACGCAGAGCTCGGCTATTACAAGCATCTCGATCATCCCTCGCGCTGGCGGCTGCGAAAAGCGATCGAGCAAGGTGTCGGTAGCGCGTTACGGCTCGGCTCCCGGCGTCTCGAAGCATTCGGCCGCTGTGTCGTTTTGCGAACCGCCCAATGGGCGCTCGACGGGCGTAGTAAACTGCCGACGGTCGATGAGTTTCGAAAGATGCTGACCGAAATCGCGACGGAAATGGTCTCCGGCGCGCGCCAGCTTCGCGACCGCGGTCGAGCGCTACCCCAACCCGCCCACAATGCGCGTGATGAATCGCCCAGCGGCCGGGCTTGAAGACGACGAAGAGCTTGTTCGATTGGCCGGCGCCGAAGCTTGTCATTACCTCGCCGCCGTACCCAGGAGTGCACGTGCTGTATCATCGCTGGCAAGTCGACGGCCGCAAGGAAGCGCCGCTACCTTTCATGATTGCCAATAAACTCGATGGTGCCGGCAGCAGCTACTACACGATGGGTGACCGAAAATATCCTGAACTCAAAACCTATTTCAACAACGTCCGCGCCACGATGTCGTCAGTCGCGGCGCATAGCCGACGAGAACACGACGATTGTTCAGATGGTCGCATTCTCCGACTTCTCCTGGCAGCTCGAACGCTATCTCGAGACCATGGAGGAGGCCGGTTTGTCGGAGGTATTTCTGCCACTACTTCGTGGTGAGGCCGATGGCCGGCTATGGCGGACAGTCCCGAGCCGGCGCTGGTATTCGGATCAGCGCGGCGAGACGCCCGGCAGCCGGGAGGTTGTGCTGATCCACCGGAAAGACCGATACTCAGCCGGTGGCCGTCTCCAGGCCATCGAGCGGCTCAGCGTCCGATAAATCCTCAAGCCCGAGTGACGTCAACGAGAGCATGAAGGGCGCCAGCCCCCGGCATGTCGTCTCTATCCGGTCCTCGACTTTCGGCTGTGTCGCATCCTCGGGTACGTCATTCTTGTCCTTGTCCTGCAAGAGGATCGACAGGCCGACCAGCACGTTCCCGTACATGAACTGGTTGCGGGCGGAGGTGTCTTCGAGGCGTCGCTGCTTGATCTCGTTGAGCAGCGGTGTGTTATCCATGTTGATCCGAAAGACCGGAATTTCATTCTCCTCCGCGTCGTAATCGACGTCCATCCGCATGCCAGTGTACTCATCGAACGCCGGTTTTTGCCCAGCCCAGCGGTCTCTATAAACGGGATCAATCTTCGGCGTGGCGAGCTCGCGCGGTTTCTCGCGGTCTTTCCCGGGTGCTTTGTCAGCAGTCTTCCGGTCCTTCTTTGGTTTACTGCCACCCTTGCGGTGCTCCGCCGGTGGCCGGACAGTGACGGCGATTGGGCTTTCGAACTCGCTGCGGGAATCTCTAGTGCGCGCGACGAAACTGAGGATCTGGCCGACTTCCGCGCCGTCCGGCAATGTCGCCGTCACATTGGCCATGCCGTCTCGTAGGCTCGGCCCGACAATGGATACATTGTGCTCCTTGCCCGCCTCGTCGATCCACATCAGTGAGAATTTTCCGCCCTCGATCCGCCTGGAGAAATAATCGTCGCGGACGTCGGTCTCGAATGTCAAGCGCATGCGATAGTTGATCGGGCAATACCGTTTGTGCACCTCCCCGTAGGGAACGTTCTTTATCTTAAAAAAGCTAGGATAGACCTCACCCTTGAATGGCTCCTCCTTCTGAGCCGCGGCCGGGTTCGTATTGAAGGGCGCTGTGATCCGCTGCCCAAGTTGCAGCAGGGCCGTCAGATTGGGTGAACTCCGGATTAGGTGCTGCAGAACCTCGGCGAGCGGTTTATCGTCCTTCATTCTGTCCGTCATGCGCTCTAGCTGGCGCTGATTCCGCAACTGCCGCAAGGTACTCGTCGTCCCGCAAGGCTTGCTCTAGCCCGTCAATAAGTTCGTCCTTGAAGTCATTATCGGTAAGCCGATCGCGAGACGGCATGAACAGGTCTTCGCGGACATCGTCATTCATCTTGTCACATTCGACGAACACCAGAAGGTCATCGGCGAGCGTCTTCAGCTTTATCGCGTCCCGTCCGAAAAAAATCTTTCGGTAGCGCACCTTGGGTCTGGCCGTTCCGCACGAACAGCACCCCTTCGCGCTTGCGGTATCGGGTAAGGCCCCCGAGCTTCTTCCTCGGATTGGCCTCGCCGTCATCGACATCTCTGTCATCACGCGCCGTGCCGGCGGGTTTGAAGGCGTAAACGGTGGCATAGAGTTGCTCGCCGGCCGGCGAAAACGGGATTGTAATAGGAAATCCGTTCTCCACGTTTGGGGTATTATTGAGCCGGCGGCGCAGTCCGCTCAGGGACGTCTCACGGCTACCAGAGTCAAGATATTTCCCGCTCTCGCTCTTGCGGAACTCGTACATCCTGATCGGCAAGGCAATCTCGGGCAGCAGCAAGTCTAGCCGACTAAAGATGCTCCGGCCGCGGATGATGTTGGAACGCTCCCCGAGATATTTATAATCGAACAGCTTAATCACCGATCCGTAGGTCGCTTCGCGGCCGTAGGGGGTGTCCCTGTCCGGATAGATTTTCAAGGACGGCGCCGAGAACGATAACAGCTCTCCTTTGCGTTCCGGATGCGCGGTGCCAACGTCGACGGGCGCCAGATACGTGTATATCGAGTTACGGCGTCCGCCGGTGGGTCGCTCGCGGCGGACCACGGTGAAGCCCCAATGGGAATCGTCTTCGTCGGGGTCCGGCCCGAGAAGCTTCGGATTACGGCGGCTGACCACGAGCTGGAGGTTGTTCTTGCCGCAAAAGCGCAGCGCGCCGGTGCCACCCTGATTGAATTGCCCCTGTACGAAGGGGATGTACATCTTGTTGCTCTTGTTGAGCGACATGATGGTCGTTGGAAGCTTCCGGGGGGTCTGGCCCTCGCCGCAATCGCTGATCGTGAGATTCAGGATCGGCTTCGTGCCCGTGCCGCACAGTGTGATCCCTTGTGCCACCTGCCGGATCTTCTCGTCCGGCCATTCCTCGAGAAAGCCGCCGATCGAAATCTTGTCTCCGCTACCCCCCTCGAAAAAACGGGAGACCGCCTCGCGGATGTTCTTAGGTGCGTCCGGCCCCTTGGGATCGACGCCACGCTCCAAGCACTCATTGATGAGCCGCGCGTCGACCGCGTTGACTATTTTCTCCACCAGCGCTGCCTCGGCGAGGCTCTGCTGATTGCCACCTTGGCCCCAATTGTTTTCGACGTCGCCGTAATGGCGCCAGACTGCCGGCTCTTCCCAATAACCCGGCTTCCGAAGGAGATCGATGACCTCCTCTTCGCTCTCTGCATTCAGCAGGCCGACGCAAAGATCCCTTATCTCGCCATTGTTCATTAGGCCCCTCGTGGGTTTCGCCGATAGAACTCTCACAGCGCGAAGTCGACCAATTCTTTACCACCCGTGGTTGACATCCGGGTCTTCATCAACTCAACCTCACGGATTAACGCCTTGGCGATCTTGTTAACGTCGGCGTCAGTAAATTCGTATGCATTTTTGTTACCCAATTTAGCGATTACGCGGATGGCTTTGATGGCATTTTTGGTGCGATTTTCGGCTAATTCGACAAATTTTGATCGCTTGTCCTTAATGGAAGCCCCTGTATGAAGGCTCCTCTCCATCGTATCGGGCACGGTTCCTCTCCATGAAAAAGGCGCGAAATTAGATCGCACAATTTCATATAATTTATCTGACGTATGAGTCAAGGGGCGCGTTCCAGCGAGGTCTACCTGCATCCAAAACGCAGCTAATGGCGGCCTCGGTTGCCCGCGTAGCTCACAGAACTCTTCGCGCTACGCATCGCACGCGGACCATGCCGGGACAAGCGGCCCTATGGTCTGTGGGATGGGCCGTCGCCTAAATCCAAGAAGCAGCTCGACCAGGCGCGCAAGCCGACCTCAAAGGAAAGGCCGAGGCGCTCAGGGGATCTACGGTTTTCTCGCCACAATCCTGCGCTAGCCTCGCAGCGCGGAGGAGATAATGAAGGATTGAGTGCGGCATGAGATTTATCGTCAGCCCCTGCTTTGCTGGCCCAGTTTCGGGATTTCCCGTCAATTCCCGGTTCGAGCAAAATAATTCCCGGTTATGGCGAAATAATTCCCGGTTATCCGGGCACGGGAATTCGCCCTCAGGCTGTTGATTTTACATGTTATTTTTGGAGGTCGACCGGCCATTTTGGGGCCGCGGCGAGGGAAAATCCCGGTTATTTTCCCGGTTGAACGGGAATTGGGCAAATTGGACGCACGGCCTTGCCGATCGCCGATTGCGAGGTGGTAGCGGGAGAGGGATTTGAACCCCCGACCTTGGGATTATGATTCCCCTGCTCTAACCAGCTGAGCTATCCCGCCGCGCGGCGCCGCATATAGGAGATCGGATGCTGGCGGTCAAGCCGCGGGCCGCCGGCGGATCCAGCCGCCGCCCAGCACCCGCTCGCCATCGTACAGAACCGCGGCCTGCCCCGGCGCCACCGCATCGGCCGGGGCGTCGAGAACCAGCTCGGCTTCGCCAGCCGCAGCGCCGGGGTAGAGCGTCGCCGGCGCCGGCATCTGCGCCGAGCGCAGCTTTGCCGCAACCCTGACGCCCGATGGGCTGGGGGGCAGCGGACCCAGCCAGTTCAGCTCGCCCAGCGAAATCCGGGTTTCGGCCAGCGCCGCCCGCGGTCCGACGACAATCCGCTGCCGCTCGGGCTCGATCGCCAGCACATGGAGCGGCTCGGCGGCGGCGATCCCGAGCCCCTTTCTCTGACCCACGGTGAAATGGGCGATGCCGCGATGACGGCCGAGCACGCGGCCTTCGTCGTCGACGATGTCGCCGGGCTCGCCGGCTTCGGGGCGCAGCCGCTCGACCAGCTCCGCATAGGAGCCCTGCGGGACAAAGCAAATGTCCTGGCTGTCGGGCTTGTCGGCGACCGCCAAGCCGAAATGCCGGGCCAGCGCGCGGGTCTCGTCTTTGGCCAGCCCGCCCAATGGAAAACGCAGGAAATCGAGTTCGGCGCGCGTCGTCGCGAATAGGAAATAGCTCTGGTCGCGGGCGGCGTCGCGGGCGCGATGCAACTCGGGTCCGTCGGGGCCGGCCCTCCGGCGCACATAGTGTCCAGTGGCGAGCGCCGAAGCGCCGAGGTCACGCGCGGTGGCAAGCAGATCGCGAAACTTGATGCGTTGGTTACAGCGGATGCACGGCACCGGGGTCTCGCCCCGGCGGTACGACTCGGCGAAATCCTCGATCACCTCCGCGCGAAAGCGGCTCTCGTAATCGAGCACGTAATGGGCGATGCCGAGCCGTTCGGCGACGCGCGCGGCGTCGTGGATGTCCTGCCCGGCGCAGCACGCGCCCTTGCGCCCGAGCGCCGCACCATGGTCGTAAAGCTGCAAGGTGATGCCGACGACCTCGAAGCCGCGCTCGGCTAACAGCGCCGCCGTCACCGATGAATTGACCCCACCCGACATGGCGACGACGATCCGGTGGTCGGCCGGATTGCCGGCGATGTCAATATCCGGCGGCATCATGGCTGCGCGTCGAGCCCCATCTGCCAGAAATCGGCCTCGAGCCGGGTGGCGGTGGCGAAACTCGCGACGAGAGAAGGAAAGCGCCCTTCGCCCGCGCGGCGCGCGAACTGCTCGTCGAGCGCCGCTTCGGCCTCCCGCGCGAGGTCTTGGTACTCCGAGCCGGCATACATTTCGAGCCAGTCGCGGTAGCGGTTGCCGTCGAGCCGCGTCGCCGGATCGGCCATGCGCTCGGCCGCGATCACCGCGTAACCGATGATGCAGGGCGCCAGCGCGGTCTCAAGGTCGAGCCGATCGCCCGCCAAGCCGCGGTCGAGCACAAAGCGGGTGTAGGCGATCGTCTCCATCGCCTCGGGCTCGGCGATCATCGCCGCTTCCGACAGGCCCCAGCCGCGGCAATAATTCGATATGGAGGCCGATCTCGACGTCGAGCGTCGCGGCGACCAGCCGCTGCGCCCGGCGCATTTCGCCGAGACGTGTCTGATTTATAGATCGCCAGGCCCCACGCGCGCGCGAAATGGATCAGAAACAGATAGTCCTGGATTAAATAGCGCCGGAAACAGGCTTCCGGCAGCTCGCCCCGGGCGAGCAGCAGAACGAAATCGTGTTTGGTATAGCCGCTCCACGCCTCGGAAGAAGCCGCGACCAGTCGCGAAAAGAGCCCGTCCACGATTGCGCCAAGCGGCCGCGTCAGCCGCGCAACAGGTTGCGAGTCGACGCCGGCAGCCGCACCGTCAAGCCGTCGAGCTCCTCGGTAATGATGACCTGGCAGCCAAGCCGGGACGTCTTGCTGAGGTTGAAGGCGAGATCGAGCATGTCCTCCTCGTCCTCGCTTGCTTCCTTGAGCAGCTCGTACCACTCGGGGTCGATGATGACGTGGCAGGTCGAGCAGGCTAGCGAGCCTTCGCAAGCCCCCTCGATATCGATATCGTGGCGATGGGCGACTTCGAGCACCGACAACCCGAGGGGGGCATCAACCTCGCGATGCGTCCCATCGCGCTCGATAAAGACCATTTTTGGCATCAGGTGAAATCCGCGCCCAATGCGGCGCCTGGGTCCGGCCGCGGCGCCAAGTCCTCAGCGAGGACCGCCGCCGCCGAGGCCGGCGCCACCTCGGATGGTAGCTCGGTAGCGGCGGCGAGACGTAGAACCACGAGCCCGGCTCTGTACCGCCGCCTCCTCGATGCGTGCAGCCGCGGCTGTATCTCGTAACATGCAACTGACAATCACGGCATGCGTCACCGGCCGGCCCAGCGCGCGCTCGGCCCGCAACCGCGCTCCTTCGAACAGCTGCTGCCATCGCGCCACCGTGCCGTCTGCGGCCGGCACCGGGAGCGATTGCTCAAAGCCCTCGCGATCGGCAAGCACCACCGCGTTGCCGCCGACCGACATCGCGACCTCGATGTCGGCACCACTCGCATCGATGCCGATCGCCGCACCCGGAGCGCTCGGATCGGTCGGCCCGCCCTCAGGCTCCTCTATCTGAAACAGCTTCACGCACTGGCCTCGCTCGGCTTCCAGCGATTATAGGCCTCGGCCCGGACCGGCCATCCACATCCCGCGAACGGGCCCGATAAAATTGGAAGCTCAGACGTGAAAGGATTTGCCGCAGCCGCAACGGCCTTTTTCGTTCGGGTTGCGAAAGGTGAAGCCGTTCTGCAGCTTTTCCTCGACGTAATCCATCTCAGTGCCAAGGATGAACATCACCGCCTTCGGGTCGATCAGGACTGTGACGCCCTTGTCCTCGACGACCTCGTCGAACTTGCCCTTTTCATCGGCATATTCGAGCGTATAGCTGAGGCCGGAGCAGCCGCGCGACCGCACCCCGATCCTGATCCCGGCCGACGGCTTGCCGCGTTTGGCTAGCAGCGCCTGGATCCGCTGCGCTGCAGCGTCGGTCACCTTCAAGGCCTGCTGTCTCGCCCTCATCCTCTTCTCCAACGCGTGATATCGGCTGGTTATGTAGGTATGCCGCTCCGCTGCCGCACCCCATTCTCGCCCGCGAGCCTGGCTGCGGCGTCGGCCAGCGCGTCGACCGCGAAATCGACCTCTGCTGCGGTGTTGAACCGGCCGAGGCCGATCCGGATCGCGGTGCTGGCGAGCGTGTCGGGAAGGCCGAGGGCGCGCAGCACGTAGGACGGCTCGATCGTCGCCGAGGTGCAGGCAGAGCCGGTCGAGATCGCGATCGCCGGGCAGGCCTCGATCAGCATCGGCGCTTCGATCCCCGGAAAAGTCAAGTTGAGGTTGCCGGCAAGGCGGCTCTCGGCGTTCCCGTTGAGACCCAGCCCGGGAACGCGACGCGCCAAGCCCTGATACAGCCGGTCGCGCAGCCCGCGCAGTCGCGCCGTTTCCTCCGACATTTCGGCGGCCGCAATCGCCGCCGCCCGACCAAGTGCGACGCAAAGCGGCGTCGGCAAGGTGCCGGAGCGCAGCCCGCGCTCCTGCCCGCCGCCATCGATCAGCGGCAGCAGCCGCACGCGCGGCCGGCGGCGGACATACAGAGCGCCGACGCCCTTTGGCCCATACATCTTGTGGCCGGAGATCGACATCAGGTCGATATGCATCGCCTCGACATCGAGCGGGATCTTGCCCACGGCCTGCGCCGCGTCGCTGTGAAACAATACGCCCTTGCGGTGGCACAATGCGCCGATTTCGGCGAGCGGCTGGATCACCCCGATCTCATTGTGTGCGGCCATGATCGAGACCAGCAAAGTGCGCTCGGACAATGCCGCCGCCAACTTATCGAGCGCGAGGAGACCATCGGGCTCGACCGGGAGATAGGTCACCGCGAACCCCTCGCGTTCGAGCTGCGCGCAGCTTTCGAGCACGCATTTGTGCTCGGTCGCCAGGGTGATGATGTGGTCGCGGGGTTGGGCACCTTGGGGATGGGCACGGGCAAAGTGCGCCGCACCCTTGATCGCGAGGTTGTTCGATTCGGTGGCACCCGAGGTGAATATAATCTCGCGCGGATCGGCGCGGATCAGTGCCGCGACTCGCCGCTCGCGCTTGCTCGATGGCCTCGGCTGCAACATGACCGTAGGCGTGACTAGTGCTGTGTGGATTGCCGAAATGCTCGGTGAAATAGGGCAGCATCGCTTCGAGCACGCGCGGATCGACCCGTGTCGACGACTGATTGTCGAGGTAGATCGGCGGCGTGTTGGCACCGTTGCGTGCCAGTGCCTGGGCGCGGGGCGGGTTCATGCTGCGCGTGCCTTTTCCGTGGAGCCGCGCCGGCGCCGGTAAAGTGCGGTCCAGGATTGCAGGAAACGACTCACATCGCGCTCGGTCGTTGCCCAGCCGAGACTAACCCGGATCGTCGTGGCGGCGATATCGGGCGTTAACCCCATCGCCTTCAGCACATGGCTCGGACCGACCTTGCCGGATGAACAGGCGGCGCCGGCGCTGACCATGACGCCGTCGAGATCGAGGGCGATGATCTGGGTCTCGGCGGCGGTGCCGGGCATCGCAATCGCCGTGGTGTTGGGCAGTCGAGGCGCCGCGTTGCCGAGGACCACCGCGTCCGGCGCTACGGCCAAAATCTCGGCCTCCAAAGCATCGCGCAATGCACGGACGCGATCGTATACCGCGATTTCGGCCGCGGCGGCGGCGGCCGCGGCGGCGAACCCGACGATCCCCGGCAGGTTTTCGGTACCGGCACGGCGACCGCGCTCCTGCCCGCCGCCACGCAGGACAGGCGTCAGGTCGAGTCCGCTGCGCGCGAGCAGCGCACCGACGCCCGGCGGGCCGCCGATCTTGTGCGCCGACAGGGTAACGAGATCGGCGCCAATGGCTGAACCATCAAGTGGAATCTTGCCAGCAGCCTGCACCGCATCACAATGAAAGAGGGCGCCGTGGGCGTGCGCCACCGCCGCGATTTCGGCCACCGGCTGGATCACGCCCGTTTCGTTGTTGGCGAACATGACCGATACCAGCGCCGGCGTCTGCTCTTTGCCAAGAATAAGATCGAGCAGGTCGAGCCTGACGACGCCGTCTCGGTCGACTGGGATTTGTTCGGCTGTGGGAGCCGCTTGCAGCACCGAATCGTGCTCGACCGCCGAGACCAACACACGCTGCCGCCCGGCGCCGAGAATGGCCAGATGATTGGCCTCGGTGCCGCCGCTGACAAAAACCACGGCTTCGGCCGGCGCGCTGACCAGCGCTGCAACCGCGATCCGGGCGCGCTCCACCGTCGCCCGGGCCGGCACGGCCCCAGCGATGCACCGAGGAAGGGTTGCCGCAATGCCCCAGCGCTGCGGTCATCGCAGCCGCCGCCTCAGGCCGGAGCGGTGCGGTGGCATTCCAATCGAGATAGGTCTCGGGGCCTGGCACAGCGCTTCTCGTCACGGTCCCATGGTAACGGCAGCGCCGCGAAAGGCTTCGCAATGGATGCGGCCGCTGGTTCCCAGCACGCGGCGCTCGCAGACGTCGGCGAGCGAGACCGAGCTCAGGAAGAGATGGATCTGATTGCCCAGTTCTTCCCACAAATCATGGGTCAAGCAGCGCGTGCGGTTGCCGCGGCAGCCGACCGGTGCACCGGGGGCGCAGCGTGTCGCGCGGATCGGCTCATCGACCGCCAGAATGATGTCGGCAACGCGAGTTCTCGTTGCGGTCGTTGGCGAGGAGATAGCCCCCGCCGGGCCCGCGTACGCTCTTTACCAGCCCGCTCTTGCGCAGCATCGCAAAGAGTTGTTCGAGGTAGGACAGCGAAATCTCCTGGCGCTCGGCGATCTCGGCGAGCGAGACCGGGTCGCCGCCGCTGTGCTGGGCGAGATCCACCATCGCCATCACCGCATAGCGCCCCTTGGTGCTGAGCCTCATGATGCGGTCCTCAGGAGACGCGCTCGTTCTCGATGGCGCCGTTCCCGAGATGAGGTTTCGACGCGTCGACGCCCGCGATGCTATCGGGGTCAGTCCGCGACTGGTTGCCCTCGATTTCGGCCAAACGCCTGCGCAGGTTCGTGACTTCGTCGAGGAGGCCGTTGAGGGCGCGAGCAATCGGATCGGGAATGTTCTCGCATATGCCGTAGGGCTGAAACACCGGATCGGACAGCGATTGCGGCGAGCGGGCGCGCCAGCGGACGCGCCCGGATTCCGACCATCCTCGCCCCGTCCGGCACCTCGGTCTGCACCAACGCGTGCGCCCCGATCCGCGCACCATTGCCGACGCGGAATGGGCCGAGGATCTGAGCATGCGAGCCGACGATCACGTCATTGCCAAGCGTCGGGTGCCGCTTCGCGCCCCTGGTCAACGAGGTGCCGCCGAGGGTTACGCCCTGATACAGGGTGCAATCGTCGCCGATCTCGGCGGTCTCGCCGATGACCACTCCCATGCCGTGATCGATGAACAGACGCCTGCCGATGCGCGCCCCGGGGTGAATTTCGATGCCGGTCAGGATCCGCCCGAGATGCGACACGAACCGCCCGGCCAGCAGCCAGCCGCGCATCCACAGCCAATGTGATGCGCGATGAAAAACGATGGCATGAAACCCCGGGTAGCATAGCGCCACCTCGACCCTTGACCGCGCGGCGGGATCGCGCGCGAGCGTCGCATCGATTTCGTCGCGCAGGTTTTTCAGCAGCATCGATATCACTATATTAACGTCTCTGCGGCGTGACCGCTCCGGATTTTGCCGCGCGGACGCCCTGAGCGAGCATATAATTGTCCGACAAAAATGATCAAGAATTGCGGACGCGCAGAGAAACCCCAATGTGCCGGTCACCGACCTGTGCACTCGGACGTTCAGCTGGAACAATCATGCCTGACGTAATTATCAACGGGCCGGAGGGCCGAATCGAGGCGCGATATCACCACAGCCGTGCGCCGGCCTCGGCGATGGCGCTCGTGCTGCACCCGCATCCGCAGCATGGCGGGACAATGCACAACAAACTCGTCTATGCGCTTTATCAGTCCTTCGTTCGCCAGGGCTTTTCCACCCTGCGCTTCAACTTTCGCGGGGTGGGACGCAGCCAGGGCAGCTTCGACCGCGGAGAGGGCGAACTGTCCGACGCCGCCTCCGCTCTCGATTGGCTGCAGACCTACAACCCGAATGCCGGAACCTGTTGGGTCGCCGGCTTTTCCTTTGGGGCCTGGATCGGCATGCAGCTGCTGATGCGGCGGCCTGAGATCGAGAGCTTCATCGCGATCGCGCCGCCAGCGAACATCTACGACTTTACTTTTCTAGCTCCGTGCCCGTCATCGGGCCTGATCCTGCAAGGCGACCAGGACACGGTAGTGCCGATCGAACTCGGTGCAAAAGCTCGTCACCAAGCTGTCGCACCAACGCGATATCAAGATCGATTTTCGCAAGATCCCAGGCGCCGACCACTATTTCAACGACAGTCTGGACACGATCACCGGCCACGTCGACGGCTACATCCGCGACCATCTCCGTCTCGCCGACAGGGCGCCCGCTGCTTCCCAAGGACGCGGCGTACGCTGACTGGGACGCCCGCTCGCTCAATCGGCGAAGGGGTCGCGCACCAGAACCGTATCGTCGCGCTCGGGGCTGGTCGACAGCATCGCCACCGGCGCGCCGATCAGCTCTTCGAGGCGGCGGATGTACTTGATCGCGGTCGCCGGCAATTGCGCCCAGGAGCGGGCGCCGCGGGTGCTTTCGCGCCAGCCCTCGGCGGTCTCGTAGACCGGCTCGATCTCGGCCTGCGCCGAGGCCCCGGCCGGGACGTAGTCGTAGGTTTCGCCCGTTGCGGCGGTAGGCGGTGCAGATCTTGATTTCGTCGAACCCGTCGAGCACGTCGAGCTTGGTCAGCGCGATGCCGTCGATCCCGCCGGTCTTGATCGCCTGGCCGACCGCGACCGCGTCGAACCAGCCGCAGCGCCGCTGGCGTCCGGTCACCATGCCGAACTCGCGGCCGCGCTCGCCGAGGGTCTCGCGACCGCATCGTTCAGCTCGGTCGGAAACGGGCCGGCGCCGACTCGCGTCGTATAGGCCTTGGTGATGCCGAGGACGAAGCCGATCGCCGAGGGCGCGATCCCCGAGCCGGCCGCGGCCTGGCCGGCCACCGTGTTCGACGAGGTGACGTAACGGGTAGGTGCCGTGGTCGACATCGAGCATCGCGCCTTGCGCCCCCTCGAACAGGATGCGGCGGCCAGCGCGGCGCGCCTCGTCGAGCAGCCGCCAGACCGGCGCGGCATATGGCTGAATTTTGGGTGCGATCTCGCGCAGCCGGGCGAGCAGCTCGGTGCGGTCGAATTCCGGCGCGTCGAGTCCGCGCAACAGCGCGTTGTGGGTGCAATAACAAATCGTCGACCCGGTCTTCGAGCGCCGGCGGGTCGGCGAGATCGCAAACCCGCACTGCGCGCCGCCCGACTTTGTCCTCATAGGCCGGACCGATGCCGCGCCCGGTGGTGCCGAGCCGCTTTTCGCCGCGCCGTTCCTCGCGGGCGCGCTCAAGCGCGCCATGCGATGGCAGGATCAGCGCGGCGTTGTCGGCGACCCGTAGCGTCTCCGGCGAAATCAACAGCCCCTTCTTTCGCATCACATCGATTTCGGCGATGAGGGCCCAGGGATCGACAACGACGCCGTTGCCGATGATCGACAATTTGCCCGGACGCACCACGCCCGAGGGCAACAGGCTCAGCTTGTATTCGACATTGCCGACGACCAGCGTGTGGCCGGCATTGTCGCCGCCCTGAAAGCGCACCACGACATCGGCGCGCTCGGACAGCCAGTCGACGATCTTGCCCTTGCCTTCATCGCCCCATTGGGCGCCGACCACAGCGACATTGCCCATCGAGCACCTCCCTTAGCCGAGCCCTTGCGGCTCGCCGTCCACAAGAACATGGGTGCAGCCGAGACGATGCGCCTCGGCCCGCCAATCGGCGGTCGGCTCGAGGGCGGAGACGGTGATCCATCCCCGCTCGCGCAAAATACGGGCATGGCCGCGGTCGGTGCCGAGCGGCAGCAATAGCCGACGCGACAACGGGCCATCGGGCAAAGTCCGAAGGATCGTATCGGTATAAAGCGTGAAGCCGGTAGCAGGCTCCGGCGCGGCCGGATCGCCGGCCTGGTAGCGGCCGCCGCGCCCCAGCTCTCCACCCGAGCCACACGCCGCGACACCACCGGCGAAGAAAGTAAAGCTGATCCCCGTATGGTACTCGAACCCACGGTTCTCGACCGGGTCGACAGTCACCTTGAGCCCGGGTGCTGCGGCCGCGAGCCCGTCGAGCACGGCCGCGAGCCGCAACTGTTCGGACCTTGCCCGCGTCGGAAGCTTCAGATGATCGAGGGCGGCGAGCGCGGCCGCTGCGGGACCGGCAGCCGCGAGCAGCTGACCCAGTAGCTCTCCTGCTTCCCCGGCCGTTGCCGCGACCGCAGCCGCGTCCTTATGGTCGAGCGCGGCACGCAATGCCCCCGCTTGCTGGTCGGGAATCGCAAAGGCCTCGGTCACCGCGGCCACCAATGTCGGCAAGGTAATGTCCACCGAAAGATGGGGCACGCCGAGCGCCTCGAGCGCCTCGCCGGCGATCGCAATCGCCTCGACATCCGCGACCGGCCCCGCGGCTCCAATCAATTCGGCTCCGACTTGGCCGATCTGCCGCTCAGGTCGAATCTCCGAGCCCTTGACTCGTAATACCTGGCCGGCGTAGCTCAGTCTCAAGGGCCGCGGCGCGTTGCCGAGCCGGGTGGCGGCGATGCGTGCGATCTGCGGGGTCATGTCGGCGCGCACCCCGACCATGCGGTGCGAGCCCGGATCCATCGTGCGGAAGGTCGCGGTCGCCATCGCCGCGCCGGCGCCGGAGAGCAACGTCTCTTCGAATTCGACGAGCGGCGGCTTGACCCGCTGATATCCATGTGCGGCGAGCGTCGCCATCAGCTTCGAGACGACCTCCGCCTCGATCTCGGCCTCGGGAGGCAGTAGATCGTGCATGCCGGTCGGCAGCAAAGCCGGATGCGGAGCGTCACTCATCGCATGAGTTTGCACTACCCCGGTGCGCGGCACACGGAGAAACGAGAGGCCTCTGGCCTAGAACCGCAGCGATTTGACCTGGATCACATTGGGCAGGCCGCGCACGGTATCGAGGATCGCCGCCGAGATCGGCTGATCGACCTCGACAAGACAGATCGCGTCCTGGCCCGGCGCGGTGCGGCCGAGGTGGAAGGTCGCGATATTGACCGACGCGGCTCCCATGGTCTGGCCTAGCGCACCAATAAAGCCCGGCTTGTCGAGATTGCGCACAAACAGCATGTTGCCGCCGAGCTCAGCTTCGAGCGGGATGTCCTCGACCGAGACGAGGCGCGGCTTGTCGCCGCCGAACAACGTGCCGGAAACCTCACGCGGCCGGCGTTCGGCGAGCGGTCCGTTCGGCGTCACCACGACCCGGATCAGGGTCTGGTAATCGCCGGGCTCGGCGCGGCGGGTCTCGCTGACGCGAATATCGCGGTCGCGGCAAATGACCGGTGCGCTGACCATGTTGACGCTGGCGAGCTGAGGCGCCAGCAGTGCGGTCAGCGCGATCGCGGTCAACGGCTTGACATTGAGCTCGGCGATCGCCCCTTCGTATTCGACCGAGACCGCGGTAATGCCGCTCTCGGTCAGCTGGCCGGCAAAGCTGCCGAGCTGCTCGGCGAGGGTGATGTAAGGCCTGATCCGGTTGGCTTCCTCGGCGGTCAGCGAGGGCATGTTGACCGCGTTGGCGACGGCGCCGGTCAGCAGAAAATCCGCCAACTGCTCGGCGATCTGGACCGCGACGTTCTCCTGCGCCTCGGTCGTGGCGGCGCCCAGATGCGGGGTGGCGACGACGTTGTCGCGGCCAAAGAGCGGGTTCTTGCGCGCCGGTTCCTCGACAAAAACGTCGATCGCGGCACCGGCGACATGGCCGCTGTCGAGAGCGGCGGCGAGATCCTCCTCGACGACGAGACCGCCGCGCGCGCAATTGACCAGCCGCACCCCCCGCTTCATCTTGGCGAGTGCTGCGGCGTCGATCATGTTTTTCGTCGCGTCGGTTAAGGGCGTGTGCAAGGTCACGAAATCCGCGCGCGACAGCAATTCGTCGAACGACACCTTTTCGACCCCGAGATCGATCGCGCGCTCGGCGGAAAGAAACGGGTCGTAGGCGACCACTTTCATGCGTAGCCCGAGAGCACGCACCGCGACGCTGGCGCCGACATTGCCGCAGCCGACGACGCCGAGCGTCTTGCTCGTCAACTCGACGCCCATAAAGCGCGATTTCTCCCATTTGCCGGCTTGGGTCGACCGGTCGGCGGCCGGGATTTCGCGGCACAGCGCGAACAGCATCGCAATCGCATGCTCGGCCGCCGTCGTCGAGTTGCCGTAAGGGGTATTCATTACAACGACGCCGCGCTGCGTCGCAGCGGTCACGTCGATGTTGTCGACACCGATACCGGCGCGGCCGATGATCTTAAGCTCGGGCGCGCGGCTGAGCAGTTCGGCGGTGACTTTGGTCGCCGAACGCACCGCGAGCCCATCATATTCGGCAATCCGGGTTTTCAACTCCTCGGCAGTAATACCCGGCAGCATGTCGACTTCGATCCCGCGCGCGACGAGGATCTCCGCCGCACGCGGGCTCAAATCATCGGAAATCAAAACCTTTGGCATTTACGATGCTCCGACTGAAATTCCCCAGGGACGTGGTGAGACGCGGAGAGAGGTTGTTGATGCGCTACTTGTTTCACTCGATCTGACTTTCTGTCTCACCGTCTGGTTGTAGATTAAGCTGCTTTTGCTGCTTGGCGCAGCTCCTCCCAGGCCCAATCGAGCCAGGGCATCAAGGCTTCGACATCAGCGGCCTCGACCGTGGCCCCAGTCCAGATGCGGATCCCAGGTGGCGAGGCGCGATGGCTGGCGATGTCGTAGGCGGCGTGCTCTTTTTCGAGCCGCGCCGTCATCGTTCGCACGGTCTGAAACCTGTCATCGGGCGACAGTGCGGTAAACCACGGCTCGACGATTTTGAGCTGGGGCGAGGTGCAGGAGATTGTGGCCGGGTCCTCCGCCAGGAACTCGATCCAGGGCGTGCGCTCGGCCCAGGCAGTAACGACCGAGAGGTTTTTTTCCGAGCGGGCGATCAGCCCGTCTAGTCCGCCAACCGATTCCGCCCACCCTAGCGAGTTCGATCGCGTCTTCGACGCACAGCATCGATGGCGTGTTGATCGTCTCTCCTTGGAAGACACCCTTGATTAATTTTCCCTTCGAGGTCAGCCGGAAGAGTTTCGGCAACGGCCAGGGCGGGGTGTAGCTTTCGAGCCGCTCGACCGCGCGCGGCGATAGCGCCAGCATGCCGTGCGCCGCCTCGCCGCCCAGCGCCTTCTGCCACGACCAGGTCACGACATCGAGCTTGTCCCAAGGCAGACGCATCGCAAACACGGCCGAGGTCGCGTCGCAAATGGTAAGGCCCGTGCGGTCCTCAGCGATCCAATCGCCATTCGGCACTCGCACCCCCGAGGTCGTGCCGTTCCAGGGAAAGACGACATCACGCTCCGGATCGACCGCGTGAAGATCGGGAAGCCTGCCGTAGGGCGCGTGCAGGACGCGCACATCAGCAAGCTTCAGCTGTCTGACGTCCTCGACCCAGCCTTCTCCGAAATTCTCCCAAGCCAGCATGTCGACACCGCGCGCGCCCAGCAGCGACCACATCGCGATCTCGACGGCACCGGTATCAGAGGCCGCCACGACACCAACCTGCCAATCGGCGGGGACGCCGAGGATCGCGCGCGAGCGGTCGACCACCTCGACGATCCGGGCCTTGCCAATACCGGAGCGGTGCGAGCGGCCGACCAGTGCCGCCTCCAGCGCCGCCGGGGACCACCCCGGACGCTTGGCGCAGGGGCCGGATGAAAAACAGGGGTTGCGCGGGCGCCGGGTCGGCTTCATCACGCCAATCCTCTAGTCCTTAATTAATCGAGATGGCCCATCGGGGGGCCGGATCCGCGCCGGAACTTATGGACGACCCGGGGCCGCGTCAATGTGGCGGTGCAGCACTTTACCTCGAATCCGGCGGGCTGAGCGCGCGTGGGAGATCAACCGTCTTGTCTGAGCCGACTCGGCAGCAGTTCGCCGCGGTTTTCCAGAACCGGATAGGCAGCGGCCGCGATATGCGAGTTGATCCGCTTCAGGTCCCGCAGCATGTCGCCTGCGTGGCGGCAAAGCCCTCCCACCCGGCCTGCCGTAACACGCAGGCCGGACACTGACCGCAGCCATAGCCCCAATCGTGGCGATGTGCGCGGTCACCGAGATAGCAGCTGTGGGTTTCGTCACGGATCAGGGTTACGAGCGCGTCGCTGCCGAGATCATGGGCGAGCGTCCAGGTCGCTTTCTTGTCGAGCCACATCAACGGCGTGTGAACAACAAAGCGATGGTCCATCCCGAGCGACAAGGTCGCCTGCAGCGCTTTCAGGGTATCGTCGCGGCAATCCGGATAGCCCGAATAATCGGTCTCGCACATGCCGCCGATGAGGTGGCGCGCGCCGCGCCGATAGCCAATAGCCGCGGCCAACACGAAAAACATTAGGTTGCGGCCGGGGACAAAGGTGTTCGGGAGCCCGGTTTTGTCGAAGGCGATCGCGGTGTCACGGGTCAGCGCGGTGTCGCTGATTTGCCCAAGCACACCGCAGTCGACGAGATGATCCTGGCCCAGCCGCGCGGCCCAGTCCGGAAATTCTCGGCGCAGGCGCGCCATCACCGCGATGCGGCAATCTAGCTCGACACGGTGGCGCTGCCCATAATCAAAGCCGATCGTTTCGACCTCGGCAAAGCGATCGAGCGCCCAGGCGAGGCAGGTGGTCGAGTCCTGGCCGCCCGATAAGAGGACGAGCCCTCTCTCCATATCTGGCGTTTGGCGCGAGGCTGCGGTCACGCGCCACGAAATAAGGGCTAGCTGCGCCTAGATCAACGAAGGCCGCGACCCGCCGCTGCCCCGCGCTCAGCGGCGGACCAAGCTCGCGACCAGAAAGCCCACCGCAAAAGCAATCGCCAGACTGGCCAGCGGGTTGTGTTCGACCTGCTGCGAGACGGTGCCGACCGCACGCTCGCCTTGCGTGCGCAGCTCCTTCGCCATCTCGGACGCGCGCTCCTGAGCCGTCTGTGCCCACTGTTCGCTTGCTTGCGTCAGGTCGCGGATGGACCGCGACGCTTGGTCGACCACCGAACGCAGTTTTTCCACCGCATCGCTCGCCTGCCCAAAGCCGAGCCCGCTCTTGCCGCCATCGCCGCCCGAGTGTTCGCCTGTCTTCCTGTTTTTCCGCCATAACCGCTGCTTCCTTCGAAATGAAATGTGCGCCGGAGCGAATCATCGGAGAGAACGCCTGGAAAGGCGAATCACTCCGCATCCTTCGCCGCATCGGTCGTTATAGTGGGGACCGATCGCTTTCGGAGGCGTCATGATCAGCAATGTCAACCCGTATCTCGCGCTCGGCGTGCGGCCGTTTATCAATTGCTGCAGCGTGCGCACGCTGCATGGCGGCAGCCTGATGTTGCCGCAGGTGCGCGAGGCGATGGCCGCGGCATCACGTTGGTTCGTCAATCTCGACGAGTTGATGGAGGCGGCCGGAAGGCGGCTAGCCGAGCTGACCGGGGCCGAATGGGGCATCGTCACCTGCGGCAGCGCTGCCGGGGTGGCGCTGGGCACGGCGGCGTGCGTGGCCGGCAACGATCCGGTCAAGATGCTTCGCCTGCCTTTCACCGAGGGCATGGTCAACCGGGTTATCATCCCGAGCAGACAACGTTTCGCCTATGACCAAGCGGTGCGGATGATCGGCTGCCACATTGTCGAAGTCGACACTCGCGAGGATCTTGACCGGGCGCTCGACGAGCCGGTGGCGATGGTCGTATTGCTCGGCAAGAACGAGCATCTGACGAGCGTTCGGCTCGAGGAGATCGCCGCCGTAGTCAAGCCGCGCGGCATCCCGATCATGGTCGACGCCGCCTCCGAGCATCTCGAACGGCCGAGCCCGTGGCTGGTACGCGGCGCTGATCTGGTCGTTTACAGCGGCGGCAAGTTTTTGCGCGGCCCGCAAACCAGCGGGCTGTTGCTCGGGTCCAAGCCTTTGGTCGAGGCGGCCTGGCGCAACGCTTCGCCGCACCAAGCGCTAGGCCGCCCGATGAAAGTTTCGAAGGAGGACATTATCGGCGTTCTGACCGCGGTCGAGTACTGGTTCGAAGCGCGCGACAGCGCTGTGGAGCGGCAGCGATGGTACGATGATTGCGCGCTCATCGCCGAGCGGGTCGGAAGGGTACCGAGAGTTCGGAGCGAGGTCATCGAGCCCGACGGCGTCGACCTCGTGCCGCGTTTGTCGATCTCCTGGGACCGCTGGCATTACCCGATCGACGGGCTCGGGCTGCGCCAGCGCGTGCTCGACGGCGAGCCCCGCATCATGCTCGACGATAATTCGGCGACCGAGAACGGGATCGCGATCGACCCGTTCCAACTGCAGCCCGGCGAGGCGGAGCAGGTCGGCGAGACTATCGCCGCGGTTTTGCGTGCGGCCAGCGCGGCCGAGCCACTGATCGTCCGTGCTCCGGCGGTCGAATTGGCCGGCGAGTGGGAGTTGTGCGTCGATTTTTTGCAGGGCGGGCGGGTCCACCGACTCGCGATCGAGCAGCGTGGCCCCGAGCTTGCCGGCCATCACCGTTCGGCCCAGTTCGAAGGTCCGGTCCAGGGCTGGCTCGACGGCGCTCTCGTGCAATTCTCGTTCACTTCAAGCTACGAGAGGAGCACGATCTCTTACCTTTTCGAAGGTGAGGTTCGAGACGGCGAGATGAGCGGCACTGCCGTACTCGGCGCCGCAAGCGACCAGAACTACGGCATCGTCAACCGCAGCCAATTCGGCGCGGGCCGTTGGCGGGCCACCCGGACTGCATGAGCAATGCGATGCCAACCCGCCGCGAGCGGTACGGCGGATCATGCACGCGTGATAGCCGTCAAGGGTCAGCGTGGCTGGGAGGACCGGTGGGCGGCGGCGACTTCGGCACGCATACCGCTGCCGGCCATCAGCATTTCGGCCGCGAAAGCGCCGATTGCACCGATCGTGCAGATCACGGCGAGCCCAAATGTTGTGAACAGCACCGAGGCGACAGTCGCTTCTTTCAAGGCACCGACGAAGAGGGTTAGCACCGAGGCGCAGGTAAGACCGCCCGCAACAGCGCCGAGTACTACGGCAACATCGAGCGCGAGAGATCGCCGGCGCAGATGCGATAGGTACACGCCCAGTTCCGCGATGTCGGCCACGTCGCCCCCGTCCGTCGCCTTCGCGATCAGATCGGCGACGCGCGCGAGCCTGGTCGAGAATACGTTCAGCAGGGTTGCGATGCCGGACAACAGGAAAACCGGCGTCAGCGCTACCTGTATGACGTGCGCGACGAGGTCGAGCGGTGAGATCGGTGTTGAGAGGCCGGGCATGTTCGTCGCGTGACTAGGCTGGCACTGCGGTCACCATATACCGCTTGGTGCCGTGTGCGGGAGAAGACGGCGAAATCTCGTTTTGTGCTTAAACCGGCGTTGCCGGTGTGCGATGCTGCAAAATTCACATGAGGGATAGGAGGACGCCGTGCCAAAATACATGCTGGTCAGCTTCAAGACCTGCCCGTGGGTGCAACGCTCGGCTATCGTGTTTCGCGAAAAAAATACCGAGTTCGAGCTGCGCCATATTGAGCCTGACAATCGGCCCGATTGGTTCCTCGCCATCTCGCCGCACAAGAAAGTGCCGGCGCTGAGCATCGACAATCGCGTGTCGCTGTTCGAATTGAACGCCATCAATGAGTATTTGGACGAAACCATCGCGCCGCGCCTGCACCCGGAGGACCCGATCGAGCGCGCGCTAAACCGGGCCTGGACCGATTATGTACCGACCTTTGCCAGCATCGTGACCGCAACCGCCTATGCCGATACCGAAGACGCGTACAACAAGGCAGCGGCCGGCATCCCGGTCGCGTTCGAGCGGCTCGAAAAAGCGCTTGAAAAGCAGGGCCGCGGCCCATTTTTTAATGGCGCGAAATACTCGCTGGTGGACGCCGCCTACGCGCCGTTTCTGCAGCGCTATTTCTTCCTGGACCGGGTCAAAAAGCTCGGCCACATCGAGAAGTTCCCGCGCCTCAAGGCATGGAGCGAAGCGTTAATGAGCCGGCCTTCGACCCATTCCTTCGAGCCGGCCGAATTCGAGGCTATGTACCGCGACGGCCTGAGGCGCCGAAACAAATGGGTCTCGCAGTTCGTCGAGCCGGCGAGGGCCGCGGCGGAGTAGTCGGGGCCGAAAATCGCCACGGCTCGGCCGGCCAAGGATCGGCGGCCAAGCCCGAGGTCGCGCACATCTATCAGCGGGCGAGGTCGCTGACCAGCGAAAACGCCGAGTTGCGGCCGACTTGCCCGCGATAGACCTGCAAGTTTTCCAGCACGCGCTGCACGTAAAGCCGTGTCTCGTCGATCGGGATGGTTTCGATCCAGTCGACCATGTCGATCTTGCCGCCGCGGGGGTCGCCATACTCGGCAAGCCACTGCCGAACCCGGCCGGGGCCGGCATTGTAGGAAGCGATCGCGAGCGCGTAGGACCCACCGAAATCATCGATCAGGTGTTCTAGGTAGCCACGTCCGAGGGTGACATTGTAAATGCCGTCAGTGGTCAGCCTAGGGATTGATAACGGCAATTGCAGATTGTTGGCGATAAAGCTCGCCGTCGTCGGCATTAATTGCATCAGTCCGCGCGCGCCGGCGGGGCTCAGCGCGTCAGGCTCGAACGCGCTTTCCTGACGCACGATCGCGAAGAGGAGCGCGGGTTCGGTATCGCCGCCGGTGGGCAGCGCGATCGTCGGATAGCCGTGGATCATTAGCGGCGTGCCGGCCACAATCGCGCGCTTGGCTACCGCTATCGCCAGATCGATGCGCCCGTACTGCTCGGCCAAGGCGGCGAGCATGGCGAACTGGGTCGGGTTGTTGGCGCTGTCCGCCAAATGCAGCAGGAATGCCTTGCTATGCGCACGATCGCCGAGCACAAAAAAGATCTGCGTAGCGCGCACGACCTCATCGCTATCGAAATCGGCACGCTCTGCCGCTGTCGGAAGGGGTTCGGGAACCGGGGGCGGCGGCGCGTCGTCGCCGAGCTGATGAGCGGCGAGCTGGCCGTAAAATGTGGCCATATGCTCGGCTCCGGCTGCGTACCACTTCTGGGCCAAATCGGATTTCGCCTCGGCCTCGGCCGCGCGCCCTCCCCAATACCCGGCGCGCGCCTTGGCATAGGGTGTGTCCGCGCGAGTCAGGATGTGCGCGAAGTGGTCAAAGGCGGCTGATGGCTGCTTCAAATAACGCAGCGCAATATAGCCGAGCAGAAACTCGGCGTCGGAGTATGCGTTGCCTTCGAGCGCACCATGCTGACCGGCGATGCGGTAGGCGAGATCGGCGTTTCCCGAGGCGAGCAGCCGCCGGGCGATGATCTGGCGCTCGTGCCACCATGCCGCGGGCCGCACCGGGTCGCCCGGGTTGGCTTGGAGAATCGCGACCGCGGCGTCGGTCATATCCCGCTCCCGCTGCCAGCGAACTTCCGCGTAAAGGAGCCCAGAATCCGCGCGCAATGGCACCGGAACGCGGGCGACGAGCATCCCGGCGGCAGGGACTTGCAGGTTAAGCGCCAGTCGCGCTTCGGCCAAAGCCCGGTAGTCCGGCGGCACGCGTACCAGCATGCGCCGAGCCGCCTCGGTCCTTTCGTCCCACAACAATCGGTCGAGACGCCTTTCGTCGTCCTCCGTGCGGATTGCGGCGGAATGCCCGGCGAGAAAGCTTTTCTCGTCAAGCGCGTTGAAATCGGCGTCGACCCAAGCCCTGCGCAATGCCGCCGTGCCGCGGGCGAGGTCGCCCGCCTTCAGCAGAATTTCGGCCGCGCGAACCTGACCCTCGGCACTAAGCGGCGGATAGCGCTTTAGCCAGTCAGCAGCCACCGCGTCGGTTTCACCGGATAGTGCTTCCTCAGCGTGCTTTCGAAGCGCTTTTTGGTGCGGCCAATCCGAGTTTTTTTCGATGAAATCGGCGATGTCGACAAAGCGCCCAGGGGCGCCGGGGCTGGCGTAATCGAGCCAGCGCAGCATCTTCAGCGGGAGCGGGTCTTTAATCGAAGCAGCATCGGCGTAGGCCCGGTTCCAATCGCCCACTTGCGCAGCGGCGAGCGCTGCACGGGTCGCGCCGAGATCGGTGTCGGAGAGCCCTTGAGCCTGCGCCGCGCCGGCGGCGGCGAGCGTCAGGACGAAGGACAGCACCAAGCGATTTAACGAGGGCAAGGTTGGCCCCCCTTCCTTGCCGGGTCATAGATCAGGCAAAAGTCATTAAGGGGTTTCGTCAGGAGGGGCAAGCGTCGGCGACGATGCACGGTCGGGTCGGTCTGCCACCGGCAATGTTGAAGCCCGCGCTCACGAAGACTATCGTGGCTTGCCGAGGCTGCCATCCGGGAGGAAACGATGTTCAAGGGATCGCTCGTTGCGCTGATCACGCCGTTCCAAAGCGGAGGTGTCGACGAGAGCGCATTTCAAGAGCTCGTATCGTGGCAGGTCGGACAGGGCACGCAAGGCTTGGTTCCGTGCGGCACTACCGGCGAATCTCCAGCGCTTCACGATAACGAGCATGGGCGGGTGATTACGCTGTGCGTCGAGGCAGCGAACGGCAAGGTTCCGGTCATCGCCGGAACGGGCACAAATTCGACCGATCACACGATCGCACTGACACGGCAGGCCAAGGCCGCCGGCGCCGATGCTGCGCTCATCGTCTGCCCCTATTACAACAAGCCGACGCAAGAAGGGCTCTATCAGCATTTCAAGGCGGTGCACGACGCGGTAGATTTGCCGATCGTGATCTACAACATTCCTGGCCGTTCGGCGGTTGACATGAGCAATGCGACGATGGCGAGGTTGGCCAAACTGCCCAACATCGTCGGCGTCAAGGATGCGACAAACGACCTCGCCCGGCCTTTGCGCATTAGGGTCGAGATCGGCGGGGGTTTCTCTCTGCTATCGGGTGAGGACGCGACCGCCGTAGCCTATCTCGCGCAAGGCGGCGATGGGTGCATCTCGGTTACCGCCAACGTCGCGCCGCGGCTCCTCGCAGAAATGCACGGGGCGTGGCAGAAGGGAGACCTCGAAACCGTTCGCCGCATCAACGAGCGCCTGATCCCCTTGCACGACGCACTGTTCGCTGAGACCAGCCCGGCCCCGGTCAAATACGCCGCCTCGCTGCTCGGCAAGTGCGAGCCGACCGTGCGCCAGCCGCTGTGGCAGCCTATGCCCGAAACGCAGGAGCGGGTAGCGCGGGCGATGCGCAGCGCTGGCCTCCTGAACTAAGCCGCCGGCAAGCGAGGTGCGGGCGGCCGACCGTTACGTCGCGCAGAACCGGCGCGCTCGCCACGATTATGTGATCGAGGATACCCTTGAGGCGGGGCTCGTTCTGAGCGGCACCGAGGTCAAAGTATTGCGCAAGGGCCAGGCCAGCATCGCCGAGGCTTATGCCGACGAAAGCGGCGGCGAACTGTTCCTCGTCAATGCCAATATTCCGGAATACGCCTCCTCGGCGCACTTCAACCATGAGCCCCGGCGGCCGCGAAAGCTGTTGCTGCATCGCAAGGAGGTGAACCGGCTGCTGGGCGCGATTCGCCGTGAGGGGGTGACGGTGGTTCCCCTGTCGATCTATTTCAACGAGCGAGGCCGGGCCAAGATCGCGCTCGGCCTCGCCCGCGGCAAGCGCAAGGCCGACAAGCGCGAGGCCGAAAAGGCGCGCGACTGGCAGCGCAGCCGCGCCCGCATCCTCCGCGAGCGGAACGCCTGAGCTGTGAGCCTAAAAAATCAGAAGTGGATTTCGTATTCGGCTTGCCAGCGATAGGTTTCGCGCGGCGCCCAGGGCCTTATACCGAACAAAACTCCACCGTTCCATTTAAGGGTGCCGGGACCAATATTAGAGATGGTGCCGAACAGCTGCGGACCGATGCGATTGTCCTGGGGCCATCCCGAGTTGAATTCGGGAAAGCTGCTCGGCTGCCCGTAGGCCTGGAACCCGGGTTCGATCGGCGTCCCAAGGGCGATGCGCGTTTCCCATGCATAGAGAAAAGCCGGCCGCCCCGAGGCGTAATGCACCAATATCCTTCTCCATGAAGAGGTTGACGGTACTGATCGTCCCAAAAATCTCCTTGCGAAATATCGGTCCAAAAGTGGTCTCGTTGGGAGTATCGGCAAGTGTGGTCTTGCCGAATTCGGCAAAAAATCCGGCATCCAGCCAATACTGGCCGCGCTCGGTGAATTGAAAGATGTTCTCCCATGTCACCTGACTGAAATGGATCGATTGGCCGGGCCCGGCATCGCGTTCCTGCTCCAACTCGAGTTCGGTTCGCCAAAAGTTGTTGACACCGTATTCGAACTCTTGAGTCGAGCTTAATTCACCGTTGTGGCCGGGAAGAGGGTCGTGGCCGTAATCGCCGAGCGGCTCGATCGCGAACTCGCCCGTTTCAGCATCCGGCTGTTGGACTTTGAAATCAGCCGCAGCGGGAACCACGACAGCAAGGCTGAGGGCAACACCGGCAAAGAGTGATTTTATGCTAATGATACGCATTCGCATTGTACGCGAGGTTCCAAATCGCAGCTGGATTGACGCAACGCGAGGGTGGGAAGGCGAGTTAAATGGGGGCGGTCGCAGCCGGTCGATCGGGCGAACGCGTCCGCCCATGCCGGAGCACCGTCATTAGGGTGCCGATAATGAAAAGCGTAGCTATATAGAACACCACCTGGATGCCGGCTGGCTGCGCTGAATAGCCGATCAGCACATGCAGCAGCAATCCCAGCACGCTGTTCTCGCTCAGGATCGAGGACGTATTCCAGAGGTCATTGCCCAGCGCCGGCAACAGGTTGGCTTGCATCAAAAAGGCCGCGCCCTGGGAAGCCATACCCGCGGCGAGTAGCAGAATAAGCCAGCTCGTGACTGTGAACAGCCGGTTGAGCGGGATGGCGAGAAGCCCGAAATAAATCACCGAGCCGACCGCCACACCGCCGGCAAGGCCGAGAATTCCGCCGGCCAACATGCTGAGCCCTCCCGCGCCCTGAGCTGATTGCGATGCCGTACAGAAAAAGAACGATCTCGGAGCCTTCGCGCAAAACTGCGATCCCGACGACCAGCGCCAGCGCATAAAGCGGCCGGCTTCCACCCAGCACCGCCTTGCCGAGGGTCGCCGCGGCCGAGGCCAACTCCCGCCCGTGCCGGTTCATCCAGATATTGTGCCAGCCGAGCATGGCAACCGCGGTGAACAAGATCGTCGCGTTGAACAGCTCCTGGCCGATGCCGTTGACTGCCGCGGCGATGGCGCCGGCGCAGAGCGCGACGATTGCCGCGCCGATGCCGCCTGCCGCTACTCCGCCGGTCACCCACATGCCGCGCCGCGGCACGCCCTGGCTCGCAGCTAACACAATGCCGACGACAAGCGACGCCTCGAGGACCTCGCGAAAGACGATGATTGCGGCCGCGAGCATGTCAGCACTCGCTATTTTACGTTTAGATGGCCACGGGTCTGCGGGTGAAAATCGTCGAAGAACTCATAGCTGCCCGGATCGAGGGGTCCGACGAAAACGATGATCTCCTGACCTGGGGTCACAACCTTTTCGCGGTGAAATTGGTTGCTTTCAAATTCCGAGGTGGTCGGGTTCTCGTTGCGCACAACCAGCTTGACCTTGACCCCGGCGGGGATCTGAACCTCGCTTGGCACGAACTGATTGTTCTTCAGCGTGATCGCGAAACTGGGATCGTCAGCGAGGGCGGAAGCCGTGGTGGTGAGAGCGAGCAGTGCTGCAACCCAGGCGATACGGCGCATCGAGAACTTCCGAAACTGCAAATGCGAACTCTTCGCAGCATCGCCGGGTCGGGTTTGCGAAATCGAATCTCAAAATGCCGGTGCGTTTCGCCACCGAGGTATGCGCCGCACGCATCCCCGCGAACTCTCAGGGGTCCAGCCGAAGGAGGAGCGCGACAATTACCGCCTCGAACATCGCGGCGGTCAGCTTCCCGGTATTGGTGTTGAGGCGCGAGCAATGGTAGCTGTCGGCTAGGAGCCTGCCGTTCGGGAGCAGATGGAGCGCACCGTGCGCGAAGCGAAACAGCGCGCGGCGCAGGCCGAATGCAGCTAGAGCGGCGTCATGGGCGATCATGCCGAGCGCCAGCATCGCCCGCAGCCGCGGCATGGCCGCGATCTCGGCCGATAAAAAGCTGCGGCACGCGGCGATCTCACCGGGTTCGGGCCGGTTCCGCGGCGGCACGCAGCGGACTGCATTGGTGATCCGCGCCCGGTGTAGCACGAGGCTGTCATCGGGGCTGGCGTCGTAATCCCCTTCGGCCAAGCCGAATTTTCGCAGCGTCGAATAGAGCAGTTCGCCGGCGTGGTCGCCGGTAAACGGGCGCCCCGTACGGTTTGCTCCTCTCAGACCCGGGGCCAGACCGATGATCAGCAGTTCCGCCCGGTCGTCGCCAAACGGCGGGACCGGCGCGTTGAACCATTCGGGATGAGCCGCACGCTGCGCTTTGCGAAAGGCCGCAAGGCGCGGACAGAGCGGGCAGTCGTGTGACGGCAACACCGCCGCGACCGGCTCCTCACGCCTCGTCGACGGGTTCGGTGCGCGGACGTTGTACCTCCTCTCGCACGTGATGGTTCCGCATGATGTTCGGCGCCAGATCCTGTAGCTCGATGAAATGGTCGGCCTGGCGACGCAGATCGTCCGACACCATCGGCGGCGAGGAGCGGATCGTCGACACGACCGAAACGCGCACGCCGCGGCGCTGCACCGCCTCGACCAGCCGGCGGAAATCGCCGTCGCCGGAAAACAGGATCGCATGATCGATGTATTGCGCCATTTCGAGCATGTCGATGGCCAGTTCGATATCCATGTTCCCCTTGATCCGGCGCCGTCCCATCGCGTCGGTAAATTCCTTGGTCGGCTTCGTCACCATCGCGTAGCCATTATAGTCGAGCCAATCGACGAGCGGACGAATCGGCGAATACTCCTGGTCCTCGACTAGAGCGGTATAATAAAAAGCTCTAATTAGCCGTCCTTTGGTACTAAACAGATCAAGAAGCCGTCTGTAATCGATGTCGAAAGCAAGGCCTCGCGCTGCGGAATAGAGGTTGGCACCATCGATGAATATCGCAATCCTCTCTTCTGGATAGAAAATCATCGCGCGTAATGCTCCATGGAGTGTGATAATAAAAGTGTCGTACAGGGCGCTGCGCCGGTCAAGGGCGACGTGTCCGCTTTACGGCTGCGGCCAGCCATCAAACATCTGATTTCTAAATTGCGGCAACACTGTCACCGTTGATCACTGGGCGCCGGGTTACGGCTCACCGGCGCGGTCCAGCCGATCGCGGCCGTCGTGGCTCCCAACTTGATCGCCTTCGCGAAATGCATGTCCCCTCTCCGGTCTCGACACCCGACTGGGCTCGCTCCGGCTGAGGAGAATTCCTAAATTACCCTAACACTCATGCTTTACCCATCTTCAGCCGCACAAAACCGCGGAGAAGGCGTTAGCTACAGAGGTCCAGTCCCGCGGAACAAACGATCCGCGGCACGGATGCCGCCGGTCGGCAAAAAATATAGACGCCGCGAGTTAGAGATGGTTGAGAGCCGGCGCGAGACCGAACAGCGAGCGAACGTCACGTCGACAGCCGCCACTCGGCCCACTATGTTCTGCGCGCCACTTTCCCAGCGCGGACAGGATGGCCGGAGAAAATGAGTATGCAACCCTTGCAGCCGGCTCGCGGTACCCAGGATCTACTGCCCGAGGCGGCGCGGCGCCACCGGCTGGTCAGTGAGACGGCACGCGCGGTTGCCGAGCTGTACGGTTTTGCTGAGATTGCAACGCCGATCTTTGAGTTCACTGAGGTCTTCGCCCGCCCGATTGGAGAAACCACCGACATCGTCGCGAAGGAGATGTACACCTTTAAGGATCGCGGCGGCGAGGACGTTACCCTGCGCCCCGAGAACACTGCCGGGGTGGTGCGCGCGGTCCTCTCGAACGGCCTAATCCAAAGCACACCATTGAAGTTTTTTTACAGTGGTCCGATGTTTCGTTACGAGAGGCCGCAAAAAGGTCGGTTTCGCCAGTTTCACCAGATCGGTGTCGAGCTGATCGGGGTTGCACAGGCCCAAGGTGACATCGAGGTCATCGCGCTTGGGAGCCGTATCCTGGACGCGCTGGGCATCCGGCAACGCACCGTACTGGAACTCAACACGCTCGGTGACCCAGCGAGTCGAGCTGCCTATCGTGACGCGCTAGTTTCCTACTTTTCTGCGCACGCCTCGCAACTGTCTGAGGACAGCCTTCGGCGCCTCGATCGCAACCCGTTACGAATTTTCGATTCCAAGGACGACGCCGACCAGAGGATCAGCGCTGAGGCGCCGCCCTTTGCAGAATATCTGAACGCCGCTTCGCGAGATTTTTTCTCCCGAGTGTGCGACGGACTTAATCGGCTTGGCATCGGCTATAGCCTCAATCCACGTCTCGTACGCGGCCTTGATTACTATACCCATTCAGCCTTCGAATTCGTCACGGCAGAGCTGGGCGCCCAAGGAACGGTGATGGGCGGCGGACGTTATGACGGGCTGGTCGAGCTGATGGGCGGCCCGGCGATGCCAGGCGTCGGCTGGGCCGGAGGCATCGAGCGGCTCGCCATGTTGATCGCGGAACCCCACCAGCCGCCGCGCCCGATCGCAGTCGTTCCGATCGGCGATGCGGGGGAGGCAATGGCGCTTATTGTAGCCGAGACGTTGCGCAACGCTGGCTGTAATGTTGATCTCAGTTATTCCGGCAATCTTCAGCGCCGCATGCGACGGGCGAACCGAATTAACGCTCGTGCGGCAGTCCTGATCGGTGAAGATGAGGCCGCCCGCAATGTGGTCACTTTGCGCGATTTCGATAGTGGTGAACAAAGCGAGGTGGCGATGGATCTGTCCTTACAAGATTTGCGCGCGCGACTACGGGCTTTCGACAGCTGAATCGAAGGCACATGGAAACTGGCCTCGAATCTCGCCTGAAGCAATTGCTGCGCCGGCATGCGGAGCTGAGCGACACGCTGAGCAGAAAGGGCCTGGGCGGCGCCGAATTTGCCCAATTGTCCAAGGAATACAGCGAGCTGACCCCGATCGTCGAGGAGGTCAGTGCACTAGGCCAAGCGCGTCAGGAGATGATTTCACTTGCCGAAATGGCTCGATCGACCGAGGACGGGGAGTTGAAAGCCCTGGCCATGGCAGAACTGCAATCTTTACGGGAGCAGCTGCCGGATCTGGAAAATCGGATCAAACTGGCCTTGCTGCCGAAGGACGCTGACGATGCGCGCAACGCGATCCTCGAAGTCCGTGCCGGCACCGGCGGGGAGGAAGCGGCGCTGTTTGCAGCCGAGCTCTTTCGCATGTATCAGCGTTATGCCGGGTTGCGCGGCTGGCGGTTCGAAATCCTTGACCTCTCCGAGACCGGCCTTGGTGGGTTCAAGGAGGCGACTGCTGCTATCACCGGACGTGACGTATTCGCGCGGCTCAAATTCGAGTTCGGGGGTTCACCGCGTCCAACGCGTGCCCGAGACCGAAGCGGGCGGCCGCATTCACACGTCTGCCGCCACCGTCGCGGTGTTGCCTGAGGCTGAAGAGGTTGACGTAAGGATCGACGACAAGGATCTGCGCATCGACGTCTTCCGCGCCAGCGGACCGGGAGGCCAGTCGGTCAACACGACCGACAGCGCGGTGCGGATCACCCATTTGCCAACAGGGCTCGTGGTCATCCAGCAGGACGAGAAATCGCAGCATAAGAACAAAGCGCGAGCGCTCAAAGTGTTGCGCTCTCGGCTTTACGAGTTGGAGCGGCAGGCGCGCGACAATGCCCGCGCCGCGGAGCGCAAAAGCCAGGTCGGCAGTGGCGATCGATCAGAACGCATCCGCACCTACAATTTTCCGCAGGGTCGGGTGACCGATCACCGAATTAACTTGACCCTATACAAGATAGATAAGGTGATGGGCGGCGAGGCTTTGGACGAGATCATCGAAGCGATCCTAGCTGAGGACCAGGCCGCAAGATTGGCCGTGGTGGAGGATTGACGGAAGGGGTGGCGGATACGCTCGGCTCGATCCTCACCGAAGCTATAGCAGTGCTGTCGGCGGCTGGTCTTGACGATCCGCGTCGGCGCGCGCGCCGGTTCGTTGCCGCTTTTCTCGATGTCTCGCCGACAGAACTGCTGAGCGATGCGGAGCGTGCGCTCGAACGGTCGGTGGTCGAGCGTCTGCGCGGCTCGCTTGCGCGAATTGTGATAGGCGAGCCGCTGAGCCGCGTCCTTGGCTGGCGTGAATTCTGGGGACTTCGGTTTGCCTTGTCGGCTGATACCCTCGACCCCCGACCGGAGAGCGAAACGCTCGTCGAGGCCGTCCTTCGGCGAATCCCCGATCGCAACGTGCCGCTCAGGCTTCTTGACCTTGGGACCGGTACTGGCTGTCTGCTGCTTGCGCTGTTGTCCGAACTCCCGACGGCTGTTGGCATCGGTGTCGATGTTGCCGTTGGAGCGGTGATGACAGCACGGGAAAATGCTGAGGTCCTGGGTCTCGCGGACCGCGCTCGGTTCTTTGTCGGCGATTGGAGCAGCGCACTCTCGGGGCGTTTCGCGGTGATCGTCGCAAACCCGCCATATATCGCCAGGGGTGAGCTCGCCGGTCTGCCGCCAGAAGTCCGCCGCTACGACCCGAGACGCGCAGTCGACGGCGGGGAAGAGGGTCTTGCCGCCTACCAGAGGATTGCCGAGGATCTGCCGGCGCTGTTATCCAGCGGCGGCATATTCGCGGTCGAAATCGGAGCGGGGCAGGCCTCTGCTGCTGCCGCCATCTTGCAAGCCGGGGGCCTCCTGGTCGATGGCATCGAGCGCGACCTTGCTGGGATCGAGCGCTGTATCGTCTCGCGTCTCGACGAAAGCGATCCGGACGAGATGTCATCGGCGGGATAAAAATATCTTGGAATGTGACATCGTCCCGCCTAGGGTGGGCGGTGGAGAGGTCGATAACGCGCAGGGGAGCGCCGGATAGTCACGCGAAACCGCCCGGCCTGAAATCGGACAGGGGATGAGGAACGCTCCAATCGGACAAGGCTCCGAGAGTGTCCAACAAGATCAGACAGACGCCATGAGACCAGGCCCAAACAAGCGATCACGCGGCCGCAATAATGGGAATAATCCGCACCATAACCGACAGCGGATGCCGCACCGAAGTCAGCTTTTCGAAAGCAACGGCCCAAACGTCAAAATTCGCGGTAACGCCTATCAGGTTTTCGAGCGGTATGTCGCATTGGCGCGTGAAGCGGCGGCGAACGGCGACCGAATTGCCGCCGAAAATTTCTTCCAGCATGCCGAGCATTACTTCCGTATCATGAGCGCTAATGGCGAGGCCAATCAACATGGGACGCAGCGCCCGATGACACCTGCCGACGCGGAGGTGAGCGAGCCCGACCGGGAATCGAGCGAAAACGACAGCCCACTACAACCACCGTTGCCGATCTTATCTAGCGACGATCGATCCCCTCGATTTTGAGTTGATGTCGCGGGGCCACACCCTACCCTTCTACAGCATCACAGCATTCGACGGCGGTAGTCGACTTCCGGCACCGAGAGGGTTGCGCTACTTTTGAACTACGCCATATAGGCCCGAGAGGGACCGCGGAGACTGCCTGAACAGAGCGCCGTGGTCGGCTCAGCGGGGCAGATTATGGAAATCGAACAATACACCGAGCGGTCGAAAGGCTTTATCCAATCTGCGCAGAATTTGGCTCTGCGCAGTGGTCATCAGCGGCTAACGCCGGAGCATCTGCTCAAGGTTCTGCTTGAAGACAAGGAGGGGCTCTGCGCAAACCTGATTCGGGCGGCGGGCGGCGAGCCACAGGTGGCACTAAAGGCGATCGATGTTGAACTCGCCAAGCTGCCGCGCGTTGAAGGCTCCGGGGCCGGCCAAGTATATATGTCACCGGAGATCGCACGTGTCTTCGAACAGGCTGAGCAGATTGCGCAGAAAGCCGGAGACAGTTTTGTCACCGTCGAGCGGTTGTTGCTGGCACTGTCGATGGCTAGGGACACGGCGGCGGGCAAGGCGTTGGACGCGGCTGGGCTGACCCCTCAGAAACTAAATTCGGCGATCGAAGATTTGCGTAAGGGGCGCAAGGCTGATAGCGCCTCGGCGGAAGAGGGCTACGACGCGCTCAAGCGCTATTCGCGCGACCTGACTGAGGCTGCGCGCGAAGGCAAGCTCGATCCCGTCATTGGCCGCGACGAGGAGATCCGTCGCACGATCCAAGTGCTTTCGCGTCGCACCAAGAACAATCCGGTCCTGATCGGCGAGCCTGGGGTCGGCAAGACAGCGATCGTCGAGGGGTTGGCGCTCCGTATCTTCAATGGCGACGTGCCGGAGGGCTTGAAGGACAAGCGCCTTCTGGCGCTTGATTTGGGCGCCCTGATCGCCGGCTCCAAGTTCCGTGGCGAATTCGAGGAGCGGCTCAAGGCGGTGCTGACGGAAATCACCGCCGCAGCAGGCGAAATCATCCTATTCATCGACGAATTGCACACACTTGTCGGCGCCGGCAAGGCGGAGGGGTCAATGGATGCCTCGAACATGCTGAAACCGGCGCTCGCCCGCGGAGAGTTACACTGCGTCGGTGCTACCACGCTCGACGAGTACCGCAAGAATATCGAAAAGGATGCCGCTCTGGCCCGTCGTTTTCAACCGGTCTTTGTTAGCGAGCCTTCGGTTGCTGACACGATCTCAATCCTGCGCGGCATCAAGGAGAAATACGAGCTGCATCACGGAGTACGGATCACCGATGCGGCGATCGTCGCCGCGGCGACGTTGTCGAACCGCTACATCACCGATCGCTTCCTCCCGGATAAGGCAATCGATTTGATGGATGAGGCCGCCTCGCGATTGCGGATGGAGGTCGATTCGAAACCCGAGGCGATCGATGAACTCGATCGCCGCATCGTCCAGCTTAAGATCGAGCGCGAGGCTCTAAAAAAAGAGAACGATTCGGCGTCGCGCGATCGCCTGGAAAGGCTGGTCAAGGAGCTTGAGGACCTCGAACAGCGCTCGGCCGAGCTGACCTCGCAATGGCGGGCGGAAAAAGAAAAGCTCGCCGGTGCGGCAAAGCTCAAGCAGCAGCTCGAGCAGGCGCGCGCCGACCTCGAAATCGCCCAGCGCCGCGGCGAATGGAGCCGCGCTGGCGAACTGACCTACGGGGTCATTCCCGATCTCGAGCGCAAGCTGAGGCAAGCCGAGGAGGCTGAAGCAGGACGCATGCTCGAAGAAGCGGTCACTGAGGAGCACATTGCTGCTATTGTATCGCGTTGGACCGGTATTCCGGTCGACAAAATGCTGTCGAGCGAGCGCGATAAGCTGCTTCACATGGAGGACGCCCTGAGGCGCCGAGTGGTAGGACAGGACGAGGCGGTGACCTCGGTTTCGAACGCGATCCGCCGGGCCCGGGCCGGGCTGCAGGACCCGAACCGGCCGACGGGGTCGTTTTTATTCCTTGGACCGACCGGCGTCGGCAAAACCGAGCTGACGCGGGCGCTGGCGGAGTTCCTGTTCGACGATGAGAGCGCGATGGTGCGCATCGACATGTCGGAATACATGGAGAAGCACTCGGTCGCTCGCCTGATCGGCGCCCCACCCGGTTACGTTGGCTACGACGAGGGGGGCTCGTTGACCGAGGCGGTGCGACGCCGGCCCTATCAGGTGATCCTGTTCGACGAGGTCGAAAAGGCGCATCCGGATGTGTTGAACGTACTTTTGCAGGTCCTCGACGACGGCCGCTTGACCGACGGCCAGGGCCGCACCGTCGATTTCCGCAACACCTTGATCGTGCTGACCTCGAACCTCGGCAGCGATGCGTTGGTACGGCTGCCAGAGCGGGCCGATGTTTCTGTCGCACGCGAAGCGGTGATGGAAGCGGTACGTGCGGCCTTCCGACCTGAGTTCTTGAACCGGCTCGACGAGATTCTGCTGTTCCGTCGGCTCTCGCGCGACGATATGAAGGGAGTTGTCGCGATCCAGGCCGAGCGGCTGAAGAAGTTGTTAGCTGATCGCAAGGTTACCCTGGAAGTCGATGCGGCGGCGATGGCCTGGTTGGGCAACGCCGGCTACGATCCGGTCTATGGGGCTCGGCCACTCAAGCGGGTAATCCAACGTGAATTGCAAAACCCGCTAGCCCAGGCGATCCTAGAAGGCCGCATCCCCGACGGGTCGACGGTGCACGTCACGGCGAGCGACAAGGGTTTGGTTATCGAGGAAGACGCTAGAGCAGAAGCGGCCTGACCCGCGACAACCACGAACGCTGTCATCCTTCCTGATCTGCACCGACCACGAGGTGAAATTCGCGCACATCAGCGCGTGGGATCCGCAAAGTGTCGGGAGGATTGAGCTGGCGCAGCACCAGCGTGTCGCCCTCCCACCCGACAAACTGCTTGATCAGCACGACTTGGCCCTGCTTGTAGACGACGACGTCGCGGCCGCGGATCGGCGGCTTGAAGGGGTTGACGTGCAATAGCCAGCCCGGTTCGTAGCGCGGCTCCATACTGTCGCCGACCATGTAGATGGCGTACGCTGCCCGCACGCCGCCAAGGTTGGCCGGCCGTGATGTATAGCCAATCGGGCCATCTTCGAGAAACATCTCCTGATCGTTGCCGCCGCGTCCTGCGCTGCGGATTGGGATCAGATCGGCTGCGCGGGCGACTCCCGAGGTTGGCGTCGAGGGCGGCCGCCCGCGACCCCGCCGAGGGTGATCACCAGCTGTCGCGGAAACCGCATCGTCGACGGCGTGGCGCAGTATCTCCTCGGGGCTCACTCCGAGAAATCCAGCGAGCTGGACGGTTTCCAGCTGTTTCATCTGACGCTCGCCTCTGAGCATGCGGGAAACCGCGGAGGGAGCCAGCCGAAGATGGCGGGCGAGATCGGCCTGCGATGCCCCGGCCCGCTCGAGGGCCTGGTGAAACCAAACGGAATCCATGGTGTGAATACCGCAAATATTGATGTTGACATTGAACTCGATCATGGTATCATGTCGGTGCGATCATGACAAGACTGTTGATCCGGCTGAGGAGATACCCATGGAGGCGCTTTCGCGGTTGTCGGCACCGGAAGATCGTCATGCTGGCCTGGGTTGCGCCTACATACTGGATGATGGCGATAGCTCTCGTTTTTGTGATGGGGTGCCGCGCCGGGGTTCATCTTACTGTCCGCAGCATCACGCGCTCTGCCATGTCGCTAACGGCACAGTGGAAGAGGCTCGGCGCTTGCGCGAAGTGGAAGAACTCGCGCGCGTCGTTGGAGGACGGCGCGGGGCTGAGGGCGTCGGGCCGTCCCGTCGCTTCCTCAAACGGCTTGAGCGGGCGGTGAAATCTTCTTTGTGAGCCTAACGTTCTTGTTTTGTTCGGAAACGCACATGGCCCGACGGACCTCTCGTCTGCACCCTGCCGCGACTTCGGTGGAGAGTGCCATTATGCCTACGCTAGAGCGCCGCGAGCACGGGCTCATCGAGCGCCTCATACGGCCGATCGCCGACGAATTGGGCGGTTCGGCGCGCCCCTATCGGGCCGTCGATACGCTGGCCGTGATGGAGCGCCGGGGTTCGATCACCGCATCGATGCGGCAGGCAGGAGCGGATTTTCGAGCCCGCTTTGCGACCGCGCAACTCGACCCCTTACGGGCCCTCGATTACTCGCGGCCACGGGACGGCGGCGCCTCGCGAGGAAACAGAGGCGAGGAGCCGGGCATGCGGGTCGAAGGCGCACGCTCGGCCGTTTGGCGCGCAGTTCTTGCGGTGGGCGGCCTCGGCTCACCCGGAGGATCATGTCTATGGCATGTCGTAGGGTGGGAACGCTCGCTGAAGGAATGGGCGCTCCAGCAGGGCTGGAGCGGGCGCCGGGTCAGCCAGGAGGCGGCGTCAGGCATTCTGATCGCGGCGCTCGGCGCGCTCGAAGCGCATTACCGCCAGGGCGACATTGCGAAAATATGATTTTATGATTGACAAATCCGGATGGATCTGATATACATTAATTAAGCTGGCGAAATTGGACGACGCAATAGCCACCGCGGAAGCCGCGGGAGTGGTGTTCGACGCTTCTGCCCGCAAGCTGGGTAACTCTCGCGAGTTATCATCGTTTGGCCGCGGACCCGATCAAGTTCTTCTCGTTTCAAGGGATCGCAATTGAGCTCTCGAGCCGTCGGCCGACATCTCGATCGACATCGAGCCGTCGACGTGCCGGGGACCCGTCAAATTGAAGTCTTCCGTTGTCGTGACGAGACTAATCGGGGCGAGATCGCCAGAGCCGCCCCGCTCGCTGTAACGTCCGAGTGGGTATTGCAGGAATACGCGCGCATCCGTTCCGCCAATTTTCGTCAGGTCGCCGATTGAGGGCCGCATGGGCCGTGCCGGGGACAGCGGGGGCAGCAGAACGACGCAGACGGCAGAGCTAACCTTTGCGATTTATAGCCGCTGGCGCACCAACCGGGTGCTGTCGATGAAGCTGTGCTGAGGGAAGAGGGAGTGCTCGAAGCGATTGCCCGCCATTTCGGAGCGTTCGTTCGGGCTCTGTGGCGACGGGAGAAGGGCACGCCTTTCGATCTCGCGGAGGATACGCGTGAGGTGCTTGAACGCCGGCTGGCTCGCCTCGCTGCCGGAGGTTCTGAGAAATAGGCTCATTGCCGCTCTAAGTCTAACCGATGCTCGCGCACTGCTCTATGATTGGCCGTTCTGGGCTCGGGACAACCAGCTACCGCCGCCAGGCGATTGGCGAGTGTGGCTGCTGCTTGCCGGCCGCGGGTTCGGCAAGACCCGCACCGGAGCTGAGCTGATGCGGGCACGGGTGACGGCACGGACCGCGCGCCGGGTGGCGCTTGTCGCTCCAACCGCCGCTGACGCGCGCAGCGTCATGGTCGAGGGCGAGAGCGGTATCTTGGCAATCTCGCCATCCTGGGACCGGCCTCGCTACGAGCCGTCGAAACGGAGGCTGACCTGGCCCAATGGGGCAGTTGCGACGCTGTATAGCGCCGACGAGCCCGAACGCCTGCGCGGGCCACAGCATGATGCCGCCTGGTGCGACGAACTGGCCAGTTGGCGCTATCCCGAGGCCTGGGACATGCTGATGTTCGGTCTGCGGTCGGGAACCGACCCTAGAGTCGTGGTGACAACGACGCCGCGGCCGACGAAACTTTTGCGCGAACTTGCTTCCGATCGAACGGTCGCGCTGACGCAGGGCACCACCTACGAGAACCGCGCCAATCTAGCGGTGCACTTTTTAGCGCAGATCGTCCGCAAATACGAGGGGACTCGGCTTGGTCGGCAGGAGATCGAAGCCGAGATCCTCGACGACGTGCCAGGCGGCTTGTGGAGCCGGGGTGTTGTTGAAGCGGCGCGTGTTCGCAGTGCGCCCGTCCTCAGCCGCATCGTCGTCTCTATCGACCCGGCGGCGACATCGGGCGAAGGGGCCGACGAAACCGGCATCATTGTCGCTGGGAAGGATGGGCAGGGCCATGGCTGGGTCCTCGCCGATCTTTCGGGCCGTTATCCGCCGGTCGAATGGGCGAAGGCTGCTGTCGCCGCTTATCGGGCACACAAAGCCGATCGGATCGTTGCCGAGGTCAATAACGGCGGCGAAATGGTCGAGGCAACCTTGCGGGTGATCGACCCGAATCTGGCCTTCGCTCCGGTGTACGCGTCGCACGGCAAAATCACCCGCGCCGAGCCGGTCGCCGCTCTTTATGAGCAGGGAAAAGTCCATCATCTCGGCGCGTTCCCACAGCTTGAGGACCAGATGTGCAACCTCAGCCGAGAGATGCACCATGATTTCGGCGGCCGTCGGGCGCGGCATTCTCCAGACCGAGTAGATGCCCTGGTCTGGGCTTTGACCGACCTTCTGCTCGAGCCGATGCCGGGCGAGGGGATCTACGAGGTCTACCGCCGGCTCAGCGACCAGTTGTCGGATACCAGTCATCAGCAGCGCCGTAACTGATGCTGCTGCCCTTAGAATCGAAGGAGTCCGTGGGTGACGCTGTTGGTCAAAGACGCGAACACGACGACGCAGCCGCTGTCCACCGGGCTAGACAGCTCGGGCAACCTTGTGCCGATGCATGCCCCAGCGAGCATAATTTCGGGCGTAGCGACCCCAGTGAGCGTTGCTGCGCCGCTTCCGGTCATCAACACGGCCGGATCTGCGGCGATCGACGGCAGTGGCACGATAAGTTCAGGCGGCACTGCGCAGACCTTATTCGGCGGCGTGGTGCCACTCGACGGTTGGCTCGTGGCGAACAATTCATCGACAACCCTCTATGTATCCGATGTCGGCACTGCAACCTCGGGCGGCGCATCCATCCCGATTGCAGCCGGTGTGGTCTTCGCAACGCCCTCGGGATACAAGCCTGCCGGACCAGTCAGCCTCTACGGGGCAACCACCGGTCAAGCGTTCGCGGCGCGTCGGTGGTAATAGCCGATGGCGGTTTGTGCTTTTGGGGAGTGAGGGTGATAACAGACCGCTCACAAGAGCGAGAATGATTTTTAATCACCAGACGACCATCGGCGCGATGGTGGCGCTCTTACCCGCGTCCACGAAGAGAGCGTCCGCCGCAGGCGTCGCAGCGGGCGGGGGCAATAGGTGGTGAAGCTTTTTTTCCCGGCGTCGATTCTTGTTCTCGAACTCGCGTTTGCATCGTCCAGTTTCGCGCAGTCTCCTGGCAATTTTTCCACACTAACGACCACCGGCGTTGCAACTCTGGGCGGCGATGTTCTGGCCTGTTCAGGGCGACCCTGGATCGACGTGCGCTGCAATGGCGCGACTGGCGACGATATCCACGATGATACCAGCGCCATTCAAAGCACGATCAGCACTGCGGTGACCAACAACTGGCCTGTGCATTTTCCGGCTGGAACCTACAAGATAAGCTCCCAGCTAACGATTGATTACGCCGGCCAAGCCTCGAACGGATTCCGAGTGATCTCGCAGGGGGCAGTTATTGACGGCCGCGTGATCGCGGCCGGACCGGTGCTGCAGATCGAGTGCGGCGGCGGCACTTCGGCAAGCCCGACCGGATGTTTTTATTTCAAAGAAGAAGGTTCGCTGTTAGTCGATGCCGACACTCCGACTTACGCCGTCGTCATCGGTAAATCTGATTTTTCCGATGCCCAGAATGCAGTCAAGATCGATCATTTGATCGTAAATAATTCGAGCACCAACGCGGGAGCCGGCGCATGCCAGTTTAACTATGTGCTGGACAGCGATATTTATGCTGTTTGCGATACGGCGGGCGGCGCGGCGGGTATGGCCTTCGAGCAAACCCAATTTTCCCATGTCTCTGGCGCCGGAACGGCTGCGGCAGCTGGCGGACGGTCCCTCGTGTTGGAAAACGGGTTCAACTTTTCGAATACCTTCTTTGGCCTCGATCTAGAGGTCTCGCCGACCTGCCTATCGATAACGTTCAATCACAATGGCCTGAACACTTTTGTTTCGCCGTACTTCGACTGTGTCACGGCCATCAACGCGACCGCTAGCATCGGCAATACGTTGATCAACCCAAATTACGGCGGCAACGTTGTCAATTACGGACCCAATTCAGTCGGGATCTCGGTGCAAGGTACAGGTTCGCGCCCTAATTGGATGTTCCCATCGACTGCGGCTTACACGGCGGCGCCTGTCGATGACGGGATGTCCCTCTCGAGCTTCAACGCTCCTGGTTCGTCAATGACCGTGACCTTGCCGCCGATCGCCAGCGTCAATCCAGGCTGGTCGATGGGCTTCGCGACCGACAACGGCAAGGGGATGACGGTTGCCGCGCCGAGCGGAAGCATCGTGCTCGGTGGCAAATCCGTCGCTACGGTCACGCTCGGCGCCGGCAATTACGAATATCTGAGGGTGCAGTCGGACGGCAACAACTGGCGGGTTGTCGCATCGACGCGGAACACCCGGCTCAACGGCGGCTTCGAGCCGCCGCCCTGGCCGAGCGCCTGGCTCTATCCAACGGCTTCCGGCTATGCGGCCACGCTCGGCGACAACGGCAACATCCTATCAAGCTACAACACATCCGCCGGGCTAATCGTGACCCTGCCAGCGACAACCGCCTTGCCGACCGGATGGAGCATGGGCTTTGCAACCGACAATGGAAAATCACTTTCGGTACAGGTTAACGGAAGCTCCGGAGGGCGCATCGTCTGGCCAGGGGCCGGCAGCTCCTCGACTTCCGCGACTTTGGCCAATACTAGCCAGGGTGCTTATGAATTCCTGGCGCTCCAATATGACGGAAGCGGCAACTTCCGCGTGGTCGGGGCGACACCCGCGACAGCTCAGGCAATCGGTATGATCGGGGCTGCCTCGGTGAGTCATTGGAGTTTTCCTTCGACCAGCAGCTATACCGCGTCGATCGCTGACAACGGCAATGTAGTTTCAAGCTACAACAGTCCCGCGTCCTTCATGGCGGTAACCTTGCCGTCCACTACGGCGATCCCCATGGGCTGGACCTTCGGGCTGGCGACCGACAACGGCAAGACGATGTCGGTCCAGGTCAATGGTACGTCCGGCGGACATATTCTCTACCCAGGCAACGCTGCGACCAATGCGGCGACGCTTGCTTCGGGCAATTACGAGCTTTTAGTCCTGCGGTTTGATGGCAGCAACTTCCGGGTTACCGAGTCGACCCCGGCAACGGCTGCAGCGATCGGGATGGTGGGTTCGACACCGGACATTAATCGGTGGAACTTCCCGACTGCCGCCACCTATGCTGCGGGGCAAAGCGACAACGGCAACGCGCTGTCGAGCTACAACACCTCTGCAGGCCTGACCGTCACACTGCCGGCGACGACCGCGATCACTCCTGGCTGGACGATGGGTTTTGCAACTGATAACGGCCAACCAATGAGTGTGCAGGTCAACGGAACCTCGGGCGGATCGATTCTCGAACCCGCGCGGGGTGGAACTTCGGCATCTTCTATTGCACTGGCGACGGGACAAAACTATGAATTCTTGCAGCTGCGCTTCGACGGTAGCAATTTCCGGATCACTGCCGCGACGCCACAGACCATCAATGATCTCGGCGGCTTGATCTCACCGGGCACCCCGGCATCGAGCGCCGCATCGTGCAGTACCGGCCAGTTTCAAGCGGACGCGAACTACGTTTACTTCTGTACCTCCCCTAATACCTGGAAGCGTACTGCACTATCGACATTCTGATCACAAGTCAAATGATTTCTCTCGGACCCCTTCGAACCTAATCACCGGGATCAGGTAACCGCCAGTATCCGTCAAAGTCTCAATCGGCTTTCGTATTTTTCCCAACGCGACATGATTCACCCGACGCTCAGCAACCGCTGTTTCGGCAACGTCGTTGCATAGCAGTGCTATGACTTTCAGAGGTAGTCCGATGCCCCCGCCCGGTGGAAAACGCACATCGCTAGCCTCCTATACCTGGGGAGGGTTCGGCTCGCAGAACGACATCACCCAGTTCCGCAATGTGTTCCAGCCCGACCAAGGAATCTTCTCCCCTGGCTACCCGCTGGTCCCGCCGGAGCACGAGCGCGTGCGGCTGTGGGATTTTCCGGTCGGCTACAATACTATATATACACCTAGATCGTACGATCCGATAGGATTTCACGAGCTGCGTGCGCTGGCCGAGAACCACGACATTACTCGACTGGCGATCGAGACTCGCAAGGATCAGATTGAAAAACTAGACTGGGCGATCAGATCTCGTAACGAGAAGCAGCCAAGGGCGGACAATCACGAGCGTATCTCCAAGTTGACCGAATTCTGGCGTAAGCCAGACGGTGAGCAACCTTTCGCGACGTGGCTGCGTGCGCTCCTTGAGGATCTGCTCGTGTTGGACGCTCCTGCCCTCGAACTGCGTCACAACCGGGCCGGCGAAATTATCGGTCTCGATGTCGTGGATGGGGCCACGATCAAAGTACTGATCGACGACACCGGCCGCCGCCCTCAGCCCCCGGCACCGGCATATGAACAGATCATTCACGGGCGTCCTTGGCGCCTGCTGACGACAGACCACTTGCTTTATCTGCCGCGTAACAAGCGGCCGCATAAGGCCTATGGTTTCGGTCCATGCGAACAGATCGTGATGACGATCAACATCGGGCTGCGTCGCCAAGTGATGCAGCTGCAGCATTTCACCGAAGGTAACGTACCACCCGGGCTACTGAATGCACCTGATGGCTGGAATGCCGAGCAAATTCGTCAGTTTCAGGAGTGGTTCGAACTCGATCCTTGCGGGTAATACCGGCACCCGTACCCGCCTGATTTGGGCTCCTACAGGGGCTAAGTACCAACCCTTCAAGGAGGCACCGTACAAAGACGAGTTCGACGAGTGGCTGGCTCGGATCGTCTGCTACGCCTTTTCTCTTCCGCCGACTGCATTTACTCCGCAGGTCAACCGGGCGACGGCGCAGTCTGCACAGGAGACCGCTCTCGAAGAGGGACTGGCGCCGTTGGCGCGGTGGGTCAAGCGGCTCGTCGACGGCGTTATCCAGGACAGGATGGGCTATACCGACCTTGAATTTGTCTGGTCGGATGTTCGGTCCACAGACCCCAAAGACCAGGCATCCATCCTCGACATTTATGTCAAAGATGGCATCTTCACGTTAAACGAGGCGCGCGACACTCTCGGGCTCGCTCCCGTCGAGGGCGGCGACCAACCAATGTTTCAGACTGCCCAAGGGCCTGTTGCACTAGATCTAGCTCTCGCGGCGAAGCGGGCAGGCTGAAACTAGAATAACACCCATTCGACCCCTGAGAAATAGTCTCGGTCATTCGCGCCGAGCGGCGGAACATGGCTGCTCCCGGCGCCACGCGGGCAAGCATACCGGCGGCCGATCAGATTTCCGCTTCTCGATCGTAGCGATCCCATCTGTCGCCTCCACAAACGAGAATTATCAGGAGCGCTATCGATGAGCGTTACCCCGAACAACATTGTCGCTTATGGCTCGGTTAACATGCCCGAAGCCGACGGTGTGGCCGTCGGCGGCTCGGTTGATTTCACCAAGCGCGTCGCCTTTTACGACATTACCCCGGCCGGTACAGTTGACGTCGTTTCGAGTTCGGCCTCGGATACGGCGACCAAGATGCAGGTGACCGGTCGGGACCCGACCGGCGTGATCCAGACGCCTGCAGCGGTTACCCTTACCGGCACCACGCCTGTCACCGGCTCGCAGACCTTCGAGCGTCTGCTTTCCGCGGTGATCACCGGCGGGGCGATTGGCAGCTTGACCAATCCGGGCGGCACGGCCGCGGTCGGCGACGTTGCGGTCTACGCGCATACTCCTGTCATTTCGGCACACACCGCACAGACCGGTTCGGCCAACACATCAGGCGCGACGCCGCCATTGTTCAAGCTGCAATCCGGCGACGGCGCCAGCGTCTCGATCGGCCAGCTCATCCGCATCACCTCCGGCACCGGCGCCAACACGATCCGCATGATCGTCGCTACATCGGGCTACGGAACCGATGTTGTCGCGGTCAACCGCGACTGGACCGTGCCAAGTGGGTCTATCCCGGACACCACCAGCGTTTACAGCGTCTTTGAGGGAATGCTGTTCGAGATCTCGCCGAACGCGGTCGTTGCGGTTACCCGATGTTTCTCGACTGCCGCGGCCGACGTTCCGAGTGGCTCGACGCGGACCTTTTACGAGAAGGTCTTCGTTGTCAACAATAATACAGCGACCGCACTGACGGGGGCGCAGATCGAAATTGCCGAGCGATACGCCCTCACTGCCCGGTTCGGCGGCGCTCGACATCGGCCTGTGCACCTCTCTCAACGACACCAACACCGCAAACCCGCGCCAGCAGATATCGAGCTTCCTACCGACCGGCGTCAGCTCGTTCACGACGCAGCCGGCCTTTATCAGCGTGCCGGGCGGCAGCCTGCCATCAGGTGCGGCGCCTAACACCGCCGGGGCGCAAGGGGTATGGCTTCGCCTCACCCTGCCGGCCGGCTCGGCGGCCTATAAGGGGTCGGCCGATCTGCGCACGCAAGGAACCACAACCTAATGGAGATAGTCCATCTCACTAATAATCAGTGGATCTGGGAGATCTTCTGCATCCTCACCGCACTGGTGATCATATTCCTGGTTCTTTGCCCAAAGGATTAAACATGCTGTTTTTCGGCCCTGCGCTGTTCGGCGCCGGTTGCGCTTGCTGGCTCGCCGGCGTCACGTTCGTCTATGGCGCGCTGCTCTTGCCGCGGAACCGCTGACATGTTGCCCCAAAAGCTGACGGCGCTCGATCCCGAGAGCGAGCGGGCGCGGTACAAGATTGTGCGCCGCGACACGATGGATGATGTGCCGGGCCTTATCTTGTCAGCCAGCGTTGAAACCGGCCTGTGCCTGTTGCGGAATGCCAATGGCGCCAGCCAGGAATACAGTTTCGGACCAGATGGGCTCCGTATTGCGGTGGCACGGCGGTGACGGTCAATGCTTCGGATTTCCGCCAGTTTGTGATCCAGCCGGCTCTGATGCAGCTTGCGCCGGCGGGCATTCCCGTCACCCGAACGGCGGCCGATCTCTTGATGGCTACGGCGGCCAACGAGACCGATCTGGGAACCTGGCTTAACCAAAACCCCGGCCCTGCATTGGGCGTGTTTCAGATCGAGCCAGCGAGTTCTGGCGTCATTGATGGTGCGACTTAGTGGGCCGGAGCTAACCGCGCTCAATGGGATCATGACGCCGCAGCCCATAGCCGCCCAGCTCGACACTAATCTTTTGCTGGCCGCCGCGATCTGCCGACTATTCTATTGGCAGGTACCCGACCCGTTGCCGCCCGATACCGTGTCCGGCCTGTGGTCTTATTACAAGACCTATTACAACACCGATGCCGGCGCGGCGACTATGGACGGGTTCATTTCGGCGCTCAAGCTTACTGACCTCGGAGGACTCCCCGTATGAGCAATCCCTGGATCAGGGGAGCGCCGACGGTCTGGCCGCATGGTCCTGGACAGTCGCCCGACACGCTTACCGCGTTGGCCAACGGCCAAGCGCTCGGCATGGGGAAGCTGTGGGCCGAGAGCATTGGCCTCGTCACTCCTCTCGGCGACCTGATCCTGCCGCCGTGGAAGATCACCACCGGCGCTGGATCGGTCGCAGGTACGATATCGCGCTACCTGATCGTCTCCGAGGATGGAAGTCTGTGGACTGGCGGGATCGATCCGACTTCCTCGTCCGACCAATCGACCGCACTGTTGGCGATGCTGAACTATGATGGCGCCAACGCGGCGTTGATCGATCAAATCACCGTCTCGACCTCGACGACGTCCTATTACTTCCGCTGGCGCAGCCTACAATCGATGTTAGGTAACGCCCCGCACTATGTATCGATCCTGGTCTACAATCAATCGGGACAGGCCCTCAGCGCCACGGCGGCCAATCATACCGCCCAATATGCAAGTGAATCCTATGCATAAGGTATTTTTTCAACGGGGCTGGCTGATGGCGGCGTCGGTCGCTGCCTTGTGGATTTTAATCTCATCGGGAGTGGTGGCGCAAGGCATCGACCCCGGTATCGCGGCGGTCGTCTCGGTATTGAAGACGACGCTCACGACCACCCCAGTGCCGGCGACCAGCAACGGTTGGACGCCATTTCTCGACAACGCCCAGAGCACGACGGTGACCACAGTCAAAGGCGGCGCCGGCGAACTCGGTGCTTACCACTGCCTCAACCCGAATTCGGCTCCCGCCTACGTCCAAGTCTTCGATACCTCGGGCACGGTGACGCTGGGCACCACCATCCCGGTGCTGTCGCTCGGGCTTCCCGCCAGCGACGGCGGCAATCTCGAATGGACGATGGGAATTCACTTCGCAAATGCGATCAAGGTCGCGGCAACGACGACCGCGACCGGATCGACCGCGCCGGGGACCGCGGTCGACTGCAACTTCGCGTTCAAATAAAATGCGCGTCGCCGCGGCTGCAGCGCTGATGCTGCTCGCGTCGCCGCTGGCGCATGCCGGCATGATGTTCGGGCTAGGCAAGGACCACGGCAACGGGAGCGCCTATACGCCGCTGTGCAGCGTCGGCCCGACGTGCGCCTACGCCTACTCGACCGAGCGCCAGATGGTCTCGGCCGCGACCACGGCGCTCCAAGTAGAGCGCTCGGTTGACAGCACAACGCAGAACGTCGGATTTACCAGTGCGGGTCTAGTCAACACCGCTACCGTGGATGCGTTCTGCAATGCGGCTGTCGCCGGGGTGATCTCGCGCAATTGCCTGATTTCCGAGATTTTCGACCAGTCCGGCAGCGGTTGCCCGATCTACACGGCTTCCGCTACGGACATGCCGGATTATCTGGTTGACCCTGGACACCAAGGGTTGCCGAGATTTCAGAAAGTATATCAAGGTGCCGGAGGCACCATCACCTTCGAGCTAGACAGTGCCGGTGGGAATATCGGCACGCCCGCGCACCTGTGCGGTCTCCTGACCGGCCCGGCGCAGTCGTTCTTCTACGCCGGGAACAGCCTTTACGCGCAAAATACGGCAGGGCAGAACGGGTTAATGGAGACGGTAGTTGCTGGCGGCCCTTCCGGCGCTATGTTTGCCGCATATACTGGGGCGACTGGGAATACCTATGATGTGTGTGTCGTTGGCTCGCCATGTGCCGGCGTCGATACAGAAGAGAGCGGCATTTTTGGGCCGTTCACCCGCGCCAGCAACGACGATTACATTCTCATAGCGGCGGCACCGACGAGCGGCGACACTCCTTGGGTCGTGTATGCGAACAATGTCGCAATCAGTTATTCGACCAATACCGTTGCTCTCGTGACCGGCAAGCGTATGACTTGGGGCAATTCCGGGGATCATACCAAGGGCGGCCCAAATATAGCACGGTCAGAATCATTTTATCAGTCCGTCCTGACCTCGGGACAAATCTCGAATCTCTATAGCAACGAAACGACGTTCACGGGATCACTGACGACCGGATACATCGGGCCGGGCGATAATGCCATAGTCGGCAACGAAACCAGCTATTCTTCGGGGCTGGCCACTTACCAAACCCAGCAATTGATGTGGCTGTCTCAGGCTTTCTCGCTGCGCAAGGCGTATGCCTCCTATGAGGGGCCGGCGTTGAACGCATGCCAAGGCCAGGGCGCGGTGACTTGCGAGGACATCGGTTGGGTTAACAATACAATCGACACCGCGACCTTGAGCGCCTTCTGTGGCCCGGTAAGCGGCCTCAACAACTGCACCGTCGAAATCTGGTATAACGAAGCGCTCAACCAAGGCTCGACGACAAATGGCGTCAACACCGGAATCGACGCCACGGCCAATTCGACTACGACGCGGCCGACGATCGCGTGGTCGGGCTGCGGCACGACAGCGATCACCGTCTGCATCGCCACGACTTCGACCAACTATTTCGTGCTCGGCGGCGGGATCACGGTCGACGGAGGCTATACGATGTCGGCGGTGGCGACGCGCACCGGGGGCACGACGAGCCTAAGCGCGATCCTGTCCTCGGTCTCGACCCCGGAAACCTTCATCGGCTTTGCCGCTTCGGCCAATACTTGCAGCGGCAGCGCCACCTCGGGCGGCGGCGCATCGACCGTGGCCTGCAATGACAACGTCGTGCACAGCATTACCGTGGACGCGCACACTTCGCCCTCCGCCTCCACAATCACCTACGCCGACGGAACAGCAGGGACTGCCAGCACCTCGGCGATCGGATACAGCGGCACTGGGCTAGGCGTGGGAGCGACAGGCGCTGGATTGGACCCCTGCACTTGTCAATTGAGCGAAGTGCTGGTTTACGCCGACGCGCACAACACGAGCTACAACACCGCCCTCGGTTCCGCGGGCGTCGCCTCCCTGCGCGCCAATCAGCGCGCCGTATTCGGGTTCTGATAGGACTGATCAGGAATGGCAAATCGTACTGCATGGACTGCCGGCAACGGGGTCGGCTTTACCTGGATAACGGCGATCAATGGCAGCGATTTGGCCTCACTCGCCAACGGTTCGACGGTGCTGTCCTCGGTTGCCGATATAACTAACCAGACCGCGCTCGACATCTACGCCGATATTTCGGTACGGATGACCGTGACCTCGGCGACGCCGCCGGCCGGTGCGTATTTCGGGCTCTACCTGGCCGCGCTGCTCGATGACGGCGCAACCTACGGCGACGGCTTCCTGACCTCGGGCGGCACGATAACCCGCGCGCCGCCATGGGCTCCGTGCGGCACGATCCCGCTCGAAACCGCCGTCGCCGCGACCAACCTCTCCGGCTTCGTTCAAGGTATCGTCATCCCGCCAGGCAGCTTCCGCTTCGCCCTCTACAACGGCTCTGGCGCGGCGCTCAGCGCAACCTCGACCAACTGCAATGTGCACTATCGCACCTACAACATGAACCTGAATAACTAGGCCGCAAGCGTGCCGCCGGCCTTTATCCATAACGGACGTTATCCCGGCCAGGGCGTTCCGATCGTCAATCAGGCACACCCTCTCGCCCGGAATTTGCAGGCAGCCTATTACCCCGGTGCCTTCCCCAACGTCCCAATTAGCAACCTGGCCTCTCCTGGAAATGGGGATCTGGTAACCCAAGGAGGCACCGCGACCCCTCTCGTCCTCACGCCGGAAGGGCTTGGGATAAATGTTGCCGGCACTGGGGTAACTGGCCGATACGTGAACGGGCCAATTCCCCCGGCGTTGCAGCAGGCCGGGCATGTAAGTATCTTTGTTAGAGGCCAATGGACACCGGGCGTTGCTGCAGCCAACGTTCCAAGTAGGATTTTCGGCGTTTGGTACAGCGCGACGGACGGGGTAGCGCCTTACTACTCTTATACAATCAGTCCGACTACCGCCACCCAGTCACAATGCTTAGGTGCCGCGTTTGCAAGTAGCGCATCCGCTTTTGTCAACCCAGCGATGGGAGGCACGCATACCTTGATCGTCGGATCAATGGCTTCTGGATGCTTGGTGCTAACTGGCACAACCACCCAAACCGCTTTCGCGATCCTCTATCAAAATGGCATACCATATACTGCGGTCACGAGTTATGAGCAGGGGTTCTATGGAACCTCGCCTCAAATCGGTTTTGGTGACACTAATAGTTCAAGGAATTCATCGTTTATTCCAACCGTCGCTTACGGTTGGAACCGGGTTCTCACCGCTTCCGAGAACATCTATCTCGACGCCAACCCCTACGCTCTGCTGCTGTGGCCAAGCGATCGAGTATCGCTCGCATTGGCGACGCTCACAGGTAGCGGCACGGCTGTCAGAGCGGATGCGATCCTGGCCGCCGAATACCTCGAAAGTCTACTCAGCGATAGCGGCGTTTCGGTGGAATTGCTCGCCAGCGGATCAGCGATCACCGAGAACGCCACGCTACCGCTCGAATTCAGCGCCACTGTTCTGCGCGATTGGGGCGCCGGTGCTGCGCAATCAATGGTCCGGCGCTTCTCGCGCCCAGCGCTGGTAGGCCGGGTCCGCCGGCTGTTCTTCCCTGGCCGCCCCGGGACGCTCGCGATCGAAAGCGAGGGACGGCAGCGTGCCGATCCGGGAGCGCCGATAGAGTCTCTCGGCTCCGCCGGGAATTCGATCGCCGACGATGCGATGTTGCCGATCGAAACGCTGTCGAGTCAGCGGAGTGAGCCAGGAGCGGCGATCGAAAACATGGCGAGCCTGCAGGTCGATCGGGGCGCGCCGGTCGAAACGCTGGCCGGCGGTATTACCACGATCACCGATGCCAACTTGGCGATCGAATGGGTTACGGCGGCACCCTCGATTTTGGTCTCGTTAGAATCAGGGCCGGAGCGGGTCAGGTTGCTCGCGACGCGGGGTCGGGTTCGTTTGTTGCGGAGAAAGTGAGATGCGACTGGCGATGGCGTTTGATCCGATCGAGGCCGGCGAGGTCGACAATTTCGCTTTCGACTTCACCGCGGATGTCGGCGCAGCGACCATCGCTTCGACCAACTGGACCTGCGCATTGGCACCGTACCAGACGGCAACGGACCCGGCCCCTCAGGCCCGGATCTTGTCGGCTTCTGCGCAGACGCTGCTCCAGGTCCGTTCGCCGCTTGATGGGTCGCTGCAAAACATAACCGGGTTCTTCTCGGTCGCCTCGGTCGGAGGGATGCCGGTCTCGGCAATTGGCGGCACCTATATCCTCGAGGCCACCGCCGACCTTACCGATGGACGCGTGTTGAAACTCAATTCCACGGTTCAGTGTGTGGGCTGAGGCACCGAACGGGAACCTGACAAGCGGCCAGCTTCCGCACGGCCGATCACCGCCGGCCCCTACTTTCGCTCAACAAACCGAACCATAGGTCAGAAATCGGATCATGAAAATCTACCTGCCGATCGCGAAGGTCGATGCCGAGCACCGCGAAGTCTGGGGATATGCCTCGACCGAAGCGCGCGACGACCAGGGGGAGATCGTCAAGCGCGACGCCCTCGTCGCGGCGCTCGGCGACTATATGCGGTTCGCCAATATCCGCGAGATGCATCAACTCTCGGCGGTCGGGGTCGCGAGAGAGGCCGCGGTCGACGATCGGGGGCTTTATATCGGCGCCAAGATCGTCGACGACCAGGCGTGGCAAAAAGTGATCGAGGGCGTCTACAAGGGCTACTCGATCGGCGGTCGCGTCACCCAGCGCGATCCGGCCGATTACAAGACGATCACTGGGCTGGTGCTGAACGAAATTTCGCTGGTCGACCGCCCAGCCAACCCCGAAGCCGTATTCGACTATTGGAAGGCCGCAGGAACGTCGACCATGCCCGAACCTCGCTTCAACCCGCCAATTCAGATCTGGGCCTGCGGGGTCCCCGAGCACCGGCATCTGGCCAAAGCCGACGCGCTCAAATGCCAAGGGGAGGGGGCGGTGGTTGCCGAGGTGGCGCGGCCTGGCAAGATCGCCCAGTCCGGCGTGACCTTGATCGCGGCGGCGCAAACCGCGATCGCGACGGCCGAAGGGGCGCTTGAGAAGGCACAGAGCAAGGCGACTGCAAGCACCCCGTTCGGCGCGGCCGAATATGCCGATCCGGGTTATCAGAGCGACGGAAAGAAACGCTACCCGATCGACACGGAAAGGCACATTCGGGCCGCCTGGAACTTTATCCACCGTCCAAACAATGCGCGGCGGTACACCGCAGTTCAGCTCGACGACATCAAGGCCAAAATCATCGCCGCCTGGGAAGCAAAGATCGACGGGGACGGTCCGCCGGCCGCCAACGGCAGCAACAAGGCCGGAAAGAATCCGGCGCAGGTCGCGCTGACCAAGGCCCTGTGGGATGTCGGCCACGTCGCTCGGATCATCCTCGATCTCGATTGGCTCGAGGAAAGCTTGGCAGCGGAGGCGGCGATGGAAGGCGACGACTCGCCGCAGCCGGCTCGGCTTCAGGCAATCATCGCCGAGCTGTGCGGTTTTCTGAACGCGCTGGTGACCGAAGAGACCGGCGAGATCTTGGACGGCGCGGAGAGCGACAGCGAGCCCGCTGGCTCCTCGCCGCCGGACATTCTGATCATGGCCGCCGGCGCTGCCGGCGCGGCACTCGTCGCCGATCTGTGCAAGACCGGGAGTCCGAGGATGCAAAAACTCGCCGCTGCGGTCCTCGCCAAGGTTAAGTGCAGCCAAGGTGACCAGACGCTGCTCGACCTCGCCTACCATGCGGTCGACAAGTGTATGGGCATGAACGGCCTGTTGTTCGCCGAAAGAAGCCATTTGGCCAAGGCGCGCGACGCGCTGAAGGCAGCGGGCGCCGCTTCGAGCGAGGAAGCGACCGTCGACAGCGCCCGCAATCCCGAGGTCACTTCGCCGATGGTCCGGCCGCCGGCCCACGAGTACGGCCCCGGCGAGAATTCCACCGTCGACACGTCGAGGCGCCCGCCTGCGCCCGCCAGCGACGGCGTGCTCGAGATGATCGCAGCGGTGCTGGGCAAGCGTGGGGTGGGGCATCAGGCGCTGATGGACGTGGCGCATGACTGTATCGGCCGGTTGACCGATGGTGCCAGCTGCGCCGCAGACAAGGTCGGCGCCCGTCATTCGCAAGAGACCCTGAGGGCTCTGGCCGAGGCCCATGACCATCTCGTCGCGGCCGGCGCCAAATGCGACGCGGCCGGCTTTACCACCGGGACGGAGTGGGAGGGGACGGAATTCGACACCGGGAAGGTGTCAGGGGGGGATTTGGCCAAGATGCTGGCGGGCGAGCGGGCCGAGAAGGCGGCGCTGATCGCCACACTGACCGACATCGTGCCGCGTCTCGACCAGCTGACAAAGCGGGTCGAGGACATTGCCCGCACCCCGCTGCCGCCGCAAGCGATGGCGCGAAGCGTGACCGCCGTCTCAAAGCAGCAGGACTCCGGCGGTGGCGCCAGCGGGCCCTCGTCCGACGATCTCGCCGCCGCCTTTTCCCGGATGAGCAAGGAAGAGCAGACCCTGACCCTGATCAAAGCTAGCTACGCCAACCCGATCCACCCACCCGGCCTCGACGCCGCGAAGGAATTGCGCGGCGAATGATTCCGGCCCTACGGCCGTAACCGAACCCGCCTGTTGGCGGGTTTTTCTTTGCCCCCCTATTGGGAGGAATTGTCGATGAATTCGATCACTCAGGAATCGCTGGAGCTGTTGAAGCGGGCTCTGGGGGCGCCGGACGATGCGCTCGCCAAGTCGATCTCGACCGCGACTGGCCTCGTCGCCTATGATCTTCAGGCGCCGGCGAAGAACCTCTATCCCTTCGTCACCCCGATCCGGAACGTCATGCCCCGGGTCGGCGGCGGCACCGGCACGGCGACGAATTGGCGCCAGGTCAACGCGATCATCGGCTCAGGCTTCGACGCCATGGGGTGGGTCCCGGAAGGCCAGCGTTCGGGCCAGATGTCGTATTCGACCGCGAGCCGGTCAGCCACCTTCGTGACCATCGGCGAGGAGGACGCCGCGACCTTCGAAGCGATCTCCGCCGGCCGCGAGTTCGAAGACATCCAGGCGCGCATGACCTTCCGCCTGTTGCAGAAGATGATGCTGAAGGAGGAGATGGCGATCCTCGCCGGCAATGCCTCCTTGCAGCTTGGTACGCCGTTAACCCCGACCTTATCGGCTTCGGGCGCTGGCGCCACGCTTCCGGCCGGGACTTATTTCGTCAAAGTCGTGGCCCTGACCCTCGAAGGCTATCAGAACTCGAGCGTGTCGGGCGGTGTCGCCACCACCAAGAACATCACCGGTGTCGACAACAAGAGCTTTACCCTGTCGGGTGGCTCTTCCAACATCAGCGCCGAAGCAAGCCAGGCGGTGACCCTCGGCCAAACCCTGCTTATCAGCGTCACCGCGATCCAGGGTGCAGTGGCCTACGCTTGGTACCTCTCGACCTCGACCGGGACCGAGACCTTGCAGGCGATCACCACGATCAACAGTCTGGCGGTTTCGGCGCCGCTCGCCGTCGGCAACCAGTCGCAGACGGCGGTCACCAACGATAATTCGGCCAATCCGGGTTACGCTTACGACGGGCTACTGACGACCGCGTTGAAGAACGGGTCGAACGCCTATATCAATACCATGCCGACTGGAACGGCCGGCACTGGTACGACCCTGACATCCTCGGGCCGCGGTTCGGTTAATGAAATTGATACGATGTTCCAAATGATGTGGAACAATTTCGAACTGTCGCCGACCGTCCTTTACGTCAATGCCCAGGAGCTAAAGAACATTACCACCAAGGTGCTATCGAACAATTCCGGGCCGCTGCTGCGCTATGACACGCCTGCCGACGGCAGCGCGGGAGAATACCAGCTGACCGCGTCCGGGGTGGTCCAGTTCTACTACAATCCCTTCGCCATCTATGGCGGCTTGCGAATCCCGATCAAGATCCATCCGCGGGTTCCACCAGGCACGATTATCGGCTGGGCCGAAAACCTGCCGATCCAGTATCAGTCGAACGAGGTCCCCAATGTCGCCGAACTCAAGACCCGGCAGGACTACTACCAGATCGACTGGCCGATCATCACCCGCCAGCGCCAAGTCGGCGTCTACGCTGAAGAAGTCCTAGCCGTTTATGCACCGTTCGCAATGGGCGTGATTACCAACATCGCTAACGGCTGAGCCTGATGCCCGAGCTGATAGCGCTGCGTGCTGCGTTTGGCCAGGACGAGGCCAACCACGGCATTAGGCGCTATCGCGTCGGCGGAGACGGTCTTGTGCACGTTCCCGCCGAGGCCGCATTTTTTCTGGTCAATAAAGGAGGGTTCGCCGTGGCGGAGACGACCGTCGCTCAGGTCCCGGGAGGCCCGGTCCCTGCGCCGCTGCCCGATGGCACCCCCTCGGCTGCAGACCCGACTTCGTGGGTGCGTCTGCATCACGACAGCACTGGCGGTTGCAGCCGTTGTGTATCCAAACGTCAAGGCGATCAGAACAGCGACGCGCTCGTTCCCGGCCAAGCCGCCGGCGATCTCCTAGTGCGCGGGATCCAGGCGGCGACGCAGAGTCTGCGCCCGGGTGAACGCGAAGTGAGAGCATGGCCAATCGGGCCTCAAAGATCGTCGGTTGGGGACACAACTTCGACGGCTTCACCCTAGGAGGGAACGGTGTCCGAGATGAACGAGCCGGTTTACGCCGCGAATATGCGGCGCGCGATCCAGGCGATCAACCCATCAATTGACGATGCGGCCCGGACCTACGGATGGCCAGCCGCGCTCGATGCTGTCAGCACGATCCTGATGTCGCTGCTAATCGCCGCGGTCGGTGGTGACGAGGCGCGCTCGGCCTGTAGTAGAATGTACGAGGAAGTGTCGAGGCTTGAACACGCCTACGCCCCACTGCTGCCATGGGCCTCGGAGCCGGGTGAAGGCGAACCCCGAGGGCGCGCCTGATGGCATACGGTGATCTGACGACCCTTGCTGACGTCAAAACGTGGCTGCAGACCAGTCAGAGCGCGTTTCCGCCAACCGATGATGCGCTGCTGAGCCGGCTAATCACTGCGGCAAGTCAATACATCCAAACCTGGCTCAACCGCCAGATCGCTCAGTGCGACTACGTTGAGGTGAGGGATGGAACCGGTGGCCAACGGCTGCAGTTCGCGCGATTTCCGGTCTGCGCGGTACAGTCTCTAACTATCGATGGTATCGCAATCCCACCGGCGCCGCCACCCCTGCCTAGTACCGGCTTGACCGCCGGTTACGTGTTCTCGCCGACGCAACTGGCAATCCGCGGCTATTACTTCACGCGCCGCGTTCAGAATGTCGTCATCACCTACTCTGCAGGCTATGCGGCAACTCCGCCCGATATCGCCCAGGCCTGCATTGAGCTGGTCGCGCTGCGATACCGTGAGCGAACGCGAATCGGCGAGATTTCGAAATCGGTTGGAGCCGGCGAGACGGTAACCTACGCGCAGAAGGACATGAGCCTACCGATCGCGACTTTACTCCAGCAATACCGCCTGGTCACGCCGATCACCGACTATTCGGTGATTATGGCGCCGACCAATACCGACCCGGCGATCGTTGTGGCGGCCCTATGATCTCGGCCGAACTCCTCGGCGACGGGCCGGCGCTCGATCGGCTGCGTGCCCTGCCCGACGCGGCCAATGCAGGGCTCGCGCGAGCAATTGCCAAGCTCGGGATCGATCTGCAGAGCCATGTTCAGCAGGACAAGCTCAGCGGCCAAGTGCTGGAGGTCCGCAGCGGAGCGCTGAGGTCGAGTATCGACGTCGAGACCGATCAGAGCGCCACGACGATCACCACGACGGTCTTCACCGATCTCGATTACGCCGCGGCTCAGGAATACGGGTTCTTTGGCACTGTCAATGTCAGGGCGAGCCTACGCCAGATCAAGGAAGCTTTCGGCCGCCCGATCGCCGCCAAAACGATCAGCGTGCGCGCGCATAGCCGCCAGGTGGACCTGCCCGCGCGCTCGTTTCTTCAGTCGGCGCTCGACGACATGGCACCGAATATCAGCGCGGACGTAGAAGACACTCTGCGAGAAGCGTTTACCTCATGATTATTCGCGAGGTCATTTATGCGGCGCTGTGGACCCTTGGCTCGACCGCGGCAACCTTTGCTAGCGCTAACCGCCGGTTGCGGCATTGGACCGATGTGGCACCGATCGAGCAGCCGGCATTGTTCATGAGCGAAAAGGGCGGCTTGGCGCAAGTCAAGGCATTGGGCGCACCGATCGTGTGGATGCTTTACGCCGATTTCTACATCTACGTCCATTCGAGCGATCCTTACGCGGCGCCGGCAACGGTCTTGAACCCATTGCTCGATGCGCTCGAACGGGCGTTGGCGCCATCGCCTGCGACTGGGATCCAGAATCTCGGGCTGCCTCTGTTGGTCCAACACGCCTATATCGCCGGGAAGATCGAGACCGACGAGGGCATTCTCGGCGACCAGGCAATTGCGATCGTTCCGGTCGAGATCCTATGCGTTTGACGCAGATCGTCAACCGACAGACCGAATTATCGGAGAGTACGATGGACGAGATCGACGGGGCGATAGACATGCCCGACAATCCACTCCACCAGATGATCGAGCGGTGGTGGGAAGATCACTTCCCAGGCTCCGCCGTCGCTTGCGACACCGCGTCCTGGAACGTTGCCCACGCCGCGAAGGAGAGCCTAAAGCGGTTGCTGGTTGGAGCTCTGAGCCTGCCCCAGGCGAAGGCCGGGGCCCAAGATTTGCAGGGGAGTATATGACATGCAACTCAGCTTCGGTTCGGGTGCGGTATGGGGCGAACGCACCGACGTAATCGGCTCGGGGATCGGCCCGCGTCAGTTCGGCGTGCTCCAGGACATCCAGATCGATTTCGACTGGACCGACAAGGAGTTGTATGGCCAGCTCCAATTTCCAGTGGCTATCGCCCGCGGCCAAGGCAAGATCAGCGGAAAGGCCAAGTTCGCCCAGATCCTCGGTCTGCTCTATTCGGACATCTTTTTCGGGACCCCAGTGGCAACCGGCCAATTCGCCGTGTCGCAGCTCGAGGCGGCCACAGTTCCGGCGGTCACGCCCTACACGGCGACCGTTGCCAACGCGGCGACCTACAACGATGACCTCGGCGTTGTCTATGCCGGGACCGGCAAGCGCTTCAACCGGGTGACAACGCCCTCCGCTGCTGGGCAGTATTCGGTCAATTTCGCTACTGGGGTCTACACGTTCGCGGCGGCCGACGCGAATGTGGCGCTGTTGATCTCCTACACCTACAATGTTACGACTAGCGGCAATAAGCTTACGTTGACCAACCAGTTGATGGGCACAACGCCGACTTTCAAGGCGACGTTCTACACGACCTATTCCGGCGAAGGTTTGGCGTTGCGGCTCAATGCCTGCACTGCCAATAAGCTATCGATGCCGACCAAGATCGATGATTGGTCCATTAGCGAACTGGATTTTATGGCTTTTGCCGACGCGTCGGGCACGATCGGCTACCTCAGCACCGTCGAATGATGCCCGCACTCAGATCGTGCGGCCTCGGAACGGACGGGAGAAGAGAGTGATCCCCGGCATAATGGTCGCAATGGGCGGCCAGCAGTGGACTGTTCCCCCATTAACACTGGGCCAACTCCGCCAACTCATGCCCAAGGTTCGGCAGCTCACCGAAGTCGGTTCGCAAATGGGCGAGAAGCAGATCGGGATTCTGGTCGAGATCGTGGCTGCAGCGCTGCAGCGCAATTATCCTGATATCTCGGTAGAAATTGTCGAAGACCTACTCGATCTGGGCAACGCGGGCGCGGTGCTTAATGCAGTTCTAACCGGCTCCGGTCTGAGGCCGCGGGAGCGATCGCCGGGGGAAGCGCCGGCCCCCGGGCCGGATCCGGGGGCCGGCATGCTAGCGTCGGGATTGAGCCCAACGGCGGCTGGGGGCATATCTACGGTCTCCTCGCCACCACCTGCGGCTACAGCTATCCCGTAATCGATGCAATGACCCTCCTCGATGTCGAGGAGTTGACCCGATATTGGATCAATCATCCGCCGCTGCACTTGATGGTAGCCGCCTATCTTGGCGTCGGCAAGCGGACCCGGTTTGAATCCCTCGTACCCGCACCCCCAGCGAAGGGGGAGAATTTGGACATCGGCGGCGTCCTTGCGGAACTCGGGTCGGGCTTCGCGGGAGGGGATGTACATTTAGGACTCGCCCCTGTCGTGCTCGATTTCGCCGAGCTGAAGCGCAGCGTCACGCCACCGACAGATGCCTGGGCGAAGTGAGGCGTACGAGTGCGCCGCCGACCGATAGGGTTGCTTGGTGCTCCTTTTCGAGTGAGAGGCTGTCGTGGCTGATATTGAAACCAGCGTCGCCATTACCGCCCGCACCGAGGATCTGCAATCCGGGATGCAGACCGCGGCGAATTCGGTAGAATCGGCCACTGAGGCGATGAAGGCTCAGTTAACCGGTCTCGGTACAGCTGCTCAGCAAGCGCAATCGTATATCACTGCCGCTGCGGCGCAGATCGGATCGACGATTGGCGCGCTGCAGGCCAAAGCGGCAAATCTCTCCGCCTCGGCCGCCAGCGGGGTGGGTTCGATTGCAGCCGCCGCCTCTTCTCATGGCCAGGGCGGGGGAAGCTCCGTCATAGAGGCGGGCGGGACTAGCCAGTCTGGCGGTGCCCAAAATCGCGTGCAGGAATGGCGCGCCGAATTGCAAAGCCAACTCGGCGACGAACAGGCCTTTTTTGCTGATTCGAAAGCCGAAGAACTGGCTTTCTGGCAGGACAAGCTCGCGTTAACTCAGGCGGGCTCAAAGGAGCAGCTAGCGGTCGAAAATAATATCTACCAACTCGAAAAGCAGCTCGCAGTTCAAAATGAACGCGACATGCTTACCTCACTCGATGCTAATGAAAAGGTCACCGACGCCGCTTATGCGCGTAGAAAGGCGGCGATTCAGGAAGAGGCAGAGCTTGGTAGAATTTCGGCAAGCGAGGAGCTAGCTCGGCTCAAGGATCTGCTCGACACCGAATGGGCGCTTGAGCAGGATTATTACGAAAAGAAGTTGGCGGCGGCCGGAGACGATGTCCGCACCCGCGAAAAGCTAACCAGTCAAGAAGAGCTTGCTTACGAGAAGTATCTGACGGACAAGGACAAGCTAGACGCTCAGGCTGTTCAGAACAGCGAAAAACAGTGGGACAGCCTGTTACAGCCGATCCAGCGTGCGGTGGACACATCGGTCACCGGAATCATCTTGGGGACGACGACAGTACAAAAGGCGTTGTCAAATCTCGCGCAGTCGATCGTCGCCGAATTCGTCAACTCGGCGGTCAAGAGCGTCTTCGGCGAGATCGGCAAACTGCTCGGCTTGAGCCTAGCAGGTAGCGGTGGGAGTAGCGGCGATCAGGATTTTTGGGGCGGCATCACCGGCACCGGTGAAGATGTCGTGGGTGGTGGGATTTTCGCTGGTCTATTCGGTTCCGGGGGTCTCCTAGGTACTCTCGGGCTCGGCAGCCTGGTGTCTGGTGGCGGGATCTTCGGCAGCCTGTTCAAAGGCATCGGCTCACTGTTCGGTTTCGAGCATGGCGGCATCGTACCGTCGGCGCAGGGCGGTTGGATGGTGCCCTCAACCTCGTTGGCTATGCTGCACGCCAATGAAATGGTGCTGCCGGCGAATATTAGCCAAGGGCTACAATCGATGATCGCCGGGGGCGGAGGCGGTGCCGGCGCGTCTGGCGGCGGAGCGAACGTCATGTTCAATGTTTCGGCCATCGACAGCCAGTCTGTCGCAAAATTCTTTCAGTCGAATGGCAATGTCCTGGTCGCCGCGATCAACCGGGCGATGCGCAATGGCGCGGCGCTGCGGAGCGCCTGATGGCACTGATTTTCCCGGCCCTGCCCGGGCTCGCCTGGAGCGTGACCAAGGCGCCGACTTTTCAGACCCGTATCCAACGTGCCGTCTCTGGCCGCGAGTTACGGGCGCTCGACTATCCGTATCCCTTGTGGCAGTTCACGCTAGTCTTTGCATTCTTGCGCGACAACCCGGCCGCGGGGTTCGACGAATTGCGAACGCTTATGGGATTCTACCTGGCCTGCCAGGGTGCCTATGGCACGTTTCTGTTCCAAGACCCCAGCGATTACCAGGTAATTGGTCAGTATCTCGGCACAGGAAACTCGAGTTTGGCTGCCTTTCAGCTGCAGCGCACAATGGGTACGGCGTTGCTCGACGGCGGCTTTGCCGAACCGATCGTCGCACCCAACCTGATCACCGCTGTTTACTTTGATGGGATAACGCAAAGCCCATCCGGCTACAGCATCGATCCAAGTACTGGATTGCTGACCTTTTCGACACCGCCCGGAACGGGTCTGGTGATCACTGCGGACTTTTCCTATTGGTTTCGCTGCCGCTTTGTTGACGACAGCTATAATTTCGAGAATTTCATGTATCGATTATGGCAACTCAAGAAGCTAACGTTTATCTCGGTGCGGACATGAAGGCGGCCTCCCCGGAACTGATTGCGCTACTGAATTCGAGAACGCAGTTTGTCATGGCCGATTTATATACCTTTACCTTGGTCGGCGGCAACTTACTGCGCTATTCTGCGGCACCGACGGCAATTGTCGCCAATGGATTCAGTTTTGCCGTCGGTCCCAAATTCGAGCGCTCGAAGACCAGCACCGTAATCGGCACGCAGGTCGATGAACTCGATATCAAGGTCTACCCCGAGGAGACCGACCTGATTGGCGGAACCCCGTGGTTGGAAGCAGCATGGCAAGGACAACTCGACGGCGCGCTATTGCAGATCGAGCGCGCATTCATGCCGAGCTATGGAGACACTAGTCCTGGGACGGTGATACTGTTCGCCGGCCGCATCTCCGACATCGATTGTAGCCGTACCGGGATCGACATGAAATGCCGTTCACATTTGGAACTGTTGAATATTCAGATGCCGAGGCGACTGTGGCAGGCCTCCTGCACGCATGTCTTCGGTGACCCGATGTGCCAGTTCAACCGCGCGACGCTACAAGCAAGTTTTGCGTGCCTTTCCGGCTCCACGGCAACCCAAATCCTCAGCACGGTCAACCCGACTCCGGCCGGGCTCTACGTCCAGGGCACGATTTTTGGCCTAACCGGTGCGAATGCGGGCGACAGCAGGACCGTTGCCGGAATGAGCAGCGGGAACGTCTCGGTCAAGCTCGCCTTCCTTTCGCCTCCGATGGTCGGTGATCAGTTCCAGCTGTTGCCTGGTTGCGACCGGTCCATCGCGACCTGCACCAACGTCTTTAACAATGCCATCCATTTCGGTGGGATGCCCTATATCCCGACGCCGGAGACCGCGGTATGACCGACCCGCGACGAGCAGCAGTCTTGGCCGAGGCGGCGACCTGGCTGCGGACGCCCTATCACCACATGGGCCGCGTCAAGGATGCCGGGACAGACTGCTTGATGCTGCTGGCTGAGGTTTATGAAGCGGCAGGTGTTATTCCTCACGTCGAGGTGCCGTTCTACCCGCCGGATTGGCACCTGCACCGCGGGATCGAGCGTTACCTCGAGGGCCTGATGCAGTACGCCCGCGAAAATGCGGGTCCGCCACGGCCGGGCGATGCCGTGCTGTTCAAGTTCGGTCGGTGCTTTGCTCATGGCGCGATCGTCGTCGCATGGCCCCGGCTGATCCACGCCTGGCACAATGCCGGTGTCGTCTACGGAGACGCTGGTCAAGGGCAACTCGCCGGGCGCATCACGCGGTCTTTCTGTCCGTTTTCTTAGATCCCATAGCTGGCTTTCAAATGACCGGCATTCTCCGCGGTGAGTCGAACGCCAAACAAAAGACCGCGGTCGGCTCGCTGCAATTCCAGACCTCGCAGAAGGGCGGCGTGATCCCGCTCGTCTATGGGACAACGCGCGCCGCGCCCAACCTGATCGACTATGACGACTTCACCGCAACACCTGCGAGTTCGGGCCTGAAGGGCAAGGGTGGAGGCGGGGGCAAGACGGGTAATCAGCAATATAATTACAGCGCCTCGGTCATTCTCGGGGTGTGCCAAGGGCCGGTCGCGGGCTTTGGCACGGTCTGGTGGAACAAGAACACGGCGCCGCTGAGCAGCTTGCCAGGGCTGTCGACGATCAATCTGGGCGCGGACGCGCAGGCTTCGGACCCGTTCTGGATCACCAATCACCCGGCGAAGGCACTGGGCTATTCCGGAACAGCCAACTTCACTCTAGACAACTATCAATTGGGCATGACCGCGACCCTGCCCAATTTCTCTGTCGAGGTCATCGGGATAGAAGCCGGCAGTGGGATCAATGGTTACGACGCCAACCCGGCGGCGATCGTTACCGATTTTCTGACCGATGCCCGATATGGCGCCGGTTTTCCAGCGGCTAATCTCGATAGCCTCGGCACCTATTCCGAATACTGTGCCGCTGCCGGGCTGTTCCTGTCGCCTCTGCTCGATACCCAGCAGGAGGCGCAACAATATCTAGGCGACATCGTCAAGATCTCCAACAGCGCGATCGTCTGGTCGGGTGCATTGTTGAAGATCCTGCCCTACGGCGATCAGCCGCTGAGTGCCACCTACACTGTGATCGCCCTTTCAGGGACGATCGTCGCCGGTGACACCTTGACCTTGACCTTCACCAACCCTGCCCTTCCCGGATTGCCAATCACGGTCGCCTACAGCGCAAGCCTTGCCGATCAGACTTCTTATACCAGCGCCGCGGCCGGGCTGGCACAACAGGTGGCCGGCAATGGAACGCTGAGCGGCTACGCCATTTACGCATCCTGCTCAGTTAATTCTCTGGTTATCGTTCAGGCCCAAGGCAGTGGCACTACGGTCACTGGCAGCGCCAGCGGCGCTGAAACGATCTCGGTCGGTACGACGAGTGCGCCATACACATTCACGCCAAACACGACAGTACTCTATAGCCTCGGCGAAGATGATTTTATAGTCCAGGAGTTTAGCGTCGGCACCAACCTTGGCGTGAACTCGGGCGGGCCAGCATTGCGGCAAGGTGCGGGTCCGATTACCGGAGGCTTTACCGACGACCCGGTGCATATTGTCCGCTCGACCCCAGCCGACGCCAACAACATGGTCGAAGTCGAGTGCCTCGATCGCTCGAACAGCTACAACACGACGATCGTCGAAACCTTCGACCAGGCATCGATCGATCTATACGGCGTGCGCCGCGACACTTCGTTGAAGGCAAATGCAATCGTCGATGCGACCTATGCCGGCCCCATCGCAGCGCAGCTGTTGCTACAGCGCAGCCTCTACTTTCGCAACACCTACACTTTCCAGCTCGGTTGGAAGTATTGCTTGCTAGAGCCGATGGACCTCGTTCAGATCAGCGATGCGCGGCTCGGCGCCACCGCATTAACCGTACGTATTACGGCGGTCGAAGAAGACGACGAAGGAACGCTGTCGATCACTGCCGAGGATTTCTTTGGAGGCTATTCGACGGCGGTGGTCTACCCTAAACAGGGCGCGTCCGGCTATGTGCCGAACTACAATTCCGAGCCCGGCGACATCAATCCACCGCTTATTTTTGAGCCGCCGGCGGGATTGCTTTCAGGCGATCTCGAAATCTGGATAGGGCTGTCGGGTGGCCCTAACTGGGGTTCGGCACAAGTCTGGATTTCGAGTGACGGCAGCTCCTACGCGCTGGCCGGGACGGTTGACGCACCCGCCACACAGGGTGTCTCGACCGCCGATTTGCCGGCGCACGCATCACCAGACACGGTTGACACGCTTCCAGTCGATCTTGCGGATAGCCGAGGTCTCCTCTCTTCAGTATCGGCGACCGATGCGCAGAATCTTGCTACATTAAGCTATCTCGGGGGGGAGTTGCTCGCTTATCAGATGGCGACGTTGACCGGGACCTCAGAATATAACCTAAGCACTTTGTATCGTGGTGCCTATGACACGACGATCGCCGATCATCCTTCAGGAGCACAATTTGCGTTGCTCAATGGAGCGATCGGTCACTTTCCCTATCCCGCAAATCTGATTGGCCAAACTATATATTTGAAATTTGTCTCGGTGAACATCGTCGGTGGCGGAATTCAGGATCTAGCAGCGGTGGCGGCGTACACTTACGCGATTACCGGCGCCGGAAAGGGGACGGTCACGGTTGTCACCGGTACGTTCGTCAACGGCAAACCGACCGCCAGCCTTGTTCTGCAGCGCTATGTGTTCGCCACGGCGGTGACCTTCCCCGCCGGGCTCGCGGGCAGCCAAGGAACCGCCGGAACGGCGGCCACGGCGATGGCGACGTTCGCGGTGCAAAAGAACGGCGTGAATGTCGGCACCATGATGTTTGCCGCTGCCGCTACCACAGCGACTTTCACAATGACATCGGTAACAACCTTCAATGCTGGGGATGTACTGACGTTAGTGGCTCCGGCAGTGCCGGATGCGACCCTCGCCAATTTGGCGTGGACGTTTATGGGAACAATGGGAGCATAACTTAGATGTCAAAGCTATGGAATTACGTTGATGGTTGCGCGATCAACCTCTCTGATGGGATCGTCACCTCTGGTGCGGTGGCACTAGCTATGATGCTGTCGCTGTGGCTCGGAGGCTGTGCTCAAGTCGGCCAATTCGCTGCCGGCGACGCGCAGAACGCGGCGGCGATCGCGACGGCAGTCGGCGACACTGCCGGCGCAGCCTGTTGGCCGGTACTGGCCACGGCGGGAAATGCAATCGCCACGACCGGAAATTCATCGGGTCTACTGACTGCGATCGAAGAAAAGCGCGCGCTACAAATGGCAGTGCAAAATGCCGCGTGTCAGCCGGTTTGGGCCGGAGTGCTGGCCGAGTTGTTGAAAGCAACTCCCGCGGCGCCCTTCGTACCGTGATGCCGAGACCGCGGTTTTCGCCCGAGGTCAATTTTGGTCATATCCTACAGGCGGTAGTGTTGGCGCTGACCATCGGCGGCGGGGCTGTGACTAGCTACGTCAGCTTGCGTGGCGACATCGAGCAGCTGCGGGCCGACCTTGGGGTTCAGATCGCCTCGCACGAACTACGCATCGAAGCGTCTGAGCGTGCGCTCGAACAGCGTCGCCTCGACGATCGCGACTTCCAAGCCGAGATGCGCGCCGCGCTTGCTCGCATTATCGACGCTATCGGCGATTTGCGCACGCAGATCGTGCAAAAGCAGGATAGGAAGTAGGCCTTATGCCTGCAGCAAAGACCTATTATTTAGTATAACTCCGATGGTTCCACGTAAATTGATTGCGGTCGATTCCGAGAGCGATGGGGTCCGATAGAAATTTGTGCGCCGCGGCACACTTCTGGAATGCATTCTCGGCCCGTACGGGTTTGGCATCATCACCACCTCCCGCTGAGCAGGTTTGGCGCCAACATTGGGATCCGGCAGCTATCTTCGCGAGAACTTTTTGGTTCCGAACGAGAATCCCTTGGGCGTGCTTCCTTTTATTGGTAACGGTGCGATACGAGAGAGCCATAAGCTAGGCTGCCACCGACTCGCTTCTCGCCGCGCGGAAACGACCCGGCAGGGCAGGCCTCAGTCGGGTGGCTGATGTCGGTCGCCGCTGGCCGCGGTATTGATGCCTGATGAAATCAGCAACCCGTGACGGTTCCGGCTTGATCTAGAACCTGGCCCTGGCCATGGTGGGGGTATCGGCGCGGGGGAAGCAGACATGTCATCGAGGGTGCGTATGCGTTTTGCAGTGCTCGCTGCGGTTCTGATAGTGGCCGGCTGCAGCAGTACGGGTTCGACCACCTGCCAATGTCCCAAGCCCGTCGCGTATGACGACGCGACGCTAAAGAAGATCACAAAGGCATTGCGAGCGCTGCCGGCTGACAATGTCCTTCATGAAGCGATGGACGATTACGAGAACGAACGCGACGATCTGCGCTTCTGTCCCGCGGGCACTCATTGAGGGATCGGTGCGCCTCTGCCTTACAGAAGTAGCGCCAGTAGGTGTCGGCCGAGGACAAGGCTCGCGGCGAGGGCGATGATCATCACCGGAACGTAGTTGAGCTTGCCTGGGCGGTAGGGACGGCGATCGAGGATGATCGCGGCGGCAAGGAAGAGCAGGCAAACCGCGAGTGCAACACTCGTCTGGATCAGGCCCATGCGCCGACTACAGGCCGAGCACAGACGGAGATCAGTTGCTTCAACTTACCCATCTTCGCCCACGGGTCCGATATCGGTGCGGCTAGCCGATCGGCCAAGTTCGCCACTATAAAAGCCTTCGGGTCCGACATTTTATTGGACTTCCTCGCAAATGCGCATCGTCGATACGACGGCTCTGGGGCTGCACGCAGGAATTTGAAGGATTTGGTGCCATAGCGCTCGCCAAAGCGGTCGCAGACGGCTAAAAGACGGCCGTTAACAGCCGTCGAGTCGTCATGCCCGAGGAATTTTATCGCATCAAACGTCTTCCCCCCTACGTCTTCAGCGAGGTCAACGCGCTGAAAGCCGAGGCTCGCGCCGCCGGGCGCGACGTCATAGACCTTGGCATGGGAAATCCTGACGGCGCCACCCCACCTCATATTGTCGCTAAGCTCGTAGAGGCGGTCCAGAACCCGAAAACCCACGGTTATTCGGTGTCGCGCGGCATCACCGGGCTGCGCCGCGCTTGCGCCGGCTATTACGCGCGTCGCTTTGGCGTTGAGCTCGATCCCGAACTCGAGGTAATCGTCACTCTCGGTTCGAAGGAAGGGCTGGCCAATCTCGCCCAAGCAATCACTGGGCCGGGCGATATCGTGCTGGCGCCGAGCCCGTGCTATCCGATCCACGCCTTTGGCTTTATCATGGCCGGCGCGTCTGTGCGGCACGTCCCGATTGGTCCCGAATTCGATTTCCTTGCCGAACTGAAGAAGGCGGTGCGGCACAGCATCCCGGCGCCGCTAGCGATCGTCCTTAATTTTCCCGCCAACCCAACCGCCCAGACCGTCGACCTCGATTTTTATCGCGAGATCATTGCCTTCTGCCGGCGGCACGACATCGTTGTGCTGTCCGACCTGGCCTATGCCGAGATCTATTTCGACGGAAAGCCGCCGCCTTCGATCCTCGAAGTGCCTGGCGCGCGCGAGATCGCGGTTGAATTCACCTCCCTCAGCAAGACCTATTCGATGGCCGGTTGGCGCATCGGTTTTGCGGTCGGCAACAAGCGGCTGATCGCGGCCCTTTCTCGGGTCAAATCCTATTTGGATTACGGCGCCTTTACCCCGATCCAGGTAGCTGCGACCGCAGCGCTGAACGGCCCGCAGGATTGCATCGCAGAAACTCGCGAGCGCTATCAGGCGCGCCGTGATGTGATGATCGACGGGCTGCGCCAAGCCGGCTGGGAGGTGCTGCAACCGGAAGCGACGATGTTTGCCTGGGCGCAGCTTCCGACGCAGTTTCGCCCGATGGGCAGCCTTGCCTTTTCAAAGCTGCTGCTCGAACGCGCCAATGTCGCGGTGTCTCCGGGGATCGGTTTTGGCGAATACGGCGAGGGTTTCGTCCGCATCGCGCTCGTCGAGAACCGCCAGCGCCTGCGCCAGGCAGCCCGAAACATTAAGATCTTTCTTTCCGGCCGCAACGACATTCCCAGGCTTCGTCACGCTACCGACAGCCTTGCTGCCTCGTCGTAGCTGATGAACATCCAATGCTTGACCAGAAATGAATCAAATAACTCCAGTCAGTAGTGATGGTTGTGGGTAAGCAGGCAACAATCCACAACAGGTGGACAGAAATCACTGGGCCGCAGTTCTGCGCCAAGGCGCTGGCCTATGCGTGCGACGTGAGTGTTATTCGAACGAAGTGTCACGAATAGGAAACCATCGCACTGTTGGAGCGGCGATCGGTTCGTCATGCCCGCCGCAGAGGCCCCGCACAAAACCGTCCAGTCCTCTTGGAGAGCGCGACACTGGCGGTACTCTTACACGACGCCGGTGGACACGATCTCTGCCTTGTGATAGCCGGATAACAGCTCGTTCGTCGGAGCAGGCCGCTCGAGGGGGGCCTGCTCCGACGGACAGGGGAACAAAGTTTTGATAATGGCGATAGGTCGACGGTGCGGGTGGACACCACTTGAGAAATCGCCTGCTCGTGTTGGTTGTGATTGCGAGGAAGTGGCAAAGGCGATCCTTTCCCGCCGCGGCGGGAAAGGTGGCTGGGATCGGGTAGGCGTTGGCGGTTGACGGGAAGGCGCGTGGAAGGGGCGCTGCCCCGGCTTTCAAGTCATCAGGCGCGGCAAGCGATCAAAGAGCACGGCAAAGATCGCCTGGTCGGGGGTGCTGGAGGGCAGGTGGATTTTGAGCTGGGTTTTCAGCTCGACGACGCGGGCGGCGATTTTGATCAGACGCAATCGCAAGGTGTCGAATTGCACGACCCGCCAAGGCGGCCGTCGCGGCATGACGCGGCGCATCGACCACAACAGCCAGCAGGCGCCGGCGTGCAGGAACAAGCGAAACTGGTTGGCCTCGGCCGCATGGCAGGAAGTGCGGTCGGCAGCGAGGTGGTTTTTCCACGCCTTGATGTGGTTCTCGGCTTGGCCACGGGCGCAGTGGAGCCGCTCGTAGAGGTGCTTGGCGCGCCCACCTTCGAGGTTGGCGACGATAAAGCGGGTGTCAGTGCCTTCGGGCCCGGCTTCGACGCGGGCGATGATGCGCTCGACCCGGCTCGAGCTCGCGGCGGCATCGTAGAACTGGATGAAGCGGCGCCGCTTGCCGCGGGGCGGCGCCAGCTCGAAGCGTTCGCTCATGCTCGTCTCCAGTGCCATGACATGACGGCGGATCGCCACATTGGGGGCCAGGCCGAAGATCCAGTCGACCCGGTTCGCTCGACACCAGTCGAACACTTCCGGAGCCGCATAATGACTGTCGGCACGCAGCAAGATCTCGACCTGGGGCCAATGGGCCCGGATGGCGCCAACCAGGCGGCGCACAAGGCGTATCTCCAGCCCGCTCGGTCGCTTGCCCGGCCGCAGCACGGCCGTGACAAAGCGGCCCTCTGCGTCGAACACAACAACCGGCTGAAAGCCGTAATCGTCATGGTGGGCCTTGAATAGGCGGAGCTGCCGAGCGCCATGCGCCCGGTCGAACGTGTCGTCGATATCAAGCACGATGCGCTTCGGCGCCGCCCGGAACGAGCCGCAGTACTGTTCGACCAGCGCCCGGCCGAGGCGCAGCAACGCCCGCATGTCGGGCAGGTTTTCCAGCCGGGAGATCGTCGATTGCGAGCACAAATCTTCGCCCGAGGGCAGACGATCGAGGGCCAGCTTGAACATCGGGTCGCTGCGTAGCGTGTCGGCGTCGTTGCCGTCCGCGTAACCGGCGGCAATCATCAGCATGCGAAAGCCGATGATCTCCGCCAAGCGGTGCACAACCTTCTCCGCCATCCGCGGGTCCTTCAGGCAGGCCGCCAAGCGCTCGGCGACACCCAGCCGGCGTTCGATCTCGCGCAAGGCCAACAAACCGCCTTCCGAAGACAGTCGACCGCCATCAAAACGGGCGACAACGGCCTTGCCTTGGACCGGTGACAGAGCAGGAAGAAACGGCGTAGCCTCAACCATGGCGGGTGCAGCTCCGGTTTGATCCGGGGGTTCAGGCTCATCACCAAAACCCTACACCGAATCAACATCTTGCGCTACATCTGCCAGCCCACACGCATAATCCGGGCTAGGTCGATCGCCCCTCGGCCCCCTGCAAGTTGAAGCGCTCGCGAAACTGCTGAGAATGCGGCTCGCCGATCCCCCCAACAGCTCGCTGCCTCGACGCAGCTCTACCGCCCGCTATGAAGGCGCTGCAGATCCTTCAAATACCGCGCCATCGATAGCTCGGGCCGCTTCCGACCCCCCGGCGTTTGAGCCCCTCCAAAAAACGGACAGATCGTCTGTCCCAAAACCCCGGACATCTCATCTGCTACGGACACGCCAAAAGCTTTAACATTGGACCAGGACGGCCCCATGCTAGGGTCAGCGGGCAGAAGTGCATGAAGGAGACGGCAATGGCCAAAACCCGCGGGACCGGGTTATTGATGGTATGGACCGATATCGACGCCGAGTTCGAACCCGAGTTCAACCGCTGGTATGATGAGGAGCATCTGCCGCGGCTGCTGCAGATCCCCGGTTTTCTGAGCGCTGGGCGCTATTCTGCATTGAGGGGTGGCCCGAAATATCTGGCAATTTATGAGCTGGAGGACCACAACGTATTGCGCAGTTCGGCCTATCTTGACTCGCTCAAGTACCAGCCCTCGGCGGCGCGGCAGAAGACCGGCACTAGCCGCATCGGCCGCAATTTTCTGCGCAATGCCTACCGGCAGATCTTTCCGGTTCACACCCATCCGATCGAGCAGACGGCCGGCATGGCGCCGGTCCTGCAGATGGGGCGGATCGACGTTTCGAGCGCGGTCGAGGAGGAATTCAACGCCTGGTACAACACGGTCTACATCCCCGGTTATCTCGCGGTGCCGGGCTGCATGGGCGCACGCCGCTACGTCGCCGTCGAGGGCCAGCCCAAATACCTGACCCTCTACGAGTTCGAACACGCCAAAGTGCCCGAGAGCGAGGCTTGGACCCGCGCGCGAGCAAGCAATCCGTGGACCCGGCGAATGCAGCCCAATCTGCGCCATGACGAGGGATCGCCCGGCGTCTACCAGCGCATTTATCCGAAATAATGGCGGTGGGCGACGGGAACCCTGCTCCCGCCCGGTCATGAGAACCCGAGACGCCCAACTCCCGGCAACTTCAGCCCCAGCGTGAGAAAATCGATGCCGATATTGAGGCCGAGGAAATTGAACTCGATCCCCTCCCTCACCGCGACGAGCAGACCGGCGAGGCCGAATAGCGAGACCTGAACCCCGGTGCCGCTCGGCGCCGCGCCAAAGACGGCGCCGCCCGGCAGAAAATCCTTGCCGACCGCGTTGGCCGGCAACGCCAGCCTTAGCTCTGGCACTCGACGGGCGACATAGGCGGTGAAAGTGTTGCTGTTGGGGCCGGGCCAGGCGCGGTATTCATGCGGGTAGGGGTAGCTGGCCACGGCCTGGCGAATTTCGTCGATAACCGGGTCGAGACCCGGCCCGCGGCGGTCGAGTATTACTGCCGGGCGTGCGCCGAACCAGTAATTGTCCGGCCCGGTGCGGTCGAGGCGAACCGACGGCGCGCCGTTCGCGACGCCAAAGCCCAGCACTTCATAACGCGAATAGCGCGCCGCGCCAGCGGGCTTAACGATGATCCAGGTGTGAACCGAAAAGACACCGCGCCATGAAACCGCCCGGGCGGCATAGACTTGGATCACGCCGTCGGGCGTCGCCGCCGGATCGGGCGCGAGCCCGGTCGGATCGCGGCGCGCCATATACCACGGGACTGCAGCCGATCGGCCAAACACGCAGCCGCTCACCAAAACCGGCAAGGCGAACAGTGTGAGGAACGCCAGCCCGAAGCACTTGTTGCGAGCGGCGTGCGCCGCCACCGCCACGAAAGCGCCGATGCCGATTTTTGCCCTCCGATCCTTTGTGCGCGGATACCCATGGCGCACCATCATGACACAAGATCGGGCAGGTCTCGCCGCGACGGTTCAGCGCTGCCTGGCGGCGCCCCTCTGCAGAGCCGATGGTAGCTCGTCCCAAGAGCGACCGTCGACCAGACGGCCCGCGACGCGACGCCCAAGGCGCACCATCCTGTGGCCGAACCCGTCGTCTGGGGCCGGCGCCCACTCGCCCCATTGCTTGAACAGGAAAGGCAGCCCGGCGGCTACACAGCCATCGCGCAGTCCGCGCACCCAATCGGGATCCGATGGTCGAGCACCGGGGCCGATTTCACCGCCGCCGACGACCCAATCGAGCGGCCGCCACGCCGGCCCGGAGATCGGCATCCTACGACCCCGACCGTCGAGCCGATAGCAGCCGCCAAGAAGCGCGTCGACATAACCCTCGCCGACGGGCACGGCATCGGGGCGAACCGGACCGAGCAACGGTTCAAAAGCACGCCCAGCGTTGTGAGGCCGGCATCTGCAGCAAATCACTGATGCGGCCGATCCGATCCTGATCCTCGACCGAGACGCCCGGCCACAGATTGGGCAATGGCCACGGGTCGAGCGCGATCGGGCTCGGCTTGCCGCTCAGCGGGTCGGGGGGCTGACGGATGACTCGGGACAGCCCGACCGCCCACAGCTGGCGCACGCCGGCGCTCCGTGTGCGGGTAACCCCCGACGCCGGAACAGTGCCCTCTCCGCCGGAACTCGGATGCGGCCCCAGGCTCGGTAGAACTGTCGCTGCCAGAGAGTCGATCGCAACAGCGATCCGATATGGCGTCTGCGGATCGGCGTAATAGGCGCGCATACGGTCGGCGCGCTTGGTCAACACCAGGAACCGGTGCCAATGCGCGATCGCGATCACGGCATGCAGCGCATCGATGGTCTCGACCGCCAGCTTCTCGCGGAACAGATCTGCCAACGAATCAATTAGGATACGTCGCGGAGTGCGCTGCAGAACCGGCCAGACCGACACGTCGGCTCGCAGGCGGATCTCTCCGGTCCATTGCAAGCCGGACCGCCCCATCGCGGTCAGCCCGGTATAGCGCGCGCCGCCCTTGCCCCCGATACGCGCGAGCTTCGACACCGTCAGCAACGCTTCGCAATGGTCACATCCCGGGCTTACCGGAGAGCAGCCACCGGTCGGGTTCCAAGTCGCATCATACCACTCAGGCGGGGCCGAGCCGGCGCGCCCCATCCCCGAAGCTTGCTCGAGAGAACCCGAAGCCAGGGCCTCGCGCGAGTCGATGCCGGTGCAAGGGTCCATCAGCGGCCCGCCATAATCGGTGAGGCAGCCGCCAAGACGGCGGTCTCAGCGGATCCGGCATACCCGAGAGTGGGTCCGCAACCGGTAATCGGTTCAGCTGAAGGGCGCGCGATCCATTCCCGCACGAAAACATCCCCTAGAAGAAATTAGCCGACATATGTAATAAGGATGTAAATAGCAACTATTATAAGATATAGTTAATATTTATCATCTTATGAGGGTTAACCAATCATCGATTTGATCGTTTTGCCGAATTCACAGCAAAAATCGCTGTCAGGACGCTCGCTAGGCCCGCTACGGTCGCGCTCGCGTAAAAAACAGCGACGGTCCGGGCATCGGCGGCGATGCACGTAATTAGTCGGGTTGCGACCGCCCTGTTTTACCGTTAGGATAGATGGGATATGGCGTGTCCGTGTTGAGGGCGAAATCTATGGGGAGGACTACACCATGAAGCATCTCTTGACCGGCGTTGCGGTCGCAGCCGCGCTCGCGACTGCCGCGCCAGTGTGGGCGCAAAATCCGGCTCCAGCCCCGGCCCCTGCGCCAGTGCAATCCATGAACCGTATGCCAGCCGGAGGGAGCGCGACGTCGGAGAGAGGCTCAGGGGCGCGCGCGCATCACCGGCGCCACGCCGTCCAGTCGGCGGGGAAGTCGTCTGCCGGTAGTCAAGCTGACCAGCTGAACCGCCAGGAGTTGTCCCAATTACAGGGCGCCAACCCAACCACGATGAACCGGATGTCGGTCGGCGGAAAGGGGACCTCGGGAGGACCGAACCATTAAACGCCGCGCTGATCGGTGCATCGCGCGCTAGCCAAACAGCATTGCGCGCGGGCGGCACCAGTCCTCCCGCCCCCGCTGCGGCGTAGCCGCTCGACAAGCGGGAGGCGGTTGAACCACGTCACCTGCTGGGTGCTGTAAGAGCGCGAGAGATGGACCGGCGTAGCCGGGCGCAGATTGTGTTCAACGTCGCGCCATAGTAAAAATAGCCGATGAACCCTTCCTCCGCTGTCACGCTGGTGGGCGGGCTCGGCTTGTTTCTGCTTGGGATCCACCACCTCACGGAGGGTCTGAAGGGCCTCGCGGGCGACTCGCTGCGCCGCGCGCTACAGACGCTCGTCGGCGGCCGCTTGAGCGCGGTTGTGTCTGGCGCGCTGTTTACGGTAGCGATCCAGTCCTCGACCGCGACGACGCTCACCGTCATCGGTTTCGTCAGCGCCGGATTGGTCACCTTCTCGCAGGCGGTTGGGGTCATCGTCGGCGCGACTTTCGGCACGACCTCTACGCCATGGCTTGTCGCGATCTTTGGTTTCCGTGTGAGCGTTTCTGCCTTTGCTATGCCAATGCTTGGCATCGGCGCCTTTCTCTGGCTGATCGCCAAAGGCCGAACGCGATCGCTGGGAGCGATCCTCGCCGGCTTCGGACTGCTTTTCTTCGGGATCGAATATCTCCAGACCGGAATGGAAGGCATTTCGTGGAACCTCGATGCCGTTGGTGGGAACGGTTTCGGCTGGCAGTGGATTCTCGCCGGAATCGGGATCCTGATGTCGATTGTCATGCAGAGCTCGAGTGCAGCCGCGGCGACCACACTTGTGGCACTGCACGCGGGTTCGCTGACGTTTGACCAAGCTTGCGCGATGATCGTTGGACAGAGTGTTGGGACCGCGGCGACGAGTGCGTTGGTGGCGATCGGCGCTGGGCTGGCGGTGCGGCGAGCGGCGCTGGCGCACATTATCTACAATGTGGGAGTCGGCATTCTTGGGATTCTGCTGCTCCGGCCGATGACGGCGGCGGCAGGCTGGGTGGGTTCGCAACTGGATGATCCCCAGGGAGTGTTGGCCCTGGCGGCATTCAGCAGCATCTTCAAATTTGTCGGGGTTGCCGCGTTCTTTCCGTGGCTCGACAGTTTCTCGCGTCTCATCGTCAGGATCTCTGGAAAGGGCGCCGAGTTTGCCGTTGCCCATCTCGAGTCAACCCTCGCCGAGGCGGGAGGAGGTGTAGCGCTTGAAGCCGCCTGGCGGGCGATTTTGGAGGTCGCGCATGGCTCCATCGATGCGGTTCGCCGCCGGCTTGCCGGTGAATTCGTCCAGTACGACCCGCCGACAGATGCGGTTCGGCAGATCGAGCACTTCATGGAGTCGCTTTCGCTTGAAACCACCGATCTGGGTACATTCGAACCCCGTCTCATCCGGCTTTCGCACGCTCTGGATCATCTCACGCGACTTCATAACGACCTGACGCAGATTCCACCGGTCCGCAGCGGCTGGCGGCCCCCGGCTGGCTACGATGCTGGCGCGCGGGCGCTTGCAGTGTGGCTCGACGCCACAAAGGACCCCGCAGCGCCATCGGACCTGACCGTGTTCAATGCGCTCGAAAAGGCATCGCAACGGCTTAATGACGAGCGCGATACCGGCCGCGATAAAATTCTGGAAGACGTTGCCCTGCAACGAACTCCAGCGGTGACGGCCCGGGCAGATCTTGACGCGCTCCTCTGGGCGGATGGCGCCCTCTACCACGCATGGCGTCTAGCCGAGTCGCTGAGAATTGCCTCGGGCAACAGGCGACACCCCGTCGATAATGCGCATCTTAGCGGGGAGGAAGGTCGATGAGCACAATCGAAAAGCCGATTAAGCGCAAGGAATACGAAAAGGCGCTGCGCAAGCTCCAGGTAGAACTCTGCGCGCTGCAGGACTGGGTCAAACACGAGGGCTTGCGCGTCGTCGTGGTCTTCGAAGGCCGCGACGCGGCCGGCAAGGGCGGGACGATCAAGGCCATCACCGAGCGGGTCAGTCCGCGCGTGTTCCGCGTCGTCGCGCTGCCGGCGCCGTCGGATCGAGAGAAGGGGCAATTGTATTTGCAGCGCTACGTAGCACACCTTCCAACCGCGGGTGAGATCGTGATCTTCGACCGCAGCTGGTACAACCGGGCCGGCGTCGAGCACGTCATGGGCTTCTGCACGGAACCGCAGCATCGCCGCTTCCTCAAGGTCTGCCCTGAATTCGAACTGTTCATCGTCGACGATGGCATCCTGTTGATCAAATATTGGCTGGAGGTGGGCGATGAGGAGCAGAAGCGGCGGTTCGAGGCACGCATCAATGATCCGCTGCGCCAGTGGAAGCTGAGCCCGACGGATTTGTGCTCGCGAACCAAATGGTTCGATTATTCGCGGGCGCGCGACATGATGTTCGAGGCTACCAACACGAAATTTGCGCCATGGTACATTGTCCGCTCTGACGACAAGCGGCAGGCACGCCTCAATTGCATTCGCCACCTTCTTGGTCTCATACCCTATAAAAAGGTGCCGCAGAAGAAGGTGAAGCTGCCCGACCGCGTGATGGACGACGCCTACGACGATCGGGCGACTCTCAAAGGTATGCAGTTTGTCGCGGAGAGCGAGTGAGGCAGGGCGGAAAGCGAGGGAGGATGCATTATGTCCGAGGCAGTCCGCGGCAGTCCGGGCTCTGAAGCGATAGCCTGGCATGCCGTCCCGGCGGATGAAGTGATCGGCAGGCTGAAGACCGACCTGGCAAACGGGCTGGACGCGGGCGAGGCTTCCCGGCGCATTTCCCAATACGGTCCCAACCGCCTGCCGGAGGGTAAGAAGCGGGGGCCGGTCGTGCGGTTCTTCGCCCAGCTCAACAACGTGCTGGTGTATGTCCTGCTCGGCGCCGGCTTTGTAAAGCTGATGGTGGGTCTGTGGCTGGACGCTGCAGTCATCCTGGGTGTCGTGATCATCAACGCCCTGCTCGGGTTCTTCCAGGAGGGGAAGGCCGAGAAGGCGTTGGATTCGATCCGCAATATGCTTTCGGCAGAGGCGAGGACCATCCGTAGCCGCGAGACCCGCCTGATCCCGGCCGAGGAGCTCGTGCCCGGGGACGTCGTGTTGCTCGAATCAGGCGATCGCATCCCCGCCGATTTGCGCCTTGTCGATGTAAAGAACCTCCGCACCGAAGAAGCGGCACTAACGGGGGAATCGGTGCCTATCGACAAGACCACCGCCGCCGTGGCGGAGAGGGCGACGGTCGGAGATCGCGAAGGGATGGCTTTCTCCGGAACGCTGGTCTCGTCCGGGCGCGGCAAGGGTGTTGTCGTCGCCACCGGAAGCCAGACCGAGCTGGGACGCATCAACCAGTTAATGGCCGGGGTCAGCGCGCTCGACACGCCGTTGCTGCGCCAGATCAAGAAGTTCGGCTACGCGATCACTGCCGTCATCGCCGTGGTGGCGGCGATCGTGTTCGCGTATGGCAGATGGGTCCGGGGCATGGACTTCATTGCCATTTTCCAGGCGGTGGTCAGCATCGCCGTGTCAGTGATTCCGGAAGGGCTGCCGGCGCTGATCACCGTCACTCTGGCGATCGGCGTACAGCGCATGGCCCAGCGCAACGCCATCATCCGGCGGCTGCCTGCCGTGGAAACCCTGGGCTCGGTCTCGCGGATCTGCTCCGACAAGACGGGCACGCTGACCTTGATGGAGATGATGGTGGTGTCGGCTGTCACTGCCGATTCAGCCTACAAGGTCACCGGCCAAGGCTACGCACCCGAAGGCGAGGTGCTGAAGGACGGGGTACCGGCAGGGGAGGACAGGGTCCTCGGGCTCATGGGGCGCGTCTCCATGCTCTGCAACGATGCAGAGATCCACGGGGAAGAAGGAGCCTGGAAGGTTGAAGGCGATCCGACCGAAGGGGCCCTCTACCCGTTTGGCAACAAGCTTGGTCTCGAACGGCAAGCCGAGCAGACAGCCTATCCTCGGCTCGATGCGATCCCGTTCGAATCGGAACACCGCTTCATGGCGACATTGCACAAAGATGATGCCGGCAAGCAGTTTCTCTTGGTCAAGGGGGCGCCCGAGGTGATTCTCGAGCACTGCGACCGGCAGGCCACCGGTGGGGGGCAGCCGGCGCCCATCGACCGCCAGCATTTCGAGGCGGCGTCGGACGAGCTGGCGGCTCAGGGCGAGCGCGTGCTGGCCTTGGCATGGTTAGAAGATCCGAGGGTCGACGCCGGGAACCTTGGTCCTGCGGATCTGCCGAAGAACCTGGTTTTGCTCGGCCTGATCGGGTTGCTCGATCCGCCGCGGACGGAAGCGATCGAGGCCGTGACCGAGTGCCATACCGGCGGCATCCGGGTGACGATGATTACCGGGGATCACAAGATCACCGCGGCCGCCATCGCCAGGATGCTCGGAATAGGCGACGGGAAAACGGCGATCACCGGGGCGGAGATCGAGGAGATGGATACTGCGACACTGCAGGAGCGGGTCCGCGACGTCGACGTCTTCGCGCGGGCGAGCCCGGAGCACAAGCTTCGCCTGGTCAAGGCGATTCAGGCCAACAAACAGATTGTAGCGATGACCGGCGACGGGGTGAACGACGCGCCGTCCCTCAAAAAGGCCGACGTTGGCGTCGCGATGGGGATCAAGGGTACCGAGGTTACCAAGGAAGCGGCCGAGATGGTGCTGGCCGACGACAACTTCGCCTCCATCACCGCCGCGGTCAAAGAAGGGCGCACAGTCTACAACAACATCGAAAAGGCCATGCTCTTTATGCTGCCGACGAACGTCGCCCAGGCGCTGGTCATCATGGTGGCCATCTTCGTCGGCTTCACTGCGCCGATCACGGCGCCGCAGATCCTCTGGGTCAACATGGTGACGTCGGTGGCGCTCGGGCTCGTGATCTCGTTCGAGCCGCACGAGCTCGACGTCATGCAGCGCCTACCGCGCGCGGTGGACCGACCGATATTGGACGGCTTTGGGGTCTGGCGCGTCATCTTCGTCGGACTGGCATTGCTCGCACTGACCTTGTGGGCGTTTTTCTGGATGAAGTCGAAAGGTGCGTCCGACGAGCTTGCCCGGGCGGTCGCCGTGAACGCGCTGGTGATCGGTCAAATCTTCTACCTGCTCAACAGCCGGTACAAGCTGGAGTCGTCGCTGTCTCTCAAGGCCCATCTCGGCAACAAGTATCTGGCGATGGGGATTGGCGCGGTCGTGATCCTGCAGCTCCTGTTCACCTACGCGCCGCCGTTCCAAACTCTCTTCGAGACCGAGGCGATCCCGCTCTGGGTTTGGCCGTGGCTATTCGTCGGTGGCTTCGTTTTCTTCCTTGTGGTTGAGGCGGAGAAGCTGATCATTCGTATCTCGCGTCCTGCGCCTGTCGCTCCGATTCTGGCGGAATCGATTGCTTGAGCCGTTTGCCGCTCTGCCCGGTCGAGCCCGGCAGGTCGAGCACGAATCCGGCGTCAGGGATGCTGCCAGCGCTGCGCGTGAAACTTACTCCACGCATTTGTCGCAGCAGGCGCGGATTACCGTTCCTCCTCCCCCTACCCGTCTGCGGGACCAGGTCGGTTGTCATCTTGCGGATCGACAGGAGGCGCGCAGCATTAGTCTAGTCGCCCACTAGCTTTGCTCGTCGTAACCCGGATGCGAAACCTGAACGGGAGGATCGGAATGTTGAGATGGCTGGGGCTGGGCCTCCTGCTCGGCACGGGGCTTGGGAGCGTCGCGTGGGCGCAGGGTTCGGCTAAGTTCGACGGCCAGTACATGGGAGAACTGACCCTCACGAAAGTAATCAATGGTGATTGCACTCCGCCTCCGCTGGGGGCGATTTACCCTCTGACAATATCCAACGGTATAGTTCGATTTCAATATGTCCCGCGATTCGACACCACATTAAGCGGGAGGATTAATGAAAATGGGGTTTTCAAAGCCTCGGCCCGCTTGCGACGGGGATTTGCACGGATGACGGGGCATATCCAAGGGAATAATCTTACCGCCTCTATCGTGTCTCCGAGTTGCAATTATACCTTTCAGACGAGAAACTAGGCCGCGAGCAAGCTTCGCCCATTTCTTGGGATGGCGGCGCCCATCGGGTGGAAAACCGCGCTCCGGCGCTCATCGAGGGATCGGCTGCGGATTGGGCTGGACGATAGGTGTGCTTGAGCCATAGCTTTCCGGCGCCGACCAGGCGGAGGGAAGAGAATGAGCCAGGCGAGCCGCTTTCGCGAATTGCTGCACCGGGATGGCATGGTGGTGGCGCCCGGCGCCTATGACTGCATCACGGCGAAACTGATTGAGCAGGCCGGGTTCGACGCCGTCTACATGACTGGCGCCGGCACCGCGGCGACGCTCGGCTATCCCGATTTTGGCTTGGTGACGATGTCGGAGATGGTCGGCAATGCCCGGCGCATCGCCGCGGCTGTCGATCTGCCGGTGATTGCCGATGCCGACACCGGCTACGGCAACGAGCTCAACGTCTTTCGCACGTTGCGCGAATACGAGACCGCGGGGGTCGCCGGCATCCATATCGAAGACCAGGGCTTTCCGAAGAAATGCGGCCATCTCGACGACAAGGAGATCGTGCCGCGCGAGGATTGGCTCGCGAAGATCCGCGCCGCTGCCGCGGCCCGCCGCGACCTCGATTTCGTGATTATCGCGCGCACCGATTCGCGCGCCGTCGCCGGGTTCGACGAAGCGATCGCGCGAGCGAACGCGGCGCTCGCCGCCGGCGCCGACATGGCCTTTGTCGAGGCGCCGCAGACCATCGACGAAGTTGCCGCAGTCCCGCGCCTGGTCAAAGGTCCGTGCCTGCTCAACATCGTCTATGGCGGCAAGACGCCGGACCTCGACCTTCGCGAGGCCGAGGCTATGGGCTACAAGCTCGCGATCCTGCCCGGCCTGCTGATGAAATGCGTCGTCGGCATTTGCGAAGAAAAGCTCACCGAGCTGAAGGCAATCCACCGCCATCCCGTCCCGCCGAAGGAAATGACCGTGCGCGAGATGTTCCAGCGCGTCGGCGCCGACGAGTGGGACGCGCGGCGCACTCTGTTCCGTCCCGCCGCACCCGCCCGCAGCGCTGCGGAATAGCGGAAGTTCACCGCCGAGGCCGGACGGTGCGATCGCGGCCCGTCCTCGCTCCCTCACCCCACTCGCGGGGAAAGGGCCGGGGTGAGGGGCCGCCGCTGGTCGGTCGGGTCCTCTATCGCGACGGGCTGATCCTGGTCATCGACAAGCCGGCCGGGATCGCGGTGCATCCCGGTCCCGGCGGCGGTCCCAATCTCGAAAGCGGCTTTGATGCGCTGCGTTTCGGCCTCCCACACCCTCCTGCCCTCGCCCACCGGCTCGACCGCGACACTAGCGGCTGTCTCGTCCTCGGCCGTCATCCCAAGGCGTTGCGGCGCGCTCGGCGCATTGTTCGCCGAAGGCAAGGTCGAGAAAGTCTATTGGGCCGTCGTCGAGGGCCGGCCGCCCCAAGACCAGGGCCGGATCGACAGCGGGCTCAGAAAGCTCGCTCGCGGCAGCGGATGGCGGATGGCGGCCGATCCCGAGGGACAACGGGCCGTCACCGATTACCGTGTCTTGGGCGCCGCCGACGAAGGCGCCTGGCTGGAATTGCGCCCGCGCACCGGCCGCACCCACCAGATCCGCGTCCATTGCGCGGCACTGGCTGCCCGGTTGTCGGCGATCCTGTCTACGGCCGAGAAGGCGCTGAGGGGCCTTTGCTGCTCCACGCCCGCTCGATCGCATTGCCGCTCTATCCGGGGAAGCCTCCGATCGAGGTCACCGCACCGGTGCCCCCGCACATGCTCGCCGCCTTGGTCCGCCTCGGCTATGATCCGGCCGGCGAAAATTCGATGGAGCGCTTGTGACGTGCGAGTCGCCGGGATCGAGGTGCGGCGATTGTTGCCGGTGGATGCCGCCTTGTATCGAGACATCCGACTTGAGGCGCTGAAGCTCAGCCCGGAAGCATTTGGCAGCACCTTCGAGGCAGAACATGCCGAGGCCCTGACGTGGTTTGCGGACCGGCTCGAAAGCTCTGTGGTATTCGGCGCTTTCGATGGCACCGATCTAGTCGGGACCGCCGGTTTTTTTATCAGACAAGGCCGAAAAGAGGCCCATAAAGGGGTTCTCTGGGGAATGTATGTTCGACCGGGGGCGAGAAAGGCCGGCGTCGGAAAGCAGCTCGCCAAGGCGGTAATCGACCACGCGAGCCAGTGCGTCGGAGTTGGTCCAGTTAACGGTGTGTCAGCGGCAATAAACCGGCGCGGCGCCTATATGACAGCCTCGGCTTCATCGAGTATGGGATCGAGAAGAATTCTCTGAAGCAAGATGGACATTATTGGGATGAGGTGTTGATGGCGAAACCGCTGTCTCCGTCAGAGGCGGGGCGATCCAGAAAGACCGGCGTCGGAAAACAGCTCGCCGAGGCGGTAATCGACCACGCGAGTCAGCACGTCGAATTGATCCAGCTGACCGCAGTCAGCGGCAACGAGCCGGCGCGACGCCTATATGACAGCCTCGGCTTCATCGAGTATGGGATCGAGAAGAATTCTCTGAAGCAGGATGGGCATTATTGGGATGAGGTGTTGATGGCGAAACCGCTGTCTCCGCCAGAGGCGCGGCGATCATGATCCCGCGCTACAGCCGGCCAGCGATGACCCGTATCTGGGCGCCGGAAAACTATTTCCGCATCCAGCTCGATATCGAGATCTACGCCTGCGAGGCGCAGGAACAGCTCGGCGTCATCCCGGAGGGCGTGGCGAAAGCGGTTCGCGAGCGCGGCGCATTCGAGGTCGATCGCATCCGCGAGATCGAGCGCGAGGTCCATCACGAGACGATCGCCTTTCTGACCAACCTCGCCGAGCATGTCGGCCCCGAGGCGCGCTTTGTGCATCAGGGGATGACCTCGAGCGATGTGCTCGACACCTGCTTTGCGGTCCAGCTGAAAGAGGCGGCGGACCTACTCCTCGCCGATCTCGACGGACTGTTAGCGGCGCTGAAAAGGCGCGCCTTCGAGCACAAATACACGCCGACGGTCGGACGCAGCCATGGCATCCACGCCGAGCCGACGACCTTTGGCCTCAAGCTCGCCGGACACTATGCCGAATTCGCCCGAAATCGTGATCGGCTCCTCGCCGCGCGCAAGGAGGTGGCGACCTGCGCGATCTCGGGGGCAGTCGGGACCTTCGCCAATATCGATCCGGCGGTCGAGGCCCATGTCGCCAAACAGCTGGGGCTCGAACCCGAGCCGATTTCGACCCAGGTGATCCCGCGCGACCGTCACGCGCAGTATTTCATGACCCTGGCATTGATCGCCGCCGGGATCGAACGGCTAGCTACCGAGATTCGCCATCTTCAGCGCACCGAATTGCGCGAAGCCGAGGAGTATTTCGCGCCCGGGCAAAAGGGCTCCTCGGCGATGCCGCACAAACGCAACCCGGTGCTGGCGGAGAACCTGACCGGGCTCTCTCGGCTGATCCGTTCGACGGTGATCCCCGCGCTCGAAAATGTCGCGTTGTGGCACGAGCGCGATATTTCCCATTCCTCGGTCGAACGGGTCATCGCTCCCGACGCGACGGTGGCACTCGATTTCGCGCTGGCGCGGCTGACCGGGCTGATCGACCGGCTGGTGGTCTATCCCGAACGGATGCGCGAGAACCTCGAATCCCTAGGTGGCCTTGTCGATTCCCAGCGCGTGCTGCTGGCGCTGACCCAGGCCGGGATGAGCCGCGAGGACGCCTACGCCGCCGTTCAGCGCCACGCGATGGCCGCCTGGCACGGCGAGGGTCGCTTCGCCGATTTGTTGAAGCGCGATCCGGAAATCGCCCGTTTTCTCGACCCGCAGACGATCGACGGTCTGTTCGACACCGGTTATCATTTCAAGCATGTCGACACAATTTTCCGCCGAGTCTTCGGCGAATAGCCAACAAGAAGGAGGAACGAAATGAGCTCGTTACGACGCCGCGACGGACCCCGCATCAAATATACCGCCGATGATGCCGGCCCGTATGACACGATCACCATCGACAAGCTGACGCCGATCATCGGCGGCGAAATCGGTGGCGTCGATCTGTCGAAGCCGCTCGGCAACCGGACCCTCGACGAGACTCCATCGCGCCCTGGCGGAGAATTTGGTGATCTTCTTCCGCGACCAACATCTGACCGAAGATCAGCACCTCGCTTTCGGCCGACTGTTCGGCGATCTGCACATCCACCCGGCGGCGCCGTCCGCACCGGGCAAGCCCGAATTGATGATCATTCACGCCGACAAGGATTCGCCGCGCGCCAATGGCGAGGGATGGCACAGCGATGTTTCCTGCGACCCCGAGCCGCCGATGGGCAGCATCCTCTATATCCGCAAATGCCCACCGCATGGCGGCGACACCCTGTTCGCCAGCATGTATGCCGCCTACGACGCGCTGTCGGACCGGATGAAGGCTTATCTCGACGGGCTGACCGCGGAGCACAGCGGCGACCATTATCGCGGCCAATATGCGAATTACGGCATCGCCGACAAACCGGAATACCCGCGCGCCGAGCATCCGGTCGTACGCACGCACCCGGTTACGCGGCGGAAGGCGCTCTATGTCAACAAGGGCTTCACCCGGCGCATCCTCGGCATTCCGATCGACGAGAGCGAGGGTATCCTAAACTATCTATACGAGCACATGGCGAACCCGCTGTTCCAGTGCCGCTTCCGCTGGCAGGAAAATTCGATCGCCTTCTGGGATAATCGCTGCGTCCAGCACCACGCGATGTGGGATTATTGGCCGCACACGCGCTCGGGCAACCGGGTCACGGTCAAGGGCGACCGGCCGGTGTGATCTCCTACTCTTTCAGCAGCTGCTGCCTTGCCTGTTCGGCGAAGTGCTCGAGTTCGAAGGTGATGCGGGCCGTGAGTGATGGTCGGGTCCTTGGCGCCCAGGTCGGCGGCGAGCTTATCGACGACGTTCTTATCGCCGCCCGGTTCGAACTGCGCGTGAACGACTTCGCTGGCGTACTCCTCGGCGGAGTTCGCCAGGAGCCCGAGAATGCTGCGCCGCCCACAGTCCCAACAGCCGATTGCGGCGGGCAGTGACCTTGAACCTGAATTCCTCGTCGTGCTTGAACCGGTTCTCGAATTCCTTCTCACGGTCGGCAAAGATAGGCATGGTCGGCTCACCTTGAGCAATGCGGCGCGGCGCGATCGTCGCTTCCCGCGATATGGCGCGACGATTTTACGGCGGCAAGCCAGGAATGTCAGAGACTGAATGTGCACCGTGGTGATTCTGCGCCGGCCCGACCACCGCTGGCCGGTTCTGATCGGCGCCAATCGCGACGAGATGATCGACCGGCCATGGAAGCCGCCCGGCCGGCATTGGCCCGATCGGCCGGAGGTGGTGGCCGGGCTCGACGTCCTCGCCGGCGGATCATGGCTCGGGATCAATGATTGGGGCGTCGCCGCCGCGGTGCTCAACCGGACGGGCTCGCTCGGCCCCGCGCCGGGCCGGCGATCGCGCGGCGAACTCGTGCTCGAAGCGCTGGACCACGCTGACGCCATCGCGGCCGCCTATGCCCTGGCTGATCTCGACCCCGATTCCTACCGCACCTTTAACCTGGTCGTCGCCGACGAGCGCGACGCGTTCTGGCTGCGCCATGCTGGCGGCCCTCGCATCGAGGTTCGCCCGCTGAAGGAGGGCCTGTCGATGGTCGCCGCCGGCGATGTCGACGATCTCGGCACGCGGCGCCTTGAACTGGCGTTGCCGGCCTTTCGCGAGTGGCCGGCGCCGGAGCCCGATCGCGACGATTGGGCCGCCTGGCAGGAGCTTCTCGGCAGTACCCGGGCCCCGCCGGGTGAACCGGCGACGGCGGCGATGCGTTTTCGCACGGATGGCTACGGCACGGTGTCGAGCGCGCTGATCGCGCTTCCGGCTCGCAACGAGCCGGGCCGCCACGCGCATTTCCGCTTTGCCGGATGGCAACCGCAGTTGACGCCGTGGCAGAATGTGGGCCCGGGGTGACAATACGCCAGCCGGAATGGTCTCCTCGGGCTGGGCTTATCATATATTGCAAGTAAGATTATCGCAGCGACGGCAATCGCCATGAAAGCGCGCGTTTATGTCACCCTCAAGCCCAGCGTGCTCGATCCACAAGGCGCGGCGATCGGCAACGCGCTCGCCTCCTTGGGCTTCGCCGGGATCGGGGGGGTGCGCCAGGGCAAGCTGATAGAGCTCGATCTCGCGGAGACCGATGCCACCGCCGCTCGCCAACAGGTCGAGGCGATGTGCCGCGGATTGCTCGCCAATCCGGTAATCGAGGACTACACGATCGAGATCACGCCCACCGTTGGCGAAACGGCGGCCCGGCAAGGACCTCCCTAAGCTTTCTGGCCAGCGCCGGGGTCCGGTATGGTTTTGCGATAAACGGGAATTCCCGCCGTGCCGATTGCGCTTCGGGCTCGGAGCCGGCATAGCCCGAGGTCAACAGGATTTTCAGATCGGGCCGCGATCGGGCCGCAGCGCGCGCCAGATCGATGCCACTGATGCCGGCCGGCATGACGACATCGGTGAACAGCAGGTCAACAGAGCCCTCCTGATCGAGGATGGCCAAAGCCTCGGGACCGGTTCGCGCGACCAATGTCCGATAACCGAGATCCGAAAGCATGCCGACGATCATTTCGCGGACGTCCGGGTCGTCTTCGACGACCAGTATCGTCTTACCGCCTGTTGCCGCACCGGAGCGCCCGTCCGCCGGCGTAGCATTTGCGGCCAGAGGACCATTATCTCGCGGCATGTAGATGCGGACCGTGGTGCCGACGCCCCTTCTGCTCTCGATGCGCGCGGTGCCACCCGATTGCTTGGCGAAGCCGTAGACCTGGCTGAGGCCGAGCCCGGTGCCCTTGCCGACTTCCTTCGTCGTGAAGAACGGCTCGAAAGCTCGCGCCAGCTCATCGGCGGTCATCCCGCACCCGGCGTCGGTGACCGAGACAACCACATACTCGCCAGCGATCAGATCGATACCCTCGCCGTCGCCGGCAGTGACGTTCTCGGTGGCTATCGTCAGCCGGCCCGACCGGCACATAGCATCGCGGGCATTGGCTGCGAGGTTGAGTATGGCCGCCTCGAACTGGGCCGGATCGATATGGCAGGCCCATATCCCGGGTTGGAGACGGACCTCGAGTTCGACCCCTTCGCCGACCGTCTTCTGGCACAAGATCAAGGTCTCGCTGAGGATGTCGTTGACGCTGACGGTCTGCGGCCGAATCTCCTGGCGGCGCGAAAAGGCCAGCAGGTGTTCCGTCAATCGCCCGCCGCGCGCCGCCGCGCGCAACGCCGCCTCGGCATAGCGCTTGGCCGCGCTGCGCTCAGGCAACGCAGTTGCCAGCATCTCGAGATTGCCGATAATCGCGGTCAGCAGATTATTGAAATCATGGGCGACGCCGCCGGTCAGCTGGCCAACGGCCTCCATCTTCTGCGCCTGCCGCAGCTGCTCGTCGGCCGCCCGCCTCTCGGTCAGATCGCGGGTGATCTTAGCGAAACCGACCAACTTTCCGGCGTCGTCGTGGATCGCGTCGATTATGGCGCTGACCCAGAGGGTCGTCCCATCCTTGCGCACGCGCCAACCTTCGCCTTCGTACCTGCCGGTGCGCCTGGCGGTGTCGAGCGCGATTTCGGGAAGCCGCCTCTGTCGATCTTTTTCGTTATGGAAGCGCGAGAAATGAGAGCCGACGATTTCCGCGGCGGAATAGCCGTAGATCCGCTCGGCGCCGAGGTTCCAATTGGTCACAGAGCCGTCGGGGTCGAGCATAAAGATCGCATAATCGGTCACGCCCTGAACCAGTAACCGGAACCGCTCTTCGCTGACCCGCAGCCGGTCGAAGGCTTCTGCCATTTCCCGCGTGCGCTCTTCGACCCGCTGCTCGAGAGTCTCGTTGAGCTGCTGCTTGGCTTCCTCCGCTTTTTTTCGGTCGGTGATGTCGACCAGCATGTTGACCGCGCCAATCAGCGCACCGGACGCATCGTGAAGCGGCGTCGGAAACGGGATGAAATGGACGCGGGCGCCATCCGGCCGCTCCATGATCGCCTCGACGCCGCGGACCGGCCGGTCGTCCTTGAGCGCGACCGCCATCGGGCATTCATCATGGCGCATCGGCCTGCCGTCAGCGCCAATGGAGCCGCGAGCTGATGCACCAGCGATCCTTGCCTAATTCTGGCGTGCGCCCTGAGAACTCGATCGCGGCTTGATTGTAGAACGTGATGCGGCCTTCTGCGTCGGTCGTATAAACCGCGGCCGGCAATGCTTCGAGGAGTTGCCGAAATCTCCAATCAAGTGGCGAGTAATCAACTGGGGAGGACCGGCCGGTTGCGAGCAAATCCACTGCCAACCTCTGCTTAAGCCGCAGAAAACGGCCCCATTATACACCCTGCGCGCAGGCGCATTGAGCCTCTCCGGTACAGACCCCAGCGGCTCAGCTTGGTGAACATGCCCCAAGCCGCAAGGTTCCATTCACCGGCTTGAACGCTGCGGCGGCGGGGCGTATTTGACAGCCAGTCTCCCCGAGGCATGTCGATGAGAGCCGCCGTCGTCATCTTCCCCGGTTCAAACCGGGAGCGCGATGTCTGTGCCGCGCTGTATCGCGCCACCGGGCATGAGCCAATTCACGTCTGGCACCGCGACAGCACCTTGCCGCCTGTCGACCTGATCGTATTGCCCGGCGGCTTCGCATACGGTGATTACCTGCGCTGCGGGGCAATGGCGGCGCATTCGCCCCTCATGCGCGAGGTGCGTGCCCAGGCCGACAGAGGCACGCCGGTACTCGGCATCTGCAACGGCTTTCAGATACTGACCGAGGCCGGCATGCTGCCTGGCGCGCTATTGCCGAACCGGTCTCTGCGCTTTACCTGCCGCGACATTCATATGAGGGTCGAGAATAATCAGACCATCTTCACCTGCGGCTACGATTCTGGCCAGACGATCCGGGTACCGGTCGCGCATCACGACGGCAACTACACCGCCGATCCCGACACGCTCGACCGGCTCGAGGGCGAGGAGCTGATTGCCTTCCGCTATTGCGGCGCTGACGGCAGTCTCTCCGACGTGGAAAACTTCAACGGCTCAGCGCGCTCTATCGCCGGCATCTTCAATGTCGGCCGCACCGTGCTCGGCCTGATGCCGCACCCGGAAAACGCCACCGACCCGTTGCTTGGCGGTACCGACGGCCAAGCCTTGTTCACCGGGCTGGTGAGCGCGCTGTAGTGAGCCGCGGGACCAACGTCACCCCGGCGCTGGCGGCCGAGCACGGGCTGACCGAGGAGGAGTTCGAGCGCGCCATCGCGATCCTCGGCCGCACCCCGAACCTGACCGAGCTCGGGATCTTCGCCGCGATGTGGAGTGAGCACTGTTCGTACAAATCGTCGAAAATCTGGCTGAAGACATTGCCGACCAGCGGGCCGCGGGTAATCTGTGGACCGGGCGAGAACGCCGGGGTCGTCGATATCGGCGACGGCGACGCGGTCGTCTTCAAGATCGAGAGCCACAATCATCCTTCTTTCATCGAGCCCTATCAGGGGGCCGCGACCGGGGTCGGCGGCATCTTGCGCGATGTGTTCACGATGGGAGCGCGGCCGGTAGCGATCCTCAATTCGTTGCGCTTCGGCAGCCCGGACCATCCGCGCACCCGGCATCTCCTCGCCGGGGTGGTCGCCGGCATCGGCGGCTATGGCAATTGCGTCGGTGTGCCGACGGTCGGCGGCGAGTGCGAGTTCGACCCGTCCTATAACGGGAACATCCTGGTCAACGCGATGTGTGTCGGGCTCGCCCGGGCCGACCGGATCTTTTATTCGACCGCGGCCGGACCGGGAAACGCAGTGGTCTATGTCGGCGCCAAGACCGGGCGCGACGGCATCCATGGCGCGACGATGGCCTCGGCCGAGTTCGGCGACGATGCCGGCGAAAAGCGGCCGACGGTGCAGGTCGGCGACCCGTTCACCGAGAAATTGCTGATCGAGGCCTGCCTCGAACTGATGCAGGGCGACGCCATCGTTGCGATCCAGGATATGGGCGCGGCCGGCCTGACCTCGTCTTCGGTCGAGATGGCCGGCAAGGGCGGGCTCGGCATCGAGCTCGATCTCGACCAAGTGCCGTTGCGCGAGACCGGCATGACCGCCTACGAGATCATGCTCAGCGAGAGCCAGGAGCGGATGCTGATGGTGTTGCGCCCGGGCAGCGAGACCGACGGCCCGCCGAATCTTCGAGAAATGGGAGCTTGATTTTGCGGTGATCGGCCACGTCACCGATACCGGGCGTCTGGTGCTGCGGATCAACGGCGCGATCGCCGCCGACATCCCGGTCGGGCCGTTGGTCACCGAAGCGCCGGTCTACGAGCGCCCGTGGCGACACGCCGACCCCGAACCGGAGATCGAGCCCGCCGCCCTCCCCGACCGCGACCCGCTCCAATGCCTCGAACGGCTCGTCGCCTCGCCCGCGATCGCCTCGAAGCGCTGGATCTGGGAGCAGTACGACCACCTCGTCATGGGCAACACGGTCAAACGCCCCGGCGGCGACGCCGCGGTGATCCGTGTCGGCGAATGCAAAGCGCTGGCGCTCGCCACCGATTGCACGCCGCGCTATTGCCGGGCCGACCCGGTGCGCGGCGGGGCGCAGGCCGTCGCCGAAAGCTGGCGCAACCTGACCGCGGTCGGCGCCGAGCCTTTGGCGCTGACCGACAACATGAATTTCGGCAATCCGGAGCGGCCCGAGATCATGGGCCAGTTCGTCGGCGCGATCGAGGGGATCCGCGAGGCTTGCCTTGCGCTCGACTATCCGGTCGTCTCAGGAAACGTATCGCTCTACAACGAGACGAGCGGCAACGCGATCCTACCGACCCCGGTGATCGGCGGCGTCGGCTTGATCGCCGACGCGCGGCAAGCAACCGATCTCGCCCTGAAGCACGACGGCGACTCGCTGATCCTGATCGGCGAGACGCGCGGTCATCTCGGCTCGTCGCTCTATCTGCGCGAGATTGAGGGCCGCGAAGCGGGCCAGCCACCTCTCGTCGACCTGCCAGCTGAAAGGCGCAACGGCGATTTCGTGCGCGCCGAGATTCGCGCCGGGCATGCCGCCGCATGTCACGACCTTGCCGATGGCGGGCTCCTCGTCGCCATCGCCGAGATGGCGATGGCCGGCGGCCGCGGTGTCGCGCTCGATCCGCTCCCGGCTGACTCTGCCGCGCCACGCATGGCTGTTCGGCGAAGACCAGGGACGCTATCTGATCGAGACTGCCGACCCCGCTATCATGCTCGCGGCGGCGCGAGCCAACGGGGTGCCGGCTCGCCTCATCGGCGTGGTCGGCGGGGTTGCGTTGACACTACCCAATGCCGGTGCCATATCCGTTAACGCACTGAAGGCCGCGAACGAGGCTTGGCTGCCGGGCTATATGGCGCGGGCTTGAGCGAGGGATCGGGCGATGGCAATGGATGCGGCGATGATCGAGCGGCTGATCAAGGAGAGCCTGCCCGACGCGCAGGTCTCAATCGAGGATCTGCGCGGCGACGGCGATCACTACGCGGCCCATGTCGTCTCCGGCGCCTTCCGCGGCAAAACCCGGGTGCAGCAGCATCAGATGGTGTACCAGGCGTTGCGCGGCCGGATGGGCAACGAACTGCACGCGCTCGCGCTGCAGACCGGCGCGCCGGAGGACTAACCCCGGGTTTGAGTCAGCATTGAGACCGAGCGTCATCACCTCAGCTTCCTAAAACCGAGGACCGACACCATGGACATTACCGTTCAAGAACGCATCCGCCAGGAGATCACCGACACGCCGGTGGTTCTCTACATGAAAGGTTCGCCGGTTTTCCCGCAATGCGGGTTCTCCGCTGCGGTGGTGCAGATCCTCGGCCATCTGGGCGTCAAGTTCAAAGGCGTCGACGTCCTCGCCGATCCGCAGATCCGCCAGGGGATCAAGGAGTTCTCGAGCTGGCCGACGATCCCGCAGCTCTACGTCCAGGGCGAGTTTATCGGCGGCTGCGACATTATCCGCGAGATGTACGAGACCGGCGAATTGCAGCAGGTCCTGGAGCAAAAAGGCGTCCCCGTCCGCGCCTGAGCGGCAATCATCTGGAAGAGCGGATTAAAGGGGTAGCGGACGGCGGATCTTCCGCTTCGAAATGCCAGCCTGTCGTCGAGATTGACGAACAACGTCTATGTTCGCGCTCGACGTGGGACATCGGTGCCGATTTAAGCAAGTCGGAGTTTAACCGGCTGATCGGCTTCGAAGATGCCGGCGAAACGATCGCCGACGCTCAATCAAGCTCTGGCATTAATATCGTGACTGAATTCAGCCCTGTCTCGGTCGAGGCGGCACTCGCTTGGATCGATGGCGCGACGCGTTGCCTCGAAACGGATGAGGTCGCTCTGAGCCAAGCCTTCGGCCGCGTGCTCGGCGAGGATATCCGTGCCGCCGCGCCGATCCCGCCTGTTGATTGCGCCGCGATCGACGGGTTCGCGGTGCATGCAATTGAAAGCATCGGCGCCGGCGCCTACAACCCGCTGGCGGTGCCGTCGGTCCCGGTGGAAGCGGGCGAGGCGTTGCCGGCAGGAACCGACGCCGTCGTGCCGCTCGACCACGTGGAATTCGTGAATTGCGGCGAGGTCGTTTTGGTCGAGCCGGTGGCTCCGGGCGCCAATGTCGACCGGCAGGGCGCCGTTTCCGCCGCGGGCGGGCTGCTCACGACCGCGGGAACGCGGCTGATGCCCCGTCACATCGGGCTGCTTGCCACCGCCGGTTTTGCCCGCTTGCCATTGATCCGTCGGCCGCGCGTCGGCGTGGCGATCGCCGGCGCTGTGCGGTCGGGCGCGGCAGCGGACGGCGACTGCCCGATGCTGCACGCGGCGATCGAGCGCGACGGCGGCGTTATCCTCGAATTGCCCCTCGCCGGGGCCTTCTTCGCCACGGAGGCCGATATCGTTCTCATCGCCGGCGGTACCGGGTTCGGGTGCGAGGACAGATCGGCTGCTGCACTGGCCGCAGGAGGCACGCTCGACATCCATGGCGTGACGCTGGTATCGGGCGAGACGACCGGATTCGGTCGTACCGCGGCGGGGGTATCGATAGTTTTGCTGCCGGGCGCACCCGCGGCGTGCCTCCTAAGCTACGAGCTGTTCGCCGGACGCGCTATTCGCCGGCTCGGGGGGCGCGATCCGGCGCTTCCCTATCGCTCGCGCACGGTGACGACGGCCCGCAAAATCGTCTCGTCGATCGGGGCGACCGAGATCTGCCCGGTGCGCCTCCGGTCCGACGGGCGAATCGAGCCGATCGTTTCCTTCGCCGAGATCGGGCTGATGGCCGCCGTCCAAGCGGATGGTTTTGTGATCATTCCCGAGGCGAACGAGGGTTATCCGTCGGGAGCCTCTGTGACAGCCTATCTCTATGACGAGTGCTGAACTGCGCGCGGAGCCGGCATCATGAACGATATCCCCGCGACCCTGTGGAGGCTGGCTCGACAAGAGCAATTCCTCGAAGTCGTCGACCGTGACGAGGCCGAACGTCGATTTCGCCGTCATCTCGATTTGCGCCCGCTAGGCCGCGAGACGGTGCCGCTGTCGCAGGGGTTGGGACGGGTCCTGGCAAGCGCAGTTGTCGCCGAAGTCGATGTTCCTGGCTTTGACCGCGCCAGTGTCGACGGGTTCGCGGTCCGTGCCGACGATACGCTTGGCGCCAGCGAGCGCATGCCGCGGCAGTTAACCCTGATCCCCGAAATCCTGACCCCGGGCAGGGTGCCGGTGCTCCCGGTCGGTCCAAGCATGGCCGCTCTGATCGCGACCGGCGGGATGGTGCCGCGCGGCGCCGACGCCGTCGTCATGGTCGAGCACACCGAGGCGGTCGATGACGGCCAAACCCTGATCGAAATTCGCCGGCCCGCATCCGCCGGCCAGTTCATCGCCTTCGCCGGCAGCGATCTCGCCCGCGGCGAAACCGTGCTCCGTGCTGGGCATGTCCTGACCTCGCGCGAGATCGGCATGCTTGCCGCAGTCGGCTGCGCCACGGTCGAGGTCTGGCGCCGGCCGCGTGTCGCGATTGTCTCGACCGGTGACGAGATCATCGCGCCCGGCGCGCCGATGCGTCCGGGTGCGGTCTATGATTCGAACGCTGCGATTCTTGCCGCTGCAGTCGAGGAAGCTGGCGGCATCCCCCGTCCGCTCGGCATCGGCGCCGACGACGATGCGGTCCTCACTCGCCTTGTCGAGGAAGGCCTGGCGTCCGGCGATATGGTGATCCTTTCGGGCGGCACATCGAAAGGCGCAGGCGATCTGTGCTACCGCGCCGTCGCCCGCTTTGGCGACCCCGGCATTGTCGTCCACGGCGTAGCGCTGAAGCCGGGCAAGCCGCTGTGCCTGGCGGTGACCGGCAGCAAGCCGATTGTCGTACTGCCGGGCTTTCCGACCTCGGCGATCTTTACCTTCCACGAATTCATCGCGCCGGTGATTCGCGCCTTCGCTGGGCTTCCTAGTGAGGCAGCTGATCGGGTGCCAGCGACGTTGCCATTGCGCGTCCCGTCCGAGCGCGGGCGGACCGAGTATCTGATGGTGTCCCTGGCGCGCGGCGACGACGGCGCGCTCGCCGCTTATCCCAACGCCAAGGGCTCGGGTGCAGTCACCGCGTTCAGCCAGGCCGACGGCTTTATCGCGATCGGCCCGCAGGTCGAGAGCGTGCCCGCTGGGACGCCGGTCGCGGTGCAGCTGGTCGGCCACGCCCGCCTCGCCGATCTGGTGGTTATCGGCAGCCATTGTGTCGGGCTCGACATCTTGATCGATCGTCTGCACGCCGAAGGGATTGTGGTCAAGGCGCTCAATGTCGGCAGCATGGGCGGGCTCGCCGCAGCCAAGCGCGGCGAATGCGACATTGCCGCCATTCACTTGATGGACCCAGAGACCGGCGAATACAACCGCCCGTTTCTGACGCCGGCGCTCGAGCTGGTGCCCGGTTACCGCCGCCGGCAGGGTATCGTATATCGCAGGGCCGATCCTCGTTTCGAGAGCTGTTCGATCGAAAGTGCCATTGCCATGGTATTAACCGCTCCCGATTGCCTGATGGTTAACCGCAACGCCGGTAGTGGCACCCGCATCCTGACCGACCGGTTGCTGAATGGCGCGAAGCCACCCGGGTATTGGTCCCAGCCGAAATCGCATAATGCCGTCGCCGTCGCCGTCGCTCAGAACCGAGCGGATTGGGGCGTCGCAATTGAAAGCGTGGCGCGGCAATACGGGTTGGGCTTCATCCCGGCGCAGGATGAGCAGTACGATTTCGTTATACCGAAAAAGCGGCTGGAGCGGATGCCGGTGCGTCGATTCCGTGCCGCGCTCGATGACAGCTCAGTGCGCGCAGAGCTGGGCGCGCTGGGATTTGTGATAGATGGCGCGTTAAGCGCGAATATCTTCGGTTGACTTGCGCGTAATCGTAATAATTCGGCAGTTTTTTGCCTCTCCGGTTAAGAATTATGGTGATTTCCACCTCCGACCTGAGGTTTTATGGTTTCTGTTAACACTTATTAACAGCGCGGGATTGGGGATCTAAAGGATCCTGCGCCATCATAAGCCGGGGGGCAATCAATGCGAGCGAAGTTCGGCTGGGGCCTCGTCTGGGGCGCCGTTCTGATAACGTCTTTCGCCACTCCAACCCGTCGGGCATCGGCTGGCAATTGCGCCCTTTATGCGCGCGCTCAAACCGGTGTCGACCTATTCGGGGCAGCAGGCGGCTGGTGGGACGAGGCAGCTGGCCGTTATCAGCGCGGCCACGTCCCGGCTGTGGGCTCCATTCTTGTCTTCAGGCGAACGGGCTATATTCCCTCAGGCCACGTCGCAGTCGTTGCCCAGGTCGTTAACTCCCGCGAGATCGTCGTCAACCACGCGAATTGGTATCACGGGATGGTCACGCGCGGTGTCACGGTGATTGACGACTCGCCTAATAACGACTGGAGCGCGGTCGCAGTCTTGGATCTGGGCACCGGGAAATACGGGCGGGATAACCCGACCTACGGCTTTGTCTACCCTGGGACCGGCCCGCAGGAGCTCGTCGCAAGTTCCAGCATGGTTGGTTACGATCCCTACCTTGGCGCTACCCGGGCATCCTACGAGCCAAGCCGGCCCAGCGGCCTTTTCCATTTCGCCGTCGCCGCCAGCTATCGACACGGCAGCTCTCGCCATCACCGAACCACGCGACACGAAACGCATCGACGCGGCGCGCCGGCGTACCGGGTACATCTTACCTCGCTGACTCACGCTCACGGCCGGGCCGCCGGCGGCGTTCAGTCAGCCTCTCACATCGACGGCTTCGCGATCCATGCCGCGCAGGCCCATGATCATGCCCTCACGGCCAGGGCCCACCGGGCAGAAGCAAAGGGGACTCCATCGCGCGTAGCTTTCTGAACCGCGCCAGGGCCGGCCGGTTGAAGGCATGGCGTGAGCGGGCCTATCCTGACTGATCCGCCTCGCGAGGAAAGCCATGCCGTCAGCCAACACCGATCCGGCGTTTCTGCCGGCCCATGCCCTATCCGCCGAATTCGATGCGCAGAGGCTGTCGCCGGTCGATCTCGTCGACGCGCTGCTCGCGCGGATCCGCGCGCAGGATCAGAAACTGCACGCCTTTGTCGAGGTCTACGCCGACGAGGCACGGCTCGCCGCCGAGGCCGCCGATAAGGCGATCCGGTCAGGGCATAGGATCGGTCCGCTACACGGCATTCCGATCGCACTCAAGGATCTGATCGAGATCGAGGGACGGGTGACGACCGGCGGTTCGCAGGTCTGGCGCGATCGGCGCTCGACTTACACCGCGACGATCGCACGGCGCCTGATTGCCGCCGGAATGATCGTGATCGGCAAGACTCACACGGTCGAGTTCGCGATGGGCGGCTGGGGCACCAATCAGCACCGCGGCACACCATGGAACCCGTGGGACCCGGCGGTCGCGCGCACGCCCGGCGGATCAAGCAGCGGCACCGGGGTGGCGGTGGCCGCCGGAATGGCGCCTTGGGGGATCGGCACCGACACCGGCGGCTCGGTTCGCCTGCCGGCCTCCTGGTGCGGGCTTAGTGGCCTCAAGACCACGATCGGCCGAGTCAGCACCTACGGGATTCTTCCGTTGAGCCCATCGCTCGACACGCCCGGGCCGATGGCCCGCTCGGTCGAGGATGCGGCACTGCTTTATCAGACGATCGCAGGACCGGACCCCCTCGACCCGCGAACTTTAGGGCGACCGTCTGGCGGCCCGCTGCCGATGATGAAACGTGGCGTGCGCGGATTTAAGCTTGCGCGAATGCCCGAGGATGAGCGCGACGGGGTCGCCGCCGAGGTGCTTGCCGCCTATGATGCCGCGCTCGATACCCTGGCGCGGCTCGGCGCCGAGATCGTCGCCGTCAAATTGCCGCGCCGGTTTGCCGACTACACCCAGCTGACCGGGCGAATCATCGGCGCCGAATCCTATTTCCTGGTTGGCGATCTGATCGACGATATGAACCTGCCGATCGACGAGGCGGTGCGGCCGCGCATCGCCTCCGGCAGAGGCGTCTCCGCGCGCGATTATCTTGGTGCCCTCCGCGAACAGGCCGAAGCGAAGGCTGAATTCGCCGTCGCGCTCGGCGATGTCGACGCGCTGTTGACCCCGACGACAACGACAGCCGCGATCCCGCTCGACGCGGTAGACCAGGGTTCGACGCCGGCGCATTTCACCCGCTTCGTCAACGCGCTCGAACTGTGCGCGCTGGCCGTCCCCGACGGGTTTACCGCGACCGGGCTGCCGCTGTCCTTGCAGATTGTCTGCCGCGGGCTATGACGAAGAGACCGCCCTGCGCATCGGCTGGGCCTACCAGCAGGCAACCGCTGGCACGAACGCCACCCTCCCGGCCTCGACTGATCCCTCACGCGCCCAGGCCGAAGCGGCGGCCGAGGAAATCGAGCACGTCGGCGGCGCAGCGGTCGGGGAAGGCGTCGCAGATGTTGTGCGGCGCGCCATCGTAGACCCGCATTTCGACATCGGGGACGAGACGGCGGAACGGCTCATAATTCGCGGTTGAGCCGATCGGCTCGGCGCCGGGGATAACGACGAGCGTCGGACATTGGATGCGGCCGAGCTGATCGCTCCAATCGTAGCTCGCCATTAGCAACACGAACTTGCCGATATAGGCCGGGTCGTTCTTGGCCGCCTCGTCGAGAAACCACTCGACGAGCCCAGGATCGACCTGGTCGAGCGGCAGCCTTTCGGCGATCGTCTCGGCGAGAAAGCCGCGCAGGCCCTTGGCCTCGATCTCCGGGATCCAGCTCGATGCCTGGCTGTTCTTGAGCCCCGGGGTCGAGCCGAACAGCAGCAAGCTGCGCACCCGGCGGGCGTGGTTCATTGCCAATTGCTGGCCGAGATAGCCGCCAGCCGAATTGCCGACGATATGGGCGCTCGGGCAGTCGAGATGGTCCATCAGCTCGGCGACATCGTCGACCAATCGTTCAAGGGTCAACGGCCGATCGGCAGCTGGAATCTCCGAAGCCGCCATGCCCGCGCAGATCCATCCGCGCCACACGATAATGGCGGGCGAGCGCGGGAACCCAGGCGTAATAGCGCTTGGCGCTGCCCATCGCGGCATGCAGCAGCAATAGGGTCGGCGCCTGCTTCCATGGGTCGGTAAAGTCATCGATGTAGTAGGCGAGCCGCGCCCCGTCGCTCGCGGTAAAGCTCTCCAATGCGACCTCCTCGACCTGGCCGCCGGTGTTGCCGCGGTCACGGCGATCATCTACGACCTTCCCATCTCAAGCAATCCGGGCGGCTGCGCTGCGGCGAAGGAGGCGTCATGAAGATCGGGATTTTTCTGACCGGCCAGCACCCGCCAGGCAGCGACATCGTGGCCGAGCTCGAAGGCCAGTACGCGATGACCCGGCTGGCGCGCGACCGCGGCTGGGACGCCGTCGCCACCGGCCAGCACTATCTGAGCGAGGGCGTGCGGCAATTGCAGCTGATCCCGTTTCTGGCGCGGCTCGCAGCCGAGGCGGGCGAGATGACCGGCATCGCCGGGGTATTGCTGGCGACCTTGCACAACCCGGTCGAGGTCGCCGAATGCATCGCTTCGCTCGATGCGATCTGGCGCGGCAATTTCATATTTGGCGTAGGTCTCGGCTATCGCGAGGTCGAATTCGATGCGTTCGGCGTGCCGCGCGGCCAGCGCGTGCGCCGCTTCGAGCAATGCCTCGAAATCGTCAAGCGGCTATGGACCGAAGACGGCGTCACCTTTCGAAAACGACATCTGCAAATTGTCGAACGTCACCGCGACCTGCCGGCCGCTGCAAAAGCCTCACCCGCCGATCTGGATCGCGGCCAACAGCGACGCCGCCGTGCGCCGCGCCGCCCGCATTGGCGACAGCCTGTTCATCAACCCGCATGCCACGATGCCAGTCATCACCGGCCAGATGGCGCTCTACCGCGCCGAACTTGCACGCTCACGGCAAGCCGTTTCCGACAGTGCTGCCCTATCTGCGCGAAATCTATCTGCGCCAAGGACAAGCGCACCGCGGTCGAGATGGCCGGTCCCTACCTAGCCGAGAAATACCGAACCTATGCGCAGTGGGGCCAGGACCAGGTTCTGCCGGGACAGGATTCGTTCCGCCAGTCGCTCGATGCCCTGCTGCGCGACCGCTTTGTCCTTGGCAGCCCCGAGGAATGCTGGGAGCAGCTGCGCCCGTGCTGGGAGGAAGCCGGGGCGAACTTTCTGATCTTCCGCACCCATTGGAGCGGCATGCCGGTCGGCCACGCGCTCTCCAGCATGCGCCTGATCAGCGACGAGCTGTTGCCGGCCTTGCGGCGGATCTCGTCGGTAACTCCAGCGAGCTGAGAGCTGAGCCCACCCTTATCCTATCTGTCGCCTCGGCGGCGGACCCTCCCTCTACCGCACCACGTGAAAGGGTGCCGAGTGCAACGAAGCGGGCGATAGGGCGAGGCCCCTTAGGCGCCGGGCGGGTAGAATACCAGTATGCGGACTTCGAGGCTCTCGCGCGGCGGCGCATCGGGCGGCGAGGTCGGGTCGTCGAAACCGGTGTGGGCGGAAAACCGCGCCGCCCCTTGCTGCGCCGCGTCGAAGCAGCGGATCAACACGGCCTCGTCGGCCTGCATCTTGGGGAAATAGTAATAGCGTTGGCTCGGGTTGTAGGTGATCGAGTAGGTCTCGCCGGTGCGGTCCGGGTATCTAAGATCGCTGGCGATCAGGTTTTCCTCCGACAGGCTCTGGGCATCGCACAAGGTCAACGGCGATTCGAGCACCGGGCCGCTGGATCGGACGCCACAGATTATTGATCGCGAAACGATGCTTAAGCAGTTCCTCAGCCTCGTCGCCCATCAGATCGCGCACCCGCTGCGGCGCCGACCACGCCGTATAGTCGTTGTGGACGCGCTTGGCCGGGATCTTGATGGTCTTGTCTTTTGCGGACATCGCGGCGTTGCGGACGATGTGGTCGAAGGCGACGACGCGGACGGCGCCGGTCGCCTCTTTCATGACCCGCTCGCATTCCGGATAGTAGACTGACTTGATCTGCTCCTCGTCGTAGAAATTCGACACTGCGGTCTGGTGGTGCAACAGCACGAAGCCTTCCTTGTCCAAGGATAGCTGATCGACCATCGGGCGCGCGTCGCGGATCGGCACTTGGTATTGGACATTTCGGCCGGTCCGCTGAGGCGTCCCCGGCGGCGGCTCGTAATTGTAGGCGACCGGCTTCTCCGCCATCGGAGCCAAGAAATTTAGCGGCGCTACGACGGTCTTCAGATCCACCGATACCAGGCCGTCCATGATGTCCTCCGCGTGTGGCTTTTTCATCCGAACTGTCGGGGCGAACCGTAGAATAGGCCATCACACAGGTCAAATGAGATATCCAGCCGGTCGCTCTTCTAGACTGCAGCACTATCGGCCAGGCATTATCTGGGCGTTAAGCAGCGGTGAAGCTGCGCGAGGGGGAAAATTATGGGGGGATATCTCGACCGCGTCGCCGCCGCCTATGGCGGCGTGATCCTATTGCTCGGCAGGCTGGCGCTGGCGGCGATCTATGTGCCGAGCGGCTTCGGCAAGCTGACCCGGCTCGACGCATTCGCGCAATCCTTGGCGGCCAGGGGCGTGCCCGCATCGGGGCTGCTGGCGGTCATCGGCGCCTGCGTTGAGTTCTTCGGCTCACTTTGCGTCGTTCTCGGGCTGAAGACCCGTTATGCAGCGTTGGGGATGGCGGTGTTCACGGCGATCGCGGCGCTGATTGCCCATCAGTTCTGGCAACTCGAGGGGGCCGCGCGCACGGCTCAGTATATCCAATTCATGAAGAATTTGGCCATCATCGGCGGATTTCTATACCTCTTTGCCGCCGGCCCCGGCCCCTTCAGCATCGATCGCCGCGGCAGGTGACGGCGCCGGCCCGTTATTGCGGGCTGTTCGTTTCCTGGAGCGCCACGGTCTCGATCGCGAGCGGCTGATAAAGCCTCAAGATGTCGGCCGCGGATTGAGCTTCGGCACCATCGGTGGCGCTGACGAACACGACCGTCTCGCCATTGTGGATGAACCGGGCAAAGGTGCGGCGAACGTCCCCAAGCACCAGCGGATCCAGCGCCAACATTTCGAGCTCGCTCTGGACGTTCGGCGGCGGCGGGCCGATCTCCTTCAGCACGCGATGCGCGAGCCGGCTGGGCGGGAAGCCCTCGGTACGCAGCCGATGGTAAGCGTCCAGAGCGATGCCGCTCGACGGAAACAAACCGACGACCAATTGGGTTGCCATAGCATCCTCCGGATTCGGGACCTGGCCCTTCAACGAAGGGTGACGACGAGGGTTCCACCCGCGGTGGCCCGCGCAATCTTTCTTGCTGTGTGTGAACGGGCTCACAGCCGCGCTCCCCGGAGAGCTGCCATATTTGGGCGACCACCCGCGCTGCCGCCGCCTTACGGCAAGATCGCGACATCGAACTTTGAGGAGTCGTGTCGATGACATCAATCCCATTGCTCGCCCGGGGTACCGCCACGGAGTCTCAATCTCGCGGCCCTACATCGCCGCGCACGACATCTCGCGATCTGGCCAAACATATCATTCAATTTGATCCTGAAGATCGCTCGACATATGCCCAGTTTTCGCTGCCGCAAGCCATGCTCGCCAGCGCCGCCGCGCGCAGCCCCATTCCCTGGCCAGGCGGACAGGCGCCCACGCCATCGCCGCTTTCCGCGGCGCCACAGGAGAACGCGCCGTTACCTGAGTTCGACTATCTGGTCGTAACCTGGACGGTCGCAGAAGCCCAATGTCTCGCCGACACGTTGACCCCAGGCTACCCGAGCAAAACGGCCTGGTATGATTACGCTCATAACTTCACCGCCGAATTTCTGCCGCTGATCCGTCGCGGCGCGCCGGCGCGGAAAGCGAACAGATTAGGAAGCTGGTTCCCCACGCAAATCGGCAACAAGCGCGTCATGTGCTTTAAATCCGAGCTGCATCTGAGCCAGGACGGGCCGAAAATGCCAATCGCCGCGCTATGGCAGCAGCTGATCGCCGAGGTCAAGCCGAAGCTCGTCATCACCACGGGCACGGCCGGCGGCATTGGCGCCGGGATCGAACTGGGCGACGTGGTCGTCGCAAAATCGGTCAGGTTCGACTGCATGAAAGAGTTCAAATCGCAACCGTTTCATGCGTCGAGCTATGATTGCTCGACGCTGAACACCGCGAGCTTCGCCGTCGCGCAGCAGCTGTTCTCCGCCAACGCAGGCCATTTGCCCGCGACATCGCGCCCGCCGGCCATCTTCGCTGCCGCGAGCGCAGACGTTCCGCAGCCCGATATCGTTACCACCGATTTCTTCGCTTTCGACGACACCTCAAACACTTTTGATTTGCAGGGCCTCGGCGGTGCGGTCGAGATGGGCGATGCCGTCCTCGGTCTCGTAACCCATGAGCTCGGAGCCACGGCCCCTCTTTGGATTGCGGTGCGTAACGCCTCCGACCCCGAAATCGACAGCACCGGGCTCACTGAAAAGGAGGCCGCAACCAAAGCTGCGCAAATCTATGAGCGGTACGGATATTGGACCACGATACCCAGCGCGATCACCTGCTGGGCGCTGATCCTCGATAACTGACTGATATGCCTTAACGGGCGAGGTGATCTATCCCAACAGTACGGTGGCCGGCGCTACCGCCGGTCAGCCACAGCGTTCGTGATCGATTGTCCCCCGCCAGCCGCCGTGCTATCGCAGGCGCGGCCGGGCGATCGAAGCGTCAGAGGCAAATGAGATACAGAATGTGCGCGGCGGTCGTGGTCGGAACAGTCTCGCTGGCGGTCAGTTCCGCCTGGTCGCAGACCAGCGTGATCCAACAGAGCAACGTCTCATCGCAGACGAGCGTCATCCAGCAAAACAGCGTCAACGTAAATGGCGAGGGCAGCAGTGTCACCGTCAGCGGCCGATCGATTTCGGTCGAGACTACGGCAACCGGGGGCGGCCGGGTTGTCGGCGACGGAGAGCCGGCATCGGAAGAGCGGCCGATCGGCCCGGTCACGGCGATCCACAGCGATGGCGCCTTTGCGCTGATCGTAAAAATCGGACCGTCGCCCAAACTGACGATCGAAACCGACAAGAACATCCTGCCGATCATCAAGACGGCCGTGTCGAACGGTCGCTTGGATATCTACTCCGATCGGTCCTACTCGCTCGACGGTCGGATCAAAGTCACCGTCTCGTCGCCCAACATAACCGAGATCTCCGCCTCCGGCAGCAATCGGATCGAATACGAAGGTCTCGCCGGAGGTCCGCTCATAATATCGCTAAACGGCTCCAACCGCGCCGTTCTGGCCGGCGCGGTGGAGACGCTGAGCTGCGTCATGAGCGGCGCCAATCACCTTGCCGCGCAGCGGCTCACGGCTGGCTCGGCCAATGTCACGCTCAATGGGTCGGGCGATGCCGCCGTTCACGCCAGCCAGCGGATTGTCGCCGAAATCACGGGTGCGGGCTCCATCGCGGTTTACGGGAACCCCAATTCGCGAAGTACGCGGGTCAACGGGGCCGGCAAGATAACATTTGTCGATTGACCGACCGCGCAGCGAGGCTGCGCGAGCGGCGGCGATTTCTTCGGCTCGGCGCCTCGGCTATTCGATCCGGCCCTTGCTCTGCCCGTCGGGACAAACGCAATCCGCACCGCTGCGCAGCGAGTTTGAGCGCAGTGAGGCCGGTGCGACAAACGGGCAGCGGCGCGCAGGCGTAATGCACTGATAAGTGTAATCGCCCGACGGGTTCTCGGTCGCCCGCCCGGAGTCCTGGCTGGGACCGAGGAACGGGTCTCCGAAGCCGAATTGGCCGCCGCGCATACCCGCGCCGCCCATGCCACCGAATCCGCCACCCATCCCTGCGCCGCCACCGCCCATCCCGGCGCTGCCACCGCCCATCCCAGCACCGCCGCCGCCCATCCCCCCTACCAATACGACCGCACGATCCGGACCGAGAGCGCCAGGACCGGGAACCCCAGATAATGGGCTAATGCCCGCTGCCGCGGCCGTCGCGATGGAAAAGCTAATCTGCGCCGTTACACAGAGCGCACCGAGTACACCCAGCTTGTGCATGAACGCCTCCCACAGCTAAGGTTAACCCGGAGAATACTCGGGAACCGGCGACGAGAGCCACAATCGGACGCGGTGGTGGGACGGCGTCGCATGTGCGAGAAATGAGCCAGAACTGGGCGATCTGCATCGGTATCGACCGCTACGACAATCTGCAATCGCTGCACTACCCGAAACGCGATGCCGAAGCGCTGCGCGACTTCTTCGAGCAGGAGGTGGCCTTTGAAAAGGTCTATTTCTTTGCCGAGGACGCGCCGCCGATTCCGACTGATTTTGGCGAGCAGATTCGATCAACACCGACCGGCGGCACCTTACGCCGGTTTCTGCGGATCAGATTCGAACAGAAATTCCTCAAGCCGAGCGACAATCTCTGGTTCTTCTTTGCCGGACATGGCCGGCGGGAAAGAGACCGCGACTATTTGATGCCGAGCGACGCGGACCCCGGCAACGTCGAAGAGACGGCAATCCCGGTCAGCCACGTCACCGAGCGGCTTCGCCGCTGCGGCGCCGAAAACGTGATCCTGCTGCTCGACGCCTGCCGCAACGAAGGCGCGCGCGACGGCCAAGGCATCGGCGGCGAAACGCAGTCCGGCGTCGTTTCGATAGCGTCCTGCAGCCCCAACGAGCGATCCTACGAGATCGACGAACTGGAGCACGGCGCCTTTACCTACAGCCTTCTCGAGGGACTGCGGCTGGAGGGGGCAGGAAATTGCGCCACCGTCGAGCGGTTGGATCAGCATTTACGGTTCCGTGTGCCCGAATTGTGCGTCCGTTATAAAAAGCCGCGCCAGACGCCCTATACCCAAGCCGAGCCGATCGAGAAGCGGCATCTAATTCTGCTGCCCAAACATGCAACTCTGGCCGATCTCGACCCGATCAGGCTCGATGCGCTGCAGGCCGAGACAGCGGGCGAACTCGAAACCGCCGAACAGCTGTGGTGGCGGGTCATCGCCGTCTCGCCGGTCGATGCCCAGGCGCATGAAGCGGTCAAGCGGATCGCGCTCAAACAGGCGGCAACGGAAGCGGCGGCCTCGGCGCAGGCATCTCCAGAGCCAATTTCGGAGGTTTCCCCGTCGGCGCGCGCGGGCGCAGCGGTGCCCCTGTCTCGGATGCTGACCCGGCGACGGGTGCTGGTGGCTGGCGTGCTTGCCGCAGCCGGAGCGAGCGCAATTGTGGCCGTGCCGTTCGTGCGCCGAAAGCTGTCGCAGCCGTCTTTGCGCACCATCCACTTCGACTTTGCGAGCGTCGATGAGAAAGGACTGACGAAACCGTCCCAGCGCAGCACCGCCGCGGTCTTCACCGAAGACCTCGGGTCGGGCAACAGCATGGACATGGTGGAAATCCCAGGCGGCGAGTTCACGATGGGCTCGCCCGCCGACGAACCCGAGCGCCGGCCCAACGAGAGCCCGCAGCATCACGTCACCTTGGCATCGTTCTTCATGGGTGCGGCACAGATCACACAGTCGCAATGGCTGGCGGTGGTTATGGCGCATCCAACCCGATTGGAGCACGATCTCGATCCACGCCCATCGTTTTTCCGAGGGATCGATCTGCCGGTCGAGAGCATCAGTTGGGTCGAGGCGGTCGAGTATTGCCGGCGTCTCTCCCGGATTACAGGCCGCGACTACCGGCTGCCGAGCGAGGCCGAATGGGAATATGCCTGTCGCGCCGGCAGCACCGGTCCTTTCCATGTAGGGCCCACAATCACCACCGATCTGGCGAATTATTGCGGCGCAGGCGGGGCCGTGTGCGGAGACAGTGACGGCAAGAGCATCGCCTCCGATTACTACGACGGCGTGAAATACGCCTCGGGCGCCTATGGCCAAGGTCCCGCCGGGATTTTCCGGGGCACGACAACCCGCGCCCGGTCATTCCGGCGGAATCGGTTCGGCCTGTACGACATGCACGGCAATGTCTGGGAGTTCTGCCGCGACATCGCCAGCGACACCTATGACGATGCGCCACTCGACGGCAGCGCCAATTTGGCAGGGCCGCCGGGCAGCAACCGGATCCTGCGCGGCGGGTCGTGGTCGCACAACCCGGCGATTTGTCGCTCGGCCTATCGCGATGCGATCTCGCCCGACAACCCAGGCTGGCAGGGCCGCATTGGCTTGCGGGTGGTTTGCGGATAAAGGCGCACAGAGCGCGGTAAGGAGTTATCGCATGAGCGGCGAACAAGGTTCTCTGTGGTTTGTCACCGGGGTCGAGGCGGCCGAAACCGTCGAGGTCGTCGAAGGCGCCCGCAGTTCCGAGGATGTCGGCGGCGGCTTCGGGTCGAGCCTGGTTCAACAGACCCGCAAGACCTTGACCCAGCGGGTGCAGATCAGCGCCGAAGATCTGAAGCGTGAGATCGGCAATCTGCTCGCCGTGGTCGGTGACGTTTTCGACCAGGCGCGGCCTGAGGCGGGACTGGCGCTGGAAGATGTCGAGCTGTCGATCGAGATCAGCTCGGAAGGGCAGATCAGCATACTTGGCAGCGGTGGCAAGATCAGCGGTACCGGCGGGATCAAGCTGACCTTCAAACGCCAGCGAGCAACCAGCTGACCCAGGCGCAGCCATGCGGGATTACGAAATCTTCGAGGCGGGCGATGTGGTCCTGCAATCGGGGCTGAGCTATCGCAAGGCGCGCCTTGCTTACAAGACTTACGGCACGCTCGACGCCGCGAAATCGAACGCCATCGTCTACCCGACTTCCTACGGCGCACAGCATTACGATCTCGAATGGGCGATCGCAGCTGGCAAGGCCCTCGACCCGACCAAATACTTCATCATCATTATGAACAAATTCGGCAACGGCCTGTCCTCGTCGCCGAGCAATACGCCGCCGCCCTTTGACCGCGCCCGCTGGCCGCACTTCACGATGACCGACAACGTTCGGGTCCAGCAGCGGCTGTTGCACGAAATCTTCGGGATCGAGCAAGTCAAGCTCGTCTACGGGTTCTCGATGGGCGCACAGCAGGCCTTCCACTGGGCAGCGCTGTTCCCCGACCGGATCGAGCGCGTCGCCGTGATCTGCGGCTCAGCCAAGACCTCGCCACACAACTTCGTCTTTCTCGAAGGGGTCAAAGCGGCATTGACCGCCGATCCCGCCTGGCAAGATGGCTGGTTTGCCACCGCACCGACCCGCGGCTTTCAGGCTATGGGCCGGGTTTATGCCGGTTGGGGGCTGAGCCAGGCCTTCTACCGCGAGGAGGAATGGCGCAAGCTCGGTTTTTCGTCGCTGGAAGATTTTCTGGTCGGCAATTGGGAGGCTGGCTTTCGCCGCCGCGATGCCAATGATTTGTTGGCGATGCTGTGGACTTGGCAGCACGCCGACATCAGCGCCAACGAACTATACGGCGGCGATCTCGGCACAGCGCTGGGAGCAATCACCGCCGACGCGATGGTCATGCCCTGCGAAACCGACCTCTATTTCACGGTCGAGGACAACCGACGCGAAGTTGCCCGCATGCCGCGGGCCGAATTGCGCCCGATCCCGTCGATCTGGGGCCACCGCGCCGGCAATCCCGCGCAAAACCCGCCAGACGCCAAATTCCTCGACGACGCCGTCCGCGAGTTATTGGCGCGCTGAACCGACGGGGATCAGCGATCCCCGGCGAGCGCTACCGCGGTATCGGGCGGCAGGGTTGCGCGCTCGATGTGGCGGCGGTGCCAGAGCGCGTAGAACAAGAGGTTCCAGGCGGCACGGCCGGCGCGCTTTTGCCCGGCGGCGGCAAACAGGGTCTCGACGGCATCGGGCCGGCAGATCTCGCGCACCGCGGGCGAGCGCGCGACGAGCGGGCCGATCGTCTCGGCGCGCCGCGCGATCCAGCGCGCCACCGGCACGGTAAAGCCGCGCTTGCGGGCGAGCGGCTGCGACTGAGGCAGCTGTCCGGCCAGCCAGCGGCGCAGCAGCCACTTGCCGAGACCATGCTGCACCTTGAGCCCGTCCGGTAGGCGAAAGGCGAGCGCCGAGACTTCGCTGTCGAGAAAAGGGGTGCGGCCTTCGGCGCCATGCGCCATCAGGCACCGGTCGAGCTTAGTCAGCAGGTCGTTCGGCAGCCAGTCGGTGCAATCCACCGCCTGCGCCGCCTGCAGCGGGGTTCGGCCGCGGCTGGCGGCGTGCACTTCGGCCGCGGCTATCCCGTCGCGCCAGCCGGCAATCTCGGCGCGCAAAACACCCAGATCATCGAGCACGCCGCGCGCGCGCGGCCGGCGGCCACCCGCCCACCATGGGCGCAACACGCTGCGATAGCGGCCGTAGCCGCCAAACAATTCGTCCCCGCCCTCGCCCGACAATATGACCTTGAGCCCAGCTTCGCGCGCGGCCCGGGCCAGCGTCCAGGTCGGCAGCATCGCATAATCGGCGGCCGGATCGTCGGCGGCGGATACGATTTGCGGCAGCAATCGCCAGAAATCGGCTTCGGAAAAAAGGATCTCGACATGCTCGGCGCCGACCGCCTCCGCCGCGGCACGCGCGGCCGGGCGCTCGTCGTCCACATCGCTCTCGGCAAACCCGATCGTGAATGCCTTGACCGGGCGCGCGGCCAGCCGGGCCATCATCGCCAGCACCGCAGTCGAATCGATGCCCCCGGAGAGAAACATGCCAAACGGCACGTCCGAGCGCTGATGGATGCGCACGCTTTCGGCAAATACGGCGTCCAACCGGGCCAGCGCCTCTTCCTCGCCGAGCGCAAACGGGCCATGCTCGGGCAATGCCGCACGCCGCCGCCGCTCGACGATCCTGCCTTGCCGCACGACCACGGTCTCGCCTGGCAATACCCGGCTGATGCCGGCAAAAATCGTCTCGCGCCCGGTGGTGAACTGCATCTGCACGAGCTCGTTGCGCGCCTTGCGATTGAGTGCCGGGGCGACGATGCCAGCCTCGATCAGCGCACCCGGCTCGGAGGCAAAGGCGAAGCCGCGCAGCGTCTCGGCGTAATAGAGCGGCTTGATCCCGAACGGGTCGCGGGCGAGGACCAGGCGCCCGGCGCCCGGGTCGTGCAATGCTACGGCGTACATACCGCGCAGATGCAGGGTAAAGTCGAGCCCATGACGACGGTAGAGGTGCAGCGGCAGCTCGCAATCCGACTGGGTGGAAAACGCGATCGGGCGCGCGCGCTGCAGCTCTTCGCGCAGCTCGACGTAATTGTATATTTCGCCATTAGCGATCAGCGCGGCACCGCCCGGCTCGTAGAGTGGCTGGGCTCCGGTCGCCAGATCGATGATCGCGAGCCGGGTCTGCACCATGCCGACATCGCCAGACCAATATTGCCCGTCGCCATCAGGACCGCGATGGCGCAATGCGGCTCCCATCATCCGCAGCGGCGCTACGGGCGGGGCCGCACCATTGAGGGTCATCAGCCCGGCGATGCCGCACATCCCGGAGCCAATTCTTCAAAAAAACTGCGATAGCGGGCGATCACTGCCTGCTCAGTAAATTCGGCTTCGTAGACCCGGCGGCCGGTTTGCCCAAGCCTCGCGTGCAAAACGTGGTCTCGACATAAGCGCTCGATGGCTCTGGCCAGCGCCCGGGGACCGCCGCCCGGCTGGTCGGGAAGCGGCACCAAAAGCCCGCTCACCTCGTCCTCGATCAGCCCGGCCGGGCCGTCGCTAGCGGTGGCGACGACCGGCAATCCCGCCGACCACGCCTCGATCACGACATTCCCCAACGGCTCGTGCAACGACGGACAGACGAGAAAATCGGCATTCGCCAACAGCTCCGGCACGTCCTCGCGCCAGCCGAGAAAGCTGACCCGGTCGGCGATCCCGAGACCACCCGCCAATTGCTCGAGCGCTGCACGCAACGGCCCGTCACCGGCGATCGCCAGCCGAACCTCGCGCGTCTCGGCAAGCGCCTCGAGCAGCAAAGCGAACCCCTTGTTCGGATGGAGGCGACCGAGCGCCAGCCCCAGCGGCGCATTCCCCGGCGCCGCAAGAGAAAGGCCGCCGCGCGAACCAACCGCACGCGCATCGGACACAAAATTCGGCAAGTAGTCGATCCGATCGCGCGGCCAACCTTTGGTGACCGCGTAATCAACGATGGCGCGGGTGTTGCCGATCAGACGATCGCAGCGCCGATAATACTTCAAATCATAGTACCCCCCGAGCCGCGCAACATGCACGAAATCGCCGGGCGGGCAAAGCCGGGTCGCCCGGCTCATCCAGGTCAGCACGATATCCGGCCGCCAAGCTGCGATCTCGTGGCGAAACGCGCGCCGAGTTGTCAAATCAAACGGTCCGCCAAAAGCAAGTTCGGCGACCCCGACGCCGGCGGCGCGCAAGATCTGCGAGCGTGCGGGATCACGGCGGATCAGCACCCGCTGCGTCTCTCCGGCGCGGTTCAGCGCCGTCGCCAACCGAACGAAAAACGTTTCCGCCCCGCCGTGGCGCGCCCCGGCGATCGCCTGCAACAACCGACGGGTCACGGGATCAGCGCCTCGTAGCGGGCTGCGACCATATCCCAGCTCAACCCGCGCTGACGTTCGAGTGCGGCCAGGTGCCAGCGCCGCCACAACTCGTCCTCGCGCAGCACCTCGATCGCCGTGGCGGCAAAGTCTTCGTCACTGCAGGCCACTCGCCCGCTGACGCCGTCGACGACCCGCTCGCCAACCGCGCCCAACCGCGTGACTACCGCCGGCACGCCCATCGCCTGCGCCTCGGCCAGGGAGAGGCAGAAGGTTTCGCCCGGGTCTCCGCGGTAGAGCATGACCCGGGCGTCCATCAGCGCCGCCGCTAGCGCTTCTCGCCCGAGCGGGACGAATCGGCGTACGCCGGAGGCAGCGAGCGTGTCTGCACGCGCGAGAATCGCCTCCATCTCGGCTGTCCGCGCAGGACCCAGCCCGCGATAGACAGCCGGCCCACCATAGATGTGCAGTTCGGCCCCGGGCACCGCAGGCCCAATCCGTTCCACCCACAGATCGAGCAGCCAATCGAGCCCGCGCAGCGGGTTCGAGGTAAAGATTGCGCGCGGCGCCGGCGGATCGCGGGGGACCGCACCGCGAAAGCGCTCGACCACCCCATAGGGAATGATTTCACAGCCGCCGCAGGGCAGCCAAGCCGGCACCGTTTCCGCGTGATAGGCGCCGGTCACGACGAGGGTTGGATGATACCAAGCGAGGCGAAGTAAATTCCGCGGCTTTCGCAGATACCGCGCCGGATTGTGCAGCCAGAACAGCCGCCGCTGTGCCCGGCGCACGAGCCCGATCACGCGATGTCCACGACTGCCGATGTAAAGATCGCATGCCTCGGGGATAACCCCCGATAGCGGCGCCCAGCGCACGCCTTTGTGGATCAGCTCGGCATGGCAGCGATTGCGCACCTCCACCTGGTGGCCGCGCCCGGCAAGCGCTTCGGCCAGCGCGACAAAGGCGGTCTCGGCGCCGCCGAGCGGCGCCGCCTCGGCCATCGCCCCGTCAAAGGCGATGCCGTCATCGGCCATTACCACGCTCACCATCGGTCGCGCGCGACCGACGCTGCGTCGACTCCCGTCGCCGACCGCCCCTCACTTTCGTCTCCCTGAGCGGAGGGCCTCTCCCGTTCCTCGCGAGCGGGAAGGAGGCCGCGGTCAAGGGTAACTTCGGAAGGTGGAAGGGTATCGAGCCGCGCCTTCAGATACGGACAGGATCGGATAGAGCGCCGCACACAGCGCGATCAGAAAGCCCCATTCCCTCTCTCGATAGCCTTTACGGCTCACGTAACATTTCCAAAAGCGCGACGGGATGCGCCTGATATTGCGGCCATAGCTGCCGATGTCGCCGCTATCGCGAAGATCCTGCGCCCGCGCGCTCGAATAGCGGTCGAGACGTCGCAACATCTCCGAGATATCGCGGTCGACATAATGATGGATCGGCGAGGACAGCGTAGAGCCCTGCTCTCCCGACAACGACACGGCAGGATGGACCCGCTGATCCCCCCATTTTTTGGCGCCCTTGCGATACAGCGCAGCATGCGCCGACCGGCCGAAAGACGCCCCCCAACCCCAGCGCACCAGACGCTCGCCGATGAAATTGTCGACACGGACGAGGTGCCACGCCGCAGGCGAGGTGGCGACGACCTCCCGAATTTCCTCGGCAAGCCGCGGGGGCACCCGCTCGTCGGCATCGATTTCGAGGATCCAGTCGCCGCAGCAGGCGTCGATCCCGGCGTGCCGGCGAGGCCCCTCGCGCTCCCAGGCGCCCTCGATCAAGCGATCGGTAAAGCCCCCCGCTATCTCCCGCGAGCGGTCACGACAGCGATCGAGCACGACGACGATCTCGTCGGCAAAGTCGATACAGGAAAGGCAATCGGCGAGCTGACGCTCTTCGTCCTGGACGACGACAACGGCAGAGAGCCGCGCTCGGTTCACGCCGCGGCGCTCGCAACTCGGTCCCACAATCGGCATGAGGCAGCCTCGGCGGCCGCGACGGAGAGCCCGTCCATCAGCGTGTCTGTCGTGCGATGATCAAAGCCGGGGCCGAACATCGTCTCGGGCGAGTCGGCTCGAGCACACGAAAGCGGCGCGCGGCCCCCAGGGCGCGTATTGGCGGCTCGGGCTCGGCCCAAACAGGCCCAACGTCGGCGTACCGCAAGCAGCGGCGATATGCATCAAGCCGGTGTCGTTGCCAATAAAAAGCGCGCAGCGTCCCAGCACCGCCGCCGCGGTCAGCAGATCGACCCGACCGACCAAGTCGATCAGGCGACTCTGTGGAATAGCCTCGAGCAGCGGCTGGGCCTGGCCACGCTCATGCCCGGCAGCCAGCACGGCGACGCGTGCCCCCGGCAGCAAACCGCCGCTGGCGGTCAGCCTCCGCGCCAGCTCGGCAAAACGTTCCGCGCGCCACTGTTTGCCGCGCCAGTTTGCAGTCGGGCCGATCGCCAGCACCGGACCACCGGCCGGAACCAGCTCGGCAGCGGCGTGTTCGTGACCGGGTGCCGTCCACAGCCGCGGCCCAGGCGGTGGATCGAGACCGAATAGGCGGCCGAGCTGTTGGACCCGATGTTCGCCCGCAGCGCCCTTGGCCATTACCTTGCGCTCGCTCGCTCGCAGCAGCCAGGCGAGCGCCGAACCACGCAGATCGACGACAAGGTCCCAGGAGCGCGCCGCGACCGCGGCATAGAGCGGCAACCAATGGAGTGACCAGCGCTGCTTCTCTACGACGACGAGCCGCTCGAGTCCGGGGACAGCGTCAAACAGCGGCGCGGCGATGGGCCCCGCTGCGATGGTCAGTCGCGCTCCCGCATAACGGTCGATCAGATAGGAAATGAGACCGGTCGACAGTACGGCGTCGCCGATGCGCGTCGCAGTGACAAACAGAATGTCCATCTCGCCGATCCGGCAGGCCTTATATCTCGCGATCCCGTTGCTTGCCAAGCCGGCGCTCATCGCCTACGTCTAGTCTGCCGCAACCACACTGCCGAACCATGGCCGACGCCTGCTTTGTGCTGCTCGAAGACCGGGGCGTCCTCGCGGTCAGCGGGGCCGACCGCCGCGCATTCCTGCAAGGGCTCGTTTCCAACGATGTCGACAAGGTCGGCCCCGACCAGGCGCGTTATGCGGCATTGCTGACCGCGCAGGGGAAATACCTGCACGACTTCATAATGGTCGAGGCGTCAGAGACGATACTCCTCGACGCCGAAGCCCAGCGCCTGGCCGATCTCAGACGCCGGCTGTTGATTTACCGGCTGCGCGCCAAGATTGCCATCGACGAGCGGCCAGACTTGGCCGTGGCCTCGGTCTTTGGCGACGGCGCGCTCGAAGCTCTCGGTCTCCCCGCCGAACCGGGAATCGCGCGGGCTTTTGCCGCGGGAACCGCCTTTGTCGATCCGCGGCTGGCGGCGCTCGGCGCACGCTGCATCCTTCCGCGCGAGAGTGCGCGATCGGCGCTGCATCGGAGCCGGCTTCGCCGAAGCCGGGTTTACCGCATACGACCATTTGCGCCTGCGCCTCGGGGTTCCCGACGGCAGCCGCGACTTGGTGCTCGAAAAGTCGATCTTGCTCGAAGCCGGGTTCGACGAGCTGAACGGCGTCGACTGGGACAAGGGCTGCTATATCGGCCAGGAATTGACCGCCCGCACCAAATATCGCGGCCTCGTCAAGCGCCGGCTGGTGCCGGTCGCAATCGACGGCCCGGCGCCGGCGCCGGGAACGATCGTCACCGCCGACGGGCGCGATGTCGGCGAGATGCGATCGAGCAACGACGAAGCCGGTCTGGCCTTGCTCCGAATCGAAGCCGTGCTGGGCAACAAACGGCTGACTAGCCGGGGACGCCGTGATCGTGCCGAGAATAGCCAGCTGGATGCGCTTCGACGGCGATGGCTCGTCCTAGAGGAAGGTGGCGGCGCCTTTGTTCCGCGGTCACTGCGGATCAGGCGCATTCAGCTGTTGCTGGATCTCGCGGCTGTATTGGCTACTGGGGCTGACGCCCTGCCGCTGAAGCAGCCATTGCTGGCTGGATAGGTTATTGCGGTACGCCTGCAATTTCTGCTGATCGATCGGGCCCGGGAGTTGCTGCGGCGGATAGGACGGGCTCGCTGGCGCGGGCAATTCGGATACCGGGCCGGATTGCGTCAGCGACGGCGACAGGCCGTTTGGCGCTGCCGGGGCAAAGCCCGGATTGATCGGCGGCGCCAGCGGCGCCGGTGGGCGGAGGCGCAACTGCGGGAAGCGATTGCGGCAGCAGCTGAGTTGGCGGTCCTAGTTCCGCCGCCAGAAGCAGCGGCGGCACTGAGCACCGCAAAAGAGGCGATCAGCAGGCCGCCCGTCAGCGAGGTCAAGCCGTCGCGTCCTGGCGCTCGCCCGAGAGCGCAGCCTGCGCCGCGGCCAGGCGAGCGATCGGCACCCGGTAGGGCGAGCAGGAGACGTAATCGAGTCCGACCGCCTGGAAAAACCGGATCGAGGCGGGATCGCCGCCATGCTCGCCGCAGATGCCGAGCTTCAGCCCGGGTCGAGCGGCGCGGCCGCGTTCCGCGGCGACCCGCACAAGCTCGCCGACGCCTTCGGTGTCGATGGTCACGAACGGATCGTGGTCGAAGATGCCGAGCCGCTGATAGGCCCCGAGAAAACTGGCCGAGTCATCGCGCGACAGACCGAACACGGTCTGCGTCAGATCGTTGGTGCCGAAGCTGAAAAACTCCGCCGTCTCGGCGATTTCGGCGGCGCGCAGAGCCGCGCGCGGCAGTTCGATCATCGTTCCGACCAGATAGGGCACCTTGACCCCGGCTCGTTCCATGACACTCTGGCCGACGCGGTCGATCATCGCCTTCAGGATGTCGAACTCCTTTCGCGTCGCGATCAACGGCACCATGATCTCGGGCTCGACGATGGCGCCGGTCTCTTTGATTACCGCCGCCGCCGCTTCGAAGATCGCCGTGGCCTGCATCTCGTAGATCTCGGGATAGGTGATGCCGAGGCGGCAGCCGCGGTGGCCCAGCATCGGATTCACCTCGTGCAGGGCGAGTGCGCGCTGGCGGATCTGGGCGACGTCGCGGCCGGTCAAACGCGCCATCTCGTCGAATTCGGCGGCGGTCTTGGGCAGGAATTCGTGGAATGGCGGATCGAGCAGCCGGATCGTGACCGGCAACCCCTTCATGATGCGAAAGATCTCGGCGAAGTCCGCGCGCTGCATCGGCAGCAGCTCGGCGAGGCCGGCGCGCCGCCCCTTTTCGTCGTCGGCCATGATGACCCGGCGGATCGGGCCGATGCGATCAGCTTCGAAGAACATATGCTCGGTGCGGCTGAGCCCGATGCCCTCGGCGCCGAAGCGGCGGGCCGTGCGGACGTCGAGCGGGGTCTCGGCATTGGCGCGCACCTTCATCTTGCGGATTTCGTCGGCCCACCCCATCAGGCGCGCAAATTCCCCGGACAGCTCGGGCTGGATCGTCGCCACCTCGCCCAGCATGACTTCGCCCGTCGAGCCGTCGATCGTGATGATCTCACCGGCTTTGACCAAGGTCGTGCGGGCCGAAATCGTTCGGGCCGCCTGATCGACGTGCAGATCTTGGGCGCCGGAGACGCAGGGCCGCCCCATGCCGCGGGCAACCACCGCGGCGTGGCTGGTCATGCCGCCGCGCGTCGTCAGGATGCCGCGCGCCGCGTGCATCCCGTGGATGTCCTCGGGGCTCGTCTCGACGCGCACCAGGATTACCGCCTCGCCGCGCGCCGCCAGCGACTCGGCCTCCTCGGCCGTGAGCACGACCTTGCCGCAGGCGGCGCCGGGTGAGGCCGGCAGACCGCGGGTCAGGATCGTGGTCTTGGCCTTGGGATCGAGGGTCGGATGCAGCAGCTGGTCGAGCGAGGCGGGCTCGATGCGGCGGATGGCCTCCTCACGGTCGATGACCCCCTCTTCGACCAATGACACCGCGATCTTCAGCGCTGCCTGGGCGGTGCGCTTGCCCGATCGCGTCTGCAGCATCCACAGCTTACCGCGCTGCACCGTGAACTCGATGTCCTGCATGTCGCGGTAATGGTCCTCGAGCACGCGCCGCACGCGGTAGAGCTCGCCCAGCACCTCGGGCATGACCTCTTCCATCGCCGGCAAGGCCGATTTGGTCGCCTTTTTGCCGGCAATGGTCAGGTGCTGCGGGGTACGGATACCGGCGACAACATCCTCGCCCTGCGCGTTGACCAGGTATTCGCCATAAAACTCATTGTCCCCGGTCGACGGGTTTCGGGTAAAAGCGACGCCGGTCGCGCAATCCGCGCCCATATTGCCGAATACCATCGCCTGGACATTGACCGCGGTGCCCCAATCGGCGGGGATCTCGTGCAGCCGGCGATAAGTGACCGCGCGAGGGTTCATCCAGGAGCCGAAGACCGCGCCGATCGCCCCCCACAGCTGGTCGCGCGGCTGCTGCGGGAACGGGCGGCCGGTTTCTTGAGCGACCAAATCCTTGAACCCGGCGACGACGATCTTCCAGTCCTCGGCGGTCAGATCGGTGTCTAGTGTCTGCCCGCTGTCGAGCTTGTGGTTTTCCAGAAGCTCCTCGAAATGATGGTGCTCGATGCCGAGTACGACCTGCCCGTACATCTGGATGAAGCGGCGATAGCTGTCATAGGCAAAGCGCTCGTCGCCGCTCTTGCAGGCCAAGCCCTCGACCGCGCGGTCGTTGAGCCCGAGATTGAGGACTGTGTCCATCATCCCCGGCATCGACACCCGCGCTCCCGAACGGACCGAGACCAGAAGCGGATTGTCGGCTTCGCCAAACCGCGCTCCAAGCCCCCGCTCGATTCCCGCGAGCCCGTCGGCGACCTGCGCCTTAAGGTCGGGCGGATGGGACTTGCCGTTGGCATAGAACCAGGTGCAGACCTCGGTGGTGATCGTAAAGCCGGGCGGCACCGGCAGCCCGAGTTCGCTCATCTCGGCCAGCCCGGCGCCCTTGCCGCCGAGCAGGTCACGCATCTTGGCCCGGCCCTCGGCCTTGCCGCCGCCAAACCCGTAGACCCATTTCGTCATCCGTCGCTCACCCTTCGATCAGCGAAAAATCGGCCACCTGGTTCATCGTCGCACGGATGCGCGCGAGCAGCCGCAGCCGGTTCTCGCGCAGCTTTGCATCATCGGTGTTAACGGTGACTTTCTCGAAAAATGCGTCGACCGGCTGCCGCAATCGCGCCAATTCGGCCATCGCCGCCTCAAACTCCTCACTGACAAGCTCAGTTTGGACGCGATTGTCCACCTCGGCCAGCCGGTCAAACAGCGCCCGCTCCTCCGGCTCACGCAGCGCCGCCGGAACGACCTCGGCGTCATATCTGCGGCCATCCCTGCGCTCCTCGATCGCAACGATGTTCGAGGCACGGCGAAAGGCGATCAGAAGATTCGCTCCATCCTCGGAATCGAGAAAAGGTCTGAGCGCCGTGATGCGGACCACCAGACGGACGAGATCGTCCTCGGCGATGCCCCCTTGGAAAAAGGCCGCCGCTATCACGTCGTGGCGAACACCCTCTTCGCGCAGGTGCGCGATGAGTTGATCGGCGATGAACTCCATTAACTCCGGCGTTGGGTCACTAATAAATGGGCCTGGAAATTGGTAGAAGCGTTGGCCGGTGAGAATGAGAGAATTTCTTTCCCCCTCGGCCCAGATGGAACGTGCCTCTCGGAACGTATTGATCAGCGGCAAGCGCAGTCGATTTTCAAGAACGAGGCGGATCATCCCTAACCCGGCCCGCCGCAGCGCGAACGGATCCCTCGATCCCGTCGGCTTTTCGCCGAGCGCAAAAAAACCAACCAAGGTGTCGATCTTGTCGGCGAGTGCGACGACGATGGAATCCGGCGAACGTGGACAGAAATCGTTCGGACCAAGCGGTCTGTAATGATCTCCGATTGCTGTAGCAATCTGTGTGTGCTCTATAATTTCTATTGGGTTTTGGTCGGAATCGTGTTCTCTCTCGTAATAATATTTCCCCATTATACCTTGTAGTTCCGGGAACTCGCCTACCATGGCGGTCGAAAGATCCGCCTTGGCGAGCCACGCAGCGCGTTTGGCACGCTCTTCATCTGCACCATCAACCAGCGGAGCGAGGAACCCGGCGAGCGCCGCCATTCGCTCGACCTTGTCGTACATGCTGCCGAGCTTGGCGTGAAACACACGGTCTTTGAGTCCTTCAATCCGCTCCTCAAGCGGAACTTTGCTGTCCTGGTCCCAGAAAAAGCGAGCATCGGCGAGCCGCGCCCGTAAGACGCGCTCGTTGCCCGCGATGATCACTTTGCCGCCATCAGCGGCGACATTGTTGACGACGAACATAAAGCGCGGGGCAGGCGTGCCATCAGGATAATGGCAGAAAAAATACTTCTGATGCGTCCGCATTACCGTCGTTAGCACTTCGTGCGGCAACGCCATGAATTCGGAATCGATCGCGCCGGCAAGCACAACCGGAAATTCGACCAAACCGGTGACCTCGTAGAGCAGGTCCGGGTCCGGCTTGACGGGCCAGCTAACGTTCTCAAGTCCCTCGCGGATCAGTTCCTTGCGGCGGTCCTGATCGAGGACGACACGGGCGTTCTGAAGCCGCTCGACATATTCCTCGGCGCTGCCGACGCAGATCTCGCCCGGTGACAGAAAGCGGTGGCCGCGGGTGGTGCGGCCGACCGGCACGCCCCCCGTTCCCGCCGGGGGCAAGCTATCGAGCGACAGCGGCAAGACTTCGCCATCATAGAGGCACAGGACCGAGGTCAACGGACGGACCCAGCGCAGTGGCGAACCCGGCCAGCGCATCGATTTCGGCCAGGGCAATTCGGCGATCGCGGTCTTGATTAGATCGGGTAAGACCGCCGCGGCCGGCCGGCCCGATCGCTTGATCACCGCGAAATAGAACTCGCCGCGGCCGGTGTCGCGGATCTCGCATGCCTCGACTGAGGAAAGCCCCGTAGACCGCAGAAAACCGTCGATCGCCTGCACCGGCGCGCTGACCCGAGGCCCGCGCCGTTCCTCGGTCCGGTCGGGCTGCGTCGACGGGATTCCCTCCGCAATGACCGCAAGCCGGCGCGGCGTCACATAGCCGCGCAAATTAGCTGCCGGGATCTCGGCCGCCACCAGCTTGTCGCGCAACAGCCTCGTCAGATCCTCGATCGCGCGGCGCTGCATCCGCGCCGGGATCTCCTCCGACAGCAGCTCCAGGAGCAGTTCGCCCCGGCTGGGTTCTTCGACTGGCGCGAAAATAATTTCGTCGACGGAGGTCACAATATGACCAACGCAACGAACGAGGTCACGGGGACCCTCCATCCCGGCGAAGGCCGGGACCCATTGCCGCCCTGGGTACCGGCCTTCGCCGGTATGACGCGAATGAGGGCGCGGCGATGACTTGACAACCGAGCGCCCGACGGGCGTAGAAACTGGTTCATCGATTGCCGCCAGCGAGCCAGGCCTCGCAACAGCCCTTGGCCAGTGCCCGTACGCGCAGGATGTAGGCGGCGCGCTCGGTCACGCTGATCGCGCCGCGCGCATCGAGCAGGTTGAACAGATGGCTCGCCTTCAGGCATTGGTCATAGGCCGGCAATGCCAAGCCGTGTTCGAGCACGGCGCGGCACTCGGCTTCGGCGTCGGCGAAATGCCGGACCAGCAGCGCGGTGTCGGCGATCTCGAAATTGTAGGTGGAGAACTCGCGCTCCGCCCGCTGAAACACGTCGCCATAAGTGACCTGGCCCGCGCCAGGAACGCCGTTGTAATCGAGATCGAAGACGCTTTTGACACCCTCGACATACATCGCCAGCCGTTCGAGCCCATAGGTCAGCTCGGTCGAGACCGGGTCGCACTCGATGCCGCCAACCTGCTGGAAATAGGTGAACTGGCTGACCTCCATGCCGTCGAGCCAGACTTCCCAGCCAAGCCCCCAGGCGCCCAAGGTCGGGCTTTCCCAATCGTCCTCGACAAAACGGATATCGTGCTGCCGCGCGTCGATGCCAATCGCCGCTAGGCTCGCAAGATAGAGGTCCTGGCTGTCAGCCGGCGCCGGCTTCAAGATGACCTGCAGCTGATAATATTGCTGCAACCGGTTCGGGTTTTCCCCGTAGCGACCGTCGGTCGGCCGGCGCGAGGGTTGCACATAACAGGCGCGCCACGGTTCGGGTCCGAGCGCGCGCAGCGCCGTCGCCGGGTGAAAAGTGCCGGCGCCAACTTCGAGATCGTAGGGTTGTAGGATTACGCAACCTTGCTGCGCCCAAAAGCCCTGCAGCTCGAAAATTACTGATTGAAAACTCACGGCACCGCCTCGGATGCAGCGCAGTCAGCGCGGCCGTGGGCAATCTGGTCGGCCACAGCCGGACGCCTGCGCCGCGACATAGGCGCCGCAGACGCCGCAGGCAACGAGATCCTCCGCCTGGATTGCCCGGCGCGGTGGTGGCGCGCGCCGGCGCGGGAGTTCGCGCGCGGGTCCGTTCAGCCAGCGATACCCGATCCATATCGCGGCGAACACCAGGATCATTACGACGAGCTTTGGGAACTCGAACATCGACGAGGTTTACCGGGCCGCCGTAAGCCGGGTCAAGGAATGCCCTTGCCGAGCGAAAATTCTCGTCACAGCCCGAACCGAGCCCACAACAGTCGCGCCTCGATCCAGTCGGCGAGATCGGTGATCGCGGCAAAGGGCTCGCGCGCACCAAACGGCAGGCGAGCCCAGATAGGTCGGCGCCGCTCGGCCATGACCGGGCGCAATCTGACCTTGTCGCCATAGCGAGCGCGCATGACCGCGCGCAATTCTCCGATACCGTCGATCAAGCCGCGCTCTGCCGCCATATGCCCGGTCAGCACGTCGCCATTGAACAGGCTTTCGTCGGCGTCGTCGATTTTGCCGGTGCGGCGCCGCCGTACATGCTCTTTGAACGCCCGGTGGATATCTTGTTGCAACCCGCTCAGCCGTTCGACATCGGCAGGATCTACCGGCAGAAACGGATCGAGCAGCGATTTGTGCGTGCCGGCGGTGTAGAGGCGGCGCTCGATGCCGAGTCGCTGTATCGCCTCGGTGAGCCCGAAACCTGCGCTGATAACGCCGATCGAACCGACCAGCGAGGTCTCCTCGCCGAAAATCTCGTCACCGGCAAGCGCCAGCCAATAGCCGCCAGAGGCCGCCACGTCCTCGGCAAAGGCGATGACCGGTATCCCCTTTTCCTCGGCAAGCTGGCGGATGCGGCGAAACAGCAGCGCCGACTGCACCGGCGAGCCGCCGGGCGAATTGACGACAATCGCGACGGCGACGACGCCGCGAAGGCTAAACGCCCGCTGGATCGCACGCGCATGGGTGGCCAGTGAGACGCCGTTGCGGCGTACCCGCGGCATGATGACGCCCTCGAAACGCAGGACTGAGACAACCGGCCCGCGCTGCCATAGCCGCTCGATATCGAGGTAGTCGCGAATTGTCATACAGTCTCAGATGGGAAGCCGGACCCGCCGAAACTACAGCGCAGCCTGTCGCCGAGGTTCAGAGTTCGAGCCCCCTGCCCTCCCGCAATATTCCGTCGGCAAGTTCCGTTGGCCGCCCGTCCCCGCGGTGCAACACCAGCCCGGGGGCAAGCCGCGCCGAAGCCGCGATCTGCTTCCGGGCACGGACCAGGATACGGCTTGCCGGCCGGCCTTCCGCTGGCCACAGGGGATAGACCACGACCTCGCCCGCCCGGCCGGCGATTTCGCCAATCAGCGCGTCCAGGCGGTCGGCGCGGTGAATGAAAGTCACCGTACCCTTTGGCCGCACCATCGTCAGACAAAACCGCACCCAGGCGGCGAGGTCGGCCTCACCTTCGACCGTCGCGGCGGCCTTGCCAGGCGTCGCCGTTGGCGTGACACGGCCACGCTCGTGAAAGGGTGGGTTCGCCATCACATGATCGAAGGCGCCAGGCGACAGCCGCGGTGGCGCATGCAACAGATCGCCGATCATCACCGAGACGCGAGCCTCCATTGCGTTCAGGATCGCGTTGTCGCCGGCCAGCCGAACCAGATCACGCTCCATTTCGAGCCCGACCACGCGGACATGCGGTACCCGCGCCGCCAGGCAAAGCATCGCCGCGCCGGCGCCGCAACCAACATCGAGCACCAGCTGATGCGGTTCGGCCGGTATTGAGGCGGCGAGAAAGATCGGATCGATCGCGACCCGGTAGCCGCCCGCCGGCTGCCGCAGACGGATCCGGCCGCCGAGCAGCCGATCCTCGGTAAAGGCCGGCTCGGCGGCAGCGGCGTTGTTCACCTTGCGTCCTCACCAGTGGCTGCAAGCAGCGCGCGAGCCCGCCCAAAGTCGCGCTCCGCCACCATCAAGCGGCGCGGGATCGCACCGATGCTGCCTTCGACCAGGCTGGTGTGATGGTCGAGCACTAGGCTGTCGATCCCCGAATCCCTGAGCAGCGCCTGCACCCAGGAGAGGCGGACGGCGTTATTGGTGCGCAACAGCTCCTTCATCGCGTCAACTAATCGCAGCGGATCGATAGGGACTAGGGCAGTGCGGCTCTTGACCGGTCTTGCCTGCAATCTATGCTCATTCGCGTTCGGGCGCGTCAAGCCGGTCGGGCGGCGCGGTGGACACGCGGGAGTATCGAGTGGCGCTGATGGCGGGTGTCGATCGAGTGCACGCGGGCCGAAGGCCGTCGCTCGATCCGTTGTCACGCTTACTGAAAAATGACCTCGAACGCGTCAACCGGCTGATCGTCCAGCGCATGCACAGCCCGGTCGGGCTGATCCCGCAGCTCGCCGGCCATATCGTTGCCGGCGGCGGCAAGCGGTTGCGGCCGATGCTTACCTTGGGTTGCGCGCGGCTGTGTGGCTATCGCGGTGACCGTCACGTAGCACTCGCCGCCGCGGTCGAGTTCATCCACACTGCGACCCTGTTGCACGACGACGTCGTCGATGCGAGCGATCTGCGCCGCGGCCGCGATACGGCAAATGCGCTCTGGGGCAACAAGCCCGCGATCCTCGTCGGCGACTTTTTGTTCAGCCGAGCATTTCAGCTGATGGTGGCGGACGGCTCGCTGCGGATCCTCGAGATCCTGTCGGGCGCCTCCGCGATTATCGCCGAGGGCGAAGTCATGCAGCTGATGACAACGAGCGACACCACAACCACCGAAGCCGCTTATCTCTCCGTCATCCAAGCAAAAACCGCTGAATTGTTCGCCGCGGCTAGCCGCATTGGCGCGGTGTTGGCCGAGCGCCCGCCGGCCGAAGAAGAAGCGCTCGATTGTTTCGGCCGCAATCTCGGGACCGCGTTTCAGCTGGTTGACGACATGCTCGATTTCTCGGCGCGTCAGGCCGAGCTCGGCAAGAGCGTCGGCGACGATTTCCGCGACGGCAAAGTTACACTCCCGATCCTCGTCGCCCTTGCCCGCGGCGACGAGGAAGAGCGCGCGTTCTGGCGCCGCACGGTCGAGGACATGGATCAGCAACCCGGCGATCTCGAGCGCGCGATCCTGCTGGTCGAGCGCCGCGGCGCTCTCGCCGAGACCTTGTCGCGCGCCCGCAGCTATGCTGCCGCCGCGATCGACGCGCTCTCGCTGTTTCGCGACGGGCCCGAACGCCGCGCCCTGACCGACGCCGCCGCCTTCGCCGGCGACCGCAGCTTCTGAGGGCGCTGGGTCAGGTCTCCGTCGCCTTGCGCGTCAGCCGCGTTGACGCTATAGACCCCGTCCGGTCAGCGGAGTGTAGCTCAGCCTGGTAGAGCACTGCTTTCGGGAGGCAGGGGCCGGAGGTTCAAATCCTCTCACTCCGACCATCATTGCGGCTTCCCATGAGGCGATTGCCTATCGCCAGCTGTCGCGCATAACTGCACCGTAGAGCTGCTCGACAGCGGTGCTGCTGCGGCTCGGATGCAGGCGGTCGGCGAGCGGCCGGCGTGGCTGAATATGGTGGCCGAGTATCGCGAGCCCGCCTCCAGGCGTGCCGCCGAACAGCACATGCACCCGGTAGAGCGCCACCGTTTCCGGAAATTTGTCGATCGGCCGCCCGCTGTCGATCCAGGCATCCATGTGTGCCGGCCCCCAATTATAAGCGGCAACGGCATCGGCCCAGTTGGCGTAGCGGCGGTAGAGCTGGGCGAGATAAGCGCGACCGAGAACTCGGTTCTCGCTCGGATCAAACCGATCGCCGTTGCCGACATCCATCGCAGCGGCCGCTGAGACTTGCATTGGTCCTTGCGGCCCGTCGAGGTTCGGCCGCCACATTTTCACATCGGCGCCGTGACTCGAACTCAACGCCATCGACCGCGAACGCCACGCGATCAAGTGTCGCCGCATTTCCCGCGATCAGGGTCCCCGCACTGGCCGCGCCGCTGCCGGCGATTGCGAGGCCGAGGATCGCAGTCAGCCCGAGCCATCCACCCGCGGAGCGCACGCGGCCCGCCGGGCGGCCAGGCGAGGGCCATGCCGGGTGGCGCCGCATCCCGGCTGCTACTCCCAATAAGCCGCTATAATTGTGTTGTCGGCCCCCAGCATCAGGTTGAGCCGGTTTGGATCATGGGTGATGCCGCGGATCCCTCGATCCGGCGGCATCCAGCGCAGCACTTTGGGAAGATCCTCCTGACGGACGATCCCCGGGGCCCCTGGCGGTGCCTGTCCCTTTTCGGCAAATTTCTTGCCAACGCAATCTTTGCAGCCGTTGACGGTGATCTGAACAACCTTGCTGCCGGGGATCTGGTTTACCTCGATCGCATTCTCTGAGGCGCGGACACGCACACCTTTGAACGCCTGGCCTCCTTCGAGCGTAAACACGGCGCCGATTGGCGCAAAACCCGTCGCGTCCTCGGTCTGCAAGGGCATCGTCGCTATGAACTGGAGGTCGAGGATGCCGTCGAGGGGTTTGCCGACGAAGGTCGGCACCAGCTCCGGCGAGTTCCAGCCCTGAGATCCGGTCAACCCGGTGACCCGGACGATGTCGAGTTGGGGTTCGGTCTGCGTGCGCAGGATCTCGACGCTGGTGACGTAAAGCACTGGCAGCTCGGTCGCAGGCTCGGTTTCGGTCGGGGCGGAGGGGGCCTGATCCGGTACACCGCCGCCGTAGCCCGGTGCGGGATTGGCCGGCGGCGAGCCGGGCGCGGGCCCCTGGGCGGCGGCGACCGCGAAGAGGCCCCCTTGCAACACCGCGCCGATAGCGAGCACTCCCAGCCACCGCAATGTCTTCCTCATTCTGTCCTCCCGAATCAGACGGTCGTCATCCGCACACGCCAGCGCTTTCTGCCCGGCTGCGCTCCTCATTCGGCATCCCCTGGCGCGCGATCGTCGCCGGGTCGAAAGCGCCCGCCGGGACCCGCTCGAGCGCATCGAGCACGAGGTCGATTGCCCGCATCTTGGTGAGCCGGCAATAAGTGGTCTCGGTGCTGGCGAAGCTGCCATTCTCAGCCAGCTTGTTGACCGGCTCGCCGCCGCCGCATACCGAAAAATATTCGCAGCGGTCGCGACACATGGCGACACCCGCGCTGATATCGGCGAGCATCCGGGTAAAGGCCGGGCGAAGAGGCAGATCGACCAGCGCGTCTCGATTGATGTTGCCCAAGATGAAATCGTCGTAGGCCAGGTTTTTCAGGCCAAGCAGCTCGGGCGAGAAAGTCGATATATTGCCGGCCCAATCCATGCTGGTAATGGCGAAGGGTTCGATCAGCTGGTTGCGGAAGACGGCTTCTTTGGGTCGGATGACTTGCTGCAGCGCCTGTTCGATTTCGCGCAAAAAAGTGATTTTGCCGGGAGCAGCCGCCGACAGCCGCCAGAATTCCCCGAGGAACCCGTAATAGGCAGCTTCGGCCCCGCTATCGCCAAAGGATTCCGAGACATGGTCGCCCTCGGATTCCTCGACATTGAAACAAACCTGCTCGATCCCCTCCGCGACATAGAAATCGAACATTTCCTGCGGCGCGGCCATGCTGGCCGACGACAATACCGAGATCACATGGAACGGCACCTCACGCCGGCGCAGAAGCCGGATGCCGGCGATCGTCCGATCGAAGGTGCCGCGGCCCGACCGGGTCACTCGGTTGCGGTCGTGGAGATGCCGGGGGCCATCGATGCTGACCCCGAGATTGACCTTCGCCTCGGTGAAGAACGCGCACCATGCCTCGTCGATCAGGGTCCCATTGGTCTGAAACGAATGGACGACCGACAGACCCCGCGGTCTGAGGTTCTCGATCATCCCGAACGCGTCGCGATAGAAGGTAATCGGCAGCACCATCGGCTCGCCGGCATGCCACACGACCGACAGGCCATCTCGGACCCAGCCCGACGCGAACACCTGAGAAAACAAATTGTGCAAGGTGTCTGCGGTAACGACCGCCTTCGAATTTCGACTCGGCAGATAGCAATACTTGCAATCGATATTGCAAAACGGGGTCGGCTGAACGACCAGCAGGTCGATCGTCGGCACGACGCCGGCTGCCGTCGCTGGGGGCGCGGTCACCGGGTTAAAAATTACGCCACCAATTGTTCCAATTGTTCCAATTACGCCAATTGTTCCAATTGGGCCAATTAGGCCAGCCCCCGCCGCCCCAAGGCCGCCGCCAGCCCCAACCCCCATTGCCCCACCAAGCGATCCGGGGATAGCCGTCGCCGCGCTTGATCGCTTCCTCTCCCCCCACGGTGGAAACCGCATCGCGAATGGCGGCCAGCCGCTCGGAGACACGCACTTGGTCCGAAGTCGCGAGGCTGCTGCGCCGCAGGGTCGGGGTGAGCCATACCTGGCGCCGTCGAGCCCAGTAGCAGCGATACGCCGACCGCCCCGGCCGGAACGATCCCTGAGAGGATCTCCAGATATTTTTGCCGCAGCGACATTCGTATCACTCCATCGCCTACTATCGGACACCCGCTCGTCTGGCTCAACCCCTGGGTGCGTATCCAACACAATCCCGCGACGGACGCGCGCAACTTCTATAACAAGAAAGGGCCGCAGGCGTCAAACCCGCCTCGTCAACGGTCGACGCTCACCAGTTGCGCCAAAAATTGCGCCAACCGCCATTGCGCCAGCCTCCATTGCGCCAGGCGCCGTTGCGCCAACCGCCATTGCGCCAGCCGCTGTTGCCCCACCACACGAACTGCTGTGCGCCCTCGATCGTGCTCGGCGCGGCGACGTCGGAGACTGCTTCGCGAATGGCGGCGAGCCGCTCGGAAACCCGCGTCTGGTCTGCGGCCCGGGGCTGCGCGCTTGCCGGGTCCTGGTCGGCAGCGACCGGCGCGGTCGCGCCCAACAGCAGCGACACGCCGATCGCTCCGGCCGAAGCCATTTCCGCCAGGATCCTCAGATATTTCTGCCTCGGGGACATCAAGCCACCTTATGATCAACTATCGATGTCGAACCCGACAGGCGCATCGAGCATGCCGAACCCCTCATGGGCCGCGGGTGTGCGATCAAGGTCCGTCGGTCGCCACGCCGAAACAAACGCCGCCATCTCGGTAGCAGGGAACTACCATCATGGTCAAACGGGCTTTCGTCCTCGGCGCGGGGACTTCATCTCGCGCCGGCGCGCGCCCAAGGCGGCGACAGTTCGGCGATACGGGCAAAGACCGGGCAATCCGGCTCATGCGCGCCCGGGAGATAGCCGAGGCTCAGCAAGAACTCGCCGACGATCTGCCCGCCGGTGAAGCGAAAGGTCTTGCGGAACAGCTGCGTCCATGCGTCGACCGAGCGCGGGTGATGCGCGTCGAGCCAATCGGCGAACGATCCGTACGATTCGCGCAGTGCCCGGATACGCTGCGCGTTCTCGATTGCGGCCGCGACCTTAGTACGGTTACGCACGATCCCAGGATCGGCGAGCAGACGGTCGATATCAATCTGCCCGAAGGCAGCGACGGCATCGACCTCGAAATCGGCGAAGGCGGCACGGAACGCCGCGCGCTTGTTGAGGATCGTCAACCACGACAGACCAGCTTGGTTAATCTCGAGCAACAGCCGCTCGAACAGCACCCATTCGTCAGTTGCCGGAAAGCCGTACTCGGCATCGTGATAAGGGCCGTGCACCGGATGACTCGGCGCCATCCGGCAATAGGCGGCGCTCACCTCACGAGCCGCGAAAGCTCAACCACGGCGAGCGGACGACCAGGTAGATCGCCAACCAGATGACCGCCGCGACCACGCTCGTGACGACCGCTTTCAGCGCCAGCCGCGGCCGTTGTGGCGCGCCGGCGGCATAGCCCGGATCGTCCGGCTCGGCCGGGGTGACCCATAACGGCAGCACGGCAAACAAGGTCACCCACCAAACGAGGACGTAGACGATGATGCCGGTGAACCACGTCATGACGACAGACCACGTGCCCGGCTGGGCTCATACCTGCTCAAGCTCGATCAAGGTGCCGCAGAAATCCTTCGGGTGCAGGAACAGCACCGGCTTGTCATGGGCGCCGAGCCGTGGCTCACCGTCGCCGAGCACCCGGGCGCCCCGCGCGCAGAGCTGGTCGCGCGCCGCGATGATGTCGTCGACCTCGTAGCACAAATGGTGCATCCCCCCGGCCGGATTCCGGTCGAGGAATCCACGAACCGGCGATGCTTCGCCGAGCGGCTCGAGCAATTCGATCTTGGTGTTGGGGAGTTCGACAAAGACGACCGTGACGCCATGGGCGGGCAGCGCGTGCGGCTCGGAAACCCGGGCGCCCAGCGACTGACGGTAGACGGCGCTCGCGGCGGCGAGGTTCGGGACCACGATCGCGACATGGTTCAGTCGCCCGATCATAGTAAGGGGCAGCCTTCTAGCCCGCCTGCGGCAAACACCCACATGCCAAACACGCCGACGACCCTCGTCATTTTCCCACCGCTCCGTGAGATCAAATTCGCATCACCTGGATTTCCACCAGCGGGCGCTTGCCAAAGCGCTCGTTGAGGACGCGGCGCAAACTCCGCTTAGCCGCCTCAGTGATGGCGTCGTCGTCCTGGCGTGCGCCGGCCGGCAGTTCGTCGAACGAGTGCTCGATGGCGGTGCGCAGAGACGGGAGGACGGCCTCAACTGCCTCCGGCTCAACCAGCCCCATCACGGTGATTGCCGGCGGGGCAGAGAGCCGGCCCTGGCGGTCGACCACTAATGTAGCGATGGCGCTCCCGTTGAACACAATGCGGCGGCGGTCCTTCAAGGCGGCGCCGTCGAGCGGCAGCAAGGTCTTGCCGTCGCTAGCGAGCCGCCCGACCGGCACCTCATCGACAATCGTGGCGCCGGCCGCCACGAGGCGCACCATGTCGCCGTTTTCCACGATCAGCGGCTGTGGCACTTGACACTCCCCGGCAAGATGGGCGTGGGCGATCAGATGGCGAGCCTCGCCGTGAACCGGGATCGCGATCTGCGGGCGGATCATCTGATACATCCGCACCAGTTCGTCGCGCGCGGGATGGCCCGAAACATGGACGAAATGGTCCAGCTCGGTAACGATCTCGATCCCGAGCCGCGCCAGCGCATTCTGCAGCCGGCCGATCGCCTTTTCGTTCCCGGGAATGATTCGTGAGGAAAATATGACGACATCGCCGGGTTCGAGCTCGACGCTCGGATGGTCGTCGCGGGCGATGCGGGCCAGCGCCGAGCGGGGCTCCCCCTGGCTTCCGGTGCAGATCATGACGATACGGTCGCGCGGAATATAGGCCGCCTCATCCTCGGTCAGAAACGATGGCAAATCGGCCAGATACCCGTTCTCGCGCGCCGCCTTGTCCATCCGCCACAGCGATCGGCCGACCAGCGCCACCTCGCGGCCATGCGCCGCGGCGGCATGTGCGATCGTTTCCAGCCGCGCGACATTCGAGGCGAAACAGGCGACTGCGACGCGCGCGTCATAGCGGCCGACCAGCTCGGTCAGCGAGCGGCGCAGATCGGCCTCGGATCCCGAGCTGCCGGGTCGCAACGCATTGGTCGAATTGCAGATCATCGCGAGGACGCCCTCGTCGCCGAGCCGCCGTAGCGCGACCTCGTCGGCGGGCTCACCGATCAGCGGATCAGGATCGAGCTTCCAGTCCCCGGTGTGCAGGACGGTTCCGGCTGCAGTACGCAACACGACCGCGTTGGGCTCTGGGATCGAATGGGTCAGGGTAACCAGTTCGAGGTCGAACGGGCCGATCGTAAAGCGACCCGACATCGGCACGACATTGATTTTGACCTTGTCGGCGAGCCCAACCTCGACGAGCTTCGCGTGCAGCAATGAGGCGGTGAACGGCGTCGCCCAGACCGGGCAGCGCAGCTGCGGCCACAGATAGGGAATGGCGCCGATATGGTCCTCATGCGCATGGGTCGCGACGATGCCGAGCAGACGGTCGCGGCGCTCGGCGATGAACGCGGGATCGGGCATAACCACGTCCAGCCCCGGCTGCGAATTGTCGCCAAAGGTGACGCCGCAGTCGAGGATCAGCCAATCGCCGGCGCAGCCGTAGAGGCTCAGATTCATCCCGATTTCGTTGGCGCCGCCGAGTGCCACAAACAAAAGCGCATTCGGGTCATCGGAGCCGGACGGCGTGGGTGGCCGGTGGGGGAAGTCGTTCATTTATCGTTGTTTCGTTGGTAAATCAGGCGCAACCCCCACAAGGTCAGATCAGGATCGGTTCTCTCGATAGCGCCGGTGACGCCATCGAACAGCGGGGCAAGGCCGCCGGTCGATATGACGCGCATCGGCGCGCCGAATTCCTGCTTGATGCGGGCGACGAGCCCTTCGACCAGCCCGACATAGCCCCAGAAGATGCCGGACTGCATGCACCCGACGGTGCTGGTGCCGATCACTCTTTCGGTGCGGGCGATCGGCACGCTAGGCAGCTGCGCCGTTGCCATGGTAAGCGCCCGCAGCGACAGGTTGATGCCGGGTGCGATCACCCCGCCCCGATAATTACCGTCAGCATCCACCAAATCAAAGGTGGTGGCGGTGCCGAAATCGACGACGATCAGCGGCCCCTTGTAGCGGTCGTGCGCCGCCACGGTATTGACAAGACGGTCGGCGCCGACCTCCTCCGGCCGGTCGACGAGCGAACGCGCGCCAATCGTCACGCCCGGCTCACCGACGACGAGCGGCTCGCTGCGGCAATACTCGCGGCACAGCCGGCGCAAATTGAAATTCGCCTCCGGAACGACGCTGGCGATGATCGTGCCGTCGATCTCCCGCCGCGATAAATCCTCGAGCGCGAGGAGATGATCGAGCCACACCACATACTCGTCGGCTGTGCGGCGCGCATCGGTGGCGGCGCGCCATGCCCCGGCCAGGCGAGCGCCATCCCATACGGCGAACACCGTGTTCGTGTTGTTGGCGTTGACCGCGAGCAGCATCGGACCCGTCAGCTTGTGGCCGGGAACACGTCGCCTGCCGAGATATGCCGGCGTCCGTCGGGGGTGTCCAGCAGCAGCACACCCCGCTGATCTATATCGGCGAACCGGCCGTGCAAGGTGGCGCCTTCGAGGCGAACCCGGATCGGCTCGCCGAGTCCGCGAGCTCGCGTACGCCACGCCGAGCGCACTGGGGCGAAACCCTCCTTTCGCCAACATCGCGACCAGAGGTCGAAATGCCGGGCGAAGGCTTCGAGCATCGCTGCCGGCTTAGGCGGGCGGTGACCTTCGCCAAGAATGGACGTGGCCGGAAACTCGGCATCGGCCGGCGCCGAGACCAGATTGACCCCGACGCCGACGATCAGAAAGGCCAGGTTCCCGTTCTCTCCGATCTCCGATTCGAGCAGGAGGCCGGCGATCTTGCGGCCGCCGACCAGCACGTCGTTTGGCCATTTTAATGCAGGCTCGCGGAGTCCTGGAACCAGTGCGGCCAACGCGTCACCGACCGCTAGGGCCGCGACAAATCCAAGCTGCGCCGCGCGATCGAGTGGGCAAGCCGGCCGCAGGACCAGCGAGGCATAGAGGTTGCCGCGCGGCGACACCCATTCGCGCGCACGGCGCCCGCGTCCGGCGGTTTGCTCCAATGCCCACACCAGAGTGCCCTGCTCGGCGCCGGAGCGCGCGAGCCCTGTGGCCTCGTCATTGGTGCTGCCGACGGTCTCGCGCAAAACCAGCCGATAGCCATCCGGTAGCCGTGGCTGCAACCCGGTCACCGGAGAAACAGCGAGGACGCTGCCACCTCGGCGCTGCCGATGATCGGCCCCGGCAGCAAAAAGAAGAACAACGTCACCAGCGCGGTCACCACCAGCACACCCTTGAGCTCGCCCGCGATCGGCGTATCGAAGGCGGCTACGGACTCATCGAAATACATGACCTTGACAATGCGCAGGTAATAAAACGCCCCGACCACGCTGGTCACGACGCCGATTACGGCGAGGCCGGTCAGCTTGGCATCGATCGCCGCGAGGAAAATGTAGAGCTTAGCGAAAAAACCGGCGGCCGGCGGGACTCCGGCCAGGGAGAACATGAATATCGCCAGGGCTAGCGCCAATGCCGGATTGGTGCGCGACAGCCCGGAAAGATCGGTGATCTGCTCGAGCATTCGCCCCTGCCGGCGCATGCACAAAATGACCGCCCAGGCGCCGACATTCATGAACAAATAGATCGCCAGATAGACCAGCACCCCGCGGATCCCGGCCGCGGTGCCGGCGGCGAGCCCGATCAGCGAATAGCCGACATGGCCGATCGAGCTGTAGGCCATCAGCCGTTTGATGTTGGGTTGGGCGATCGCGGCGAAGGAGCCGAGCAGCATCGAGGCAATCGACAGAAACACGATTACTTGCCGCCATTCGCCGATCATCGAACCGAACGGCGCGATCATGACGCGGATGAACAGGGCCAGCGCCGCCAGTTTGGAGGCGACCGCGAAAAACGCGGTGACCGGAGTCGGCGCGCCTTCATAGACATCGGGCGTCCACATGTGGAACGGCACCGCCGAGGTCTTGAAGGCGAGGCCGGCGATGATGAAGACGAGACCGACGACCAGTCCGGATGAGACCGGCGCACTCCCGGCAAACAGCCGGGCAAGATCGGCGAAGCCGGTGGTGCCGGCAAAGCCGTAAACCAGTGACAAGCCATAGAGCAGCATGCCCGAGGACAGCCCGCCGAGCACAAAATATTTGAGACCGGCCTCGCTCGACCGCGGCGAATCGCGATCAAAGCTGGCGACGACGTACAGCGCCAAATTCTGCAATTCGAGGCCAACATAGAGGGTGATCAGGTCGTTGGCCGAGATCATGACCATCATTCCGGTCGTCGCCAGCATCACCAGAACCGGAAATTCGAATCGGCCGATCCCCTGATCCTCGTTGTAGTGCATGCTCATCAGGATCGTGACTGCCGAGCCGGCCAACACCAGCGATTTCATGAACAGGGCAAAGGCGTCTGTGACGAACATTCCGTAAAAGCCGACGCGGCGCTCGGGCCCGCCCAAAAGCACGACGCCGAGGACGATGATCAGCGCCGTCACTCCAAGCCAGGAAACCAGCCGGGTCGAGCCCTCGCCGCGCCAGGCTCCGAGGATCAGCAGCGCCATCGCCGCCACCGCGAGCAGCATTTCCGGCAGGGCCGGCGACATATCGGAAAATGCGAGGTGCGGCATGACGGGCCTAGGGCAGGCTCGCGCGGCGCAGGCCCGCGGCGTCGGTAGCGGCGGTCGCCTGTGCGACGATATGGTCGACCGAAGCCTGGATCGGGCGCAGGAATGAGCTCGGATAGATGCCCATCCACAGCACCAGCACCAGCAGCGGCGCGAACACGAATTTCTCGCGCGGGCTCAGATCGAGGATATTGCGCAGATCGGCGCGGGTAATCGTGCCGAAGATCACCCGGCGATAGAGATAGAGCATGTACGCCGGTCCGAGAAACAGCGCCGTCGCCGCCAGAGTGCATTCGAGCGTGCTGACCCTGAAGGTGCCGAGCAGGATCAGGAACTCGCCGACAAACCCGCTGGTGCCAGGCAAGCCGATCGACTGCCAGGGTGAAAGCCATGAAGACAAAGGCGTAGGCGGGCATGCGCTCGACCAAACCACCAAAGCGTGCGATCTCGTGGGTGTGCAGCCGGTCGTAGAGCACGCCGACGCACAGGAAAAGAGCGCCGGAGATCAGCCCATGGCTCAGCATCTGAATGACCGCGCCCTGCACCGCCTCCTGGGTCACGGCAAAGATCCCCATCGTCACAAAGCCCATATGGGCGATCGACGAATAGGCGACCAGCTTTTTCATATCGGTCTGGGCTAGCGCGACCAGCGAGGTATAGATCACCGCGATTGCGCTCAGGGTGAAGATCAGCGGCGTGAAATAGGACGAAGCGAGCGGAAACAGCGGCAGCGAAAACCGCAAGAAGCCATAGCCGCCCATCTTCAACAGGATGCCGGCGAGGAGCACCGAGCCCGCAGTAGGCGCCTCGACATGGGCATCGGGGAGCCAAGTATGCACCGGCCACATCGGCACCTTGACCGCAAACGACGCGAAGAACGCCAGCCACAGCCATTTCTGCAGAACGGGGGAGAACAAACTGATGTGGTTCAGCGCATATTCGATATCGGTCGACCCGGTCTGCAGATAGACCGCGATGACCGCCAGCAGCATCAATACCGAACCCAGGAACGTATACAGAAAAAACTTGAACGCGGAATAGATACGGTTTTCTCCTCCCCAAATCCCGATGATAAAAAACATCGGGACCAGCACACCCTCGAAGAACACGTAAAACACTATAAAGTCGAGCGCGCAGAAAATTCCGACCATCAACGTTTCCATAACTAGAAACGCGATCATGTATTCCTTTGACTCTAAATTGTATAACCTCCCAACTTGAGACGATCGAAAGGAATGTCAAGAGTGTCGAGAGCAGGATGAAGAACAGCGAGATGCCGTCGATCCCCATGTGATAGGTGATCGTAAAGCCGCCGAGGCTGATCCACTTCGCCCGCTCGACAAATTGGAATTGAGCGGTGCTCGGATCGAATTCGATCCACAGCACGACCGACAGGGCCAAGACGATCAGCGAGGTCCATAGCGCGATGAAGCGCGCGTTGCGCGCGACCACCGCCTCCTCGCCGCGCGCCATCAGAATAAACGCGGCGCCGACCAGCGGCAAAAACGTGACGAGCGACAGGAGCGGCCAATGGCTCACGGCAAATGCTCTTCGCTCAACGCGGCAACAGATACCAGGTCACGAACGCCGCGAGCCCGATCATCATGGCGAAGGCGTAATGATAGACATAACCGGTCTGCAACCGGCTCGCCTGTCGCGCCAGATCGCGGGTCAGGGCAGCGAGCCCGTTCGGGCCCGAGCCCGTCGATGACCGCGCCGTCGCCCGACTTCCACAGCCCGTCGCCGATCGCCATCGCCGGACGGACGATCAGCAGGTCATAGAGTTCGTCGAAATACCATTTGTTGAGAATGAACAGATAGAGCTCGCGAAAGCGCTGAGCGAGACGCACCGGAATGCGCGGGTCGACGATGTAGAAGACATAGCCGACGGCGATACCGGCGACGCCAAAGACCAGCGGCAGATAGCGGATCAGCACAGGTATCTCCTCGGCCTTTGCCAGCGCATCGTGGCCGGGCAGCACGAGAATTGCGGTCTTCCAGAACCCGGCGCCGGCGTCGCCGACAAAATAATCGTAACCGAGCCAGCCGAAGAACGTGGCGCCGATCGCCAGCACGATCAGCGGGATCAGCATGACCCACGGGCTCTCATGGGCATGATGCATCGTCTCTTCGTCGGCGCGCGGCTCGCCGTGAAAGGTCATGAACATCACGCGCGAGATGTAAAACGCGGTCATGAACGCGGCCAAGGTGCCGAGGCACCAAGCCATAGCGGCCGACCGCCGTAGCCGACGCCCAGTCGGCATCGATGATCGTGTCCTTCGACCAATAGCCGGAAAACGGCGGAATGCCGCTCAAGGACAGCGCCCCGACCCACATCGTCACATAGGTGATCGGGGTCTTGCGCCACAGCCCGCCCATCCGGCGCATGTCCTGCTCGCCACCCATCGCGTGAATCACCGCGCCGCAGCAGAGAAACAACAGGCCCTTGAAGAATGCGTGGGTGAAGAGATGGAAGATGCTGGCGGCATAGGCCGAGACACCGGCTGCGGCGAACATGTAGCCAAGTTGGCTGCAAGTCGAATAGGCGACGACCTTTTTGATGTCGTTCTGGGCCATGCCGATGCTGGCGGCGAATATGCAGGTGGTCCCGCCGATCACGCCGACGACGGCGAGCGCGGTCGGCGCGTATTCGAACAGCGGCGATAGCCGCGCGACCATGAACACGCCGGCGGTCACCATGGTCGCCGCGTGGATCAAGGCGGAGACCGGCGTCGGCCCTTCCATCGCGTCCGGCAGCCAGGTATGGAGCGGGATCTGCGCCGACTTCCCCATCGCGCCGATGAACAACAGGATGCAGGCGAGGGTCAGCGAATCGACCCGCCAGCCGAGAAAATCCATCGTCGTGCCGACGACTTTCGGCGCCCTCGCGAAGACCTCGGGAAACGACAAGGTGCCAAAGATCACAAAGACCGAAAATATGCCGAGCGAGAAGCCGAAATCGCCGACCCGGTTGACGATGAAGGCCTTGATCGCGGCCGCGTTGGCCGCGGGCCGATCGTACCAGAAGCCGACCAGCAGATAGGACATCAGGCCCACGCCTTCCCAGCCGAAGAACAGCTGAACGAAGTTGTCGGCAGTAACCAGCGCCAGCATGAAAAAGGTGAACAAGCTCAAATAGGCCATGAAGCGCGGGATCGACTTGTCCTCGGCCATGTAGCCGATCGAATAGACATGGACCATCGACGAGACGATGGTGACGACGAGGATCATAACCCCGCTCAAGGTGTCGAGCCGGATCGACCAGGCTGACGTCGACCCCGCCGGCGACGATCCACTGCACCAGCGGGATGATCTGCGGCTCCGGCGCGGCGAGGATGTCGCGAAAGACGAAGATTCCCAGCACCGCCGACAGCAGCAGCGCGCCGCAGGTGATGATCTGCGCGCCGCGGTCGCCGATCGCCCGACCGAAAAAGCCGGCGATGACAGCGGCGATGAACGGCAGAAAGACGACGGCGAGCGCCAACCCCTCAGCCTTTCATCATGTTGATGTCTTCGACCCGGATCGTGCCGCGGTTGCGGAAATAGACGACGAGGATGGCGAGCCCGATCGCCGCCTCGGCCGCGGCGACAGTCAGCACGAACATGGCGAAGGCTTGGCCGACGAGATCGTTGTGGAACACCGAGAAGGCGACAAAGTTAATGTTGACGGCAAGCAGCATCAGCTCGATCGACATCAGGATGATGATGACGTTCTTGCGATTGAGAAAGATGCCGAAGATCCCGAGCGTAAACAGGATCGTGGCGACCGCCAGGTAATGGGTGAGGCCAATCGCCATCACACGCCGCCGCCGACCGGTACTTTGACCACCTCGACCGATTGGGCGCGGGTGCGGGCGAGCTGGGACGCGATCGATTGCCGCCGTACATCGGCGCGACGGCGAAGGGTCAGTACGATTGCCCCGATCATCGCGACCAGAAGGATCAACCCGGCCCCCTGAAATGCGAACAGATAGCGCGTATAGAGAATGTCGCCGAGCGCCCGAGTGTTGCTGAGCGCGACGCCGCCGGGCGGCAGCACGGCAGGCGCAACGGCCCCGGAAGTGGTGACCGCCCAACTGACCGAGACCAGCACCAATTCTGCCAGCAGGACCAACCCGACCAAGGCGCCGATCGGCAGATAGCGCACGAAGCCGCTGCGCAGATCGGCGAAGTCGATATCGAGCATCATCACGACAAACAGAAACAGCACCGCGACCGCCCCGACATAGACGATGACGAGGATCATCGCCAGGAACTCGGCGCCGATCAGCACGAAGAGGCCGGCGGTGTTGAAAAAGGCGAGGATCAAAAACAGCACCGAATGAACCGGATTGCGGGCGACGACGACCATCGCTCCGGCCGCCACCGCCGCTGCGGCGAACAGATAGAACAGGATCGCCTGGAGGATCATCGCGGTACGCCGTTCAGCCGAAACGCCCTCGCCCCGATCAAGTCCGGAGCGGGCCCATTGGGCGCTGCCCCTTCCCTCCCGCTGGGGCGGGGCGGGCCCACGCAGCAGCGAAGGGGTGGGGTGAGAGGCTGCCGCGCCGTGACAACGCCATCCAGCTCACCGATAAGGGGCGTCGAGCGCCAGGTTCTTGGCGATTTCGGCCTCCCACCGGTCGCCGTTGTCGAGCAATTTCTGCTTGTCGTAGAACAATTCCTCGCGAGTTTCCGTGGCGAATTCGAAATTCGGCCCCTCGACGATCGCATCGACCGGGCAGGCCTCCTGGCAATAGCCGCAATAGATGCACTTGGTCATATCGATGTCATAGCGAGTGGTGCGCCGGCTGCCGTCCTCGCGCGGCTCGGCCTCGATCGTAATCGCCAGCGCCGGGCAGATCGCCTCGCACAATTTGCACGCGATACAGCGCTCCTCGCCATTGGGATAGCGGCGCAACGCGTGCTCGCCGCGAAAGCGGGTGCTGAGCGGTCCCTTTTCATAGGGATAGTTGACCGTGACCGCGCCCTTGAACATGTAGCGCAAGGTCAGCGCCAAGCCCGAAAGCAGCTCGCTCAGCAACAAGCCGCGGGCGCCGCGTGCCAGAGATGCTCATCGATCGTTCCTCCGCCTCGTTCCGCCGCTCAGTGCGCCGGCAGCCATCCGGCCGCGGTCAATACCCCCGCGGTCAATACCAGCCAGAACAGCGAGAACGGCAGAAACACCTTCCAGCCGAGCCGCATCAACTGGTCATAGCGGAATCGCGGGAAGGTGGCACGTACCCACAGAAAACAGAACAGCACAAAGGCGATCTTGAGCAGGAACCAGACCGGTCCGGGGACCCAAGTGAACGGCGGCACCCCGAACGGGGCCAGCCAGCCACCGAGGAACAGCACGCTCGTCATCGCGCTCATCAGGATCATGTTGGCGTATTCGCCGAGGTAGAACAGCGCAAACGCCATCGCCGAATATTCGACGAAATAGCCGGCCACCAACTCCGTCTCGCCCTCAACCACGTCGAACGGAGCGCGGTTGGTCTCGGCCAAGCCTGAGATGAAGAAAATCACGAACATCGGCAATAGCGGAACCGCGAACCAGATGTGCCGCTGCGCCTCGACGATATCGCTCAAGTTCAGCGAGCCGACGCAAACCAGCACGGTGACCAGCACAAAGCCGATTGCGACCTCGTACGAAACCATCTGCGCCGCCGACCGCAACGCGCCGAGAAAAGCGTAACGCGAATTCGACGCCCAGCCGGCGAGAATAATGCCATACACCCCTAGCGAGCTGATCGCGAACAGGTAGAGAATCCCGACATTGATGTTGGCGATCACCACGCCCGGATTGAACGGGATCACCGCCCAGGCTACGAGGCTCAACGTAAAGGTCACGACTGGCGCGGCGATGAATACGATATGATTGGCCCCGCTCGGGACGATTGTCTCCTTGATCAGCAGCTTGAGACCGTCGGCGAAGGGCTGCAGCAGCCCAAACGGGCCGACCACGTTCGGCCCTTTGCGCAGCTGCGAAAACGCCAGCACCTTGCGCTCGGCGTAAGTCAAATAGGCGACGGCGATCAGAAGCGGCACAACCACCGCCAGCACCTCGCCGACCGTGATCACCGTCGGCCAGGCATAGCCATGCCAAAAGCTAGCCATGCGTGCCGGTCCGCGCGGGCAATTCGCCGTGATGCGCCAAGAATACGTCGCTGCATTCGGCCATCGTCGCGCTGGCCCGGCTGATCGGATCGGTGCGGTAGAAATCCGCGATCGGATAGGCGAACGGGCGCGGCTCGATCGGCCCGGTCTCGCCGAACATGCCCCACGCCGCCGGCGTCACCCGGTCGATTCCGGCGGCAGACGGATGGGCGGCGCGCAGGCGCCGGCGCAACTCGCCCAGAGTGTCGAAAGGGAGCGGCCGGCCGACCGCAGCCGAGAGCGCACGGATGATCGCCCAGTCCTCGCGCGCGTCGCCGGGTGGAAAGACCGCGCGGCGGCCGAGCTGCGCCCGTCCCTCGGTGTTGAGATAGGTGCCATCCTTCTCGGTATAGGCCGCCCCCGGCAGGATCACGTCGGCCCGCTCGGCGCCCCGGTCGCCGTGGTGTCCTTGATAGACGACAAAGGCCGAGCCGAGATCGCTAATGTCTATCTCGTCGGCGCCGAGAAGATAGAGCACCTCGATCGCGCCCGACCGGCAGCCCTCGAGAATGCCGGCGACATCACGCCCGCCCGGTTGCGGCACAAAGCCGATATCGAGACCGCCGACCCGCGCCGCGGCCCGGTGCAAGACGTTGAACCCGTTCCAGCCGTCGCGCACCAGGCCGCAATGTTCGGCAATCTCGCGCGCGGTCGCCAGCACTTGCGCGCCATCCGGCCGCGTCAACGCCCCCTGCCCCACGATCAGCATCGGGTTCTTCGCCTGACGCAGCCGTTCGGCCCAGGGATGCGCACCGGCGGCGACTGCACCGACCGTCTCGCCCCCCTCGCCCAGCATTTCGACCGGAAAGGACAAATCGAGCGCCGGACCGATCGCGGCGATGTTAAAGCCGCCCGTGCAAATGGCGCTTGCGCAACCGCGCATTGACGAGCGGCGCTTCCCAGCGCGGGTTCGTGCCGATCAACAGGCAAGCGTCGGCCATTTCGATGCCGGCGATCGTCGTGTTGAACAGGTAGCCGGCGCGGCAGCCCGGATCGAGCTTGGCTCCGTCCTGACGGCAGTCGAGGCTGACCGCGCCAAGCCCGCCGAGCAGTTCCTTCAGCGCAAACATCGATTCGAGGTCGCACAGATCGCCGGCGATCGCGGCGATGCGTTCGGCTGGAACCGCCTTCATCCGGTCGGCGACGATTTCGAGCGCTTCGCGCCAATCGGTTTCGGCCCGGGCGCCGCGGCGGCCGGCATAGGGGCGATCGAGCCGCCGCCGGCGCAGCCCGTCGATCGCGTATCGGGTCTTGTCCGAGATCCACTCCTCGTTGATGTCCTCATTGACCCGCGGCAGCACCCGTAAGACCTGCGCGTCGCGGGAGTCGACCCGGATATTGCTGCCGACCGCGTCGAGAACATCGATCGACTCGGTTTTGACCAATTCCCACGGCCGGGCCATGAACGCATAGGGCTTCGAGGTCAGCGCGCCGACCGGACACAGATCGATGATGTTGGCGGACAGCTCGGACCCGAGCGCTCGCTCGATATAGGTGCCGATCTCCATGTCCTCGCCGCGCCCGGTGGCGCCCAATTCCTGGACTCCGGCGATCTCGGTCAGAAAGCGGATACAGCGCGTGCAATGGATGCAGCGGGTCATGTGGGTCTCGACCAGCGGGCCGAAATTCTTGTCGCGCACCGCTCTTTTGTTTTCCACGAACCGGCTGCGGTCGAAGCCGTAGGCCATCGCCTGGTCCTGCAGATCGCACTCGCCGCCCTGGTCGCAGATCGGGCAGTCGAGCGGGTGGTTGATCAGCAGGAACTCCATCACTCCCTTTTGTGCCTTCAGCGCCTTCGGCGATTTGGTGTGGACCACCATCCCATCGCCGACCGGCATCGCGCAGGAGGCGATCGGCTTTGGCGACCGCTCCACCTCGACCAGGCACATCCGGCAGTTTCCGGCGATTGCCAGGCGTTCGTGAAAGCAGAAATGCGGGACCTCGATCCCGGCCAATTCGCAGGCCTGCAGGATCGTCGTGCCCGCCGGCACCTCGATTTCGCCGCCGTCGATCGTCAGCTTCGGCATCTCAGGCTGCCTGCCTCTGCCGCGCGGCCGCGTCGCGGTATTCGGCGATGCGCCGTTCCATTTCCGGGCGGAAATGGCGAATGAGCCCTTGCACCGGCCACGCCGCGCCATCAGCCAGCGCGCAAATCGTATGGCCCTCGACCTCGTAGGATACGTCGAGCAGCATGTCGATCTCCGCCACCGAGGCGTTGCCCTCGACCATCCGCTCCATCACTCGCCACACCCAGCCCAGACCTTCGCGGCACGGCGTGCATTGGCCGCAGCTTTCGTGCTTGTAGAATTTCGACAACCGGGCGATCGCTTTGACGATGTCGGTCGATTTGTCCATGACGATGACCGCGGCGGTACCGAGCCCGCTCTTGACCTCCTGCAGACTGTCGAAATCCATCAGCACCGTCTCACAGATCGATTTCGGCAGGACCGGCACCGAAGAGCCGCCCGGGATCACGGCGAGCAGGTTGTCCCAGCCGCCGCGCACCCCGCCCCCATGGCGCTCGATCAGCTCCTTGAGCGGGATGCTCATCGCCTCCTCGACATTGCACGGCGTATTCACGTGGCCCGACAGGCAATAGATCTTGGTGCCGCTGTTTTTCGGCCGGCCGATGCCCGCGAACCAGGCGGCGCCGCGCCGCAATATCGCCGGCGCGACCGCGATCGTCTCGACATTGTTGACCGTGCTCGGGCAGCCATAGAGCCCGACCTGGGCCGGAAACGGCGGCTTTAGCCGGGGCTGGCCCTTGCGCCCTTCGAGGCTTTCGAGCAGCCCTGTCTCCTCGCCGCAGATATAGGCGCCGGCGCCACGGTGCAGATAGAGCTCGAACGGATAGCCCGAGCCGCAGGCATCCTTGCCGATCAGCCCCGCGCCATAGGCTTCGTCGATCGCCGCCTGCAGCCGCTGCGCCTCGTTATAGAACTCGCCGCGGATGTAGATGTAGCAGTGGTGGACGCCCATCCCGACCGAGGCCAGCAGGCACCCTTCGACGAGCTTGTGCGGGTCGTTGCGCAGGATGTCGCGGTCCTTGCAAGTGCCGGGCTCGCTTTCGTCGGCATTGACCACGAGATAGGTGGGTCGATCGCTCTCCTTCGGCATGAACGACCATTTGAGGCCGGTCGGAAAACCGGCGCCGCCGCGCCCGCGCAGCCCCAATTCCTTGACTTGCTCGACGATCCAGTCGCGGCCCTTCAGGATCAGCTCCTTGGTGCCGTCCCAATCGCCGCGCCGCCGCGCGCCGTCGAGCCGCCAATCATCCTGGCCGTAGAGGTTGGTGAAGATGCGGTCCTTGTCGGCGAGCATTTATGTCCTCTCGGAACCGGCGCCGGCATCGCGGGTCGGCTCGGTTAGGGTCGTGCGGCCGCTGATGGGCTCTGAGCCATGCCGGCCGATCATCGAACCGGGCGGCGGCGGGTCGCCGGCGCGCAGCGCATCCAGCAGGGCCTCGGTCGCCGGCCCGTCGAGATCCTCATAGAAATCGTCATTGACCTGCAAGATCGGCGCATTGACGCAGGCGCCCAGGCACTCGACTTCGACCAGGGTGAACAGGCCGTCGGCGGTACTCCCCCCCATCACGATACCGAGCTTGCGCTCGCAGGCTGCGACTACGTCGTCCGAGCCGCGCAGCCAGCACGGCGTTGTTGTGCATGCCTGCAACAGATAGCGCCCGACAGGCCGCAAATTGAGCATCGTATAAAAGCTCGCGACTTCGTAAACCCGGATCGGCGCCATCGCCAAAATCTGCGCGACCCGGTCCATTGCCGCGCGCGGCAGCCAGCCACCGCACTGCCGCTGCGCCAGATCGAGCAACGGCAAGACGGCGCTCGCCTGCCGTCCCGGCGGGTATTTGGCGATATGTGCCTCGGCCACCCGCATATTTTCCGGGGTGAAGTCGAAGCTTTCGGGCTGTTCGAAGGGCGGTGTGGCGGCCGAGCTGTTCATCGATCGATCTCGCCGAACACGATATCCATCGAGCCGATGATCGCGACGATGTCAGCCAGCATGTGGCCGCGGCACATGAAATCGGTCGCCTGCAGAAAGGCGAAACCCGGCGCCCGGATCTTGCAGCGGTAGGGGCGGTTGGTGCCGTCGGCGATGAGATAGACCCCGAATTCGCCTTTTGGCGCCTCGACCGCGGTATAAGTCTCCCCGGCCGGCACGTGGTAGCCCTCGGTGTAAAGCTTGAAGTGATGGATCAACGCTTCCATCGAGCTTTTCATCTCGGCTCGCGGCGGCGGCGCCACCTTTCGGTCGTTGACCTTCACCGGCCCAGAAGGCATCTGCGCGATCGCCTGCTCGATGATGCGCACCGACTGGCGCATTTCCTCGATCCGCACCAGGTAGCGGTCATAGGAATCGCCGTTGCGGCCGATCGGGACGTCGAAATCCATCTTGTCGTAGGCGTCGTAGGGCTGCGCGCGGCGCAAATCCCAGGCGACCCCCGAGCCGCGCAGCATCGGCCCGGAGAAACCCCAATCTGCCGCCTGCTCGGCGGTTGCCACGCCGATATCGACGCTGCGCTGCTTGAGGATGCGATTTTCGGTGAGGATTCGCTCGATGTCGTCGATCGTCTTCGGGAAGGTGGCGCAAAAGGCGAGGATGTCGTCGACCAACCCAGCCGGCAGGTCGAGATGAACGCCGCCGGGGCGGAAATAATTGGCATGAAGGCGGGCGCCCGAAGCCCGCTCATAGAACTCCATCAGTCGCTCGCGTTCCTCGAACCCCCAGAGAAACGGGGTAATCGCGCCGATATCGAGGCCGAATGCGCAGATGCACAGTAAATGGTTGAGGATGCGCGTGATCTCAGCGAACAGCACGCGGATGTACTGGGCGCGGGGCGGCGGGGTGATCCCCATCAGCTTCTCGACGGCGAGCGCGAAGGCGTGCTCCTGGCACATCGGCGACACGTAGTCGAGCCGGTCGAAATAGGGGATCGCCTGCAAATAGGTCTTGTATTCGATCAGCTTTTCGGTGCCGCGATGCAACAGGCCGATATGCGGGTCGGCGCGTTCGACGATTTCGCCGTCCATCTCCAGGACGAGCCGCATGACGCCGTGCGCCGCCGGGTGCTGCGGCCCGAAATTCATCATGAAGTTCTTAATTCGCGGCGGGCCCTCGAGCTCGCTTTCGGCCGCCGGGCGTTGTTCGCTCACGGCGCTCCCCCGGTCGGCGGCTCGCCCTCGCCGGCCTTTTCGTCTCCCGGGAGGATTTTATCCATCCCCTCCCATGGCGACAGAAAATCAAAGCTGCGAAATTCCTGCTGCAAGCGGACGGGCTCGTAGACGACGCGCTTCTGCTCCTCGTCATAGCGGAGCTCGACATAGCCGGTTAGCGGAAAGTCCTTGCGTAGCGGATGGCCCTCGAACCCGTAATCGGTCAGGATACGGCGGAGATCGGGGTTGCCCGCGAAATAGATCCCGAACAGGTCCCAAGCCTCCCGCTCCCACCAGCCGGCGCTGCTGTAGAACCCGGTTGCCGATGGCAACGGCGCGTTCTCGTCGGTCTGGACCTTGAGGCGGATGCGCTGATTGAGGCTCATGCTCAACAGATTGTAGATGACCTCGAAGCGCAGCGCGCGGTCGGGAAAATCGACGCCGCAAATGTCGCAGAGCACGGTAAACCGGCATTTGGGATCGTCGCGCAGAAAGCCGAGCACCTGCGGCAAAGCCGCGCGTTCGACCCGCACGCACAACTCGCCATGGGAGATCTCGCTACCGGTCACCGCTTCGGGCAACGCCGCGGCTACGTGCTCGGCGAGGGCCTTAAGTCGCTCTTCCATCGGCGGTGCTAGCGGGTGAAGTTGCGGGTGCGTCTGATCTTTTTCTGCAGCAGCAGGACGCCGTAGAGCAACGCTTCGGCGGTCGGCGGGCAGCCCGGCACATAGACGTCGACCGGCACGATCCGATCGCAGCCGCGCACCACCGAATAGGAATAATGGTAATAGCCGCCGCCATTGGCGCACGAGCCCATCGAGATCACCCAGCGCGGCTCCGCCATCTGGTCATAGACCTTGCGCAACGCCGGCGCCATCTTGTTGCATAAGGTGCCGGCGACGATCATCACGTCGGACTGGCGCGGGCTGGCGCGAAAGACCACGCCGAAGCGGTCGAGGTCATAACGGCTGGCTCCGGTATGCATCATCTCGACAGCGCAGCAAGCCAAGCCGAAGGTCATCGGCCACAGCGAACCACTGCGCGCCCAATTGACCACGTTATCGAGCGTCGCGACGATGAACCCCTTGTCCTGGACTTCATCGGTCGCCGCCTGCAGCAGCAGGGCCTGGTCCTCGCCCGGAGGAACCGACGCGGCGGGGACGAGGCCGATCGGCCTGTCGATCACTCCCATTCCAAGGCCCCTTTGCGCCACTCATAGATAAAGCCGACGGTCAGTACACCGAGGAAGACCACCATCGACCAGAAACCGAACATCCCGATATCGCCGAGCGATACTGCCCACGGAAACAGGAAGGCGACCTCCAGATCGAAGATTATGAACAGGATTGCGACGAGGTAGTAGCGTACGTCAAAGCGGATCCGCGCGTCCTCGAACGGCTCGAAGCCGCACTCGTAGGGCGACAGCTTCTCGCTGTCGGGCCGCTGCCGGGCGAGCACGAGCGAGCCCGCGACCATTGCCACCGCGACCGCACCGGCAATCACAAGGAAGACCAGGATCGGAAAGTATTCGCGTAGCAAGATATCCATCGACGAACTCCGGCCGGGATTACCGCCGGCTCCAACCCGCAGAGGGCACAGCCCGTTGGTCCGAACCGACTATTGATATAGGCCGGATCGTCTCGTCGCGAAACCGGGTAACGACGCCATATTGTGCACCGCCATAAGGTGCAACGATCCACGGTCAATGGCGGGAGCGACGGGGCTCGAACCCGCGACCTCCGGCGTGACAGGCCGGCGCTCTAACCAACTGAGCTACGCCCCCTCGGCCCACGACCGGGACGGGCACCCTTATCCCCCCCGCTCCGGGGTGTCAAGCCGAGAGCATCCGATCCGTGGAAGCCGGTTTGCTCTATCGGCGACGGCGGCGGATACCGATCCGCTCATTCGCATGGCTCCGCCGACCAAATCCATCGCGCAGATCCCCCTCACCTCCTATGGTGGGCGATGAGGGACTCGAACCCCCGGCCCCCTCGGTGTAAACGAGGTGCTCTACCGACTGAGCTAATCGCCCTCCCGCGCGATCTCGCGCCCGGCTTGGGGCGGGTTCACGACGCCGATACCCCGACGTCAATTCAACGAGTCGCGCAATCCCTTGCCTGGCTTGAACTTGGGCTGCTTCGACGCGGCAATCTTGATCTTCTCTCCGGTCCGCGGATTGCGCCCTTCAGAAGCTGCCCTCGCCGCAACCGAAAACGTCCCGAACCCGACGAGGCGAACCTCGTCGCCACCTTTCAAGGCCTCGACGATCGCGTCGAACACGGCGTCGACAGCCCGACTCGCCTCCGACTTTCTCAATTCCGACTTGCTGGCGACGCTATCGACAAGCTCATTCCTGTTCACGGGCTACCCCCCTGCGCGAGTGTGCGAGATCCCTGGGTTATTCGCCGAGGAGTTTAGAACGCGGCCGGCCATCGGTCAACCGCTCGCAAGAACCAAAAATCGAAGCGTTTCGTACGCATTACACTACATTCGCGGTAGCGTGAATGCAGTCCGGCGCATGCTGGAGCGCGGTCGACCGGTTCAATCAATGAGTTACAAGCCCGGAGCGCTCCTCGCCCGCTCCGGGAATTACGGGCGGCGGCTCGCCGTCTTCGGACCAAGCCACCGGCGTCAGCGGCGCCGCGAGTGCGTTGCCGAGCAACTCATCCACCGTCCTGACTGGGATGATCTTCAGCCCGCGCTTCACGTTATCCGGAATCTCGGCGAGATCCTTCTCGTTGTCTTGCGGGATCAACACGGTCTTCAGCCCACCGCGCAGCGCCGCCAGCAGCTTCTCCTTGAGGCCGCCGATCGGCAACACCCGGCCGCGCAAAGTGATCTCGCCGGTCATTGCGATGTCGCTCTTGACTGGAATACCGGTCAGCACCGAGACGATCGAGGTCACCATCGCGACGCCCGCTGACGGGCCGTCCTTGGGCGTCGCACCTTCCGGCACATGCACGTGGATGTCGCGCTTTTCGAACACCGAGGGCCTGATCCCAAAGGCGTGGCTGCGCGACTTGACGAAGCTTTCGGCCGCTTGAACCGATTCCTTCATCACGTCGCCCAGCTTGCCCGTTGCCGTGACCCGACCCTTGCCGGGCAAGGTCACCGCCTCGATCGTCAACAACTCGCCGCCTACTTCGGTCCAGGCGAGCCCCGTCGTGATCCCAACCAGATCCTCGCCCTCGACCTCGCCGAACCGGAACCGCCGGACCCCGGCGTATTTCTCCAGGTTGCGGCGCGTCACGGCGACCCGCTCGGTCTTCTTCATCAGAATGTCTTTGATCGCCTTGCGGGTGAGGTTGGCGATCTCGCGCTCGAGATTGCGCACTCCGGCTTCGCGCGTGAAGTAGCGAATGAGATCGCGGATCGCGTCTTCGCTGATGCTCCACTCGGTCTTGCGGATGCCGTGCGCGGTCATCTGCTTAGGGATCAGGTGGCGGCGCGCGATCTCGACCTTCTCATCCTCGGTGTAGCCCGGAATCCGAATGATCTCCATTCGGTCCATAAGCGGCTGCGGGATGCGCAAGGTGTTCGCGGTCGTGACGAACATGACGTCCGACAGGTCGTAGTCGACTTCGAGATAGTGATCGTTGAACGCTCCGTTCTGCTCCGGATCGAGCACTTCGAGCAAAGCCGAGGAAGGGTCGCCGCGCCAATCCGCGCCGAGCTTGTCGACCTCGTCGAGCAGGAAGAGCGGGTTCGACGACTTTGCCTTCTTCATCCCTTGCAGGATCTTGCCCGGCATCGAGCCGATATAGGTCCGCCGGTGGCCGCGAATCTCGGCTTCGTCACGCACCCCGCCCAGCGACATGCGCACGAAGTTGCGTCCGGTGGCGCGCGCGACCGACTTGCCGAGCGAGGTCTTGCCGACGCCGGGTGCGCCGACCAGGCACAGGATCGGGCCCTTCATCTTCCTGATGCGCTGCTGGACGGCGAGATATTCGAGGATGCGCTCCTTGACCTTTTCCAGCCCGAAATGGTCGGCGTTGAGCACCTTTTCGGCGGCCTTGATGTCGCGCTTGATCTTGGTGCGGTTGTGCCACGGCACCGACAACAGCCAGTCGAGATAGTTGCGCACCACGGTCGCCTCAGCCGACATCGGGCTCATGCTCTTGAGCTTCTTGAGTTCGGCCGTCGCCTTGTCGCGCGCCTCCTTGGAGAAGGCGGTCTTGTTGATCCTCTCTTCGAGCTCGGCCATCTCGTCGCGGCCATCCTCACCCTCGCCGAGCTCCTTCTGGATCGCCTTCATCTGCTCGTTCAGGTAGTATTCGCGCTGCGTCTTCTCCATTTGGCGCTTGACGCGATTACGGATCCGTTTTTCGACCTGAAGGACGCCGATCTCGCCCTCCATATAGCCGAATACCTTTTCGAGCCGCTCGGATACCGCTTCGGTTTCAAGCAGTTCCTGCTTCTCCGGAATCTTCAAGCTCAGATGGGAGGCGACGGTGTCGGCAAGCTTGGCCGAGTCGTCGATCTGGTTGATCGAGACCAGCACCTCGGGCGGGATCTTCTTGTTGAGCTTGATGTACTGCTCGAACTGCGACACCACGGTGCGCGCCAGCGCCGCCGTCTCCTGCGGTCTCGCCCGCCTTCTCGACGATCGGATCGGCATAAGCCTGGAAGAATGCCTCGTTCTCGGCAAAGCGGGATATCCGGGCGCGCCGAGCCCCCTCGACCAGCACCTTTACCGTGCCGTCCGGCAGCTTCAACAACTGAAGGACGGTGCCGACGGTGCCGACCGTATAGATGTCGGCGGTTTCCGGATCGTCCTGCGCCGCGTTCTTCTGGGTGACGAGCAGGATCTGCTTGTCATCCTTCATCACATCCTCGAGCGCCCGCACCGATTTTTCGCGCCCGACAAACAGCGGCACGATCATGTGTGGGAAGACGACGATGTCGCGGAGGGGCAGGACGGGATAAAGCGCACCGCGCACGAGTTCTAACATAAGCCCTCTTTTTCGATGGCGCCGTCCCGGGACGAGCCGAGCGGCGGAGAACAGGCATGCCTTCTTTAGGTTGGCCCGGTTTCGCCGGCAGTCAAGTCGGCTGCCGTCGCAGCCGGCCGCACCCCTGCATGGATCAGTCGCCGGTGCCGACATCGCCGCGCCGATCGGAGTAGATGTGGAGCGGCTTGGTCCGCCCCTCGACGACCTCGCGATTGATGACGATCTCGCTGACACCGACGAGACTAGGCAGGTCGAACATCGATTCGAGCAGAATCGATTCCATGATCGAGCGGAGGCCGCGGGCCCCGGTCTTGCGCAGGATCGCCTTGCGGGCGATCGCCTTCAGCGCTTCTTCGTTGAGCTCGAGCCTCACGTCCTCCATCTCGAACAGCCGCTGATATTGCTTGACCAGCGCGTTCTTCGGCTTGGTCAGAATGTCGACCAGAGTCCCCTCGTCGAGATCGTCCAGCGTCGCCACCACCGGCAGTCTGCCGACGAATTCGGGAATCAGGCCGAATTTCAGCAAATCCTCGGGCTCCAGGTCTCGGAGGATTTCGCCGGTCTTACGTTCGTCCGGGCCCCGCACTTCGGCGCCAAACCCGATCGAGGTGCCCTGGCGCCGCTGCGCGATCAGCTTTTCCAGCCCGGAAAAGGCGCCGCCGCACACGAACAGGATGTTTGTGGTGTCGACCTGAAGGAATTCCTGCTGCGGATGCTTGCGCCCACCCTGTGGCGGCACCGAGGCGATCGTTCCTTCCATGATCTTGAGCAGCGCCTGCTGCACCCCCTCGCCCGAGACGTCGCGAGTGATCGAGGGATTGTCGGATTTGCGCGAGATCTTATCGACCTCGTCGATATAGACGATCCCGCGCTGCGCGCGCTCGACGTTGTAATCGGCGGCCTGCAGCAGCTTCAGGATGATGTTTTCGACGTCCTCGCCGACATAACCGGCCTCGGTCAGAGTGGTGGCGTCGGCCATCGTAAATGGCACGTCGATGATCCGCGCCAGGGTCTGGGCGAGCAAGGTCTTGCCCGAGCCGGTCGGCCCGACCAGCAGGATGTTCGACTTCGCCAACTCGACGTCATTGGCTTTGGCGCCGTGCGCGAGCCGCTTGTAATGGTTGTGCACGGCGACCGAGAGCACCCGCTTGGCGTGGTCCTGACCGATCACATAATCGTCGAGAACCTTGCAGATGTCGCGCGGCCCGGGCACTCCGTCGCGCGACTTGACGAGCGTCGTCTTGTGCTCCTCGCGGATGATGTCCATGCACAGCTCGACGCATTCGTCGCAGATGAACACGGTCGGTCCGGCGATCAGCTTCCTGACCTCGTGCTGGCTCTTGCCGCAAAAGGAGCAGTAGAGCGTGTTCTTCGAGTCGCTGCCGCTGGATTTGGTCATCGCCACTCCGTCATCGGCCGGAACCGGCCTCTCCAGCCTCTTCTTCCCCGGCTCGGCGACCGGGCTGCACGGCGCAAACCGCTCGTCCCTCGCGGTCCGGACGCCGCCGCGACGCCCGATCCTCGACCGAGTATATGTGCTCGCAGCTGATCAACAACTACTTAATCATAATCGTCCGGCGGCGCGTTGCCCTGGCTGGCGCGGGCCCTGTGTTATTTGAACCCTTTTTCCGACTCGTCGCGGCCGGGACGGTTTTCGACGACTTCGTCGATCAGGCCAAACTCCCTGGCTTCGAGCGGAGACAGGAATTTGTCGCGCTCGAGCGCGGTCTGGATCGCTTCGAGCGGCTGGCCGGTATGCTTGACGTAGATCTCGTTGAGCCGCGCGCGGAGCGCCAGGATTTCGCGCGCCTGAATCTCGATGTCGGTCGCCTGGCCCTGAGCCCCGCCCGAGGGCTGATGGATCATGATCCGTGAGTTCGGCAGCGAAAAGCGCTTACCGGCGGCGCCGGCGGCCAGCAGCAGCGAACCCGCCGACGCAGCCTGACCGATGCACACCGTGGCAACCGGCGAGCGGATGTACTGCATGGTGTCGTAGATCGCCAAGCTGGAGGTGACCACCCCACCCGGCGAGTTGATGTAGAAATTGATGTCCTTGTTCGGGTTTTCCGCCTCCAAGAACAATAGCTGGGCGCAGATCAGACTGGATACGGCGTCATGGATCGGCCCAACGAGGAAGATGATGCGCTCCTTGAGCAAGCGCGAATAGATGTCGTAGGCGCGCTCGCCGCGGTTGGTCTGCTCGACGACCATCGGCACCAGGTTATTCATGTATTGTTCGAAATAGTCCGACATTTGCGGTCTCCTCGGCAACGCCGCACCGGCGGCGCATGGGGTTGATCAGCTCGGGTCCGCGCTCTCCGGCGACGCGCCGGCCGGCGAGCCGGCAGAGACAGCCGTCTCGGCGTCGGGATCGGGTAGAGCCAGCAACTCCTGCGGGGTCACCCGGCGTTCGTCGACCTTGGCCAGCTCGACGATAAAGTCGACGACTTTGTCCTCGAAGATCGGGGCGCGCAAATTGGCCACGGCCTCCGGATTCTGGCGGTAGAAATCCAGAGCCTGGCGCTCGTAGCCGGGATGCCGGCGCACCTCGCGGGTGATCGCCTGATTGATCTCCTCCTGGGTCACCGTGATATTGTTGCTGCGACCGACCTCGGCAAGCAACAGGCCAAGCCGCACCCGGCGCTCGGCAATCTTGTTGTATTCGCCCTTGAGGCTCTCCTCGCCGCCCTCGGCCACGACTTCGGCCTCGGCGTCGGGCGCCGCTTCCACACCGGCTGCGGGCTCGCCCTCCGAACTCGGCGCCGCTGCTGCCGGCGCCTCGGCGGCTTCCGTCGTCGCCCCGCCGCTGACCGGCGCGGCCTCCGCCCCGTTGTCCCCGTCGCGCCCGCCTTGGCGCTCCTGCTCGGCTTGGTGCTGCGCCCAGATATTATTGAACTCGAGTTCTACCATGCCGGGCGGGACTGCAAAATCGTATCGCTCCGCGAGCTTGTCGAGCAATGCCCGTTTCAGACGCAGACGCGAGGCCACCGCGTAATCGCGCTCCATCTGCTGCTGCACCTCCTGGCGCAGCTCGGCGAGGCTTTCGAGCCCGACCGCCTTGCCGAGCTCGTCGTCGATTGCGACCGGCGCGCGCTCGCGCACCTCCTTCACATCAACCGCGAACTCGGCCTCCTTGCCGGCAAGCTCGGTGGCCGCATAATCCTCGGGAAAGGTCACGCGAACCGTGCGGTGCTCGCCGGCCGCCGCCCCGATCAGCTGTTCTTCGAAACCCGGGATGAAGCTGCCGGAACCAAGCATGATCTGGCGGTCCTTGCCGCTGGCGCCGGGAATTTCCCGGTCGCCTACCCGCCCCTCGACATCGACGACGATGATATCGCCGCTTTGGGCCGGCCGCTCGACCGGCTCGGATTTGCGCTGCTGCTCGGCGATCCGCGCGATCGCGGCATCGACGCTCTCTTCCGGCACCTCGACGATCAGCCGCTCGATGCCCAGATCGGCAAAGTTCGGCTCCGGAATTTCGGGGAGGATCTCGACCAGCATCTTGTATTCGAGATCGGCGCCCTCGCTGAATGACACGATGTCGACCTTGGGGGGCAGCGCCGGCCGCAAATTGTGCTCGCGGATCGTGTCCTCCGAGCTGCCTTGGACCGTGCTCTCCACCACCTCGCCCAATACTGAGGGGCCATAACGACGGCGCAGAATCTGCATCGGGACCTTGCCGGGGCGGAAGCCCGGCAGGCGGATGGTGCGCCCGAGCTCGTCGAGGCGGCTGACGACCTTGTCCTCGAGTTCGCCCGCGGGAACCACAATGCGGAACTCACGCTTGAGCCCGTCGGCGCTGGTTTCGGTCACCTGCATGAGACGAGGCCCTCAGTCCTGCCGTTATCCCCGGGCGAGGCCCGCCACTGGACCCGGCATCCCGTCTCGCGAGCCGGCCACGGGCGGCTTCGTGCGATCGACAACAAGCCCTTCATCGGCAACAGCCTCTCGATAATGATCTTGGCGCACCCTGGTGCGGGCGGGGGGATTTGAACCCCCACGATTTGCATCGCTGGAACCTAAATCCAGTGCGTCTGCCAGTTCCGCCACGCCCGCCGCGGCAATCGACCGGAGCGGCCAGTCCGGCCCGGCTAAGGCGGATACCTAACATAGACGTCCCCGGTTACCTAGACAGGCCGCACGCGCGGCAGCATCGATTGGCCCACTGACTTGGTCGGAGAATTGCCTCCGATCAAGGTACTCCAAGCATCCGCGCCGCCGGGTTCGGCGGCGAGAAGGATCAGCCGGTCCGCGCGAGACCGCGCAACGCGGACGACGCGGCGAACCGCCCCTCGCCGCGATAGGCCTCGTGGTTGGCCTCGATATCACCGAGCCGGTACACATAGTTGACCATAATTCCGGCGGATTGTTGCAGGCCCTTCGCCGAGACGTCGCCCAGCCAATTCAGGCGTTCGACCCGGGCCCCGTTGCTCAGGTGAAAATGAGCCACCGGGTCGAGCGCCCGGCCGGCCCCGGTGCGCTCGCGCAACAGATAGCGTGCGCAAAGGCGCAGCAGCGGCTCCCGCAACGCCTCGGTAAGCTGCGGCTCGGCATGCCAATCCGGGCGGTCGAGCAACGCCGGAAGATCTCGTTCGGCGACCCCTTCGCCGAGGCCGTCGATCACACTGCGCTCGGCCGGCAGCAACAGGCCGCCCGGGGCGACCTGCTGCTGCCGATCGAGCCAGGCGCGGAACCCCGGCACCGGCGACAAGGTTGCAAACACCTTCAGGCGGGGCAGGTCTCTCGCCAAGGCGTCCACCACGCGCTTGATCAGAAAATCGCCAAAGCTGATCCCGGCGAGACCCTGCTGACAGTTCGAGATCGAGTAGAAGATCGCGGTGTCCGCGGCCTGCGGATCGCCGATCGGGGCGGCCTCGTCGAGCAACGAATTGATATCGCTCGCCATGCCCGCGACCAGCGCCACCTCGACGAAGATCAGCGGCTCGTCGGGCATGCGCGGGTGAAAAAAGGCGAAACAGCGGCGGTCGGCCTCGAGCCGGTTCTTCAGGTCGGTCCAGCTGCGGATCTCGTGAACCGCCTCGTACGCCATCAGCTTTTCGAGCAATGCCGCCGGCGCTTCCCAGCCGATCCGCTTCAATTCGAGAAAGCCGATGTCGAACCAATTGGCGAGCAGCCGCTTCAGATCTTCTTCCAGCCCGTGCAGGATGGGATCGTGCTGCCCTAGATCGAGCAGCTCGGCGCGGCGGTCGACCAGGAACTTGACCCCCTCGGGCAGTGCGTTGAATTGGCGCAGCAGGGTGATGCGCGGCGGTTCCAGCGCATTGCGCAGATCGCGCTCGGCGGCGGCGCGCTCGGCCGGGCCGCCAGCCTTGGCCAATACCGAGCAGCAGCGATCGATCTCGCCGCGATCGACGTCGAATTCCCCGGCGAGCAGACGGAGAAACCGCTCGCGCCCATTCGCATCCAGCGATAGATAAGTGCGGCCTAGATCGGCTGCCCGCGCCCGCGCCGTAACCTCGCCGCCGCGCCCATCGAGGCAGCTCAGCATCTGCTCGCGCAACCGGCCGATATCGTCGCCGGAAAGCTCGGGCCGCGGCGTGCGGCTCAACACGCCGCGCGCCGACAGGGCGATGTCGCGCCAGGCGCTGCGCAGATTGGTCAAGGTCCGGTCGAAGACTCCCTCGAAGAAACCGGCCGGAGCGCGATCGTTCATGGCGGCCATAGCGGCTGTGGCGGAGCCAGACAGAGACGCGACGAATCGAGCGGCCGTCAACCCCGAAGCGCACCGGCCCTGCGCTTGTGCGCCACCCCGCGCAACGCCGGCGCCAGTCCCTCGACGAGGTCTTCGGCGACGAGCCCTGCACCGATTCGGTTGGCGGCGTCGCCGTGCAGCCACACCGCCGCCGCGGCCGCCGCGAACGGCTCCACGCCTTGCGCCAAGAGCCCAAGCACCATTCCGGCGAGAACATCGCCGCTGCCCGCCGTCGCCAGGTCGGGCGGCGCGTTGGCGTTGATCGCGGCCCGGCCGTCGGGCGCGGCGATCACCGTGTCGGCGCCTTTCAGCACGATCGACCGCGCCGCTCTGCCGCGCCGCGCGCCGCGCCCGTTCGAGCTTGCTTCCGCTCGTGTCGAACAGGCGCGCAAATTCGCCGTCATGCGGCGTCATCACCACCGGCGAACGGATCGCCGCGAATAAGGCCTGCGGGTCGGCGGCGAACGAGGTCAGCGCGTCGGCATCGAGCACCGCCCGCTTGCCGGCTTCGAGGATCGCAAAGACCTTGTCGCGGGTCTCGTCGCCGACTCCCGCGCCCGGGCCGATCAGCGCGGCGTTTCGTCTCTTGTCCGCGAGCAACGCCCTAAAATCGTCGAGCCCGGCGACTGGATGGACGATGATCCCGGTCAGCGCCGCGGCATAGATCGGGAATGCGGCTTCGGGAGCGGCGACGGTGACGAGCCCGGCGCCGAGCCGAGCCGCGCTGCGGGATGCCAGGCGCGCCGCCCCCGTCATCACCGCCCCGCCGGCCACCAGCGCGTGACCGCGGGTGTATTTGTGGCTGTCAGGGCTGGGATGAGGAAGCTCCGCGAGCCACCAGGCGGGGTCGTTCTCGGCGGTGTCGGGCGCGATCTGGTCGAGCACCGCGTCGGGAATGCCGATCTGCGCCAGCACCGTCTCGCCGCACCAGATCCGCCCCGGCAGCAGCAGATGGCCCGGCTTTTTGCGGAAGAACGTGACCGTCACCGCCGCCCGCGGCGCGGCCCCGCGGATCTCACCGCTGGCGCCGTCGATGCCGCTCGGGACGTCGACCGCCACAACCGGCAGCCCGCGCGCGCTCAGGCCCGCGATGACGTCCTTCGCCACGCCCTCGATCGGCCGCGCCAGCCCCGCGCCGAAGATCGCGTCGATCGCCAGGCCGGCATCGTCGAGCGCCTCGGGCGTCAGCCGTTCGACCGCGCCCGGCCACCGCGCCGCCGCTTCCGCGGCGTCGCCGCGCAGTGCCGCCTTCTCGCCGAGCAGCGCCACCCGCACCTCCCAGCCGCGCCCGGCCAGAATCCGTGCGGCGACAAAGCCGTCGCCGCCATTGTTTCCCGGCCCGCACAGCACCACGACCGGTCGCGGCGGCCAGCGCCGCGAGACGGCGTCGGCGACCGCCTCGCCTGCCTTCTCCATCAGCGCGATGCCGGAGACGCCGCCGGCGATCGTCGCGCGGTCCGCTTCGCCCATCTGCTGCGGCGTCAACAGCGCGCGCCGCCGCCAGCCCTCGGGGGAGATCGTCATCGCCCAAATGTGGGCTTCCCGCCTGGCGCCGGGAAGCCCGACCTTGACGCCCGTTGACGCTTTGGGCACGAACCGCTACCTCCACCCCCGGCGGCGGGTGTAGCTCAGTTGGTTAGAGCGCCAGATTGTGGATCTGGATGTCGTCGGTTCAAATCCGATCACTCGCCCCAGTTTTTCGAGATCGCGAAGGGCGGTTGAGCCTGATCCAGGCATGACGTCCACGGCGGGGGTCGTGAAAGCATGAACGAGGACACGAGGGCGCCATGAAGAGAGCAGTAGTGCGGCAACCACGAACCCGCGAGCGTGCTGCCCGGCACAAGGCCAAGCTGAAGGCCAAGCGGCGGCGGCAACGAGCCCGGGCGCAGAGATAGGGTGCATGGTTGACAGTAACCATATATTGCCGAAGTTGCAGAAGTTAGTTGTGATATCCGCAATTTATCTTGACATTTCAGCATAATCCGGATAAGGAGTTACCCCGCATAATCGAGATAAGGATTACAAGGCGCCGGTTCGCGCAAATCGGCTCGGAACAGCAATTTGTCGGCTGGCGGGATCGGCTCGAGCGAGCCGAAATCGTGCCGGAAAAGTTCGCTCCGTCGCTGCTGATTTGCTGCAGGAGCAGCAAACCGGAGCGGGGCTCCGGCGAAAGGATTTGATCCGCCCTGCGGATCCGTGGCCGGCCGCGCGATGGCGACGGCCGGGCGGATCGGCTAGACCGCGCCGGTCCTGGGCAGTCAGCGATGCGCGGCGCGGCAGGCGGGGCAGAGGCCGCGCGCCTCGATCACTTGGCGGGCGACGGCAAAGCCCCGACCTTCGCCGAGCCGGTGCAGGCTCGCGACGATCTCCTCGTCCCGGATCTCCTCGGTCGCGCCGCAGTCATCGCAGATCATGAACTGGCTTTCGTGCGGATGCTCGACATCGCCGCAGGCGATAAAGGCGCTGACGCTCTCGATCTTGTGGATCAGCTTGGCGGCGAGCAGGAAGTCGAGGGCACGATAGACCGTCGGCGGACCGAGCTTGCCGCGCTCGCGTTGCAGCTCGGCGAGCAGCGCATAGGCGCCGATCGGCTGGTCGGCGGCCAGGATCAGTTGCAGCACTCGCCGGCGCACCGGGGTCAATCGCACCCCTCGGCTCGCGCAGATCTGTTGCGCCCGCGCCAGCGCACGCTCGATGTCCCGGGACCTCACCACAGGTCTCCCTGCACCTCGCTCGGCGTTCGCCGATCCCAGCCACGTTACGGTATCTCGCGGCCGGTAAGCAACAAGCGGCACGGCATAGACAAGTTGTCGGCCGCTCCTTAATCTCGATCGCAGGCGCCCGCGGTTGTCGTGCGCCTGTCGGGGGACGGGTTGCCATGCGGCCAAACCGGCTGAGGCTCGGGGCCATCGCTGCATGGCTCGGCGTGATCGCGCTGAGCCTCGATGCGCTTGTCCCTGATTCATCTCGCCTTCGACCTCGCCCACGCCTTCGAAACCGCAACACACCGGGAAGCTTCGAGCCCCGCCGAGCATGATTTCAGCTGGCGGTTGCTGGCGCTGGTAACCGGGCATCACGACGAAGACGCCCCATCCGGCGGCAAGACCGGCGGTCACGGTAAACACCACCATCCGGATTGCGCGGTCTGCAGTTCGCTCGGCACCCTCGCCGGCTTCGCCCCGGCCACGATCGCCCCGCTGTCGGTTCCGATCAGGGTCGAGGCTCCGGTCCTGCTCGCAGCGATTGCCAGCGAGCCGCCAGCCGCGCCGGCAACCGCCTACCGCTCCCGCGCTCCCCCGATCGCATTGGCTGACCCGACCACATAGCCGAACTCGCCGGAAGCCGCATCGCGGCGATCCGGCACTCCGCGATTCTTTGGGAGCACGATCATGCACCGCGTATTTTGCCGCGGCCTCGCCGCTGCGGCCGTGGCGGCGCTGCTGCCGGGCGCCGAGGCGATGGCGCACGGCTTTGCCGGCGACCGCTTTTTTCCGGCCACGATCCTGACCGACGACCCATTCGTCGCCGATGAGATGTCGCTGCCGACCGTCACCCTCAACCCGACCCAGAGCGACGGTTCGCGCGAACTCGACGTCGGCACTGATCTGTCGATGCTCATCACCCCCAAATGGGACTTCACGATCGGCACTCGAGTGGGCAACGCCTGATGTCGCCCGGCATGCCGACGGCAACCGGATTCGGCGGGCCTCGACACCGGAACGCAATACCAGCTGTTTATCAACGGACCGCATGAGGCCATGGCTCTCGCCGGGCTCGATGTGAACTGGGGAAATACCGGACGGGTCCAGGCCCTGGGCGCGCCCGCCTTCACCACAATCTCGCCGACTTTCGACTTCGGCAAAGGCTTTGGCGACCTGCCCAATTCGCTGCCCTGGCTGCGCCCGTTCGCCCTGACCGGCAATCTGAGCTTCGACTTTCCGACCGAGACGGAAAGCAACGGCATGCCCAACCCGAACAATTTTAACTACGGCTTCGCGATCGAATACAGCATTCCCTATCTGCAGAGCCAGGTCAAAGACATTGGGCTGGGTCCGCCGTTCAACCGCCTGATCCCACTGGTCGAGTTCGCGCTGACCACGCCGCTGAACCGCGGCCAGACCGGCATGACCACCGGGACGGTGCAGCCCGGGGTCATCTGGGCGGGGCAATATTTCCAGGTCGGCGCGGAGATGATCATTCCGACCAACAGCCTGTCGGGGCACGGGATAGGCGGCGTCGTGCAGCTGCACTTCTATCTCGACGATTTGTTCCCCAACAGCATCGGAAGGCCGATCTCCCAATGGTGAACCGGCAGATGATTGTGGCAGCCGCGGTCCTTGCCGACGCTGTCACCTGCGGGGCTGTCGCCGTGCACGCCCACGCCTTTCTCGACCATGCCAGCCCGGCGGTCGGCAGTTCGGTGCCGATGGCCCCGGCCACCGTGACGATGTGGTTTACGCAGCAGCTCGAACCGGCCTTCACCACGGCGACGGTGACCGACCAAGCCGGCAACCCGGTCGATACGGGTCCCGCTCAGGTCGATGCGAAAGATCCGACCGAACTGCGGGTGCCGCTGAAGAAGCTGCCGCCGGGCACCTACACCGTCGCCTGGCACGCCCTCTCCGTCGACACCCATACGACCACGGGGCACTTCATCTTCACGGTGGGTGGCGGATGAGCGCCTTGGGTTGGTAGCGCAAGGCAAAGGGGAGCGGACGAGGCGATGGAGAGCTTCCTGATTGCGGCGCGTGCCGTTCACTACGCCTCGACGATATCGCTGGCGGGGGTCTTCGCCTTCCTCTGCTTTATCGCCGGCTCGGGGGCGTCGCCGAGGCTGCACCGTCAGCTTTTGGCGGTCGCGTTGGCAAGCCTCGTGCTGGCGTTGCTTTCGGGCGGCGCCTGGCTGCTATTCCTTTCGGCGCAAATGAGCGGTCAGCCGATCGCCGCCAGTCTGACGCAAGGAGTCGTGGCGACGGTGCTGACCCGCACCCGGTTCGGGCAAATCTGGGTCTTACGATTTGTTCTAGGCGTGGTTTTGGCGGTTTTGCTGCTGATTCCGCAGCGCTGGCGCCGGTGGTTGTGGCGCTGGAGTGGGCTTGCATTTGCCGCCGCGATGCTCGCATCCCTCGCCTGGGCGGGTCACGGCGGGGCGACGCCCGGCCGGCCCGGCGAGCTGCACCTCGCCGCCGACATGCTCCATCTCCTCGCCGCCGGCGCCTGGATTGGCTCGCTGATTCCGCTGGCGCTGCTGTTGGCGGAAACTCGCAGAAGTGGCGACGCTGATGTGTCGGCGGCCCGGCGGGCGGTGGTGCGATTTTCGATCCTGGCGGCGATCAGCGTCGTGATTCTGTTCACCGCCGGGCTCGTCAACACCTGGTTTCTCGCCGGCACCGTCCCTGCTTTGATCGGCACCGGATACGGCCGCCTGCTCCTCGCCAAGATCGCCATTTTCGCTGTGATGGTGACGATCGCCGCAGTCAATTTGCTGCGCATGACGCCGCGTCTGGCTGGGGCATCGGTCGGACGCCGGCCGCTGATCCAGGGCGCGCTCGGCCATCTGCGGCGCAACGCGCTGGTCGAGGCCGGTCTCGGCCTTTGCGTTCTCTCCATCGTCGCAATCCTTGGCATTCTGCCGCCGGGGCTCCACACCGAACCTGGCTGGCCATTGCCGTTCCGGCTCGAGCTCGGCGCGCTGGCCGGCCGGTCCCAAATGCTCTTGGCGATCCTCACCGCGCTCGCGGCCATCTTGGCGATCACCGGCGTGGCCACCGCCGCCGCCGGGCGCTATCGAGCGATGATGGCGGCGTGGAGCGGGCTCGCGACTTGCGTCGCCCTAGGCGCGTTGGTCGTGCGACCGGCGATCGAGCCCGCCTATCCGACGAGCTTCTACGCCCCGGCAGAGCCGTACGCGACCGCCTCGGTTGAGCGCGGCGCGCGTCTATACGCCGAGAACTGCGCCCTCTGCCATGGAGTGGGCGGAAAGGGCGACGGCCCCGCCGCCGCCAGCCTGACCGTCCGCCCGGCCGATCTGACCGCACCGCATTTGTTCGCGCACACCCCGGGCGATCTTTTCTGGTGGGTCAGCAACGGCCGCGACAACGGCGTCATGCCCGGTTTCGCCGGGATCATGAGCCCGGCCGACCGGTGGGACGTGATCAATTTCATCCGCGCCCGCGCCGCCGGCGCCCTGGCCCGTCAGGTCGGGCCGCAGGTCTCGACCGCCGCGATTTCCACGATCCCCGATTTCGCCTTCGAAGTCGGCGGACGGCAGCAAACCTTGAGCGGCGTTCTGGAGACCGGACCGGCCCTGCTCGCGCTGTTTAGCGGCCCCCCGCCCGCGGCACGTTTAGCGCAGCTCGCAGCGGCGCAGAAACAAGCCGCTGGCAGCTTACGAATCCTGGCAGTCGATCTGGCCCCTGCGCAGGCGCCTCCCGAAACGGAAACATCCGCGCCGCTCGTCGGTGTCTCGGCCGGTGTCGCGACCACTCTGGCGCTGTTCCGCGCCGGCGATGACGGCGGCGAGACCGATCTACTGCTCGACCGGGCGGGCGATCTCCGCGCCCGCTGGACACTCAGCGGCCCCGACGCGCTGCCCGATCCCGCGGCGCTCGCCGCCGCTGCTGACCGGGTCGCGCAATTTCCAGCCGCACCGATCAGCCATGCGGGTCATGCTCACTAGCCCGGCGCTGGGTGCCGGGCCGATTGCAGTCCTTCTGCTGTCAGCTTTGACACCGGGACCGTCAACGGCAACATCGTGTTGGTGCTGTGCCACGCCTCGATCCAGCGCTCTGGCAAATTACCCCAGGAATTGAGCTGGCCGAGGGGGTCGATGCGGCCAAGAATTTGTGCGAACCGGGCGGGGGATTCCTCCTGGATAACGGCTGAAAAGGTGGTGACCTCAAGCGCTTTCGCCCGATCCGGGCGAAGCCCGGCAATCGCATTGCCGATGCATAGCGAACCCTTGCTGTGGCCATAAAGGCGGGTGATCTGCGGCGCATGCTCGAGAATCGCGTGCAGGATGTCGGATTTCGGGGCTGCCGCGGCGAAACGCCGGGCCCTCGCTGTCGATCAGCGACGTGCGCTCCGGGATCGATCGCGAAAGACGGCGCCCGATTACTGCCATCTGCGGCGCCATCAGCGCCAGCGCCTGTTCCCCGAGTTCGCGGAAGTAATCGGCCAAGCCGTAACCGAAGAAGCCGCTGAGCCCCTGCGGGATGATGTCGGCCAGCCCATAGCCTGGCACGATCGCCGCCACCGGCTCGCCGAGCGCCTCCGACACATTCCAGGCGAAGGCGGCCGAGCCGAGCGCCGAGCTGCCGACCCCGGTAACCGAAACCGTCTTCACCGGGAACGTCGAGGGCGCGCCCGAACCGCCCAGCTCGGCGCCAGCGAATTCGAGCCCACTCTTCAGGAAATCCCGGACATCGGCGTAGCGCTCGATGAACGGCGCGTGTTCGAGCGTCCACCACCAGGATCACGCCCTCGGGATCGGTCAGGGCGCTGAGGTTGACGACATCCGCGGGCATTGTCGGGAGCGCGGCGGTCTGCCCGGGCCGCGCCGCCGCCGGGTCAATCGCGGTGCTGACCTTGATCCCGCGTGCAAACAGCTGCTGCCACAGCACGCCGACATCGTAAAAGAGCGCATCGGCCGCAGTGTTGACCATGCGCAACGAACGCAGCAGCGGCTCGACCGCGGCCCGTGGCACGTCGAATGCCGCCAGTCCTTCATCGATCCCTGCGGCCATCTCCGCCTCCGTCCTAGCTGCTCTTGAGCGTCTGTGGCGCTACCTGTTCGAGCAGCGCCGCCGCAGCCCCGGCTTCGGCCGTGCGTTTGGAGGAGGCAGTCGCGGTGGCGCTGCCGCTGCCCGCCACAGTTGCCGCCACGGTGAAGCGCGGCGCGTGATCCGGGCCGCGGGTCGCCACCAGCTCATAGAGCGGCAGGCCCTTGCCGCGCGCCTGCGCCCATTCCTGCAATGCGGTCTTCGGATCGCGCGGCGGGCCTTCCATTTCGGCGACCAACGGTTCCCACCAGCGCAGGACAAAGCTCTCCGCTGCGGCGAGTCCGCCGTCGAGATATATCGCGGCGATCACCGCCTCGCACGCGTCGGCGAGGATCCCGGGATTGGCAGCGGCGCCGGCGGAGAACTCGGCCTGCGAAAAGAGCAGATGGCGCCCGAGCCCGATCCGCTCGGCGACCCGCGCCAGAGTTTCGCGGCGCACCAGATGGGTATGCCGGCGAGTCAGCAGCCCCTCGGGCTCGCTCTCGAAACGCCGCCAGAGAAGATCGGCGATGACCAGGCCTAACACCCGGTCACCGAGAAACTCGAGGCGGTCGTACCCGCGGCTTGCCGGTGTCGCGCGCCGGCTGCGCCGCCGCTCCCGAACGAGCGCGCTCGGGTGGGTCAGAGCCTCCGCCAGAAGCTCCGGGCGCGCAAACTCGTGCCCGAGCACTTCGGAGAGATTGTTGGACACATCCGCATGTCGGATGAAGGCGGCGGGATCCTGGTACGATCCGACCTCGCCGCCATCCTCGTGCGGCATCGCTAATCGATCCCCTTGAACAGACGATTGTAACGGATCGCGAACGGCCATTTCCAGAGTTCCCACCAACGTGCCGATCCGTCGGTCGAGAAAAATATGAATCGCGCCTTGCCGATCAGGTTTTCCGCCGGCACATAGCCGACTGCCGACAACACACGGCTATCCTGCGAATTGTCCCGGTTATCGCCCATCATAAAATAATCGCCCGGCGGAACCTGGTACACCTGTGTATTATCGAGCGGACCGTCATCTCCTATCTTTATGATCCGGTGTTGTCTTCCGTTCGGCAAAATTTCGATATACTGCTTCATCGGAATGACCGCACCGTCACCTTCCTGATAAAGATAATCCTCGATGCGCTTGCGCGGCACCGCTTTGTCATTAATGTAAAGGATGCCGCTCTTCATCTGGATGTCATCGCCGGGAAGGCCAATGACCCGTTTGATGTAGTCGGTCGAATTATCCGTCGGCAGCTTGAAAACCACGACGTCACCGCGTTCGGGAGGGTGGAAGAAGATACGCCCGGAAAACAGCGGCAGCCCGAATGGCAACGAAAATCTGCTATAGCCATATGAAAATTTCGATACAAACAAATAATCTCCGACCAACAGAGTTGGAATCATCGAGCCCGACGGAATGTTGAACGGCTCATAGGCGACCGTCCGGACCACCAAGGCTATCAGAACTGCATAGACGACGGTCTTTATCGTATCGACGACACTACCCGCCGATTTCTTCTTCGCGATCACCTTGCGTGCAGGATTGGTTTTCATGACGTGCCTTGGCGGGCCTAGATGGCGCTGGATCAAGCCTAGCGTGCCGCCATGAGTCAAGCACGCTGCCGCAACAGAGGCGGCGCTGCGAATATTTTTCGCAATCAGCCGCGCGAGGCCGGGATCGCGGTGATGATCACCACTGCCTGGGCGAGCGGCGGCTCGTCGGTCAGGGTGAGGTCGAGCCGCGCCACCATCCCCTCCGGCGTGATCTCGCCGAGCCGGCGCTGTGCCCCGCCGGTCAGCCACATCGTCGGCCGGCCCGAGGCTAAGTTTACCACCCCCAGATCGCGCCAGAACACACCGCGGCGAAAGCCGGTGCCGAGCGCCTTGGCGCAGGCCTCCTTGGCGGCAAATCTTCGCGCATAACTTGCCGCGCGACTGGCGCGCGGATCGCATTTGGCACGTTCCTCTTCGGTGAACACCCGGTCGAGAAAGCGGTCGCCGAAGCGCGCGATCGTGCGCTCGATTCGGCGGATGTCGATCAGGTCGCTGCCGAGACCGAGAATCATCAAATCGGGCTCACTTCGCCCAGATCGTCCGCCGGCCGTTGGTTTTGGTCGCGAAGCGCCACCGTCAGCCGCGCGCCCGCTCGACCGAGTTGATGACCGGGTTGGCGCGCAACGCGGCGACGATCGTCGTCAGATGCTTCACGTCGGCGACTTCGATATCGAGCATGATCTCGAAAAAGTCGGACGAGCGGTTGGTAATCTTCAGATTGCTGATGTTTCCGCCCTGCTTTCCGATCACCGTCGTAAGGCTGCCGAGATTGCCGGGCTCGTTGGCGATCATCACGTTGAGCCGGCCGACATGGATCGCATCGGCCTCGCTGCTGCTCCAGGCGACATCGAGCCAGCGTTCCGGCGTCTCGGCAAAGTTTTCCAGGGTGTCGCAGTCGATGGTGTGGATCGTCACCCCCTTGCCGGTGGTGACGATGCCGACGATCCGATCGCCTGGCAGCGGATGGCAGCAACCGGCGAAATGCAGTGCCATGCCAGGGATCAGGCCGCGGATCGCCACTGCGGTGTCGTTGTATCCAACCTTGCGCCGAGCGCGCGCCAGAGAGACGACCTTGGCCTTGGCGTCCTGTTGCTGCGGATAAGCGGCATTGATCACCGCGCGTCCGGTGGCCAGCCCCTGGCCGACCGCCACATAGAGATCCTCGACGGCCGGGCAGTTGAAGGTCTTCAGCACCCCTTCGAGCGGCCGTTCGGAGAACTCATGGCCTTCCTGGCGGAAAGCCTTTTGCACGATCGCCTTGCCGAGATCGAGATATTGGGCGCGCTGCTGGGTGCGCACAAAGCGGCGGATGCGCGCGCGCGCCTTGCCCGTGACGACGAACCGCTCCCAGGTCGGCGACGGGTGCTGCGCCTTGGAAGTGACGATCTCGACCTGATCGCCGTTGCCGAGCTGGGTGCGCAGCGGCACCAGCCTTCCGTTGATCCTGGCGCCGACGCAGGTGTCGCCGATCTCCGAATGAACCGCATAGGCAAAGTCGACAGCCGTGGCGCCACGCGGCAAGGCGATCAGATCGCCCTTCGGGGTGAAGGCGAAGACCTGATCCTGAAACATTTCGAGCTTGGTGTGCTCGAGAAATTCCTCGGGGCCCGAAGCGTGATCGAGGATGTCGAGCAGTTCGCGCAGCCAACGGTATTGCGGTCCTTCGGTCGTACCGGCGCCCTGCTTGTAGGTCCAGTGCGCGGCAACGCCGAGTTCGGCGACCTCGTGCATCTCACGGGTGCGGATCTGAGCCTCGATGCGCTGCTGCTCGGGGCCGATCACGGCGGTGTGCAGCGATCGGTAATTGTTGAGTTTCGGGGTCGAGATGTAGTCCTTGAAGCGGCCCGGGACCACGTGATAGGCCGAGTGGATAATGCCGAGAGCGTGGTAGCAATCGGCGATGTCGTCGACCAGCACCCGGAACGCCATGACATCCGAGAGCTGCTCGAACGCGACGTTCTTGCGCTGCATCTTGCGCCAGATCGAATAGGGCGACTTCTCGCGGCCGGTGATTACGGTCCCGGCAAGCCCGCCCTCGGCGAGCTTGCGCTGCAGCTCGGCCTCGATCCGCGGCACCACGGCGGCGCCTAAATCGCGCAGAAAATCGAGGCGCGCCAAGATGCTCGCGCGGGCATCGGGATAGAGCTCGGCGAACGCGAGATCCTCGAGCTGGTCCTTCATCCGGTGCATGCCGAGCCGCTCGGCCAATGGCGCGTAAATGTCCATCGTCTCGCGCGCGATCCGCCGGCGCTTTTCGTCACTCCGGATGAAATGCAGAGTCTGCATGTTGTGCAGACGGTCGGCCAGCTTGACCAGAAGGACGCGAATGTCCTCGGACATCGCCAGCACGAGCTTGCGAAAATTCTCGGCCTGTTTGGTCTGATCGGATTGCAGCTCGATCCGCGACAGCTTGGTCACGCCGTCGACCAGCCGGGCGGTCTCCGGACCGAACACGCGCTCGATGTCGTCGAGGGTCGCGACCGTATCCTCAACCGTATCGTGCAACAGCCCCGTGACGATCGAGGCGCTGTCGAGCTTCATCTGGGCGAGGATGCCGGCGACCTCGACCGGATGAGAAAAATAGGGGTCGCCGGAAGCGCGCAACTGTGCGCCATGCGCCTTCATCGAATAGACGTAGGCGCGGTTGAGCGCGGCTTCGTCCGCGTTCGGATCGTAGGATCGGACGAGTTCGACCAGCTCGAATTGCCGCATCATGACGAGCACCTCGCCGTCTCGTCCATGTCCTCGTCCCCCGGGCTCAGCGGGCTCATCAGAACCGCCCGGCTCATCCACAGCCTCGCAGGCCGGGCGTGGCCCGCCGCCCGCGGTCAGAATTCCTCGTCGCCGTCACTGGGCAGATCGTCACCAGCTAGATCGTCACCGGGGGTGTCGGCGAGTTCCTCGCTCTCCTCTTCCTCGGCGATCACTCCTTCCGCCAGCACATCATCGAGCGCATCTTCATCTTCGGTGAAATCCTGGGCGAGCGCCTGATCCTCGTCCGCCTCGGCCTCCTCCGCGTCGATCTCGTCCTCGACGTCCGCATCCTCGAAGCGCCGCGCTTGGCCGCCATATCCCTCCTCGTCGAGCAGCGCGCCGATCGGCGCAGCAACCTCGAATAGGCTCGGATCGACTTCGAGCTCGTGGGTCTCTTCGGGCTCGTCCGTCTCGATTTGTTTCTGCATGCCGCGAACCACCGCTTCCTTCAGATGCGGCAGGCTGATCGTCTCATCGGCGATTTCGCGCAAGGCGACTACCGGGTTTTTGTCGTCGTCGCGGTCGATCGAGAGTGGAACTCCGGAGGTGATTTCGCGCGCGCGCTGCGCCGCGAGCAAGACCAGCTCGAACCGGTTGGGCACCTTGATTACGCAATCTTCCACGGTAACACGCGCCATAACTGGCCCCGCAACTGTTCGTTAAACCGCTAAGTATATGGGGGACTGCGGTGCACGACAACACTGCCTACACGGTCATGGGCAGAGTTGCGCCTGTTCCTTGACCCTCGCTGCATTGCGCGCCTATATGACGGGGTCCCGGCCGGATGGCAGAGTGGTTATGCAGAGGACTGCAAATCCTCGTACAGCGGTTCGATTCCGCTTCCGGCCTCCAGGGAGAATTCGCGCCCGGTTCCGCCGGGTGCTTTGATCCCCGGTAGCTCAGTTGGTAGAGCAGGCGGCTGTTAACCGCCTTGTCGCTGGTTCGAGTCCGGCCCGGGGAGCCAACCGAGAGAGGGGGTTAGGCCTCAACAACCTAACCCTTTCCCGACCTTCCCTGTGAGTTCCCGCACCGGCGACATCGTGCGCTGGCGGAGTCTTTGTCGTTTGTGAGACGTAATGCGACGATCGCCGCTCGAAACCCGTGGACTCCAACACCGAATCAACCCGCACAGGCGGTCGAGAGCTGCCTGATATCGTCGACGGTCTCAATTGCGGCTAACGGATCTTTACCGTGGGTTAGCCCGCCACCGCGCGGCGGGGCTTAGTATGGCCGTTGGCGAAATGCTCGGTGAGGCGCAAAGCGACGCGCGGGCTGACAAAATGGGAGACGTCGCCGCCTAAGGCGCCGATCTCTTTGACAAAGCGTGACGAAATAAATTGAAAGCGGTCCGAGGCCATCAGAAAGACGGTCTCGATCTGTGGGTTGAGCCGGGCGTTCATGCCCGCCATCTGAAACTCGTACTCGAAATCGGACACGGCGCGCAGCCCGCGGATGATCACGCCGGCGCCGACCGATTGGGCAAAATGCATCAACAGGGTGTCGAAGGCGCGGACCTCGATGCGCTCCGCATCGCCGTTCTCGAGATGGGTCACTTCGTCGCGCACGATCTCGACCCGCTTGTCGGTAGGGAACAGCGGCCCCTTGCCGTCGTTCCGGGCGACGCCGATGACCAACCGGTCGACGATCTTGATCGCCCGTCGGATGATGTCCGAATGGCCGTTGGTGATGGGGTCGAAGGTGCCGGGATAGATCCCGATGCGCGGCTGGATCATGTGTCCCCCATATCGGTCTGCCGACCGTCGTTGGTTTGTTGATCGTTGGTGGTTTGGTCGTCAGCCGAATCCTCGGCGGTACCGTCGCCGTTCTCGTCGGCGACCTCCGGCAGACGCGCCACCGAGACGACGCGCTCGCCCTCGCCAACCTTGAAGATCACCACGCCCTGGCTGCGCCGCCGGGCGATGCGGATGTCGTGGACCGGGCAGCGGATCACCATCCCGCCATCGGTCACCAGCATGATCTGGTCGTTGCTCCCGACCTGAAACACGGCGACGACGGCGTCGCCGTCGCGCCGCCGCAGATCCATGTTGTCGATCCCCTGGCCGCCACGCCCGGTGATGCGATAGTCATAGGCCGAAGTCCTGACGCCAAACCCTTTCTCGGTCACGCTTAGCACGCACTCCTCGCGCTGCGCGAGATCGGTGTAGGTCTCCTCGGTGATCGAGCCCTCTTCCACGCCCGGCTCGGCTTCGGCCTCCTCAGGCTCGGTCGGGAACTCGGGAACTGCCTCGCTGTCTTCGTCGATCGGCCGCCGGCGCCGCGCGGCGAGGCTTAGATAGGCGTTGCGCACATCGGGAGCGATCTCCTCGTGGCGCAGGATCGACATCGAGATGACCATGTCGTCGGCGAGCAGGCGGATGCCACGCACCCCGACCGAACTGCGCCCGGAAAACACCCGCACATCCCCGGCCGGAAAGCGGATTGTCTTACCGTTGCGGGTGGCGAGCAGCACATCGTTCGCATCGGTGCAAGTGGCGACGGCAATCAGCCGGTCGTCGGCGTCTTCACCCTCGAACTTCATCGCGATCTTGCCGTTGGCTCGGACATCCCCAAAGTCGCTCAAGGCATTGCGCCGGACATAGCCGTTCACGGTCGCAAACATGACGGTCAGATCCGCCCAGCCTTCCTCGTCTTCGGGCAACGGCATCACCGTCGAGATCGTCTCGCCGGGGATCAGATTGGGCAGCAGGTTGACCATTGGCCGGCCGCGCGCCTGCGGCGTGCCGAGGGGCAGTCGATAGACCTTGAGCTTGTAGACCCGGCCCGAGGAGGTGAAGAACAGCACCGGCGCAAGGGTCGACGCGACAAAGACCTCGTTAAGGAAATCCTCGTCGCGGATCGCCATGCCGGCGCGGCCGCGGCCGCCGCGGCGTTGGGCTCGGTAGGTGGATAGCGGCACCCGCTTGATATAGCCGGCGTGGCTGACCGTCACGACCATCGCCTCGCGCTGGATCAGCGCCTCGATATCGGCCTCGAACTCGATATCCTCGATCTGGGTCCGCCGCGGGGTCGCAAATCGTTCGCGGATTGCTATCAGCTCGCCGCGCAAAACCTCGATCAGCCGCGCGCGAGAGCCCAGGATTTCGAGATAGCCGCCGATCTCGGCGATCAGCCCGCGCAATTCCTCGGCGATCTTGTCGCGTTCGAGGCCGGTCAGGCGTTGCAGCCGCAGATCGAGGATCGCGCGCGCCTGCTCGTCCGAAAGCTGATACGTGCCATCCGTGGCGACCTCGCGACCGGGTTCGCCGACCAGTGCCACCAAGGGCGCCACATCGGCGGCCGGCCAAGCCCGGCCGGTGAGACCCTCGCGCGCTGTCGCTGGATCGGGGGCGGCGCGGATCAAAGCGATGATCTCATCGAGATTGGCGACCGCGATCAACAGGCCGAGCAGGGTGTGCGCGCGCTCGCGCGCCTTGCCCAGCAAATGGCTGGTCCGCCTTGTGATCACCTCTTCGCGAAAGGCGACAAAGGCGGCAATCACATCGCGCAGGGTCAACAGCTCTGGCCGGCCGCCGTTCAAGGCCAGCATGTTGACGCCAAAGCTGGTCTGCAGCGCAGTGTGGCGGTGGAGCTGGTTGAGGACGATGTCGGGCTCGGCATCACGCTTCAATTCGACGACGACCCGCACCCCATCGCGGTCGCTCTCGTCACGCAGTTCGGCGATCCCGTCGATCAGCTTTTCGCGCACACACTCGGCGATGCGCTCGATCAGCTTCGCCTTGTTGACCTGATAAGGCATCTCGGTGAAGACGAGCGCATCGCGGTCCTTGCGGATTTCCTCGACATGGGATTTCGCCCGCAGGATCACCGCACCGCGGCCGGTCTTGTAGGCGGAGTGCGCGCCGGCCCGGCCCATGATGATCCCGCCGGTCGGAAAATCCGGCGCCGGGACATATTCCATCAGCTCTTCAACGGTGATTGCACCGTTGTCGAGATAAGCGCAGCAGGCGTCGATGACCTCGCCCAGATTGTGCGGTGGGATGTTGGTCGCCATCCCAACCGCAATGCCCTGGGCGCCGTTGACCAGCAGGTTCGGAAAGCCCGCCGGCAACACCTTGGGCTCGTGCTCGGTCTCGTCGTAATTAGGCTGAAAATCGACGGTCTCGTTGTCGAGATCATCGAGCAATGAATCAGATACGCGGGCGAGACGCGCTTCGGTATAGCGATAGGCCGCCGGCGAATCGCCGTCCATCGACCCGAAATTGCCCTGCCCGTCGATCAGCGGCAGGCGCATCGCAAAATCCTGCGCCATCCGCACCATCGCATCGTAGATCGCCAGCTCGCCGTGCGGATGGTATTTGCCGATCACGTCGCCGACGATGCGCGCCGATTTGCGATAGCCGCGGTTCCACTCGTTGCCGTTCACTTTCATCGAATAGAGGATGCGGCGATGCACGGGCTTGAGCCCGTCACGGACATCGGGGAGTGCGCGCGCCACGATCACGCTCATCGCGTAATCGAGGTACGAGCGCCTCATCTCGTCCTCAATCGTGACGCTGGTGATGTCGGGGGCGGAGGGCGGTGCGGCGGAGGATGAGACGGCCAAGGCTGCTCGATTGGATGGTGGGGGCTCAGATTAAAATCGCGGCCGAGCCGCTCGGGCGCCGCCGCGAGTTAATTATATAGGTAGCCGCCGCCAGATTACCGCATTGCGCCCTGCAAACAAACGCTTGGAGCGGCGTTTCGCAGCAGTGAACCATGTGGCTGAGGGCGCCGGCCGCCGGTCAGCCCGCTCCGACAATCGCGCGGTAGATCGCCAGGATCAGCACCGCCCCGACGATGGCGCCGATAAACCCGGCATTATGGCCTGGCGCGTACCAGCCGATGCGCTGACCGAGCCAAGAAGCGAAGATCGCGCCGACGATGCCGAGCAAGGTGGTGACGATGAACCCGCCCGGTCCGTGGATGAAGAGCTTGGCGATCGCCCCCGCTAGGAACCCGATGATGATAACCCATAACCAATGCAGCATGCTGTTGCTCCCGGCTGCCTGGCGGCGAAGCTCAAAACCGCCAGCTTCATATTCCCGTCCGGTCTACCCGTCTCCGTTGTTGGCCGCAACCGAGCCTTAGCGATGTTACACCGGTTTAATTTGAATTTTGCCCTGCACAGTCGCTCGATGGCGCGGTTTGTGGTTCTTCGCTGATAGCAGCAGGAGGCAGTGGCGGTGGCCGCGGAACCAGACTTCAGGCCGAGGGCGACGGCTGCCTCGCTACACAGCCAGAAACCACGGCCGCCCGACGGGCTTCAGCAAAGGAATCGGATGCTGGCCGCGATGCTGGGCGGCATCGCCGCGCTGGTGCTGGTTACGGCGTTCAGCGTTGTCCTCCTGCTCCACTATGCCGAAGTCCATCACCTGCTCTCCACCCGCTGAAAGGCCCACTGTGGCGGGCGCTCGGGTATGGTCGACGACGCGGCGACGCGCGATGAGGCGGGCCGCCGCCGGGCTCTGCCTTGTCCTCCTCGCGGGCTGCGGCGACAGCACGAAATGGCATTCGATCGATGTTTCGGGCAGCCTGCCGCCGCTCTCCTTCACGATGATCCGAGCGGCGGACAGCAGGGAGGTCACTCAGGCCGATTACCGAGGCCGGGTCGTATTGCTCTATTTCGGATACACCTTCTGCCCGGATGTCTGCCCCACCACCTTGTCGAACATCGCCGAGATTCTGACCCGCCTTGGTCCGCAGGCGCAGCATATCCGCGTGCTGTTCGTCACCGTCGATCCGAACCGCGACACGCCTCCCGTGCTTGCCGCCTATGTGAAGAATTTCGCGCCGCAGATCGAAGGGCTGCGTGGTACGCCGGATGAGCTCACGGCATTGGCGCGGCGCTATCGCGTCGTCTATTCGGTCACGCCAGCGACCGAGGATCACCCCTACGAGGTCACGCACAGTTCCGCCATCTATGTCTTCGACGGCTCGGGTGCGGCGCGCCTGATCATCGCCTCGCTCGCCTCGACGACGCCGGACATCGCCGGGACGGCGGCGGATCTGAAGCGCCTCGTCGACGAGGCCCATCCGCCCAGCTTGCTGGCCAGGCTGCTGCAGCTATTGTGACCTGCGGCCTATTTGCCGGTCGCGTTACGCACCGGGAAGCTCGCGGTCAGCGACTCGCCGCCGGCAAAGCGCAAAGTCACCGGGACCGATTGCCCGGGCCGCATCGCCGCCGCGGGCGACATGCACATCAGGTGATAACCGCCGGGCATAAAGCTGACCTTGCCCTGCGCCGGGACCGGGACATTCGCGACCTCCACCATCCGCTCCTGGCCGCCCTGATCGACACTCCGATGCAGCATCAGCATGCCGCAAGCGGGCGAGGCGGCGCCGATCAGGGTCTTCTCCGTGGCCCCGGAATTCGACAGGATGAAATACCCCGCGGCCGGCAGCGACGGCATCACGAGGCGGAACCAAGGAGCGCTCAGCGCCAGCCCTGTTTCGCCCGCCCACACTGTCCCGCCGGCAACAAGAGCGCCGCACAGCAACCCCAGCAGCAGCATCTTCCCGCGCATCGGTCTAGCGCCCGGTCCAGCTTTTTGCGAGCGCGGCGCGCGCATCAGCGTCGGCCTCACTCGTCGCTTCCTCATGCAGCCTCAGCGCGTTGATCACCAGCAGCACGGCGATCGCACTCATCATCGCCGGCGGGATCCAGATCACGATGCCGCCGATATGCTGATCGTTGAGCGCGCTGATCGACGGGAACAGCCGGCCGCACAAATCGTAATAGGGATAGAGATCGGTCTGCGAAAAGGTGATCGCGGCACCCAGCACGATCTGCGGAAACATGACACCCAGCGCCAATGCCACGCGGGCGCCGTAAGAAACCCTCGCCGGGGGCCTTGGCCGCGGGTCGAGCACCAGCCACCAGAACAGGATGCCGTCGATCACCATGCTCCAATTCATCACCGCATAGAGGCGCACATCGATCATCGCCCGGAAATGCACCGCCGGAATCAGCCAGAAAAAGAACAGCCCGACAAACAGGAATGCGGCCACCACAGGCTGCTGCAAGACGCGAAGGATGTGGGCGACGGCCGGGCTTTCGATCGCTAGGCGCAACCGCAGGGGCATGCCGCGCTTGATCGTCCCGCCGGCGGCGCCGAGTGCCACCAGGAACGGCCCCAGATGGTGCATCGCGACGTGCTGGATGCGGTTCAGAAAGAACATGTGCTGCGACCAGTACTCGAACCGCGTCTGCAGCACCGCGTAGATCACGCCGACGCCCAGCAGAAATACCGCACGGCGCCAGAGCGCGGGCCGTTCCGCCGGCGCCAAGGCGAGACCCCGACAGAACCACAGCAGCACCAAGGCCGTGGCAAGATATTCGAGCGGCGAAAAATCCCACGGTCCCCAGACCGGCATCAGCGCCGGATGGCTGCCGGACACCCAGAACAGCAAGGCGCCCAGCGCCAGGATCGCCGCATATGGGCGACGATCCGCCCGGGGCACTGTCACCTGTAGCGCCGAGAAGCTCTGCGGCTGCGCCCGTTCCATGGAAAAGGAGCTAGGCAGGCATTCCCCGTTTGTCAAAGCACGAAACGGCGCAGGACGCTCCTCAGATCGGGGCCGCGTGCGGCTTACCCCCACACTTCGCGCGCGGTTTCGACGACGAGGCGCAGCTTCGCGAATTGTTCGGCTTGGGTCAGCGCGTTGCCGTCAACCGTCGACGAGAAACCGCATTGCGGGCTGAGGCACAGCTGCTCCAACGGGACATATTTCGCCGCCTCGTCGATTCGGCGCTTCAACTCGTCTTTGCTTTCGAGCGCGGCGCGTTTGCTGGTGACAAGGCCCAGCACGACCCGCTTGTTGCCCCTGGGAACGAAGCGCAATGGCTCGAACCCGCCGGAGCGCGCGTCGTCGTATTCGAGAAAGAAGCCGTCGACCGCGAGTTCGCCGAACAAGGCCTCGGCGACATGGTCGTAGCCGCCCTCGGCCACCCAGGACGAGCGGAAGTTGCCGCGGCACATATGAGTGCACACCGTCATGCCTTCGGGCTTGTCGGCGAGCGCTTGATTGATCAGGCGGATATTGATCAGGTGCTGCTTGTCGCCATCGCCGCCAATGGCGGTCACATAGGCGCGCTGCGCCGGGTCGTTCAGATAGGCGAGGCTGGTGTCGTCGAGCTGGAGATAGGTACAGCCGAGCCCGGCAAGACCGGCGATCTCCTTTTTGTAGACTTCGGCGAGGTCGTGCCAGAAGGCATCCATCTCGGGATAGGCGGCCCGATCGATCACCGCCCGGCCGCCGCGGTAATGCAGCATCGATGGCGACGGGATCGTCAGCTTCGGCACCGTCCCGGCCGGGGCGACCGATTTCAGGTAGGCGAAATCCTCGGCGAAGATCGTGCTGTCGAGCATCAGCTTGCCGCCGATCCGAAACGCTCCCAACGCGGCCTCGACCGGGCCGGCCTCATTTCGGAACTGGATGCGCAGCAACTGGTCGGTCTTCGCGACCCCGCCGATCCGATAGAGAAAATCCATATGCCACGAGCCGCGGCGGAACTCGCCATCGGTGACGCCTTCGAGCCCGACCTCCTGCTGCATCCGCACGACATCGCGAACCGTCGCGTCCTCGACCCGCCGCAGTTCGTCGGCAGAGATCCGCCCGGCCTGAAGCTCACTCCGCGCCCGCAGCAGCTCCGGCGGCCGCAGCAAACTCCCGACATGATCCGCCCGAAATGGCGGCCCCGACAGATCGCTCATCGAACCCTCCCTCTATCTTCGTTGCAGCATGGCGCGGACCGCGTTCCGCCGAACGGTTTGTAATTTGTTGGATGGGTTGAGCAAAGCAAAGCGCATCGGATTTGGCCGGAGCAGGCGATGAGCACTCGACCCATTCTGCGTGCTGCTGTCAATTTCTTGACCGGACATCCACCGTAGGGTGGGGCGGAACCTCCGAAGATATCGCACCTCGTTCCTGTCAGAGTCAAAACGGGATGTCGTCGTCGAGGTCGTTGACCGGGGTGCGGCCGCGAGCCGGGGTCGCGGGGCGAGACGCAGGCATCTCGTCGCCGTAACCTTCGTCGTAGCCGCCCTCGATCGGCGGGCCGCCGGAGGCGCCACCGCGGGCGCCCCCAGCACCATCCAGCATCGTCAGCTCGCCGCGAAAGCGCTGCAAGACGATCTCGGTCGAATAGCGCTCCTGGCCGCCCTGGTCGGTCCATTTGCGGGTCTGCAAGGCGCCCTCGACGTAAACCTTCGAACCCTTTTTCAGGTATTTCTCGGCGATCTCGGCCAGCCGCTCGTTGAAGATCACGACGCGGTGCCATTCGGTCCGCTCCTTGCGCTCGCCCGATACGCGGTCGCGCCAGCTTTCCGAGGTGGCGACCGCCAGATTGGCGATCCGCGTGCCGTCCTGGGTCGAGCGCAGCTCGGGGTCGCGGCCGAGATTGCCGATCAGGATTACCTTGTTGACGCTGCCTGCCATGGGGTCACCCACTTCAAATGGTCGCCGGAGGCGCCATCTTATCAAACCCTGCCAATGTTCCCACTTTATTCTTATCCACAGGGAACCGCGAACATGTCGTTTCTATCGAAGATCAACAACCCAACTGACAACGATCTCGCCAGCGAGGTCCAATCAGTATCATCCGGGGCCGCCGGCGATTTCGCTTTGCTCGATGCCTATTCGCGCGCCGTTACCGGCGCCGTCGACAAAGTCGGCCCGGCGGTCCTTCATCTGCAGGTCAGCGGGCTTAAGGACGGCGCCGGCGGCGCCGGCTCGGGCGTCGTTTTCACCCCCGACGCCTACGTGTTGACCAACAGCCACGTCGTGTCAGGCGCGCGCAAGATCGAGGCCGCGTTCCCCGATGGGCGCAGCCTCGCGGCCACCTTGGTCGGCGACGATCCCGACACCGATCTCGCCGTGCTCAGGCTCGACGGCGAGGCGCCGGCCTTTGCCCGGCTTGGCGATTCGCGCCGGCTGCGGGTCGGCCAGCTGGTGGTCGCGATCGGCAACCCGTTCGGCTTTCAGTGCACGGTGACGGCCGGCGTCGTCAGCGCCCTCGGCCGCTCGCTGCGCACCCGCTCGGGCCGGCTGATCGACAGCGTGATCCAGACCGACGCAGCGCTGAACCCGGGGAATTCCGGCGGGCCATTGGTCACCGCCGCGGGCGAGGTCGTCGGCATCAACACCGCGATCATCGGCATGGCGCAGGGCATCTGCTTTTCGATCTCGGCCGCCACGGTCGAGTTCGTCGCTGCGCGGCTCATTCGCGACGGCAAGGTGCGGCGCTGCTACATCGGCGTCGCCGGGCAGAACGTACCGCTGTCGCGCCGGATCGTGCGCTTTCATGAGCTCGCGAGGGAGACCGGGGTTCGCATCCAATCGACCGCCCCCGACGGCGCCGCGCGCGCTGCAGGGCTTTTGAGCGGCGACATCATCGTCGCCGCCGACGGCATCCCGGTCGCCGACATCGACGAACTGCACCGGCTGATGACCGAGGAGCGGGTCGGCAAACCGATGCCGATCACGGTACTGCGCCTCTTGCAAAAGCTCGATGTCGCCGTCACCCCGCGCGAAACCTCGCCGCGCCCGAGCGCGTAACCGCAACTGACAATAGGGACACGAAGAGCGCGCGGGCCGCCGGGCTGCGCGCTCCGTGCCTTCCTACGGGCCTTCTGCGGAGAAGCGGCGACGTTGCCGGCTGACATCAGCATCGATTTGTCATATTTCGTGGAACCCGTAGAAGCGCTGGGAGTTCGGCCTCACAGTAGGCTTCGAGGTGCGCCGGCCTGGCCGATGTGCCCGAACCGCGCCCGGCAAGTGGAGGGGGATCCCGATGCGGCTGTTCTGCGTCCATCCCGGCCCGCTGACCTATTCGCAGATTTTTCTGCGGCTCGAGCCGATCGGCCTCGAACTGGTCGCCGCGGCGGCGCGGCAGGCCGGCCATGCGGTTCAGTTGCTCGACCTCCAAGTCGAAGACCAGCGCGCCTATTTCCGCACGATCGAGCGCTGGCAGCCGGATGTCGTCGCCTTTGGTTGCAACTATCTGGCGAACGTCCCAGAGATCGTTGATCTTGCTAGGGCGACCAAGGCGCGCTTTCCCGGCATCTTCATCTGCGTCGGTGGACACAGCGCGTCATTCATCGCAATGGCGCTGATCGAGCACGGCGCGGGCGCCGTCGACTGCGTGCTCAAAGGCGAAGGCGAAGCCTCGATGCCGCTGTTGCTGGCGGCGATCGAAGCCGGGCGCGACCCGGCCACCGTCCCCGGCGCGGTCACCGCCGCCGGCGAGGGGCCGCCGCCGGGCTTCGTCCATTCGCTCGACGAAATCATGCCGGCGCGCGACCTGTTGCGCCATCGCCGCAAGTATTTTGTCGGCATCCTCGATCCTTGCGCGTCGGTCGAGTTCTCCCGCGGCTGCCCATGGGATTGCTCGTTCTGCAGCGCCTGGACCTTTTACGGGCGCAGCTATCGGCTGGTCACCCCGGAGCGGGTCGTCGAGGACCTGCGCCGGATCCGCGAGCCGGGGATCTTCGTCGTCGACGACGTCGCCTTTGTCCATGAGCGCCATGCGATGGAGCTCGGCGAGGCAGTCGCCCGCGCCCGCATCAAAAAGCGCTACTACCTCGAAACCCGCGGCGACGTATTGCTGCGCAACAAGGAGGTGTTCCGCTTTTGGAAGACCCTCGGCCTGCAATACATTTTCATCGGCCTGGAGGCGATCGACGAGGAGGGGCTCAAGCGATACCGCAAGCGCGTGTCGCTCGGCCGCAGTTTCGAGGCGCTGGAATTCGCCCGCTCGCTCGGCCTGATCGTCGCGATCAATCTGATCGCCGATCCCGACTGGGACCATGAGCGCTTTCGCATCGTGCGCGAATGGGGTCTCGAAATCCCCGAGGTCGTCAACCTCAGCGTCAACACGCCGTATCCGGGGACCGAAAGCTGGCTCACCGAGGAGCGTGTGCTGACCACCCGCGACTATCGGCTTTACGACATTGCACATGCCGTGATGCCGACCCGGCTGCCCCTCGCCGAATTCTACGAAGAGCTGGTAACGACCCAGCGGGCGTTCTACCGCAAATTCGCCGGCTGGCGGCAGGCCTATGCCGCGGCCGGGATCGTCGCCCGGCAATTGCTGCGCGGCCATCCCAATTTCCTGAAGAGCCTCTATCTGCTGGATAAGGTCTATCGGCCGGAATTGATGCTCGCCGATCACGCCGCACCGGTCGCCTATGAGATCCCGCTGCCCACTGCTCGCGAGCCCCGGGGACCCTCGCTCTACATCCACCCGCCGCGCGGCCGCAAAGGACGCGCAATCGACGCCGCCACCGAGAATTTCGTCGAGGAAACCCGGATCGGCAGCACGTCCTGACGCACTCTCAGCTTGCGGCGTGCTGAACCACGCGGATCGACTTGCCTCGGAACCATACCGACCGTCTATGATACGGCGCGGCTGCGGCCACAGGGGAATGTCCGATGCGGTTTCTCGGGGTCCATCCGGGCCCTCTGCTCTACACGAAAGTTTTTCTGCGGCTTGAGCCGCTCGGGCTTGAACTCGTCGCCGCGGCGGCGCGGCACAACGGCCACCAGGTCCGGCTGATCGACCTTCAGGTCGAGGACCACCGCGCATATTTCCGCGCGATCGAGCGTTGGCGGCCGGACATCGTCGCGTTTTCCTGCAACTACCTGGCGAACGTCCCGGAGATCGTTGATCTCGCCAAGGCGACGAAAGCGCGCTTTCCCGGCATCTTCATCTGTGTCGGCGGTCACAGCGCGTCCTTCACCGCAGGCGCCATCATCGCGCATGGCGACGGCGCGATCGACTGCGTGCTCAAAGGCGAGGGCGAGGCGGCGATGCCGGCGCTGCTGGCGGCCATCGAGACCGGCCACGACCCGGCCACGGTTCCCGGCGCCGTCACCGCTTCCGGCGAAGGGCCGCCGCCCGGCTTTGTCCATTCGCTCGACGAGCTGAGCCCGGCCCGCGACCTGCTGCGTCATCGCCGCAAATATTTCATCGGCACCCTGGACCCTTGCGCCTCGATCGAGTTCTCGCGCGGCTGCCCGTGGGATTGCTCGTTCTGCAGCGCCTGGACCTTTTACGGCCGCAGCTATCGGCTGGTCAGCACCGAGCGGGTCGTCGAGGATCTGCGCTCGATCCGCGAGCCCGGGATCTTCATCGTCGACGACGTGGCCTTTATCCACGAGCGCCACGGCATCGAGGTCGGCGAGGCGATCGCCCGCGCCGGCATCAACAAGAAGTACTACCTCGAAACCCGCGGCGACGTGCTGTTGCGCAACAAGGAGGCGTTTCGGCTGTGGGCGCGGCTCGGGCTCCAAACCATGTTTCTCGGGCTCGAAGCGATCGACGAGGAGGGGCTCAAGAAGTATCGCAAGCGGGTGACGCTCGACCGCAATTTCGAGGCGGTCGAATTCGCCCGCTCGCTCGGCATCAATGTCGCGGTCAATTTGATCGCCGATCCCGATTGGGACCACGAGCGCTTTCGCATCGTCCGCGAATGGTGCCTGGAAATGCCCGACGTTATCAACATCAGCGTCAACACCCCCTATCCCGGCACCGAGAGCTGGCTTACCGATGGCCGCCGGCTGGAAACCCGCGATTACCGCCTGTTCGACATCCAGCACGCGGTGTTGCCGACAAAACTGCCGCTCGACGAGTTCTACCGGGAGCTGGTGACGACGCAGCGCGCGATCATGCGCAAGCATCTCGACTGGCATCAGCTCTGGGATGCCGGCGGCATCGTCGCCGGGCTGTTGCTGCGCGGCCAGACCAATTTCGTCCGCAGCCTGTTCCAACTGAACAAGGTCTACCGGCCGGAATTGCTGCTCGCCGACCATATGGCGCCGGTATCCTACGAGATCCCGCTTGCCGCCGTCGCGCATGCCCGAACGGGCGCCGGCTCCGGCCTCGCTCTACGTCCACCCGCCGCGCGGCCGACGCGGGCGCGCGATCGACGCCGCGACCGAGCAATTCGTCGAAGAAACCCGCATGGGGAGCACGCCATGACCGCAACCCCGCAATCCGTCGATGTCGCGAAAGTCAGGGAATGGCTGGCCGACGGCGGCGAGATTGCCTTTGTCGATGTCCGCGAGGAGGGGCAGCACGGCGAAGGCCATCCGCTGCTCGCGGTCAACCTGCCCTACAGCCGGCTCGAAATCGATGTCGGCCGATTGGTGCCGCGGCTTTCCTGCCGGATCGTCCTCGTCGATGATGGCGACGGCGTCTCGGAAAAGGCGGCGCGCCGCCTCGCCGGGCTCGGCTACAGCGACATCCGTGTGCTGGCCGGTGGCGCCGCGGCCTGGGCCGCCGCCGGTTATCGCCTGTTCCCGAGCAGCAACGTTCCGAGCAAGGCCTTTGCCGAGATCATCGAGCACGAGTGCGCCACGCCGGCGATCTCGGCCGAGGAGCTCGACCGGCTGCGGCGCTCGGGGCAGAAGGTTACCGTCCTCGACAGCCGCCCGCTCGACGAATATGCGCGGTTTCATGTACCGGGAGCGGTCCCATGCCCCGGCGCCGAACTCGTGCACCGCTTTGCCGACGCCGTTCCGTCGCCCGATACCCTGGTCGTGGTTTCCTGCGCCGGGCGCACCCGCGGCATCATCGGCGCGCAATCCCTGATCAACGCCGGGGTCCCGAACCGGGTGATGTCGCTCGCCGGCGGCACGCAGGGCTGGCGTCTTGCCGGGTTCGATCTCGAAAGCGGACTTGGTGACGGGTTGCGTCCGGTCAGCGCGGGATGCTGCCGAGGCGGCGCGCCGGCGGGCGGCAGCGGTGGAGGCCCGCTTTGGCATTCGCCGTATCGATCGCGCGACCCTTTCCCAATGGCAGGCCGAGGCCGACCGCCGCACGACCCATGTCCTCGACGTGCGCACACCCGAGGAATTCGCCGCCGGCCACCTTCCGGGCTCGGTTTCGGCGCCGGGCGGCCAATTGGTCCAGGCGATCGACCGATGGGTCGGGACTCGCGGCGCGCGCCTCGTCCTCGTCGATGATGACGGGACGCGCGCGATCATGACCGCGCATTGGCTGAAGCAGCTGGGCTGGGACGTGCAGGTGCTCGACCGCGCGCTGGATGGCGTGGCGCTTGAGACCGGATCGGCCGTGTCGCGGTGCCTTTCATCGTCCCCGTCCGTGCCGGAGATCGAACCGGCAGAGGCGGCGCGGCTGCTCGCCAAGGGTGCAGCTGGCATCTGCCTCGAACCGAGTGCGGCCTATCGGCAGGGCATCCGCGAGGAGCTGTCTGGAGCTTCGCGCGCGCGGCTCGGTCGGCTCGCCACTGCGACCCTGGAGCGCGACCGGCATCGTCATGTTCTCCGCCGACGAAGCCGCGGCGCGGCTTGCCGCCGTCGACCTCGCCGAACTGGGCGGAGCGCGGATCATGCTCGTTCCGGCGGCACTCAGGCGTGGTCCGAGCGCCGGCCTCCCTGTCGTCGCGTCGCCGGGCGATCCTCCCGACGCGGAGCGCATCGACTATCTGTTCTGGAACCACGATCGCCACACCGGCAATCGCGACGCGATGCAGGCCTATCTGCGCTGGGAAACCGAACTGCCCGACCAGATCGCCGCCGAAGGCCTCGCCGGCTTCAATCTCGGCCCCCATTGAGGCCGACCACCGTCTTGGAGCTCTTCACGCGGGGAGATCGGGGAAAAGGGTCGGCGCCATCTGGGTCGCGAACTCTTTGAATAGGCTGCACTGCTTTGAAATGTGCCCGATTGCCCAGGTGAACGAGTGACAGATCGAAACTAGGAAACCGCCAGTCCGGCATGACTTCGACCAGCCGGCCTTCGCGGATCAGATGCGGCTGAACCACGGGCGGAAGCTCGCCGATGCCGCCGCCCGCCAGCAATGCGGGTGTGAGGCCGGCGAAATCGTTGATCGTGAGGTAAGGTTGAAAGACGACGGTTTCCTTGCCCTCGCCGTCTTTGTGCAGAAAAGTCCAGCTCGCCTCAGGCTCGCGGCGCCAGAACGCGAGCAGCCGATGATCGAGAAGACCTTGAGAACTATCGGGTGCCTCGCGGGTCTTCAAATACTCCGGGCTGGCGACGAGCTGGCGTCGGTAGGTCAGGATTTTCCGAGCGACCAATGACAAATCTCTCAGGCGACCGAGCCGGAACGCCAAGTCGATCCCTTCGGCGATGTGGTCGATATGTCGGTCGGTAACGAAGATTTGGACGCGGACATTGGGGTAGGAAGCCTGAAAGCCGGTAACCAGCGGCGTCAGCAACGTGTCTGAGATCGTGGGCGGCGCGGAAAGCCGCAGCGTCCCGAATACGGTCGAAAGCCGGTTCGAGACGATGTTCTCGACCGCCTCACCGATTTCGGCGCTGCGGATCGCGTGCTCCAGCACCTCCGCTCCCAATTCCGTCAGCCGAAGGCTGCGCGTGGATCGATCGATGAGGCGGACCCCGAGCTGATCCTCGAGTTCCGCGATCCGACGGCTGACCGTGGAAATCGGCATCTTGAGGCGACGCGCCGCCTCGGAGAAGCTGTTAGCTTCGACGACCTTGGCGAAGACGATCAGCGAATTGAGGTCTGCCATCGGCTCTGCCCAATATCGGAAAATTCCTGCCGAGATTGCTCTCTGACGCCTAAGAAGACATTCGCATGGGGTTTCCCGCATCCCCACCACCTCCGCGCCGAGCGCTGGGAGGCCACCCACAGCCGCGCTCCCGAGCTGCCGCGATCGGGTGCACCGCCGGGGACGCCGAACACGAAATCATCCCGATTTTGGAAATCTGATTCCCGACTTTGTCGGCTAATGCGCAGCCAAAGAGGTGGGCTAGTCTGGCCGGCCTTCGTTGACATCGGAGAGATCCATGGTGACGAGTCGCTAATTTAAGTCTGCACTGATCGCGGCTTCGGTTTTGGCCATGGCCGGCTATTCGATACAAGCGCAGGCAAAAACTGGGAGATCATGTGTCATGACTGATGCCACTATTGCCAAAGACGAGGCCGCAATAAGGGAGGTGATGGGATCGTACAATGCTGCGCTGAACGGCGGCAAGACGTCCGCTGTGTTGCCTCTTTATACCGATGATGGCGTTTTCATGCCACCATTTAGCCAGTCGGCGGTGGGAATAGATGCGGTACGCAAAGCTTACGACGCTGTCTTCGACGAGCTCAAATTCCACGTTAAGTTCAACATTGCAGAACTCGTCGTCATGGCTGCGACCTGGGCGTACGTCCGCACCAATTCGGCCGGCACGACGGACCATCATTTGACCGGCAAGACGACCGCGGAAGCCAACCAGGAGCTTTTCATTTTTAAGAAGGGCGACGACGGCAAGTGGCGGATTGCGCGCTACAGCTTCTCTCCGACCAATCCACCGAGCGAGTCGTGAAGGTTGGTGATCCATCGCCGCCTTGCAGGTCATTGAAGGTGTGGCGGCCGGCGGTGATTTTCCGGTGGTCCTGACCTAGCTTAGATCGCGGTCGCCGGAACTGCTGGAATCGGCGCGGAGCGGACGATCGCGAATTTCGGCGTCCGGCCCTAATGGTCGACGACGCAGTTGACGGCCGTCGGGCCGGGTCAGATCACACCGTCTTGTTCGAGCGCGGCGATCTCGGCGGCCGACAACCCGAGCCAGTCGCCGTAGATCTCGCGGTTGTGCTGGCCGAGCTTGGGGCTGGGCACGGTGTCGACCGGGTCGGCGCCGTGGATGCGCAACGGCGTCGTCGGCACGACGATACGGCCGATCTCGTCGTGCTCGATCCATTCGAGCATGCCGCGCTCGTGCATGTGGCGGTCCTGCATGACCTCGTCGACCTCGCGCACCGGCGCCAGCGGGATGCGGTGCCGTTTGGCGATCGCGAACACCTCCATCTTGCCGAGCGTGCGCGTCCACGCCGCGACCATCGCGTCGGTCGCCTCGCGATTGGCGACGCGCGCCGCGTTATCGGCGAAGCGCGGGTCGTCGCGCAGATCCTCGCGGCCCATTGCCCTGAGGAGGTTGTGCCAATGCTCCTCGACCGCGATGTTCATCGCGACGTAGCCGTCATTGGTCGGATAGACGTTCAACGGCACGCGGCCGTGGCTGGCGTTGCCGGTTCGCGGCGGCGCATTGCCGGTCTCGAAATAGGCGTGCAACTGCGAGGTCAGGGTCGCGTAGGCGGCCTCCTGCATCGCCACCTCGACGAGGCGGCCGCGGCCGGTGCGCTCGCGCTCGAACAGCGCGGTCAGGGTGGCGGCATAGAGATGGATGCCGGAGATGAAATCGACGACCGCCGGGCCGGCCTTGACCGGCGGCCCTTCCGGAAATCCGGTCGCCGCGATCAGTCCCGAGACCGCCTGGATCGTCAGATCCATCGCCAGATTGTCGCGATCCGGCCCGGTCAGGCCGTAACCCGAGCCCGAGGCGTAGACGAGACGCGGGTTGATCTTGTGCAATACCTCCCAGCCGACGCCGAGCCGGTCCATGACCCCGGGCGCGAAATTCTCCAGCAAGACGTCGCCGCGCTCGACCATCCGGAACAACAGCGCACGGCCGCGCTCGATGCTTCAGGTTCAAGGTGATCGCGCGCTTGTTGGAGTTCAGCATCGCGATCGGAAAGGTCGTGCTCTTGCCGGGCGGGGCGCGCCGGCGCAGCGGCTCGCCCTGCGGCGGCTCGATCTTGATCACGTCGGCCCCGGCCTTGGCCATCAGCAGGGTCGCGTACGGCCCCTGATAGACCTGGCCGAGATCGAGCACGGTGATGCCGGCGAGCGGCCGGTTGGCGCCGTGCCGGCATCAGCGGGCGTTCTGCGCTTGCGGCATGTGGGCAGCTTGCGGGCGCCGCGGCTTGAGGTGTCAACGCCGCTCGATTTTGACGTCATGCCGGCGGCACGGCGTTATCGGCGCTGGATACAGCGACAGCTGCTGTTGACTCCGTCCGAACTGTCTATCACCGTTCGAGAGGTATTTTTCAGCTTCGGACCGCACCATGAGCCCGGTGGACACCGCGTGGCGAAAATTGATCCCCGCATTGCACGCGTCCGGCCGCAAGGCTGCGCTCGCGATCACGGGGGGCGGCAGTGGGGCGGTCGGCGAGCTGCTTCGCGTTCCCGGCGGCTCTCGGCTGCTGATCGAGGCGCAAATTCCCTACGACGCGCTAGCGCTTGAGGCGTTTCTCGGCTTTGCGCCGGCACAGGCGTGCAGCTCCGACACCGCAATCGCGATGGCACGAACCGCACGGGCCCGCGCAGCCAAGCTGGCGCCGGCGGGCGCCGATCTGGTTGGCCTTGGCGCCACGGCGGCGCTGGTCAGCGATCGCCCGCGTCGAGGCGAGCATCGATTTCACATCGCATTCGCCAACGCCGCCGGCGTCGCGCACTGCACTTGCGTGCTTGGCCAAAGGCCGGCGTGACCGCGCCGCTGAAGAAGACCTCGTTTCGCGCGCGATCGTCCTGTGGCTGGCCCGCGCATGCGGGGTTGCCGCACCGTCGCCACGCAGCCTGCTCGATGCGGATGAACATTATGCGGAGACGATGGTGGTCGCGGCCGTGGATACGATCGATCGGCTCCTGGCGGGCGAGCACGATCGCGTCACCGTCCAGGCCGATGGCCAAATGATGCTGTCGGCGCCGCAGCCCTTTGTGCTGTTCCCAGGTTCTTTCAACCCGATGCACGAGGGGCATGTATTGCTGGCGCGGGTCGCCGAAGAGCTCAGGCAGCAGCCCTTGGCGTTCGAAATCTCCGTCACCAACGTCGACAAGCCGCCGCTGGCGGGCGAGACGGTGAGAAACCGGCTCGCGCAATTCGCCTGGAAGTCGCCGGTCGAACTCACGAGAGCGCCGACCTTCCTCGAAAAGTCGCGCTTGTTTCCAAGCGACGACGTTTGTGATCGGCGCGGATACGGCGGAGCGGCTGGTTCGCCCCGAAATATTATGGCGATGACGAGCTCCTAATGCATGTGGCGCTCGAGGAAATCGCCAGTTCGGGGAGCAGCTTTCTGGTGGCCGTGCGCATCGACGCGGTGGGGCGCGTACGCGCGCTGAACGACATCCCGGTGCCGCGGCGCTATGCCGATCTCTTCACCGAAATCCCCGAGCACCGTTTCCGCTTCGACACCTCCTCATCCGAGATTCGCGCCAGGAGACGCGCAGACGGGGGACATGCAGTTGGCAATTCCTAGCGAGCCCCACGGATAATCTGCGCCCTTGCTGACGGAGGTGCGCCCGAGTAGCTACCAAAGCGGGCTGCACTGCACCATCGCGGCGGCATCTGCGGCGATGCCGGACAGCGCCGTTAGCGGTCGTCGGGGCTGACCCCGGTCGAACCCCTCAAGCCGACCCTTCTCGGCCACTCAGCCTTCGCGCTGGGAATGGCTCTCCCGCCCCAACTGGGATGCGCCTGTTCTAGGCCGGTACATGGTGCGAGGGCTCCACATCGACGGCGATGGTCAAGGAGATTTGATATGGAAGACCAAGAGATTCGAACTGCTCTGGAACGCCACTGGGCTGCCTCCGACGGAAACGATTTCGAGGCCGAGCACCAGATTTACCGAGAGGACGCGGTGCTCGAATATCCACAATCGGGCGAGCGCATCCGCGGCCGGCGGAACATACAGTCGTCTCGCGCCGCCCAGCCGAACCGGAAGCGATTCACAGTGCGGCGGATGATCGGCGCGGGCGATCTCTGGGTCACTGAATTCGTCCTAACCTACGACGGGCGGCCGTCTTACACCGTGAGCATCATGGAGTTCCTCGATGGGAAGGTGGCCCGCGAAACCCAGTATTTCGGCGATCCGTTCGAGCCGGGGCCTTCGCGCGCGCAATGGGTCGAGCGGATGCCCTGAAACCTGGCCGCCGTAAGGATGGCCATCTGCCGCTCGCTCGCTCGGTGCTGCCGATTGATACGGTCTCTCTCGCCCGCTATCTCATTGGCAAGATCTTGGTGCGGGAGTTGCCTGAAGGCGTCGCCAGTGGTCGTATTGTTGAGACCGAGGCGTATGTCGTCGGCGACGCCGCCGGGCACGCCTACCGGGGGATGACTGGGCGTAATCGTTCGCTGTTTCTCGAGCCTGGGCACGCCTACATTTATTTCGCCTACGGCAGCTCATACATGCTGAATGTCTCGAGCGAGATGCCCGGGATCGGAGCCGGCGTTCTGATCAGGGCGCTCGAGCCGCTCGAAGGGATCCCGATCATGCGGCTAAATCGCGGCATCGAGCGCTTGCGCGACTTGGCGCGAGGTCCAGGGAGGCTCACCGCGGCGTTGCGGGTTGATCGTCGGCTCGACGGGCTCGATCTCTGCCGAGAAGGCCCTCTATGGCTCGGACGCGGTGACCACGAACCCGGCGAAATCGGGCAGAGCATTAGGATCGGCATTTCGCGGGATGCGAACCGCCTCCTGCGATTTTATCTTCGGGGCAGTCCGTTCGTCAGCGGTCCAAGATCGCTCAATGTCCGTTGATGGCGCGAGATGTGGGTCGGCAGCCCGATCTCAATGGCCGCGGTCCACTCAACTCGGTCCGTTCGTCGAGTGCTGGCCGCCGCAGGTGTACGCGTGCTTCTTTGGTGGACCGGACCTGATCGGGTGTCGCTTTCAGCGAAACGCTTTCGGAGACCCTCCCGATTGGCTTAAAACGTCTGCCTGCACACCCTGCCGGCGGCGACGAGCGCGTCGGCGGCCTTAACGTCGGGAGGAGACTGTTATGCCGTTTTATCAAAAGGGCGACGTTCGCATTCGCTACGAGGAGGTCGGCTCCGGCTTCCCGCTGCTGGTCACTCCCGGCGGCGGCCTCAATTCGCGCGTCAGCAACTGGCCAACCGCGGTTATCAACGCGATGGAAGAGTTCAAGAACGACTTTCGCTGCATCACGATGGACCAGCGCAATGCCAATGGCGGCGAGTCGACCGGTCCGGTGCCGGTCGACAAGGCCTGGGACGCCTTCGCCGACGACCAGCTCGGGCTGATGGACCATCTCGGGATCCGCGAATTCTTTTACATGGGCTACTGCATCGGCGGCTGCTTCGCCGGGAAGCTGCTGCAGCGAGCGCCCGACCGCGTCGTGGCCGCGGTGTTCTGCCAGTCCGTCGGCCACCGGCCGGAAGACCCGGACGTCATGATGAGGCACAGCCACCAGAATTGGCTTCCCGATTTCCGCGCCCGCCGACCCGAGGTGTCGATGGACACGATCGAGAAGTATTTCCACAGCTTGTGGCGCGCACAGCCCGATTTCCTCCACAGCGTGCCGCGCGAGTTCATCAAGAACTGCCGGACGCCGATCCTTGTCTTGCCGGACGACACGCCGTCGCATCCGCTGCAGACCTCGATCGACGTGGCGTCGCTGGCGCCCAACTCCGAGATCACCGTCTTCCCGTGGCGCGAGCCGCCGGAACTCAAGGCACGCACGATCAGCCGCGTGCGCACCTTCCTCAAATCGCACCTCCCGATGCGCGCCGCCGCGCAGTAATCGAGCGGTTTCCGTCTTCTCCGCGAAAGCGGGGTCCGAAGGGAGCACACAGTCGGTTTACCCTGAACCTCCGCTCGCGGGGGGATGACGACATGAATTGCGAAAGGGAGAAAAGCCATGCCGTTCTATGAAAGAGGCCAAGTTCGCATTCATTACGAAGAGGCCGGCTCGGGCTTCCCGCTGCTGGTGATCCCCGGCGGCGGGCTCAACTCGACGGTCGCGGGACTCGCGACGCACCCGTTCAACCCATTCGACGAGTTCAAGGGCGAGTTTCGCGTTATCGCGGCCGATCTGCGCAACGCCAAGGGCGGCCAGTCCACCGGGCCGCTTGAGGTCGACCGGCCGTGGGACGCCTATACCGACGACCATATCGGCCTGATGGATCACCTGGGCATTCGCGAGTTCATGGTGCTCGGCTTCTGCATCGGCGGCCCGTTTATCTGGAACCTGCTAAAGCGGGCCGGCGACCGGGTCGTCGCGGCCGTGCCGGCGCAGCCCAGCGGCTACCGTCCGGAGATGCCTGGCCTCTCCTACAACAACAATATGAAGGGCTGGGGCCCGGAGCTGTGCGCCCGCCGGCCCGACATCACGATGGCGATGGTCGATACTTTCCTGACCAACATGTACAGCGGCGCCCGCGCCGATTTCGTATACACCGTGACGCCGCGATTTCGTGCGCAACTGCCAGACGCCGATCCTGGTGTTGCCGGATGACGTTCCGGGGCACCCCTATGTCGTTGCGATGGAAACCGTGCATCTCGCACCCAACGCGCAGGTGAGCCTTTATCCGTGGAAGGACACCCCGGACAAGATCCCGCTGGCGGTGCGCCATATCCGCACCTTTCTCCGCGCCCATCGACCTGCAGCGGCAGCGCAATCCATGGCAGCCGCCGCCCAGTAGCGCGCGATACTCCGTTCCGGGCCTCAGCGGGGGCGGGGCACGATCGCCCCCGGGCCTGACGTCGGGGAAAGCCGTCAAGGCGTTCAGCGACTTGTTCGCGATCGAGTGGATCGATCAAAGCGAGACTTACGGCGAAGAGCGCTGGAATATGCTGGGCATGTGCGAGGGCGTGATCCTGCACGTGACTACACGGAACGCAGCGAGCGGATCAGAATTATTTCGGCCCGGCGGGCGGAGCGACATGAGCAAGACCACTACTATCGCCAAAATGCGCCGTGACGGCACCGTCGTTGAGGTTCTGGCGGACGGCACCGAGCGGGCCTTCCCCGACACGCCGATGCGGCCGATGACGGACGAGGAAGTCCATGCGGCGGCGCTCGCCGATCCCGACGCGCAGCCGCTCACCGAGGAGCGCCTCGTCCGCATGAAGCGAGTGCCGCGGGCGCGGACACTGCGCCGGGCGCTCGGCCTGACGCAGGAAGAATTTGCGGCGCGCTATCACATTCCGATCGGCACGCTGCGCGATTGGGAGCAAGGCCGCTCGGAGCCCGACCAGCCCGCGCGCGCCTATCTCAACGTCATCGCACACGACCCGGACGGCGTGCGCCGCGCGCTGGAAGCCGGCCCGAAGCCTGCGCCGCGGTAGTTCACCCCGTCCGATCACGGCGAGAGCGCAAGCGGAACTGGGTGGACTGCCGCTGCGGCCGCCCTGTGGCTGACGCTCGCGACCCAGGCGGAAATCGGTTCCGTCGTGCTCGCAGGGCCCGATGGCCTGCCCGATGAAGCCTTCCGCGAGGTCAAGCGGCCGATGCTCGTGCTCTCCGGGACGATGGACGGGTCCGATGCCGGCGATCGCTATCGCAGGCGGCTGCCAGATTGCCACTTTATGTTCGTCTACGACGCAGGCCGCACCATCGGCGCCGAGCGCCCGGAGGCGCTCGCCTTTCATCGCGCTCGAATTCTTTGAGCGCCGCAACCTCTTCCTCGTCAGCCGCGAAAGCGAGTTGGCTTTTCCCTAGAGTCAGGCGCGGAAAATTCGCGATCGGCCGCCCTGCGCCGATTTCAGACCTTCTTGCCCTCGTGCCGGAACGGGGAGGTTCGATTCTTGGCGGACCTTCCGGGGTGAAATCTGCGAAGATGAGTTCTGCCGCCATTGCGACGAGGAGGACTATCATGGCCGCGAGCGCCGCACCCTTTTCCATCGAGGAGACAACCATCGCCGCCCTGCACGACGCCTATCTGAGCGGTCGGGCGACAGCGGTATCGGTATGCCAGGCGCACCTCGACCGGATCGTCGCCTATGACCGAAAAGGCCCAGCTCTGGGAGCGATTATCATCGACAACCCCGACGCGCTGGCGGAGGCGGCCGCGCTCGATGCCGCGCTGAAGTCGACCGGCAAGTTGGTCGGTCCGTTGCATGGAATTCCGGTCTTGGTGAAAGACAATTACGACGTCGCTGGTTTGCAAACGACCGGCGGGTCCGCCGCGCTATTGGGCTGGGTCCCCGAGACAGATGCCGCTGTGATTGCCAGGATCAGAGCCGCGGGCGGAATTATTTTGGCCAAAACGACGATGTCCGAATGGGCGCGCGGCGGCTTGGATAACATCAATTCTGTGCTCCCCGGGTTTGCTCGCAATCCCTACAACACTGCGTACGCTACGGGAGGGTCTTCCGGTGGCACAGGGGCGGGGCTTGCCGCGAGCTTCGGGGTCGTGGGCCTTGGCTCCGACACGTTCGGCTCGATCCGAAATCCTGCTTCAAACAATGCCATAGTGGGATTGCGCACAAGCTGGGGCTTGGTTTCCCGAGCCGGCATGATCGGGCTCTACGAGAAACGAGACACTGCCGGTCCGATGGCCCGCACCGTAACCGACCTCGTCCACCTTCTGGGCGTCATAGCGAGTGTCGACCCGGCGGACGCGGCGACCGTCGAGGCAAGTGGCAAGATCCCGACTACTTATTCGACTTATTCGGCTTTCCTGAGACGGGACCGCGCTGTCGGAAAGCGGATCGGCGTGCTGCGTCAAGCCTGCCGACCCGATGCGTCCGATGCACTGGTCCTCTGCCTATTCGATCGCGCTGTCGGTGATTTGCGTGGTGCCGGGGCGGAGGTCATTGATCCTTTCATGATACCAGAGTTCGATCAATTCGTGCCCAGGCTCCATCCGCTCAGCGAGGTTCGAGCGGCAATTGAACGCTATCTGGCCAAGACCGGGCCAAAATTTCCAAAAAGCCTGGCAGACGTTGTGGCTTCGGGCAAATTCCACCCGTTGCACGAAGTCGGTCTGCGGGAAACCTCGACTGCACCCGCGCCGGAGGAAGATCCGATTGTGAAGCAATTGGAGGCGGATGAGGTCCGTATGCGCACCGCTTATCTCGCGGCGATGGACGAATTGCGCATCGATGTGCTGGCCTTTCCAACCGCGACCTACCCGCCAAAGCTGAACGGCGACCGCAACACGACTCCTGCCGGCATGCTATCGGGCATCGCGTCCGCGCTGCATTGGCCGGCTGCCGTAGTGCCCATGGGTTACAGCCATGAGAGCCTGCCCAGCGGCTTACAGCTGCTAGGCCGGCCATGGTCCGACCCACTCCTAATCGAACTCGCCTACGCCTACGAGCAGGCAACTCGACACCGCGTCCCGCCGATTACGGTCCCGTCACTCCGTGGTTAATGGGCCAACGGGCGGGTTTCCACCCAACTCGGCCGGCTCCCGACCCCGCCGGTAGGGTCTCTTTAGGGGCAAAACCAGTCTATAGGCGAAGGCTTTAGGTTCGAATGCGGCAATTTGGGAGGCCAGCCTCGGCTTTCCAGCGCGGCTCGGCATTGCGGTGCCCCGCGCACCGGCGTCGATCGTCATTTCCTGCAGCTACGACGGCCTGGTTTCGTCGCGGTAGAGGCTCAGGGCCTTCATCACTGGCGCGTCGCTGAAGCTGAACAGGAAGGCCGGGCGGTCGCCGGTGTTGACGTGCTCGCAGAACGTCCAGGTCGGCACCGTGAACACATCCTTGTCTTCCCAGTCAAGCCGCTCGCCGCCGACCACCGAGTAGCCGGCGCCCTCGACCGCATGATAGTTCGTGCAGCAGACACGGCGGCGCGCCTGCGTCTTCTCGCCGGGGCGCAATAGCTGCATGTGGCAGGCGATGGTCGGCATGACAGGCCCGCCGGTCACCCGGTTCTTGTATTCGAGGATGATCCCGTCGCCGATGTCAGGGGTATCGGCGGCAGCCAGCCGCTCCAGGGCGGCGCGCATCTCCGACATCGGGTAGTGCCACTGCGAGGCGTTGACCGCCGCGCCAATGTCTTGCCGCTCCTGGGGGTACTCCTCATAGAACCCGGCCTCGAGCATCCGCACCAGCGGGGTATCGAGGCCATCGAGCCACATCATCGGCGCATCGGTGTCATTGGCGTGGTCGTGCCAGCACCAGTTGGGGGTCAGGACGAGATCGCCCGGATACATCGGCACGCGCTCGCCGTTGACGACGGTGTAGCCGCCCCTTCCTTCGATGATCAGGCGAAGGGCCGCCGCCGAATGGCGATGGGCCCGCGCTATCTCGCCCGGCATCACGATCTGGATGTTGGCGACGAGCGTGTTGCTGGCGCACCCCGGCAGCTCGGGGTTGGTCAGGCGCAGAACCCGGCGCTCGGCCTGCGCGGTGCCGACGAGCTCGGCCGCCCGCATCGCCTGCGGCCGCAGATCGCGCCAATGCCACAGGTAGGGCACCGCCTTGCTTTGCGGCTCGATGCTGATGCCGCCGCCGATCCAGGCCGGTGTGATGTGCTGCGCGCGCAATTGCGCGTAGTAGTCCTGCAGCTCTTGTTGCGACGATTGGATGTCAGAAAGCTCCAGCATTGGAGATCCTCCCTGCGACAGCGGTGTGATGGTGCTCTTCAACAGCGGCCCGGCTCAGAGGACGGCGAATGTAGCGTCGTGGAGCGCTGGATCGAGGCCGTGGGTCCTTCGAGACGGCTGCTCCGCAGCCTCCTCAGGATGACGAGATTCCTGAATGCCATCATGAGCTTACGTCATGGTGAGGAGCGCTCCGGCCGCAGTCGGAGCGCGTCTCGAACCACGCACGACGACGATGCAGCACATTGCTTCGCACGCTCTCAGGCCAGCGCCGCGCGTACCGCGGCCAGCCGCTCCAGCGAGCCCAGCACCTTCGGCTGATCGTTGGTCAGATGGCGCACCAGGATCTCGGTGTAGCCGATTTCCTCGAAGGTCCGAAACTGTTCGGCGACTTCGTCGACCGAGCCGGCGATCAGGGCTTCCGCCGGCATGCCGCGATAGCTTCGGCCCAGCGCTTGCTGCAATACCGCCTGCGCCTCGGACGGCGACTGGCCGACGTAAATGTCGCGCCGCAAGACGATGGCGCCCGGCTCTTTGCCGTAAGCGGCGCAGCGCTCACGATAGAGATCGGCCTGCGCGCGCGCCTCCTCGCGGGTGAGGCCGGGGCTCGCGATCCAGCCCTCCGCTAGGCGCGCCGCGCGGTCGATCGCCGGCGCCGCGCTGGCGCCGATCCAGACCTCTACGTCCTCGGCCGGACGCAGCGCCAGGCTTGCTTCGGCGACCCGGAACCGGCGGGAGGAACTCACCGTCTCGCCCGCCAAGAGGCGCCGGACAATGTCGAGAGCTTCCTCGAAAGCCGAAGGACGCGTCTTGATGTTGGCGCCCATAGCGGCGAACCGGGCCTCGCCCCAGCCGAGCCCGCATTGCATGATGAAGGGACCCTGAGCGATGGCGGCCAAGGTCCCGATCTGCTCGGCCACCAGCACCGGGTGCCACAACGGGAGCAGGAACAGGCACCCGGCCGGGGCCGCGCCCCACTCCGCGAGCAGCCGCCCGAGCATCGGCGTGTTCTGATAATAGGGCGTAGGCGACACGTGCTGATCGCCGACAAACAGGGAATCGAGCGCACGCACGGCGAGCCGCCGCCGCTCGCTCGATCATCCAGCGCGCCCCTTGGCGCGGATCCGTCGCGTCCGGATGATTGCTCGTCAGCGAGATCCCGACTCTCATCGCGTCATCCTCATCACGGGCGTGCCCACTACTTGAGCTGATCCTTGATCTTGTCCAGGCCGGCGTGGGCGCAGGCATCGTCGAGATCGCCGCCCGGCGCCCCGGCGGCGCCGATCGCCCCGACCACCTCGTCTCCCACCTTGATGACGATGCCCCCGCCGAGCAACAGCAGATGCGGCAATTTGAATAGGTTCACCAACACCGGCACCGTCTTCGACCTTTCAACGAGCGCGGTCGTGTCGGTCTTGAACGACGCCGACGTGTAGGCCTTGGCAAAGGCGCTGTCGAGCGTGTGGGCGCCGGCGCGATCGCCGCGCAGCACCGCCTGCTGCACGCCGTCGGCATCGACCAGCACGGCGGTCTCGGCGTAACCCTGGCTGGCGCATTTTGCGACAGCCGCCGCGACGGCCTGGTTCGCGAGATCGGCGGAGATGCGGTGCGTCTGGGAGCAGACCCTGGGCGTGGGCTTGGCTCACGAGAACAGCGGCGCAGAGCGCGGATAGGAGGGACGGCTTCATGCTGTAGGTGACCTTTCAAAGTCCACATCGATTACGGCATGGGCCGGTGCGGCTTACGCAAGCCGGCCTGCTCAATCAGCGGCATGACCTCCGCCATCCATTGCCGCATCTCGTCATCGTAGTTGACCCAGGACAGTACGATCCCATCGAGGCCAGCGCGGCTCAGCCGGCCCAGTTCGTCGACGATCTGCTCGGCGGTGCCGACCAGCGGATAGCCGCCCCAGCCGGCGACCATCCTCCGCTTGATGCGGTCGTACAGCTCGGGCGGCATGTTGGGGTCGCGCCGGCCCTGCTCGGCGATGATCGTCTCGATCGCGGCGAAATCGCCCTTTTCGTGGATGTAGTAATGCGCGTAATCACGCGCCTCCCGCTCGGTCGGCCGGCAGACGACGCGGCAGCTCGTCCAGATCTGGAAGTCGCGCGCAAAATCTTCACGGCCAATGCGGCGCATCTCCTCCACCTTGGCCTTGCCGTCTTCGAGGCCATCCTCATAGAAGCCGATAAAGGCCATGTCGGCATGCTTGGCCGCAAAGCGGGCGCCGATGGCGGAGCTGCCGGCGTTCATGATCGGCGGGTGTGGCCGCTGCACCGGCTTGGGCTGGTGAAAGCCCTTCTCGATTTTGAAGAATCGGCCCGCGTAGTCGAATTCCTCCTCGACGGTCCACAGTTTGCGCACCACCTCGACCCATTCGTCGGCATATGCATAGCGCGTGTCGTGGTCCATCGGCGGCAGCCCGAACATGCGCAATTCCTGCGAATACCAGCCGCACACGACGTTCAATGCAAAGCGGCCTCCCGTCAGGTGATCGACCGTGGTGCACTGCTTGGCGGCTACAATCGGGTGGATCGTCGGCACATGGGTCGTGCTGAAGATCGCGGCATGGCTCGGTCAGCGCGCCCATGCCGGCAGCCCAGGCCAAGGTATCGTAGCAGGTGCCGTTGAAATCGGTGGCGCCGCCGAAACCCCTCCAGCGCGCCACCGGGACCAAGCCTCAAAGCCGGCCCGATCCGCGGTGGTGACGATGTCGCGGCTGTTCGGCCAAGTCATTTCGAGATGCCCCGGCGCCGTCGTCGCGGCGCAGCCGTTGCTGACATTGGCCCCGAACACACCGAGCTTCAGCCGGTTGGCGCCGTAGAGCGGGTTCAGGATGCGGCGATCGGCGCTCATTGCGTAACGATTGTCGCCCGCATCCATGCGCGTGGCAACCGGCCGCAGCCGGGTGTCGAGCTCGCTGGACTTGCGAGTACACCGCGGCGATGAGCGATCCCGGTTGGCGGCAGCGGCAGGTAGGAATAGGCTTCCCCGGAGCCGCAAAGGGCTTTCTAAGCGAATAGATCGTCGGTTGACGGCATAATGGGATTGCAACTTTCTGATAGGCGTCGGCTCTGCAAGATCACGAAGTGCAACCGGGACGCGGTAACAAGAAGCCTGCCTAAGAGGTCCATAGCACTGAAGCTAAAGGGACTTTTCGCTGGCTGGGGGACTAGGATTCGAACCTAGACTGGCGGAGTCAGAGTTCGAAAGCTTTCCCCGCCAAACGCCGCCGCAAGCCCTATGTCGGCACCAGAAGACGCAGATACCCTTGATTTTTGGCCGCCAAATTCCGACATTACCCGCCGCGTTTACGATTTGCGGTGCCGACATGGTGCCGACATGGCGCGGTGGGGGTCTCAATGCAGGCAAAGATCACCAAGAGGACCGTCGATGCGGCTGGGCCGATGCCTACCACGTACCTTGTCCGCGACACCGAGGTAAAAGGCTTCGTGCTCGTCGTGACGCCGGCAGGGGCGAAATCTTACGCCGTGGATTACCGGGTAGGGTCAGGCCGCGGCTCACCAAAGCGCCGGCTGACGATCGGCAAGCACGGATCGCCGTGGACGGCCGAGACAGCGCGCGCCGAGGCGAAGCGGCTGCTCGCCGAAGTCGCCGCCGGTCGCGATCCCGCAATGGCACGCCAAGCGGACCGCAAAGCGCTGACGTTCGGCGAGCTGATCGATCTCTATCTCGCCGAGGGCGTCGGCCACAAAAAACCTTCGACGCTCAAAGCCGACCGCGGACGTATCGAGCACCATCTCCGCCCCCTGCTCGGCAAGCTGCGCGCCGATCGCATCACGCGCGCCGATGTCGAGCGGATGCGCAATGCCGTCACGGCCGGCAAGACCGCCCAGAAGATCGAGGACGGCGAAAAGCGGCCGTCCGGCAGCATGGCCAAGGGCGGCAAGGGTGTCGCTGCGCAATGCGTCACGCTGGTCGGCGCGATCTTCGCCTTCGCGATCGAGCGCGGCCTGTGCGCCGACAACCCGGCGCGCGGCGTCAAAAAGGCGCCGGTGCGCAAGGTCGAGCGGTTCCTGTCCGAGGCGGAAATCGCTCGGCTGGCCGCGGCGCTCGACGCGGAGGCGGAGCGGACGGGCAATCCCTATCCCTCGGCCGCGATCAAGCTGTTGCTGCTGACGGGCTGCCGGCGCGGCGAAATCGTCAACCTGTGCTGGGAGCACGTCGATTTCGAGCGCGAGTGCCTGCGGCTCCCCGACAGCAAGACCGGCGCCAAGGTCGTGTATCTGAACGCGCCCGCGCGGGCGCTGCTACAGGAACTGCCCCGGATGGCAGACAACCCGCGCGTGATCCCAGGCGTGAAAGCCGAAAGCGCGAGCGCGGCGATCGACAACGTATGGCCGAGCATCCGTGAAGCCGCCGGGCTCGTCGATGTCCGGCTGCACGATCTGCGTCACAGCTTCGCCAGCGTCGGCGCCGCCGGCGGGCTGAGCCTGCCGATCATCGGCGCGCTGCTCGGCCACAAGCATGCGACGACGACGGCGCGCTACGCCCACCTGTCGGCCGATCCCCTGCGCGCCGCCAACGACGCGGTAGGAGCGAGGATCGCGGCAGCCATGAACCGGAAACCCAGCGCCGCCGCATCGGCCGAGGTGGTCGCGCTTCCTTCCCGGACGGGCGACGCGGCTGGCTGAAGCAGTGATCCCTTATCGGCTCGATGATGAGCAGCGCGCCCGGGTCGGAGATTGCCTGACGAAAGAGGGGATGTCCCTCCCGCACGATCGTCTCGAACGCTTCATCGGCGGCATCGAAGCATCGATCGCCCATTTCCGCGCAACCCCGCCCGAGGCGACGTTTCGCGACGCGCACGACGCGCTGCGAGACCTCTGGAAGTTGAGCCACGATGACGATCCATCGATCGGCCAACTAAGGGCGCGTCTAAAAGCCCTTCCCAACCAGGCGATCGAACAGCTCGGCCGGCGGGCGCGGGCGGTTATTCCGAGGCTATTCGCCGAAGAGACGATCGGCGACGAGCCGTTTGATCCGCCCGAGCGCCTTGCCGCGCGCTTTCTGAAATGGGCGGCCAATGCCGACGGCCAGAAGCTTGCCACGGCGGTGCAGGTCATGACCTCGGAAGGCGGCCAGATAGTCCAAGGCCGTAGCCGCGGGGCCGGCAAGCGTTCCCGTCTCCGGGCGGAGCCGATAATCATGGGCAAAGTGCGAGGCACGGGCGCCACCCGTCACCGAGGTGGCCGGCCGAGAAACAAAGGCCGGGAAAATCTCGTCATGCACTTGGCGATGGACTGGCTTAACGCCACGGGCGAGGCGCCGAAGCATGGCCGCAGCGACCGCACCGGCTTCGGCGACCTGGCGTACAGCGTCTTCCAATGGCTGAACCTGCCGGAAGGTAGTGCCCCGTACGCGCTGCGCCAGTATCGGGTCAACTTAGAGAGGCAGTAGGCGCCGGAACCGCTTAAGCATTTCCTGCGGCGGCGTGTAGGACCCTGATCCGCGGGGTGGCGTCGGGTTTCCGCCAGCGACGCGCCCGACATCTAACCCATCGTCCCGTCACAACGCGCACGGCGCCCCGGCATTGGGGAACGGTGACGACATGGACGATCACGATCACGATCGCGATACGCTGCTGACCGGACGCGAGGCACGCTGCTGACCGGACGCGAGGCCGCCGCGCTCCTGCGGCTGTCCGAGCGGACGATGGAACGCCATCGGTGCGCCGGCACCGGCCCCCGATATGTCGCGCTGGGCCGCGCGGTCCGCTATCGGCGGCGCGATCTGCTCGACTGGATCGAGCGCAGCGCGCGCCGATCGACCAGCGAGCCGACCCGATGACCGCGGCCGAGATCGTGCTCGGCGTGGCGCTTGCACTCGGTCTGCCTGCTTTTCCGTGCCGACCCGACAAGGCGCCCGCATTGCCCGCATGGCTTCCGCGACGCGGTGGCTGATCCGGCTGGGCTTCGCGAGTTGTGGCGCCTCTACCCCGGTCCGCTCGTTGGCGTACCTACCGGCGAACCTTCCGGGCTCGACGCGCTCGATATCGATGCGCCGCGCCATCCTGAGGCTGCGGATTGGTTTGCCGCGCGACGCGACCGGCTGCCGGAGACCCGCATCCACCGGACGCGCTCACGTGGCCTTCACTTGCTTTTCCAACATACCGACGGGCTGCGCTGCTGGACCGGCCGCCCGGTCACGGGCGTCGACGGCCGCGCTGCCGGAGGGTACGTGGTTTGGTGGCCGGGCGCGGGCGAGCCGGTGCTTCGCGATGTGCCGTCCGCAGCTTGGCCGGGTTGGCTGTTGGCAGAGCTGGCTCCACCGCCAGGGCTGAGCCCACCGGGCAGGGGTTTTGAACATTTCTAACATTTTGAACACGGTACGCGTTACGCCGTCGCTGCGTTGCGGCCTGCCACCGAGCGGGTGGCCCGCGCCGGAATCGGGCACGCGCAACGCCGCGCTCAATAGCGAAGCGTACGGCCTAGGCCGGCTTATCGCGGCCGGCCTGCTCGACGGTCAGGCCGTCGCCGATGAATTAGCCGCTGCCGCAATTGCCGCCGGGCTTACGCCGCGGGAAATCGAGTCCACGCTTTGCAGCGCGTTCGGCGCACGGGGGCTGCTGTGATTGTCGATTTCCGGCTTTCCATGAAGCGCGCCATCGGGAACGCGCCTTGGCCCGAGCCGGATATGCGGCTGGTCGAAGATGACCGACCGCCGGCGCCGGCGCTCGACGATGACGCGTTGCCGGCGGGCTGGGGTGAGTGGATCACCGCCGAGGCCGAGGCGCGCGGCTGTCCGCGTGATTACGTTGCAGCCGGCCTGATCGGCGGCGCCTCTGCATGGATCGGCAATGCCAGACATATCGGCGCAACCGCGACGTGGAGCGAGCCGCCACATGTGTGGCTGGCACTGATCGGCGCCCCGTCAACCGGAAAGACGCCTGCGTTGCGTCCGATCGTCGAGGCGAGCCGCGCCATAGAGCGCGAAGCCGAGCCGGCCTGGGAAGCGGCGAACACTGAGTACGATGCGCTCGCTGAAGGCGCTCGCGCGCTCGAGGAACAATGGCGCGACAAAGTGCGAGCGGCAGTGAAGAATGGCGAGCCGCCGCCTGAGCGTCCGCCCGGCGCTGATGCTCCATCGCCTCCGCCGAAGCCGCGTGTAGTCGCAATGGACGCAACTACCGAGGAGCTGCAACGGCTGCTTGCCGAACAGCCGCGTGGGCTCCTCTACATGCGCGACGAGCTGACCGGGTGGTTGGGAAACCATGACCGATACGGCGGCCATGGTGGAGACCGCGCCTTCTACCTCGAGGCCTGGAACGGGGGCACATATGTCGCCGATCGCGTGAAATACCATGGCGAGCCAATACGCATCACACGCACGGCACTGACGATCCTCGGCGGTATACAACCCGACAGGTTGCGGGAGGCGCTAGCCGGCGCGGATGACGGTCTGGCGGCACGGTTGGGGTACATCTGGCCGGAGCCGGCGCCGATCACAGCGTTGACGCGCGACGGCGGCAGTGAAGCGCTCGCCCGTCGCGATCGGTTAATGGCTGCCGCGAGGCTTCTGTTCGGATTGGCGATGGACGGCGATCCGTCAGGTGAGCGGACGCCACGAATATTGCGGCTCGACCGCGACGCGTTCGAGCTGTTCGATGAGCTCCGGCGCGAGGCGATGGAGCGGGCCCGAGCTTCCCGCGGGCTCGCTGCTGGGTGGCACGGCAAGACCCCGGGCCGCGCCCTTCGCCTGGCGCTCGTGTATGAGCTGTTGGGGTGGGCGGGATCCGAGCGCGCCGAGCCCCGCGCTGTCGCAGCCGACGCGCTGGCGCGGGCGGGCGGGTATCTCGACTATCTCGCGGCGATGCTCGACCGCGTGACCGCGGGGCTCGCCATCGGCCAGGCGGAGGCGGACGCAGCCACGATCGCCCGTCATATCCACGCGAACCATCCGGCGGCGCTCAACGAGCGGGCGCTGTATCAGCGGCCGGGCTGGGCATGGCTACGCGACCGCGAGCGGCGCGCCGATGCGCTCCGCGTGCTGGCGGATGCCGGATGGATACGGACGGCCGCAGTGCAGCCGGGCACCGGACGGCCGCGCGGCGACTGGGAGGTGTCGCCGCGGCTGTGGGAGGCCGCGCCGTGAACCGCTGGCGCCAGCGTCTCGCCGAGCTACACGGCGACGCTGCGGAGCACTCCGCGGCGCTTCCATGCGCTGTTCAGAATGTTCAAAATGTTCAAAACCCTGTAGCTGACCGACCTTTTGAACATTTTGAACAAATTGAACAACGGACAGAGCCGCCCGCATGCCCGCACGCGGCCGCCGATCCGCCGCCCGCGACCTGGGGCGAGGCCGAGGCGGAACGCGCCGCGATCATTGAGCATGAGGGTGCGATCCCGCGCGAGTGGGCAGAAGGTTTCGCCCGGCTCGACCCCGCTCAGCCGCCCTGCGACGTGCCGACTAAGCGGTGGCAGCGCTTCGTCGACGACGTGGGGCTGTTCCTTGACAGTCCCTTCTGCGCGGTCGCCGCCGCGCTAGGCTGGGGACCTCATGATTTGTTCGGCTGCGACCGCGATCGGCCATTTGCGCGGATCGACAGCGCCGGCTTGCTCTGGCTGCTCAACGGCAACCGGCTGGTTGCGCTGTCCGAGAACACGGCGATGATAGAGACGCACACCGGGGCGCGGCAGACTTGCCACCGCAAGCCGGCCGAGCCCGGCCGAGTGCTTGCGTGGGAGCTGACCCAGCGACGACGCCACCAGCCACCGACGGCGAAGTAGCGCCCGATTCCGGCCGTTCGGATGCCTACGGGTCAAGGAGTAAGTCGACCCATTGCCGACCATCGTTTCCCTCAAGGGCAACGACGGCCCATGCCCCCGAAACGGACCTTCTCCGGTGTGGTCTCATTGCAATATAATTGCACAGGGAGGAGCCACGGCTTGTCCGTACCTTCGGTGGAACGCAAGTTGGCAGCGATCTTTGCCGCCTATGTCGCCGTCTATGGCCGGCTTGTCGGGCAGGACGAAGTTGGCACGCTGGCGCGGCTCAAAGCCTGCCGCGAGATCGCAGGCCGGCTGATCGCCGAGCATCCCGGTCGGATCTTCAAAACGGGCGGCGACAGCGTCCTCGTCGATTTCGCCAGCGCCGCCCAGGGCCGTGAATTGCGCCCTCGCCGTGCACAAATACTCGACGAGCGGGAGGAGCAGTCGGCCGCCAGCAAGCCGATGCGGTCTCGCACCGGTGTCCACGTCGGTGATCTGGTCGTAGACGAGACAGACCTCCTTCGCGATGGCATCAAGATCGCGGCGCGGCTGGAAGCGCTGTCGGAAGCCGGGAGGGCATAGATGGACGGTCTTGGAGCGCCGCGTCGGGGCACTTCGGTCTTATCGGTGCTCGTCGTTCTCGCCGCGATGCTGTTTGTCGGCGTGGTCGCGGCAGATGGTACTGGTTGCTCGTACGCGTGGTGCCATGGCCGCCGGCGACAGCCTTAGCGGCTGTGCTAGTGACCCTCGTGGCTTTGTTCTCAGCGTTTCTCATCGGCCAACATCGAGCCAAGCAGCGTGTCGCGGGCTCGGGCGTAAGCTGGTTATTGCTCTATCCATTTCTGTTCATCATTAGCGCCATGGGCACGATCAACATATTCCTTTTTGTCTTCGAAGGTCGCGCAGTTCTTCAGGAGGACATCTCGTCCGCGATACGCTCTCTTGAACACTTCCCATCGGGTGCCAACACCGTGGTGTCAAGCCGCGGCTATGAGGCGGAGATCTCAACAGGCGGCTACAAAGCTAAGCTCGATGAGCTTGAAATCAGCAGCTGAAAATCCTGAGAAATGAGGTTGAAAATCCATCCCGAGGCTCGTTGCGGCTTTGGCACGACGGCAAATGCCGAGCTCGACAAAATAAAGAAGATGGTCGGTGACACTTCAGCTACCCTCGAGGATGACCACCCTCTACCGAGATTGCCACGACCGAGCCCAAGTACAAGCCAACGAAGACGCGGTTAGTTATATCGAAACCACCGCACGCAAGAACCTTACGGAATATTGGGGCAAGAATGAGCGTGAAACGTTCCTCAAACGGATCAGCGCCACCAATGACCAGAACATTCGATTGTTGCAGAGCGTCAATAGCGCATTGACGGGTGTGTCTGGCTCAGCTGACCAAGAAGAAGCGGGACGATCTGGACCGGTAAGTAACTCGAGGTCGGGCGACCCGGCGGCGGAGATCGATAGCGATAGAGGGCTGAACGACCTGGACCAAAACGGTCGGGGATGGATTAGACAGGCCCAGCATGTTCTCGGTGCAGTAGCGCTGTGAGTATACGAGGGCTTTCACCCAGCTGCACGACTGGACAAACGAGCATCACGAGGTAATGCCGGTTTTGCCTTCGACATTGAACGTGGATGCCTCGCTCCGTTTGGGGTCGATCACGGCCGTCGTACCCATGCTGCTGAACCGATGGGCGACTCCGACGACGTACGTCTATGCATCTATTGCGATCGCCCTCGATCTCGCTCTCATCTTTTACTAACCGGTATGTACGAGCGAGCGGCACCGAAGGTATCCGCGCGTCAATCCACGGATACGAAGGAGCCAGCTTACCTTTTGGACGGTACGCGGTGAATTAACGCGGAGAAGGGCTTCCTCAATGCAGAATGGCGAAGAGTACGTACCGGAGGGGAAACCCAGAGAGAGGCCAAAGCGGGACCCGAAGCGGCGGTCGCGATGGAGCAGTCCACGGCCAACGTGAGGAGAGGAAGAGCCAGATCGTGTTAGCGGCCCGCAGGGCTGGCTGCCCAGGACCGGCATCCCGTGCTGATATTTGGTGTCGCCAACTCAGGCAAGACCACTCTCTTGGCATCGCTGTTCAACCTCATGCGAGACCACGCGAGGTTCGATATCAGGTTGGGTGAAGCGATCTTGGATCCAAGACTTAAACAGGAATACGATTACGTAAACGAGTACTCTCAGAAATTCTTTGAATGGGGATTAGACGATTCGCAATAGAAGGTGTCTTACTGCCCCGCAATCACGATGAATGGCCCTTCTTCCTCTCAATAGATGTGTCATTCACTCAAGGAACGTCGCAGATGCGGAAGGTCTTGAAGTTTGCATTTCTCGAGGGACCGGGAGAAAATTACGCACCGAACACAGAGCGGGATGGACCGAGGTTCAAAGTCCTCCTTCCCCAGGTCTCCGACATCATTAAACAATATCACGACCCGATATCGGTGATTTATTTGGCTCCATTTTCTATTGGGAGGGATTCCCGAACAATTGATACTCACGAAAGTGACACTGGGTTGCGCGGTGTAATGACGCGATTTCAAGACCAGCGAAGTGAAGCCGACAGAAATAACGACTATCACCTGTTGTTGCTGAACAAGTGGGATATGATTCCAGATCGGCGAACAGGAGATCTTGGCGACGCACATCCCGACGCCGACGTCGTTATGAACCACTTCAGCGCGAGATATAACTCGGCGTGGACGAAATTCTGGAGCGGGATGGACGGACACGCGGCTTTTTATGCCTTACTCGGCGGGCTTGATGAACGGAGAGGTTGAGCGGCCAAACAAGGACGATCTCGAAGGGTTGAAACGCTATCCGAAGTTCGTGTGGAACTGGTTGGCAGGTAATCATCCTCAAATGAGAAGCACCAATCGCGGCGCCTTGCGCTTCGTGCTGTTTCCCGAGGTGGAGCCGCCCGCCAATATGATTGAGCGCATCCAGCGCTTTTTCACTGTCGCATAAACCGCTTTCGATGGTCCTCCGCCATGGTCGCTTCCTGCATTCTCGGTACAACGCCTGGCCTGCAGATCAGATGTTACGGGCTCCCAACGATATCGACGCACCCGGCCGGGCTGCGCTGCTAGCCGAGGCCCGCCGGTGGTGCGATCTTGGAGCCTCATTGGCTCCGGTCGGCCGAGAGCGCTTGTGGCTCGTATCCCGACATTCATTGGTTGGAAGGTTCGCAATGTAGAGGCGCTGCGATCAACCTGGACATGGATAGGACAATACTTTGCCGCGGCGCAGACCGGAGGTGGTCGTCCCGGCTCGTTTGCCGGCGTAGGCGTGCTCGTGCGCGATGCGACAGTGTCTGGCGAGGCGGTCGAGACCTATTTGAACGAACTAGCGGCTCTACTTGACGGATTACTACTTAGAGATGCCGTTTTCGCATGCAGGGTCGATGATTTACCTACCGATCCGAGAAGCTGCGATGGCCGTCTACCGGAGCAGTACTCGTACGGTCGATAAAACCGCTTGCGGCCGAGTTGGGCCTGACACTAGAAGTTAACCAAATAGGCGGAGGTCGGGATTATATCGACCTGAGCCCACTTTCCACGTATCCACCTTGGCACATTTTGAATAAGGCTCAGTGGGACTCCGAATTCGCGGCGTTTGGAAATCGAGTGTATTTCGGCACCGATGCGGGGTTGGCCACGCGCGCCCGAGCGGCTGGGCTGAAATGTCGGACGGCCGAGGTCCGCCCAAAAGTCATCCCCAGACCGCCGATATCAGATGCCAACGATGACCCACTCGGTAGATTGGCTACCGATGTAGAGCAGGTACGTGACGACGTCGCAAATAACGGCCGCTTGCTCCGTAAATATGCCGAGAACAGCGAATACTGGGCGAAAAGGAGGTCGCGAGATCAGACAATCTTGACAGGCGGAGATCTTCTGACTTTGCTGGTTTTAGCTCTCGTTTTGCTCTGGTAACTGCCAAGAACCGCGACCGATAGCGTGGCAGAACTAGGAAATCTGTCGCAACACAAAGTTCAGTCAAAGGTCTTAGTGTCCGACTCAGAATCGCATAGGTTGTGTCAGGCACGAGCCAGTCGCCTGATGAGAAGCTGTACTGAGGCAAGCTAGATCCACGCCTTGGCGCTGGCGATGGAGGCTTCGAAGTCTTTGGCGAGGCGGCGGTTGCGGTTGAGCCAAGCCAGGGTGCGTTCGACGACCCAGCGGCGCGGCAGGACCTCGAACCCGACGGTGTCGGCCATGCGCTTGACGATCTTGATGCTCCAGCGGCCGAATTTGGCGAGTGCTTTCAGAATCTTGTCACCGGAATAGGCGCTGTCGGCGAAGAGGTGGCGCAGCCACGGGAAGAGGTCGTGGATGGCTTCGACGACGAGCGCTGCCCCGTCGCGGTCTTGCACATCGGCGGGGTGGACCGCGGCGCCGACCATCAGACCGCTGGTATCGGTCACGATATGACGCTTGCGGCCCTTGATCTTCTTGGCGGCGTCATAGCCGCGTGGGCCGCCGCTCTCGGTGGTCTTGACCGACTGGCTGTCGATGACGCCGGCGGATGGGCTGGCGTCGCGTCCGGCGGCTTCGCGCGCTTCGAGCAGGAGCTCGAAATTGACCGTTTCCAACACGCCTTTGTCGCGCCAAGCATAGAAATAATACTGCACGGTCGAGTATTGCGGGAACTCGCGCGGCAGCCGCCGCCACTGGCAGGCGGTCCGGGCCATGTAGAGCAAGGCATTGATGACGCTTCGCAATTCGGTCTCTCGTGGGCGGCCCCGCCGGTATCGCGGCGGCCGCCGCGGCGCGATCAGGGCCCACTCTGCATCCGTCACATCGCTTGCGTAACGCAATCCCTTGCGTTCATACTGCGGTCGAGTGGTTTCGGTCCACATGTTGTGCCCCCCGTGCGTTCTCACACAGCGCGGGTATCACAGCCCACTGAAATCACTCAACTCCTCTTTTGGTCGGACACTTAATGATCAGCTCAACGAACTCAAAAACAGCATCGATGCAGTCGACACGCAACTGCGAGGTCTCCAGTCTAGTTTGAACCGATCGCGCAATGACAAAACGTGGGCGTTGCCAGATGTCGATGATTTAAACGGTCTCCAACGCCGCAACGCCTTCGACGCCAACGCTTCCGATGGAGTACAGCGGGATCAACGCAAGAAACGTGGCGGGTCGGAAACATCGACCGATATCGTCCTCACGAGGCCGACGTCGATCACGGGCGCGCTCTCGGCAATGCCACCAATCCCGCTACGTTGGGCCGAGCGTCTGACGGCGGAGGCAATCAGAACAGAGCCACCAGCGGCGCTGGCAAGGTACAAACGCAGTATCAAGATCAACCCGGTACCGGCGAAGGCAATCGAAAGTCTCTGGGAGTGCCCGTCGTTCCGGGCAACTCCGTTGATGGGGCTTCAAAAAAAACGCAAATTCCGCTTCGGAAAAACAGCCATTGTTGAACTTTGGAAACGCGCCCAATTCGCTACCCCACGGTGAACAGTAAAGCTTGTGAGGAGAGGCGGTAACAATGAGATCCTGCCGAGAAGCCTGGACCGCGCGTCGGCACCTGCGCTCTGTTCTTCTAGGCGACGAGTCGCGACACCTGTCAGGGTTCCAATTGAGTTTGAAGTCTTCGCTACGTGTGGTGACCATCGCTTCTGCTCCGCCTTTTTGCTTGTGGGTCGTGGCCTCGCTTCCGACGAACGGTCAACTTTGGTGATAGGAACGCCCGGTATCCCGGCGAACGCAAACGATCACTGGGTTGGTGTTACTTCCGAGCTTGCGCCAACCCATGACAGATGGATCATTCGCCAGGAGAAATCTTACGCATCGTGGCTGACCAACAGTTCATCTTCGGCCGAACACTCACACATTCCAAACACCCATGTCATTACATTGCGGACTAATGTCACGCCGGATCAAATTCACAACATTGCGGAAAAGGTTCTCGCTGCAAATTCGAATGGCGCCGTGAATGCGACCGTACTTGTAGATATGGACCTCAATGCCGTCGGAATCTGGCTGGAAAACGGAAACGACGTGGGAAGCGAAGGTCGTCGAACGTCTTGGCAAATATTTTCGCGATCAGCACCCCGACGGAGCCGCAGTCTGGATCGCTCATCAGCGCCGGCTGCGAGGCCATGCCTATGGTCGACAATCATCCCACGGGTTACTCGGTGCCATTGTTCCAACGTGAGATCGCGATGTCCGCGAGAAGCTTGCCCAATTCCGACCACGTCTATGCGAACGAAACATTATTCGTTCAATCGCTCGGAGACTATCGCTACTCATCCGGTGGCTACCTGAATAAAGCGGCGGTAACTTCATGGGTGACCGAAGCCGACGCTCGAGAGCCGTAGCTATCGGTCATAGCGTCTTGTTGCTGAACACGGGCTACCTGGACATTAGCTACGGCGATATGTCGTCTGTAGTAGCCATGGTAGAGGAGGCGGGGACACTTACGCGCGAGAAATGGATCACGCTCGCTGGGGTGGCTGCCGGAACGACAGTAGGTGCCTTCGCCGATCAACAGGAACACGATTTAGCAATTCCGGGTATCGCAGCGACCCTTTTCACGCCAGAGCATCCAAATGGCGTAGCGCTGCCAGATGCGAATGTCGCGAGCCACATTCAGACCGCCGAAGCTATTCACGCACCAGAAGATGCGCCTCGGCTTCGACGAAATCGCCCGAGCCAGGCGGTCGGTCATTGCCAGCATCAGCAACCATCGACAGCGTCATTGCACAAAACTATGCGTCCGAAGGCCTGGGAGAGATCCGATAAATTGTAAGCTAGTGGTTCCACGGGTTCATAGGATTCGAGATCCTGTAATCCACGCAATGGCCAGAACTCCGGCGATGCGCGAGGGGATCGATATTGAGGTGAGTGCCGCCGACCGCGAGCGACTGGCCGCGGTGGTAGTAGTAATTGCAGAGCCCGCAAAGCATGTGTGGCGGGCGCGGATCATTTTGGCCACAGGCGAGAGCTGCGGCACCGCCGGGGCCACGCGCCGCGCCGGGTCTCAAAGCCTCGCGCGCGGCGCTGCAGGCAGCGGTTCATGCGCGAAGGCGTGGCCGGCCTGCTGCACGACAAGACGCGCAAAACCGGTCTGCCACCATCGCCGCCCTCCAGTCAGCGCTGGTCGACCATGTCCTCGCGCTGACTCTGCGCCGAGCCGCCTGGAGAGACAACCCATGGGACCGGCCGCGCCATGGCCGGCCATGCCAGTCGGGGCATCTTCGCTGAGCTCTATGCAGCGCATCTGGGCGGCGCACAAGCTACAGCCGCATCGCTTGCGCACGTTTCAAGCTTACGCATCGACCCCGCCTTTGCCGCTAAATTGGGGGCCAGGACATCGTCGGGCTCTATATCGACTCGCCGGCTCATGCCGTCTCGTGCTCTCGATCGATCAAAAATCGCAAATCCAGGCGCTCGACCGCACCCAGCCCGGCCTGCCGCTTGAAGTCGGGCCGGGGCGGGACCATGACCCACGATCTACAAGCGCCACGGGGACCACAACCCTGTTCGCCGCCTTCAATGTGCTTCGACGGGACGGTCATTGGACAATGCATGGCACAAGCACATCGCCATCAGGAATTCATCCGCTTCCTGAATGCTGATCGAGCGCGCGGTGCCCGGCCGGCAAACTCATCCACGCGATCCTCGATAATTATGCGACCCACAAGCATCCCAAAGTGCGCGCCTGGCTCACGCGTCATCCCCGCTGGGTGTTCCATTTCACCCCCATCTCGTGCTCTTGGCTCGATGCCGTCCAGCAACTTTTTCCGCGGCCCTGACCCAGCGTTGCCTGCAACGCGGCGTCTTCAATTCCCTCGTCGACCTTCAAGCTGCCATCAACCGCTACCTCGGCGAGCACAATGCCGCAAATCCAAAGCCATTCGTCTGGACTGCCGATCCCATCGCATTATCGAAAAGGTCAATCGTGTCACGAAGTGATCGCGTTAGTCACCAGCGACTTGGCTTGACTCCTAGGAGAATGGTGAAAGCGAAGTGCTGCGTGGGTACAGGGGCGTCCTCGCGTCTGGCCGCCGACGGCAAGATTTCGAATTCGCAGGCTTACCGCTCGACATATTGAAAGCCGCCTACGACTCCGCCGCTTTGATCAGGAACGAGAAAGCGGAACTTTAGATTCGAGGGGGCGCTGAAGAGGACCCACGTGGAGGAAGAACACATCTCTTAACATTAATTTACCCGGCTATCGGTCAGTCTATTACTTTGGCGATACCTGAAAGAAGCCACTCGGCTGGTGATGTACCAGGCAGACTTGGCATTAGGCGACTTGGCGTTCGGACGAGGCGACTCCCGGCGTGGTCGCTGTCAGGCGAATAGCGGTTACCCACAACCTTCCGGTAGATGTTTCCCGGTGCTATGCAAAACATCCAAATAGCGATTCCAACTGCACCACTACCAAAATCATTCCTCGATGTCTCTGCGGTTCCTGCAGCATTCGATCCCGTGAAGGAGACCTCAACTCCGAGTCGCCCGAATCGGGGGCACAGTAGATTCCCGGACCCGAGGGCCTGCCGGGCCTACGCTTACGCGGCCTTTTTTTGGCGACCGATCCGTGGCCGTTACAGTCCCGCTCGCCGGAGGGCCGCGCTTTTCGTCAACTCGTGCCTTACGCGCAGGCAATAGCCCTGATGCGCTGGTTGCGCGACAACTACATTTCGTTCGATCCCGGCCCGCTGCTCGGCCTCTTGAGCCATCGACCTATACGCCAAACTCCGTTCCTCCCGAGCCCGCCTACACTGGATCGCATCGCGGCCCGTGCGCCGATCGTGATGTTCGGGAATTTTGGGCCCGTTAGGGTCGTGGACGCTCGAGGTCGGCACACGACGTTGCGATACAAGCGGGGCCTTCTTGAGTTGGTTCAACGATTTGACGGTGCCTCGATGCGAGTCCCTTCGGGATGACCTTGGCCGTCCGTTGGCGTGGTTTTCAATCACGGTGCAGCGATTGGATCTTTGATGTCGATCGTGTCCACGGCCTCGTGATTGCTCATGACGTCTTAGTGTCGCAACCCGAACTAGAGGTCGGCATACAGTTCACCTCCCACACCCGCTTCACACCGATCAGTAACCCTGAGAAGGAAATTGCTCGGCTTGCGATAAAATTTGCGAGCGGGGACACCGTTTGACGACTGGTGGCCCCGGGGGCGGGGCAGCGGCCGCGGGCCCGCCTTGCGCGGAACGCGTAATCAAGCTGTCCGCGTACAGTCGCGAATGCGGCGAGTTGCGTGGGGGCGGGTGAGCTGTGCAGTCGTCGTTGCCGGCGGCCTTGCTGCGGCAATTATGTTTCGGGAGAGTTTGCTGACAACGCTTGGCCTGAACGATACCGAGCCGAGTGAGCGTGTTCCGCCTGATACGGCTATTGTGCGCCCTGACACCGGAACGCTGGTTATTACCCCGCAGGCATTGACGAGTGGTCAGAAATACTGGCTCTACATCGAGAGAGACCTAATCCAAGTACCACCAGGAGGGCAGCCCAGCCCGACCGTAATAAATAACATCGCAGACGGCGTTTCCTACGACGTCACACTGATGACTTTCGGGCTCACGGGGAAATGGTTCCCGTTCGTCTTTGCGACCACGCACGTCTTTGTACAAAATGGGCGACCACGACCGTTTCCGTCGCTCCGCAACCGGGAACGACGGGTGCAGCGGAGGATCAAGGTGTTGCCGCCGAACCTTGATGTGATCCGTCGTTGGTGGAGTTCATCAATGACCGTCGGAAAAGCTTCCTCGCCGATCCCGGTGTGAAAGCGCTCTACGATGTGCTTGGAAGCTTTGCGACGAATAATCCATGGTTTTTCCAGTCAGCACATTGATTTTCCGGATGAGCTTGGTGGGCCGAGGCAATACCATGCAGATCAAGTAGATATCTTGATTGACGCCGTCGAGAACAAGTACCAAATCAACCTTTCAAATGAGTTCAAGGAATTGTGCGCCACCCAACTCGTAAACGGAACTTCGATTATAGATAGCGTCGCGATGCAAGCGGACAGTTTCAACACTGATATGGACGGCGATTTACGTAAGATTTCAAAGAAACTCCGAGAGGCTGAAGCAAATCACATTGATACGGATGCCTCGAAGTGAGCTGCTTGCGGTGCCAGCTCAGCCGGCTCGCAGCAGCTTTCGTCGAAAGCGCGAAGCGCCGAGCGGGCCGTTGAGAGTGGAAGCCACGCTCGTTCGGTCGTTCGGTTGCGACTGGGCTGAGAAGAATGGCTCCTTTCGGCGCGACCTCGTCGTTGGCCCGGCCATCGGCGAAGGGCCGCTGTCCACCCGACCTTGCCGTTGGAACCCTCGCCCGCAAGGTCGGCTGTGGGCAAACTGCGACATGGCCGGGGTGCGGAAATGAAGCCTTATGTGATCTGCCACATGAACGCGAGCGTCGACGGCCGCATTCTCGGCAGCCGGTGGCGGCCCGCCGAGAACCGCATGGCGGGGCTGTTCGAGCGCCTGCACGAAGAGCTCGGCGGCGGCTCCTGGCTGATCGGCCGGGTGACCGGCAGCGAATACGCCAAGGCCGTGGCCTACCCCGATCACACCGACCAGACCTATCCGCGGGAACCTTGGTTCGCGCGGCGTGACGCGACGCTTACGGCATCGCACTCGACGCGCGGGGCAAGATCGCCTGGGGACGGTCCGACATCGGCGGCGACCCGATCGTCGCGGTGCTGACCGAGCGGGTCTCCGACGCGCATCTGGCGGGCCTGCGCCAGGATGGCGTCTCCTACATCTTCGCCGGCGAGCAGGAGCTCGATCTGGGATTGGCGCTGGAGATCCTGAACCGCGAGCTGGGGCTCGAACGCCTGCTGCTCGAAGGTGGCGGCGGCTCGAACGGGGCCTTTCTGCGGGCCGGCCTGATCGACGAGATCAGCCTTGCGATCTGCCCCGCCGTCGATGGAGCGAAGGGCGCGCCGAGCATCTTCGACTCCGGCGACAAGGATGCCGGCGTCGCAGCGCCGATCCGTTCGATGACCTTGGCGAGCTGCGAGGTGCTGGAGGGCGGCGCGGTTTGGCTGCGCTATCGGCTCCAAAACGGCTGATGCCTATGCCGGGGCGATGCCGCCAGCATCGGCGGCTGGATGTGCCAGAACGTTTACCGGGTCAGTTTGCTCTTAGACGAGACGGCAGGGTCTCGTGCCCTTAGCCTGCTGGAAAGCTTCTCGATACGCCGGATGCCATAAACCTCATGGCGTGCACGCTTGGCCCAGTTTGTTAAACTTCTCTTAGGCCCCCGCACGGCAACGTAAGCAACCACAGAATGAGAAGGACGGGGTGGTAGCATGGCTACCTTTGAAGGGACCCATTCCGGGAATTCCACGGCTACCTGGGTCTCGCGCATCCGTAACGCAGTCAATCTGTTTGCGCGCAAGGAGCGCTTGGCGCGAGGGGGTGTCTGCGAAGACTCGCGGCAGGGCAGGGCCGACCCTTTGCAATCCGCGCACGTTCATGGCAAGGGCCGTCGGACGATTATCGAGGCAGTGCTATCGTACTATGCGGTCGAAGAGGGAGTACGCTGCGAATCTCGCGGCGGTGGAGAAGAAGGTCCTGGATGCGCACGGGCCCGTCGCGGAGGCCTTCAAGTTCCTCTTGCGACGACTGCCACCGGCGCTATGACGCGGCAGCAGAGTGGGCCGGCATTACCCGTCCACACAGACTTCATGGGTTATGACCATGCGCCCTTGCAGCGCAACGGAAAGATGCGGAGCTTACGCTTCGACCCGGCACCCGAAGCGCTGTTCAAGGCCGAGTTGTTGAAGGTCAAACGCGCTTTTGTGACGCTTCATAAGGAAGATGGCCGCGTGGCTAGACGAAAATCTGGAATGCAGCAAAGTTCTCGGCCTGTTCAGATCTACGAAACAATCTCGGCTCTGGTCACCTGAGGAATGTCCAGGCCCGGGGAATTATCCTGGGCCCTGTTCTCCATCACGCCACCCTCCCCGGTGCCCGCGTTGCGCGTGTTTAGGGCGTGAGAACGGCGCGCGCGCGGATTGTGTCCGAAACCATCCAAAGTGTACTTGCATTCGGTTCGCCCGAGGTCCGTGCTCATTAAACTCAATCCCCGAGCCCGTGGGTCTGATCCACACGCCATCCGTTCATTCATCGAGGAGGGATGTTCATGACAAATTTGAGCCGACTCGATGTGACCCGCCTTTTAGCCTTCAGCATGCTGCTGTTGATCTTCCCGGCGACGTCTTGGGCGCAGCAGCGCCCGCCGATTGCCGAACAGATGGCCAAGACCTACGGCCTCGATGCGTTCGGGCAAATCGAGGGCATCCGCTACACTTTTACTGCGGAACTTCCTGGTGGTGTAAAACTTTCTCGCAGTTGGGAATGGAACCCAAAGACCGACACGGTCTCCTACCAGGGCAAAGATAAGGCAGGCAAACCGGTAAAGGTTACTTATCAGCGCTCGCAACTCGGCAGCCAAAGCGATGCCGTAAAGAACCAAATCGATCCGGCATTCATCAACGACCAGTATTGGTTGCTCCTCCCGTTTCACGTCGATATGGGACGGCAGCGCGACGGTGACCGATACGGGCATGCACAAACTGCCCATAGGGAACGGCGCCGCTGAACGGCTCGTGATGAAATATCCTTCGCAGGGCGGCGGCTATGCGCCCGGCGACACGTGGGAACTCTATGTCGGCGCCGACAAGCGGGTCGAGCAGATGGTCTACCGCCGGGGCGGAACCGGGAAGCCCGGCATTGTGATCGCGACGTGGGCCGGCTACAAAAAGGCGGGTCCGCTCCTTGATCTCCACGGATCACCGCGGGACGGCGGACGGCAAGCCGGTGCGGATTTCTCTTTCGGATGTGTCGGTCAAACTGGCGGGATCAGACGACTGGATCAAAGCGCAATGAACATAGGACAGGGCCGCCCGGACAGGGCGGCCCTCCTCAGTTTGATCGCGCGATAATTCAGGCCGGCATGCGATAAAGCCCGACGATCTTGTTGCCGTCGGGATCGCGCAGATAGGCGAGATACATCTGCCCGGCAGCCCCTTGGCGCATGCCCGGCGGGTCTTCGATCGACGTGCCGCCATTCGCGACGCCGGCATCGTGCCACGCCTTGGCCTGCTCGGCGCTGCTCATCAAAAAGCCGATCGTGCCGCCATTGGCAGAGCAGGCAGGCTTGCCGTCGATCGGTTTGGACACCATGAAGCGTCCCCCATTATGCGCGTAAGCCAGTCGGCCCCTCGCGTCCGGGGTGGCGGGACTAACGCCCGAGCACGCCGAAGAGGGCATCGTAGAATTTCTTCGACCGGGCGATGTCATTGCTCCCGACCATAATATGGCTGAACATCCCGTTCTCTCCTCATCAGAATCACATATGCCCGCCGTCTCCGCCCCACAGGCAGAACCCGGTTTACAGGCCGGGCGCAGTATGCCGGGGCGACGATCGGCAGAGAAAAGAAATCGCTGCCCTCGCCGTCCGCGGCCGCCTGTGACAGCCGAGCTACGCTGTGGCGGCAAAAGTTCGATTGCGCCAACGACGCCCTTTTCGGATCGGCCCTTGAAGTTGTTTCCAGAGCGAGCCGCCTCACCCTCCCATTGCTAGGCAATGGGCCCCTCCCCCGGATCCGGTCCGGGAAGGGCGGAAAGGGGTGAGCGCGCTCGCGACTTAATCGAGGCGTTTGTCTTCGAGGGATCTTTCGGCCTGCTCATGTTCGCGCTGGTCTTTGGCGCGAGCGACTTTGCTGCGCCCGAAGCGAACCCGGTTTTCCGCGGCGCGACGCTCGCCTTCGGCGCGCTCGCGTTTCTTACGGTATTTGTTGAGATTGACGATCATCGCCTTTGCCGATCCGCTTTGCGAACAGTTCTTATAGCAAAGCTCGCGCGACGGCGAGCAGGCTCCGCCGGGTTGGGCAAAACCGGGTTGCCGAGGTTTCTGGTATACCATATATCTGCGTCATGACCGAAGCCGGCCCGCGTCTCGTCGAAAAGATAGATCGGCCCACCCTCGACGTGCCGCGGCTGGACACTGGCGCCAGCTTTCGCAAGGAAGCCTACGCCGCGCTGAAGCGGGCAATCACCGCGATGGACATCTACGGCCACGCGCAGGAGATCAGGCTCGACGAGCGGCGACTCTCGGACGGGCTCGGGGTCAGCCGCACGCCGATCCGCGAGGCGATGACCCTGTTGGAGCGGGAAGGCTTTGTCCGCACCCTGCCGCGCCGCGGCATCTATATCGTACGCAAGACCAAGCGCGAGATCGTCGAAATGATCACGGTCATGGCGGCGCTCGAAAGCATGGCGGCGCGGCTCGCCGCCGAGCGCGCCGCCGACGCGGATATCGCCGGGCTGCGCCGCCTGATGGCCGAGTTCAGCGCCGGAAACCAAGACGAGCGGCTGGACGATTATTCCGAGGCGAACATCGCCTTTCACCAGGCGATCATCAAGATGAGCGGCTGCGCGCTGCTCGCCGAAATGACCGAAAACCTGTTCATCCACATGCGCGCGATCCGCAAGATCACGATCCATCAGGACAATCGTGCGGCGCGTTCGGTCGCGGACCATATGCGGATCATCGAGGCGCTCGAGCGGCGCGAGCCCGAACTCGCCGAGCGGCTGGCGCGCGAGCACACGCTCGGGCTCGCCGCGCATGTCGAGCAGCATGGCGATTTTCTCGACATGACGGGCGCCGGAAGTGTCACCCCGGCGAATGCCCGGGTCCATCCAGCCGCCGCGGCGAGTGTGGAGCATGGTCCCGGCCTTCGCCGGGACGACGGTTGGAGACGTATGAATGAGCAAAGCGCTGGAAGGTGTCCGCATCCTCGATTTCGGCCATGTGCAGGCGGGGCCGACCGCGACCCAGCTGCTGGCGTGGATGGGCGCCGATGTGATCAAGATCGAGATGCCGGGGCGCGGCGACATCACCCGCGGCCAGTTGCAAGACGTGAAAGGCGCCGACAGCCTCTATTTCACGATGCTGAACTCGAACAAGCGCAGCATCACCGTCAATTTGAAGGCGCCCGGCGGCAAACGGGTTATCGAAGAGCTGGTGCGGCGCTGCGACGTGATCCTCGAAAATTTCGGGCCGGGCGTGCTCGACCGCCAGGGCTTCACCTGGGAGCGTTTCCAGGAACTGAACCCGCGGGTCATCTACGCCTCGATCAAGGGCTTCGGCCCCGGCCCCTATGTCGATTGCAAGGCCTATGAGAACGTCGCGCAATGCATGGGCGGCGCGGCGAGCACGACCGGCTGGGAGGACGGCCCACCAACCGTGACCGGAGCGCAGATCGGCGACAGCGGCACCGGCGTGCACACAGTCGCCGGCATCCTCGCCGCCCTGTTCCAGCGCGAGCGGACAGGGAAGGGCCAACGGGTCGAGGTGGCGATGACCGACGCGGTCCTCAATCTGTGCCGGGTCAAGATGCGCGACCAGCAGCGCATCATGAAGGGCCCGCTGCCCGAATACCCGAACAAGGAATTCGGCGACGCGGTGCCGCGCGCCGGCAACGCCTCGGGCGGCGGACAGCCGGGGGCGGCATTGCGCTGCGCCCCGGGCGGCCAGAACGACTGGGTCTATGTGATCATCCAGCCGCCATGCTGGGAACCGCTGATGAAGCTTGCCGGCCGGCCGGAGCTGATCGCCGATCCGGCCTATGCGACGCCGCAGGCGCGTCTGCCGAAGATCCCCGAATGCTTCTCGATCATCGAGAAATGGACGATGACCAAGACCAAATTCGAGGTCATGGACGCGCTGAACGAGGTCGACGTGCCGTGCGGCCCGATCCTGTCGATGAAGGACATCTACGAGGACCAATCGCAATATGAGCGCGGCTATCTGGTCGAGGTCGACCATCCGACCCGCGGCCGCTATGTCCAGGTCGGGTCGCCGATCAATCTGTCCGACTCGCCGGTCGAGGTGAAGCGCTCGCCGCTGTTGGGCGAACACACCGACGAAGTCCTCGGCTGGCTCGGCTACGGCAAGAACGAGATCGCGGCCCTGCGCGAGGAGGGGGCGGTGTAGGTTTACGATGCATCCGGACCTGCACTTCTCCCTCTCCGCCCCTTGGGGGGGAGAGGGTCGGGGTGAGGTGGGGGCGATCCCGAGCTCCGGCGGATGCCCACCTCACCCTCCCGCGCTGCACGCGGGCCCCTCCCTCTCCCCCCTGAAGGGCGGAGAGGGGCTCGGAGGGCGGTCATGCCGCAATCCCTGAAGCACGACCGCCGCATTCATCCGGGCTCGGGGCGGCGGCGGGGCCTCGATCATCCGAAGGGCCGGCAGGTCGATCCGGCGGCGTTAGACGAGGTACAGGCATTGCTCGGCGACCGCGAGCGGCGCCGCGATCTGCTGATCGAGCACCTGCACCTGCTGCAGGACCATTACGGCTGTCTCCACGCGCGCCATCTGGCGGCGCTCGCCGAGGAGATGCGGCTCGCCCTCGTCGAGGTCTACGAGGTCGCCTCGTTCTACGCCCATTTCGACATCGTCATGGACGACGAGAAACCGCCGCCGGCGCTGACGGTGCGGGTCTGCGACAGCCTCAGCTGCGAGCTCGCCGGCGCCGTGACCCTGCTGAGCGATCTCCAGAGCCGGCTCGGCGCTGACGTGCGGGTCGTGCGCGCGCCCGTGCATGGGCGGCTGCGACAAGGCCCCGGTCGTCGCCATCGGCCACGCGTTGCACGAGCATGCGACCCCCGCCTCGGTCGCCGCCGCGATTGCCGCCGGTGAGACGCATGCGCCTGTCCCGGAATTTGTCAGCCTTCACAACTACCGCGTGGAGGGCGGCTATCACCTGCTGCAAGCTTGCCTGGCGGGCGAGCGCACCCGCGATCAGGTGATCGAAGCCCTCGAGCATTCGGGTCTGCGCGGGCTCGGCGGCGCCGGTTTTCCGACCGGCCGCAAATGGCGGCTGGTACGCCAGGAGCCGGCACCGCGGCTGCTGGCGGTCAATGGCGACGAGGGCGAGCCCGGCACCTTCAAGGACCGCTATTTCCTCGAAACCGATCCGCATCGATTTCTGGAAGGGATGCTGATCGCCGCCTGGGCGGTCGAGGCCGCCGACATCTACATTTATCTGCGCGACGAATACCCGCAATGCCTCGCGATCCTCGAAAGCGAGATTGCGGCGATCGAAGCCGCCGGACTGGCGCCGGCATGCGCGCATCCACCTGCGCCGCGGCGCCGGGCGCCTATATCTGCGGCGAGGAATCGGCGATGCTCGAAAGCATCGAGGGCAAGCGCGGGCTGCCGCGCCAGCGCCCGCCGTTTCCGGCCCAGGTTGGCCTCTTCGGCCGGCCGACCCTGTGCAACAATATCGAGACGCTCTATTGGGTGCGCGACATCGTCGAAAAGGGCGCCGACTGGTTCACCGGGCAGGGCCGCAACGGGCGCAAGGGGCTGCGCACCTTCTCGGTCTCCGGCAGGGTGCGCGAGCCGGGGGTCAAGCTCGCCCCGGCCGGGATTACCGCACGGCAACTGATCGACGAATTCTGCGGCGGCATGGCCGAGGGCCACGCGTTCAAGGGCTATCTGCCGGGCGGCGCCTCGGGCGGCATCTTGCCGGCAGCGATGGCCGACATTCCGCTCGATTTCGGCACGCTCGAACCACATGGGGCTTTACCGGGTCGGGTGCGGTCGTCGTCCTCTCCGACCAGGACGACATGAAGGCAGTGGCGCTGAACCTGCTGCGCTTTTTCGAGGATGAGAGCTGCGGCCAGTGCACGCCGTGCCGCGCCGGCACCGAAAAGGCGGTCAAATTGATGACCGCGCCGCATTGGGACGAAGGCCTGCTGCAGGAATTGACGCGGGTCATGAGCGACGCCTCGATCTGCGGCCTCGGCCAGGCGGCGATGAACCCGGTCACGCAGGTCCTGAAGCATTTCCGCGCGGATTTGACGTGATTATCATCATCCCGGCGCAGGCCGGGATCCACTCGTCCGCTTTCGAGACGTTTGAAATGTGGGTCCCGGCCTTCGCCGGGAAGACATTCTTTTTGCGGGAGACTTCCCGATGACCGATCCGATCCGCTTTTTTCTCGACGGCGCCGAAGTCGAGGCCACACCCGGCGAGACGATCTGGCAGGTCGCCAACCGGCGGGGCACCGAGATCCCGCATCTGTGCTGGCTACCCAAGCCGGGCTATCGCGCCGATGGCAATTGCCGCGCCTGCATGGTCGAGATCGAGGGCGAGCGGGTGCTCGCCGCTTCCTGCGTGCGCCAGCCAACGCCCGGCATGAAGGTGCAGACCGCGAGCGAGCGCGCCCGCTTTTCGCGCAAGATGGTGTTCGAATTGCTGGTCGGCGATCAGCCGGCGCGCGCGGCGGCGCATGACCCGAACTCGCGGTTCTGGCAATGGGCCGACCGGCTCGGCGTTGAAGAGAGCCGCTTTCCGCTGCATGCCGCGCCGGCGCCCGACCGCAGCCATCCGGCGATGGCGGTGCAGCTCGACGCCTGCATCCAGTGCAATCTGTGCGTGCGCGCCTGCCGCGAGGTCCAGGTCAACGACGTGATCGGCATGGCGGCGCGCGGCCATCATGAAAAGATCGTGTTCGACTTCGACGATCCGATGGGCAGCAGCACCTGCGTCGCCTGCGGCGAATGCGTGCAGGCCTGCCCGACCGGCGCGCTGATGCCGGCGACCCTGGTCGATGCCAACGGCGTCTACGCCAACGCGCCCGACCGCGAAGTCGACAGTGTGTGCCCCTATTGCGGCGTCGGCTGCCAGCTGACCTACAAGATCCGCGACGACCGCATCGTCGCGGTCGAGGGCAAGGACGGCCCGGCCAACCACAACCGGCTCTGCGTCAAGGGCCGCTTCGGCTTCGACTATGCCCACCACCCCGACCGGCTGACCGAGCCCTTAATCCGCAAGGACGGGGTGTCGAAGCACGACACCGATATCGACCCGGCCAACCCGTACACGCATTTCCGCAAGGCGAGCTGGGAGGAAGCGCTCGACCGCGCCGCCGCCGGGCCTCGACGCGCATCCGCGACCGCAGACGGCCGGCGCGCGCTCGCCGGCTTCGGCTCGGCCAAGGGCTCGAACGAGGAGGCCTATCTGTTCCAGAAGCTGGTGCGCACCGGCTTCGGCAGCAACAATGTCGATCACTGCACCCGGCTGTGCCATGCCTCCTCGGTCGCGGCCCTGATGGAGGGGATCGGCTCGGGCGCGGTAACCGCACCCTTCACCGCGGCGCTGGATTCCGACGTCATCATCGTCATCGGCGCAAGGCCGACCGAGAACCATCCGGTCGCCGCCACCTTCTTCAAGCAGGCGGCCAAGCGCGGCGCCAAGGTGTTCGTCATGGACCCGCGCGGCCATACCCTGGTGCGGCACGCCACGGCGACCCTGCGCTTCAATCCCGGGCGCGACGTGGCGATGCTGAACGCGCTGCTCCACACGATCATCGAGGAGGGCCTGACCGACCGGCAATACGTCCAGGCGCACACCGAGGATTACGAGAAGCTGCGCGAGCACATCCGCGACTATTCGCCGGAAAAGATGGCTGACGATCTGCGGCATCGACGCCGCGACCCTGCGCGATGTCGCGCGCACCTATGCCCGCGCCGAGCGCGCGATCATCTTTTGGGGCATGGGCATCTCGCAGCATGTCCACGGCACCGACAATGCGCGCTGCCTGATCGCGCTGGCGATGGTCACCGGGCAGGTCGGCCGGCCGGGCACCGGCCTGCATCCGTTGCGCGGCCAGAACAACGTGCAGGGCGCCTCGGATGCCGGGCTCATCCCGATGGTCTATCCCGACTACCAGTCGGTCGAGAACCCCGAGATCCGCGACAAATTCGAGGCGCTGTGGCAGACCGAGCTCGACGACAAGCCCGGGCTGACCGTGGTCGAGATCATGGACGCGGTCCATCGCGACGAGATCAAGGGCATGTACATCATGGGCGAGAACCCGGCGATGTCCGACCCCGATGTCCAGCACGCCCGCGACGCGCTGGCCCATCTCGAACATCTCGTCGTGCAGGACATCTTCCTGACCGAGACCGCGAAATACGCCGATGTCGTGCTGCCGGCCTCGGCCTGGCCGGAGAAGGACGGCACCGTCTCCAACACCAACCGCCAGGTGCAGATCGGCCGCCGCGCATTGCCGATGCCGGGGAATGCGCGCGAGGATCTGTGGATCATCCAGGAGATCGCCCGGCGCATCGGGCTCGACTGGTCCTACACGCCACCCGCGCGACGTGTTCGCCGAGATGAAGCTGGCGATGCCGTCGCTCGACAACATCACCTGGGAGCGGCTCGAGCGCGAGAGTTCGGTGACCTATCCGTGCGATGCCGCGGACAAGCCCGGCAACGAGATCGTCTTTGGCGACGGCTTCCCGACCGCCTTCGGGCCGCGCCAAGCTGGTGCCGGCGGCGATCATCCCGCCGGCCGAAGAGCCCGACGCCGATTACCCGATGGTGCTGACCACCGGCCGCCAGCTCGAACATTGGCACACCGGCGCGATGACCCGGCGCGCCAGCGTGCTCGACGAGCTCGAGCCCGAGGCGGTCGCCAGCCTGCGCACCGGCCGATTTGCGCCGGCTCGGCATCGCCGCCGGCGACCCGGTGCGGGTCACCACCCGCCGCGGCACGATCGAATTGAAGGCGCGCGCCGACAGCGCCGTGGCGCCGGGCATGGTGTTCATCCCGTTCTGCTATGCCGAGGCCGCCGCCAACATCCTGACCAACCCGCAGCTCGACCCGTTCGGCAAGATCCCCGAATTCAAATTCTGCGCCGCCAAGGTCGAGCCGGTTGTGATCGCGGCAGCCGCGGAATAGATGCTGCAACTATTCAACCCTCGGCCCGGCTTGACCCGGCTAGCAACGCCTTTAGGGCCCGTAGCGCGCGGTCTCCGAGACCTCGGATGAGTCGTGGTCGAGCCCGGGCAAGAGATCTAAGTTTAGGCGCAGAGCTGGAAAAACCGAGGCGCGTGGTGGCCAACGTTGAGTGGTATCCAAGGAGAGTCACCTCCGTTGAAGGCTCCAGGAAACCAACGTGATGCTGGAATTGTGGCAACAACGAAGGGTCCCGTGGACGAACACCAATGACGCTTATAAAGTAGCCACCCATCGTAACGGCGTCCCAGTTTTACTGGGAGATGTATTGTTGTCGGCCCGCGGCCGTCGCATTCAAACCTAGTGACATTCGACGCTGTTGAGCGGCTAAATTTCAGACATCCTGATCACAATATTTTGCTGGCGTCCATGTGAAATTAGTTATCGTAAAACCAACACTTTCTTCTCGATGGACAGGATCACTTCTTATGCTCGCGACGTAATAAGCCATCTTGTAGGGTAACTCTACCAGTATCGCAGCCTGCCTTGACTGATCTCGAAACAGCATTTCACCACTATCATGCAATCGAACCGAAGGCCGGACGTTACACTTCTTGGCGCTTTGGTCTATGGCGACAAATTTAACATGTTCCGTTGGGATGGCCCTAATTGTTAATTTTGCACGGGTCAGCATTTTGTCGAAGGTTCGGGAAGCCGCACCATTTTGATAGCATAATTCTGAGGATTTGGCGCGCACCCGAGCGCACACCAATTGTAGGAACGCTTAGCTCTGCCGTTGGGTGGGGAATGAGCCGCATAGGCCATTTGCTCGGGGGCGAAATTTGCGGGCTTGAATTTGGTGGACCATTTTGGCGGCGGATTTGAGGTGGTGTTTTTTGATGGTTTTGATGGCAAAACCTTTCGGCGACCCGCGTCTCTAATCCAGATCTTCCTAAGGACGGCTATTCTCTCTGTTGGCGAGAGACCAGAGGATCCTTCTGAACTTGCCATCGAGGTCGGACAGACATCCTTCTGGCAGTCGTTCGAGAACGGATTGAAGATGGAGCGGATTCCACCTATGCTGCCCCATGGTCAACACAGGAAATGAGCCTCCCGATCAAATCTATACAGACGCAGCGCGCATCCCTGTTTTCCGGTCTTGACTGCGGCGAACCTGCATCCTTCCGCCCCGTCTTTCGTTATAATCCACACGCAAATATTATCAGAAGATAGGCGGTTGGGATTTGGGGTTTACAGTATACCAACTGCCAACCGATGAGATACAGGCTGTTCATGATGATACATCAGTTCATCTCAAATTCTCTAACCAGTTTTTCTTAGGCCAATGTCAATCAGCCTGTGACCTTATGAGAGAAATCCGAAAGCGAGGCCCCTCCTAACGTGCTCCCGGAAAACTGAGCCAGAGGAGTTAGAGTCCGGACTGGAGGGGGGACGGACGGATCCGAACAAGTCCGGGCCAGAGGGTAGCGGATTGGACAAGCTTCAGCCGAACTTGGCCGTTGCGCTGTCGTTGACGACGTTAGTTAGCTGTGCCGCGCCAGCTCCCGCCCC